>DASSJY010000012.1:0-69446 GCA_035690945.1 Gammaproteobacteria bacterium
TCGAATTGGCTGCCTTGAGCTGCCGTTCGAGTTTTTTCAGTTGGCTTCCGGTGTGCGTGTCGACGGTTCTGGCAGTCGAAAGCAGTTCCTTGCGAGCCTGATTAAATGTTTTTTCTACTTCGGTCAATTGCGAAGGCATCAGCGTCTCCTTTTTGTGGGACGGCTGTAGTATATAGACTTCGCAACAATAGGTAAAAAACGATCAGGACGCCTTCACGCCATTCGCCTGCACGAGTTTGCGAATTTCCTGCAACGCAACCGCAAGCGTCGGGAAATCCGCGTTTGTTGCAGCGGCTTTCATGTCACCGACGACGCGCTGCGTGTGTTGCACTCTGTCGTTGTGCGACACAAGCCATTTCTCCACACAGTTTTCGATGCCTTCCCGTTTGCCGCAGCCGTTCAATACCTGCGCGGTCAACTGGCGCTGCTGTGTATACAGGTCTTCGCGCAGAGAGCCGCGGGCGACCGCCTGCCAGTGGCCGCGCGCCTGCAGGCTTTCGACCTGTTCGTGCAACCAGTCGATGTCGAGCCGCGCCCCGAGCTGGAACCATGCGCGCGCAACCGTCTCGACTGCGAGCTTGTCCGAAGCAGCCACTTCGACGATGTCCATACCCGCATACAGCGGACTCAGCGCGGCAATCCTGCGAGCCAGCCCTTCGGGCACGTCGTCGCGTAGCAGCTTTTCGCGTTCGTTGTTGAACGATTCGAGATCGTGCTCGGGCAGCACGGTGTGAATAATGTGCATCAACGTCGTAATGCCTGGCTGCAGTTCGGCAACCTGGGCGGCGATGTCGAGACGGCGACGCTTGTGGTCGAGCAGCCACCGAGTCGCATGCCGAAGAAGTCTCGCGGTGCGCGTGATCATGGTCGTTTGCACATCGGCCGGCACCTTGTTGTCGAGCGCCTCGATTGCGGCCCATATCTCGCGCATGCCGTAGGTCTCGCGGGCAATCGTATAAGCGCGGGCAACGGCCGAAGCATTGGCGCCGGTTTCCTCGCGCATCCGGTGAGCGAACGTCGGACCCATGCGGTTGACGATGCTGTTGGTGGTGGCCGTGGCGATAATTTCACGGCGCAGCCGATGTTCGTCCATCAACGCGCGATAGTCGCGGCGCAGCGGCGTCGGGAAATAATCCTCGAGTTCCTGGCCGAGATACTTGTCCTCGGGCACGTCCGAATCGACCAGATCGCTGTAGATCGTAATCTTGCTATACGCGAGCAGCACCGAAAGCTCCGGTCGCGTCAGCCCCTTGGCGGCCGCGCGACGTTCGATCAGATCTTCCTCACTCGGCAAGTATTCAAGGCCGCGGTTGAGCGAGCCGCTACGCTCCAGCAAACGGATCAGGTAGGCATGCTCCTCGATGCGCTGTGCCGCCTGCGATTCGGCCACCGTGATCGCCTGGCTTTGCAGATAATTATTGCGTAGCACCAGTGCCGCGATCTCGTCGGTCATTGTCGCCAGCAGGTCGTTGCGCTGCTCGACGCTGAACTTCGGGCCGAGCGCCATGTTGAGCAGAATCTTGATGTTGACTTCGTGATCCGACGTATCGACGCCCGCCGAGTTATCGACGAAATCGGTATTGAGCCGGCCGCCGTTCAGCGCGTACTCGATGCGCCCGAGTTGCGTGCAGCCGAGGTTGCCGCCTTCGCCGACCACCTGGCAGCGCAGCTCGCGGCCGTTGATGCGCAGCGTGTCGTTGGCGCGATCGCCGACGTCGGCGCTGCTTTCGTGGATGGCCTTGACGTAGGTGCCGATGCCGCCGTTCCATAGCAGATCGACGGGCGCTTTCAGAATGGCGCGAATCAGTTCCTGCGGGGTCAGCGACTCGGCTTCAATGTCGAGCGCGGCGCGAATTTCGTCGCTGAGCGGAATTTGCTTGGCGCTGCGCGAATAGATTCCTCCTCCGGTCGAAATCACGCTTGCGTCGTAGTCTTCCCAGGTCGAGCGCGGCAGGTTGAACAGGCGCTCGCGTTCCTGGAAGCTTGCCTCCGGCTCCGGATTCGGGTCGAGGAAAATGTGCATGTGGTTGAACGCCGCGATCAGCTTGATGTGCCGGGACAGCAGCATGCCATTGCCGAACACGTCACCGGCCATGTCGCCGATGCCGACCACGGTGAAGTCGGTTGTCTGGATATCGGTGCCCATTTCGCGGAAATGGCGCTTGACCGACTCCCAGCCGCCGCGCGCGGTGATGCCCATCTTTTTGTGATCGTAGCCGGCGGAACCGCCGGACGCGAAGGCGTCGCCGAGCCAGTAGTCGTACTCAGCGGCGACGCCGTTGGCGATGTCCGAAAATGTGGCCGTGCCCTTGTCGGCTGCAACCACGAGATACGGATCGTCCGGATCGTGACGCACGACATCGCGCGGTGGCTGGACGCTGCCGTCCACAAGATTGTCCGTCAGATCCAGCATGCCGCGCATGAAGTTCTGGTAGCAGGCGACTACCTCATGCATAAGCTTGTCTCGATCGCCATCCGCCGGCGGATGCTTGACGAAGAAGCCGCCCTTCGAGCCGACCGGTACGATGACGGTGTTCTTGACCATCTGCGCCTTCATCAGGCCAAGCACCTCGGTGCGGAAATCCTCGCGTCGATCCGACCAGCGAATTCCGCCACGCGCAACCTTGCCGCCTCGCAGGTGCACGGCTTCGAAACGCGCCGAATAGACGAAGATTTCGAACATTGGCCGAGGTAACGGCAGTTCCGGAATCTTGCTCGGATCGAATTTGAGCGAAATGTAGGGCTTGGGCTGCTTGTTCGCGTCGAACTGGAAGTAGTTCGTGCGCAACGTTGCGTCGATTACGTTAATGAAGCTGCGCAGGATGCGGTCGTCGTCGAGGCTGCTGACGGAATCGAGTTTTTCGTGCAGCCGGTCGAGACATTCCTGTGCGCGCTTGTCGCGATTGCGTGCGACCCCGGCGGGATCGAAGCGGATGTCGAACAGTTCGATCATCAGCTTGGCGATGTCGGCATTGGCGGCGAGCGTCTGCTCCATGTACGCCTGACTGAACGGTGCGCCGGTCTGCAGCAGGTATTTGCAATAGGCACGCAGCAGCGTCGTTTCACGCCAAGTCAGTTCCGCGCCCAGCACCAGTTTGTTGAAACCGTCGTTTTCGGCCTCGCCGCTCCAGATGCGCGCGAATGCGTCCTGGAAGATACCCTTGACCTCCTTCGGGTCGATATCCGCCCGGCGCGCGTAGATCATCTCGAAGTCCTGAATCCAGATCATCGAGCCGTCCGCCAGTTCCATCTCGTAGGGTCGCTCGCTGATCACGTTCATGCCGAGGTTTTCAAGCATCGGCAGCGCGGTTGAAATTGAGATCGGCTGCTCGCGGCGGAACAGCTTGAAACGCAGCAGGCTCTTCGGGTTGAATGTTGGCCGGTAGAGGCTCATACGCAGGCTTTCGTCATCGGTCAGATCATCGATCTGCTCGATGTCGTAAACCGCCGCCTTGGGCTTCACGTCTTCCTGGTAGGAGGCGTGGAAATAATCGCCGTAGCGGTTGAACAGCTTCACGCCGCGGGCTTCGCCGAATTTGGCAACCAGTGCATCGTGCAGCTGGTCTTCCCACGAGCGCACGGCAAGCCTGATCTGGTCTTCGATGTCGGTCTGCTCAAACTTTGGAAACTGCCACGGCGTCGTGCGTACGATGATGTGCAGGCGCGCGAGCCTCGACTCGGATAATTGCACAGCCGATTCCACGTCCTTGCCATGCAGGTGCTCGCGCAGCACGTCCTGGATGCGCATGCGTACGCGCGTGTTATAACGGTCGCGCGGCACGTACACGAGGCACGAATAAAATCGGCCAAATGCATCGCGGCGGATAAACAGCTTGACGCGCTGACGTTCCTGCAGCGCCAGCACGCCGGTCGCGATCTCGTACAGTTCGTCGACAGTGCTTTGAAACAACTCGTCGCGCGGGAAGGTTTCGAGGATGTGCAGCAACGCCTTGCCGCCGTGGCTGCTCGCCGGCAGGCCCGAGCGTCGCATGACTGTGTCGACCTTGTGGCGCAGAAGCGGGATGTTGCGCGCTGTCAGGCTGTAGGCGGTCGAGGTGAACAGGCCAAGGAAGCGCCGCTCGCCGATGACTTCACCGGCATCATTGAAGCGTTTGACGCCGATGTAGTCCATGTAGCCGGGTCGATGTACTGTGGCGATCGAGTTGGCCTTGGTAATAATCAGCAGTTCCTTGGCGCGCGCACGGCGTCGCACGTCCTTGGGCAGCACCAGGAAACTCTTGGATACAGTATCGGGGCCGGTGTCGCGCAGGATGCCAAGGCCCGAATCCGGGATGATCTGCAGGATGTCCTCGCCGTTCTCGCGCACCAGATCGTATTCACGATAGCCGAGAAAGGTGAAGTGGTTGGCGGTAAGCCAGTGCAAAAACTGCTTCCCTTCCTCGACTTCACCTTCGGCCAGCGGCAGCTTGTTCGCGTCGAGTCCGGCGGCGATGGTCGCGGCCATATCGCGCATCGCGCCCCAGTCGTTGACAGACGAACGTACGTCGGCCAGCGCGGTCCCGATGTCGGCTTCCAGCGCCTTGAGCAGTTGCGCGTCGGTCTGGCGATCGACTTCCATGTGAACGAAGGATTCGAGTTCCGCCTTGCCTTTGGCGCCGGCGGTGGCGGGCGCAACTTTGCTGATCTGCCGGTTCTTGTCCCTGGTGACGCTGATGATCGGGTGAACAGTCAGGTGGATGCCGATGCCATGTTTCGCGAACGCCATCGACAGCGAATCGACCAGGAACGGCATGTCGTCGTTGACGATTTCGCAAACTGTGTGGGTCGATTTCCAGCCATGGCGCTGTGCGCTCGGGTTGTAAAGCCGGATGAGCGGCGTGCCGGCGTCGCGGGTGCGGGCGAGTTGCCAATGGGCGAAGGCTGCCCCGAACAGGTTCTGCGGGGTCCGCTCGAGCAGGTCTTCTTCTGCGATGCCGCCGTAGTACAGCCGGATGAACGCTTCGATCAGCGGCAGTTCGGCTGCGTCCACTTTCTTTTCGGCCTCCGCCAGTACGCGTTCGATATGGCGGGTCTTCGGATCCTGCTTGGTCTGCGGCATGGAAATCTCGATTGTCGATTATGCGATGAAAAAGGGCGCGGGCAGGCGTCGGCGGCCGGGACGGCAGACAGGTACAAGGCTGGATTGTCGGAAACGAATCGTTACCAAACTAAAACGCCCGCCTTAAGGGGCGAGCGACCTTGGACGCCAAATTGGATGGGCGCTATTTTAACGCTATTCGACGCGTGGTGCGAAGGGCTGGCTGTTCGCGGGGGCGGTGGGGACCCCACCGCCTCGAGACGGTGGGGTGGGTGTCGGAAAGAGAATTACTGCGCTCTGCGCAGATCCTTGATCATCGCGCCGAAGAAGCGGCAGGCTTCGCCACCGGTAATGCAGCGGTGATCGAAGGTCAGCGACAGCGGAATGCGCTTGTGGACTTCGATGCCGCCCATGACCGGCACGACATCGTGCTGAATGCCGCCGGTGCCGATGATGGCGACCGCCGGCGGGACGATGACCGGCGTCGCGTAGCGGCCGGCGAGCATGCCGAAGTTCGACAGCATGATGGTGTAATCACGCATGTCTTCCGGCGCGACGGTGCGGTTGCGGGTGGCTTCCTTGAGTTGGTTCAGCGCGCCGCGCAGCGCGGCGCCGTCCTTGTTGCCCACGTCGCGGAGCACGGGGACGATCAGGCCGTCCGGCGTGTCGACGGCCATGGCGAGATCGATGCGCGTCACGATCTGGCGGGTCAGGCTGGCGCCGTCGAAGAAGCCGTTCAGGCCCGGCTCGGCGTGACAGCCGGCGACGATGCCGCGGATGACGCGGGCGGTGATGTCCTGTCCCGGCAGCCAGTCGTTGATGTCAGCGTCGTCGAACAGCGTGCAGGGCATGACTTCGTCGCGCGAACGCGACATCGATTGCGCCATGGCGCGGCGCGGGCCGCGAAGTTGTTCCTTGATGCCGCCCGCGGGCAGTTTGTGCGGCTGCGGCGCGGCGGCGCGGGCGCCGGTTCCGGCAGCGGCCGGGGCAGCCTGGCCGGACTGGATGTGGCGTTGCACGTCGTCGGCGGTAATCAGTCCGTTCTTGCCGGTGCCTTCAACGGCGTTGAGGTCGACGCCTTCTTTTTTCGCCAGGGCGCGCACGGCCGGTGCGGCCTTCGGGCGCGCGGCGGCTCTCTGGTGTTTCTTCTTGCGAACGACGGCAGTTTCTTCCAGCACTTCGTCGCTCGATATCATCTGGCCGACGACAGTGCCGGAATCTTCGCGCACGGCATCGCTGGCCTTTTCAGGCGGTGCTTCCTTCGCGGTCTCATTTTGATCGGCCGCTGCGGCTTCGCCGCCGCCCAGGTCGAAATCGACCAGCGGCTTGTGCGTTTCGACAATGTCGCCTTCGGCGGCGTAAAGCTTGGCGATCTTGCCCGAGTACGGCGAGGGGACGTCGACGACAGCCTTGGCCGTTTCAACCGATGCCAGCGGTTCATCCGCTTCGATCGTGTCGCCTTCCTTGACGTGCCATTTGACGATCTCGGCTTCCGGCAGGCCTTCGCCCAGGTCGGGCAAATTGAAGGTTTTCATCTTTCTTAATCCTCCAGGGTCTTCTTGACCGCCGCGACGACGCGCGTCGTGCTCGGCAGATAATCCATTTCCCGCCGGAACAGCGGCATGACGGTGTCGTAACCAGTGACGCGCTGAACTGGCGCGAGCAGCGAATAAATCGCCTTTTCAGCCACTTCGGCGGCGATTTCGGCGCCGACGCCCACATTTCGCGGCGCTTCGTGCACGACCACCAACCGGCCGGTTTTTTCGACCGACTCGAGAATCGTCTCGTAGTCGATCGGAGAGATGGTGGCGAGGTCGATTACTTCGCAGCTCACGCCTTCCTTCGCCATTACTTCGGCGGCTTTCAGCGTTTCGTGCACCATCGCACCCCAGGTGACCATCGTCACGTCTTCGCCTTCGCGCAGCACGAAGCAGGTGTCGAGCGGCAGCGCTTCGCCATTATCCGGCACTTCCTGCTTGACGAGCCGATAAATACGCTTGGGCTCCAGGAATACGACCGGATCCGGGTCGCGAATCGCCGCCAGCAGCAGGCCATAGGCGCGTGCGGGCGAGGAGGGCATGACACATCGCAGGCCCGGCGTATGCGCGTAAATTGCCTCCATGCTTTCGGAGTGGTGCTCCGGCGCATGAATGCCGCCGCCGGACGGCGCGCGAATTACCATCGGGCAGTGCAGCCGGCCGCGGGTGCGGTGGCGCATGCGCGCGGCGTGGCTGATGAGCTGGTCGAACGCGGGATAGGCGAAGCCGGAGAACTGGATTTCGCCAATCGGCTTCATGCCCTGTGCGGACATGCCGACCGCAAGGCCGGCGATCATCGATTCGGCCAGCGGCGTGTCGAACACGCGCTCCTTGCCGAAGCGCTCCTGCAGCCCGGCCGTGGCGCGGAACACGCCGCCGTTTGGGCCGACATCCTCGCCGAACACCACAACACTGTCATCGCGTTCCAGTTCATGCGCCATCGCCATCGTGACGGCTTCGATCAAAGTAATTTTAGCCATGCGCGCTCTCCGTCTCGCCGGCGGCCAGGGCCGCGGCGCGTTGTTCTTCGAGCGCTTCGGGCAGCTCGGCATACATATAGTCGAACATCGATTCGAGCGACGGCTTGGGCGTGTTTTCGTACTCCTTGACGGCGTCGGCGACCTGTTGCTTGCATTCGTCGATCAGCGCCTTTTCCCTGGCGTCGTCCCATTCGCCAAGGGCGGTGAGATATTGGCGCAGGCGCAGCAGCGGTTCTTTCTTCTCTGCCGCTTTGACTTCGTCGTCGGGCCGGTAGCGGCTCGCGTCGTCGGCCGTGGTGTGGTCGGAAAGGCGATAGGTCAGCGCTTCGATCAGCGTCGGGCCGCCGCCCTTGCGGGCCTTGGCGAGCGCCTTTTCCATCGCATCGCGAACCGCGACGATGTCGTTGCCGTCCACCTGCATGCCCTGGAATCCGCCGGCAAATGCCTTTTGCGCCAGTGTTTCGCAGGCCGTCTGCTCCTTCAGCGGCACGGAGATCGCCCATTGGTTGTTGCTGACGACAAACACGATCGGCAGCTGGAATGCGCCGGCCGCATTGATCGCTTCATAAAAATCGCCTTCCGACGTGCCGCCGTCGCCGACGACCGCCACGGCGCAGCGCTTTTCCTTGCGGAGCTTGAACGCCATCGCGGCGCCGGCGCCATGCAGGCACTGCGTCGCGATCGGCACGCACCAGGCGAAATCGTGCGCCGGGCCGGAGAAGTCGCTGCCACGCTCGTCGCCGCCCCAGTAGAGCAGCACTTCGGAAAGTTTTACGCCGCGCCAGAACTGGGCGCCGTATTCGCGATACATCGGCGCCAGCGCGTCCTCCTCCTTCATCGCCGCGCCGATGCCGACGTGGATGGCCTCGTGGCCAAGGCTGGAGGCGTAGGTGCCGAGTTTGCCTGTGCGTTGCAGCGCAATCGCGCGGGTGTCGAACAGCCGCGTCAGGGTCATCATCCGGTACATCTTGATGAGTTCGGCGGGCTTGTCGGCAAATTTCGGCAGTTTCTGGACGGCTTTGCCGCTCTCGTCAATGAACTGCTCGAAGCCGATCTCGAATTTGGCAACGGTCTTCAAGGGGGTCCTCTCCTCAAGTGGCAGCCCGGCGTGGTGGCGACGCCGGAGCGGGCGGCCGCCGAACAATGCATCCTGTAGAATAAGGAATTCGGCCGGGCGGCCGAATGTTGTTCGGTAAAAATCCTGACAATTCTAGCAAATCCACTTCCCGGAGTAACGCAGGCGGGTGCTATGGCAGAACGTGAGCTGGAATCAGACCTTCACCTGGACCTTGAGAATCGGCTGACTTATTCCGGATATTTATCTCTTGACGACCTCTTGGGTGCGCAGCATCCGCTCAGCGACCCGCCGCATCATGACGAACTGCTGTTCATCATCCAGCACCAGACTTCGGAACTGTGGATCAAGCTGATGCTGCATGAACTTGCCGCGGCGAGGGCCCACATCCAGGCCGATCAGTTGGAGCCCTGCTTCAAGATCCTGGCGCGGGTCAAGCTGATCCAGGAGCAGTTGTTCAACCAATGGGCGGTGCTGGAGACGCTGACGCCGAGCGAATACGCGGAGTTTCGTGGGGTATTGAGTACCGCGTCAGGGTTCCAGTCGCCGCAATACCGCGCGCTCGAATTTATGCTGGGCAACAAGAACAAGGCGTTGCTGAAGATGTTCGAGCATGACCAGCCAATATACGACCGGCTGCATGATCTTGTTGAGCAGCCCAGCCTCTACGACGAGTTCCTGCGCTATCTCGCGCGTCACGGTCATCCGGTGCCGGCCGAGTGCGTGGAACGGGATTTTTCCCGAAATTATGAAGCCCATCCGGGCATGACGGCGGTCTTCAAGACGATCTACGAGGATCGTGAGACCTACTGGGACGCTTACGAGATGTGCGAAAAGCTCGTCGATCTCGACAACAATTTCCAGCTTTGGCGCTTCCGACACATGAAGACGGTCGAGCGGATCATCGGCCACAAGCGCGGTACCGGCGGCTCTTCGGGGATGGCGTTCCTGAAAAAGGCAGTCGACACGGTGCTGTTCCCGGAGCTGATCGACGTCCGCACGGAGCTGGGCCAGCCGGGCTAAGTTCCTGATCCGCCGAGGCATTCGGTCCCGGCGTCCGAAATTGCTTATAATGGCGCGACGGAATTCAATTTTCGGGACGGGTACCTGTCGCCCGGTCCCGACACAAGATCATTGAGGTGTGTCATGGCAGAAATGTTCGATAATCCAATGGGGACGGACGGCTTTGAATTCATCGAATTCACCGCGCCGGACGTCGACCTGTTGCACGACCTGTTCACCCGCATGGGCTTCGACGCGGTCGCGCGCCACAAGAACAAGGCCGTGACACTCTATCGCCAGAATGGCGTCAACTTCCTGGTCAACGGCGAGCCCAACAGCTTCGCCGCTGATTTCGCCGCCAAGCATGGCCCGTCCGCCTGCGGCTTCGCGATCCGCGTCAAGGACGCCGCCAAGGCTTACGATCGCGCACTGGACAAGGGCGCGGATGCGATTACCCACAAGCCGGATACGGTCGCGATGGATGTGCCGAAGATCGAAGGTATCGGCGGCAGCATTCTTTACATGGTCGACCGCTACGGAGATCAGGACACGTACGCAGACGAGTTCGAGCCGATCGACGGCGTCGACCAGAACCCGAAGGGCGTGGGTCTCAAATTCATCGATCACCTGACGCACAACGTCGAGCGCGGCGAAATGCGCACGTGGTCGGGCTACTACGAACGGCTGTTCAACTTCCGCGAAATCCGCTATTTCGACATCAAGGGCAGCAAGACCGGCCTGTTCTCGCAGGCCATGACCAGCCCGGACGGCAAGGTGCGCATTCCGCTGAACGAGTCGGCCGACGACAAGTCGCAGATCGCCGAATTCCTGAAGGAATACAATGGCGAAGGCATTCAGCACATCGCGCTGTACACCGACAATGTGTACGAAACGGTGGAAGCAATGCGCGACCGCGGTGTCGGCTTCCTCGACACGCCCCAGACGTACTACGACATGATCGATGAGCGTGTGCCCGGTCATGGCGAGGACCTCGAGCGGATGCACAAGAACCGCATCCTGATCGACGCCGACGAAGAAACGCATCGGCAGTTGCTGCTGCAGATTTTCACCGAAAACTGCATCGGTCCGATCTTTTTCGAAATCATCCAGCGCAAGGGCAACGAAGGCTTCGGCGAAGGCAACTTCCGTGCACTGTTCGAAGCCATCGAGCGGGATCAGGAAAAGCGCGGCGTTCTTTAAGAGCGCCGCCTTGTGGCCATGGACCAAAAAGCCAGCCCACTGAAGCCGCAGGCGGAAACGGAGTCGGAACCCCAATATCAATCCGGCTTCGGCAACGAGTTTGCGACCGAGGCGTTGGCGGGTGTGCTGCCGGTTGGCCAGAACTCGCCGCAGAACGTGCCTTACGGCCTGTATGCCGAGCAGCTTTCCGGCACCGCCTTCACCGCGCCACGGCATGCGAACCGGCGCAGTTGGCTGTACCGGATTCGCCCGGCGGCGATGCACAGTTCGTTTGCGGCGCTGGCCGAGGGGCGTTTTCATAATCGCTTCGACGAAGTTCCGCCGTCGCCGAACCAGTTACGCTGGGAACCGCTGGCGATGCCGGACAAGCCGACGGATTTCATCGACGGCCTGAGCACAATTGCCGGCAACGGCTCTCCCGCCATCCAATCCGGGTTCGCCGCGCACGTCTATACCGCCAACCGTTCGATGCGCGACCGGTACTTCTACGACGCCGACGGCGAACTGCTGATCGTGCCGCAGCAGGGTCGACTGCGTGTTGCGACGGAACTGGGCGTGCTGCAGATCGCACCGCTGGAAATCGCCGTGATTCCACGCGGCGTGCGTTTCCGGGTCGAACTGCTGGACGACACCGCGCGCGGCTACGTCGCCGAAAACTTCGGCGCACTGCTGCGCCTGCCCGAACTCGGGCCGATCGGGTCAAATTCGCTCGCCAACGCGCGCGACTTCTTGTACCCGGTCGCGGCGTACGAGGATGTCGACGGCCGCGCCGAACTGGTCGGCAAGTTCCAGGGCCGGCTATGGTCTGCGGAACTCGACCATTCGCCGCTGGATGTCGTCGGCTGGCACGGCAATTACGCGCCGTACAAATACGATCTCAGCCGCTTCAATACGATTGGCTCGATCAGTTACGACCACCCGGACCCGTCGATTTTCACGGTGCTGACGTCGACGAGCGACACACCCGGCACCGCCAATATGGACTTCGTGATTTTTCCGCCGCGCTGGCTGGTCGCGGAAAATACGTTCCGGCCGCCGTGGTTCCACCGCAACATCATGTCCGAGTTCATGGGCCTGATTCAGGGCGAGTACGATGCCAAGGCAGGCGGCTTCGTTCCCGGCGGCATGAGCCTGCACAACTCGATGAGCGGCCACGGCCCCGATGCCGGCAGTTACGAAAAAGCGGTCTCGACCGACACTACAAAGCCGCAGCATGTCACCGACACGATGGCGTTCATGTTCGAAGCACGTGCCGTTATCCGTCCCACCCGCCAGGCGCTTGAAGCACCGGAACTGCAAGCCGATTACCAGCAGTGCTGGCAAGGCCTCAAAAAACACTTCAAACCTTAGGAGCCAGGAATGAAACTCGCCACCCTCAAGGAAGGCGGCCGCGACGGTACGCTGGTCGTTGTCGACCGGGAATTGCAGCATTACGCTGCTGTGCCGGAAATCGCGTCGACATTGCAGGACGCCGTAGAGCGGTGGGACGAGACGGAAGGTTTGCTGCGCGCGGTGTACGACGATCTGAATCAGGGCAGGGCGCGCGGGGCGCAGCCGCTGCAGACCGAAATGTTGGCGTCGCCGTTGCCGCGCGCGTACCAGTTTCTCGATGGCAGCGCCTACCTCGCGCATGTCGAGCGCGTGCGCAAGGCCCGGGGGGCCGAAATGCCGCCAAGCTTCAAGGAAGACCCGCTGATGTACCAGGCCGTCAGCGACGGCTTCCTCGCGCCGACCGAGCCGGTGCGCGTGGCCAGCACCGACTACGGCATCGACTTCGAATCCGAAATCGGCGTGATTACCGGCGACATCCCGCAGGGTGCCACCGCCGACGAGTGCGGCAAGCAGATCCGCCTGCTGGTGCTGATCAACGACGTCTCGCTGCGCAACCTGATTCCGGCGGAACTCAAAAAGAACTTCGGCTTCCTGCAAAGCAAGCCGCGTTCCGCCTTGTCGCCGGTCGCGGTGACGCCGGATGAACTGGGCGATGCCTGGCGCGGCGGCAAGCTGCACCTGCCGCTGATTACGCATCTCAACGGCAAGCTGTTCGGCGAGCCGAACGCGGGCGACGATATGCAATTCAGTTTCCCGCAATTGCTCGCACATGCGGTCAGGACCCGACCATTGTCGGCCGGCACCTTGCTGGGTTCCGGCACGATCGCCAATCACGATATTTCGCGCGGCTCTTCGTGTCTGGCGGAGCGGCGCATGCTTGAAATCATCGACTCGGGCGAAGCGAAGACGCAGTTCATGCAATATGGCGACCACGTGCGTATCGAGATGAACTACAGCGACGGCCGCTCGATCTTCGGCGCGATCGACCAGACAATCGAGCCGTATAAATAGTCGAACTATCATGCAGCTTTACACCTATTTCCGCAGCACCGCGGCCTACCGGGTGCGTATTGCGCTGAACCTGAAAGAGCTGGAAGCGGAGCACCAGTTCGTGCACCTGGTTCGCGATGGTGGAGAGCAGCATGGCGCGGGCTATCGGCAGTTGAACCCGCAAGGGCTGGTACCGACATTCGTTAACGGTGGCACGCCGATCACACAGTCACTGGCGATCATCGAATACCTGGAAGAAAAATATCCGCAGTCGCCATTGCTGCCGAAGGATCTTGCCGGTCGCGCGCGGGTCCGGGCGCTGGCCCAGACGGTGGCCTGCGACATTCATCCGCTGAACAATTTGCGTGTGCTGCAGTACCTGGAGCGCGAGCTGGGCGTAGACAAACCGGCGCGCGATCAATGGTATCGGCACTGGATCAAGGAAGGTTTCGAGGCGCTGGAATCGATGCTGGCCTCCAGCCCCGCGACCGGCCGTTACTGCCACGGCGAAACCCCGGGGCTCGCCGACATCTGCCTCGTGCCGCAGGTTTTCAATGCCCGGCGCTTCGAGTGCGACCTCGGGCCGTTTCCGACAATCGCCCGCATCGAGCGGGCGTGCCTGGAACTGGAAGAGTTCGCCAACGCCGCGCCGGAAAACCAGCTCGACGCACAATAACCGAGAGCCACCCGTGACTCCCATTTACGCCAACCCGATTCTCTGGGCCTTCATCTGCCTCATAGCAGCCCTCGCCGTTGCCTATGCCGGCGCCTCGCGCCGCACCTGGATTCCGGTACTGGGCGTCGTACTCGTCGCAATGACATGGGTCGGCGGTGCCGGCGTTATCGCGCTGATCGTGCTCTGGGTTGTGCTGACCGCTGCCGCCGTGATCGCGACCGTGACTGCCGTTCGTCGCCGGCTGCTGAGCGACCGGGTGCTTGCCTTCTACAGAAAAGCGATGCCGGATATCTCGCCGACCGAGCGCGATGCGCTCGAAGCCGGCACCGTCTGGTGGGAAGCGCAGATGTTTCGCGGCCGGCCCCGCTGGCAGACGCTGCTGGGTTTTCCGCCGCCGCGGCTGTCGACTGAAGAACGCGCGTTTATCGACGGGCCGGTTGAGCGCCTGTGCGGGATGCTCGACGACTGGCAGATCAATTACGAGTTGAACGACCTGCCGCCCAGAGTGTGGCAATTCATCAAGGATGAAGGCTTCTTCGGGATGATTATTCCGCGCGGCTACGGCGGCAAGGAATTTTCCAACTTCGGCCACGCCTCAGTTGTGATGAAAATCGCGACGCGCAGCATCAGTGCGGCGTTGACGGTGATGATCCCCAACTCGGTCGGGCCGGGGAAACTGCTGCTGAAGTATGGTACAGAGGAGCAGAAGAGTCATTATTTGCCGCGGCTCGCGCGCGGTGAGGAAGTGCCTTGCTTTGCGCTCACCGGGCAAAACGCGGGCAGCGACGCGAGCGGCATTTCGGATCGCGGTGTCGTCTGCCGCCAGGAATACGACGGCCGCGAAAACGTTCTTGGCATCCGCCTCAACTTCGATAAGCGCTACATCACGCTCGGCCCGATAGCGACCGTACTCGGCCTCGCCTTCAAACTCGAAGATCCGAATCACCTGCTTGGCGAGCAGGAAAATCTCGGTATTACACTCGCGTTGGTGCCGGCAGATGCGCCCGGCATCAGCCAGGGAAAGCGTCACCGACCTTACGGCATGGCATTCCAGAATGGCCCGTTGCACGGCCGCGATGTATTCGTGCCGATGGAACAGGTCATCGGCGGCGCCGAATATGCCGGCAAGGGTTGGCGCATGCTGATGGAGTCGCTGACCGACGGGCGCGCTATCTCGCTGCCGGCGCTGAGTACGGCGGCGGCCAAGGTGTCGACACGCGTCACCGGCGCATACGCGCGGCTTCGCAGCCAGTTCAAGATCCCGATCGGGCGCTTCGAAGGCGTCGAGGAAAAGCTGGCGCGAATCGCGGCCAATACGTACCTGATGGACGCAGCCCGACAGGTCACGCTATCGGCGCTCGACGAGGGTCACAAGCCGTCGGTCGTCTCCGCCATCATGAAGTACAACCTGACCGAGCGCGCGCGCCAGGTGGTGACGGATGCGCTGGACATTCACGCCGGCGCGGGCGTCTGCCTCGGCCCCAACAACCTGTTAAGCCAGCTCGACGCGTACACAACTGTCGGCGTGACCGTCGAAGGCGCAAACATCCTTACCCGCAACCTGATCACGTTCGGGCAGGGCGCGTTGCGTTGTCATCCGTTTCTTATCCAGGAACTCACTGCCGCCAACGACGAAGACGCCGAAACCGGTGCGCAGGCGTTCGACGGCGCATTACTGGGCCATATCGGCTACGCGATTCGCAACGGCGCCCGTGCCTTGCTGCTGGGCCTCAGCGGTGGCTGGTTGGCGCGTGCGCCGGAAGGAACCGATCCGGTGCTCGCCTCGTACTGGCGCGGCTTCGAGCGGATGAGCTCCGCGTTCGCCATTACCACCGACCTTTTGTTGCTGAGCCTGCGCGGCGAACTCAAGCGCCGCGAGCGCATTTCCGGTCGCATGGCCGACGCCATCAGCCAGCTCTACCTCGGCACGGTTACGCTTAAGCATTACGAACAGACGGGCGCATTGCCGGAAGATCGCGCGCTGGTGGAGTGGACGTGTGCAGATTTCCTGCACACGATTCAGGAGAGCTTGTACGAGGTGACGGCGAATCTGGCCAATCGTCCCGTTGCGTGGCTGATTCGCTTCCTTGCGCTGCCGCTCGGGCGGCGCTTGAAGCGGCCGGTCGATCGGCTCGACGGGGTTATTGCGTCGCTGATCATGCAGCCGACCGGCAGCCGCGACCGCCTCGCGGAAGGCATGTTCCTGTCGCAGGCAGCAGGTGACCGGCTGAAGACGATCGACGACGCCCTGCGCAAGACAATGGAGGCCGAACCGCTGGTACGCAAGCTCGGCCAGCAGGTTCGCCTCGACGCTGTCGCCAATGACGAACTTGAGCCGCGGCTGGCGGAATGCGTCACCGCAGGTCTACTGACGGAAGTCGACATGCAGGTCGTGCTTGTGGCGGAGCGCCTGCGTCGGGAAGTAATTTCGGTCGATGCGTTCGGCGACAGCGCTACGGCGCGTGCGGCCGCGCCAGATATTCTTTACTCTGCATCTCAATAAGGCGGCTGCGGGTGCGGGTGAATTCCATCCGCAGTCGCTGACTGTCATACAGTTCGCCGATGGGGGCGGCGGCGGAGATGATCAGCTTGACGCCGCGGTCGTAAAATTCGTCCACCAGCGCGATGAAACGGCGCGCTTCATCTTCCCGATCCCGACCCAGCCGCGGAATATCGGACACGACCACCGTGTGATACAGGCGCGCGATCTCGATGTAGTCGTTTGCTGATCGGGGGCCCCCGCAAATCTCGTCAAAGCTGAACCACGCAACACCGTCACCGGTGCGGCGCGCGAGGATCTCTCGCCCTTCAATGGTTAATGGCTGATTGGCTTCGCCAGCCGTACCGGCGATTGCTTCGAAGCTGGCCGTCAGCGCCTTTTCGGCCGCGGTGTCTAAAGGCGCGTAATAAAGTCGTGCGCGCGTCAGTTGCCGCAGTCGGTAATCGTCGCCGTTGTCGCAGTGCATCACGCGGGTGTGCCTTTTCAGTAGTGCGATCGCAGGCAGGAACAGTTCGCGCTTCAGCCCATTCTCGTATAGCTCATCCGGTTCGATATTGGACGTCGCAACCAGGGTGACGCCTTGCCTGAACAGATGGCGTAGCAGCCGGCCCAGGATCGTCGCGTCGGTAATATCGGTAACGGCGAATTCGTCGAAGCAGATTACGCGCGCCGCATGCGCCCAACGTGACGCGACGATGGCCAACGGGTCTTCCTGGTCGCGCAGGGTATTCAGCTCATCATGCACCGCGCGCATGAAGCGGTGAAAGTGGAGCCGCTTCTTTTCCGCGAACGGCAGCGATTGATAGAAGCAGTCCATCAGGTAGGTTTTGCCGCGGCCAACCTGCCCCCAGATGTAGAGGCCGCGAATCGGCTGCGTGTCGTTCCGGAAACGCGCCAGCAGCCGCTGCCAGCCGTTGTCCGGCGCCATGGTCGACAGCTCGTGATACAGCCGGTCGAGCGCTTCGACCACGCGAGCCTGTGCCGGATCGTGCGCGAAGCCGGGCTTCGCCAGGTCCCGCCGGTAGCGTTCGGCGGGACTCAGGGACAATGGCTTGGCAATCAATCCGTATCGAGCTCGGGCAGATTGCGGTAATGCTCCAGCGCCTCCGGATTCGCCAGCGCATCGGTATTCTTGACCGGCCGCCCGTGGATGACGTGCGTCACGGCCAGTTCCACGATCTTGCCGCTGATGGTGCGGGGAATGTCCGCGACCGCAATGATTTTCGCGGGTACATGGCGCGGCGACGTATTGTCGCGAATGATCTTGCGAATGCGCGCGCACAGCGCATCGTCCAGCTCGATGCCCGGCCGCAGTTTCACGAACAGTACGACGCGCGTGTCGTCGCCCCATTCCTGGCCGACGGCGATGCTTTCCAGCACCTCGTCGAGCTTTTCCACCTGCCGGTAAATCTCCGCGGTGCCGATGCGGATACCGCCGGGATTCAGCACCGCATCCGAGCGACCGTAGATGATCACGCCATCATGCTCGGTCAGCTCGGCGTAATCGCCGTGGCACCAGACACCCGGGAACCGCTCGAAGTAGGCAGCGCAATAGCGCTTGCCGTCCGGGTCGTTCCAGAACTGAACCGGCATGACCGGGAACGGCTTGACGCACACCAGCTCGCCTTTCTCATTGCGCACCGGTTTGCCATCTTCGTTGAAAATCTCGACCGCCATGCCGAGCCCGCGGCACTGCAATTCGCCGCGCCAAACCGGCAGAATCGGGTTGCCGAGCGCGAAGCAGGAGACGATGTCCGTGCCGCCGGAAATCGACGACAGTTGCACGTCCTGTTTCAGATCGCGATACACGTAGTCAAAGCTTTCCTGCGCCAGCGGCGAGCCGGTGGACAGGATGGCTTTCAGCGCATCCAGCGTGAAGCCGTCGCCGCTTTTGACGCCGGCCTTTTCCAGCGCTGCAATGTACTTGGCGCTGGTGCCGAAAATCGTGATGCCGATTTCGTCCGCCAGTTTCAGCAGCGAATTCGGCTGCGGATGAAACGGTGAGCCGTCAAAGAGCACCACCGTCGCGCCGAGCGCGAGGCCGCTCACCAGCCAGTTCCACATCATCCAGCCGCAGGTGGTGAAGTAGAAAACCTTGTCATCCCGCTTCAGATCCGTGTGCAGAGCCAGTTCCTTAAGGTGCTGCAGCAGTACGCCACCGGCGCCATGCACAATACATTTGGGCACGCCGGTCGTGCCGGACGAATACATGATGTAAATCGGGTGATCGAACGGCAGTTGCACGAATTCGATTTCGTCGGTAGCTTCGCCAAACTCGGCAAACAGAGCGGGGTGCGGCAAGCCGCCGATGTCCGGCGACTCATCGACGTAAGGGACGACTACGACCTGTTTCACCGACGGCAGCCTGCCGAGAATGTCGCGCACCCGGCCGAGCGAATCGATCGTCTTGCCGTTGTAGAAATAGCCGTCCGCCGTAAACAGTACTTTCGGTTCGATCTGGCCGAAGCGGTCCAGCACGCCGTTGATGCCGAAATCCGGCGAGCACGACGACCAGATTGCGCCGAGGCTGGTGGTGGCCAGCATCGCAATCACAGTCTCCGGCCGGTTGGGCATGAACGCGGCGACACGATCGCCGACGCCGACGCCCGCGGCTTTCAAGCCGGCGGCGACACGGGCTACGGCTTCATAAAGTTCCGCATAGGTGTAACGGACGTCGTGGCCCTGCTCACCGCGAAACCATAACGCGGCGCGCTCGTCGCGAAAGCGCAACAGGTTCTCGGCGAAGTTTAGCCGGCTGCCGGTGAACCATCTCGCACCGGGCATCTGGTCCCCGTCAACCAGCACCTCGTCCCAACGCTTACTCGCCCGCACGCCGAACGTGTCCCAGATTTCCGGCCAGAATTGGCCCGGGTGCTCTATCGACCAGCGGTAGAGTTCGCTGTAGTCATTCAGCTCGATGTTGTGCTTGCTGCGCACGCCGGCCATGAAGCAGGCCAGGTTGGAACGCGAAGTGCGTTCATCGTCGGGTTGCCAGATCGGCTCGCTCATGCGCTCGCGTCCAGCGCCTTTTCCAGTTCCGGCAGCACCTCGAACAAGTCGCCGACCAGGCCGATGTCGGCGATCTCAAAGATCGGCGCGTCGGGATCCTTGTTGATTGCGACGATCGTCCCGGCGTCTTTGATACCGGTGCAGTGCTGGATCGCGCCGGAGATGCCGACAGCCACGTAAAGCTCGGGCGCAATGATCTTGCCGGTCTGACCGACCTGCATTTCGTTCGGCACGAAACCGGCATCGACGGCGGCGCGTGATGCGCCGACCGCTGCATGCAGCTTGTCGGCGAGCTTGTAGATGATCTGGAAGTTCTCTTCGCTGCCGACGCCGCGGCCGCCAGACACGACGCGGGGCGCCGATTGCAGGTCCGGCCGATCGCCGCCGCCGCCTTTCAATCCGACATAGCGGGTATGCGCCGGTAGCTCGACATCCAGTTGCTTCGCCACAATGTCGGCAGAGCCGCCTTCGGCTGCCGGTTGAAACGAGGCCGTGCGCGCGGTGCCCAGCACCAGCGGTTCGGCCGGCGCTTTGACCGTGACGATGGCATTGCCGGCGTAGATCGGCCGTTTGAACGTCGTCGGATCGATTACCGCCATGATATCGCTGATCGGCGCGACGCCGAGCAGAGCGGCAACGCGCGGCATGACGTCCTTGCCGAACGTAGTCGACGGCAACAGGACATGCGTGTAATCGGCGGCGAGTGCCGCAATCTGTGGCGCAAGCACACTTGCGAGCGGGGCCTCATTCTCGGGCCGCTCGACGGTCAGGATGCGTGTGACGCCTTCAAGGCTTGAAGCTTTCTCGGCGACGGCGCCGGCGCTTGCGGCAAACACGGCGACGTCAATTTCGCCGCCGATGGCTTGCGCACACGACACGGCTTTGGCGGTCGCCGGATTAAGCGATTGCCCGTCGTGTTCTGCAATCAATAGTATTTTGGCCATTAGAGCACCCCCCGTTCCTTCAGCGCCTGAACCAGCTCGGCGGCATTTTCCACTTTCCTGCCGCCGCCGGCGCGGCCCTGTGGTGCTTCGTACGCTGTAATCTGAAGCATTGGTAGCTCGGGCGTTCCAAGTTCGCTCAGTTCCATTGTGTCGAGCGGCTTGCGCTTGGCCTTCATGATGTCCGGCATCTTGACGTAGCGCGGCTGGTTAAGCCGCAAGTCGGTGGTCACCACGGCCGGCAGATCGGCTTCGATCGTTTCCAGGCCGGCATCGACTTCACGCGTGCAGCGGACCTTGTCGCCGGCGATTTCCAGCTTTGAGGTGAATGTCGCCTGCGGCCGTTGCCACAGCGCGGCCAGCATCTGGCCGGTCTGGTTGCTGTCGTCGTCGATCGCCTGCTTGCCCATCAGCACCAGGTCGGGCTGTTCCTTCTGGACGACCGCAAGCAGCGCGTGCGCGGCGCGTAACGGCTGAACTTCATCGTCCGTCTTGATTAGTAGCGCGCGATCGGCGCCCATCGCCAGCGCGGTGCGCAGTTGTTGCTGGGAGGTGTCGCTGCCGATTGACACAGCGACAATTTCGGCATCCTGGCCGCTTTCACGAATGCGCAAAGCTTCTTCAAGCGCAATTTCGTCGAACGGATTGATGCTCATCTTGACGCCGTCGGTGACGATGCCAGAGCCGTCGCGCTTCAATTGAACACGAACGTTGGCATCGATGACGCGTTTGATGGCTACGAGTATTTTCATGTCGTTTTTTCGTTGCTCCTACAAATTCTGATAATTCGGACCCGAACCGCCCTCCGGCACGGTCCACTCGATAATTTCGTACGGATCCTTAATGTCGCAGGCCTTGCAATGCACGCAGTTCGCCGCGTTGATCTGTAAGCGCCTGCCGCCCTCGTCCTCGATCATTTCATACACATGCGCCGGACAGAAGCGCGTGCACGGGTTGCCGTACTCTTCAGTACAGCGATTCGTGCAAATGTCCGGCTCCAGGATATGCAGGTGCACCGGCTGATTTTCGTCGTGCGAGGTGGCGGCAAAAAAGACCGACGACAGCCGGTCGCGCGGCGATAAATCCCGTTCGACGTACTCGGGCTGCTCCTCGACCGGTTCGCCGCGCTGGCGCATGCTCGACCAGTCAGCGCGATTCTTCAGCGTCCACGGCGTCTTGCCGCGCGTTATCGTTTCCAGCGCCGCGTTGGCAATGCCGGTCCACAGGCCGCCATTGAAACCCGGGCGCATATTGCGCACCCGGCGCAATTCCGTCGCTACCGCCGATGTGCGCAAGCGGCTGTCGAAATCGTCCGCAGTGCCCGTTTCAACGATGTGTTCGGCGGCCAGCATGCCGGACCGGATTGCGGTATGGGTACCCTTGATCTTGGGGACGTTCAGGGTACCCGCGGCATCGCCGATCAGCAGCGCGCCCGGCATGTCGAGCGTGGGCAGCGACTGCCAGCCGCCCTCGATCAGGCTGCGAGCGCCGGCCGAGACGATTTCTCCGCCTTCGAGCAACGGCTTCACCGTGGGATGGTGCTTGAACTGCTGAAATGCCTCGAACGGTTTGAAATCCGGATCCTCGTAATCCAGACCGACGACGAAGCCGACGTAAACCCGGTCTTCATCGAGGTGATACAGAAAGCTGCCGCCGTAGGTTTTGGGATTCAGCGGCCAGCCGAGCGTGTGTTGAATCAGCCCGGATTCGACCCGTCCGGGCGGCAATTGCCAAAGCTCCTTCAGCCCCAGCCCGTACGTCTGCGGCGAGTGGCCGTCCTGCAGCCCGAATCGGCGCACGAGTTGCTTGCTGACGCTGCCGCGACAACCTTCCGCCAGAACGGTAACGCCGGCGCGGATGTCCACACCCGGCGCATAGTTCGGCCCCGGCGTGCCATCCTTCTGCACGCCCATATCGGCGCAGCGCACGCCGACCACGCGCTCGTCTTCAATCAGCGGAGCGGCAGCCGGAAAGCCCGGAAACACATCCACGCCCAGCGCTTCGGCCTGTGCCGCCATCCACGCGCACAGGCTGCCGAGGGAAATGATGAAGTTGCCGTGATTGTTCATCTGCGGCGGCGTCGGCATTTTGAAGCGCCGCGTGCGGGTCAGCAGAGAAAACTCGTCGCGTTCGGCCGGCACGCAGATTGCCGGCGGCGTCTGCCGCCATTCCGGCAACAGTTCGTCCAGCGGCTCCGGCTCGATGACGCAGCCGGACAGAATGTGGGAACCGACTTCCGCACCTTTCTCCAGCACGCAGACCGTCTTGTCCGGATCGCGCTGCTTGAGGCGGATCGCCGCGGCAAGCCCGGCAGGGCCGGCGCCGACGACGACCACACCGTATTCCATCGTGTCGCGTTCGACTGACACAAACTCTTCTTTTTGAGTGAATTAAGCGGCCATTTTAACGGAGTTGGCGCCGCTGACCTACCCGAAGGGCCGTTAGCTGTTTCCTTTTCCCCGTCGTTGCCTTGCAATTTAAACATTGCTGTTGTATATATGTAGATCACTAACACAAGAAAAACGCCGGGGCGCAAGAGGATTGGTGATGCGTAAGACGATTGTTCAAATTCTCCTTTCCGCAATGTTCGCGACCGCAAGCCAATGCGGACTGGCAGATCAGGTTTAATTCAAGCCTTACCAGTTCAAAAGCGACAGCGGCAAAACGGTTGCGGCTCAATGGGGCGAAATCAAGGTGGCGGAAAAGCACGGCGTGAATAACGGCAAGACGATCACATTGTCGTTCGTGCGCTTCAAGTCCACAAATCCGCAGCCGGGTTACCCAATTGTTTATTTGGCTGGTGGGCCCGGCGGTTCCGGCATCGACGCGGCAAGGGGAAAGCGGTTTCCACTTTTCATGGCGCTGCGTAAAGTCGCTGATGTCATCGCGCTCGACCAACGTGGCACCGGCGCGTCCAACGCTATTCGACCCTGCTCATACAAGCCGTTTCCGCTGGAGGAGCCCCGGACCCGCAGCACAACCATCGCGTATTTCAAGACTGCCGAAAAACATTGCGTCGCTGCCTGGCAAAAGCAAGGCATTGATCTCGCGGCCTATAACACCCGCGAAATCGCCCTGGATCTGAACACGCTCAGAAAGGCTCTGGGGGTCAAGAAGCTGAACCTGTGGGGCATCAGCTACGGCAGTACGGTGGCGCTCGGAGCCCTCAAGCTGATACCGAAGCATATTGATCGCGTAGTACTGGCGAGTCCGGTGGCGACATATCAGATGGTCCGGCTGCCGGAACGAACGCAAGCATTTCTCGAACGCGTGGACGCCTTGATCAAGGCAAGCCCGAAGTACGCGGCGGTTTATCCTGACTTGCTTGGCACCATGAAGACCGTGCTGGACAGCCTTGCGCGGAAGCCCGCAAAAGTGACGCTGAAGGACACGCCGGACGCCAATCCGGTGACACTGAGAGTCGGCAGCTTTGCGGTGAAGGGATTCACGAAGTCTTTGCTCAAGGATCCTTCCCGGCTACGCAGCTTGCCTGCTGACTATTACGCATTGGCAGCGAGGTTTCAGGCTGTTTGGCAGCCAAGTTATTCGTCGCTTACCGAGCCGGAGGTATTTACCGGGATGCCGCTGGCGGTCAGGGCCACGTCTTGTCTCTCGCCGGCACGTGCAAAGCTGGTTGAGCGGCAGGCGAAGAGGACGTTATTGGGTAACGTGCTGAATTTCGATACGATGCTCGTCCGCATTCGGATCGCCAACGTCACACCTCTCCACGGCGATTTCTGCAAACCGGTCAATAGCGATGTGCCGACGTTGATCCTGACCGGCACGCTCGACGGCCGCACTTATCCCGCAGGACATGCGGAAATTCTGCAGGGCTTGTCCAACGGGAACGAAGTGGTCATTGAAAACGCCGGCCACGACCTCTTCATGAGCAGCCCGAAGGTGACGGTCGATATTGTTGAATTTTTGAACCACCAGCCGGTGAAGTATTCAACAATCCAGGTGCCACCGCCGGACTTTGTCGTGCCGGCGCCTTCGAAATAGGTTTTACTTTGGCTGCATCCGAATTGCCCCATCGAGGCGAATCGTTTCGCCGTTCAACATCGCGTTTTCGCAGATGTGGGCGACCAGCGCGGCGTATTCGTCCGGTTTGCCGAGGCGCGACGGGAACGGGACCATCTTGCCGAGCGATTCTTTCACTTCCTCGGGCATTTGCGCGACCATCGGCGTCTCGAAGGTGCCGGGCGCGATCGTCATCACCCGAACACCGAAGCGAGCGAACTCGCGCGCCAGCGGGAGCGCCATCGCGGCGACGCCCCCCTTGGATGCGGAGTAGGCCGCCTGGCCGATCTGGCCCTCGAATGCGGCGACCGACGCGGTATTGACGATCAGGCCGCGCTCGCCGTCGTCGTTCGGCGCGTTCTCCTGCATGGCTTCGGCCGCCGCTTTGGCGACGTTGAACGTGCCGATCAGGTTGACGTGGATGACCTTGGCGAAAAAGTCGCTCGGCATCGGGCCCTTGCGGCCGAGTACACGAGCGGCGCCGAGGATGCCGGCGCAGCTCACCGCCAGGCGAATCTCGCCAAAAGCGTCGCGCGCCTGCGCCACGGCCGCATTAACTGCATCTTCCGACGAGACATCAGTGTTAATGAAGCGCGCGGCGGCGCCTAGCTCGGAGACGGCGTGTTTGCCCTGTTCGTCGTTGACATCCAGCAGTGCGACCTGCCCGCCGGCGGCGATGACGCGGCGGGCCACCGCGAGCCCCAGGCCCGAGGCGCCGCCGGTGACGATGGCATTAATTTTCTCGAATTGCATCCACAAGCTCCTTTGCGCGCGTAACTACGGTAAAACGCCCAGTATAACGCGCTGCGGCTCCGGCAGCCGAACCGGCCACGCGGCCTTTTCCCATGGCAATAAAATGTACTAAACTTTGACATAGTCTCAATAAAGCCATGGATCCGGCGCGTCCGGACGACAGGGAAGGCGAAATCATGAAAACATCTCGAATCTGCCTCGTCGGCATTTTTTCGGCCGGGTTGCTGTTGGCCGGTTGCAGCAGTCAGAACAGCGACTGGCAGCACGCCCAGCAGAAAAATACCATTGCTGCGTACCAGCAGTTCATCAAGAAGTATCCGGACAGCAAACATGTCGCGGACGCCAAGCAGCAAATCGCCCACATCAACCAACAGCGCGAAATTCAGCAGGCGCGGGCGGACTGGCAGCGTACCCGGAAGCTGGACTCCGCTCCGGCTTACCGGCAGTTTCTGCAGAATCATCCCAACAGCCAGTACGCCGACCAGGCGCATCAGCGTATCAACGACATTCAGCGTATGAACCAGTGGGCGTACGCACGTTCGTCGAACAACGTTCAGGCGCTGCAGGAGTTCATCTCCCAGTATCCGAACAGCCCACAGGCGGCACAGGCGCATCAGGAACTTGAGAAATTGCAGGCTGCGCAGGCGAAGCAACAGCAACAGGTAGCCGCGGCCAAGAAGGCTCAGGAGCAGAAGCAGAAGGCGGCGGCCACGCAAGCGCAAGGCAATTACCAGGTCCAGCTGGGCGCCTTCACGCGACAGTCAACGGCGAACAAGGCTGAGCAGCAACTTCAAGCCCGGGTGGGAGGCCAATTGAACGGCGCGTCGATCAAGGTTTACGCGCCGCAGAGCGGCAGCTCGCTCTATCGCGTGAAGACGACGCCGATGAGCCAGCAGGATGCGGCTTCATTGTGCCAGTCGCTGCAGAAGAACGGCACCGATTGCTTTGTTGTAAAGCGGGCAGAGACAAAGGGAAGGGCCATTTCCCGATAATCAGGTAGCAAACCGCTCCGGCCGTTGCCGATTCTTCGGCGGGATCGAGCCGATGCGGCTGGTTGTCGTGCGGTTCAGCACGCCGTTGATGAAGTCGCCGACTTCGAGCAGTTTGAGGAAATCTACACCCGTTTCGATACCCATGCCGTGCAGCATGTAAACCACGTCTTCGGTGGCGACGTTGCCGGCTGAGCCCTTGGCGTAGGGGCAGCCGCCGAGGCCCGAAACCGAAGCGTCGATGGTGCTGACGCCAAGCTCCAGGCAGGCGAAGATGTTGGCGAGCGCCTGGCTGTAGGTGTTGTGGAAATGCACCGCGAGCCGATCCATGCCGGCACGTTCGGCGGCGGCTTCGAGCATCCGCTGCGCGCGTAACGGCGTGCCGACGCCGATGGTGTCGCCGAGCGAGATTTCGTAACAGCCGAGATCGACGAGGCGGGACACGACATCCGCGACCTGCGCCGGCTTGATCGGCCCTTCGTAAGGGCAGCCAAGCACGCAGGAGATGTAGCCGCGTACGCGCATGTTGTGCTGTGCAGCAATTTGTACGACCGGTTTGAATCGCTCGATGGATTCCGCGATCGACGCGTTGATGTTCTTTTTATTGAAGGCTTCCGATGCGGCGGTGAAGACCGAGATTTCCTTCACGCCGCAGGCAACGGCGCGCTCGATGCCTTTTTCATTGGGCACCAGGCACGGGTAGGCGACACCTTCGAGCTTGTCGATTTTCCGATAGACATCTTCGGCATCGGCGAGTTGCGGGATCTTCTTGGCCCTTACAAAACTCGTCGCTTCGATGGTTGCCAAGCCACAGCGTGACAGGCGATTGATGAAATCGACCTTGACGTCGGCGGAAACCGGCGTCTTTTCATTCTGCAGGCCGTCGCGTGCGCCAACCTCGACCAATCTGACTCTTTTCGGGAAGCTCATGCTTCCTCATTCTCTGCGGTTGCGAGATCAATTTCCACCAGCGGCGCTTCGGCTTCGACCATGTCGCCTTCCGCACACAACAGTTTCGCGATGGTGCCGGCGGTGGCGGCTTTCAGCGTGTATTCCATTTTCATGCCTTCAAGCACCACCAGCGCCTGACCCGGCTCGACGGCATCGCCTTCCGCCACATTTACAGCGACGACGCGTCCCGGCATCGGGCTGATCGGGCGCGTATCTTCATTGGCGGCCGTGGCGCCCGCAGCCAGTGGATCGACCCAGAAAAATGCTTGCCGCTCGTCTCCGACCGCGACATGCAGCTTTCTGTCGTGCCCCAGTATCCATGCGCGCTCCACCCGGTCGTCCAGCGTAATGGACCAGGCGCCGTCGTCTTCCGGCCTAGCTGCTGCCGCATAATGCTTATCGTCGACCAGCAGGTCGAATCCATTGGTCGTTCCCGACACCCGCACCGTAGCGTCCTCGGCACCATTGAAGACGAGCTTCATGCCCGGCCCACCGTTGAGTTGCCAGCCATCATGCTGCGCCCAAGGCGAGCGTGCATCGGCCGTATCGCATACCCCAAGCCGATCCAGCACCCATGTCGAAGCGGCGGCGAGCGCGGCAGGCGAGGGCGCTGGCGTGTGTAGCAGCGTGTCGAGCTGGCTTTCGATAAAACCGGTGTCGAAAGCGCCGGCCGCGAAATCCGGATGCGCAGCGATTCCCTGCAGCAGGTCGAGGTTGGTGACCAGACCGAATACGGCGGCCCGACTAAGGGCGTTCTGCAGCCGCTTGATCGCCGCCGTTCGGTTGTAGTCCCAGACGCTCAGCTTGGCGATCATCGGGTCGTAATGAATACTGATTTCGTCGCCATTGCCGACGCCGGTGTCGACGCGGAAATGTCCATCCGGTTCCGGATGGATGAATCGCTCGATCCGCCCGGTCGCGGGCAGAAAGCCGCGGCCGACATTTTCGGCGTACAGCCGCACCTCGATCGCGTGCCCGCGCTGCTCAATCGCCGTCTGTTCGAGCGGCAGCGGTTCGCCCGCGGCAACCCGAAGCTGCCATTCGACGAGGTCGAGACCCGTCGTCATTTCAGTCACCGGGTGCTCGACCTGCAGGCGCGTGTTCATTTCCATGAAATAAAAGCCGCGGTCCGCGCCGACAATGAATTCGATGGTGCCGGCGTTGACGTAGCCGACGGCGCGCGCGGCATTAACCGCGGCGGCTGCCATTTTCTCGCGCGTCGCGTCATCGAGAAATGGCGAGGGCGTTTCCTCGACGACTTTCTGATAGCGCCGCTGCAGGGTGCATTCACGCTCGAACAGGTGTACCGCGTTACCGTGGCTGTCGCCGAAAATCTGCATTTCGATATGGCGCGGCTGCTCGACGTATTTTTCCAGCAGAACTTCGTCGTCGCCGAATGCCCCCTTGGCCTCGCGCTTGGCACCTTCGAGCGCGTCGGCGAATTCGGCCGCTTTGCGGACGATGCGCATACCCTTGCCGCCGCCGCCGGCGACGGCCTTGATCATCAACGGCCAACCGATCTTTTCGGCCTGCCGCTTCAGAAACTCCGCGTCCTGTTCATCACCGTGATAACCCGGCACGACCGGTACGTCGGCATCTTCCATCAGTGCCTTGGCGCGGCTTTTTGATCCCATCATTTCGATGGTCTCCGGCCGCGGGCCAATAAATACGAGGTCAGCGTCGGCGACGGCGCGGGCGAACGGAGCGTTTTCGGACAGGAACCCGTAGCCGGGATGAATCGCTTCGGCTCCGGCTGTTTTGGCTGCCTTGAGAATGCGATCTGTATTCAGATAAGAATCCGCCGCGCGCGCCGGACCGATGTGAAAAGCTTCGTCGGCCAACTGGACATGGCGTGCTTGTGTATCGGCATCCGAATAAACGGCTACACTGCGAATGCCGAGCCGTCGACAGGTTTCGATAACGCGGCAGGCGATTTCGCCACGGTTGGCTATGAGTATCTTGTTGAACATTATTGGGCCTTGCCTGTTGTCCAGCCGGGAGAACGCTTGTCGAGAAACGCACCGATGCCTTGCTGGCCTTCATCCGATACGCGCAGGTTTGCGATCAGATCCGCATTGGCAGCGTCGGTACGTTTCGCGTTCTCCGCTGTCATGCCGGCCATTGAAAGCGCCAGCCGTTTTGCCTCGCGCTGCGCCAGCGGCCCTCCCTTGGCGAGAAAATGGACGGTGCGATCGATAGCATCGTCGAGTTCATCGGCGGCAACCGACCGATGAAGTAGGCCGATGCGTGCGGCTTCGGCGCCATCGAACACTTCACCGCTGATGAACAGCCGCCGTGCCTGGCGCAGGCCAATGGCGGCGACGACGTAGGGAGCAATCACCGCCGGCACCAGGCCGAGCTTGACTTCCGAAAGTGCGAATTTGGCGCCCTCAACACCTACGGCGATATCGCAGCAGGCGACAAGGCCGATCCCGCCGCCGTAGGCTGCACCATTCACGCGCGCGACAGTCGGCTTCGACAGGAAGTTGAGGATGCGCATCAGCGCCGCAAGACGGAGCGAGTCGTCGCGGTTTTCCTCCTCGCCGGCCGCAGCCATGCTGCGCATCCAGTTGAGGTCCGCGCCGGCAGAGAAGGATTTGCCCGCACCGGTGAGGACGACGGCGCGGATGTCGTCGCGACTGTCCAGCGCGGAGAGATGCTCGGTGAGTTGCGCAATCAGCGCGTCGTCGAACGCGTTATGAATTTCGGGCCGGTTGAGCGTCAGCGTCGCGATACCGCGGGAATTGATATCTAGTAGCACGCTGTCCGCCATGACTGCTCCTGTTTTTTTGTCATGCGACTTTCGCCGGCATGACAGAGACTACATTCGAAAAATGCCGTAGGGCCGTTGTGTTTCGTACGGCGCATTGAACGCGGCGGAAATCGCCAGGCTCAACACGCGCCGCGTATCGGCGGGATCGATAATGCCGTCGTCCCACAGCCGCGCCGTCGCGTAGTATGGATTGCCCTGCGTTTCATACTGGCCGCGGATTTCATCCTTGAATGACGTCTCGTCCGATTCGGACCAGTTCTTGCCGCGTGCCGTCAGGCCGTCACGTTTGACGGTAGCCAATACCGAGGCTGCCTGTTCACCGCCCATCACGGAGATGCGCGAGTTCGGCCACGTCCACAGAAAGCGTGCGCCGTAAGCGCGGCCGCACATGGCGTAGTTGCCGGCGCCGAATGAGCCACCGATGATAACGGTGAACTTCGGCACAGTGGTCGAGGCAACCGCATTGACCATCTTGGCGCCATCCTTGGCGATGCCGCCGGCTTCGTATTTTTGCCCGACCATAAAGCCGGTAATGTTTTGCAGGAACACCAGCGGCACGCCACGGCGTTCGCAGAGCTGGATGAAGTGCGCGCCCTTGAGCGCAGACTCGGAGAACAGAATGCCGTTGTTTGCAATGATGCCGACGGGATAGCCGTTCAGGTGCGCGAAACCGCATACCAGTGTCTTGCCATACAGTGCCTTGAACTCGTGGAACTCCGAGCCGTCGACAAGACGGGCGATGATTTCGTGCACGTCGTAGGGGTAGCGAGTGTCGCGCGGCACGATGCCGTAAAGTTCTTCGGCCGCGAATTTCGGCTCGACCGGTTCCCGCGTGGCGACCTGCAGCGACTTGCGCAGATTCAGGTTCGCGACGATGTCGCGCGCGATGGACAACGCATGGGTGTCGTTTTCCGCGAGATGATCGGTAACGCCGGACGTGCGGCTGTGGACATCGCCGCCGCCGAGGGTCTCGGCGTCGACTTCCTCGCCGGTGGCGGCTTTGACCAGCGGCGGCCCGCCGAGGAAGATCGTGCCTTGCTCGCGGACGATGATGGCCTCGTCGCACATCGCCGGCACGTAGGCGCCGCCGGCGGTGCAGGAACCCATGACGACAGCAATCTGGGCGATGCCGGCCGCAGACATCCGGGCCTGGTTGTAGAAAATGCGGCCGAAGTGCTCCTTGTCCGGAAACACTTCGTCCTGCAGCGGCAGGAAGGCGCCGCCGGAGTCGACCAGGTAAATGCACGGCAGGTTGTTTTCCAGCGCGACTTCCTGAGCGCGCAGGTGCTTTTTGACCGTTAACGGGAAGTAGGTGCCGCCTTTGACGGTCGCGTCGTTGGCCACCACCATGACCTCGCGGCCATGAATCTGACCGATGCCGGCGACGACGCCCGCGGCGGGAGCCTGATCTTCGTAAAGGCCGTTTGCGGCCAGCGGCGAGAGTTCGAGAAACGGGCTGCCCGTATCGAGCAGCGTTTCGATGCGGTCGCGTGGCAGCAGCTTGCCGCGATCAATGTGCTTTTTACGCGCCCGTTCGCTGCCGCCCAGTGCGGCTTCGGCCTGGCGAGCTTCCAGTTCGTCAACCAACCCACGCATGTGCGCGGCATTGGCTTTGAAGTCTTCGTCGTTCTTGTTGATTTGTGATTTCAGGGTTGGCATCAAGCCTGCCTTCTTGTCATTCCAGCGAAAGCGGGAATCCAGTTCCAGAATGCCTGCGGTCGCATAACAAGCGATCAGACGGTCTCTACCGCGATTGCCGTGGCTTCGCCGCCGCCCAGGCACAACGATGCAATGCCGCGTTTGCCGCCGCGAGCCCGCAGCGCGTGAATCAGTGTCACCAGGATGCGCGCGCCGCTACAGCCGATCGGATGGCCGAGCGCGCAGGCACCGCCATTGACGTTGAGCTGACCGCGGTCGAGCTTGAGGTCGTGCATCGCGGCCATCGCGACTGCCGCGAAGGCCTCATTGATTTCGTACAGGTCGCAGTTGTCCGGGCTCCAGCCGAGCTTGTCCTGCAGTTTTTTGACAGCGCCGATCGGCGCGGTAGTGAACCATTCCGGCTCGTGCGCAAACCCGCCATGCGCGACGATGCGGGCGAGCGGCGTCAGGCCGCGTCTTTCAGCTTCGCTGGTGTGCATCAGCACGACGGCCGCGGCGCCGTCCGAGATCGACGACGAAGTCGCCGCAGTCACCGTCCCGCCCTCGCGGCGGAATGCCGGCTTCAGTTTCGGAATTTTGGCGATGTCGAGCTTGAACGGCTCTTCATCCTTGTCCACGGTTTCTTCGATCTTGCGTGTCTTGACCGTGACCGGTGTGATCTCGTTGTCGAAGGCGCCGTTCTCGTTGGCGGCGCGGGCGCGCTTGGTGGATTCGATCGCGAACTCGTCCTGATCTTCGCGCGTGAAGCCGTACTTGTCGGCACACAGTTCGCCGAAGTTGCCCATCATTTCGCCATCGGCGGGATTCTGCAGGCCGTCGTAGAACATGTGGTCGAGGACGCGCTGATGACCCATGCGGTAGCCCTGCCGTGCTTTGGGCAGGAGGTAGGGCGCGTTGCTCATCGACTCCATGCCACCGGCGACAATCACGTCGGCGGAGCCCGCCGCGATCATGTCGTGGCCGAACATGATCGCTTTCATGCCCGAGCCGCACACTTTGTTAAGCGTGGTGGCGCCGGTTGAAATCGGCAGGCCCGCCTTCAGTGCCGCCTGGCGGGCGGGGGCCTGACCGAGACCGGCCGGCAGCACGCAACCCATCAGTACCTCGCCGACATCTTCACCGGCGACTTTGCTGTCGGCGAGCGCGGCCTTGATCGCTTCGGCCGCGATTTCGGTCGTGCTCAGCGGCGCAAGGACGCCCTGGAATGCACCGATCGGGGTGCGGCGGGCGGACACGATTACGATTGGGTCGTCTGACATTTTCAGCTCCATGCGAATATGGAAAGGGTTCAGCTGGTTTCCACCAGCTCCCGGCCGATCAGCATCCGCCGGATTTCATTCGTGCCGGCACCGATGTCGTACAGCTTGGCATCGCGCAACAGCCGGCCCGTCGGGTATTCATTGATGTAGCCGTTGCCGCCGAGCGACTGAATGGCATCCAGCGCCACCTTGACGGCTGATTCGGACGCCAACAGCAGGCAGGCGGCGGCATCCTGGCGCGCCGGCTGGCCCTCGTCGAATGCCCGGGCGACACGATAAGCGAACGCGCGCGCTGACTGCAGCGCCGTGTACATATCGGCCACTTTAGCCTGCATGATCTCGAACGAACCGATCGGCCGGCCGAACTGCTTGCGCTCGCGCAGGTAAGGCAGCGCCACGTCGAGCGCCGCCTGCATGATCCCGACCGGACCGCCGGAAAGCACCAGCCGCTCCGAATCAAGACCACTCATTAATATATAGACGCCCTGGTTGACCTCGCCGAGCACATTCTCGGCCGGGATCTCGCAGTCCTCGAACACCAGTTCACAGGTGTCGGAGCCACGCATCCCGAGCTTGTCGAGTTTCTGCGCGGTCTTGAAGCCTTTCATGCCCTTTTCGACGAGGAAGGCCGTGATGCATTGCGAACCGGCGTCCTTCCCGGCGGTACGCATGTAAACCAGCAGCACGTCGGCGCGCGGACCATTCGTGATCCACATCTTCGAACCGTTGGCAATCCAGACGTCGCCCTTCTTTTCGGCGCTGCACGTCATCGAACCGACGACATCCGACCCGGCGCCCGGTTCCGACATCGCCAGCGCGCCGACGAACTCGCCGCTGCACAGTTTCGGCACGTATTTCCGCCGCTGCTCTTCGGTGCCGTGCCGGAACAGGTTGTTCAGGCAAAGATTCGAATGGGCCGCGTACGACAAGCCGACCGCGCCGGAGGCGCGGGAGATTTCCTCCATCGCGACGACGTGCGCGAGGTAGCTCAGGCCCGAGCCGCCATATTCTTCCGGAATCGTGATGCCGAGCAGACCCATCTCCCCGAGTGGCGGCCACAGGTCGTACGGCGCCTTGTTGCTGGCATCGATTTCCGCGGCACGCGGCGCGATGTCGGCCGCCGCAAAGCGGGCGACCGACTCGCGCAGCATGTCGAGCTCGTCATCGATCCGAGTGTTGAAAAGACTCAACGATCGCTCCTTGACCGGTTGTTATTTTATCCGCGGCTGCGGTTGTACAACCGCGTAAAGTCCTGCTTTACGAACGGCAGCTTGACCTTGCCGAGCGCGTGGATGCGCTTCTCGGCGAGCCGGTCCGCTGCCTGCCAGCTGGGAATATTCTCCTGCTCGGCCAGGCTGTAGATATTCATCATGATGTCATAAATGCCGTTGACCATGCGCCCGGCGCGCTCCTGGTCGTAGCCCTGCAGCTCGATCGCCACATTCATGACGCCGCCGGCGTTGATTGCGTAATCCGGCGCATACAGCACGCCGCGCTTGTGCAACTCCGTACCGCAGTCGGTGGTCTGCAACTGATTGTTGGCCGCCCCGGCTACGATCTCGCACTTCAGCCGCGGCAGCGTCTTTTCGTTGACCGAGGCGCCGAGCGCGCAAGGTGAAAACACTTTGGCGTCGCAATCGTAGATGTCATCCATGGCCACGGCCTCGGCGCCCAGATCCACCATCTCCTGCACGCGCTCTTCGTTCAGGTCGCACACGAACACCTTGGCGCCTTCGTCGCGCAGATGCTTGATCAGGTGGCCGCCGACGTGACCTGCGCCCTGGACCGCAAAGCTCAGCTTGCCGAGCTCGGTATGGCCATATTTCTTCTGCACCGACGCGCGAATGCCCTGCAGCACACCAAACGCCGTGAACGGGGAGGGGTCGCCGCTGCCGCCGTGCACCGGATGCACGCCGACGACATAGTCGGTCTCCTGGAAGATGTAATCCATGTCCTGGACGTTCGTATTGACGTCCTCGGCGGTGATGTAGCGCCCGCTCAGCGATTCGATGAAACGGCCCAGCGCGCGGAAGAAAGCCTCGCTTTTGTCCTTTTTCGGGTCGCCGATGAGGACTGCCTTGCCACCGCCCAGATTCAGCCCCGCGATCGCAGATTTGTACGTCATGCCCTGCGATAGCCGCAGCACGTCGGTCAGCGCGTCCTGTTCGTTCTCGTACGGCCACATCCGCAGGCCGCCCAGCGCGGGCCCGAGGACCGTGTTATGGATCGCGATGATCGCCTTCAGGCCGGTCTCTTTCGAGTGAAAGAACACGACCTGCTCGTGCTCCATCTGCTCAACGGTAGCGAAAAGCTCCATGATTTCCTCCTAGGTGGGATAGCTTTGTTACAGCGCGTTCTGGCGGCGCTGTATGTCGAATTCTGGCGCGATGCGACGGGAATACGCCCACTGCGAACGAGCCATTATAGCCTGAAGGGCGGTCCCGGTCAGCAGCGGGGGTTTCTGGCTCCGGTGGTCGAGGCGGTATACTACGAGAATGAGTACCGCAGCCAAGCACCTCCATTCCGTCCCGGCGCAAGACGCCGCTGCCCCATTGCGCTTCATCAGCGCCGCGTCCCTGTTCGACGGCCATGACGCCGCCATCAACATCATCCGCCGGCTGTTGCTGCAGGAAGGGGCGGAAGTCGTGCATCTGGGCCACAACCGCAGCGTCGCCGAAATCGTCGATGCGGCGCTGCAGGAAGATGCCGACGGCATCGCTGTCAGCTCCTACCAGGGCGGCCACATGGAGTACTTCAAGTACATGGTCGACCTGCTACGCGACCGCGACGCCGATCATATCCGCGTCGTCGTCGGCGGCGGCGGCACGATCGTGCCGGCCGAGCGCGCCGAACTGGAAGCGTATGGCGTCGAAAAAGTCTATGGCCCCGAAGACGGCATGGAAATGGGCCTCAAAGGCATGATCCTGGACGTCTTCAAACGCGTCCGCGCCTGGCAGAAGCCGGACTTTGACCCCGCCGGATGCAGCCCCGACAATCCGGCCGTTGTTGGCCGCACCATCTCAATGCTGGAACTCGCCAAACCGGGCGACAAGGACGTCTCGTCGCTGGTGGCCGACTGGTCGAAACGGGCGCACGACAGCGGCGCCCCGGTTGTCGGCTTGACCGGCACCGGCGGCTCCGGCAAGAGCAGCCTCACCGATGAACTGCTCAACCGCTTCAAGGTGAGTTTCCCGGATCTCGCCATTGCCGTGCTGGCGGTTGATCCGACCCGGCGGCGCACCGGCGGCGCGCTGCTCGGCGACCGCATTCGGATGAACAGTCTGACCAACTCCTCTATATATATGCGTTCGCTCGCGACCCGGCGCGCGCACGTCGCCACCAGCGAAATCCTGACCGAAACGATCGACCTGCTGAAGGCCGCCGGCTACGGCCTGATCCTGCTCGAAACGGCCGGCATCGGCCAGAGCGACAGCGAGGTCGTCGATCTGGTCGACTTCTCGATGTATGTCATGACCAGCGACTACGGCGCGGCGAGCCAGCTTGAAAAGATTGACATGCTCGATTTCGCCGATATGATCGTGCTCAACAAGTTCGAAAAGCGCGGCGCCGAGGACGCGCTGCGCGACATCAAGAAGCAATGGCGGCGCAATCACGTCGCTTTCGATGTCGACGAAGCCGACGTTCCGGTCTATCCGACCATCGCCAGCCAGTTCAACGACCCCGGCGTCAACCACCTGTTCCAGGCGCTGGTCGGGCGGCTGGTCGCCAAGCTTGAGCTGGACGCGGAAAAGTGGCAGGTGCCCGAGCACCTGGCCGAAATGGAACGCGAGAAACGCGCGCCGATCCCGCCATCGCGCGAGCGCTACCTGGCCGAAATCGCCGCAGCCGGCCGCGGCACGCACGGCGACATCAATACGCGGGCCGAAGCCGCGTCGCTGGCGCAAAGCTATTACGACGCGCTCAAGGCGCTCGACGACGCCAAGCTGCCCGAGCCGCTGGAACCATATGATTCGGCAGCCGCGCTGGGCGAGGAAACCAATCCTGTCACCATGCTGCGGCAGCGCTACAACGCAGCCCTCGACGAAGTCGGCGCGGATGGGCTCGGGCTCCTGCGCGACTGGCCGACTTTGAAAGCGGCGGTCCAGACCGATACCTACTCATATAAGGTGCGCGGCCGCGACATCACCGGCGAGAATTACACGGTGTCGCTCTCCGGCACGCAAGTGCCGAAGATCGCTGCGCCGCGCTTTAAGGACTGGGGCGAAATTCTGCGCTTCCTGATGGAAGAAAACCTGCCCGGCGCGTATCCATACACGGCCGGCGTTTATCCTTATCGCCGCGCGGCGGAAGACCCGACGCGCCAGTTCGCCGGGGAAGGCACCCCCGAACGCACCAACCGGCGCTTTCACTATCTGTCGCAGGGCCTGCCGGCGACGCGGCTTTCCACGGCATTCGATTCCGTCACCCTGTACGGCGAAGACCCCGACGAGCGGCCGGACATCTACGGTCGCATCGGCAATTCGGGCGTATCGATCGCGACGGTCGACGACATGAAGAAGCTGTACTCGGGCTTCGACCTCGCCGCGCGCAACACCTCCGTGTCGATGACCATCAACGGCCCGGCGCCCATGATTCTGGCCATGTTCATGAACGCCGCAATCGACCAGCAGGTTGAACGTCACCTGCGCGAGACCGGCGGCTGGAGCAAGGCCGAGAAGAAGATCCAGCAGCTTTACCACGGCAGTACGCCGCCGGTGTACGAAGGCGACCTGCCGGACGGACACGACAGCTTCGGGCTCGGCACGATCGGCGTCAGCGGCGACCAGCTTCTCGATGCCGAAACCTACGGCCGCATCAAGGAAGAAACGCTGAAGCAGGTGCGCGGCACGGTGCAGGCAGACATATTAAAGGAGGATCAGGCGCAAAATACCTGTATCTTCTCGACCGACTTCGCGCTCCGGATGATGGGCGACGTGCAGGCGCATTTCATCGAGCATGGCGTGCGCAACTTCTATAGCGTGTCGATCAGCGGCTACCATATCGCCGAGGCTGGCGCGAACCCGATCAGCCAGCTCGCCTTCACCCTCGCCAACGGCTTCACGATCGTTGAGTACTACCTCGCGCGTGGCATGAAGATTGACGACTTCGCGCCCAACTTGAGCTTTTTCTTCAGCAACGGCATGGATCCGGAATATGCCGTCATTGGGCGCGTGGCGCGGCGCATCTGGGCGCGCGCAATGCGCGAGCGCTACGGCGCCAATGCCCGCAGCCAGATGCTGAAGTATCACATCCAGACCTCGGGTCGCAGCCTGCACGCGCAGGAAATCCAGTTCAACGACATTCGCACCACGCTGCAGGCGCTGTACGCGCTCTACGACAACTGCAACAGCCTGCATACCAATGCCTACGACGAGGCGATCACTACGCCGACGGAGGAATCCGTTCGCCGCGCCATGGCAATCCAGCTCATCATTAATAAGGAACTGGGCCTCAACAAGAACGAAAACCCGCTGCAGGGCGCGTTCATAATCCAGGAACTGACGGACCTCGTCGAAGAGGCGGTGTACCGCGAGTTCGAACGGATTTCGGAGCGGGGCGGCGTGCTCGGCGCGATGGAAACCATGTACCAGCGCGGCAAGATTCAGGAAGAAAGCCTGGTGTACGAACGTCGCAAGCACGACGGCAGCCTGCCGATTATCGGCGTCAATACATTCCTGCCGGAAGACAGCCAGGAAACGGAGCGCGAAGTGGCGCTTATCCGCTCCACCGAGGCGGAGAAACAGGCGCAGATCACCGGCATAAACCGCTTCCGCGAACTGCACCAGGACGCGATGCCGGATGCACTGGCAGCCTTGCAGCAGACAGCGCGGACCGGCGGCAACCTGTTCGGCCAGTTAATGGAGACCGTCAAGGTCTGTTCGCTGGGCCAGATTTCGGGCGCTTTATACGAAGTCGGTGGCCGCTATCGACGGAACATGTGAAATAAATCGCGGAAGTTCTCCGGAAATCGGCGGCAAATTATGTATCAGGTTTGGCCCGGTTTGAAGCTTTTCTTTTCGAGGGTTCTTTGCTAGAGTCGCAAAGCTGTTCACCGGGGCTACCCCTGTGAACGTGCTGAATTTCCATTCAAGCCGAAGCAGACGTCAGGTTAGCCATGCAGTATTCCATGCGATATTTTTCAGCGTTGATTATCGGGTTCATTATCGCCGGCTGCCTGTTTTTGATCATGCGCGGCTTTATTTCCGGCGGAAGCACGGTGACCCAGACGGCGCGGTCCGTCCAACTGGCGAAGTTCGTGTCGACGCCGCACATCGAAAAGGTTCAGCGCAAGCAGCACCGGATTCCGAAGAAGCCCAAACCGCAGAAGGTGCCGACCACTCAGCCGAAGGTAACGGTGTCCCACAAGCAGAAAGTGCAGAGGACGCTCGTTAAATTCAATGTTCCGAACATTGGCGTTCCGACGATCGGCGGTAACGGCCTTTTTCTCCAGGGAGGCGGCTACACCGTCAGCAATCTTTCGGCCAATGGCCAGGCCATTCCGATTGTACCGGTCCAGCCACAGTACCCGGCCAAGGCGCTATTCGGTAATATCGAAGGTTACGTGACACTTGAGTTTACGATTCAGCCCGACGGTTCCGCGACGGACCCGCAAGTGATTGATTCGAAGCCGCGCCGGGTCTTCGACAAGGCCGCAATCAATGCGCTGCTGCGGTCGAAGTTCAAGCCGAAGGTCGTGAACGGCAAGCCGATTGCGAGCCGTGGCCAGTTTACGTACCAGTTCCATCTGCCGAAGAATCGCAGGTAATCTTATGAACAAGCTAATTCAGGCGGCGGCCGTCGCTTGTATCCTGGCGGCGACTGCTGCAGGCGCGCCCGTGTGGGCGGCCAGTTCCGGAAAAGATCACAATGTGCAGGCACTCGATCAGTACACGGCTGCCAAGCTTCAAAATGCCCAGAAGGAACTGAAAGACAAGAAGTACGCGGAGGCGCTGTCGGATCTGCAGGATCTGGCGAATGACGTCAAGGACAAGCCGTATGCGCTGGCCCTTACCGACCGCATGATCGCCTATGTCTTCATTGAGCAAAAGGAATACAAGAAAGCGTTGCCGTACTTCCAGAAGGCGGTCGACCTGAAATCCCTGCCGGATCAGCAGCAGCACGCGGCCTTAATGGCGCTGGCGCAGCTTTATGTGGCTACGGAGCAATACCGCGACGCGATTGGCGTTCTGGAAAAATGGTTTGCGGAAGAAAAGAAGGCGCAGCAGAAGCCGGATGCCGATGCTTATATACTCGCGGCACAGGCCTACTACCAGGTCAAGGATCTGAAGAAGGCCCGCTACTACTCCAAAAAGGCAATAGCGGAGTCCGCCGAGCCGCAACAGGGCTGGTATACCTTGCTGGTCGGCGTCGACTATCGCCTCAAGAACTTCGACGAAGCCGCCGATTTGCTCAAGAAGATGATTTCGTACTGGCCGGACAAGGCGGAATACTGGCACAACCTGTATGGCATTTATCTTCAGCAAAACAAGGAAAAGGAAGCGCTGGACGTGATGCGTCTGGCTTACAGCAAGGGAATGATGGATGACGAGAGCGACCTGCTTAACCTGGCCCGCCTCGAGATCACTCATGACATGCCTTATTACGCCGGAGAAGTGATTTCAAAAGGCATGAAAGATAACAAGGTCAAGACCAACATCGACAACCTCCGGTTGCTGGTGACGGCCTGGACGTCGGCCCAGGAAACCGACAAGGCGCTTGATACGCTCGACCAGGCAGCCAAGCTTTCCAAGGACGGCCAGTTGTACCTGAAGAAGGCGCAGCTTTGCTATGTGCAAACCGATTGGGATTGCACAGTGAAGGCAGCGGAGGATGCCTTGGCCAAGGGCGGCTTGGATCAGCCGGGTAATGCCTATATTTACAAGGGCGAGGCGCTGATGCAGAACAAAAAATACGACAAGGCGAAAGCCGCGTTCGTCAAAGCAGAGCACTACGATGAAAGCAAGACAACAGCGCGCCAGTGGCTCGACTATATCCGCAGGTTAAGATCAACCAGCTGACGTTTCAGAATAACTGATCTTTTTTCAGATATCCGGCTCGTCGCAGTGATCCAGGATCGCGCGACGGGCCGTTTTTCTTAGTAGTTCCGCCGCCTTCCGATCGGCCGTTGCCGGCATGAGGGCCGGAAGCAGCGTCACCCGTATTGGTCCGGCCTGCAGATAGCGATTGCCGGCGGGCAGGATATAGCGCGTTCCCCGAATGGTTACCGGTGCAACAGGCAGGCCGGTGCGCGCGGCGGCCAGAAACGCGCCGAGGCGAAAGCTCCGAAGGCCCGGTTCGCGCCGGAATGTGCCTTCCGGAAATACGCCGATGGCATTACCCATTTTTGCGGCACGGATCAATCGTGCTGCGGCACCCGCTGCCGCTTTTGGGTCAGTCCGCGACACGAAAGCCATCCCCAGTCGTCGCAGTAGCAGCCCGACGAGCGGGACGGCGTTGATCTCTTCCTTGATCAAAAACGTGAAGCGCGGCGGGAGTGCGGCCATCAGAACGACGCCGTCAAGGTAACTGGAATGGTTGGCGACGATAACGCAAGGTCCCGGTGGCAGCCGGTCGAGATGTTCGACCGTCAGCGGCATACCTGCAAGCGCAAAAACGACTCGCGCCGCATGGCGCGCAAATGCCCGGCGGTGACGGAGCTTCGGCAGGCAAATCGAGATTAATGTCGCGGGTACGGCGACGGTCGCGATTACCAAAAATGGGCGAATTTGCGCCAGGCATAACCTCAATCCCATAGTGACAACTTTATTGCTTTAAATTAACATAATGGTTTTGTGAACGGTGTCACGGCACCCGGCCCGCAACTCGGTCAAGCTGATTCGCGAAAAGATTAAAGGTAACTGAATTGAACGACAACAAAAACAAGGACGCTAAACGACGAGGAGTGAATGATGGTTGCTAATGCCGGGCGGATTCGCGATGCCGCGGACGCCGATGATTTCGGATATGTGGAGCGTTTTCTCGACACGGCCTGGATGGAGCGCGGGCTGTCCGCCAATACGCTGATGGCGTACCGGACGGATCTGGTATCGCTGGGCCGGTGGTTGGCGAGCCGCGGGATTGGGTTGGAGCATGCGACGACAGCCGATCTCCAGGCATTTCTGGCGCACCGGACGGAGAAGGGCGGCAGCCCGCGTTCGACCGCGCGACAGCTTTCCACGATCCGGCGGTTTTACCGCTACCTTGTGCGCGAAGGCGTTAACTCGGAGGATCCCAGTGCGTCGATCGCGCGACCCAAACTGGGTCGCCCGCTGCCGAAGTCGATGACTGAAGCGGAAGTCGAGGCGCTGCTTGCCGCGCCGGATACGCGCAAGCCGCTGGGCGTGCGTGATCGCGCGATGCTGGAACTGCTGTACGCGACGGGATTGCGTGTGTCGGAACTGGTGACGTTGCGGCGCGAACAGCTCAATTTGCAGCAGGGTACGGTCCGGGTGACCGGCAAGGGCGACCGGCAGCGTCTGATACCGCTGGGCGAGGAGGCAATCGTCTGGCTTGAGCGCCATCTGGCGGAAGCGCGCCCCGACATCTTGAACGGCCGGGAGACGCCGTACCTGTTTCCGACGTCGCGTTCCGAATGCATGACGCGCCAGGCGTTTTGGCATCTGATCAAGCGCTACGCGAACAAGGCGCGCATCAAGCAGGATTTGTCGCCGCACACATTGCGCCACGCGTTCGCGACGCATCTGTTGAACCATGGCGCCGATTTGCGCGTGGTTCAGATGCTGCTGGGGCACAGCGATCTGTCAACGACGCAGATTTACACGCACGTGGCCAAGCAGCGGTTGCAGGAGGTGCATGCGGAGCATCATCCGAGAGGATGATTTAGCGCTCCAGCATCTCCAGTTTTCCCGGCTTCCCTTCCCATTCCTTCGCGTCGGGGGGCGGGTCTTTCTGCTCGGTAATTACCGGCCACTCGGCGGCCAGTTCTGCATTAATCTTGAGAAAACGCTGCTGGTCTTCGGGCAGGTCGTCCTCCGAGAGGATGGCGTCGATCGGGCACTCCGGTTCGCACAGCGTGCAGTCGATGCACTCGTCGGGGTCGATGACCAGGAAGTTCGGCCCCTCGTGGAAGCAATCGACGGGGCAGACTTCAACGCAGTCTGTGTACTTGCACTTGATGCAGTCTTCGGTGACGACGAAGGTCATGGTGACTCCAGTTCAAAATTTGTCTGTTCGAAATTGGCCTAATTCTATCAAGATATTGGGCGCGTGATGTTCGTCGTCCTGAACCGGAACGGGCCGCCGGCGTTAAGATCGGCGAAGTAGTTTTCGAGCGTAAAGCGCACACTCGGAAAGGCGATCCTGTCCCACGGTATTTCCACCTCGGTGACCAGTGAGACTTCGAGGCTCTCCGGCCCCGGTTCGAAATCGCCGGATACCATCTCGGCCCGATACATCAGGTGCACCTGGTTGATGCGCGGCACGTTTACCATCGCCAGCGGTTCGAGTATCCGTACGTCGGCGAGCGCCTCTTCCTGCGTTTCCCGCGCCGCCGCTTCCGCAGTAGTTTCGGCGTTTTCCATGAAACCAGCGGGCAGCGTCCAGTAGCCGTACCGCGGTTCGATCGCGCGCCGGCAGATCAGGATGCGCCCCTGCCATTCGGGAACGCAGCCCACCACGAGTTTGGGATTTTGATAATGTACGGTTTCGCATGCCGTGCAGACATAGCGGAGACGGTTGTCGCCGGGTGGAACGATCTGCGTCACCGGCTGACCGCACTGGTTGCAGTATTTCATTCCGGTCATTATAGGCTAGCGCCTCATGCAGCTCTTTTTTCGTCACGCGAGCCCGGCGGACGTGCCGGCGATTCATCGATTGGTGGAGTCCGCGTACCGGGGCGAAACCAGCCGCGCAGGCTGGACTACCGAAGCGGATTTCCTCGACGGCCAGCGCATCGATCGCGAAGGGGTTCTGGAGGCAATCGACAAGCCGGACAGCTACGTACTGCTGGCCGAGGCCGATAGCGCGACGGTTGCGTGCGCCCACCTCGAAAAGCGCGGCGACGCGTGCTATTTCGGCATGTTTGCCGTGCGACCGGAGATGCAGGGCGCCGGGCTCGGCAAGGCGCTGCTGAACGAGGCCGAACATTCGGCGCAACGCCTGTGGCAGTCGCATACAATGTGCATGACGGTCATCGACCTGCGTGAAGACCTGATCGCCTGGTATGTTCGGCGCGGCTACCGCCGCACCGGTGAACACGCATCGTTTCCCTATGGCCAAGAGCGATTCGGTATTCCTCGCCGCCACGATTTGCGCTTTGAGTGGCTGGTCAAGGACCTGGTTTAGAGAACTTTCGCCACCTATCCATTGCGGACCGTCGCTGCCGATCTACAGGTCAGGGGTGTTCGCGTACTGCTACCTACATTGAACGATGTCGAACTTGCGGCGACACCGCAGGACGACGCAGTGCGCGTCGGTCTCGCGCAGATCAAGCATCAGGCATTTGCTGATCGAGGATCTGCAGCCGTTTCATGAGCGCCAGTAAAGACGCATCATCGAAAATCCCGCGACCGCTGTACGAGGTCACCCAGCAGCGCACTATGATCGGCGAGCCGGCCCGCCAGCACGTGCAATACTTTGCCCTCACGCTGCACGACGCCGGTCACGCCCAATAACTGCGCGTCGAGAAAAATTCGCCGATGTCGTTCCGCGATGCCGGGCTGGACAATGGCATTTACGTAACCGGTTTCATCTTCCAGCGTAATGAACGTGACTTCGGCGCTGCCGGGGCGCTGTCGGTGCGTGACCAGGCCTGCTGCATGCACCAGCCGGCCATGCGGCTGACGGCTGATGTCGGCGGCGGTTTTGATATGTTGCCGATCGAGATGCCGGCGCAGCAGCGCGAGCGGGTGGCGCCCCAGCGTGAGACCGACGCTGGCGTAATCGGCGGCGATGTCGCAGCCTTCGCTCGGTGCTTCGAGCAGCGGTTCCGCTTCGGCAACCGGCGCATCGCCCAGTGCCAGCGGTGGCTCGATGCCCAGCGCCTGCCAGGCGCTGCGATGGCGGTGGCCGGCCAGTGGCTTGAGTGCATCCGCATCGCTTAATGCTTGCAGTGCGCGATGGTCGAAAGCGGCGCGATGGGCCAGATCGGCGATCGATGCAAAGGTCTTTTCGGCCCGTGCCGCTATTAGCGTACGCGCGGCTTTTTCCGCCAAACCTTTCACCATCAGCAAACCCAGTCGAAGTGCCGGTTGCGTACTGCCCTCAATCGGTTCCAGCGCACATTCCCAGCCGCTGATCGTCACATCGACCGGCCGCACTTCAACGCCGTGTCGGCGCGCATCGCCAACCAGTTGCGCCGGGGCGTAAAAGCCCATCGGCTGGGAATTGAGCAAAGCGCAAGTAAAAGCCGCGGGCTCGTAATATTTGAGCCAGGCGGAGGCGTAGGCGAGCAACGCGAAGCTGGCGGAGTGCGATTCGGGAAAGCCGTATTCACCGAAGCCTTCGATCTGGTGGTAAAGCTGGTGCGCAAAGTCTTCCGGATAGCCATTCCGGCGCAAGCCTTCCATCAACTTCTGCTGAAATGGGCCGAGCGAGCCGGTGCGTTTCCATGCACCCATCGCGCGGCGCAGTTGATCCGCTTCACCGGGCGTGAAACCGGCAGCGTCAATCGCGATTTGCATGACCTGTTCCTGAAAGATCGGCACGCCCAGCGTGCGCTTCAATATTTTTTTGATTGCCCCTCCGGGATAGGTCACTGCTTCACGTCCGCTGCGTCGAGCCAGGTAAGGGTGCACCATGTCACCCTGAATCGGGCCAGGCCGTACGATCGCGATCTGGATCACGAGGTCGTAAAACGTCTCCGGTTTGAGGCGCGGCAGCATCGCCATTTGCGCGCGCGATTCGACCTGGAACAGGCCGATGCTGTCGGCCCGTTGCAGCATGGCATAAACGCTCTCATCCTCGGCCGGAATCGTCGCCAGTGTCAACGCGCTGCCGCGAATCGAATTTACCCGATCGAGGGCTTTTTTCAGCGCCGTCAGCATGCCGAGCGCGAGCACATCGACCTTGAGCAGCCCGATCGCATCGAGGTCGTCCTTGTCCCATTGAATCACCGTCCGCTCCGGCATCGCCGCGTTCTCGACCGGCACGAGTTCGGCCAGCGAGCCGCGACTGATAACGAAGCCGCCGACGTGCTGCGACAGGTGGCGCGGAAAGCCGATCAGTTCGACAACCAGTGCGAGCAGCCATTTCGCCGTGGCGCTGTCGGGATCGAGACCGGCTTCTCGAAGTCGTTCCGGATCGAGGCCGCCGTCCCACCACTGCAGCGTCTTCGACAGCTTGTCGACCTGCAGCGCGTCGAGGCCCAGCGCCTTGCCGACATCGCGAATCGCGCTTTTCGGGTGATAGGTGATCAGCGTGGCGGCCAGTGCCGCACGTTCGCGGCCGTATTTTCGATAAATGTACTGAATCACTTCCTCGCGGCGCTGGTGCTCGAAATCCACATCGATGTCGGGCGGCTCGGCGCGCTCCCTCGAAATGAATCGCTCGAACAGCAGGTTGGAATGCGCCGGGTCGAGCTCGGTGATTCCCAGGCAATAACACACTGCCGAGTTGGCGGCAGAGCCGCGGCCCTGACACAAAATGCCGCGACTACGGGCGAAATTGACGATGTCATGGACCGTCAGGAAATAGGCTTCGTATTCAAGTTCCGCAATCAGCGCCAGTTCGCGCTCAATCTGTTTCCGCGCTTTTTCAGGCACGCCGGCCGGCCAGCGGTTCGCGGCGCCGGCGTAGGTGAGTGCGCGTAAATGTCCCGTGGGCGTGGCGCGCGGCGGGACGATTTCCTCCGGATATTCGTAGCGCAGTTCGTCGAGCGAGAAGATGCAGCGTGCGGCAATGGCGCAGGTTTCGGCCAGCAGTGCCGGCGGATAAAGTTGCGCAAGCCGCACCCGCGAGCGCAAGTGCCGTTCGCCGTTGGGATACAGCCGGCCGCCCACCGACTGTACTGGTTGTTTTAGCCGGATTGCCGTCAATGTGTCCTGCAATCTGCGGCGTTTGCGGACATGCATGTGAACGTCGCCGCTCGCGACCAGTGGCAACTGCAATGAGCGGCCGAGGTTTTGCAGGTCGGAGAATTGCCTGGCATCTTCACCCAACAGCAAAAGCTCGACCGCAATCCAGGCATGGTCGCCAAAGCAGCCCTTGATCCACCGGGCGGTATCGCGCCAGCGTTCCGGTCGCCTTACATCGGGCAGCCACAGTGCAAGACAATTCGATGCGCCGTCGAAATCGTTCCTGCTGATCGAATAGGCGCCCTTGTCACTGCGCCGCCGCGCGCGCGTGATCAGCGAGCACAACGCGCCGTAGCCCCGTCGGCTCTCCGCGAGCAAAACAAGTTTGGCGCCGTCATCCAGTTTAAATTCACTGCCGGCGATCAGGTGCAGGCTTTTGTCTTTCGCGGCGAGATGCGCGCGCACGAGGCCGGCCACGGAACATTCATCGGTCAGCGCCAATGCGCGGTAGCCGAGCGCGACGGCGCGATCGACCAATTCGGCCGGGTGTGATGCCCCGCGCAGAAAACTGAAATTGCTGAGCGTGTGCAGCTCGGCATAACCGGGCAAGGCGCTCATGCAAAATACCCATGCAGAAACCAGCGCCGCGTGTCATGCTCGCGATACACCCACAGCCGGGCGCCGGCGGGCGTGCGCGCGATGTAATAGTCCCGCCCGATCTCGCTCTCACTCCACCAGCCGGCTTCGATGCGTTCAGGACCTTGCACCAGCTCCGGCTGTCTACATAAAGGCTGCGGTGTGTCTAGCAGCCAGACGGGCCTCGGCGGCTGTTGATGAAGGGACGTTGTCGTGCCGGGCTCAGCGCGTCGCGAAGCTTTCTCGGGTCGTGGATCGGCCACTGTCGCCAAGCTGCATACGGCATCACGGCCCAGTCGCGCGCGCAGCGTTTCGACCAGCGTCGTTCGCTCGGCCGAGGGCGCCGGCTGCGCCTCGAGTAGCGAAGCCGTGCTGGACGCGACCGACTTGAAATGGCCGCTGTGCAGCGTAATCGCCATGACGGCCGCCGGCAGATGCAGCCGCTCCAGCCGTGTTTGCGTCAGTCGCTTGAGATGCACAAGGTTCCGGCTAACGGTCAGCAGTCGCATCTCGATTCGTGTCGGCGGCAGCCGCACGTGCTCAAACTCGAGCGTCAGGCTGTCGATGCCGGCATCGTGATGGCGCAGCATCGTAACGAGATCGGCCAGCAAGTCGTCGATGAAAATGTCGAGGCGGCCGATTTCGCGCAACGCAATCGGCAGTTCGCGTTCGACCGTGAAAATGCGATTGGCGCGCCAGTGTCGCCGCGCCTCCGGCAGATGTCCCAGCGCACGGTCCCAATCCCGCAGCAAGGCAGGGCCAAACCGCCTGGAGAGTCCGTCGCGGGGCAGGCGGAAAGCTTCGCGCAGCGTCCGCACACCCAGCCGCTCGAAATCCCGCGCCGCGCGTTCCGGCAATTCCAGCACGGCCAGCGGCAGGGCGCCCAGTTGAGCGACGAGATCATGCCTGTCGGTAATCGGCTTTTCCACGCCGGCACGCGCCAGCCACAGCGCCGCCCGCGGCGTGGGTGCAAGCGCCACCGTGGCCGCATGACCTTGCGCGTCAAGTTCTGTTTGCAGCCTTTTCCGTAATGCTTCAATGCCGCCAAACAGCTTGAGGCTGCCGCCGATTTCAAGCAGCAGCGTCGCCGGCGGCTCCGTACTAACGACGGAAGTGAAATCCTGGCCCCAGTGCGCCAGCCAGTCGAGCAGCGTCGCCTCCCGGATGGGATCACGCATCCGTAAATCCAATGCAGCGACGCGCGCGGCAGCCACACCGGCAGCCATCCCTGGACGAAGCCCGGCCGTACGCGCGCCGGCGCTCAAGGCAATCAGTGGGGCGCGTGGCGTGTCGTTTTCGATAACGGCAACGGGGCGGGCGGCATCGGCGCGTTCGCCTGCGGCTTCAAGCGACAGCGCCGGCAGATGGATGGCTGCCCAGAGCGCGGCGGGAGCGGCTTTGTGGCAAGAGCGCGCCGCCGGTGCCGGGCGTACAGCCGGCGGGGAGGGCGGGATGGGGAACGGAAGCGGCAGAGGCTGGGGCATGGCGGCAGTAAAGCAACGAGGTTCGTCGCTCAGGCAAAAACCGGATCCGGCAGATGCACGCGGTGCGGCGGTCGGCCGCGGCACTTCAGCAAGTTTACCGTTACGCCGACGTCCGATCGCGGCTCAACGGCCAGTCGCAGCACCGCCGGCGACGGTTGCTGGGATGCCCGCATCGGGCGGAACAGCAGGGCGAGTGCGTTACCTTCTTCCGCTGCCAGTTGCAGCCGCCGCAGCGCGCGGTTCGTCAGCCGGATCAGCCAGCAGAGCACTGCACCGCAGCCGGTGCGCAGACAGGTTTCGGCCGCCCAGAGACCCTCCGTGTCGGTCCGGGTTTCAACCAGCATCAGTTGATCGGGGGAGCTCCAGCGCGTCAGCGCCGGTGCGTATGGCGAAAAAGGCGGATCCACGCAGACGATCTGCCGTCCGGCTGCCGCCAGCGCGCGGCAGAGCGGCGCGAACAGGGACAGTTCGCCGCCGCCATGCTCGTCGTGCAGCACTTCGATCAAGCCTCGAGAAGGCCAGCCGCCGCCAAGGCAGGCATCGAGGGCGGCAAAGCCGGTGGGCAGTTTTTCGTCCCGATCCGCCGCGCCTCCACGCCGGACATCCGGCCGCGCGAGCAGAGCGTCAATCGAGTTCATGGTTGCGAATCACGCCTACGCCCAAACCTTCAATGGCCAGCGTCTGGCGTTTCAGATCGACTTTGATCGGCTCGAAAGCAGGATTGGCGGGCAGGAGTTCCACGTGCCGACCCTGGCGTCGGAAGCGCTTCACGGTGACCTCGTCGTCGAGGCGCGCAACGACGATGGAGCCGTTCGCGGCCTCAGCCGTGTGATGCACGGCCAGTAGATCGCCGTCAAGAATGCCGGCGTCGATCATGCTTTCGCCGCGCACCCGCAACAGGTAGTCGGCCTGCGGCCGAAACAGGCGCGCGTCCACCTGGTACTCGTCTTCGATATGCTCGATGGCCAGTATCGGCGCGCCGGCTGCGACCTGGCCTACCAGCGGCAGGCGAATCTGCTCGCTCCGCCCGGTCGGTGCATCGCGCAGACGGATGCCGCGCGACGTACCCGGCAGCATGTCAATGACGCCCTTGCGCGCCAGCGCGCGCAAATGAGCCTCGGCCGCGTTGGCCGAACGAAAGCCCAGACGAGCGGCGATTTCGGCGCGGGTCGGCGGCAGGCCGCGCTCATCCAGCATCTGGCAGATGAAGGCGAGTACTTCGGATTGCCGAGGGGTAAGGGCGGGCATGGCGACCTCCTGAATATACTGTATATTTGTACAGTATCCGGCAGGAGCGGCGCAAGCCCGAAATGGAAGGTGTTATTGCTCTTTTCGAAAAGTCGCGAATACTTCGCTGATCGCGCCGCGGGGCGCTGCGTCGGCCGCCCAGCCGAACTCGCCTCGTTCATGCAGGGCTTCGCCGGCGCGTAGCAGGGCGCCAACCGCGACATTCGCCAGCGCGCCGCCCGTGCTGATGCGCCTGACGCCGGCCGCGACCATGTCCGCCACCGTCGCGCCCTTTACCATGGGGCCCAGCACATTGATCGGCTTGTCGACGGCGTCGATAACCATGCGAATTTCATCCAGCGTCTTGAGCCCGGGCGCGTACAGCACGTCCGCGCCGGCCGCTTCGAAGGCCTGCAGGCGGCGGATCGTATCATCGAGATCGTTCACGCCGTGCAGCAGGTTTTCGGCCCGGGCGGTCAACGTAAACGGAATGTCCAGCGTACGCACCGCTTCAACGGCGGCGGCAACCCGTTCCACAGCCAGTTCAAAGTCATAGATCGGCTTGTCGGAGTCGCCGCTGAAGTCTTCGATGGAACAGCCGACGATGCCGGTTGCGGCTGCCCGCAGGATATTGGCGGCCGCAGGTCGCGGCTCCGCCGCAAAGGCATTTTCAAAATCGGCGCTGACCGGTAACTGCGTCGCGCCGGCCAGTGCGCGACAATGTTCGAGCACCCGCTCCAACCCGATGTCGCCATCCAGCCGACCCAGCGAATAGGCATGGCCGGAACTGGTCGTGGCCAGGGCCTCGAAGCCGAGCGAAGCGAGCAGGCGCGCCGAACCGATATCCCAGGGATTGGGAATAACGAAGGTGCCGCGTTCGTGCAGCGCCCTGAATCGTTCCGCTTTTTCCTGTTGGTTCAGCATTGTTGTGAAGCGGCGAGAGACGAATGTGGTGCCGGGAGCGAGAATCGAACTCGCACTCTGTTGCCAGAACCGGATTTTGAGTCCGGCGCGTCTACCAGTTCCGCCACCCCGGCAGCGGGAGCCGCATTATAGCAAAGGCACCAGCGCATTTACGGGTGTTCAAGCCGGTGGATGTTGAGTTTGCCCGCGGTGTATTTCGACGCCGGGGGCAAACTGCGCGAGCGCCTGCGTGAACGGCTTGAGCGACAGGGCGTTCCCGCCGGTCGGGGCCGAATTTTGCGGCATCGCCGCCACTGCCGTAACAGATACTGCCGCAAGCAGGAAGACGGTCAGGGCGGACTTTTGCATAATGAACCCTCCGTGATTCAGACGTTTATCCCACTTTAACGCGTCGGGCGAGCCGGCGAAATCGGTAAAAACGTGCGTTTTTTGCGATCCGCAAAGCGGCGAATGCGACTCAATCGGCTGGCGGCGCGCATCATGAGCCTCTTGCGACCTTTTCGCCGCTTGCCGCATCTATACGGATAACCATGCCCCATTTATTCGACCAATGCATCGACGAGAACATCGTGCAACGTGCCCGCCGCGGCGACCGCGATGCCCACGCGGCGCTCTACACCACCTTCGCGACACCGGTGCATACGCTGGCCTGGCGGCTGACGGCGCGCCGGGAAGTGGCGGAGGAGGTGATGCAGGAAACCTTTATCGAAATGATCCGCAGCATCGCCAATTATCGCGGCGACGGCGCAATCGGCCCGTGGATCCGGCGCATCGCCGTCAGCAAGTGCCTGATGCACTTTCGCTCGGCGTGGCAGCGGCGGCGTGACGATCACGAGCCGGTCGAACTGGATCGGTTTGCCGGCGCGTCGGTGGACGGCGCGGCCGAACTGGAACTGGAGCGACTGCTGGCGCGCCTGCCGGAGACGCCGCGCACGGTGGTCTGGCTGCATGACGTCGAGGGCTACACGCATCGGGAAATAGGCGAATTGATGAACAAGACGGCCAGTTTTTCCAAGTCCCAACTGACGCGCGCGCACGCGGTGCTGCGAAGCGCGGCCGCGCCGCAGAGTGAACATTCGGAGGTGCCTCCATGCACGCCACAATCACTGAACTACTGAGCCTGCGCGACGGCGAGCCGGTGGCGGTGGACGTCCGCGGCCATGTCGAGTGCTGCGAGGCCTGCCGCGAGCAGCTTGAGCATCTGAGGGCGGTGCGTGCGGAGTTGCAGGCGCTGCCGCCGGTGCCGCCGCAGCGCGACCGCTGGGCCGAGATTGCGGCTGCGGCGGATGCCGCGCCGAATCCGCACAAGCCGGTGCGGCGGCATCTTTGGGCGGCCGGAGTGGCCGCGGCAGCAGCAGTCGCCGTCGGTGCGGCGTGGCTGACGATGAGCGGCCCACAGCCATTGCCGACCGCGCAGGAAACGCAAATTGCCACGGCTGCGCCGCGCACGCCGCCGGCCGACATCGTCGCCTTGCAGCGCCAGTCGTCGCGGCTCGAAATGACGCTGCGCGCCCTGCGGCGCCGCGACGCGATGATGAGTGCGCGCGCCGCCAACACGATTGCCAACCTGGAAGACGGCGTGGCGGCGATCGATTACCGCCTTAACCAGGGCACCATTCAAGGCATGCAGCCGGCCGAGGCCAAGCGCCTCTGGCGCCGGCGCGTGGGCCTGATGCGCTCTCTCGTAACTGTTCGCTATCTCCAGGCGTCTGGAGAATAGGAGGCTGACTCATTATGAAACGATTGAACTTCATGGCAGGGGCGATTCTCGCAGGCGCATCGGCTGTCGCGATGGCCGCCCCGGCGCAGACGTCGCCCGCCGATAATGCGACTCAGCAGGCCGACATCAGCCAGCAGCTCGAACAGGCGCAACAGGCCCTGCAGGCAGCTGCCGCCCGCATCGCGGCGCTGTCCCTGGAAACCTTCAGCCAGCAATTTCACCGCGGGCTGTGGCAAATGAATATGAGCCTCGGCTGGGCTCGACTCGGTGTCAATCTCGGCGAGCCCGGACACGGCGGCCTGACGGTGCAGGCGGTGACACCGGGCGGCGCGGCAGATCAGGCAGGCATTCAGGCCGGCGACACGCTGCAGTCAGTCGCCGGCATTTCCTTGAGCGGCCACGAGCAGCACCAGCAAAAGCTCGCCGATACGCTCGATGGTCTCGATCCCGGCGAGCAGGTCAGCGTCTCCTGGCTGCATGGGGGCAAGCCACATCACGCCAAGTTGACCGCGCAAGACTTGTTCGCCTCGGTGCACAAATGGGCCGAACGTGAGGGCGCGCTGGCCGAGCAGCAGGCGGCAGCGGCGCGCGCAGCCTTCGCCGGTATCCATACCCCGCATCCGATCGTCTGGTTCGAGCAGCCCGACCGCTGGGGCGACATGGAGCTCGCCAAGCTCACCCCGCAACTCGGCCGCTATTTCGGCACGAGCAAAGGCTTGCTGGTGGTGCGCGCGCCGGACGATGACGCACTCAAGCTCAAGGATGGTGACGTCATTCTCAAGATTGGGACGCGCGAGCCGGGCAGCCCGACCCAGGCGATGCGGATTCTGCGCTCCTATACGCCCGGCGACACGCTCAAGCTGACAGTCATGCGCGACCGCCATCAGCAGGCGTGGACGGTAAAACTGCCGCAGGACGACTGACTCCCCGTTCAGCGCCGACGCATGGCGCGACAGTAGCAGCTTAGCGAGCCCTACAACCCCCTCCCGGCTCGTCACCTGGCGGTCAAGCTGCTACCATCGCGCGCCATGCGCCGGCGCGACTTTTATTACGACCTTCCCGACGAACTGATCGCTCACTATCCGCTCCCCGAGCGCAGCGCGAGCCGTCTGCTGTGCCTCGACGGCGCGAGCGGCGCGTTCGCCGACCGGCATTTCACTGACCTCGTCGAGCTGTTGCAGCCGGGCGATCTGCTGGTGCTCAACGACACCAAGGTCATCCCGGCCCGGCTGCTGGGCCGCAAGGCCGAAACCGGCGGCGCGGTGGAAATTCTCGTCGAGCGCATTGTCTCGAGCCGCGAATTCCTGGCGCATGCGCGTGTCAGCAAGCCGCTCAGGGCGGGCGGTCGCGTCGCGCTCGAAGGCGGCGGCGAAGTGGCCGTCGCCGCGCGTGAAGGCGAGTTGTACCGGTTCGAGGCCGAGGATGTCGCCGCGCTGATCGAGCGTTCCGGCCACGTGCCGCTGCCGCCGTACATCGATCGTGCGGACGAGGCGCTCGACCGCGAGCGCTACCAGACGGTCTACGCGCGCGAAGCCGGCGCGGTGGCGGCGCCGACCGCCGGGCTGCATTTTGACGAGGCGCTGCTGGAAGCGCTTGCAGCGCGCGGCATCGAGCGGACGTTCGTGACGCTGCATGTCGGCGCCGGCACCTTTCAGCCGGTGCGCGAGGACGACGTGCGCGACCACCACATGCACGCCGAATACGCGGTGGTGCCGGAAGCGGTCTGCGACGCAGCGGCGGCGGCACGTGCCCGCGGCGGCCGCGTGGTTGCGGTCGGTACCACGGCGGTCCGGAGTCTCGAAACTGCGGCGCGCGATGGTGAACTTGTGCCGTTCGCGGGCGACACAAAGCTGTTCATTTATCCCGGTTTCCGATTCAACGCCGTCGATGCAATGATCACCAATTTTCACCTGCCCGAATCGACGCTGCTGATGCTGGTTTCGGCGTTCGCCGGCCGCGAGCATGTGCTGGCGGCGTACCGCCACGCGGTCGCCGGGCGCTACCGCTTCTTCAGCTACGGCGATGCAATGTTTGTGACCCCGCAATGAATTTTGAACTGCTCGCACACGACAGCCGCGCCCGCCGCGGTCGACTCGTCTTCGACCGCGGCACAGTCGAAACGCCGGCGTTCATGCCGGTCGGCACCTATGGCACCGTGAAGGCAATGACGCCCGAGGAATTGCGCGCGGTCGGCGCCGAAATCATTCTCGGCAACACGTTTCACCTGATGCTACGGCCCGGCATGGAGATCATCGCCCGCCACGGCGACCTGCACGAGTTCATGCACTGGGATGGCCCGATCCTGACCGATTCCGGCGGCTTCCAGGTGTTCAGCCTCGCCGAGTTGCGCAAGATCACGGAGGAGGGCGTGCGTTTCCGCTCGCCGGTTAACGGCGACGCGATTTTCCTCGGCCCCGAGGAGTCGATGGCCGTGCAGCGCGCGCTGGGTTCGGACATCGTGATGATTTTCGACGAGTGCACGCCGTACCCGGCCACCGAGGCCGAGGCGCGCACCTCGATGGAGTTGTCGCTGCGCTGGGCCGGACGCTGTCGCGAGGCGCACGGCGACAATCCGGCCGCGCTGTTCGGCATCGTACAGGGCGGCATGTATCCGGAACTGCGCGCCGAATCGCTCGCCGGCCTCGCCGGCCTCGGCTTCGACGGCTATGCGCTCGGCGGGTTGTCGGTGGGCGAGAGCGCGGGCGAGCGCCGGGCTGTGCTCGAGGCGGTGGCAATGCCGCCTGACAAGCCGCGCTACCTGATGGGGGTCGGCACGCCGGAAGATATCGTCGAGGCCGTCCGCCGCGGCATTGATATGTTCGATTGCGTGCTGCCGACGCGCAACGCGCGGAACGGCTATCTGTATACTTCGCGCGGCGTCGTCAAAATCCGTAACAGCCGTTATCGCGATGACATAAACCCGGTCGATCCCGATTGCGATTGCTACACTTGCCGTCACTACAGCGCGGCCTATCTCGCCCATCTCGACCGCTGCGGCGAAATTCTGGCGCCGCGTCTTTCTACGATTCACAACCTGCATTACTACCAGACGTTGATGATGGGGCTGCGCGCGGCGATCGCGGCACGCGAGCTTGCAACTTTTGCAGCGGATTTTTATCAAAAGCTCGGGAAATCACCAGTAGCTGTGCCATAATAGCCCGCTTTGCCAGGGAGGCAGCGGTTTTGGATTTGCAGCCGTGCGGCTGCGTTATTCGAGGGTCGTATGACTTTAGCTTTTATGAATGAAGCGTTCGCGGCGACGACCGGCGGCGCAGGCGCCGGTGCACAACACGCGGGCGCCGGTGGCTTGATCAACATCGGACTGCTGGTCCTGATCTTTGTCGCGTTCTACTTCCTGTTGCTGCGGCCGCAGTCGAAGCGCCAGAAGGAACATCGCAAGATGGTCGAGGCGCTCTCCAAGGGCGACGAGGTTATCGTCAGCGGCGGCACGCTCGGGCGCATCACCCAGATCGGCGAACAGTTCATCAAGGTGGAAGTGGCCAACGGTGTCGAACTGACGGTGCAGCGCTCTTCGGTATCGGGGTTGATGCCGAAAGGGACGATGAAAAACGCTTGATTTAAGGGGCTCGCGCTTCTCATGAACCAATACCCGGCCTGGAAATACATCCTGCTGATCGCCATCGTGGCCGCAGGCCTGCTGTTCGCACTGCCGAACATTTATGGCGAGGACCCGGCGGTGCAGGTGGCGATGGCGAACTCGGCGGCGACGCTGCCGACGGATACCGCCGCGAGCGTCAGGAAAGCCCTGACCTCCCACGACCTGCACTTCAAGTCGGTCAACCGCGAGGGCGACCACATCTTGGCGCGCTTCGATAACACGGAGACCCAGCTCAAGGCGGAAGCCGCGGTCAAGGCGGCGCTGGGCGACAACTATTCGGTCGCCGTAAATCTCGCGCCGCGCACCCCCGAGTGGCTGCGCGCGATGGGGCTGCAACCGATGAATCGTGGCCTCGACCTGCAGGGCGGCGTGCACTTCCTGTTGCAGGTGGATATCCAGGCGGCGGTCGAGCAGGCGCTGACCAACTACCGCGCGGACATCCAGGACTGGCTGCGGGAAAAGCTCGGTCCGGCGCAGGCGTCGGTGCAACGCGTCGGCAGCCAGATCAACATCCGCTTTCATGACGAGGCGACCCGGGACCGCGGCGAGTCGATTATCAACGATCGGCTGCGCAACGACGTGGCCATGGACCACACGCTGATCAAGGGCGATCCGGCGCTGGTTGTGCGTATTCCGGAAAGCAAGATTGCCGCCCTCAAAACCGGCGCGGTGGATCAGAACATCGCCGCGCTGCGCAATCGCCTGAACGATCTCGGCGTCGCCGAACCGCTGATTCAGCGCCAGGGTCGCAACCAGATCGTGGTTGAACTGCCGGGTGTGCAGGACATCGCGCAGGCCAAGGACCGGCTGCATGCGAAAGCGACCATCCAGTTCCGGTTGGTCGACATGACCGACAACGCGCAACTTGCGGCGCGCACCGGCCACGTGCCGCTGAACGCGCAGCTTTACACGAAGACGCCAAGGGGCGCGCCGCTGCTGTTGAAGCGCGGGGTGATTGCGAGCGGCAAGGGTCTGGCCGGCGCGAGCCCCGCCCCGAATCCACAGGGCGCCGGCTGGGTGGTCAACGTCAATCTGAATTCGGAAGCCGCATCGCGCATGCTCGATGCGACGCGCAAGAATGTCGGCAAGAACATGGCCGTGGTGCTGATTCAGGACAAGACCACGCTTAAAAAGGTGAACGGCAAGACGGTCCGCGAGCACCACAAGGTTGAAAGCGTCATCAACAACGCGACCATCCAGGGCGTGTTCAGCAACCGCTTTCAGATCGAGGGACTGTCGCAGGCCGAGGCGACGCAGCTCGCGACGCAGTTGAAGTTCGCGCTGGCCGTGCCGATGGACATCGTCGGCCAACGGGTTGTCGGTCCCAGCCAGGGCGCGAAGAATATCGAGCGCGGCATGCAGTCGCTGGTAATCGGTTTCATCGCCGTGGTCGTGTTCATGGCGCTGTACTACAAGGCGTTCGGCCTGATGGCGGACGCCGCGCTGCTGATGAACGTCGTGCTGATCGTTGCGCTGCTGTCGATTCTGCAGGCGACGCTGACGTTGCCCGGTATCGCCGGTATCGTACTGACAGTCGGTATGGCGGTGGACGCCAACGTACTGATTTACGAACACATACGTGAGGAACTACGCAACGGCGCGACGCCGCAGGCTGCGATTTTCGCGGGGTATGAGCGCGCGTTCCTGGTCATCGCCGATGCCAACATCACCACGCTGATTGCCGGCGTCGTCCTGTTCATGTTCGGCAGCGGCCCGGTGAAGGGGTTTGCGGTCACGCTGTCGCTCGGCATCCTGACCTCGATGTTTACCGCCATCGTCGGCACGCGTGCGATCGTCAACCTGACTTACGGTCGCAGAAAGCGCGTCAAGAAACTATTGGTGTAATCATGGAATTTTTCCACGACATTCCGCGCATCAACTTCATGGCCGCGCGCAAACCGGCCATGATCGGCTCGATTATCGTATTGATCATCGCGATCGGCTCGCTGTCGATACAGGCGCTCAATCTGGGTATCGACTTTACCGGCGGCGTCGTCACCGAAGTGCATTTTCCCAATAATGCCAACGTGACGCAGGTGCGCGACGCGCTGCACAAAGGCGGCTTCCCGGACGCGACCGTGCAGCAGTTCGGTACGCCGCGGGATGTGCGCATCCAGATGCGCGCCAAGGGGGCGGTAAAAGCGACCGAGACCACTGCCATCGGCAACGATGTCATGGCAGTTCTGCACAAAGTCGCGCCGGACGCGAAACTGAGTGCGGCTCCGACGTTCGTTGGTGCGCAGGTCGGCAGTTCGCTTGCGCGCAAGGGCGCTATCGCGATCCTGGTGACGCTCGCACTGATTCTGATCTATCTCTGGTTCCGCTTCGAGTGGCGCCTGGCAGTCGGCGCGGTGGCGGCGACGCTGCACGACATCGTCTTCGTGATCGGCTTCTTTTCCGTATTCCAGTTCCAGTTCGACCTGACCGTGCTGGCGGCGGTGCTCGCGGTGATGGGTTATTCCGTCAACGACACCGTTGTGGTGTTTGACCGGATTCGCGAGGACTTCCGCAAGAAACGGCGAGCAAGCGCATTCGAAGTTGTCAATTCGGCAATCAACGAAACCCTGTCGCGCACGATCATGACGTCCGGCCTGACCCTGCTGGTGGTGATCGCGATGCTCGCGGTTGGCGGGCCGGTGTTGTTCGGCTTCGCGCTCTGCCTGCTCGTCGGTATTCTGGTCGGCACCTACTCATCGATCTTCATCGCCAGCGCGACTGCGCTGATGCTCGGCGTCAGCAAGCAGGACCTGATGGTGAAGAAGAAGGAAGAGTTGGTCGACGACAGGCCATGAGACGGGATTCGGGAGCCGGGGTTCGGGAAGATGGCAGGGGTGTGCCGTAGCGCAATACCTCTTACCTCGAGCCCCCAGCCCCCAACCCCCGAATTTTCAAATAGTCTCCACGAAGAGCCTGCGCCAGCGCTTTGAACAGCCGCGGGTTCGCGGCCATGATGTCGCCTTCCGCGGTCGTCTCGGCGCCGCCGTCGGGGGTGCCGACGAGGCCGCCGGCTTCCTGGATCAGCAGCGTGCCGGCGGCGACATCCCATTCCTTGAGTCCCAGCTCGAAAAAGCCGTCCAGCCGGCCTGCCGCGACGTAGGCGAGGTCCAGCGCCGCGGCGCCTGCGCGCCGCGCGCCGGCAGTGCGGTGGATGACGGTGTTCAGCATCGCGAAGTAACCGTCGAGATGATCGAGATTGCGGAACGGGAAGCCGGTGCCGATCAGCGAGCCGTCGAGTGCGCGCCGGTTGCCGACGCGAATGCGCTTGCCATCGAGCTGGGCGCCACCGCCGCGGCTGGCGGTAAACAGTTCCTGACGCATCGGATCATAGATAACGCCGTGTTCGAGCCGGCCGCGCACTTTGAGTGCGATCGAAACTGCGAACACCGGAAAGCCATGCAGGAAGTTGGTGGTGCCGTCGAGCGGGTCGATCACCCAGACGTATTCCGAATCGGCATCGTCGCGACCGCTTTCCTCCGCGAGGATCGCGTGGTCCGGATGGTTGCGATGAATGGTTTCGATGATGTCGCGCTCGGCCATCCGATCGACTTCGCTGACGAAGTCGTTGCGGCCCTTGGCTTCGACAGTCAGGTTGTCGAGGCGGTCGACGTGACGAACGATCAGGTCGCCGGCACGCCGTGCGGCATGCACGGCGATGTTCAATAATGGCGGGAGAGCCATGGGATTCCGAATGAGGTGTGGATAGGTGGAAGGTGTAAGGATAACAAATCCGGCGGATCGGGTCCGCATTGTGCTGGTGGGCACGACACATTCCGGCAACGTCGGTGCGGCGGCGCGCGCGATGAAGACGATGGGGCTGAGCCGGCTGTGGCTGGTTGCGCCGCAGTGCGAAATCGACGATCAGGCGATGGCCCGCGCCTCCGGTGCGACCGACGTGCTGGAGGCGACCCGGCAGGCGGCGACGCTCGATGAAGCGTTGGCCGGCTGCCGGCTGGTGATGGGAACGACGGCGCGGCTGCGCACGCTCGATCTGCCGGCGCTCGCGCCGCACCCGGCAGCGGAACAGCTTGCTGCGGAGGCGCGACAGGGCGATGTGGCGCTCATTTTCGGACCCGAGCGCACCGGCCTCGCCAACGACGACCTGGATCGCTGCCACTTCCGCGTCACGATTCCCGCCAATCCTGATTACAGTTCGCTCAATCTCGCCGCCGCGGTGCAGGTGCTGTGTTACGAATTGCAGCTTGCATTGAACGAAACCGGCGAGGCGGAGTCGGACGATGAAGAGGTTGCGCCGGCGGGCGCCGACGAGATGGAGCGCTTTTATGTGCATCTCGAAAGCGCGTTGCTCGCGAGCGACTTTCTCGATCCGGACAATCCGCGCCACCTGATGCGTCGGTTGCGGCGGCTGTTCAACCGCGCGCGTCCGGACCAGAACGAGATCAATATTCTGCGGGGGATACTGGCGGCAGTCGCGCCTGATGCGCACGACCATCGGCAGGTATAATTGCAGGGTTTACTTGAGGCAGAAAGCGGGCTGAATAATGGCGGAATCCGACATCATCTACATGGACTACGCGGCGACCACGCCGGTCGATCCGCGGGTCGCGGCGCGCATGGCCGAATGCCTTACCGCCGATGGGCTGTTCGGCAACCCGGCATCGATTCATCACGATGCGGGCCGCGCGGCGCGTGCGGCGGTCGAAAAGGCGCGCGGGGAAGTCGCGGCACTGATCGGCGCGACGCCGTCGGAAATCATTTTCACGTCCGGTGCGACGGAGTCCATCAATCTCGCCTTGCGCGGCGTTGCAGCAACACATGACGGCCGCCACATCGTCACCTCGCGCATCGAGCACGCCGCGGTGCTGGATACCTGCCGCGCGCTTGAGCGCCGCGGCTACGAGATCACCTACATTGAGCCGAATCCGGACGGCGTGCTGGAACCGGAGCGGTTCGCGGCGGCATTTCGCGACGACACGGTGCTGTGCTCAGTGATGCACGTGAATAACGAAATCGGCGTGTATAACGATATTGCTGCGATTGGCGCCGCGGCCCGCGAGCGCGACATCCTGATGCACGTCGACGGCGCGCAAAGCCTCGGCAAGCTGGCGATCAACCTCGCGGAATTGCCGGTCGACCTGATGTCGTTCTCCGCGCACAAGATTTATGGCCCGAAAGGCGCGGGCGCGCTGTACGTGCAGCAGCGTCCACCGGCCAGAATCGCCCCGATCATGTTCGGCGGCGGCCAGGAGCGCGGCATGCGTTCGGGCACGCTGGCTACCCACCAGATCGTCGGCATGGGCGCGGCCTGCGCACTGGCCGCGGACAATCTCGATGCCGAGGCCGCGCATGTCGCCGCATTGCGCGAGCGCCTGTGGGCGGGGCTGTCGAAGCTGCCGGGCACACAGGTCAACGGGCATCCGACGCAGCGCGTCTGCGGCATTCTCAATGTCAGCTTCGACGGTGTCGAAGGCGAGAGCCTGCTGCTTGCGCTTCAGGGCCTGGCCGTGTCCACCGGTTCGGCGTGCAGTTCCGCGAAACGGCAGCCGTCCTACGTGCTGCGCGCGCTGGGGCGGGATTCCGCGCTCGCAGAAAGCAGCCTGCGGTTCAGTCTGGGCCGTTTCTCGACCGAGGCCGAGGTCGATGCGGCGACACAAATCGTCGGCGAGGCCGTGGCTCATCTCCGGGCGCTGTCGCCACTCGCCGAAGAAGCCTAAAACTTTGTTAAAATAAGAGCTTACAGCCGCCATGGCCTACAGCGAACAGGTTCTGGCGCATTTCCGGCAGCCGCGGCATGCCGGCCCGCTTGACGGTCCGAACGTGCGTACGGGCTCGGCCGGTTCGCGGCGCCAGGGGACGTTCGTGCGGTTTCAGGTCGAGATTGCGGGTGGCTGCATCGCCGACGCCGGCTACCGCGTTTACGGGTCGCCGTACGCAATTGCGGCTTGCTCGCTGGCAGCCGAATCGATCATCGGCCGCACGGCCGAAGCCGGCGCGATACCGCCTGGCCGCGAACTGGCGGAGGCGCTTGAATTTCCGGTCGAGCAGACCGGCGTTGCGCTGATCGTCGAGGATGCGATGCGGGCGGCGTTGGAGCAGAGGTAACAGAGACGATGGCCATCACATTAACCGAATCCGCCGCGGAGCGCGTCCGCAGCTACATCGCCGGCCGACCCGAGGCAGTCGGGTTGCGTCTCGGCGTGCGCAAAACCGGCTGCTCCGGGTTTGCCTACGCGATCGACTACGCTCATGAGACCGGCGCCGACGATACCGTTTTCGAGGAAAGGGGCGTGCGCATCGTCGTCGACCGGAAGAGCCTGCCGATGCTGGAGGGCGTCGAAGTCGATTTCGTGCGCGAGGGTCTCAATCAGGCGTTCAAGTTCCACAACCCGAACGTCAAGGACGAGTGCGGCTGCGGGGAAAGCTTCAGCGTCTGATTTTGCACGAAAAATGCCCGAAAGCGTTTGCCAGCGGGCCTGCACGCCAGTAAACTTGAGCGTTTAATTTCGACCGCATCCGCGGGTTTCCCCCATCTTTCCAACGGGAGCATTCATGGGCATCGAACGGACCCTGTCGATCATCAAGCCGGACGGCGTCGCCAAGAACATTATCGGCGAAGTGTACTCGCGTTTCGAGAAGAACGGTTTGAGGATCGTCGCGGCCAAAATGCTGCACCTGTCGCGCCGCGAGGCCGAGCAGTTCTATGCCGTGCACAAGGAGCGGCCGTTCTTTACCGCGCTGGTCGAATTCATGACCTCGGGGCCGGTTGTCGTGCAGGTGCTGGAAGGCGACAACGCGATCGCAAAAAACCGCGAGGTGATGGGTGCGACCAATCCGGCCGAGGCCGACGCCGGTACGATTCGCGCCGATTTCGCCGAGACCATCGACGAAAACGTGGTGCATGGCTCGGACAGTCCGGAGACCGCGCGCACCGAGGTTGCCTTTTTCTTCACCGACACCGAAATCTGCGCGCGCACGCGCTGAGCGGCATGCAGCGAGACGCCAAAACGAATCTGCTTGGTCTGGATCGCACCGGGCTGGAAGCGTTTTTCGTCACGCTGGACGAGAAGCCTTTTCGCGCGCGCCAGGTCATGAAGTGGATTTACGACCGCGGCGTCGACGACTTCGAGGCGATGACGAATCTCGGCAAGGCGCTGCGCGCGAAGCTTGCCGATTGCGCTGAAATCCGCAGTCTCGATATCGCTTCCGAACAACGCTCGAACGACGGTACTCATAAGTGGCTGTTCGCGATGGACGCGACCAACGGCATTGAGACCGTCTTCATTCCGGAGCCGGATCGCGGCACGCTGTGCATCTCCTCGCAGGTGGGTTGCGCGCTCGACTGCGCGTTCTGTTCAACCGCGCAGCAGGGCTTCAACCGCAACCTGGAGACGGCCGAGATCATCGGCCAGGTCTGGAGCGCGAACCGTCTGCTCGGGCGCCGGCCGAATGGCGACTGGCCGGTCACTAATGTCGTTTTCATGGGCATGGGCGAGCCGCTTGCCAATTACCGGCGGCTGGTGCCGGCGCTTCGGATTCTGCTCGATGACCTGGGCTACGGCCTGTCCAAGCGTCGCGTGACGGTCAGTACATCCGGGTTGGTGCCCGCGCTGGATCGCTTGACCCACGACTGCGATGTTGCACTGGCGTTGTCGCTGCACGCACCCAACGACGCGCTGCGGGACGTTTTGGTGCCGATCAACAAAAAACACCCGATTGCCGAATTGATGGCCGCCGCGCATCGTTACGTCGCGGCGCAGCCGCACCGCCACGTAACGATCGAATACGTAATGCTCGACGGCATCAATGACAGCGAGCGCCACGCGCAGGAACTGGCCGCGTTGCTGGCAGGTCTGCCATGCAAGGTCAACCTGATTCCGTTCAACCCATTTCCGGAGACGCGGTACAGGCGCTCGCCGCGGCCGGTCATCGACCGTTTCCGCGACGTGCTGATGGCGCGCGGTGTATTGACGATCACGCGACGCACGCGCGGCGACGATATCGATGCCGCCTGCGGGCAGCTGGCCGGCCGTGTGGATGACAAGAGCCGGCGGCGGGAACGGCATCTGGCTGCAGCGGCGGGGGCGGACGCATGAAAACGCTATCGATCGGCATGGCAATAGCGGCCGCCTGGCTGCTCGCGGGTTGCGTGAGCACGGGCACGCCGCAGTCCCAGGCGCAGCCGAAGCTGGCGGCGAAGTACAACGTCCAGCTGGGCGTGGCCTACATGCAGCAGGGTCGCCTTGATCTCGCGCTCAAGAAACTGCAGCGGGCGTTGAAGCAGGATCCGGATCTGGCGGAGGCGCATACGGCCATAGCGCTGGTGTACGAAAGGCGCGGCGATATCGATCTTGCCGACCAGCATTACCGCCGGGCGCTCGACATCGCCCCGCACGATCCGAAAACACTGAACGCTTATGGCGTGTTTCTGTGCCGGCACAACAAGGTCGACCAATCGGAACAGTATTTTCTCGCGGCGGCGGCCAATCCGAACTACGACACGCCGGAAGCGGCGTATACCAATGCCGGCGTCTGCCTGCTCAAGATCGGCAAGCAGGATCGCGCCGAGGCCGACTTCCGCCAGGCACTGAAGGCGCAACCGGATTATCCCGACGCGCTGTGGCAGCTCGCGCGGCTGAGCTTCGACGAGGGCAAGCACTTGCCCGCGCGCGCCTTCCTGCAGCGATTCATGGCGCACAACCGGCAGCCGCACGCCGAGGTGTTGTGGCTCGCCGCGCGCAATGAGCAGGCGCTGGGCGATCGTGACCAGGCGCAGAAATTCGCGGATGAGTTGATTGCAAAATTCCCGCGCTCGGCCGAAGCGCATCTCGCACGGAAAATGACCGGCAATGGCGGCTGACGAACCCGAGCGCGCACCTGAGGACAACGGCGGCGTCGAGTCGTTGCCGATCGGCCAGCGCCTGCGTGCCGGCCGCGAACGCGTGGGCCTGAGCGAGGCGCAGATCGCGCAGTCGCTGAATCTCGATCAGTCGGTCGTGATTGCGCTGGAAGCCGGCGACTTCGATTCGCTCGGCGCGCCGATTTTCGTCAAGGGTCACCTGCGCAATTACGCACGCCTGGTGAAGCTTGATCCGGCCGCCATCGTCGCCGATTACGAGGCGCTGGAACGGGGCGTCGCGCCGGCGCTGCAGACGCAGGTGCATCACGGCGTCAGGATGGACGAACGCAGCGGCTGGGGCTCGCGGATCGCATGGCTGGTGCTGGCGCTGATCGTTGCGGCAATCGGCTGGTGGCTGTATCAGAACCACGAGTTGTCCGGTCTGAGGCAGATCGCGCACCAGCCGCAACAGGGCGGCACGGTGCAACCGCTGCCTTCGACGCTTAACGCGGCGCCGGCGGCGCAAAGTCATGCAATTGTGCCGCTGGCGCAGTCGAAAACGGCGGCCGCGGCTGTTGCGCAAGGTGCGCAGGCCGGGGCTGGCCAGCCGGCGACGCAGGCGCCGCCGACAATCGCCGGCAAATCGACGAATGCCCCCGCAGTCAGGCAGCCGGCGAAGACCGCGGCCACGCCGGCGCCGGAGAAGAAGAAAGCGCAAGCTCCGACGGCGGACGTGCCCAACGGCCTGCCGCTCGCGTTGCAGCTGACCGGCGATTCGTGGGTCGAGGTCGACGACGCCAATGGCAAACGGCTGTACTACGGCCTCGCGCACGGCGGCCAGACCCTGTACCTGAATGGCGAGCCGCCCCTTCACGTATTCCTCGGCAACGCGCCGAACGTGCGCGTGCTGACCGCCGGCAACGTCATCGATACGAAGGACTACACCCGCTCCGACGATACCGCGCGATTCACGATTCGCAAGCTTGGCGACAACCCGCCGTTCGCCGACAATCCGTCCTCTCCTTAAATGACTGAACGCATCCAACCCGTCCGCGGCATGAACGATATTCTGCCGGACGAGAGCCACGTCTGGCAGTACGTCGAGGACACGATTCGCGGGGTGCTCGAAAACCACGGCTATCGCGAGATTCGCGTGCCGGTGGTCGAAAGCACGGAGTTGTTCGCACGCTCGATCGGCGCGGCGACCGATATCGTTTCGAAAGAGATGTACACCTTCGAGGATCGCAACGGCGCCTCGCTGAGCCTGCGTCCGGAAGCGACCGCCGGCTGCGTCCGCGCGGCGCTGACGCACGGGCTGACCTACAACCAGACGCAGCGGCTCTGGTACGCGGGGCCGATGTTCCGTCACGAGCGGCCGCAGAAAGGGCGTTACCGCCAGTTTTACCAGATCGGCGCCGAGGCCTACGGTTTTGAAGGGCCGGACATCGATGCCGAGCTGATCTCGATGTCGGCGCGCATGTGGGCGCAGCTCGGCATCCGCCACGCACGCCTGCAGCTGAACTCGCTCGGCACGAGCGAGGCGCGCGCCGCTTATCGCGACGTGCTGGTCGAATATTTCGGCGATCATCGCGACAAGCTGGACACGGAAGCGCAAAGGCGCCTGGAGATCAATCCGCTGCGGCTGCTGGACAGCAAGGATCCGGCGCTCGCGCCGCTGATCGCCGCCGCGCCCAGCCTGCAGGACCATCTCGACGTCGCCTCGCGGGAGCACTTCCATGCGCTGTGCGGTTTGCTGGACGAGATCGGCATCGCCTACGACATCAATCCGCGCCTGGTGCGCGGGCTCGACTACTACAGCCGCACGGTGTTCGAGTGGGTAACCGACCGCCTCGGCGCGCAGGATGCGATCTGCTCCGGCGGCCGCTATGATGCGCTGGTCGAGCAGCTCGGCGGGCGGCCGACGCCCGCGATCGGCTGGGCGCTTGGCGTCGAACGACTGATTGCACTGCTGGCCGAAGAGGGCGTCGAGACACCGCCACGCGCGCCGGACATCTATCTCGTGTGTGTAGGCGAAGCGGCAGAACGCGCCGGCTTCAAGTTGGCGGCACAACTGCGCGACGCGGTGCCGGATCTCGCGCTGATATTGAATTGCGGCGGCGGCTCGTTCAAATCGCAGCTCAAGAAGGCCGATCGGAGTGGCGCAGGTTTTGCGCTGATACTCGGCGACGATGAAGTGGCAAATGAATCGGCGACGCTCAAGCCGCTGCGCACCGACGAGGCGCAGCGCCCGGTTGCCTGGGCGACGCTGGTAGACGAACTCAAGAGACTCAGGAGTAACGACTCGTGACAGATGGTTACATTTCCGACGACGAACAGTGGGAAAAATTCAAAGCCTGGTGGAAGGCCAACGGCACGTTCATCATTGTCGGCCTGGCGATCGGTCTCGCGATCATCGGCGGCTGGCGCTGGTGGCAGCATTACCAGGCACAGCGCGAATACAATGGCTCGGTGCTGTATGCGCAGTTCGAGCAGGCGCTGAACAAGCCGGCCGCAAGCAACGACAAGAGCAAGAGCGGCGAGGCCGAAGCCATCGGCAAAAACCTGATCACCAATTACGACGATACGCCGTATGCGGCGCAGGCGGCGCTGGGTCTGGCCGGCGCGGAAGTTGTCGCGAACAAGCCCGATCAGGCGATCCAGCATCTGCAATGGGTCGTGCAGCATAGCGACGACGGCAGCCTGAAACTGCTCGCCCGGCTGCGGCTCGCGCGCGTGCAGATCGCGAACAAGCAGGCCAAGGCCGCGCTGCAGACGCTGTCGGTGAAGGATGCCGGCGGATTTGCATCGCTGTATGACGAAGTCCGCGGCGACGCGTACCGCGCACTGGGCGAGACCGCCAAGGCGCACCAGGCCTATCAGGCCGCCCTCGCGGCGCAAGCCGACGGGGCAGGCGGCGATGTGTTGCTCAAGCTGAAGCTGCAGCACACCGCGAGCGCCAAGCCGGCGTCGGCGGCCAAGTCATGAGGCGGCTTCTAATCGTTCTGGCCGCGGCGTTGTTTCTGGCGGCGTGCGGCGCGAAGGACAACTCCGAGCCGCCGGCACCGCTGGTCAAGTTCACGCCCAAGGTCAAGGTCAGCGAGACGTGGAGTTCCAACGTCGGTGCGGGCGAGGACGGCATCCTGCTCGGCCTCGTGCCGGCGGTGGACGGCAACAGCGTGTTCGTCGGCGGCCGCGACGGCAGCGTCAGCGCTTGGGACGTGCAGTCGGGCTCGCGCCTCTGGCACACCGATACCGGCCTCAAGGTAGGCGGCGGTCCCGGCGTCGGCGATCACGTCGTCGTAGTCGGTTCGACCGAGGGCTATGTCGAGGCGCTGAGCACCCAGGACGGACACGAGCTGTGGAAGCATTACGTGGACAGTATCGTTATCGCCGCGCCGGCGGTGGGCGGCGGCGTCGTCGTAGTGCGAACGGGCGATGGGCATCTGATCGGCCTGTCGGCCGCAGACGGCCATCAGCTCTGGACGCTGTCGCGCGACGTGCCGCGCCTGAGTCTGCGCGGCGACGCGACGCCGGTGATCGACCGTGGCGTCGTCTATGCCGGGTTCGACAACGGCACGCTGCTGGCAGTTTCGCTCAAGGACGGCAAGGTACTCTGGGAAGCGCCGATCGGCCAGCCGAGCGGCGAGGATGAGCTGCAGCAATTGATCGACCTCGACGGCCGGCCGGTGGTCGGTCTCGGTTTCGTCTACGCGGTGACGTATCACGGCAAGCTGGCGGCGCTGGGTGCAACCGGTGGGCAGCCGTTCTGGAGCATCCCGATGTCGAGCTACACCGGGGTCAGCTACGCCGACGAACAGCTCTACGTGACGGATTCGGACAGCGTCGTGCATGCCGTCAACGCGGCGAGTGGCGATCCGGTCTGGAAGCAGGCCGGGATGCGGGCGCGGTCGTTGACGCGGCCGACGCCGTTTCACGGGACGGTCGCAATGGGCGACTTCGCCGGATACGTGCATTTTCTGTCGCAGAAAAGCGGTGAGCTGGTTGCGCGGGTGCAGGCGGGTTCTGCCGGGATTTCGGCTGCGCCGGTTGTGGCTGGGGATACGCTTTTGGTTTTGACTGATGATGGGGAATTGGTGGCTTATCGGTTTCCGGCGGCTCAATAGGGTTTATTTGTGCCACCTGCGGCGGCGGGCTGATTGGGCGGGGGTGTCGACCCCCTACGGCGAGTTACTTTCCTTACGGGGAAAGTAACCAAAGCCACTGCTCCTGTCGCTGGGTCCGAAGCACCTCCTGTGCTGCGGACTGCCCGATCTTCGGCTGCGCTCGATGTCGCGGGAGAAGAGGCCGGCCGTCATGGCTGGCAAGAAGATAGAGAAGAGATAAAGCGGCTTATTCCGTTCGCCCTGAGCTTGTCGAAGGGCTC
>DASSJY010000013.1:0-43674 GCA_035690945.1 Gammaproteobacteria bacterium
GCAGCGTCAGCCATATCCTGATCTCCGATACCGGCCCCGGCCTGCCGCAAAAGGCGCGCGAGAACCTTTTTGCCGCCTTCCGGGGCGCCGCTCGAAGCGGCGGCACCGGGCTTGGCCTGGCGATTGCGCAGGAACTTGTCCGCGCCCATGGCGGAACCGTTGAGCTTGTGGAGAGCAGGGGCGGGCGCACGGTCTTTTCCGTGACCATACCGGACCAGCCCGTGACGCTCGAACAGGCGCGCAACGCACTGCGCAAGCAGGCTTGATCCGCGGCGGACGCAAGCAAAGTTTTCTCGACGTGACGCTTGCTTTTGCCGATCTCAGCCGTTAGGAAACCCGCCACGACCCGTTCCGCACCGGAAGGGTTTTACGCGCCCGTAGCTCAGCTGGATAGAGCACCAGACTACGAATCTGGGGGTCGGGAGTTCGAATCTCTCCGGGCGCGCCATTCTCCTGAATCACTCGCACCTTTGAGGTTATGAAGAGCCTTTAGGGCAGCGAAGATTCGAAATCCCGACGTATCAATTGGCGTTCGACAAAATCGCGGGGAGCGATTTTGAACCGCCGGAGGCCGGCCCCGCAGGGGTGGCGGGCAGGATAGCCCGCCATAATCTCTCCGGGCGCGCCGATTTTCGCGATACCCGCGCGCGCATAGTCATACCACCGGAACTTCTTTCCGTACTATTGCTATTATGCGGACTGGACGACAATGGATTGTGGTTTCATGGCACGGATGACATCGAAGCAGGCCAAGACGACGCCGGCATGGCCGGTAGGCGGCGGCGAAATGGGCGGTTGTATCCGCGCTTTCGATTGGGCCGCCACGCCGCTGGGCGCGATGGACGCATGGCCCCGCAGCCTGCGGACGGCTATCGACCTGATGCTGGGCGCGGCACAGCCGGTATATATAGGATGGGGTCCCCAATTAATTTCCCTCTTCAATGACAGCTATGTCCCAATCCTGGGCGATAAGCATCCTGGAGCCCTGGGCAAGCCATTGGCGGAGCTGTTCGCGGAAATCTGGGACGAGTTTGGTTCAATTGCGGCGGCTGTCATGGCGGGCGACGCTCAATACTCCGTTGATCGACCGGTCGCTCTCGACGCGCGCCCCGGTCGTCCGGTGAGTTGGTTTACATACTCGTGGACACCGCTGCGCGACGACGCGGGGACGGTCAGCGGCTTCTATTGCGCGGCGGTCGAAACAACCGATCGCGTTCTCGCACAACAGGCGCAGCGGGAACGCGAGCAAGCGGCGCTGGCAGCCGCCGATGCCGAGCGGGCCGAGGCTATCGGCCGTGCGGAAAGAAGCGATGCGCTGTTGGTGCAGGAACGGCGGCTAATGGAGCGAATAGCTGCAGGCGCACCGCTGGCGGAAATCCTTACGGAGCTGACGCAGGGCTTTGAATCGCGCTTTGCGGAGCGTGCGCCGCGAGCCTCGGTTCTGCTGGTGGACGAAGACGGTCGCCATTTGCGCCATGGCGCAGCGCCCAGTTTGCCGGCCGCCTATCGCCGGGCCATCGACGGCCAGGCGATCGGCGAGGGCACCGGTTCGTGTGGCACCGCGGCGTTTCGCGGCGCGCGCGTCATCGTTCAGGATATTGCCACCGATCCCCTATGGACGGATTACGCGGATCTGGCGTTGAGCCACGGTCTTGGCGCCTGCTGGTCAACGCCGATCGTCGGTTCGGAGGGCCAGGTACTCGGTACTTTCGCCATCTATTATCTCGTGCCGAAGGCGCCGACAGCCGAGGAAATGGAAGCCGTCGACTTTCTTAATCGGGCGACGGCGATTGCCATTGAGCGTCACCGCGCCGATGAAGCGTTACGTCGGTCGGAGGGAAAATACCGGACGCTGTTTGATTCCGTCGATGCCGGTTTTTGCATCATCGAAGTCTTGTTCGACGGTCGCAGCAAGCCGATCGACTACCGCTTTCTCGAGGCCAATCCGGCATTCGAGAGGCATACCGGGCTGGTCAATGCCACCGGCAGGCGGATGCGAGAACTCGCCCCGGATCACGAAGCACATTGGTTCGAAATCTATGGCGAGATCGCATTGACCGGTATCCCCCGACGATTCGAAGATCCGGCCGAGGCACTCGAACGGTATTTCGACGTCTATGCCTTTCGCATTGGCGATCCGGATCGGCACCAGGTAGCGATCCTGTTTAACGACATCAGCGAGCGCCGGCGCAGCGAGATGGCGCTACGGGAAGCAAGCCGGGCCAAGGACGAATTTCTGGCGATGCTCGGCCACGAGTTGCGCAATCCGCTTGCACCGATCATGAGTCACCTGCAGCTGATGCGCCTGCGAGAACCCGATTGCCTTGTGCGCGATCGGGAAATCATTGAAGAGCAGGTGCGCCACATGGTCGCGCTGGTGGACGACTTGCTCGACGTGTCGCGGATCGCGCGCGGCAAGGTCGAGTTGAAAAAATTGCCCGTCGAGCTTGCCGGAATAATAGCTCAGGCGATCGAGACTGTGAGCCCACTGCTGGAAAAGAACAACCAGGACATCGAGAAAGCGGTTGAGGCGGGCCTGGTCGTGGATGGCGACGCGCGCCGCTTGGTGCAGGTCGTCATCAACCTGCTGAGCAACGCGACCAAGTATTCGTCGCCGCGAGATGTCATTTCCATCAGTGCCTCGGCCGAAGGTGATGAAGCCGTGCTGCGGGTACGCGATCAGGGCGTGGGCATTGAGCCGGATCTGATGCCGCGCATTTTCGACCTGTTCGCCCAGAGCGCGCAGTCGATAGATCGCGCCAACGGCGGACTGGGTCTCGGCCTCGCAATTGTCCACAACCTCGTGACACTGCATGGCGGTAGCGTCGAGGCACACAGCGAAGGCCGCAACCGAGGCAGCGAATTCATCGTGCGCCTGCCGCTGCTCGAACAGCAAACTACGGACGACGCGCCGCGACCGGTGCAGCCGTCGGCTGCAGAGGGCGGCACGGATAAGGCGAAGGTGTTGGTCGTCGATGATTATGCTGATGCGGCGGCGGCACTCGCCGAGGTGCTTGAAATGGACGGCTACGAGACGCGCATCGCGCATGACGGCGCCGCGGCGCTCCGGATCGCCACCGAATTCGTACCGGCGGTGGCGCTAATCGATATTGGCCTGCCGGTGATGGACGGCTACGAGGTCGCGCGCCGGCTGCGCGAGACGCCGGGGCTGGAAAAGACACGACTGGTAGCCGTGACGGGGTATGGGCAAGAGAGCGATCGGCGCGCCGCGCGCGAGGCCGGCTTTGACGAACACGTGGTCAAACCGCTGGACCCCGCTGCCATTGGCGAGCTTGTCGGTCGACACGCGACGGCTGCTGCTATCGGGCTCGGATATTGAAGGTGCCGATCGGGCAGGTGTTCGCGCCGCGATAATAATAGGCATATGATTTGGCGGGACAACAAAAAGGGGGCAAATAGATGTCGTCACCACCATCCATTTCAATCTCGCGATCCTGAAACGTCATAGGTTCTGCTGAACGGCAGGTCGTGCGGCGAGCACACTTATGACGCACCAGGCTCAAAAGACGTTTCTGAATACCGGGCCGGCACTGGAGGCCGACCGTGGGAATGACGATAGCCACATCGAATGCATGCGGCAGTTGTTCGAGAAGCACAATCGCGAGCTGGTTGGCTTTCTCGCGGCGAAGCTCCATTCCGAGAGCGAGGCCAGGGACGTGGCGCAGGAAGCCTACGTCCGTCTTCTCCAGTTGCATCGCCCCGGCGTCGTCAGTTTTCTGCGCGCTTACCTGTTTCGGGTGGCCGCCAATATCGCCATGGATCATTTGCGCCACCGCGCGGTGCGCGAGCGCAGCAAGCCTCAGGAATGTTTGCTCTTCGAGCAACTGCTGGCCCGGCCGGGGCCCGAACGGACTGCAATGGGCCAGCAGCAATTGGCCATCGTCGAAGCCGCGCTCAAGCAGTTGCCGCACAAATGCCGCCGCGCGTTCGTGCTGCATATTTTTGCCGAGCGCCCCTTGGCGGCTATCGCCGATGAGTTGCAGGTAACCGAGCGAATGGTGCGTTACTACATCGCGCGCGGGCTGGCGCATTGCCGCGATGCTCTGGACGCCGCCGAATAAAACCGGGAATCGCTAATACTTTTATGCGCAACCCTCATCAACAGTCTGCCGAGACCCGAGTACGAACGCAGCAGGCGGCGGAATGGCTGCTGCGCCTGCATGAACCGGGCATCGATTCGCTGGAGCTGAGCGCTTGGCTCGAGTGGACTCGGAGGGATCCGCTCAATTTCGACGCATTCGAGCGCATTCAGGATCTGGAGTCGGACCTCAAGGCGCTGGGGCGCGACCGGAAAGCTGCGCTCTTACACCGGTACCTCGAAGCGGGCGAGCTGGCGCAGCCGCCACAGATTAAAAGCCGCAACGCCCGACGCTGGCGCTACATTGCAGCGGCGGCGAGTCTGGCGGTGGGGCTCGCGGCGCTCGCCTATGCGACAGTCCGGGCGCCGCACGCAACGCAGTTGGCGAGTCGGTACATTGCTTCGCAGGCCCAAAACCGACAGGTGATGCTGCCGGACGGCACACAAATCGAGTTGGGAGCACGCTCGCGACTTCGCGTGTCATATCGGCCGGACGTGCGCCGCGTCGATCTTCTTGCGGGTGAGGCATATTTTCAGGTCCGGCATAACGAGGAACGGCCGTTCGTGGTGCGCGCGGCCGGTTTGCGGGTGAAGGATGTAGGCACGGCGTTCGACGTTCGTCGCAATGACGATCAGGTTGTGGTCAAAGTAGCCGAAGGCAAGGTCGATGTGGCCTACGCCGAACCTGCGCGGAATTCAAACGCGCCGGCAGAAACGGTTGCTGCGCCGATCAGCCTCACCGCCGGTCAACAGGTGGTCGCAAGCCCGCGCGACGCAACGCTGAATACGGACCGCGTTGATGTCAATTCGATTGCCGCCTGGCGACACGGCCGGCTGCATTTCCGCGATGTGCCGCTGGCAGTGGTGATTGCCAACGTCAATCGCTATGCCTCGCAACAAATCGTTCTTGCCGATCCCGCCGTGGGGCGGCTGCGCTACACCGGGACGGTATTCGTCAACCGCATAAACGGATGGCTGGCGGCGGTGCAGGCGATTTTCCCAGTGCGTGCAGCGCGTGATGAATTGGGAGCCATCCGTCTTTACTCTAGATCGCCTTCCTGATCCGCGGCCATTTCCATTTCGCCTCCGTCGCACGTCATAGGTGCAAATGGCGTGCAGCGGCACGTCGTCACCAAGGGGCGAATCATGCAAAGAAAGATCGCGGTGAATTACTGGATGGGACGGGCTATCCGGCTGGCGCTCGTACTCTCGTGTGGATTGTGTGCCACGGCACTGGCAGCCAGTCCTCCTTCCTCCGTCAAGTTCGATATTCCGCCGCAGCCGCTGGCTTCCGCACTGATTCAATTTTCCGAGCAGGCGGGCGTTCAGGTCGCCAGCCAGGCGGTCAATGTCTCCAATACCCTCAGCCCCGGCGTTGCCGGCAGCATGCCCGTTGAAGCCGGCTTGACGCGCCTGCTGGCAAATACCGGGTTCACCTACGTCACGATCGCCGACGGTACCTTCGCGATCAAGGCAGCCCCGCCGACCGGCACCGCAAGTGCCGATCCACCGGCCCAGGGCGACAACAGCGTATCGCCGGCGCCCGTCGATCCGGCTGATCCGCCCGATGAGGCCGTTGCATCGCCGTCCTCGCAAAACCGGGCGCAAAACCTGGGCCGCATCATGGTGACGGGGTCGCGTATCAAAAGTACCGACCTCGTCGGTTCGCAGCCGGTGCTGCGCATCAGCCACCAGCAGATCGAATCGAGCGGGTTTACCACTGTCGGCCAAATCCTCGAAGGGATCACCTCCGGTCACGCGACAGAAAATGCGGCGTTCAACTTCGAAGCTACCGGCGCGTCCTCGATCGACCTGCGCTTTCTCGGCGCGAAGCGTGCCCTGATCCTGGTGAACGGCCATCGCTGGATTACGGGGCTGTCGGGCGCCACCGATCTCAACACGATTCCGCTGTCGCTGGTGGATCACATCGAGGTGCTGCAGAACGGCGCTTCGGCACTGTATGGGTCGGATGCCATTGCCGGCGTCGTCAACGTGATCCTCAAAAAGCATTTTCATGGAGTCGAGGCAACCGCTTTCATCGGGGGCTATCAAGGCGGGACGAGCGGCTGGGACGGCAAAACCCAGCACTACAGCGTGACGCTCGGCCAGGAAGCCGACCATGAAGGCTTTACCTTCAGCACGAGCTACCGGAGCAGCCAGCGCATCGCAGCGAGCGATCGTGTGTTTTCGCACGTGCCGGTATTCGGCACCGGCATCACGCGCGGCAGTTCCGCAACGCCGAACGGCCGCTTCAATTTCATCGCACCGACCAATGGCGACCCGTCATCGCCGAATGTTGTGCCGGCGCCATTCACCGGCCTCACGGCACAGCAATGCCCGGCCAGCAACTTCGGCACCACGGCGAACCCGATTTACCTGCCGCACTGCGACTTGACGCTCAGGCCCGGAGGCAACGGCACGAATCCCGCCGACTACGTGCCCTGGTCCAACAAATACCGCTATAACTGGATCAAGGCGTCGGGTAACTCGCTCGGCGATTCACTGGTGGTTCCGGTCGAGATGAAGTCGATTTACACGCGCGGATTTTACGACCTGTCGCCCAATGTCACCTTTACGATCAGTGGCTTTTACAACAATCGCCACAGCCTGACGGATGCGGCTCCGACCCCGCTGTTTTTCGACAACGGCACCATCGGCGCAAACCAGAAGTACAACCCGTTCGGCTTTACGCTGAGTTCAGTCGATCCGGTCCAGGTCGCACCGGGCGTGTCGCGCCCGTCGATGTCGTTTTTGTACCGGCGCCTGTCGGAGTTCCCGATTCGTCAGACCCGGCGCCGCGTGCAGACCTACCGCTTCAGCGGCGGATTCAACGGACAGTTTACGGCTGGGTCGCATCTGTGGAGCTGGGACAGCGCATTCATCTACATGAGCAACAATTCGCATGAATCGAATCCCTCCGGACTCGATGCGACGCGGTTTGATGATTCATTATCGAGCGATTGCGCGAGCCGGCCCGGCTGCGTGCCGCTCGATCTGTTCGGTGGCCAGGGTCCGTCGGGCAACGGTACGATTACGCCGGCACAGGTCGACTACATCGCGTATACCAGCCAGAGCTGGACGCGCAAGGTCGAGCGCCTGTATGACGCGAACATTTCGACCGCCGATCTGTTGACGCTGCCGGCGGGAGACCTCGGTTTCGCTGCCGGCTACGAGTATCGCCAGGAAGTCGGCAGCTATCTGCCGGATTCGCATTCCCAGCTGGGCGAGACGCTGTCGCGCCAGCCGGTCAAGCCAACCGCCGGACGCTACAAGGTGAACTCGGTCTACGCCGAGTTCAAGGTACCCTTGCTGTCGCATCTGCCGGGTGTCTATCAACTGAACCTGGATGTGGCGAGTCGCTATTCAAACTACAGTACGTTCGGTAGCACCACCAATTCGCGTGCCGGCTTCAAATACCGCCCCATACCGGACCTCGCGATTCGCGGCACGTGGTCGCAGGCTTATCGGGCGCCGAACATCCATGAGTTGTATGCCAGCCAGTCGCTGAATTTCCCGACGGTGTTCGACCCGTGCAGCAGTTACAAAACGTCCAACGTCAGCGCGAGCGTTGCGGCGCGCTGTGCCGCGGCGGGGGTGCCACAAAGCTATACGCAGGCCGATCAGCAGGTGGACACGCTCTCAGGGGGCAATCCGAATCTGCAACCTGAGACTGCAACGTCGAAATCGATCGGCTTCGTGTACAGTCCGCACCAGTTGCCGGGATTCAACGTCAGCGCGGGCTACTACCACATCAATCTGAAGAACACGATTCAACCGTTCGGCGCGCAAAACGTCGTCAACGCCTGCTACCAGGGTGGTAACGACCAGGCTTGCACCAAGATCACGCGCAGCAAGTTCGGCAAGATTTCGCTGATTCAGAACACGGAAACGAACATCGGCGGGACGTTCACGGACGGCATTGACTTCGGTGCAAGCTATGGCTTTCAGACGGCGGTCGGGCATTTCCGGATCAACTTCCATGACAGTCACGTTCGCCATTACGAAATCTACTTCCCGAACGGGCAGGGCGGAACCGATACCACCAAGCTGGTCGGGATCGAGCGGGCCGGTTTCATCCTGCCGTTTTCGGTGCCGGCGGACAAGGCAAATCTGGGCCTGACCTGGAGCGCCGGCCCGTGGCAGGCGAGCTGGACGCTGCATTACATCAGCGACCTGGTCGAACCGCACTGTTCGGATGCGAACGACGGCACTCCGATCAGCCTCACGGCGCTCGGGTTGTGTTCGGAGCCTAACACCGAAAACAACTTCCTGTCCCGCAACCATATGGGCTCGGTGGTCTGGGACGATATCCGCGCCCAGTACGACGTGCTGCCGATTAACACAAGTTTCGCGTTTGGCATTCGCAACGTGTTCGACAAGCAGCCGCCGGACCAGGCGCGGCCGATCGAAGACATTGCGTATGATCCGACCGAGTACGAGTTTTTGATCGGCCGGTTTTTCTACCTGAGCGCCACCGTCAGGTTTCAGTAGCGTCATCGCAGCGCGCTGATCCGGCAGGCGCCGGATCGGCGGCGCCGTGGTTACGCTCGTTCGGGATAATCGCGCGGCAGCGCTGCCGCAGAAGGAGTCTTAATGTCGATTCAATGGTTGCGCCACACCGGCGCGCTGCTTGCGCTTCTGGCGGTCTTGCCGGCCGGCGCCAAGCAGCCGGCTGCACAGCCGGTCACCGGCAGTCACGGCATGGTTGTCACGGCACAGCATCTGGCCACCGATGTGGGCGTAGCCATCCTCAAGCAGGGCGGCAACGCGATTGATGCAGCAGTTGCCGTGGGCTATGCGCTCGCTGTCGTGCACCCATGTTGCGGCAACATCGGCGGCGGTGGCTTCATGCTGATCCGGCTGGCGAACGGCAAGAAGGCGTTCCTGAACTTTCGTGAAAAGGCACCGCTGGCGGCCTCCGCGGACATGTACCAGAACCCGCAGGGACATGTCATTCCGGGATTGAGCACCCGAAGCTGGAAAAGCGTCGGCGTGCCGGGCACCGTGATGGGACTTGACACCGCGCTCAAGAAATACGGCACGATGAGTCTCAAGCAGGTGATGGCGCCGGCGATCCGGCTGGCTGCAAAAGGCTTTGTGCTGGTGCCGGGCGATGTTCGCGTGTTGCATTACGGCGTCCGGAAATTCAAAGGGCAGTCGAACGTCGCCGCGATCTTCCTCAATCACGGCAAGCCATACCAGGTCGGCGACCGGCTGGTACAGAAGGATCTGGCGCACACGCTCCAGTTGATCGCCAGGCACGGCACGCAAGCGTTCTACGACGGGCCGATCGCCGATGCACTGGTCAAGGCCAGCCAAGCGCACGGCGGCCTTTTCACGAAGAAGGATTTCGAGCAATACAATGTCGAATGGGAGACACCGATTCACTGCGACTATCGCGGCTACGACGTCTGGTCGTCGCCGCCGCCGAGTTCCGGCGGCACCACGATGTGCGAGATCATGAACATTGTCAGCGGTTATCCGCTGTCGAAGTTCGGCTTTCATTCCGTTAACTCTGTGCATTATCTCGCCGAGGCGATGCGCCATGCCTACGCCGACCGCAACACGAAGCTCGGTGATCCCGATTTTGTGCATAATCCGATCGCCACGCTGCTGTCGGCGAAACACGCGGCCAGGATTCGCTCCCATATTCAGCCGAAGCGGGCAACGCCTTCACGTGACATTGCTGGCGGCGTGAACCTGACCGAAGGCCGCGATACTACCCATTACTCGATCGTCGACGCCCACGGCAACGCCGTGGCGGTAACCTACACGATCAACCTGGCTTTCGGCAGCGGCCATATCGCTGGCAATACAGGCTTTTTCCTAAACGACGAAATGGATGATTTCACGTCGAAGCCTGGCGTGCCGAACAGCTTTGGTTTGGTGCAGGGCAAGGCCAATGCAATCGCGCCGGGGAAGCGGCCATTGTCGTCGATGACGCCGACGGTTGTCACCCACAAAGGCCATTTGTTCATGGTTACCGGCAGCCCCGGCGGATCGCGTATCATTACGATCACGCTGGAGAGCATCCTCAACGTGCTCGACTACGGCATGAATGTGCAGCAGGCGATCGACGCGCCGCGCATTCACCAGCAGTGGCTGCCGGACGTGGTGGAGGTCGAGTCGCATGCGTTGAAGCCGGATGTGAAGCGCACGCTGGAGCAGCGTGGCTATACATTCAAGACGGCGGGCCCGTGGGGTTCCGCCGAGGCGATTGTCGTTGATCCGAAGACCGGTAAACTTGAAGGCGCAAGCGATCCACGCGCCCCGGCCGGTTCCGCGGCCGGATATTGAAGGAGTGACTATGAATAAGCAGATGGGGGTCGCCGTGCTGGCGATTGGCGTAATGTTGTCCACGGCCGCCTGGGCCGCCGGCACGGATAGCCAAACCGTCGCCCGCTGGCAGCAATACGCGAACAACGTCACCATCTACCGCGACAACTGGGGCATTCCGCACATCTACGGCAAGACGAACGCGGACACTGTGTTCGGTATGGAATACGCGCAGGCCGAGGATGGCTTTGCGCGGGTCGAGCGCAATTACATCCAGGCGCTGGGCTTGAACGCGGAGGCCGACGGCGAATCGGCGCTTTTCAAGAGCCTGCGGATGAAGCTGTTCGTCGATCCGCAAGTGATGAAGGCTAAGTATCGCGCCAGCCCCGACTGGCTGAAAACGCTGATGCAGGCCGCCGCGGCGGGTCTCAACTACTATCTTTACAAGCACCCGGACGTCCATCCGAAAGTGATCGACCATTTCGATCCCTGGATGATGATGGCCTTCAGCGAAGGCAGCATCGGCGGCGACATCTATCTCGCCGTGGATATCCCTAAGCTCGCTGCGTTCTATGGCGCGAAGCGCACCGTCGCGCGCAACGATAAATGGGAGCTGCCGCAACTCACCGGTTCCAACGGCGTCGCGATTTCGCCGAAGATCACGATGGATCACCACTCGCTGCTGCTGATCAATCCGCACGTGTCGTTTTATTTCCGCTATGAGCTGCAGATGGTCAGCGATCAGGGGCTGGACGCGTACGGCGCCGTCACCTGGGGCCAGTTTTTCATCTACCAGGGCTTTAACGCCGGCTGTGGCTGGATGCACACGTCGAGCGGCGTCGAAAACCGCATCCACTATCTCGAGACCGTCAAGAAAGAGAACGGCCGGTACTACTACCAATACGGCGACAAATGGTTCCCGGTGAAGACGCGCCGGATCACGGTCGACTACAAGACGCCGCAAGGCATGGAGCATAGAACCTTCACCGCGTATTACACGCGCCACGGACCGGTCATCGGCAAGCAGGGCGACAAGTGGATCACCGTCACACTGATGCGCAAGCCCGAGCAGGCGCTGATCCAGGACTGGACGCGGATGGAAGCGACCGACTACGCGAGTTTCCGCAAGACGATGCAGTTGCACACCAACTCGTCCAACAACACGATCTTCGCCGACTCGAAGGGGAACATCGCCTACTGGCACTCCGACTGGATTCCGAAGCGCAGCGACCAATTCGACTGGGCGAAGCCGGTGGACGGCAGCAATCCGGCGACCGCACTGCATGGCGTCCTGACGCTGAAGCAGACGCCGCACCTGCTCAACCCGCCCAACGGCTGGCTGTACAACTCCAACAACTGGCCATGGTCGGCGGCCGGCAAGTACAGTCCCAAGCGTTCCGACTTTCCGAGCTACGTCGACAGCGGCACCGAGGAGAGCCCGCGCGGCCACCACGCGCTGCGCCTGTTCACCGGCAGCAAAAACTGGACGATGGCGAAGCTGGCGGCGGCGGATTTCGACAGCTATCTGCCGGCGTTTGCGCACCTGGTTCCAGTGTTGATCAAGGCCTACGACGACGCGCCCGCGTCCAGTCCTCTCAAGGCGAAACTCGCCCAGCCGATCACGGCGCTGCGCCACTGGAATTATCGTGATGGCATCAATTCGGTGCCGACGTCGCTGGCGGTGTTCTGGGGCACCGACATGTACCACCGCGTCTACGACGCCGCGAAGGCCGCCGGCATGTCACGCCGCGACTACATCGAGCAGCGTGCTACGGGTAAGCAGTTACTGGCCGGGCTGGCCGCCACGGTCGATAAGCTGACCGCGGACTTCGGCACCTGGAAAACGCCGTGGGGCCAGATCAACCGCTTCCAGCGCATCAGCGGCGCCATCGAGCCGCACTTCGACGACAGCAAGCACAGCATTGCGATCCCGTTCACGACCTCGCGGTGGGGCTCGCTGGCGGCGTCGTGGGCGCGGCCATACCCGAATACCAAGCGGTGGTACGGCACCGGCGGCAACAGCTTCGTCGCCATTATCGATTTCGGGCCGAAGAAGATTCACGCGTGGGCCGTGCGCGTCGGCGGCGAGAGCGATCACCCGTCGTCGCCGCACTTCAAGGACCAGGCGACGCGCTATGCCCAGGGCAACCTGCGCGTCGTCTATTACTACAAGTCGCAGCTCAAGGGGCACATCGAGCAGAAATATCATCCGGGGGACGAAAAGCACAGCTTGTAACGATTCCGGCCGCCGCGGATGAAAATGCCGGGCGGCTGGGCTATGATGCGCGGGCAACTTTCAACGGTGCGCTGACAGCGCCGAGTGCCAATTTCTGCAAAAGGTGTCCCCGCATGTTCCGAACCGCCACGCTTACCGTTGCCGGCGCGCTCGCTGCCAGCGCGCTTGCCTTGTCCCCGGCGATGGCCGCTGATATGCCGTCTGCCGCCAACAACCCGCTGATGACGCCGAGCCCGCTGCCGTTCCACGCGCCGCGATTCAACAAGATCAAGGACAGCGACTTCAAGCCCGCGATTGAAGCAGGCATGAAGCAGCAGTTGGCGGAAGTTGAGAAGATCGCCGACAACCCGCATCCGCCGACGTTCGAAAACACGCTGGTGGCGCTGGAAAAGAGCGGTCAGTTGCTGAATCACGCGACCGCGGTGTTCTACCTTTTGACGGGTGCCAACACCGATCCGACGCTGCAGAAAGTGCAAAAGGAAGTCGCCCCGGAACTGGCGGCGCATTACGACGCGATTTTCCTCAATCCGAAGCTGTTCGCACGCGTCAAGGCGATTTACGAGAAGCGCGATCACTTGAAGCTGGATCCTGAATCGCAGCGGCTGATCGTCTACTACTACAAGGAGTTCGTCCATGCTGGCGCCAACCTGTCGAAGGCCGACAGCGCCAGGCTCAAAAAGCTGAACGAAAAGGAAGCCAGGCTCAGCGCCGAGTTCGTCGACCGGCTGCTGGCGGCCACCAAGGCCGGCGCGCTGGTGATCAGCGACAAGTCCAAGCTTGCGGGGCTGAGCGATAACGAAATTGCGGCCGCGCAGCAGGCGGCCAAGGCGCGCGGCCTCGACGACAAGTGGGTTATCCCGCTGCAGAACACCACCCAGCAGCCGGCGCTGACGTCGCTGAAGAACCGCGCGATCCGCAAGAAGCTGTTCATGGCGTCGTGGAATCGCGCCGAGCACGGCGACGCCAATGATACCCGCGGCATCGTCAAGCAGCTTGCCGCGGTGCGGGCGGACAAGGCAAAACTGCTGGGCTATCCGAACTACGCCGCCTGGAAGCTGCAGGACCAGATGGCGAAGACCCCGCAGACGGTCGAGAAATTCCTGTCCCGGTTGGTGTCGCCGGCGACTGCCAAGGCACACGCGGAAGCGGCCGAAATCCAGAAGATGATTAACAAGACCGGCGGCGATTTCGATCTGCGCCCGTGGGACTGGAATTACTACGCGGAGAAGGTGCGCAAGGCGCGCTTCGATCTGGACCAGTCCGAGGTCAAGCCGTACTTTGAACTGGACAACGTGCTCAAGAACGGCGTTTTCTATGCCGCGCATCTTTTATACGGCATTACCTTCAAGGAGCGCCACGACATCCCCGTCTACCAGAAAGACGTGCGCGTGTTCGAGGTGTTCGACAAGGACGGCTCGCCGCTGGGCCTGTTCTACGCCGACTATTTCAAGCGCGACAACAAGGGCGGCGGCGCGTGGATGAGCAACATCGTCACGCAGTCGAAGCTGTTGCATCGGAAGCCGGTCATTTACAACGTCGCCAACTTCCAGAAGCCGGCGCCGGGCCAGCCTGCGCTGCTGACCTACGACGACGTCACGACGATGTTCCACGAGTTCGGCCACGCGCTGCACGGCTTCTTCGCCGACCAGGAGTATCCAAGCCTGTCCGGTACGGCGGTGGCGCGTGACTTCGTCGAGTTCCCGTCGCAGTTCAATGAGCATTGGGCGCTGTACCCGAAGGTGCTCAAGCACTACGCAATCAACTACAAGACCGGCAGGCCGATGCCGCAATCGCTGATCGACAAGATCAAGAAGGCATCGAAGTTCAACCAGGGCTATGCACTGACCGAACTGCTGGCTGCCGCACAGCTGGATATGGCGTGGCACATGCTGCCGGCGAGCGCGCCGCTCGAGAACGTCGACAAGTTCGAAGTGCAGGCGCTCAAGAACGCGCACCTGTACCTGCCGAACGAAGTGCCGCCGCGCTATCGCTCAAGCTATTTCGAGCACATCTGGGGCAACGGCTATTCGGCCGGTTATTATGCCTACCTGTGGACCGAGATGCTGGCCGACGATGCCTATGCGTGGTTCGAGGAGAATGGCGGGCTGACGCGCAAGAACGGCGACCGGTTCCGCAAGATGATCCTGTCGCGTGGTAATACCGAAAATCTGGAAAAGATGTACGAGGACTTCCGCGGCCGTCCGCCGAGCATCAAGGCGATGATTCAGGATCGCGGTTTGATCATCAAGCATTGAGAAATCGCTGAGAAGCTCCGTTCCGCCCTGAGCTCGTAGAAGGGCTCAGGGCGAACGGCAAGCGCCTTAACGAACGCCGATGTGAACCGCGCGCTCCAGCAGCGCGACGTTGCGCAGGTTGGCTTTGAAACCCGCGTCGAAAATGTCTCCCAGCACCGGCACGACACCGGTGGCGAAATCCAGCACAATGTTGCCGAGCATTCTCATGAGGGTGCCGGCCGGCGCCCCAAGTCGTCGTGCCTCAATTACGATCCACAGCGACAGTCCGGCGCTGACCGCATCGCCCACGCCCGGGATCAGGCCGATCAACGGGTCCAGCCCGAAACGCCAGCCGGTGCCTGGGACCCGGAACTCGCCGTCCAGCAATTTCGCCAGCCGTGCGAGCCGCCTGAGTCGCGCGCCCTTGTTGTCCTGTTTTTCGTTAATGGCCGGGATCGCTTGTCCGATTGATGTTGCCGGCGCGCTACGCTGCGGCAGCTTCCTTTTCACGCGCTTCCTGCTGCTCCAACGTCACCGCCACCGCGTGAATGACGGCAGCGATGCGCACCGCACTTTGCACGGCCTGCGCGCTCACGTTCTGTTGGCGCAGCGTTTTTTCGTGTGAGCTGATGCAGCTGCCGCAGCCGTTGATCGCGGACACGGCCAGCGAGGCCAGTTCAAAGTCTGTCTTGCCGACACCCGGGCGCGCTATCACGTTCATGCGCAGGCTCGTCCGCATGTTCATGTATCCCGGATCATCGACGAGGTGCGTGAAGCGATAGTAAATGTTGTTCATGCCCATGATGGCAGCCGCGGCCCGGGCGCCGTCCAGCTCGGCAGGTTCGGCATGCTCGGCGGCGAAATCCTCGACAGCCTCCGTCAGCGGCCGGTGACGTGACGCGACAGCGGACGCCAGTGCGACCACCGCAATTTGTTTGGCCGTCAGGCCGGGTGCGCCGCCTTCGCTCAGCACCGACTCCAGGTTGAGCCGCAGGTCCTTGGCATAGGCGGGCAGTTGAGCTTTGAGTTCAGCAATGTTCATAGGTTTCTCCCGATTGGGTGCTGTAGGAGCGGCCGCCGGCCGTGATTGATACCAATCGCGAGCGGCGCTCGCTCCTACAGGCAGGGCGTGGATTTTACGCCGCGTGCAGCGTCTCTTCGCCCTGGTGCCAGTTGCATGGGCACAGCTCGTCGGTTTGCAGCGCGTCAAGCACCCGCAGAACCTCGGCCGGGTTGCGGCCGACGCTGCCTTCGGTCACGTATACGAAGCGGATGATGCCTTCCGGATCGACCAGGAACGCCGCGCGGCGGGCCACGCCTTCCTCGTCGACGATGCCGAGCGCGCTGGTCAGGTCCTTGCGGATGTCGGCCAGCATCGGGAACGGCAGGTCCGTCAGGTCCTTGTGATCGCGCCGCCATGCGAGATGAACGTGCTCGCTGTCCGTGCTCGCGGCCAGGATCTGGCAGTCGCGATCCTGGAACTGGTCGTTCAGGTCGCCGAAGCCCTTAATCTCGGTCGGGCACACGAACGTGAAATCCTTCGGATAGAAGAAAATGCACTGCCACTGGCCCTTGTAGGTCTCGTTGGTGATGTCCCTGAACGCTGTGTCGAGGTTGTCGATCGCCACGGTTGCCTTCAGATTGAACTCTGGAAACTTGTCTCCGACGGTAAGCATGATGTCCTCCGGGTGTTGATTAAAGCTGCGGCATCTCGCCGCCCTTGCAAACAAGATAGGGGCGCTGACACGATTATTCAAATGAATTATATTTATCGTATCGATAGTCCCTGCGTATTAACATATGAATCTCCGCGACCTCCAATATCTCATCGCACTGGCCGAGCACCGCCACTTCGGCCGCGCCGCCGAAGCATCGTTCGTCAGCCAGCCGACGCTGTCGACGCAGATCCGCAAGCTCGAGGACGAACTCGGCGTAACGCTGGTCGAGCGTGGGCCCCGCCAGGCGATGCTGACGCCCGTGGGCGAGGCGGTCGTCGAGCGTGCCCGCGAGGCGCTGGGGCAGGTTGACGAAATTCGCCGCATCGCCAAGCGGATGAGCGATCCGGAAGCGCAGACACTGCGGCTCGGGCTGTTTCCGACGCTGGGTCCGTACCTGCTGCCGCACGCGTTGCCCGAGGTGCGCAAGCGTTTTCCGCGTCTCGACCTGCTGCTGGTCGAGGAGAAGACCGAGGCCATTCTCACCCGCCTGCGCGAAGGCCGCCTTGACGCGGTGATCGTCGCGCTGCCGGTGCCCAACGACGGCTTGCACACGGAATTTCTGTTCGAGGAGCCGTTCGTGCTTGCCACGCCCGCCGACCATCCGCTGGCCGCCCGAACGTCGGTCGTGATCGACGACCTGGTTAATCGCGACCTGTTGCTGCTCGAAGAAGGCCATTGCCTGCGCGAGCAGGCGCTCGCCGTCTGCGAACTCGCCGGCGCCGCCGAGCGGGGTGGCTTTCGCGCGACCAGCCTCGAAACGCTGCGCTACATGGTCGCCGGCGGCGCCGGCATCACGCTGCTGCCGGTGCTCGCAACCCAGCCGCCGACCGCGCCGGTCGAAGGCCTGTCGCTGATACCGTTCAGCGAGAACGCACCCAGCCGCCGCATCGCAATGCTGTGGCGCGACAGCGCGGCGAGCCAGGAATTGCTTGCTGGTCTCGCCGATGCCTTTCGCGCGCTGCCGCGGGAATTGCTGCAGCCGCACGGTTCGTAGAGCACACCAATGTTATGATTGGCGATACAAGGACGTTATAGAGCAAGAATCATGGACGCAGCCGCCGAGCCCATCACAACCCAACGAACCCGCAGCCTCGAAGAACATTTGCAGCAGGAAAATCCGCTGCTGCTGCAGGTGCTGAAGAACTTCCGCAAGCTCGACAAGCTGGGCCAGCGTATGGCGCTGCTCGACCGTGACGAGGCCTACACGCTGCGCGTCTCCTGGTGGCCCGTCATTTCGATTCTCGGCACATTCTCGTCCGGCAAGTCCACCTTTCTGAACGAATACCTGCAGCAGCGGCTGCAACTCACCGGCAACCAGGCCGTCGACGATCGCTTTACCGCGATCTGCTACAGTGCCGAAGGCGAAGTGCGCACATTGCCGGGCGCGGCGCTCGATGCCGACCCGCGCTTTCCGTTCTACCGCATCAGTTCCGAGATCGAGAATACGTCGGTGGGCGAGGGCGAGCGCATCGATACCTACCTGCAGCTCAAGACCTGCCCGAGCGAAAAGCTCAAACGCAAGATTTTTCTCGACTCGCCCGGCTTCGACGCCGACAAGCAGCGCGACGCGACACTGACAATCACCGACCGCATCATCGACCTGTCGGACCTCGTGCTGGTGATGTTCGACGCGCGCCACCCGGAACCCGGCGCGATGCGCGACACGCTCCAGCACCTGGTGGGCCAGACGATAGAGCGCCCCGACGCCAGCAAATTCATGTATATCCTCAATCAGATCGACGCTGCGGCGACCGAGGACAACCCGGAAGACGTGGTCGCCGCCTGGCAGCGCGCGCTCGCCTCGCACGGCCTCACCGCCGGGCGCTTTTACCGCATCTACAACGAAAACGTTGGGGTGCCGATTGAAGACGAAGCGCGCCGGTTGCGCTTCAAGGCAAAAAAGGATGAGGACCTGGCTGAAATCTATAATCGCATTCAGGAAGTCGAGGTCGGCCGCGCGTACCGCGTCGTCGATGTGCTGGCGAGCACCGCAAAAGCCATTGAGGAAATCTGGGTGCCACGGCTGAAACATTACATCAACCTCTGGCGGCGGCGCGTCTGGACCTACGACGGCATCGTGCTGATTCTCGTGTTGCTGCTGACGATTGCCTGCTGGCTCGCGTTCACCGCGCCGACCCTGACAGCATTCGCAACCATCGGCGCCGGCGGCTGGATGAGCATCGTCTCGGGCGTCGTGCTGTTGGTGATCTCGATGGCGATTCATTTCGCGTTCCGGCGCCTCGCGGCCCGCCAGGTCGCCAGTAAAATTCAGGCCGAAGCACAACCGGACAGAGTTAACGATCTGCTGCGCGCGTTCGGTCGTAACACCCGCTGGACGCGCAACCTGCTGGCGCGCAACCCGGCAGGGTGGGGCATTCGCGCGCGCCGGTTGGTACGCAAAACCGTTGAGAACCGTACCGACTACGTGCAGGACCTGAACGACCGTTTCACCAATCCCGCGGGTACGTAAACAGGCCATCGATTCGCTTGAAGGGTGGCTTGAAAGATACAGGCGGCCTGTGCCGTAATTCACGTTCTCCACATTCAACCAGCGCGCGGGATAAAAGCGTATCGAACACCCTTCTCGGTCACTTTTGGATTCTTGTCGAGGCCGTTGCGCTTCTGGCGCGCGCGAGACACGACTTTGCCGGGATCGCGGAAGGGGGCCGGCCGAACGGATTAACGGTCGCCAGCTCCGGGGTAAGGGTAGCGACAGTGATCGCTCAGTCGCGTAATAGAAGTCGAATTGCGGGTTCCCTCCCTTTGCAAAATTGGACGTCCGCAAGGCAGCTCGACTCGCGTCATGGTGGCGCCAGGCGGTTGAAACGCTTGTGGGCTGTCCGCTGCCGCGCTCGGCCTGGCACACCAAATGGCGCATGGCGCAGCGTCTCCGGCGTACAGCCGATCTGCCCGGCAATCGAGCGATCATGGCTCACTGCGACGGATATTCGGCCTGATGCTCAAACACCATCCGAACCGCCCGTTGCCGGACTTTCTGTGAATTGCTCCATCCTCTCCAGAAATGGAGCTTCCAAGGAAAGCCGGGGCGGTTCACCGTGCTCGATGATGGACGGCAACGGCCGTTGATGCCGGCGCTTGCTACCAATCCAGCCAAAGAATATGTTATTGACCAGAGGGGCTTGCCTACGGCTGCTCCCATTTGATTGCGGAACTGTGGGTTCATGATGACTTCCGTATCAGTCGATACTGTTCAAGCAGGAACACTTGAAGTACTAGGGGTCGGTGAGGCGGAAGAGCGGGTCTATCGCCGATTGCTTTCCTTTCCCAGATCGAAGGCATCGGATATCGCACACGCGTTGTCTCTTCCTACAACGACAGCGCAGCGGTTGTTGGAAGCGATTGAAAGCAAGGGCTTGGCAACACATACCCCGGAGCGTCCGCGCCGTTACATCGCATCCGCGCCGGATATTGCCTTGGAGCCACTTGCGTTGCGACATCAGGAAGATTTGCAACGCGTGAGGCACACGATTAAAGAATTGCGAACCCAGGCGGTGGTGAGACAACGCACCGGGTCAAGCGAGCAGGTGGTCGAGGTCGTTAACAGCCGCGAAGCGGGCCGGCAGATATATGATCAGCTACATCGGACGTCGCAAAGCGAGATATGTTCGTTGGTGAAAGCGCCTATATTGATCTCCCGCTTGGACATTGCGCCCGGCATAGATGGACAAGTTCAACGAGAGGCACGAATGCGCGGGACAAATTACCGTAGCATTGTCGATTTCTCGTTTTTGTCATTGCCGGGGGCGACTCAAAGAATCCATGAAGATATTCGTGCAGGCGAACAGTATCGAGTGCATTCAGAACTCCCGATCAAGGTAACCCTCGTAGACAGGCGGATTGGGTTCATCCCGCTGAAGCCGAAATCCGAGGGCTTTTATTCCCTGCTGATGCGCACCTCGCCACTGCTCGATGGCCTGTATGCGCTGTTTGAAAGCCTTTGGGAAGGTTCATGTCCCATTTCGTTCGCCAGTTCCGGAAGCTTGGAAATCGAAGGTGACAATGCAGGATCGCCTGAAAGATTGGATGATCTGCTCGAATTAATGGCGGCCGGCCTAAATGACAAAAGGATCGCGTTCGAGCTGGGTATATCCGCAAGCACGCTCAAGCGTCGCATTGCGGCGCTGATGAAAGCCTACAACGTTCGCACTCGCTTCCAACTAGGCCGCGTGACCAATAGGGGCTCGCAATGAAGAAGCTGCGACCGGAGATGATCTATTAGGGTCATAGCCGAAATAGACCATAGGTTTCTGTTGACTTAAGTTTACTGTTTATGGATTCTCCTAGACATAGGATATACCCGCTCAGGGTACGGAGAACCGCCATGAATTCAAAGTCTTTTCCGACTGTGTTTGTTTCGATTGCTGCAGGGTTGCTTTTTCTGGGCATGGTTGGCGCGCAAGCCGCGCCGAGCCGACAAGCGACATTCCTGCGTTCGGCAGCGCAGCAGCCGGACGTGCTTTATACGCTAAAATTGCCCGGCGGTAGAAGCGCGGTGGTGTACAAGAGCGGCATCGCCAAGATATATACGGCCGATTTCAGCGCGGTCGAGACGCGCGTGATTAATGGCCTTGTGGGAAGCACACAGAGTACCCCGCGGACGTCTACGCCCACCAAGGCGGAGATACGGTTTGATCTGTTGAAAGCGCCGCCGCACCCCTATGCGCGTGGCGAGGTGCTGGTCGTGTACCGCGCTGGCGTGCATGGCAACGCCATCCATGTGCCGACCCCCAAGGTCAAGTCAATGCGCCGGAGCCAAGGTCCGAGCGGCCCGCTGCCGAAGTACACGAGCAGCGCCGCGCTAAACGCGCTGCTGTCACGCTTGGGGGTGGATAGGAGCAAGCGGTTATTCGGTGGTATCGGAAAGGGCTCGTTACGGAACATGTCGGCGCGGGTGAGCGCGCCGAAAGGGCAAGGCTTGCTCAACATCGACAATGCCTATGAGCTGCACGTGACTGGTGTCTCGGTGAAAAAGGCGGTGGCAGCCCTTAAGCGTTCGGGGCAGGTCGCTTATGCATCGCCCGAATTTTATGTCACCACGATGCACACCAACCCAGTTCCCTTTAGCCACCAAGGCGCGATGAGCCAGGAAATCGCGAGCGCCAGCGCCCAATTGAAGCCTGCGATGGGCAAGGCAGCCGAGAAGGGGCATCTGCCAAGCAACTACGGGTTACAGTCGAGTCTGCAAAGCGCATTCAACTCGCCGAGCCTGAACGCGGCGGCGGCCTATGATGAAATAGCGCGGCGATTCGGCCAGTTGCCTGGCGAGGGCGAGATTATTACCAATGTTTCACTGGGCGATCTGACCGGTGCACGTGCGGCACAGGACTCGAATGATCCCTGCCATTTCTACGCGACTGTGTATGGGCCGACGACAATTGTTCAGGATGGACAGCGTTACCTGAATCTGCCTTCGATGCCGCTGATCCCCACCTACACTGCGGATGCGAGTGGCAATCTGAATGGTTTGGGATCGGTCTGCGGAGTGGACCCGCAGATCGTCGAAATAGGTCTGGATTTTTCCGTGATGGCGCCTCTGCCGCACGACCAGCAGCGGCCGGGCGAAATGGGCCAAGGGGTGACGGATCTGCTCGGTATCGCACCCGGGGCACAGTTTCGGCTCGTAGTGCCGGCATCGGACGCCCCGACCAACGCTGATATTGCCGCGGCTTTTCTTGCCGCCGCAGCGCAAAATCCGCGGCCTGATGTCATCACAGCGAGCTTGGGCTTCGGCGAGGACGTCTATGGCTTCCCGAGCCGGTACCTTGGCGACAGCCTGCTGATGCGATCAGTCATCGCCTCCATTGTCCAATCGGGTATCGTCGTTTGCATATCTTCGGGAGATGGGCTCCGGTTATATACCAACGCGGCGGTTGGGTCATCCGGTGGCGCTGCGCCGACAAATCTGGCCGACGGCAACCCCACCGATTTGAATGATGTCTTTTTGTCCACTGCCCCATCGCGCGATCCAGACACCGGCGCGATTGCTGTCGGTGGCACGACGCTGGATGATATCTTTGCTGCCCCACCGCAAGACTCGGCCAACGCAGACCTCAAGGCCCAGCATGCCTTTGCCGAAACCCGCTGGACAGGCGCACAGACATTTGCAAGCGGTTATGGCTCGCGAGTGAATGTGTCGGCCCCCTCGGACAATATAGTCTCATTTGAACATGCTGCTGGCGGGGCGCCCGATGATGTTAGGGTCATCCTCGAGGGCGGCACATCGGCCTCGGCACCGGAGGTGGCGGCCGCGGCGGCCGTTGTCATGCAGGTGGCACGGCTTGCGGGGCGCCCCTTCCCGGGCCCTCAAGCCGTACGCAAATTTCTTGAACAGAGCGGGACGACGGTACCCAAGGTGCCACAGTCCGATGTGGACAATCACGTCGGTCCGCAGGTGAACTTGGGTCACGCGGTGGAAAAGCTTCTTTCGCAAGCGGGCAATCCCATCATGCCCCAGGTGACAAGCGTCGCGATCGAGCAACGCCGGGGTTACGAGACGTTCCAAAGCAATACCGACCCAACTGCGATCAACCTTACAGGATCTAACGCTAATGCGTGGATTACGTTAGCGCCGAATTGGGAAGGCATCAGAAAACCTGACAAGGCGCACTATCGCTTGACCGTGAGTCCCCAAGGCGGCAAGAAGCATAACGGCAAACCGCGAGTGATTGCTACCACGCCATGGGCGCGAGTGCTGCCAAAAACCATTCTTAAGGCGGCAGGCTTGCCCGTCGCCTCTGACCAGTCTCGCACGGTGAACTTGACCTACCGGGCAACCGGCGGCGGTAGCGCCAAGACGGAGACTACTTTTTCGCTGACTTTCGGACCGACAAATTACAATAAAATAGAAGTTCTCGCTCCTACTACGTCGGCCGTAGCGCATGGCAGTACCGTTACAGTGCATTATGATTTGCGCGACACCGGTGCGACTGGCGCTACGCTTGAAGTTTCCGAGCCGGGGCGGCTCACCCCGTTCACCTATGGCCTTTACCGGTCTGTTTACTCTGTTCCAATCAGTGGTAAAGGTACAGTCGAAGTGCCGGTCAGCGCGCTTGAGGGGGGCGGTATCTATGGTATCGGCATCCACTACAATCCCTATCACTACAGCTCCTACGATTTCGTGCGCGTGCAGCCTCAAGCGTCGGATACACGTCCACCCGCGCCACTCCTCAGCGCGAACGGTTCAAATCCGGGGCATCTGCTGGAGATTCCTTACGGTAGCGATTTCACTGTCTCCTGGAACGTTGCCAATGTACCAGGGGCGACCGGGGCGATCCTCGAGATAAGCGATCCCGGCCCGAATAGCGTGGGAAGTTATAGAACCTTCAACAATCCTAACGGTAGCGAACGCGACGACAATGGCATAGATACGGGCTCAATCTATTACGTGCGCCTGCCCGGCGGCACATCTGGTTCGACAGCCATGAACGGCAAGGACATTGCCGCGGTAGTGGCGGCGACGATGTACGAAAATGTGCGCGTGCTACCGGTATCAGGTGGCACGGTGGTCGGCGAGGCGAGCGATGTCAGCTCCATTACTATGGATGGCGTTGCTCCTAGCGGTGGCGGTTCTCTGGTCGGAATTCTCGGGGTGGGTAGTTGGGGCATCAACAGCCATGGCATGGATGGGTTCCTTACCACGGTACAAACAACAGCGTCAGGACAAGATTCGACGTCGCTCCAGATTTTCTCCGAAGAGAGTAACGCAATTACTCAGGTCGTTGACTCGGAAGTTAATCATCTGTTTTATACCTTGGGCTGGGGCATTTATGGTAACAATGACGTGGCCGTATTCGGCGATTATCACGAAGATACGGGCACCCTTTCCTATCACACACTAGATCTAGCCGCCGGTGGAACCATAGCCTTATGGACGCCACCATCAGACATTGCGCCATACATCACATTGAGCGCGGCAAATCAGGTTACTGGCACAGGCTTGTTCTTGGTCGGTGCATGGTCACCCATGAGTGGGCTAGTACCGGAACCCTACGTAGGCGAAGTGTTTACTTCTGACCTCGCGACTAACGGGTTTGGCCCGATCTATGACATTCATGATGAGATAGATGCGCTAGGGTATCAGCTTTTCAATTGGCAGGAGGTAGGCGAGAATCCAAATACGCATGTTGGCATTATTGCCGGGGCCAATCCCAATAACTTCTTTTTCGGGCCGCCTGAATTGATTACGTTTAACCTCGATAACGGCAAAATAAAACATGTTATCGAAGGCGTAGGCGTCGGGACTCCGATGGACATTGCCGTCGACGTTTGGAGCGGAAAAGCTATTGTGCCGACAGGCGGTAGCAGTACAGTGGGCATTTACGACGTAAGTACAGGAAACATAACGCCCGTCGCGCTCGGTTACGGTTTTGGTAACAACTTATATGCTGCCGCCGATTCCACGCATCATTTATTTTTGGTGTTGGGAACCCTACCTCCAGATTTTGAATCCAACTGTAACGCCAACGGTGTTGTCTATGTTCTTGACGAACAAGGTAACGTATTAAAATCACTCGAACACTTTAATCTGAACGGCGTCTTTTTGCCGGCTGGGCCGCATGAACTTCAAGTCAATCCCTCGGAACGACTGGGGTACACCTATGGCTTGGGTGGACAACAGCTTGCCCCCTTCCATTATTGACGGGGATTTACGTGTTTGGGGCCGGAGCGATCCGCTCCCCCCAAACACGTAAACAAGCCGGCTGCAGCCCTCAGATAGATACGAATCCGCTACCATGGCGTGATCAACGGTAATGCCAAGCACTCGCGACCAAAATTATCGAGTTATCGAGGCGGGTGAAGGCTTGGGGCAGTTCGTCATCAAGCACTTCTTCCAGCGCCGATTTCATCCGTTGACGGCTCGGCAAAGGAGTACGTGTGCTGTTGCGACCGAGCATGTCCTCCAGGCTGGCCGCGATAAAGGCACGAAGATCCTCTATTTCAATGTGCTTGTAGGGCTTTTTTCGAATTCGGCTTTTAGTTTTTCGACGTTCAGCTTGCGCAAGTCCCACTGCTTAACACGCTGAACGATTTGGTACCGCTCTGGCTCTCCCTTGGTGTCCTTTCGATCAGCGACGACGCTAAAATCCAGGAGTTGGCTGATCTGTTGCCTCAGGGCGTCTACGTCCTTGCCGTCGACTACTCCGCGAAGATGTTGAAACGGTTAAAGGAACTCATCGCGGAACGTGAATTCCGAGACGGTAGTGTCATAAGCCTGGCCGAGGTGTCCCGGGAAACAGGGATACATCGGGCCACATTGTCAAGGATCGAACGAGCGAGGCTATAACGCTGGTTCAGAAAACATCGACCGGCTATGCCGTTACTTCGGCAGCAGCGTGGCTGATATCATGGAGTATGCGCCTGAGTAGATCGTGGCGCGCCTGCAAAAGGGATCGGTGCCCGCCCCAGACCGACGGTTTATTTTGATGCAGCTAAGTGGAGCCGGGGTGAGACATGGGCGTCTCATGGGCACCATGTGGGCACCGGCGATGACCGCGGCTAAGCTGGCTATGAGATAGGGGGTTTTTGAATGCATAGCTTGGAACTCTAAGAAGAGGATAGCTACGGGAGGGGCAAGTCCCTGAATCCCTGGAAATTGTCAATGAGCTATTGATAGCGGCAATCGGTCTGTGCCATAATTCGCGTTCTCTGGTGCGGGGTGGAGCAGTCTGGCAGCTCGTCGGGCTCATAACCCGAAGGTCGCAGGTTCAAATCCTGCCCCCGCTACCAACTTGGCATGAGGCCCGTAAGGGCCTTTTTTATAGCCAATAGTCAGGCCCTCGGCTTCCAGAGGGCTGCAAAGTGGGCCGCTGGCCCATTTTTTGTTTTTGGAGTCGGCGAAAAGACACGATATGGATACCGTGCGCGACAAGCTGTTCGCGCTGCTCGAGCCGACGATCGAGCGGCTGGGTTATTCGGTGGTGGACATCGAATACCTCCCGCGCGGGCGGCGCTCGACGCTGCGCATCTTCATCGACGCGCCAAACGGGATTACGCTGGACGATTGCGGTCGGGTGAGCCACCAGGTGAGCGGGCTGCTGGATGTCGACGATCCGATTCCCGGGGCGTACGAACTGGAAATTTCGTCGCCGGGTCTGGATCGCCCGCTTCGGACGCCGGCGGATTTCGAGCGCTTTGCGGGCCAGGTGGTCACGCTGAAGACGTACGCGAAGGTCAACGGGCAGCGGCGGTTTCGCGGCACGCTGGTAGGGCTCGAAAACGAACAAGTGGTTTTGGATGTGGCGGGCGAGCGGCTGCGCTTTTCCCGTGCGAGTTTGGACAAGGTCAGGCTGGTGCCGGAGCTATGAACAAAGAGATTTTGCTGGTTGCGGACGCGGTTTCCAACGAGAAAGGCGTCGAGAAGGAAGTCATTTTCGAGGCGATCGAAGCCGCGCTCGCTTCCGCGACGCGCAAGCGCCACAGCGGGGAGATCGACGCGCGGGTGTCGATCGATCGCCAGACCGGCGACTACGATACATTTCGCCGCTGGGAAGTGCTCGACGACGATGCGGAATTGGAAAATCCCGACGCGCAGTTGACGCTGGCCGAGGCGCGCGAGCGCGACCCGTCGATCGAACCGGGCGGTTTCATCGAAGAGCCGCTGGAGTCGGTGGCGTTCGGTCGCATTGCCGCGCAGGCCGCCAAGCAGGTGATCGTGCAGAAGGTGCGCGAGGCCGAGCGGGCGCAGGTCGTGGAGGCCTACCAGGATCGCGTCGGCGAACTGGTAATGGGCATCGTCAAGCGCCTCGAGCGCGGCAACGTGTACATCGATCTCGGCAACAATGCCGAAGCCTACATCGCGCGCGAGGAAATGATTCCGCGCGAGGCTGTGCGCCCGGGCGACCGCGTGCGCGGCTATTTGCGTGAAGTGCGCTCGGAGCCGCGCGGGCCGCAGTTGTTCGTGACGCGTACCGCGGCGGAATTTCTGATCGAGCTGTTCAAGCTCGAAGTGCCGGAAGTCGGCCAGGGCCTGATCGAAATCAAGGGCGCGGCGCGCGATCCCGGCCTGCGCGCAAAGATTGCGGTGCAGAGCCACGACCAGCGCATCGACCCGGTCGGCGCCTGCGTCGGCATGCGCGGTTCGCGTGTGCAGGCGGTGTCGAACGAGCTGTCGGGCGAGCGCATCGACATTATTTTGTGGGACGAAAATGTCGCGCAGTTCGTCATCAACGCGATGTCGCCGGCCGAAGTGCTGTCGATCGTCGTCGATGAGGATACGCACAGCATGGACATCGCGGTCGATGAGGAAAAGCTGTCGCAGGCGATCGGCCGGGGTGGCCAGAATGTCCGCCTTGCAAGCGAGTTGTCCGGCTGGGAACTCAACGTGATGTCGGAGGGCCAGGCCGAGGAGAAGAGCGAGGCCGAGACACGCAACCTGCAGGACATGTTCATGAAGCAGCTCGATGTCGACGAGGAAGTCGCCGTCATCCTGGTGCAGGAAGGCTTTTCGAGCATCGAGGAAATCGCCTACGTGCCGAACAGCGAGCTGCTGCAGATCGAGGAATTCGACGAGGGCATTGTCGAGGAACTGCGCGGCCGCGCGCGCGACGTGCTGCTGACGCAGGCGATTGCCAGCGAGGAACAGCATGCCGAGCCGGCCGACGATCTGCTCAACATGGAAGGCATGGACCGCGAATTGGCGTTCGCGCTGGCAGCGCGCGGCGTCGTCACCATGGAAGATCTCGCCGAACAGGCGGTTGACGACCTGGAAGACATTGACGATCTCGACGCGGAACGCGCCGCGGCATTGATTATGAAAGCGCGCGAACCGTGGTTCGCGGAGGAAGACTGAAGCAGTTTTTCCTGTCGTGACGAAGATCGGCGCATCGGAGCATTGATATGGCGGAAGTGACCATCAAACAGTTTGCGGACGCACTCGGCGTGAGCGTCGAGCGTCTGCTGAGCCAGCTGGGCGAAGCCGGGCTGGACAAGATCGCCGACCCGGAAGCGATGATCGACGACGACCAGAAAATGCAGTTGCTGACGCACCTGCGGCAAAGTCATGGCGCGCGGGCCGCGGCCGGCGACGGGGCCGCGTCGGCACCGCGCAAGATCACCCTGCGACGGCGCAGCGTCAGCGAGTTGAAGTTGTCGGGCGCCCAGGGCCGCGCCAAGACGGTAAGCGTCGAAGTCCGCAAGAAGCGCACCTACGTCAAACGCAGCGCGATGGTCGAAGAAGAGCAGCAGCGCAAGGCGGAAGAGGCCGAGGTGCGGCAGCGCGAGGAGGCGGAGCGCGAGGAGGCCGAAGCGGCTGCGCGCGCCAAGGTGGAAGCGGAAGAGCGCGCCCGGCTGGAGCGCGAGCAGGCGGAAGAGACGCGCAAGCGCGAGGAAGAAGAGCGCGTCGAGCGCGAACGCCAGGAAGCCGAGGCTCGCGAACGCGAGGCCGAGGCGGAGCGCGCGCGCGCAGAGGCGGAAGCCAAGCGCGAGGCCGAGAAGGACGAGCGCGTGCAGAAGCGCCGCTCCACGGGTACGCCGTTGAGCGAAAACGCGGCGCGCGCTGCGCGGGCGACCAAGTACGGCCGCAAGGAACTGCATGTCGCACAGGAAAAGAGCGGCCGCCGCCAGAAGCGCAAGACGAAGCGTCGTGCTGCCGGGCCGGTGTCGGTCGAGTCGAGACACGGTTTCGAGAAGCCGGTCGCGCCGCAGGTGCGCGAGGTCGCGATTCCGGAAACGATTACCGTCGGCGACCTGGCACAGCGGATGGCCGTCAAGGCCACCGAGGTCATCAAGGTGATGATGGGCATGGGCGCGATGGCGACCATCAATCAGGTCATCGACCAGGACACCGCGACGCTGGTGGTCGAGGAGATGGGCCATAAGGCCAAGCCGTTGAGGGAAAACGCGCTCGAGGACGAGTTGATGCAGGTTACGGAAGAGGCCGAGGGCGAGGCGCAGGCGCGCCCGCCTGTGGTGACCGTGATGGGCCACGTCGATCACGGCAAGACGTCGTTGCTCGACTACGTTCGCCGCACCAAGGTCGCATCGGGCGAGGCCGGCGGTATCACGCAGCATATCGGCGCCTACCACGTAGAAACCGACAAGGGCATTGTCACGTTTCTGGATACGCCGGGTCACGCTGCGTTTACCGCGATGCGAGCTCGTGGTGCCGAATCGACGGATATTGTGGTGCTGGTGGTCGCAGCCGATGACGGCGTGATGCCGCAGACGGTCGAGGCGGTGCAGCATGCGCGTGCCGCGGGCGTGCCGCTGGTGGTGGCGATCAACAAGATGGACCGCGAGGACGCGGATCCGGAACGTATCAAGACCGAGCTGTCTAAGCACGAAGTCATTCCAGAAGACTGGGGTGGTGACACGATCTTTGTACCGGTGTCGGCGAAAACCGGCCAGGGCATTGACGATCTGCTGGAGTCGATTCTGCTGCAGGCGGAAGTGCTGGAGCTGAAGGCGGTGCCGGAAGGTCCGGCGGCCGGCGTGGTGATCGAGTCGAGCCTGGAGAAGGGCCGCGGTTCGGTGGCGACGGTGCTGGTGCAGCGTGGCACGCTGAAAGCGGGCGACATTCTGCTCGCCGGCCGCGAATATGGCCGCGTGCGCGCGATGTTCGACGAGAACGGCGATGCGATCGAGGCGGCCGGGCCGTCGATGCCGGCGGTGGTGCTGGGTCTGTCCGGTACGCCGAACGCGGGCGACGATGTGCTGGTGGTGCCGAACGAGCGGAAGGCGCGCGAGGTCGCGCTGTATCGACAGGGCAAGTTCCGCGACGTGAAGCTGGCCAAGCAGCAGAGCGCGAAGCTCGAAAACATGTTCGAGCAGATGGAAGCCGGCAACGTGCAGACGCTGAACGTGATGGTCAAGGCGGATGTGCAGGGCAGCGTCGAGGCGCTGACCGACAGCCTGACCGGCTTGTCGACCGACGAGGTAAAGGTCAACGTGGTGTCGAGCGGCGTCGGCGGCATTACCGAGTCGGATGCGAACCTGGCGGTAGCGTCGAATGCAGTGGTGATCGGCTTCAACGTGCGCGCCGATGCGGCTGCGCGCAAGCTGATCGCGGACAACGGCATCGATCTGCGCTATTACAGCGTGATTTACAACGTCATCGACGATGTGAAGCAGGCGTTGAGCGGCATGTTGTCGCCGGAGATGCGCGAGCAGATCGTCGGCCTGGCCGAGGTGCGGGACGTGTTCCGCTCGCCGAAGTTGGGTGCGATCGCCGGCTGCCTGGTGACCGAAGGTGTGGTCAAGCGCCACAACCCGATTCGCGTACTGCGCGACAATGTCGTGATTTACGAGGGCGAGCTGGAGTCGCTGCGGCGGTTCAAGGACGATGTTAACGAGGTCCGTTCCGGTACCGAATGCGGCATCGGCGTGAAGGACTACAATGACGTCAAGGTCGGCGACCAGATCGAGGTTTACGAACGGGTCGAGGTTGCTCGGACCTTGTAAGGACGGATGTAACGAGGCCGCCGAGGCATGCGGCGGCCGTTCGCAGGGACGCCGTGAATACATCCCTGTAGGCTCTGGGTTCGGCTCCTGCCTCATACAGCCCTGCGAACGGCTACCGCTGATTGCGCCGCCTCAAGCCCTATTGCTCTCCCCTTGCTCGCAAAGCGAGAAAGGGGGAGTTGGAGGGGATTCTTCGGTACAGCTTATGGGACAGCGAGAATTTCCCCGCGCAAATCGCGTTAACGAAGAAATCCGCCGCACATTGGGCCGGCTGATTCAGGAGTTGCGCGATCCACGCCTGGGGCTGGTAACAGTTACCGACGTCGAGGTCAGTAAGGACTATTCGCAGGCGAAGGTGTTCGTCTCGATGCTGAAGACCGACGACCCGACAGCGTCGATCGCTGCGCTGAACCACGCAGCCGGATTTTTGCGCCGAGAGTTGGCGCACGCGACCGCGATGCGGACGACGCCGCGGCTGCGTTTCGTGCACGATGCCAGCATTGAGCGTGCGGCGCGGCTGGATGAATTGATCGATCGGGGGCTGCCGCACGATGATTAATCCGGCCCGGGAAGCGCGCCCGCCGCGTCGCGATGTCGACGGCATTTTGCTGCTCGACAAGCCAACGGGGCTGACTTCGAACCGCGCGTTGCAGAAGGTCAAGTGGCTGTTCGCGGCGAAGAAGGCCGGCCATACCGGCAGCCTCGATCCGCTCGCGACTGGCTTGTTGCCGATCTGTTTCGGCGAGGCGACGAAGGTGTCGAGCTTTTTGCTCGACGCGGACAAGGGCTATCGCGTTCGCTGCCAATTGGGCGCGGCGACGGCGACCGGCGATGCGGACGGTGAGGTCACCGCAACCGCCCCGGTACCGGCGTTGACCGAAGCAGTGGTCGAGGCGGCGCTGGCGCGCTTTCGCGGCCCGATCAGCCAGACGCCGCCGATGTATTCGGCGCTCAAGCACCAGGGCAAGCGGCTGTATGCGCTCGCCCGCGAGGGCATAGAGGTTGAGCGCAAGCCGCGCGAGGTGGAGATTTATGCGCTGCGGCTGACGGCCATCGACGGCAACGCGATTGAGTTTGATGTGCGTTGCTCGAAAGGGACGTACGTGCGCACGCTGGGCGAGGACATCGCCCGCGCACTGGGAACGGTCGGGCATGTGACGGCGCTGCATCGCTACAAGGTCGGCGCGTTTGACGAGGCCGGCGCACTGACACTCGATGAATTGGAGCAGCGTGCGTCGAGCGGCGAGCTGGACGCGGCGCTGACGCCGATCGACGACGCACTGGCGCATTGGCCGGCAGTCGAGTTGAACGCCGACATGGGCTGGTATCTGCGTCGCGGCCAGGCGGTATTCGTGGCCGGTGCTCCGTCGTCCGGCTGGATCCGGATTTACGGGCCCGATCGGACCTTTTTGGGCCTTGGCGCCGTCGACTCGAGCGGAAAAGTTGCGCCAAAGCGGCTGATTCGCACGAAATAGAAACGATTTTCTTGTGAGCCGGGGCCGGTACAGCTAAAATGGCCCGTTTATTCGGCGCTGAATATATCCGTTGCAGGAGTTTTGAATGCCTTTGAACACTGAAGACAAGCAGGCGATTATTGCCGATTACCAGCAGGGTCAGAGCGACACCGGGTCGCCCGAGGTCCAGGTGGCGTTGTTGTCGGCGCGCATAAACGAGCTGGGCGACCATTTCAGCACGCACAAGAAAGACCATCATTCGCGCCGCGGGTTGCTGCGCATGGTCAACCAGCGTCGCAAGTTGCTCGACTATCTCAAGGACAAGGACGTGGAGCGCTATCGCACCCTGATCAAGCGCCTCGGCCTCCGCCGCTAAGCCGCCGCCCGCCTCACTCGCTACTCCAAGCAACAGGATATTCAAGTGTCACCAGTCAAGAAAAGCTTTCAATACGGCAGTCATACCGTCACGCTCGAAACCGGCCGCGTGGCCCGACAGGCGGACGGCGCCGTTCTCGTTTCGATGGGGGACACCACGGTACTGGTTACCGCGGTGGGGCAGAAGCAGGCGGCGGACAATCGCGATTTTTTTCCGCTGACCGTTAATTACCAGGAAAAGACCTACGCCGCCGGCAAGATTCCTGGCGGTTTTTTCAAGCGCGAAGGGCGCCCGAGCGAGAAGGAAACGCTGACTTCGCGGCTGATCGATCGGCCGATTCGCCCGCTGTTTCCGAAGGGCTTTTATAACGAGGTTCAGGTCATTGCCACCGTGGTTTCGGTGGATGTGGACATCGATCCCGACATTCCGGCGCTGATCGGCGCCTCGGCGGCGCTGGCGCTGTCCGGGATGCCGTTCAAGGGCCCGATCGGTGCGGCGCGCGTCGGTTATGTCGACGGCAACTACGTGCTGAACCCGCTTAATTCGCAGCTCGGCAAGTCCGATCTGGATTTGGTCGTCGCCGGGACCGAAAAGGCGGTGCTGATGGTCGAATCGGAAGCCAAGGGCCTGTCCGAGGAAACAATGCTGGGCGCGGTGCTGTTCGGCCACGAGCAGATGCAGGTCGTGATCCAGAGCATCCAGGCGCTGGCCGCCGAAGCCGGCAAGCCGGCCTGGGACTGGCAGCCGGCGGCGAAGGACGAGAATCTGGTCAAGGCGGTGGCCGAGCACGCCGAAAAGGCGGTTGCCGAGGCTTACAGCACCCCCGAGAAGACCGCGCGCCAGGATCGCCTGGCGGCGATTCGCGCCGAGGTGAGCGAGGCGCTGGCTGGCGGTGACGAGCCACAGTTCGATGCCGGCGCCGTCGCGACAGCGTTCAAGGATTTGGAGAAGCGCATCGTGCGCGGCCGCATTCTGGCCGGCGAGAAGCGCATCGACGGGCGCGACACGCGTACCGTGCGGCCCATTACGGTCGAAGTCGGCGTGCTGCCGCGCACCCACGGCTCGGCGTTGTTCACGCGCGGCGAGACCCAGGCGCTCGTCGTCACCACGCTGGGTACCGGCCGTGACGCGCAGATTATCGACGCGCTCGAAGGCGAGTACAAAGAGCCGTTTATGCTGCACTACAACTTCCCGCCGTACAGCGTCGGCGAGACCGGCTTCATGGGCTCGCCGAAGCGCCGCGAAATCGGCCACGGCCGGCTGGCCAAGCGCGGCATCAAGGCCTCGATGCCGGACATGGACAGCTTCCCGTACGTGATTCGCGTCGTCTCCGAAGTCACCGAGTCGAATGGCTCGAGCTCCATGGCCACGGTCTGCGGCAGCAGCTTGTCGCTGATGGATGCGGGCGTGCCGATCAAGGCGCCGGTGGCCGGCGTGGCGATGGGCCTGATCAAGGAAGGCGACCAGTACGCGGTGTTGACCGACATCCTGGGCGACGAGGATCACCTCGGCGACATGGACTTCAAGGTCGCCGGTACTCGCGACGGCGTTACCGCGCTGCAGATGGATATCAAGATCGACGGCATCACCCGCGACATCATGCAGACCGCGCTGGCGCAGGCCCATGAGGGCCGGCTGCACATTCTCGGCAAGATGGACGAGGCGATCACGACGCCGCGTACCGAAATGTCGAAGTGGGCGCCGCGCATCATCACGATGAAAATCGACACCGACAAGATTCGCGACGTCATCGGCAAGGGTGGTGCGGTCATTCGCGCCATCACCGAAGAAACCGGGGCCACGATCGACATCCAGGACGACGGCACGATCAAGATCGCGTCGGTCGATCAGGCGGCCGGCGAAGCTGCGCAGAAGCGCATTGAGGACATCACCGCCGATGTCGAAGTCGGCAGGATTTACGAGGGTCGCGTGGCCAAGCTGATGGACTTCGGCGCATTCGTGACGATTCTGCCGGGCCGCGACGGGCTGGTGCACATCTCGCAGATATCCGAAGAGCGGGTCGAGAAAGTCAGCGACAAGCTCAGCGAAGGCGACATTATCAAGGTCAAGGTTCTGGAAGTCGATCGGCAGGGCCGCATCCGGCTCAGCATGAAGGCGGTCGAGGCCGCTGCCTGACGAGCTCTAAACCCTCTCCTTCGGGAGAGGGTACAATCGTCTAACAATTAGAAGCAGCTGCGAAGGGACTTGCAGTATGCATAACAGTCTGGACTACATCTCGGTAGGGCCGGGTTGGCTCGATCCGCTGGTGCTGCTGGTCGGCGCGGCGATTGTCGGCTGGCTGTTCTACTGGATATTGTTCACCCTCATTTGCCGGTTTACCGGCGGCCGCTTCGCCTCGGTTGCCGGTGCCATCGTCCACAACTTCCGCGCGCCGTCCCGCTGGCTTTTCCCGCTGTTCGGCGTGCTGCTCGCCTTGCCGGCGCTATCGCTCCGGCACAGGGTTTCCGGACCGATCCATCACGCGATCGAGATCATTCTGATCGCGATCGCGGGCTGGTTGGCCGTGCGGCTGATCGACGCCGTGGGCGACGTCCTCTCGGCACGCTACAGCGTGGATGTGCCCGACAACCTGCACGCGCGCAAGATCCGTACGCAATTCGTCGTGCTGCGTCGTGTCGGCGCGGTGCTGATTGCCGCGTTTGCGCTCGGCCTGATGCTGATGACGTTCCCGCACATCCGCGCCCTAGGAACGACACTGTTCGCGTCGGCCGGTGCGGCCGGCATCGTCATGGGCCTGGCGGCGCGGCCCGTACTGACCAACCTTCTCGCAGGCATCCAGATTGCGCTGACACAGCCGATTCGGGTCGAGGATTCGGTCATCGTCGAAGGCGAGTGGGGCTGGATCGAGGAGATCACGACAACGTACGTGGTCGTGCGCATCTGGGACTTGCGCCGCCTGGTGGTGCCATTAACGTACTTCATCGAGAATCCGTTCCAGAACTGGACGCGCAAGAGCACGAACCTGCTCGGCACGGCCTATATTTATGCCGACTATTCCGTACCGGTGCAGGCGGTGCGTGACGAACTGCACCGGATATTGAAGGCGTCGGAATTATGGGATGGCAACGCGTGGTCGCTCGATGTCACCAATCTCACCGAACGCGTGGTAGAGATGCGGGCGCTGGTGAGTGCCGCCAACTCGGGCGACACCGTCAACCTGCGCCGGCTGGTGCGCGAAAAGCTGGTCACTTTCCTGCAGCAGAATTATCCCGACAGTTTGCCACGGGCGCGGGTGGAGATTGAGCGGCACGACGAGAACGCGTCTCCATCGGCGTGACGTTGGCGTTGCCCAGATATTGCAACAGCTGAGGACGCACCCACCCCTCCAGCCAATATTCCGCCTTCCATGGCCATCTGCCGCTAACGAATCCCACGTGCCCGCCGTGGGCGCTCAACTCGAGCGTTACGGCCGGCGCCAGTTCGTCGGCGGCCGGAATTGCTTCCGCACCTACTACGGGATCGTCCTGCGACTGCAGGATCAGCGTCGGCACGCGAATGTCGCGCAGAAAGTGACGGCTGCCGCTACGGCGGTAGTAGTCGGCCGCGTCGCGAAAGCCATGCAGCGGCGCGGTGACTGCATCGTCGAACTGGCGGAACGTTTTCAGCGTCGCCAGTTCCGGTAGCGCGACCGGCGCCTTGATGCGGCGAAACTTGCGTGCTGTGCTGCGGCGCATGCTGCGCAGCAGGTACCAGTTATAGATACGCGACAGGCCGTGTTCGACGGTATCGGAGGCCGTCGCCGGATCGAATGGTACGGACACCGCAACGGCGGTCGCAAGCGGCGCGGAGGCGCCGCGCTCGCCGAGCCACTTGAGAAGCACGTTGCCTCCCAGTGAGAAGCCGATCGCGGCCAGCGCCGTGTCCGGTTCCGCCGCGTGCAGGCGTGTAACGAGAAAATCGAGATCGTTCGTGAAGCCGGAGTGGTAGCCGGCGGCGAGCCGGTTGGGCTCGCCGCTGCAGCCGCGGAAATGCAGCAATACCCCGCGCCAATCGAGGCGGTCGATCAAGGCCATGATGCCGGTGGCGTAGGAGGAATCGATCGAGCCTTCGAGGCCGTGCAAGACAATGACGATCGGACCGCGGTCGCCGCCGACCCAGTCGCAATCGGCGAAGTCGCCGTCGGGCAATTCGAGGCGCTCGCGGCGTACCGCCAGCTTCGGGCGCCGGCGGAAGAGCGTGGGGAAGATGGTCTGGGCGTGGCGGTTTTTGAGCCACCACGCCGGTCTGAACGTACTTTGGGTGATCAAATTCGACCACCCCCGGGATCATCAATATTCATTCCGTGACGGCGAGGCCTTTCCTGGCTTCAATCAGATTTTCCACCACCGACGAATCCGCGAGCGTGCTGATGTCGCCGAGGTCGTCGAATTTTTCCGCCGCGACGTGGCGCAATATCCGCCGCATGATTTTGCCGGAACGCGTCTTCGGCAGCGCCGGCGCCCACTGGATTTCATCGGGCGAGGCGATCGGGCCGATTTCACTGCGGACCTGCTGAATCAACGCTGTGCGCAAATCGTCGTCCGGCTCCACGCCGCGCATCAGCGTGACGAACGCATATATGCCCTGCCCCTTGATCGGATGGGGGAAGCCGACCACGGCGGCTTCGGCGACTGCCTCGTGCAGTACCAGCGCGCTTTCGACCTCGGCGGTGCCCAGACGATGGCCGGAGACGTTCAGCACGTCATCGACACGCCCGGTGATCCAGTAATAGCCGTCGGCATCGCGGTGGGCGCCATCACCCGTGCAGTACATGCCGGGGTACTGGCTGTAGTACGTCTGCACGAAGCGTTCGTGGTCACCGTATACCGTGCGCATCTGGCCAGGCCACGGGTGCTTGATGACGAGGAAACCGCTGGCTTCGCCATCCAGCTCCTTGCCTTGCTCGTCGACGATCGCCGGCTGAATGCCAAAAAACGGCAGCGTGGCCGACCCCGGCTTGAGATCGACGGCGCCGGGCAGCGCGGAGATCATGATGCCGCCGGTTTCGGTCTGCCACCACGTATCCACGATCGGGCAGCGGTTGTCGCCGACTACGCGGTAATACCATTCCCACGCTTCCGGATTGATCGGCTCGCCGACCGTGCCGAGCACGCGCAGGCTCTTGCGCGACGCCTGCTTGACCGGCGCTTCGCCGTGAGCCATCAGTGCGCGAATCGCCGTCGGCGCGGTATAGAAAATGTTGACCTGGTGCTTGTCGCATATCTGCCAGAAGCGGCCGACGTCGGGGTAGGTCGGCGCGCCTTCGAACATCAGCGTCGTCGCACCGTTGGCGAGCGGGCCGTAAACGATGTACGAGTGCCCGGTCACCCAGCCGACATCTGCGGTGCACCAGTAAATGTCGCCGTCGTGGTAATCGAACACGTAGCGGTGAGTGATTGCGCAATAGAGCAGGTAGCCGCCGCAGGTGTGCAGTGCGCCCTTGGGCTTGCCGGTGGAGCCGGACGTGTAGAGGATGAACAGCGGGTCTTCCGCATCCATCGGCTCGGCGGCGCAATCCGCCGAGGCGGATTCAACCAGCTTGTGGTACCAGACGTCGCGTCCCTCCTGCCAGTCGATCTTGCCGCCAGTGCGCTTCAGCACCACGACCTTTTCGACGCCCGGGCATTGCTCGAGCGCCTTGTCGGTGTTCGCCTTCAGCGGAATGCGTTGGCCGCCGCGCACGCCTTCGTCCGCAGTGATAACGACATGGCAATCGGCATCGAGCACTCGATCGCGCAGCGCCTGCGGTGAGAAGCCGCCGAAGACGACCGAATGCACTGCCCCTATGCGCGCGCAGGCGAGCATCGCGACGGCCGCTTCGGGTACCATCGGCATGTAAATGCAGACGCGGTCGCCTTTCTCGACACCGAGGCTCTTGAGACTGTTGGCGAAGCGGCAGACCTCGGCGTGCAGCTCGCGATAGCTCAGCCGGCGATCCTGGTCCGGCTCGTCGCCTTCCCACAAAATTGCGGTCTGGTCACCGCGCGTGTCGAGATGCCGGTCGAGGCAGTTATAGGTGACATTGAGTTCGGCACCTTCGAACCAGCGGATATGGCCTTTGCGAAAATCCCAGTCGAGCACGCGGTCCCACATTTTCGACCACGTCAGGAACTGATCCGCCTGCTCGGCCCAGAACTGTTCCGGGTCGTCGACCGAACGCTGATACATCGCCTTATAGCGATCAGCGTCGATCAGGGCGTGGCGGGCGGTTTCCTCGGAAACCTTATGGATTTTGTCGGCCATGGCGCACTCCGTCTTCTTGTGATGCTTCCATATTAAATCGACTGGGCTGCATTGCAACCGGCGCAGGCCGCGCCGCCACGCCGCGCAGGCGCTGCGGTTGCCAATGCGCGACCGCCCATTCAAGTATGTCGGCCGGGGGATCATCGGCAAGCGCCGGCGGTGGTTCCTGGTCCAGAAACGCCAGGGCGGCGACGAGTTGCGGCCCCGGCTGCGTCGAGTTCAGCGACGGCGCGCGGGTCTGCTTGCTCAGCTTGTCGCCGTTTGCGTCGACCGCAACCGGCAGGTGCAGGTAGGCCGGCGAGGGCAGGCCCAGGCAGCGGTGCAGCCAGATCTGGCGCAACGTCGAGGAGAGCAGATCGGCGCCGCGCACAACTTCGGTAAAGCCGCCATCGGCGTCGTCGACCGCCGCGGCGAGTTGGTAGGCGATCAGCCCGTCCGCGCGCCGGATAACGAAATCGCCAACCTCCGCGGCCAGGTCGCCGGCGATGCGGCCCTGCAGCGGATCGTCGAATGCCGGCCGTGCATCGTCCACCCGTACGCGCACCGACCGCGCCGCTTTGCCGGCGGGCAGGCCGTTGCGACAGGTGCCGGGATAGATGTCGCCACCGATGTCGCGCCGGCTGCAGCCGCAATAAAACGCGCGGCCGCTGTCCAGCAGGGATTGCAGCGCCTTGTGGTGGCGCGGGGCGCGGCGGCTTTGATAGACGATGGCACTGTCCCAGTGCAGGCCAAAGGCTTCGAGTTGGCGTGGAATCAGCGAGAGCGCAGCAGGAGAGTCGCGGTCGGGGTCGATGTCGTCGATCCGCAGCCGCCATTCACCATTGCGGCTGCGCGCCTGCAGAAAGCCGCCAAGGGCGGTGACGAGGGAGCCGAAGTGGAGCGGGCCGGTCGGCGAGGGCGCAAACCGGCCCGAATAGATCACACTGTCATCTGCTTTTCGCGAATTTCGTCCAGTGTCTTGCAGTCGATGCATTGCGTGGCCGTCGGGCGTGCTTCAAGCCGGCGGATGCCGATTTCGACGCCGCACGATTCGCAGTAACCGTAGTCATCGTTGTCGATGTCCTCAAGCGATTCGTTGATTTTCTTCGCCAATTTGCGCTCGCGATCACGCGTACGCAGTTCAAGGCTGAACTCCGATTCCTGCGTCGCGCGGTCGTTCGGGTCGGGGAAATTGGCCGCTTCATCCTGCATATGGTGGACGGTGCGATCGACTTCTTCCATCAACTCCTGCTTCCATGCTTCCAGGATGGCGCGAAAATGCGCTTTCTGCGCATCGTTCATGTACGGTTCACCGCGCTTGAGCTTGTACGGCTTGAAACCCGCGAACGGCCCATGCAGCACACTCTGGCGCTTGCGTGGCGAAGCCGGCTTCTTTCCCGCGGCCGCCGATTTTTTGGCCTCGTCGGCGGCCTTGTTCGTGCTAGCGGGCATCCAATTCTCCTGCTTGACCCGGTAAAAAAACGGGATTTTATACTCCTTTGATCGGGGCGGCGCAAGCGCGCAACCGTACGTCGAGGGTTACCCATGGTCGCCTTCACGGCCGGCAAAGCGTGATCGCAGCGCTTGTGAACGGCGGCGAAGGCTGACATGCTGGATGTATGTCAATTGCCGAAGGAACGCCCATGAAAATGACGATGATTGTCCTGCTTCTGACATTGACCGCCGCGACGCCCGTTGCCGCTGCCTACGCGGACGCCCCTCCGGCGAAGCAGCAAGCGAATTCCGGCAGCAACACTAACACGAACGCCAACACCATCAGTGACAGTCAGCTCAAGCAATTCGCCGCGACGCGGGCCGAGTTGAACAGCTTGCGAACGAAGTACATGGCGGAGCTGAAATCGGCCGACACCACCGCGGATCGCAAGCGCGTGCGCCGCAATGCCCGCAAGGCGATGGTCGCGGCGATCAAGCGCCACGGCATGACAGTGCAGCAGTTCCGCCACGTTGCGGTGGTGATCACGAATTCGTCGGAACTCCGGAAGAAATTGGAGGCGATGGAGCCGAACGGCTGAGTTGTAAGTCGTCAGCGTCAGCGGATACGGATTTGGCCCTTTGGCAGTTCATTCATACCGGAGCGCGTCGATGGGGTTCATGTTCGCGGCTTTGGCCGCCGGGATGATGCCGAAGATCACGCCGACCCCTCCGGAGAAGGCGAAGGCCAGCAATACCACCCACCAGGGAACAGTTGCGCTGCCGAAATTGGGGAGGATGTGGGATGCGCCGATCCCGATCGCGTAGCCGAGAATGACGCCGATTACGCCGCCCAGCAACGACAGCGCTACCGACTCGATCAAAAACTGCAGCAGGATGTCGCGGCGGCGCGCGCCGAGGCTCTTGCAGATGCCTATCTCGCGGGTGCGCTCGGTGACCGACACCAGCATGATGTTCATGATGCCGATGCCGCCGACCAGCAGCGAAATTCCGACGATGCCGCCGAGCACCAGTGTTACGGTGCCGAGGATGCCGCTGACTGTGTCCATCAACTGCTGGGACGTCCGCACCCTGAAATCGTCCGGTTCGCCCGGCGGCAGATGGTGGCGCTTGCGCAGGATGCGCGATATCTGTGCCTTGATGGATGTCATATGGGCCAACTGGTTCGCCTTCAGCAGGACCTCGATACTCGGCGCGTCGGCCGTACCTTTGAGGCTGAGCGCAGTACTGTAGGGCATTACCGCCACGTCGTCCTGATCGCGGCCGAAGAACTGGCCGCGTTTGGCGAACATCCCGATGACGCGAAACCATTCGCCGTCGAAGCGCACGAATTTGCCGACCGGGTTATCGGGCAAGTGGAGGTTGTCGCGCACGGTTGTTCCGATCACGATGACGCGCCGACGGCTTTGAAGGTCGCTGAAGTTGAAGAAGCGACCCGTCGCGGGGTAAGCCTGTTCCAGTTCGGGATAGGTGCTGGTGGTGCCGAAAACGCGGGTTGTCGTCGATTGGTCGCGGTACTGGAAGGTTCCGCCCAGCTCGATCATCGGTGTCACGTGGTTGACCCCGCGAACCTCCTGCTGCAGCGCTTCGAAGTCCTCCTGCGTCACTTTAGATTCCTGGCCGAGCAGGCGTTCCTTGTACGGCGTGTAGGCGAACACGATGATGCTGTTCGAGCCGAGGCCCTTGAACTGGTTGGTAATGTTGTGACTGAAGCCCTGGATCAGCGATACGACCGCGATCACGGCCGTCACGCCGATGATGATGCCTAGTGTCGTGAGGAAGCTGCGAAAGGCGTGGGCGCGAATCGACATCAGCGCCGAGCGCAGCGATTCAACCAGACTATACACGGCGCGACTCCGGGTCGCCGCTGCCGCCTGCATTGTCCGTATCGCTGACGACGCGGCCGTCCTTCAGCCGGATCACACGCCGGCAGCAGTCGGCGATATCCTGCTCGTGCGTCACGACGATGATCGTGTGGCCGGCTTCGTGCAGGCGGTCGAACATGTGCATGATTTCATGGCTGGTCGCGGATTCGAGATTGCCGGTGGGCTCGTCGGCGAGCAGGATCGCCGGTTCGCCGACCAGCGCCCTGGCAATGGCAACGCGCTGGCGCTGCCCGCCCGACAGCTGGTTCGGCATGTGATCGACACGGTCGCCGAGCCCCACCTGTTCGAGCGCCGCCTGCGCCAGCTCGCGCCGCTTGCGGATGCCGATGCCGCGATAAATCAGCGGCTGCATGACGTTGTGCAGCGCACTGGCGCGGCCCAGCAGGTTGAAGCTCTGGAAGATGAAGCCGATTTCGCGGTTGCGGATGCGAGCCAGTTCGTTTTCGTCCAGCTTGCTCACCGGCGTGCCGTTGAGGATATATTCGCCGGCGGTGGGCTGGTCGAGGCAGCCGACGATGTGCATCAGCGTCGATTTGCCGGAGCCTGACGGGCCGATAAAGGCGACGTAATCGTTGCGCGCGATGTCGATATCGACGCCCTTGAGCGCTTCGACCGTCGTCTCGCCCATCTGGTAGTGGCGTGTGATGCCGCGCAGGCGCAGCAGCGGCATCGCGTCGCTCTCGCGAACCGCGTTCATCCCGTGGCCTGTCCGATGGATCTGCTTGATGGGCTCGGCTGCGGATTGGCGTGGATGGCAAGGCGCGGCGGCGAGTCACAGCCGTAGCTATGGCGAGGAGCCGCAACGCCGCCAGGCGCGTCAATCCGCGGCGAGACCGCAAGACTATCCATGGGACAGCCCACCCCGAGGCTGCGTGGTGATCTTGATCGCGTCGCCGGCCTTCAGGTGATGCAGCGTTTCATACGGGCCGGTCACCACTTTATCGCCGGCGTTCAAACCGGTCAGGATCGCGATGTCCTTGTCATTGGAGATGCCGGTGGTGACCGTTTCCTTTTTGACATGGCCGTTGTCGACGACGAAGACGTAGCCCGACGTGCTGTCGGCGGAGGCGCGCTTGCGATCGGCGGCGGTATACATCACTGCCTGCACCGGGACGGCGAGCGTGTCATGGGTGGTACGCGTATGAATTTCCGCGCGGCAGCTCATGCCGGGCCTGAGGTCGATCTTGCTCTTGGCGAGCAGCACCTTGACCTTGAAACTCAGGCCCTGATGGCCCGTTGCGGTGGTCGCCGACGTCCCGATGAACGTCACCTTGCCGTCGAGGCTGTCGTTCGGATAGGCGAC
>DASSJY010000014.1:0-54333 GCA_035690945.1 Gammaproteobacteria bacterium
CGATGCCGTGCATGCGCAAGTATTCCTCGGTGCTGTCGCGGCCGTAGCACTTGTACCGCGGGTCAAGTTCACAACTGAACAAAAGCCCCGTGCCCTGCACACCGGTAATCGGGCCGTCGAGTTCGTCGGCGAGCGCATTGAGCTTGTCGAGGAATTCGCGGCCGCGTGCGACGATGTTCTCGCGCATCTCCCGCGTGATCGAATTCAGCACCGCGCTGCCGACGTCCATCGCCCGCGGGTTCGCCGTCATCGTGTTGCCGTAAATGCCCTTGCGATAGAGGCCGGCGGCGCGCGCATTCATTGCCAGCACCGACAGCGGATATTGGCCGGCGTTAATCGCCTTGGAATAGGTTTCCATATCCGGCGGTTCGACGTTCTCGAAGCCGGGATAATCGACGATCGACAGGCAGCCCTGCGCGCGCAGGCCGGCCTGGATCGAATCGACCAGCAGAAGGCCGCCGTGGGCGCTCGTCAGCGAGCGTGCCAGCGCATAGAACTCCGGCGTGATCGCCTGGCCCGGATCGCCCTCGCCCATCACCGGTTCGAGGAAAAATGCCTCGATGAAAATGTTGCGGGCTTCCGCGGTTGCGAACGCTTCGCGCAACTGGTCGAGATTGTTCGGCTCGACCGTCATCAGGTTGCGGCGGTCGCGGAACGACGCGAGATGATGCTGATAGGCTTTCATGCTCGAGTCGGAGAACTGTGCCGGCCGGTCGGTGCGGCCGTGGAAGCCGCCGGCGAGACCGAGAATGTTGATCGTCTTGCCGGCATGCTGCGCGCCCGGGTCGGTCTGCAGCTTGGCGTTGACGTCGGAAATGCGCGCGCCGACGGTCACCGCTTCCGAGCCGCTGTTCATGCACAGGAAGCGGTCGAACGGGCAGCCGCCCTCGCGGCGATGGCCGATCTCGCGCGCCAGCGCGTCGACGAAGCGGCGCTGACTGAAGTTCGGCGTCATGATATTGGCCATCACCTGTGGCTGGTTCATCGCCTTGAGAATGGTTTCCGGCGCATGACCGTGGCCGAGCATACCGTAACCGCCGGAATCGTGCAGCACCGCACCCTTGGCCGTGATCAGCCACGGGCCGCGCGCCGCGAGCGACACGTACGGATTCACCGCTTCTTCGGGATAAAAATTGACGAAGCGGCTCTGGATCGCGTGAATCTGCTCCGCTTCATCGAGCTTGAGCAATTCCGGGAAAGCCTCGCGCAACTGTGCATGCGCCGCCACTGCCTCGTCCACAGCCTGTACGAGCTTCGGGTCCGTCTCCGCAAACCGCGCGATGACGTCGTCCGGCAAGCCTTTGGTCCTGGCTTGGCCACCGAAGGAACGGATTTCATTCAAGCGATCGATCAGCTTCATAACAGTAATCTCGTCTGAAAAAGAAAGACACCGACGGCCAAACTCCTTCGACCATCGGCTAAAACGAAGCGTCCGGGTTCATAGCGTGAAACCGGACACATTTTTCGGCAAAACAGGCCGTTATTGTACCATGCCGTCGGCCGGGGCTTTGCAAGTCGACGAGGGCAGCGGACAATTACGATAAAATATTCCCACACGTACGTAACCATCGACAGCCTTTTGCGGGAGGCCCGGCTACTGCCGGGAGGCGCGGACCCCGCCGCGCGGCTGGACGCCGAAATCCTGTTGGGCCACGCGCTCGGGCGGCCGCGCACGTTCCTGCGCGCGCGGCCCGAATTCGGCCCCGAAAAGCAGGCGGTCGAACGGTTTGCGTCGCTACTCGCCCGGCGCCGCGGCGGCGAACCGCTGGCCTACATCGTCGGCGAGCGGGAATTCTGGTCGCTGCCGATCAAGCTCAACCACCACACGCTGATCCCACGCCCGGAGACCGAACTGCTGGTAGAACAGGCACTGGCGCGAATTCCCGCCGACGCCGTCTGGACGATAGCGGACCTAGGCACCGGCAGCGGCGCGATTGCGCTGGCCATCGGCCGCGAGCGACCGCAGTGCCGCATGATCGCGACCGATATTAATGAACAAGCGCTCGCCGCGGCGCGCGCCAACGCAGCCAATCTCGATATCGGCAACGTCGAGTTCCGGCACGGCGGCTGGTGCGAGCCGCTGGACGGCATCGCCTGCGACATGATCGTCAGCAATCCGCCGTACGTCGCCGCCGGCGACGTGCACCTCGACGCGCCGGATATGCAATTCGAGCCGCGCGCGGCGCTGGTCGCCGGTCCGACCGGGCTGGAATCGCTCGACACGATCATCGCCGCCGCGCCGGCACATCTCAAGGCCGGCGGCGTATTGCTGCTTGAACATGGGTTCGATCAACGCGATCCGGTCGCCGCCGCACTCGCCAAGCACGGGTATAAGGGAATATGCTGTTACCGTGATCTTGCCGGCCAGGATCGCGTAACCGTCGCAACACTGTCCGGCTGATGGAGGTCCGCCCCGTGCAACACAGCGCGTCCCTGCCGGCCGACCGGCAGCAGTTGCTGTTCGAGATGAATCCCGATCCGGTCGCCGAATTCGACATCGCCGGTCGCTTCATCGATATCAATCCCGCCTGGCGCCGCATTTCGGGCTACAACGCCGACGAGTTGCGCGGCCTGCCGCTGGAAACCCTTGTCGGCGCCGAGTGTATCGGCGTCGCGCGCCAGCATTTCGCCGACGCGGCAGCCGGGACCAGCACGCACTGCGAAATCCGCTGCCAGCACCGCGACGGCAGCAGTTTTGAAGTGGACATCACGCTCGCGCCGCTGAACGGCGGCGGCAGCGTCAGCAGCGTTTACGGCATCGCGCGTGAAATCAGCGCACGCAAACGCCGGGAAAACCACATTCGCGTTGCGGCGAGCGCCCTCGCCAACATGATCGAGGCCGTGGTCATCACCGATCCGGAACGCAGGATCGTCTGGGTGAATCCGGCCTTCACCGCCATCACCGGCTACCCGGTGCGCGCGGTCGTCGGCAGGACGCCCAAGATGCTGTGCGGCAGCGTCCGGGACCGCGAAGATTACGAACGCGCGGTCGAGGCCGTGCGCGGCAGCGGTCATTGGCAGGACGAAATTACCTGTGTGCGCGAGAACGGCGAGCGCTTCACCAGCCTCATCAGCATCAACGCCGTGCGCGATGAGCGTGGCGAAATCATGAATTACGTCGACGTGTTGACCGACGTGTCTGCACTCAAGAACTACCAGAGCCGCGTCGATTTTCTCGTCAGCCACGACCCGCTGACGCGACTGCCCGGGCGCAGCCTGTTCGAGCACGACCTGGTGATGGCGATCGAGCAGGCGCGTGCGGATCACGAAACGCTCGGCATCGCTGTAATCGGCCTCGACGGCTTTCGCATGATCAATGATTCGCTCGGCCACGAAGCCGGCGACGCGGTGCTCCGCGAGGTCGCCAAACGCCTGACCGACAACCTGCGTGAAATCGACACGGTCGCGCGCCTGTCGGGCGACCAGTTCGCGGTGATGCTGCCGAACGCGGCCGACGCGGACAATATCGGGCTGGTCGTCAACAAGCTTTTCAAGCAGCTCGCGGAGCCGTTTGTCGTGCATGGCGATCCGCTGTTCGTGTCGGCGAGTGCCGGCATCAGCTGCTACCCGAAGGATGGCGGCGACGCGGCCACGCTGACGCAGAACGCCGACGCCGCGATGTATCAGGCGAAGCGCCTCGGCCGCAATACTTACCGCTTCTACGACGCACGCATCAATCGCAAGGTTCACGATCGGTTGCGCATCGCGAACAACCTGCGTCAGGCTGCGGAGCGCAAGGAATTTATCCTGCATTATCAGCCGAGCATCCGCCTCGACACCGGCGACATCGTCGGCGTCGAAGCGCTGCTGCGCTGGCAGCATCCCAAACTCGGCCTGATGCTGCCGGGCCGCTTCATCGGCCTTGCCGAAGACACCGGCCTGATCCGGCCGCTCGGCAACTGGGTCCTGAAAGCCGCCTGCCGTCAGGCGGTCGAGTGGCAGCAACAGGGGCATACGCTGCCGCGGATCGCCGTCAACCTGTCGGTGTCGCAGTTGCGCCAGCCGGACATCGTCGAGCGCATCAAGACTATCCTCGAGATGACGGGCCTGCCGCCGCATCACCTGGAGCTGGAAATTACCGAAAGTATGCTGATGGACGATCCGGCCGCCTATCGCGCCATCATCAGCGAGCTGAACGAGATGGGCATCACGATCGCAATCGATGATTTTGGCACCGGCTATTCATCGCTCGCCTACCTGCGCGACCTGCCGGTGGACTGCCTCAAGATCGACCGCACGTTCGTCGCCGGCATTCCGAATGACGAGCACCAGATGGCGATCACGCGCGCGATCATCAGCATGGCGAAAACGCTCGGCAAGCGCATCGTTGCCGAAGGCATCGAGACGGAGGCGCAGCTCGAATTCCTGCGCGCCCAAGGCTGCGATGAAGGCCAGGGATTCCTGATCAGTCGGCCGTGCGACCCGGACAGCATCGAAGACATACTGAGCAGCAAATCGGCATCGCGGCGGCCGGCGCCGGTGACGAAGTGAAAAGCGTCCGCCCTAGCCAAGTACCGGAAACAGCGCCTTCAGGCCGGTCGCGATAAACTCCACGCCGATCGCGGCCATGATCAGGCCCATGATTCGGGTAACGACGTTGATGCCGGTCTTGCCCAGCACGCGCGTCAATAGCGGCGCGGCGCGAAACGACAGCCAGATCAGCACGGCGATAATCGCGATGACGACCGCGAGACCGATGCCGTTCCACCACGGTGCGCCGTGGTGCGAGTAGAGGATGACGGTACTGATGGCGCCGGGACCAGCGAGCAGCGGCAGGCCCAGTGGCACCACCGCCACCGAATCCTGCTCGACGCCCCGCTGGCGCTCGCCCGGCGTCTGCTTGATCGAGCTGACGCGCGCCTGCAGCATCGCGAGCGCCATCAGCAGCAGCAGGATACCGCCGGCGACGCGAAACGAGGCGATGCTGATGCCGAAGAAATTCAGAATCATCTCGCCCGCCCACAGCGCGACGATCAACACGATACCGGTCGTAAGAGCAGCGTTGAACGCGGTGCGATTGCGCTGTGAAGCCGTCTCGGTCGTGGTGAGATCGATAAAAATCGGCACCGCGCCAATCGGATTGGTCATCGCCAGCAAGGCGGCGAAAAATTTCGCGTATTCAGCCCACGGATGCACGGCACGAACCCCCTTCAGGATGCCGGCAAGCTTAACGGCAAATCGCGCTTTTCGCCACCAAATCCTTCTGGTTTGAAAACACGCGGGTCACTTTCTCGCCCGCCGCCGCAACAGTGCAGTCAGCGCCCAGCCAAGCAGCATTCCGACGGCCAGCGTGATGATCACGAGCAGGCCGAGGGAAAACGAAAATGTCCAGGCGAGATAGGTGATCCTCACCGCCGGCACGTTCTGCACGACGAAGATCAGGACCAGAATCACCGCCAGCGCCCACAGCACCCGCTCGATCTGCTGACCGATCGGCCGCTTAGACTTCGGCGGCGAGTGTGCCGGCTCCGCCGGACGTTCCACCTTATTATCGGGTCGGTTCATGCATGCTTCTCCCGCACCACCGTCAGCAAGCTGCCCTTGAGCACCATCTCGACCTGCCGCTTGCTCATCGTTTGCTGCGTTTCGTAGGTTTTGTCTTTGGTCTTGTTGATGACCTTGATCGTGCCGCCGCCGGTGAGCGCATCCCGTGCGTTTTCGATCACCAGTTCGTCGCCCTGGTCGATCGTATCGTAATCGGCCGGGTCCTTGAACGTCAGCGGCAGGATGCCGAAGTTCATCAGGTTCTGCAGGTGAATGCGCGCGAAGCTTTTGACCAGCACCGCCTTGACTCCGAGATAGCGCGGCGCAAGTGCGGCGTGCTCGCGACTCGATCCCTGCCCGTAGTTCGTGCCGCCGACGATGAAGTGGCCGGTGTCCTTGTGCCGAAGCGCACGCTCCGGATAGCTCTCGTCGACCTGCCAGAACACGAACTTGCTAATCTCGGGAATGTTGCTGCGAAACGGCAGCACCCGTGAACCGGCCGGCATGATTTCGTCGGTCGAAATGTTGTCGCCGACCTTGATCAGCACCGGCCCCGAAAGCTTGTCGGGCAGCGCGTCGAAATCCGGCAGCGGCTTGATGTTCGGCCCCTTTTCGAGGTCCACGTCCGTGCCGGTCTCCGCCGGCGCGACCAGCATCTCCTTGTTGACCGTGACCTCTTCCGGCTCCTCGAAGTGCGGATACGCCATGTCGAGCGTGCGCGGATCGGTGATTTTGCCGGTCAGGGCCGACGCGACCGCAGTTTCCGGACTGCACAGGTAAACCGAGTCCTCCTTGGTGCCGGAACGGCCGGGAAAATTGCGCGGCACCGTGCGCAGGCTGATGCGGCCGCTCGCCGGCGCCTGGCCCATGCCGATGCAGCCGTTGCAGCCCGTCTGGTGAATACGCGCGCCGGCATGAATCAGCTTTTGCAGGTAGCCGAGATCCGCCAGGTTCTCGAAAATCTGCCGCGAAGTCGGGTTGATGTCGAGGGACACGCGGTCGTGCGCCTGTTTGCCGTCGGCGATCAGCGCGGCGATCGCGATGTCGCGCAAACCGGGGTTCGCCGAGGATCCGATGTAGCTCTGGTAAATTTCCGCGCCCGCCACCTCCGAAACCGGCACGACATTGCCGGGGCTGCTCGGCTTGGCAATCAGCGGCTCGAGCGTCGACAGATCGATTTCGTCATGCTCATCGTAGCCGGCGTCGGCATCGGCGGTCAGTTCCACCCAATCGTCACCACGGCCCTCGCGCACCAGGAATTGCCGGACCTTGTCGTCGGACGGAAACACGGTCGTCGTCGCGCCCAACTCCGCGCCCATGTTGGCAATCACGTGACGATCCATCGGCGTGAGATTCGCCAGTCCCGGCCCGTAATATTCGATGATCTTGCCGACGCCGCCGTCGACGCCGTGGCGGCGTAACATTTCCAGAATCACATCCTTGGCGCTCACCCAGTCGGGCAACTCGCCGGTCAGCTTGACGCCCATGACCTTCGGCAACCGGGTGTAGAACGGCTCGCCAGCCATCGCCATCGCGACTTCCAAGCCACCCGCGCCAATCGCCAGCATGCCGATCGCGCCCGCGGCCGGAGTGTGGCTGTCCGAGCCGACCATGGTTTTGCCGGGTTTGCCGAAGCGCTGCTGGTGAGTTGGATGACTGACACCATTGCCGGGGCGGCTGTACCAGACACCGAACTTCTTGCACGCGCTGCGCAAAAAAAGATGGTCGTCGGCGTTGCGGAAGTCGGTCTGCAGAAGATTGTGGTCGATGTACTGCGCCGACAACTCTGTTTTGACGCGCGGAATCTGCATCGCCTCGAACTCGAGCATCACCAGCGTGCCGGTCGCATCCTGCGTCAGCGTCTGGTCGATTCGAATACCGATTTCCTCGCCGGGCGTCATCGTGCCCTCGACCAGGTGCGATTCGATCAGCTTTTGCGCGACGTTCTTGCCCATGATTCTCTCCTTCGAATAACGGGTCGAATTCTTTTTCTTGCCATTCCAGCGCGGGCCGGAATCCAGCTCTTGATGGTGCGACTTGGCCGCGTACGTTCCGGATCGGGACAACAGCCTTCGCTGGCATGACGGATGGTTTAAAATAACGCCGACGCCCATCAAGCGCAAAGTTACCGTGTCACCCGACTCCCTCCGCTACGCCCGTCATCTCGCCCTGCCCGGCTTCGGCGCCGCGCAGCAGGCGCGCCTGAAGAACGCGCGGGTCCTGGTTGTCGGCCTCGGCGGGCTCGGCTCGCCGGCAGCGCAATACCTGGCCGCGGCGGGCGTCGGCACGCTGGTGCTGAACGATTTCGATAGCGTGGATCTGACCAACCTGCAACGCCAGTCGCTATACGCGGAAACCGACGTCGGCGCGGGCAAGGCCGAGGCTGCTTGCATGCGACTCGCCGGGGTGAATTCGACGCTCGAACTGCTTCCGCTGTCCGAGCGGCTGCAGGACGGCGCACTCGCGACTGAAGTCGCGCAGGCGGATCTGGTGGTTGACGCCACCGACAACTTCGGCAGCCGATTCGCACTGAACGCTGCCTGTGTCGCCGCGGGAACGCCGTTGGTGTCAGGCGCCGCAATCCGCTATGACGGCCAACTTGCTGTATTTGATGCCGGCCTTCCGGACAGCCCGTGTTACGCGTGTCTGTATTCCGAAGCCGACGAAGGGCTTGAGGATTGCGCCGGTAACGGTGTGTTCGCGCCGGTCGTCGGTGTCATCGGGGCGGCTATGGCGGTGGAAGCGCTAAAGCAGCTAACGGGGCTTGGGGAAACGCCGCCGGGTACGCTGTGGCGTTATGCGGGACTAACCGGAGAATGGCGCAGTGCGCGGATTGCGCGCGATTCAGGTTGTTCCGTTTGCGGTGGAGCGACTGCAAAAGCCCCTCTCCCGAAGGGAGAGGGGAACAAGGGTGGGAGATCGGACTCAGCTTAGCTTTTCCTTCAGCAACTTGTTGACCTGCTGCGGATTCGCTTTGCCCTGCGTCGCCTTCATCACCTGCCCCACGAAGAAGCCGAACAGCTTGTCCTTGCCGGCGCGGTACTGGGCGAGTTGATCCGGGTTCGCGGCGATCACCTCTTCGATAATGCCGTCGATCTCGCTGGTGTCGGTAATCTGCTTCATGCCGCGCTCGTCGATGATCTCGTCCGCGCCGCCCTCGCCGTTCCACATCGCCTCGAAGACTTCCTTGGCAATCTTGCCGGAAATCGTGTTGTCGGTGATGCGGGTCAGCAATTGCGCCAGATCGTCGGCGGCAATCGGGCTCTCGCCGATCTCCATCCCGCCGCGATTGAGCGCGGCCGACAGCTCGCCCATGACCCAGTTGGCGGCCAGCTTCGGCTCACCCGCCAGGACCTCGACAACCGCCTCATAATAGTCGGCCAGCTCGCGACTCGCAGTCAGCACACCGGCATCGTAGGCCGACAGCTCGTACTGCGACATGAAGCGCGCCTTCTTTTCGTCCGGCAGTTCCGGCAGGTCGGCGCGCGCCTCGTCGATGAAGGCCTGCTCGATTTCGAGCGGCAGCAAATCCGGGTCCGGAAAATAGCGGTAATCGTTCGCTTCTTCCTTGGCGCGCATCGAGCGCGTTTCATGCTTCGTCGGGTCGTACAGGCGCGTTTCCTGTACAACCGTGCCGCCGCCTTCGATCAGCTCGATCTGGCGCTCGATTTCAAAGTTGATCGCCTGCTCGACGAAGCGGAACGAGTTCAGGTTCTTGAGCTCGGTGCGCGTGCCGAACTTCTCCTCGCCCTTCGGCCGCACCGACACGTTCGCGTCGCAACGGAATGAGCCTTCCTGCATGTTGCCGTCGGAGATTTCGAGATACCGCACCAGGCTGTGCAGCTTCTTCATGTAAGCAACGGCTTCCTTTGCCGAGCGCATTTCCGGTTCGGAAACAATTTCCAGCAGTGGCGTGCCGGCGCGATTCAAATCAATGCCCGTTTTGTCGGCAAACGCTTCGTGCAGCGATTTGCCGGCGTCTTCTTCGAGATGTGCACGCGTGAGGTTGATCGTCTTCACGGTGCCGTCGTCGAGTTCGATCGCGATCTGGCCGCCGGCAACCACCGGCAACTCGTACTGACTGATTTGATAACCCTTCGGCAGGTCCGGATAGAAATAATTCTTGCGCGCAAAGATCGAGCGCTCGGTAATCGTTGCGCCGATCGCCAGACCAAACTTCACCGCCATCCGCACCGCGTCGCGATTCAAGACCGGCAGAACGCCGGGGTAGCCGAGATCGACGAGGTTCGCCTGCGTGTTCGGCGGCGCACCGTATTCGGTGGACGCGCTGGAAAAAATCTTGCTGCGCGTCGCGAGCTGGGTGTGGATCTCGAGCCCTATTACGGTTTCCCATTCCATCTCAGGCAAATCCCTTCGGCGTCTGCTTGTGCCAATCGGTCTGTAGCTGGTACTGATGCGCGGCGGCGAGAATCCCGGCCTCATCGAAATAATTGCCGATAATGTGCAGGCCGACCGGCAGCCCGTCGACGAAGCCCATCGGCGTGGATAGTGCCGGCAGGCCCGCAAGGTTCGCGCCGATCGTGTAGATGTCGTTCAGATACATCGTAATCGGGTCGTCGCTTTTTTCGCCGATGCCGAACGCCGGCGTCGGCGTGGTCGGGCCCATCAGCACGTCGACCTGTTCAAACGCGCGCTTGAAATCGGCAGCGATCAACTGGCGCGTTTTCTGCGCCTTCAGATAATAGGCATCGTAGTAACCGGCCGACAGCACGTAGGCGCCGGTCATGATGCGCCGCTTGACTTCGGGGCCGAAGCCCTCGCCACGCGAGCGGGTGTAGAGATCGGTGAGGTCCTTCGGATTGTCACAACGATACCCGAAGCGCACGCCATCGAAGCGCGACAGGTTGGACGAGCATTCCGCCGGTGCGACGACGTAGTAGGTCGGCACCGACAATCCGAGGTTCGGCAGGCTGACATCGATGATTTCCGCACCCATGTCACGATACACGTCCAGCGCCTCCCGCACTGCCTTTTCGACACCCGCATCCAGCCCTTCATCGAAGAACTCGCGCGGCACGCCGATCTTCAGTCCCTTCACCGGCTTGCCGAGCGCGGCGACGTAATCCGGCACCGCCTCATCTACGCTGGTCGAGTCTTTCGGATCGAACGCCGCCATCTGGTTGAGGAGCAGCGCCGCGTCTTCGGCGGTGGTCGTCAGCGTGCCGGCCTGGTCGAGGCTGGAGGCGAACGCGATCATGCCATAACGCGATACGCGCCCGTAAGTCGGCTTGAGGCCCGTGATGCCGGACAGCGCCGCCGGCTGGCGGATCGAGCCGCCGGTGTCGGTGCCGGTCGCGGCCGGTGCCAGGCGCGCGGCGACTGCCGCCGCCGAGCCGCCGGACGAGCCGCCCGGCACGCGCTCGAGATCCCATGGATTTTTGACTGGACCGTAGTAACTGGTTTCATTCGACGAGCCCATTGCGAACTCGTCCATGTTGGTCTTGCCGAGCAATACCATGCCGGCGGCGTGCAGGCGCTCGACGATCGTTGCGTCGTAGGGCGACACGAAGTTGTCGAGCATCCGCGAGCCGCAGGTCGTGCGCACGCCTGCGGTGCAGAAGATGTCCTTGTGGGCCAGCGGCACGCCAGTCAGCCGGCTGCCCTCGCCTGCCTTGATCTTCTTGTCGGCATTAGCCGCCGCAGCCAGCGCCTCATCTGCGATCACCGTCACAAATGCGTTCAGTTTGGAATTGAACCGCTGGATGCGATCGAGGTAGTCGGTCGTCAACTCGGTGCTGGTGATATCGCCGCGCGCCAGCGCCGCGACCATTTGCGCAAGAGTCATCGTTGGAATGGGCACGCCGGGGAACCTTTCGGTGTCGATTCGTTCAAAGAATATGAATTTGTTAGAGGGAAAACCCTTTATTGTTTACTCGATAACCCGAGGGACCGTGTACAATCCAGCTTCGACGCCCGTTGCGTTTTGCTGGTAGATACTGCGCTGATCGACTTCCGTCACCTCGTCCGAACGCAGTCGCTGGACACGATCCAACGGATGCGCCATCGGCGCCACGTCGCTGGTATCCGCGGCATTCAACTGATCCACAAAAGCAATAATCCGGCTCAGATTGTCCGCGTAGCCGGGAATATCGGCGTCGTCGATTCCGAGGCGCGCGAGAAACGCGATCCGTTTTACGTCTTCCGGTGTCAACGGCATCAGAAAGCACTCCGAATGGTCGTCGAGTGAATTGCGTATCGTAGCACAGGGACGTGTAATAGCTGCTGATTTCGTGTGGTGTCCGAAGGACCGCGCACCGCTGCCACCAACAACGTGACAATGAGGTGCCCCTCATCGGAAACCGCTTCGTCAAGTTGAGTTTGCGCCGCGCCGCGCTCGCCCTGCTGGTCCTGCTGGCGCCCGTCGCGTTCGCCGCGCCGACCATCTTGCCCAGCCTCTACGAAGGCCTGCACTGGCGCCAGATCGGCCCGTTCCGCGGCGGCCGCGCGCCGGCCGTGGCCGGCGTCGCCAGCGATCCCAATACCTATTACTTCGGCGCCGCCGCCGGTGGCGTCTGGAAGACCACCGATGCCGGCGTCACCTGGCACGCGGTATTCGCGCGCGAGCCGGTCTCCTCGATCGGCGCGATCGCGGTTGCGCCGTCCGCGCCCAACGTCGTTTACGTCGGTACCGGTGAGGCCGATCCGCGTAACGACACGTCGTTTGGCGACGGCATGTACAAGTCGACCAACGGCGGCTCGTCCTGGCGGCATATCGGCCTGTCCAACACGCGCCACATCGGCGACATTGTCGTGGATCCGCGCGACCCGAACGTCGTGCTGGTCGCGGCGCTCGGCCACGTCTACGGTTCAAACACGCAGCGCGGCGTGTTCCGCTCGACCGACGGCGGGCAGACCTGGCACCGGGTGCTGTACGTCAACAACCGTACCGGTGCGACCGATCTTGCCATCGACCCGGCCAATCCGAACATCATCTACGCGGCGATGTGGGACATGTACCGCACGCCGTGGCACCTCGAAAGCGGCGGCCCCGGCAGCGGCCTGTTCAAATCCACCGACGGCGGCAAAACCTGGACGCGGCTGCAGGGCCACGGTCTGCCGGTCGGCCCGCTGGGGCGCATCGGTGTCGCGGTCGCCGCCGGCGGCCACCGGGTCTATGCGCTGATCCAGGCTCATCAAGGCGGGCTGTATCGCTCCGACGACGGCGGCGCGCACTGGAAGCTGATCAACGACGATCAGCGCCTGCGCCAGCGCGCCTGGTACTTCAGCCTGCTGAAGACCGACCCGCAGGATCCGAACACGGTTTACGTCGGCAACGTCCACCTGTTCCGCTCGACCAACGGCGGCAAGTGGTTCGGCACGGTGCGCGAGCCGCACCCGGACAACCACGCGCTGTGGATCGACCCGAACAACCCGCAGCGCATGATCCTCGGCGAGGACGGCGGCGCGGCCATCACCACCAACGGCGGCGCGAGCTGGACGCAGCCGGACAACCAGCCGACCGCCCAGTTCTACCACGTCGCCGCGGACAACCAGTTCCCGTATCACATCTATGGTTCGCAGCAGGATTGGGGCTCGGTCGATATCGCCAGCGCCACCAGCCACGGCGCAATCACGGAGCACGACTGGCACCCGGTCGGCGGCGGCGAAAGCGGCTACGTGCTGCCGAGTCCCGCAAACCCGAATGTTGTTTATGCCGGCTCCTATTTCGGCATTTTGACCCGCTATAACAAGCGCACCGGCCAGGTGCGCGACGTATCGCCGTGGCCGGTCGATACCGACGGGCAGCCGGCCGAGGAACTGGAGCATCGCTTCACCTGGACCGCACCGCTGGCGTTCTCGCCGCAGAACCCGCAGGTGCTGTACACGGCGTCGCAAGTGCTGATGAAGACCGCCGACGGCGGCACGAGCTGGCACCAGATCAGCCCGGACCTGACGCGCAACGACCAGTCCAAACAGGGGCCGTCCGGCGGCCCGATCGCGCGCGACAATTCGAGCGCCGAGTACTACGACCTGATATTCAGCATCGCGCCGTCGGCCAAGGCCGCCGGCGAGATCTGGATCGGCACCGACGACGGACTGGTGCAGCTCACCCGCGACGGCGGCAAGACCTGGCACAACGTCACCCCCCCAGGGCTGCCGCAATGGGCCAAGGTGGCGCAGATTCAAGCCTCGCCGTTCGATGCGGGAACCGCCTATGTCGCCGTCGACGCCCATAAGCTCAACGACGTCAAGCCGTACATTTTCCGCACCCGCGATTACGGCAGGCACTGGACGAAGATCACCAGCGGCATCAAAGCGCCCGCCTACGTGCACGTCGTGCGCGAAGACCCGCACCGCCGCGGCCTGCTGTTTGCCGGCACCGAAACCGGCGTCTACGTCTCGTTCGACGATGGCGATCACTGGCAGCCGCTGCAGTTGAATCTGCCATCAGCGCCGGTGCACGACCTGATTGTGCATGCCGGCGACCTGATCGTCGCAACCCACGGCCGCGGCTTCTGGGTGCTCGACAACATCAGTCCGCTCGAGCAGCTTACGCCCAAGCTTGCGAACGCACCGGCGCACCTTTTCGCGCCGGCGCCCGCGTACCGCGTGCGCCAAACGCGCGGGCTGGAAGGCAATGAGCGAACAGCCGGAAGCAATCCGCAGCACGGCGCAATGATCGACTACTACCTGGCGTCGGCGCCCGACAAGCCGATCACGCTGACGATCCGCGACAGCCAGGGCCGGCTCGTGCGCCGCTTCACCAGCGCGATCGATCTCAGCGGCAACGTGCCGTCGCTGCCTTCGAGCGCCGGCATGCACCGCTTCGTCTGGAATCTGCACTATGCGCTGCCGCCGTCGATCCCGGGCGCGGTCTACGACATGGGCGGTCCGGTCGCGCCGCTCGCACTGCCGGGCACCTATAAGGTGACGCTGAACGTGGACGGCCGGACGTGGCAGAAAACGCTGACCGTCAAGATGGATCCGCGCGTGGACGTGTCGATGGCGGCACTGAAACGGCAGTTCAATCTGATGATGAAGCTGCGTGACGACATTGCGGCTGACCACCGCGTGGTCAACCAGATCAGCGATTTGCGGGACCAGATCTATGGTCTGCAGCAGCGCTTCGCCGCCAGGCCCGGCGCGAACCAGATCGTCACCGTGGCCGGCCAGTTCGACAACACGCTGACCGAGATCGCCGACAGCCTATGGCAGCCGCGCGCGCATGCCAGCCAGGCGATGCTGAACTATCCTGCCCGCCTCAACAGCAAGCTCGCGTGGCTCGAGCGTACGCTGAGCCGCGCCGATGCCGCGCCGACAAAACAGGAGTACGCAGTCTATCGGCAACTGCACGGCCGACTGCAGACCGCGCTCCATCAGTGGCAGCACGTCCAGCGGCACGAACTCGCCGCGCTGAACCTGATGATCGGCCAGCACGGCTTCAACGTTCTCATTGTCAAAGACTTCAGCGGCCAGGGCGGCGGCACGAAGCCGGCTCGGGCGATAGCCGAATAATCCGCCCAAGCTGCTATAGCTGCAGAAGCTGGTATCCTTGAAGGGTGCACTGTGGTCTTTCTGGCAAGATCACCGAGGGGGGGTTGAACATGCGCTTTTGGATTCCTGCGGCGACCGGCGTTGCATTCGGCGTCGCTGCCGCCGGCTTCGCCGCCACTACTGCTGTCCCGCCGCCGTCGGCCCACGCGCTGATGACGCAGCCGATCCGACAGGCGGCGAGTCCGCCGGCGGCGCAGCGAACGCGCTATATCGTGCGCTTCAAAGGCGCGCCGGTGCCGCTTTATGCCGGCAGCGGCACCCGCAGCCCGCTGAACGCCACCCCCGACGCCCGCCGCACCGAAGCATTTACTTCGACCGAACTGTCTTACGCCCGCGATCTCAAAGCGCGTCACACTGAATTCCTGCAGCGCGCCGGCGGGCTGTTGAAGCGCCCGCTCACACCGCACTTTACCTACCGTTACGCGCTGAACGGAATGTCGGTCAGTCTCAGCCGCGCCGAAGCGGTCCGGCTGGCGAATCTGCCCGACGTGGCGTCGGTCGAGCCGGTGCGTTATCTGCGTCTCAGCGCCGCGCAGGCCGATGATACGGGCGCGAGCCGCGCATGGATCGACGCCCCGGCGGTCTGGGCGCTGTCGACGGCCACGACCGCCGACACCGAAGGCGAAGGCATTGTGGTGGCGGATATCGATACCGGCATCAATTCGGCCAACGATTCGTTTGCGGCGGTCGGGCCGGTCGATGGCTACGCGGTGCAGGATCCGCTCGGCAGCGGCAATTACCTCGGCGTCTGCGACCCGACCAATATCGACCAGACTGCAAAGAAACCATCATTTTTTGCCTGCAACGACAAGTTGATCGGCGCCTACACGTACACCAGCGGCAAAAACGATCCGCATTCGCCGGAGGATTCCGAGGGCCACGGCTCGCACACCGCGAGCACTGCCGCCGGCAACCTTGTCGACGCCGATCTGAATGGCGCGCAAGTACCGCTGTCGGGCGTCGCGCCGCACGCGAACCTCATTGTCTACGACGTCTGCGACCCCACCGACACCTGCGCCACCGACAAGATCGTCGCGGCGATCAACCAGGCGATCAAGGACAAGACGGCGCTGGCGAAGACAGCCGGCTTCAAGGGCATGGTGCTGAACTTGTCCATCGGCGGCGGCGGCAATCCGTATGTCAACGCCATGCCACAGGCGCTCCTGTCGGCGAGCGAAGCCGGTATCTACGTCGCGGCGGCCGGCGGCAACGGCGGCCCGAGCAACACCATGGCGGGCGACTCGACGCTACTGTATCCGGTCGAGCACATGGGGCCGTGGGTCACGACCGTCGCCGCCAGCACCCATGACGGCCTGTTTTCGAACTCGATCACCGCGGCTGGCGGCACCAATCCGCCCGGCACGCTGACCGGCACCGGCGTCACCGGCAGCCTGCCGGCCGCGCCGATCGTGTATGCCGGCGACTATCACTACCCCTCCGACTACGATTACAGCGCGCACCTCGACCCGAATGCCGTATATGCGCCGAAAACGGCGCCGACCACCGCGGCGGAAATAGCCCAGGCCGAGCGCGAATGCGACTTTCCGTTTCCACCGAATACGTTCCCGGGCGGCGCCATCGTCGTCTGCGATCGCGGCACGATCGCGCGGGTGCAAAAAGCCATCAACGTGTCGTATGACTGGAATGCGCATCCCGGCCAGTACACGTCGGGCACGGCCGGCGCCGCGGGCTACGTGCTGGCGAATACCGCCGACATGAACACGATGTACGACGACAGCTATGTGGTGCCGGGCGTGCAGCTCGATTATCAGGATGGCCTGACGCTCAAGAACTGGTTGGTCGCAAATCCAGGCACAGGCGGCGGCGCCAGCCCGACCAATCCGTTCAACCCGGCATTGACAGCGGCGATCGGCGGCGCCGTGCAATCGCACGATCCGACGCAGGCGGATTTCATCGCCGGCTTCAGTTCGCGCGGGCCGGCCGGCAGCGTCTTCGACAACCTGGTGAAGCCGGACCTTGCCGCACCGGGGGTCAACGTACTGGCGGCGACTTCGAATCCGGCCTACACCGACGGCGTGAGCGGCGGCCTCGATCAGCCGCAAAGCTACGCCTTCATGAACGGCACGTCGATGGCGACCCCGCACGTCACCGGCGCCGGCGCGCTGCTGATGCAACGGCATCCGGCGTGGACGCCGGCGGCAATCAAGTCGGCACTGATGCTGACAACTGTCGTGACGCCGCTGCGCGATGCCTGCGCAAGCCTGGATGCCGATCAGATCTGCGTCGCCGGTAACAGCGTCCCGTCGCCGCAAGTGCGCGGCGCGGGCCGGATCGACATCGGCCGCGCGACGCGCAGCGGTTTGATCATGAACATCGCGGGTGACGACTACGACACCGCCGATCCGGTCAAGAACGGCGACCTGACGACGCTCAACCTGCCCAGCCTGGCGAACAACGACTGCGTGTTGACCTGCCAATGGACGCGCACGTTTACCAGCACCCTTGGCGGCGCGACCGCCTCCTACACCGTCGCTGCCGCCGACGCGACCAGCGGGCTCAATGTCACTGTCTCGCCCACCGCTTTCACACTCGCGCCCGGCGCGAGTAGGACGGTGACATTCACGGCCGACGTCGCTGCACTGCCGGTCAAACAATGGGCATTTGCACAAATCAACGTCAGCACCAGTGGTAACGGCGACGACGGCCAGCCGATCCCGCCGATGCATCTGCCGCTTGCGGTCGAGCCGCAGCCACCGACGCCGACGATGGCCGTTACCCCGGCAAACCTCAGCCTCAGTGTGAAACAAGGCCAGAGCGCGTCGGCGACGTTAAACGTTGCAGATACCGGCCTCGGCGATCTGAACTGGAGCCTCGCAACCACCGGCGATTCGGCGACGATATCGGTCTGGGACCAGCCATGGAAGGGGTCAACCGGCGGCTTCCCGTCGGACAAATACACCGGCGACGGCCATGGCATTTACAGCGCCGACCACTTCAGCATGCCGGTCGCCGGTACCGTGACCAAAATCGCGACAGACGGTTTCGCGCAATCGGCGGACCAGAAGCAAGTGACGGTGAGCCAGGATGCGACCGCGATCGACTGGTACATCTACGAGGACGCCGGCGGCCGGCCGGTGGGCAATCCCGAAAACGGTCTGGACGACTACATCTGGCACTACCACAGCACGCCCACCGGCGCCGGCATCAATACCACGGCCGGCGATTACCATGGCGGCATCGTACTTGATCTGGCCGCCGCGGGCCAAGTGCCCGTTCAGTTGGATAAAGGCAAGTACTGGCTGATCGTGGACGTCACCTTCGGCGGGTCCTACAGCGACAAGAGCGCTCCGTCATGGTACTGGTTCGTCTCCAAAAAAGTGGACGACGCCTCCACCGGCGCGCTGATACTGGATCCGGGCAAATTGCTCAAGCAGGGCGCCACAATGTATACGGCCGGTGCGTCATTAGCCTATACGCTCACCGGCACGTTCAACTGCTCCAGCAACAACCTCGCGGGCCTGAATTTCAGCGAACGGAGCGGCACGATCAAGGCAGGCAGCGCCCAAAATGTCGATGTCACGTTCGACGCCAGCACAACCGCCCCCGGCACGTATACGGCTCCGCTATGCGTCACCGGCAACGATCCGCAAAATCCGATCGCTGCCGTACCGCTTAGCGTGACTGTCACCACCGCGCCCGTCGCCGCCGGAGATAAAACGACGTCCGGAGGCGGTGGCGCTGTCGGCTGGCTCGTTCTATTGCTTTGGAGCCTCGCGGCGGCCGCCGGGTTTACAAGGCGTCATGGAACATGATGTCCGGAGCTTAGAACCCGAACGCGTGCACGCACAGCGCCATCAGGGGCGCCGGCGCGATGCCGAGAGCGAGGATCGCGAGGCTGTTACCCGAGAGCACCCACTTCAAATCCCAGCCACCTTCGAGTGGCGTCTTGTCGTCGCTGTGGTCGAAGTACATGAACTTGACGACGCGCAGGTAGTAGAACGCGCTGATGACGGCGAACAGCACTGCGACGACGGCAAGCCAGACCAGGCCGACATTGAGCACCGCCTCGATGACGTACAGCTTGGCGAAGAAGCCGAGAAACGGAGGCGCGCCGGTCATGCCGAACATGACGCACAGCATCATCGCGGCAAACCACGGGCTGCGCTCATTCAGGCCCTTGAAGTCCGCGATCATATCGCCTTCGAAACCGCGCCGGCTGAGCAGGATGACCATGCCGAACGCGGCGGTGGCCATGATCACGTAGGTGATGGTGTAAAACATCGCCGCTTCGTAGCCGATCTGGGTGCCGGCGAGGATGCCGAGCAGGATGTAGCCGACGTGCGAAATGGTCGAGTAGCCGAGCATGCGCTTCATGTTGGTCTGCGCGATCGCGAGCACGCTGCCGACCGCCATCGACAGCACCGAGATCGCGATCAGCATCTGCTCCCAGCTCGGGTGCAGGCCGCCCAAGCCTTGGGCAAGCAGGCGGATAAACATCACGAACGCGGCGATCTTCGGAATCGAACCGACGTACAGCGTGATCGGCGTACGTGCGCCTTCGTAGACGTCCGGCAGCCACATGTGGAACGGCACCGCGCCGAACTTGAATGCCAGCGCCACGACCACGAAGCCGACCGCGAAGATCAGGCCGATCTGCGCAAAGCCGGTGCCGGCGATGAACAGTGCGAGTTGGCCGAGATCCAACGTGCCGGTGATGCCGTACAGGATCGACATGCCGTAGAGCAGGATGGCGGAAGCGACCGCGCCGAGGATGAAGTACTTCATCGCCGATTCGGAGGCGACGCCGTTGTCGCGGTCGAGCGCGATCAGCGCGTACTGACACAACGACAGCAGTTCGAGACCGATGTACAGCGTCAGCAGGCTATGCGCCGAGATCAGGATCATCACACCCAGCATGCCGAACAGGCCAAGCACGTAGAACTCGCCCTTGAACTGGTTGCGCTGCTGCAGGTAATCGCGTGAATACAGGAACACTGCCGCGGTGATCACGTAGGTGAACAGCTTGAGCGCCTGCGCCAGCTTGTCGTTGACGAACATGCCGTCGAACGTGATTTGCGTCGTCGGCGTCAGCGAGGCGGTCAGCCACGCGGCACCGGCCAGCGTCGCGAGCGACAGCCAGTAGGTGACTACGCGGCGGCGTTCGCCGGCGTACACGTCCACCAGCAGAATGAAGCAGGCCATGCCGAAGACGAACATCTCCGGAATGGCGGGAGCGAATGCGGGAGCGGTGAAGTTCATAGTTATAGCTTCGACTGCATGACCTGGTGGACGAGGTGGTGCACCGACGGTTCCATGACGTGAACCAGGGGCTGCGGATAAACGCCCAGTGCCAGCACGGCGAGCGCCAGCACGCCGAGGACGAGGAACTCGCGCGGGCTGATGTCTTTCAGTGCCGCCACGCGATCATTCGCGACCGGCCCCCACAGAACCTGCTTGAGCAGACCCAGCGTGTAGGCCGCGCCGAGGATCAGCGTAATCGCGGCCACCATCGCGACCCAGAAGTTCGCCTTGAAGCTCGCCAGGATGACCATGAATTCGCCGACGAAGCCGGATGTGCCCGGCAGACCGGTGTTCGCCATGCCGAACAGCACGAAAAAGAACGCGAAAATCGGCATGCTATTGACCACGCCGCCGTAGTCGGCAATCTCGCGCGTATGCATGCGGTCGTAGAGCACGCCGATGCACAGGAATAGTGCGCCGGAGACGAGACCATGCGAAATCATCTGCACGATGGCGCCGTCCATGCCCATCGCGGTGCCGGCTAGCGCGCCGGTGTTCTCGACAATCATGAAGACGATGAACATGCCGAGCGTCACAAAGCCCATGTGAGCGACGGACGAGTACGCAATCAGCTTCTTCATGTCGCGCTGGACGATGGCGACGAAGCCGATGTAGATGATCGCGATCAGCGACAGGATGATCATCAGCCACTGCAGCGCATGGCTCGCGTCGGGCGCGATCGGCAGGCTGAAGCGCAGCAGGCCGTATGCGCCAAGCTTCAGCATGATCGCGGCGAGAATCACTGAGCCGCCGGTCGGCGCCTCGACGTGTGCGTCCGGCAGCCAGGTATGTACCGGCCACATCGGAATCTTGACCGCGAACGCGACCAGGAACGCGAGGAACAGCAGTATCTGCGCCGTCATGCCGATCGGCGTGTGCTGGAACGCGAGAATGCTGTAGCTGCCGGTTTGCAGGTACAGGTAGATCAGCGCGACCAGCATCAGCACCGAGCCGAGGAACGTGTACAGGAAGAACTTGATCGTCGCGTAAATGCGTCTTGGTCCGCCCCAGATGCCGATGATGATGAACATCGGAATCAGCTGCGCTTCCCAGAACACGTAGAACAGCAGTGCGTCGAGCGATTCGAACACGCCATTCATGAGCCCGGCCATGATCAAAAACGCAGCCATGTACTGCCCACGCTTGTAGGTGATCACCTTCCAGCCGGCGATCACGACCAGCACAGTCATGAAGTTGGTCAGCAGCACCAGCGGCATCGAAATGCCGTCGACACCCAGGTAGTAGCTGACGTTGAACTGCGGAATCCACGGCGCGCGCTCGACGAACTGCATCGCTGCCGTCGTCGCGTCGAAGCTGGTATACAGCGGGACGCTGATGGCGAGCGTTACCAGCGAGCCGACGAGCGCAACCCAGCGCACGTCGATGCCGCGAATGCGCTCGGCGATCAGCGTCAGGACGCCGAAGGCGATCGGCACCCAGATGACCAGACTTAATAGTGGAAATTGACCCATTTACTGTTTTCCGCTCTAAACGTTTTGCGTAGGCATTTCACCTACCAGATCAAAAACCAGCCCAGCAGGATTGCGAGACCGATCACCATTGCGAATGCGTAGTGATACAGGTAACCCGTCTGGATACGTCGCGCGACGCCGGCAAACCAGTTGATGCTGTAGGCGGTGCCGTTGACCATGCCGCCGTCGATAACCGCCTGATCGCCGAAGCGCCACAGGAACTTGCCGAGTGAACGGCCGCCACCGGCGACGATAATCTGGTTGAAATCGTCGAAGTAAAACTTGCGCGCGAGGATCGCGTACAGCCAGCGAATCTTCGCCACCACCTTCGCCGGCGTTTCCGGCCGAAACATGTAGCAGTACCAGGCGACGAAAATGCCGAACAGCATCAGATAAAACGGCGGCGACGTCAGCGCTTCCACGAAGAATGTGCCCGCACCCGCAAATTCCTGCCCGATGCCGCCGAGCACGTTGTGCCCGGGGCCGATGTAGATCGAGCTCGCGAAAAAGCCGCCGAACAGTAACGGCTTGATCGTCAGCGCGCCGGCGAAAATGGACGGAATCGCGAGCGCGATCAACGGCACGGTCACCACCCACGGCGTTTCGTGCAGGTGCTTGCGCGTGTGTTCGTCCATGCGTTCCTTGCCGTGGAACGTCATAAAGAACATCCGGAACGTGTACAGCGCGGTAACAAAGACGCTCAGGAATGTGGCCCACCAAGCGATGTCGGCCGCGGCCAGGTGCGAATGTCCCACCGCGTCGATGATCATGTCCTTCGAGAAATAGCCGGAGAAGCCGGGGAACGCTACCAGCGCGAGCGAGCCGATCAGGAAGGTCCAATACGTAATCGGCATGTACTTGCGCAGCCCGCCCATGCGCCGCATGTCCTGCTCGTGGTGCATCGCGATGATCACGGAACCCGCGCCGAGGAACAGCAGCGCCTTGAAAAACGCGTGCGTCATCAGGTGGAAAATGCCGGCGGCGTAGGCCGACGCGCCGAGCGCCACCGTCATGTAGCCGAGCTGCGACAACGTCGAATAAGCGATGACGCGCTTAATGTCGTTCTGCACGACGCCGAGGATGCCCATGAAGAAACAGGTGATCGCGCCGATCACGAGCACCAGGTTAAGGGCGGTTGCCGACAGCTCGAACAGCGGCGACATGCGCGCAACCATGTAGATGCCGGCGGTCACCATCGTCGCGGCGTGAATCAGCGCGGAAATCGGCGTCGGGCCTTCCATCGAATCGGGCAGCCAGACGTGCAGCGGCACCTGCGCGGATTTGCCCATTGCGCCGATAAACAGCAGCACGCAGATCACCGTGGGCACGGACCAGGACCAGCCGCCGGCGATGTGGAAACTCTGGTGAGCGAGGCTCGGCGCGGCGGCGAACACGTCGGCGTAGTTCAGGCTGCCGGTGGCCATCAGCACTGCGGCGATGCCGAGCACGAAGCCGAAGTCGCCGACGCGGTTGACCAAAAACGCCTTGAGGTTCGCGTAGATCGCGCTGGGACGCGTGTACCAGAAGCCGATCAGCAGGTAGGAAACGAGCCCCACCGCTTCCCAGCCGAAGAACAGCTGCATGAAGTTGTTCGCCATCACCAGCATCAGCATGGCGAAGGTGAACAGCGAGATGTAGCCGAAGAAACGCTTGTAGCCCGGATCGTCGTGCATGTAGCCGATGGTGTAGACATGCACGCAAAGCGACACAAACGTGACGACGGTCATCATCAGTGCGCTCAGGTGGTCGACAAGGAAGCCGACATTCATCGCGACGCCGCCGGGAATCGCCCAGTTGTAGATCACGCCGTTGAACGTCGGCATGCCGAAAAACGCCATCTCGATCAGCACGTACAGCGACAGCGCGAACGAAATCGACACGCCGAAAATCGTGACGCTGTGCGCGCCGACGCGGCCGACGTATTTGCCGAAGATGCCGGCTATAATGGCCGCGGCGAGCGGAGCGAGAACGATGGTCAGTAAAAGTGTTTGCATTGTTCGATCTGCGCTTGCGCCTTAACCCTTCATCGAATTGAGTCGATCGACATTGATGCTGTTCCGGTTGCGGAACAGCGTCACCAGGATCGCCAGGCCGATGGCGGCCTCGGCGGCCGCGACCGTCAGGATGAAAAATACGAAGACCTGGCCGGCGATGTCGTTCATGTAGTGCGAGAACGCGATGAAGTTGAGGTTCACCGCGAGCAGCATCAGTTCGATGCACATCAACAGGATCAGCACGTTTTTCCGGTTCAGGAAGATACCGGCGATACTGATGCTGAACAAAACGCCGCTCAGGACGAGGTAATGCGACAGCGTAATCATTCGACCGCCTCCGGTTCGTGCGCTTCGGCATCGGCGTCGGGCTTGCGGCGCTCTTCGGCCGCCATGCTGACCAGGCGAACGCGATCCTGGCGTCGCACCCGGACCTGCTCGTTAATGTTCTGGTGCCGCGTACCCGCGCGCCGGCGCATGGTCAGCGCGATCGCGGAGATAATGCCGACCAGCAGGATCGCCGACGCAATCTCGAACGGGTAGACGTATTGCGTGTAGAGCACCTGGCCGAGCGCCTGGGTGTTGCTGTAGCCTGCCGGATGATTGACCGGGTTCGCGCCGAGACTGACGCCGCTGGCCTTCGACCACATCACATAGCCGATTTCGGCGGCGACCACCGCGGCGATCACAGCCCCGAGCGGCGCGTGCTTGGTGAACCCTTCGCGAATCGTCGCGAGGCTGATGTCGATCATCATGACGACGAACAGGAACAGCACCATCACCGCTCCGACATACACCAGCACCAGCACCAGGCCGAGAAATTCTGCCTGCAGCATGATCCAGAGCCCGGCGCTGGCGACGAAGGCCAGCACGAGGTGCAGCGCGGCGTGCACCGGGTTCTTGACGGTGATCACGCGCAAGCCGGCCGCCAGCAGGATGCCGGCGAGCAGGTAAAACATCAATTCATGAAATATCATCGGTACGGTGCGTCCGCAGCTTTGGTTTCGGCGATATGCTTTTCGAACTTGTCGCCCACGGCCAGCAGCTTTTCCTTGGTCATGATCTGCTCGCCGCGGCGCTCGAAGTGAAAATCGGAGATATCAGTCAGCACGATCGCATCCACCGGACAGGCTTCCTCGCAGAAGCCGCAGAACACGCACTTGAACTCATCGATGTCGTAACGCACCGTGCGGCGCGTGCCGTCGTCGCGCATTTCCGAGTCGATCGTGATCGCCAGCGCCGGGCAGACCGCCTCGCACAGCTTGCAGGCAATACAACGCTCCTCGCCGTTCGGATAGCGGCGCAGCGCATGCAGCCCGCGAAACCGCGGCGACTTCGGCGTGTGCTCTATCGGGTAGCGGATCGTCGTCTTCGGCATGAAGAAATGCCGCAGCGTCACCGCCATACCGACGAACAGCTCCGTCAGGAGGAACGTTTTGAAAAAGTGACTGATTCGTTTCATAGCTCGCTACACAAACCACGGTGCGACGTGGTAAATCCGCATCAGCCCGACCAGCACGATCCACAGAATCGTGAACGGAATGAATACCTTCCAGCCGAGGCGCATGATCTGGTCGTAGCGGTAACGCGGGAATGTCGCGCGGAACCACAGAAAACAGAACATGAAAAACAGCGTCTTCAAAAACAGCCAGATCGCGCTGTCGTCGCCGATGATCGGGATGCCCTGGAACGGCGACAGCCAGCCGCCGAAGAAGAAGATGGACGCCAGCATCGAGATCAGGATCATGTTGGCGTATTCGGCCAGGAAGAACGATGCGAACGTCGCGCCCGAGTACTCGATCTGGTAGCCGGCGACGATTTCCGTTTCGCCTTCCGCCATGTCGAACGGGTGGCGGTTGGTTTCGGCGACGCCGGAGACGAAGTAGATCACGAACAACGGCAGCAGCGGCCAGACATACCAGTGGCCGATATTGCCGCTCTGCCCCATCACGATGTCGGTCAGGTTCAGGCTGCCGGAAGCGATCAACACGCCGATTACGGCAAAGCCCATCGCAATTTCGTATGACACGAGCTGCGCGGCCGAGCGCATCGCGCCCAAAAACGCATACTTCGAGTTCGACGCCCAGCCTGCGATGATCACGCCATACACGCCGATCGATGTCATCATCAGGATATAGAGCACGCCGGCGTTGATGTTCGCCAGCACCAGTTGCGCGTTGAACGGAATCACGGCCCAGGCCGTAAACGCCGGCACCAGCATCACCATCGGTGCGAGAATGAACAGCACCGGGCTCGCGTTGGTCGGAACGACCACTTCCTTGATGAGCAGCTTGAAGACGTCCGCGAACGGCTGCAACAGACCGTGGAAGCCGACGACGTTCGGGCCCATGCGGACCTGCATGTAGCCGATGACCCGGCGCTCGAGGTATGTGTAGTAGGCAACCGACAGGATCACCGGGATCATGATCGCGATCACGCCCCCTACCGAGATCAGTACCAGGCGCGCGTCGTAGGGCAGCGCCATCCAATAGGCGTTGAAGGTGTCAACCATCACACTTCCTCCGCCGCTTGCGTTGCCACCGGCCGCAGTTCGACGTTACCGTAAAACGGTCCCAGTGCCGCCGTCTCCGGAACGCCCGCCGGCAGCCAAACGGTACCTTCGGTGATACGGGAATCCACCTCGGCGTCGAGCTGCACGTGCGTATCCTGCTGACTGACTTCGACCGGGGCGCCGTCGGCAATGCCAAGGCGCTCCGCGTCCACCGGGGCGACATGTACCGTCCGCCGCGCCGCGTCTGTCTGCTGCAGCGGCTCCGAGCGGCGCACCAGCGCATCGCTGGCGTATATGCCAATCTCGCTCGCGCGCTGCAGGCCCGCGGCTGCTTTCGGCTTCGCGAGCTTGCGCGTGCCGGCAAAGCGATTGTCAGGCGTCACTTCGCCGATCTGCTGCGTCAACGCCGTGCGCACGTCCTCGATCGCGTCGTAATCGAAACCGCCAAGGCCCAGCACATTGCCGAGCACGCGCAGAATCTTCCAGCCCGGCCGCGCATCGGCAAACGGCTGCGCAAAGCCGTTAAAGCTTTGCCGGCGGCCTTCGCAGTTGACGAACGTGGCAGCCGATTCGCCGAACGCCCCCATCGGCAACAACACCGATGCGTACTCCTGCATTGTTGGCGTCACAAAGCTGGTCAGGGCGACGACGTCGCCGGCCGCCGTCAATGCCGCCAGAGCTTCGGCGCCGTTCCAGCTTTCAAGCTCCGGCTCGACGCCCATCAGCAGATACGCCTTGCGCGGCGTCGTAAACATGTCGCGCGCATTCAAGCCGGCCTGTTCCAGGCGAATGCCACCCGGCCCGCGCCGGGGCAATACGCCGGCAAGCGCCGCGCCGACGCTGTTCGCGGCCGGCGGCAGGTAGCCGAAGCGCACACCGGCGAGATCCGCCGCCGCCGCCGCGAGCGCACGCAAGTCAGCCCACGCCGGATGCGTCATTGCGAGGCGGCCGACCAGCACGAGCGCATTGTCGCGGCCCGCCAGCCGTGCCGCCATGTCGCGATGCGCATCGGTAACTTGGACGCTTTCAACCAGCGCCTGCGCAGGCGCCGGAACCGCCTTGCCGGTCTCCCCGGCCAGCGCCTTGACCAGCCCCGCGAGTGCTTCCGGCAGCGCGGCCGGCGCGGCGACAATGTTGCCGGCGACCTTGAAGTGCAACTCGTAATCGCGTGGGTTGATGAACATAATCTCGCCGTCGGCGAGCGCGGCCTTGCGCAGCCGATGGGCGACGATCGGCGCTTCGCTGCGAATGTTCGCGCCGATCACCAGCGCCGCGTCCAGCTTTTCAAGATCGGCGAGCGGCAGGCCCAGCCACGGGAACGCCGGTTCGGCTTCGTCGTCGCGAAAATCGCCCTGGCTCAAACGATGGTCGATATTGCAGGTGCCCAGCTTGCGGGCGATGTCCTGTAGCAGGTACAGCTCTTCGAGGCTCGCCGTCGGCGCGCCCAGCACGCCAATATCGTCGGCGGAAACTTTCTTCAGCGCCGCCGCCGCGCGCTCCAGCGCGACCTGCCAGTCAACCTCGTGCCAGCCGTCACCGTCGCGTACCATCGGGCGCTCGAGGCGGTCGAGGCTGTGCACACCGGTGTAGCTGAACCGGTCGCGATCGGAAATCCAGGTTTCGTTGATGTCTTCGTTCGACTGCGGCACGACGCGCATCAGGCGCCCGCGCAGCGTGTGCGTGTAAATATTGCTGCCGACGCTGTCGTGCGGGCCGATTGCTTCGTGCTGCGTCATTTCCCAGCCGCGGCTCTTCATCCGGAACGGCTTGGAGTTCAGCGCGCCGACCGGGCACAGGTCGATGACGTTGCCCGACATTTCGTGCTTGACGGCCTGGCCGACGTAGGTGCCGATGCGCATGTGCTCGCCGCGCCCGGTCGCACCCAGTTCCTGGATGCCGGCAATCTCCTGGCCGAAACGCACGCAGCGGGTGCAGTGAATGCAGCGCGTCATGTCGGTCGAAATCAGCGGCCCGATGTTCTCGTCGAAAACGCTGCGCTTGCCTTCGGTGTACTGCGAGACGCCGCGGCCGTATCCCAGCGCCAGGTCCTGCAGTTCGCACTCGCCGCCCTGGTCGCAAATCGGGCAATCGAGCGGATGGTTGATCAGCAGGAATTCCATCGAATTCTTCTGCGCCGACAGGGCTTTCGGCGATTTGGTGAAGACCTTCATGCCCTCGGTTACCGGCGTCGCGCAGGCCGGCATCGGCTTGGGCGCCTTCTCGACCTCAACCAGGCACATGCGGCAATTCGCCGCGACCGACAGTTTCTCGTGGTAGCAGAAACGCGGAATCAGAAGCCCGGCGTCGTCGGCCACCTTGATGACCATCGCGCCTTTGGCGGCCTTCATCGGCACGCCGTCGATTTCGATATTGACGAATTCTTCGCTCATTACGCGGCCTTGCTCTCGGCGCGGCTGCCGGGACCGACCTGGCAGCATTGATGATCGACGTGATACTGAAACTCGTCGCGGAAATGCTGGATGAAGCTCCACACCGGCATCGCCGCTGCATCGCCGAGCGCGCAAATCGTGTGACCTTCAATCTTGTGCGACACATCGACCAGCCGGTCGATGTCCGCCTGCGTACCCTGCCCGTTCTCGATGCGCGTCAGCATCCGGTACAGCCAGCCGGTCCCCTCGCGGCACGGCGTACACTGGCCGCAGGACTCGGAATAATAGAAACGCGAAATGCGCTGCAGCACGCGGACCAGGCAGGTCTGATCGTCGATCACGATGACCGCGCCGGAACCCAGCATCGACCCGGCATTCTTGATCGAGTCGTAATCCATGTCGGTCTGCATCATCACGTCGCCGGGCACGATCGGCACGGACGAACCGCCCGGAATTACGGCCTTCAGCTTGTGGCCCTGCCACATGCCGCCCGCCATCTCCAGCAGTTCCGCGAACGGAATTCCGAGCGGCACCTCGAAGTTGCCGGGCTTCTCGACATGGCCGCTGACCGAAAAAATTTTCGTGCCGCCGTTGTTTTCCTTGCCGATACCGGCGAACCACTTCGCGCCGCGGCGAATGATGCTCGGCACCGACGACAGCGTCTCGGTGTTATTGATCGTGGTCGGCTGGCCGTAAACACCATAGCCGGCCGGGAACGGCGGCTTGAAGCGCGGCATGCCCTTCTTGCCTTCCAGCGATTCGAGCAACGCGGTTTCCTCGCCGCAAATGTAGGCGCCGGCGCCGCGGAACGTATAAATGTCGATATCGATGCCGGTGCCGAGAATGTTCTTGCCGAGCAGGCCTGCCTCATACGCCTCTTTGACCGCCTGCATGAAGCGCGGCGCCGGCTCATCCATGAATTCGCCGCGAATATAGTTGTAGCCGACCGTTGCGCCCATCGCGTAACAGCCGATCGCCATGCCCTCGACCAGCGCGTGCGGGTTATACCGCAGAATGTCGCGGTCCTTGCAGGTGCCGGGCTCGCTCTCGTCCGAATTGCAGACCAGGTATTTCTGGCGGTCGTCCTTCGGCATGAAGCTCCACTTCACGCCGGTCGGAAAGCCGGCGCCGCCACGGCCGCGCAAGCCGGAAGCCTTCACCTCTTCGACCACGTCGGTCGGCGAAATCTTCTCGTTGAGAATCTTTTTCCACGCCTCGTAACCGCCGATCTTGAGATAGTTCTCGTAGGTCCACGGCTCGTCGAATTGCAGCGTTTCGTAACAGGGCGAGTCCAACGTATTACTCCAGATCTTCGAGAATCTCGTCCACCCGCTCCGGCGTGAGTTTCTCGTAATACTTGTGATCCACCATCATCATCGGCGCGCCGGCACAGGCCGCCAGACACTCTTCTTCGCACTTTAGATAAATGCGACCGTCCGGGGTGCTTTCGCCGGTCTTGATGCCGAGCTTGTTCTCGATATGCTCGGCGATGTCGTACCCGCCGCGCAGCATGCACGACACATTCGTGCACACCGAAATACTGTGACGTCCGACTTCCTTCAACTCGAACATCGAATAAAACGTCGCAACCTCGTAGACCTTGATCGGCTCGAGATCGAGATATTCGGCAACGGCATCCATCAGATTGTCGGTCAGATAGCCGCCGTTCTCGTGCTGAACGACCCGCAGCGCCTCGATCACCGCCGAGCGCTGTTTACCTTCCGGATACTGCGCTACCCAGCGATCGATTTCTTCGCGGGCGTGCGCCGAAAGGAGGTCCGATTTCTTTTCCACTACGTCAGTCATACGGCAACCTGAAAAACGATCAACGGTCGATTTCCCCGAAGACGATATCCTGCGTCGCGATGATCGCGACCAGGTCGGCCAGCATGTGGCCCTTGGTCATTTCGTCGAGCGACGACAAGTGCGCAAAACCCGACGCCCGCAACTTCACCCGGAACGGCTTGTTGGCACCATCGGAAATCAGGTACACGCCGAACTCGCCCTTCGGATGTTCGACCGCGGCGTACGTCTCGCCCTCCGGTACCGGGTAACCTTCCGTCATCAACTTGAAGTGATGAATCAGCGACTCCATGTCGCGCTTCATGACCTCACGCTTCGGTGGGGCAACCTTGTTGTCCGCGATCATCACCGGGCCCGGGTTCTTGCGCAGCCAATCGATGCACTGCTTGATGATCCGGTTCGATTGGCGCATCTCTTCGACGCGCACCAGGTAACGGTCGTAGCAATCGCCGTTGACGCCGACCGGAATGTCAAAATCCACCCGGTCGTATACTTCGTACGGCTGCTTTTTGCGCAAATCCCATTCGACGCCGGAACCACGCAGCATCGGACCGGTGAAGCCCAATTCCAGCGCGCGCTCGGCGCTCACCTCGCCGATACCGACGTTGCGCTGCTTCCAGATACGGTTATCCGTCAACAGCGCCTCGTAATCGTCAACATAACCCGGGAACCGCTCGGTAAAGTCCTCGACGAAGTCCAGCAGCGAACCCTGACGGTTGCGGTTCATCCGCTTCATATCCTTGTCGCTGCGGAACTTCGACGGCTGATATTGCGGCATCGCATCCGGCAGATCGCGGTACACGCCACCAGGGCGATAGTAGGTCGCATGCATGCGCGCGCCCGAGGCCGCCTCATACATATCGAACAAATCCTCGCGCTCGCGGAAGCAATACAGGAACACCGTCATCGCGCCGAGGTCGAGCGCATTCGCGCCCAGCCACAACAGATGATTCATCAGGCGGGTAATCTCGTCGAACATCACCCGGATGTACTGCGCGCGGATCGGCGGCTCGATGCCCATCAGCTTCTCGATGGCCATGACGTACGCGTGCTCGTTGCACATCATCGATACGTAATCGAGCCGGTCCATGTAGCCGATGCTGTGATTGAACGGCTTGCTCTCGGCCAGCTTCTCGGTTGCGCGATGCAGCAGGCCGATGTGCGGATCGACGCCCTGCACCACCTCGCCGTCCATCTCCAGCACCAGGCGCAGCACGCCATGAGCCGCCGGATGCTGCGGGCCGAAGTTCATTGTGAAATTCTGAATCTCAGGCATCTTTAAAGCCCTCGATGTACTGGTGATCCTTGCGAATCACGCGCGGTTCCAGCACGCGCGGCTCGATCGTCACCGGCTCGTAAACGACGCGGCCCTTCTCCGGGTCGTAACGCACCTCGACGTTGCCACTCAATGGAAAATCCTTGCGGAACGGATGGCCGATGAACCCGTAATCGGTGAGAATGCGGCGCAGATCCGGATGGCCATTGAAAATGACGCCGAACAGATCGAATGTCTCGCGCTCGAACCAGTCCGCTACCGGCCAGATGCCGGTGACGGAATCGACCATCGGCATTGCAGGATCGGCGCAGAACACGCGCAACCGAAGACGGCGATTGTGGCGCACCGACAGCAGGTGATAGACGACCGCGAAGCGTCGATGCATTGGCTGGGTCTCGGTCGGCGTCCGGTCAACGGCCCGGCTGTAGCCGGTGTTCTTGGAACGCACCGTCTTCCACTGGTCGACGCCGTAGCCGAGATAATCGACACCGCAAATGTCGATCAGTTGCTCGAAATGAAAGTCCGACTCGTCGCGCAGGGCGGTGCCCATCTCCACCAATCGCTCGGGAACGATTTCGAACGTCACTTCGCCGACGGTCGAGGCGACGCGGACGACATCGTCGCCAAAGCGGGCCGCAATCGCTTGTGCCAACTGCTCGTTAGCGTCTGTCATCAAAAATCTTCCCTTAGCGGGCGATGGTATTGGTGCGGCGGATTTTCTTCTGCAACTGCAGGACGCCGTAAAGCAACTGCTCCGCGGTCGGCGGGCAGCCGGGAACGTACACGTCGACCGGCACGATCCGGTCGCAGCCGCGCACGACCGAATAGGAATAGTGGTAATAGCCGCCGCCGTTGGCGCACGAGCCCATGGAAATTACCCAACGCGGCTCGGCCATCTGGTCGTACACTTTGCGCAGCGCCGGCGCCATCTTGTTGACCAGCGTCCCCGCGACGATCATCACGTCCGACTGGCGCGGGCTGGCCCGATAAATCACGCCGAAGCGGTCGAGGTCATAGCGCGCCGCGCTGGCGTGCATCATCTCCACCGCGCAGCAGGCGAGACCGAATGTCATCGGCCACAGTGAGCCGGTGCGCGCCCAGTTGATCAGCGAGTCGACGGTGGTCGTGAAGATGCCCTTCTCCATACCCTCGCCGATACCCAAAATGCCTTGGTTCACTCCCATTCGAGCGCACCTTTTTTCCATTCGTAAATGAAGCCGACGACCAGCACCGTCAAAAACAGCACCATCGCGATGAAACCGAATACACCGATCTTGCCGAGCGACACCGCCCACGGAAACAAAAATGCGGTTTCAAGATCAAAAATGATGAACAGAATCGCGACGAGGTAGTAGCGGACATCGAACTTCATCCGCGTGTCTTCGAAGGCCTCGAAGCCGCACTCGTACGGCGACAATTTCTCGGGATCGGGGCGCCGCGGCCCGAGCAGCCAGCCCGCGCCCAACAGCACCGCGGCGAACACCGTCGCGATGAAAAGAAAAATCAGAACCGGGATGTAGTTGGTCAGCATCGTCTGAATTGAAGCTCCGCCAGGTGGCCCGGGAAATCAGGACACACAGCCGCCCATTTTAACCCGTCATCGCGGCACACGCGAATCCAAGCTAACGCATCCGTGCCGAGCCGGGTTCGAAAAATCAAAAAATCTGGTGCCGACGGCCGGACTCGAACCGGCACAGCTTTCGCCACTGCCCCCTCAAGACAGCGTGTCTACCAATTCCACCACGTCGGCTTGAAAAAGCGGCTAACCGCCCTGGCCGTCGGCCGGCGGCTGCTTGTTCGGTGCAGACTGCTGCTTGGCAGGCTGCGATTTCGACGGCGTCGCCTGACCCGATTTGCCCTGCTGGGCTGGCGACTCCTTGCGCGTCGTCGGCGTACCGGGCGCATTCAGCGTGCCCTGCGAGGCGTTGCCCGCCTCGGTCTTGTGCGTCTGCGCGGCGGCTGCACGTTCAACCACGCTCGTCGGCGCCGTCTGCTGGTGCGACAGGTAAGCCATCGCCGTGCTGTTCGCCATGAACACGAACGCCAGCACGCCGGTCGCCTTGCCCATGAAAGACGCTGTACCGCGCGAACCGAAAACCGTGCCCGACGCGCCACTGCCGAACGCCGCACCGGCGTCCGCCCCCTTGCCCTGCTGCAGCAGAATCAGCAAGGTCAGCACGATCGAAACGACGACCTCAACAATAATGAGTATGTTGTATAACATTCAGAATCTGCTCACCGTCAGGCGGCGGCCTGGCAAATAGCAAAGAAATTGTCGGCGTCGAGTGAAGCGCCACCGACCAGAAAACCGTCGATGTCCGGCTGTGCGAACAGCGCACCCGCGTTCGCGGGTTTAACGCTGCCGCCGTAAAGCAGCCTGACAGAATCGGCAAGTTTACCATCTTTTCGCGCGATAATCTCACGCACATGACGATGCACGATCTGTGCGTCGGCCGGCTCCGCGGCGTGGCCGGTGCCGATCGCCCAAACCGGTTCGTAGGCGATGATCGTCTCCACATCCGGCTCGGCTGCGGCAAACACCGCCGCCAACTGACGCTCGACAACGTTCTCGGTCGCGCCCGCTTCGCGCTCGCCCAGTGTTTCGCCGATACATAAAATCGGTGTCAGCCCCGCCTCGCGCGCGGCGGCGAATTTCCGCGCCACCAATTCATCGCTTTCGCCGTACCGGTGCCGTCTTTCGGAATGGCCGACAATCGCATAACGACAACCGAGATCGTGGAGCATCGCCCCGGCTATCTCGCCCGTGAAAGCACCCTCGCCCACCTCGACCGACACAGTTTGCGCGCCGATCGCGACAGGCGTGCCGGAGAAACACGACAGCGCGTCGGCGAGATAGACGAACGGCGGGCAAATGCCGACCTCGCAGTCCACACCCTCCTCCAGACGCGCCTTGAATCTGTCCGCGAACGCATTCAAGTGCGCCCGCGAACCATACATTTTCCAATTGCCAGCTACCAATGGTCGCCGCATCGTTCTCGTCCCTGGCTAAAAACGCGCGCAAGCTTAGCGATGCGAAGGGGATAAATCAATTGAGGAAGAGGGTGGCCGCGGTTCGATTGTCGCGGGGGGAGCGGTGGTCAAGCGACAGCTGCTTCCCTTGCTGCCGACTCGACTACCTCAGCCAGCGACGCAGCAACCGACAGGACCTCGCTCTCGTCGCGTCCTTCGACCATTACCCGGACGACCGGCTCGGTGCCGGACGGGCGCAGTACGATGCGGCCGTTATCGCCCAGTTTGTCTTCGGCTTTCGTGACCGCCGCCTTCACCGACGTCGAGCGGCCCAGGTCGAAACGCTTTGCGAGCGGGACGTTAATCATGTGCTGCGGGAACTTTTCCATGCCGTGCTTCAAATCTGCGAGCTTCTGGCCCGACTCGACCATCGCCGCCAGCACCTGCAAGGCCGAGACGATGCCGTCGCCGGTCGTGGTGCGATCGAGGCAGACGATGTGGCCGGACGTTTCGCCGCCGACGATGCCGCCCGTTTCGTTCAACATTGCCAACACGTGGCGATCGCCGACCTGCGCGCGGCGGAAGTCGATACCGATCGCCTCCAGTGCCTGCGCAAGGCCGAGGTTGCTCATCACTGTGCCGATCACCGGCCCCTTCAGCACACCTTGCGCCTGGCGGTGGCGGGCGATGATGAACAGCAACTCGTCGCCGTCCACCAGTTCGCCGGTATGATCGACCATCAGCACCCGGTCGCCGTCGCCGTCGAGCGCTACGCCGAGATCCGCATCGATTTCGCGCACCTTCGCCTGCAGCGCTGCGGGTGCCGTCGAGCCACAGCCGAGATTGATGTTGGTACCGTTCGGCTCGATGCCGATCTTTGTGACCTTCGCGCCCAGGTCGTCGAAGACATGCGGCGCCACTTTATACGTGGCTCCGTGCGCGCAGTCGACGACGATCTTCAGGCCCTTGAGATCGAGGCCGTACGGAATCGATCCCTTGCAGAATTCAATATAGCGCCCGGACGCGTCATCCACGCGTTTTGCGCTGCCGAGTTCGTGCGGCGCGACCGTCTCGAACGGACGCTCGATTTCGGCCTCGATGGCCGCCTCGACCGCATCGTCCAGCTTTTGGCCGCTGGTCGAAAAGAACTTGATGCCGTTATCTTCGAACGGATTGTGCGAGGCACTGATGACGATGCCTGCATTGGCGCGGAACGTGCGCGTGAGGTACGCAATGCCGGGGGTCGGCATCGGCCCGAGCAGGCGGATGTTGCAGCCGGCCGCCGACAGCCCGGCTTCGAGCGCCGACTCGAACATGTAGCCGGAGCTGCGCGTGTCCTTGCCGATCACGACCATGCCGCCGCCGTCGGGCGCCAGCACGCGCCCGGCCGCGCGCCCCAGCCGGAGCACAAATTCGGCGCTCATCGCGCCCTCACCGACGCGCCCGCGAATGCCGTCCGTGCCGAAATATTTCCTAGTCATGCGTCACAGTTTAGCAGGAGCGCGGGTCGCTATCGCAACCGCCAGCGCAGCGGCGGTTGCGGCCACGTCGTGCACCCGGACGAGGCTGGCTCCCTGCCAGACGGCGAGCGCCGCGGCGGTCGCACTGGCCACTGTCCGCTGGCCCGGCTCGGGTGCCACGCCGCGAATCATCGATTTGCGCGAAACGCCTGCGACGATCGGCAAGCCGCGCCTCGCCAGTTCCGGCAGGCCGGCCAGCAGTTCGTAGTTGTGCCTGAGCGTCTTGCCGAAGCCGAAGCCGGGGTCGATCACGATGCGCTCGCGATCGATACCGGCGGCGACGCAGGCGGTGGCGCGCTCGTACAGGAATGCGGCGACTTCCGCGACCACATCATCGTAATGCGGATGCTGCTGCATCGTGCGCGGCTCGCCCTGCATGTGCATGATGCAGACCGGCAGGCCCGTTTCCGCCGCCGCTTCGAGCGCGTCCGGCGCGCGCAGCGCGTACACGTCATTGATCATCCCGGCGCCGGCTGCGGCTGCGGCGCGCATCACCTCGGGTTTGCCGGTATCCACCGAGACCGGTACCGCCAACGCCGCCGCGAGGCGCTCGACGATCGGTACCACGCGGCGAATCTCCTCGGCCGCATCGACCGGCGCGGCACCCGGCCGTGTCGATTCGCCGCCCACGTCAATGATGTCCGCCCCCTCGGCGACCATCGCTCGGGCGTGGGCGACCGCGACATCGGGATCGACAAATCTGCCGCCGTCGGAAAACGAATCGGGCGTCACATTGAGAATGCCCATGATGCGCGGATGACTCAGGTCGAGGAGTTTCCCCGCGCAATTCAGGCGGCGTCCAAACGATTCGTTCATGCGGCTCCTTTTTGCGATGATCGGTAACGAAATGTCCAATTATAGGCAAAGCGCGTTGGCGCAAGCGCGCGCACGTCGGTATGATCGACGGCAAAGCATTTCCACCCATTCTTCCACCTGAATCAGATGGTACAAACCCCCGCTTCGACGCGAGCCGCGCCTCCCGCGGACAACCCGCCGGCGTTCGAAACCGGCTGGGCGTTTTTCCTCGACATCGACGGCACCCTCGCCCGCCTCGCCCATGCGCCCGACGCGGTGACGATCCAGCCGGCGGTGATCGACGTGCTGCGCCGGCTCGACAAAGCCACCGGCGGCGCAATCGCGCTGATCACCGGCCGCGCGATCACGGACGTCGACCGCCTGTTCGCGCCGCTCGAACTGCCGGTCGCGGGCCAGCACGGCATTGAGCGCCGCGGTGCCGATGGCCACCTCGCCCGGCATGCCGAAGCAGCGCGCAAGCTCGACACGGCGCGCCACGCACTGACCAAGTTCGCGAACAGCTATGCGGGGCTCATCTTTGAGGACAAGGGCGAAACGCTGGCGCTGCATTATCGCGGCGCGCCGGCGTGTCGCGGCGCGGCCAAATGGCTGATGACGCAGCAACTCGAGCAACTTGGGCCGGAATTCATGCTGCAGCACGGCAAGATGATCTTCGAACTGCGCCCCAGCGGCCGCGACAAGGGCACTGCCATCGCGGAATTCATGCACGAGCCGCCGTTCGAGAATCGCACGCCCGTGTTCATCGGCGACGACAAGACCGACGAGGACGGCTTCAAGGTCGTCAACCAACTCGGCGGCCGTGCGATCAAGGTCGGCCCGGGCAAGACCATCGCCAACTTCCGCCTCGGGAACGCCGCCGACGTGCTGCGCTGGCTCGAAAACTACGCTGATTTTCTCAACGAGAGGTCTTGATGGATCTGAATCTGGCCGTCATCGGCAACGGCAGCTTCAGCGCGCTGCTCAACGAGCGCGCCGACATCGTCTGGGCGTGCCTGCCCCGATTCGACAGCGAGCCCGTTTTTAGCTCATTATTGCAAAACGGAAAACCGGGCATCACCGCCGACCAGGTCGGCGTGTTCGCCATTGAACTTATGGATATCGAGCGCACGGAACAGCGTTACCTCCCCAACACCGCTATCGTCGTAACCTGTCTTTACGACCGGTTCGGCGGCGCGGTCGAAATCCGTGATTTCGCCCCGCGATTCGGCCAATACGGCCGCTTCTTCCGACCCATTATGCTGGTGCGGCAAATCCGGCCGATTGCCGGCAATCCCCGCATCCGCATCGTGCTCAGGCCGTCATTCGACTATGGCGACCCGCCCGCCGAGGTCACCCACGGCAGCAACCATGTCCGCTACGTCGGCGCCTCCCAGGTGCTGCGGCTGACGACCAACGCGCCGATCACAACGGTACTTGAGGAGCCGCCGTTCATCCTCAACCGCGAATTGACGCTGCTGCTCGGCCCTGACGAAACAATCGCCCAGCCGATCGCCGATGTCGGCAACCGCTTTTTCGAGCAAACCCGCGAACACTGGCACCGGTGGGTGCGGTCGCTGGGGATCCCGTTCGAGTGGCAAAAGGAGGTGATTCGCGCCGCGATCACGCTCAAGCTGAGCGGGTTCGAGGACACCGGCGCCATTATCGCGGCCCCCACCAGCTCGCTGCCGGAAGCGCCGCATAGCGGCCGTAACTGGGACTACCGCTACTGCTGGATGCGCGACGCCTACTTCGTCGTCAACAGCCTCAACCGGCTCGGCGCGACCCGGATGATGGAGCACTACCTCGGCTACATCATCAACATTGCCGCCAATGCCGCCGACGAGCGGCTCCAACCGGTGTACTCGATCAGCGGCGAGGCCAATCTCGACGAGTGGATTGCTGACAAGCTGCCCGGCTACCGTGGCCACGGCCCGGTGCGCGTCGGCAACCAGGCCTATGCGCAGGTCCAGAACGACGTCTACGGCGCCGCCATCCTGGCGGCCACGCACCTTTTTTTCGACGAGCGGCTCGCGCATCCCGGAGACGAAGCGCTGTTTCATCGGCTGGAAAAGCTGGGCGAAACGGCCGCGCGGCTTTACTGCGAGCCGGACGCGGGCCCCTGGGAACTGCGCAAGTCGGTGCGCGTGCACACTTTTTCCAGCGTGATGTGCTGGGTCGCCTGCGATCGGCTGGCCAAGATCGCTATGCGCCTCGCCCTCGCCGATCGCTGTGATTACTGGCGCGATCAAGCCGACCGGCTGCACGCCGATATTTGCCGGCAGGCGTGGAACGAGGACGAAAACTCGTTCGTCGAAAGCTTCGGCGGCAAGGACCTCGACGCAAGCCTGCTGCTGCTGCACGAACTGGGTTTCCTCAAGGTCGACGACCCGCGCTTCGCGGCGACGGTCGCGGCGGTGGAACGGCATCTGAAGCGCGGCGACTTCGTGTTTCGCTACATCCGCGAAGATGACTTTGGCCCACCCGAAACGGCGTTCCTGATCTGCACGTTCTGGTACGTCGACGCGCTCGCCGCGCTCGGCCGCACCGACGAGGCGCGCACCCTGTTCGAGCGCCTGCTCGCCTGCCGCAATAGCCACGGGCTGTTGTCGGAAGACATCAACCCGACGACGGGCGAGCTATGGGGCAACCTGCCGCAAACCTACAGCATGGTCGGCCTGGTCAACTCCGCGATGCGGTTGTCGAAATCCTGGGAGGACGCTTTTTGAGCCGCCTGATCGTCGTCTCGAACCGCGTGGCGGTGCCGCGGGCGACGCAGCCGGCGCCCGGCGGCCTCGCGACCGGCATCTTAAGCGCACTGCGCGAATCGGGCGGCGGCGTCTGGCTCGGCTGGAACGGACGGCATACGCGTCAGCCTTCCGACGAGATCGAGATCTACCGCGACGGCGACATCAGCTTTGCGACACTGACGCTGTCGACCGAAGACTATCGCGACTATTACCAAGGCTTCGCCAACCGCGTACTCTGGCCGCTGCTGCATTACCGCATGCACCTCCTGCATTACGAGCGGCGTTTCGCGCAAGGGTACCGGCGCGTCAACGCGTGGTTTGCCGACAAGTTGATGGACATGCTCGGCGACGACGACCTGATCTGGGTGCATGATTATCACCTGATCCCGCTTGCCGCCGAGTTGCGCGCACGCGGCGCGCGGCACAAGATCGGCTTTTTCCTGCACACGCCGTTCCCGCCGTTCGACGTGTTCCGCGCGCTGCCGGACTACGGCGACTTTCTGCAATGGCTGTCCGAGTACAATCTGGTCGGCTTCCAGACCACGCTCGACCTAGAGAACTTTCTCGACAGCATGAAAATCGGCTTGCGCGCGAAGGTCACGCCGCAACTGGTGGCGACCGTCGATCATCGCCAGGTGCACACGGGCGTGTTTCCGGTCGGCATCGACGTCGACCAGGTGACGGAGCAGGCGGCAACCGGGCGCGAGTCGCGGCGCGGCCAGCGGCTGCTCGAAAGCCTGGAAAACCGCAAGCAGATCATCGGCGTCGACCGGCTCGACTACAGCAAGGGCCTGGTGCAGCGCTTTCACGCCTACCGGCGCATGCTGGAGACCTATCCCGACCTGCGCGGCAACGTGGTGCTGACGCAGATCGCCCAACCATCGCGCAGCGACGTGCCCGAATACCAGGAAATCCGCCAGCAGCTCGACGCGACCGCCGGCGAGATCATCGGCCGCTTCGCCAACTACAACTGGACGCCGATCCGCTATCTCGGCCGCAGTTTCGCGCGCCCGCGCGTGCTCGGTTTTCTGGCGATCAGCCGCGTCGGGCTGGTGACGCCACTGCGCGACGGCATGAACCTGGTCGCGAAGGAATATATCGCCGCGCAGAATCCGGAAGATCCGGGCGTGCTGGTGCTGTCGCGACTGGCGGGCGCCGCGGAAGAACTCGACGGCGCGGTTCTGGTGGACCCGTACGATATCGACGGCATCGCCGACACACTCGCCTGGGCGCTCGCGATGCCGCTCGACGAACGCCGCGACCGCTGGACGCGCATGATGAAACGCATCCGCGAGCATGACATCACCGCCTGGCGCGAGTCGTACCTCAGCCACCTGCGCGCCTGCCCCGCTTATGTCTGAGTGGCTGCTGGCGGACATCGGCGGCACCCACACGCGTGCCGCGATCAAACAGCCGGGGCAATCGGCAGCACAAATCCGGGTTTTCAGAAATCGCGAGTTTGACGGGCTCGGTGACGTGCTGCACCGCTATCTTGACGACATCGGTCTGCGCCCACGGATCGGCGCGTTCGCGATTGCGAGTCCGGTCGAGAGCGACGAAATCAGCCTGACCAACATCAACTGGACGTTCTCGATCCACGCCCTGCGCACGCAACTCGGGCTCGATGCGCTGCACGTGTTCAACGACTTCACTGCCACGGCGCTGTCGCTGCCGTATCTCGACGCGACCCAATATACGGAGATCCGACCGGGCGACCCGGAAGAAGGCGCCGCGCTTGCGGTGCTCGGCCCCGGCACCGGCATGGGCGTCTCCGGCTTGATCCCGTGCGGCGACGCTTGGGCGCCGATCTCCGGCGAAGGCGGCCACGCAACGCTCGCCCCGGCGACCGAGGAAGAGAGCAGCCTGTTTCATCTGCTGCAGCCGACGCTGGGGCATGTGTCGGCGGAAAAGTTGATTTGCGGCCCGGGCCTGCTGCAGCTCTATCGCGGTGTCGCCGAACTGCGCGGCAAGGCGGCCGTGCATGCCACGCCGGAAGCCGTCAGCGCAAGGGCGGTCGACGGCGGCGATCCGCTCGCCGGCGCGGCGCTCGACATGTTCTTCGCCCTGCTTGGCGGTTTCGCCGGCGATGTGGCGTTGACGCTCGGCGCCCGCGGCGGCGTCTGGCTCGCCGGCGGAATCCTGCCCAGGCTCGTCGACGCGCTGCGGCAATCGGAGTTCCGCCGCCGTTTCGCCGCCAAGGGCCGTCTCCACGACTATCTGGAAGCCATACCGATTTACCTGATTACCGACCCGTACCCGGCGCTGGTGGGCCTCGGCCACTGGCTGGAGGAGCACCCGTACGGGAAAAGCCCCGTTGGCAGTTCGTGAGCGCAGTTATAGAGTGAAGATTTGCAGGAGGCAGCCATGGCCACACAGCAAGGATTGCAAACCATCGAACGCTGGCCGGAAGCGTCACGCGAAGCCGCGCAACTGGTCATCGAGAAGTACGGCGAGCCGGACGAGGCGACCGATAGCGCACTCAAGTGGCTTAATCGCGGCCAGTGGAAACGCATCGTCGCGTCGAAGACGTTTTACGAACACGACTTTCCGGCGCCGCACATCGACGCGGTCGAAAGCGTGATCAACTACCGCGTACCTGTCGACAAGGTCTCCGCGTTGGCCCAGTTCGACGGCAGCGTCGTCGTGGAACGGACAGCCGGTGAAGTGTCCGCCCGCTGTCACGATGAAGAAGCCAATTTCCTCGCCCTGAACCTGATGCACGACATCGTCACCGGCGCGAAGACCGTCGAGCAGGCGCGCGACTACTACGCGAAGGAGTTTACCGACGCCCGACGCAAGAAGCCGACGCCATACATGGAAGGGCTCAAATTCGCGCCGGCGGATGGCAGCGCGGCCGATCCTGACACGCGCATGCTGTCGGACGACGATCTCAAACAGGCCGCACGGGAAGGCAAGCGGCGCCGCTAACGCGCCCTGCGGCGATCATCAATCGACGGAAACGCTGTGGCAAAACCGAAGCCCATGCTGGTCCGCATCGGGAAACAGTGCGCAGTATGGCTGGCCTCGCCAGACTGACTTGGCGCACAAGGAGGTTTGCGATGTGATTTCGTCCGCCCGGCTCAGACGTTGCCTGCATTCTTCACTGGCACTGTCGGCAGCCGCCCTTCTCGTTCTACCGCTTGTCGGTTGTGGACCGCTTCGACAACTGCTTGCTCCAGCATCCGTGCCGCCGCCCGAAGGCACAAGCCGCACAATTCGCGGCCCGGCTTATGCACCCAATGCCGTACACCGCGGCGCGCCGGATTTGTCATCCGACTGGGCAACCTACAATCGCACATTGGCCGGAGATCGGTATTCGCCGCTGGCGCAAATCAACGCATCGAACGTGAAGTCGCTGCGCCGCGTCTGCGTTTTTCAGATTGCGCAGCCGGTAAACATGCAGTCCGGGCCGCTCGAAATCGACGGAACGCTCTACTTCACGACGTTCGAACATACCTACGCGATCGACGCGACCGACTGCCGCCTGCGCTGGAATCACATCTACCGTCTGGCACGCCAGCCGCCATTGGACCCGAACAAGGTGAATCGTGGCCTCGCCTGGCTTGACGGGCGCCTGTTCCGCGGCGCCAACGACGGGCGTCTCTACGCGCTGAACGCCGCCACCGGCAAGCAATTATGGAATGTCGCGATCGGCGATCCTTCGACCGGCGAGACGTTTCCGGCCGCCCCGGTCGCGTGGGACGGGCGGGTTTTCATCGGCAATGCCGGCGGCGATTACTTTGGCGTGACCGGCCGCATGATGGCATTCGATGCGGCAACAGGCGGCCGCCTGTGGAGTGCGGATTTGGTGCCGACGTCGGGGCCGGCCAGCCAGACATGGCCGCCAGAGACGGCGGTGCATCCCAAAGCCGGCGGCGCGACGTGGACTTCCTACGCAATCGACACCCAGCACAGCTTGCTGTATGTACCGACCGGCAACGCCGCGCCGGACTTCCTCAAATCGGTGCGGCCCGGCGACAATTTATACACCTACTCGGTGGTCGCTCTCGATTCCCGCAATGGCGAAATTAAGGGTTGGCGCCAATTGGTCACCAGCGACGATTTCCACGACTGGGACGTTGCGTCGCCGCCAGAGTTGATCGATACGGCCAACGGCCGTCACCTGTTGGTCGAGGCGGGCAAGGACGGCTACCTGTATGTCCTCGACCGCGACACGCTGCGGCTGCTATACAAGACGCCGGTCACCACGATAAAAAACGCGAACGCGCCGCTGACGCCGCAAGGTACGCATTACTGTCCCGGCGTCGACGGCGGGGTGGAGTGGAACGGCCCCGCGTACTCGCCGCAAACGAACGCGATTTACGTCAATGCAATCGACTGGTGCATCACGGTCGCCATCCGGCCGCCCGCGAAACTCGAAGGTCGCAAGGGGCTGCCGTGGACCGGCGCCAAGGAACGGCTCAATCCCTTCGGTGTGCAGGACAAAAAGCGCAGCGGCTGGGTCACTGCGGTCAACGCCGCCGATGGCTCGATACGCTGGCGATATCACGCGCGCGCGCCGCTGGTTTCCGGCATCACCGCTACTGCCGGCGGCGTCGTCTTTACCGGCGATTTTATGGCATTCGACGCGGCGAGCGGCGACGTATTGTGGCGCCACAATACCGGCCAGCCGATAGGCGGCGGCGTGATCTCCTACGCCGTCGACGGCAAGCAATACATCGCGGTTGCATCCGGCATGCAATCGAAGGTCGGGTGGAAAGTCGACAGCAGCCCGGCAAAAATTGTTATTTTCGCGCTGCCGTAATTCTGTCAGGCAGGCGCCCGCAGTCGCAGAAACAGCGGCACCGCCGCAAGCTGTGTCAGTGCAGAAAACGCGACCAGCGCGATGATCGACTGATCGTACAGAAATCCCATCAGAAAACTGCCGCAAAACCAGGCTATGCCGAAGCCGGCATTGAACAGGCCGTAGGCGCTGCCGCGCCGCTGCGGTGGCGCCATCTCCGCGACCGCGGCGCGCATAATCGATTCCTGCGCGCCCATGCCGATTCCCCACAGCACCATGCCCGCGAGCGCCGCATAGAAGCCCCCGAAAAACACCAGGGGCGCGAACAGCCAGGCGACGGCGGTGATGGCGGCGAGCAACGGCAGGCCGAGGCGGTCGAACAGCCGCCCGAATAGCAGCGCCGCCGCACCGTCGACGACCATAGCAACCGAGAAGAATACCGGTATCCATGCCGTCGACACGACCCGCGCTTTGTCGAAATGAAACGCAATCAGCGGGAAATCGGCGAAGCCCAGCGCCACCAGCGCGCTCGCGCCGAGATACAGCCAGTAAGTACGCTTTACCCCCTGCGCGTTCGGTTTCGGCACACTTACTTCCAGGTCGCGTGGCCGCGGATAAAAGCGGGAAGCCGTGACCAATACAGCGAGAGCTAACAGCGCCGGAATCAGCAATACGCCGTAGCCGATGGCGAAACCATGCCGAAAGTAGAGCATCGCGCTGACGATCAGCGGACCGATCGTCGCACCCGCCTGGTCCATTGCTTCATGCAGCCCGAAGCCCCAGCCGCGGCCCATAGCCTGCGTCGCGTGCGACAACATCGTATCGTTGACCGGCTTGCGGATGCCCTTGCCCACGCGCTCGAGAATCATCAGCGCAGCGGCGAGCGGCCAATGGCCGGCGAGCGCGAGCGCGGGGACCGCCAGCATATTGATGCCGTAACCGATGAACACGATCGGCCAGTAGCGACCGCTGCGATCGCACCAGACACCGGATACGAACCGCACGGCGTAACCGGCCAACTCGCCGAAGCCGGCGACGAACCCGACGACGGTCGCGCTCGCGCCGAGCATCGCGAGGAATGGCCCGTTGATGCTGCGTGCGCCCTCGTAGGTCATGTCCGCGAACAGGCTGGTCAATCCCATGAAGATCACGAAGCCGATCGCGCTGCGGATTTTGGGAGCAAGCGTCGTTCGATTCATCGCCGCAATCTACCACGACCGCATCCCGCACCGGGGTGGCATTGCGGAACGAGAAGGGCTAAAGTCGCGCCTGTTTTGGGTTACGGCACGGGGATTCGGAAATGAGCGACGACCTTCAACCCGGCGTCAGCGGTATGAGCCTTTACGTTCCGAGGTTGCGGGTACCGCTTGAATCCTGGTGCGACTGGACCGACAACTCCTGGGAGAAGGTGCGCGCCGTCGTCGGCCACGGCTTTCGACTGCCGGCGGCGCATGAAAACGTCTACACGATGGCCGCCGAGGCCGTCCTGCGCCTGATCCGGCGCTACGATATCGACCCGCGCCGCGTGGGTCTGCTGGCGCTCGGCACCGAATCGAGCCGTGACAATTCCGCGGGCGCCGTTATCGTGCGCGGCATGCTCGACCAGGCGCTCGCGAAGCTCGGCCTGCCCACGCTCGCGCGCGATTGCGAAGTCCCCGAATTCAAGCATGCCTGTCTCGGCGGCATTTATGCGCTGAAGACGGCGCTGCGCTACGCTCGCGGCGACGGCGCCGGGCGCACGGCGATCGTGGTCGCCAGCGACATCGCCGAATACGCACGCGGCTCCAGTGGCGAGCAGACGCAGGGCGCGGGTGCCGTCGCAATGCTCGTCGAGCACGACCCAAAACTGTTTACTGTCGATCTCGATCGTACCGGCAGCGCTTCCGCCTATCGTGGCCCCGATTTCCGCAAGCCGGTCGCGCGCCATTTCGATGTCGCCTACGCGGCGCAACTGCCGCCGGGCCGCGACTTTCCGATTTTCAGCGGCCGCTATTCGACCTACGCCTACCTCGATGAAATCGCCCAGGCGTTCGATGCTATGCTCGGCCGCCTGCGCGTGTCCGCGCAGGAGTATCTTGACGCCGCGAAGGCTGCCTTTTTTCATCGACCGTATCACTACATGCCGATCCAGGGGCTTGCGTTCCTGTACGTGCGTGCACTCGCCGTTTCGGCGCGTGCCGGCGATCTGCTCGCCGACTGCTGTCGCGACGCCGGCGTGTCGCTGCCCGCGCTCAAGCAGGAGGCCGCGGCGCAGCCGGATCTTTATGCCAGCTTTGCCGCCGCCGGCGAACCGGTCGATGCGCATCCGCTCACCGCGGCGGTGGCGGCGGTGCTGCGCAAGCGCCAGTGGTTTCGCAATCGCGTGCAGGAATTGATGTCGCTGGGCAAGGATGCGGTGATGGAACTGGGCAATCTTTATACGGCCGCCCTGCCCGCCTGGGTCGCGGCCGGTTTTGCGGATGCCGCCGCACGCGGCATTGAACTCGCCGGTGCACCGCTGCTCGCGCTCGGCTACGGCAGCGGCGATGCCGCCGAGTCGATTCCGATCCGGGCGGTGTTCGGCTGGCAGACAGCGGCGGCCAGGCTGGATGTCGACGACGCATTGGCGAATGCGCCGATCGATCTCGAACGCGAGCAATACGAGGCCCTGCACGACGGCAATGAAGCTGGCGTTCCCACCGTACCCGCGAACGGCTTTGCCATCGATCGCGTCGGGCGCGAATACGGCGCCGATTTTCAGGATCTCGGGGTCGAGTACTACGCCTACAACGCCGGCTGATATTGACAGGCCGCGCGTGAGCGGCAATGCTGCGCCAACGGCGATGGAGTCCGCCCCGAACCGCTTCGTTCGAAGCTGATGACTCCTACTGTGCCTGGTTCAAGATCAGACCGGAAGGAGTTTCGTTTATGGGTTGGAATTATCTGGCCGTCGCCATCGGCGGCGCCGTCGGCTGCTGTGCCCGCTATGGCCTGTCGCAGTTCGTTCACCTTTTTTACGGCAGAAGCTTTCCCGTCGCGACGCTGACGATCAACGTCGTCGGCAGCTTTATGCTCGGCTTCCTGTTTTTTCTGACGCTCGAACGGCTGACGATCGGCCCGACGCTGCGCGTCGCGATTCTGACCGGCGGGCTTGGCGGATTCACGACCTTCTCGACGTTTATGGTCGAAACGCTGATACTCGCCGAGGAAGGCGCGTTCGGTCGCGCGGCGCTGTACGTGCTACTGTCGGTGGTGCTGGGCTTCGCAGCCGCCTTTGCCGGCGGCTACCTGTCGCGCGTTATCTGATAGGTGTCACTGCCGATGAGCCACCCAATGACTTTCGTCCGCATCTACATAAGCGAGTCGGACCCGGGCCGCAAAGGCAGCCTGATGGACAACATCCTGGACATTCTGCACGACCGGCATCAGGTGCGCGGCGTCACCGTCTTTCGCGGCATCGCCGGATTCGGCGCAACGGGCGTGGTTCACGCCGGAGATCTGCTGCGTCTGAGCCCGCATCTCCCCGAAGTGATCGAATTCTTCGACGAGCCTGACGCCGTGGCGGCGGCGATCGAGTCGTTGGGCGACCTGATTCCGCCGGGGCATTTAATCTCGTGGAGCGTCGACTGCCGGTAATCCGGCGGCAACCGTTCGCCCCGAGCCCTTCGACAAGCTCAGGGCGAACGGAAATGCAGGCCTGTCCGCTAGATCTCCATCTCGTGCATCGTCTCCGCTTCCTGGGCTGCTTCTTCGTAGCCTTCGGCAACATGCGCCTCGGCCCGATCCACAGGCAACCGCATCGCGTAGGCCAGCCACAAGATAAATGCGGAGAACAGGGCCAACACGATAATCGACGTGTCGGGACCCAGCACGCCGGTATTGCCGGCCCCGGCCGAAACAACCGGATATGAGCCAAGCCAGCTGATCAGCGCCTCGCCGCCGAGCCACGGCAGCACCCAGAAGCCCGAGCGGAAGTCCAGCCGCGGGGTGTGACGGTGATAAAACAGTTCATGGATGCCCAGAACGATGAAGCCGAGCACCACGGCGAGCATCAGTTTCCAGACAATATCCCAGCCCGCCCAGTAGACGATCAGGTTCGACGACAGGAATGCCAGGAACGGGAAAATCAGGCCACCGCCCAAGCGGAACGGCCGGTTCTGGTTGGGCAACTGCTTGCGCAGCGCGAGGAACGTGACCGGGCCGGAACCGAACGACAGCACGGTGGCAGACGTGACGAAGCCGACCAGCTGCGCCCAACCCGGAAACGGCAGGAAAAAGATCACGCCGACGATAAAGGACAAAATAACGCTGACCCACGGCACGCCACGCGTGCTGACCTTCGCCAGACCCCGCGGCGCGTTGCCGTTGCGGCCCATCGCGTAGGACAGGCGCGAGGTGACCGTCGTGTAGATCAAGCCGGTGTCGGCCGGCGAAATGAATGCATCGACGTACAACAGCAGCGCCAGCCAGGTGAGCCCCAGCGTGGTCGCAAGCGACGCCAGCGGACCGAAAGCAGCCACCTCGGACGTCAAGTGGCTGCCGAACGATGTGCCGATGTTGGCCCAGCCGTTCGCCAGCGCGTCGGTCGGTAGCGCGCCGATAAACGCCACCTGCAACGCGACGTAAATGAGCGCGGTGATGAGCAGCGAGCCGATCACCGCGATCGGGACGTTACGGGCCGGATTTTTGGTTTCGCCCGCCAGCGACACGCCCTGTCGGAAGCCCAGATACGAAAACACGATGCCGGCGGTAGCGATCGACGAAAACACGCCGCGCCAACCGAGCGGCAGAAACCCGCCTTTGTGATTGGGGATGGGCGCCGTGAAATGGCTCATGTCGAAGTAACTGAACAGCAACGCGAGGATGACGACAGTAATAATGCCTAGCTTCCACCACACCAATGCGTTGTTGAGGCGCGCAAACCAGCGGATGCCGAACACATTGATGATACTGAACAGCAGCATCAGCCCGACTGCCACGAAAAAGCCGGCGGTGGTCAATACCGCGGTTCCGTTCTGCAGGTGCTGCAGCCACGGCAGGTAATTGTTGGCGTACTGCAACGCGGCTTCGACTTCGATCGGCGCGGTCGATGCCGCCCCCAGCCAAGTGATCCAGCCAGTCGTGTAGCTCGCGAACGAACCGAACGCAAAATGCGGAAAGCGCACCAGTCCGCCGGAGATCGGGAACATCGTTCCCAACTCCGCGTAAATCAGGCCGATGAACAGGATCATGATTGCGCCGATCACCCAGGAGATGATCGACGCCGGGCCCGCCTGCTCGGCGGCCTCCAGCGCGCCGAACAACCAGCCCGAGCCGATGATCGACCCGACGGCAGTAAACAGCAGGCCGATGACGCCAACATCGCGTTTGAGGTGGTGGCCCCCGCCGGAGCTGGGCGGCGTGGCAGGCGTAGCCTTGGATGTTGCCATCAATATTCTCCCATTGAACTAAGGCATGGACGGCGCGTATTGGCACGCGCCGCGAATAATTGCAGGTTGGGCACGCGGGCACAAGCCTCGGACATTAGATATAGCGACAATACTACCGTCCTCCAAGTTCCGCGGCCGCGGTGCGCGGCTGGTGCAACAGGCTGTGCTTGTGTGAGTAAAGAAAGTAGACGCAAAGCCCGATCACCAGCCAGATGACGAACGCGACCCAACTGACTCCCGGCAAATGGGCCGCAATATAAATGTTGATGGCCGCGCCCACCGCGGGCAGCACCGGTGCGAGCGGCACCCGGAATGGACGCGGCATGTCCGGGTTTCGATAACGCAGCACGATGACGCCGAGGCAAACAACGGTAAACGCCATCAGCGTACCGATGTTCACCACTTTGACGAGGCTTTTGAGCGGCAGAAAGCCCGCCAGGGCGCTGACGACCACGGCCAGCACCGCAATCACCCGGACCGGCGCGCGCGTCTTTTCATTCACCGCGGCGAATATCGTGGGCAACAGCCCGTCGCGCGACATCGCGAAGATAATGCGCGTAATGCCGAAGAATAGCACCAGCAATACGGTCGACAAGCCGGCGATGGCGCCCACCGCCACCGCGGCCGCGCCCCAGTTATAACCGATAGCCAGCAGCGCCCCGGACACCGGTGAGTTGCCAGTCAGTGTCCGGAACGGAACTATACCGGTCAGCAGCAGCGACACAACCATATAGAGCGCAGTGCAGATCACCATCGCGCTGATGATGCCGATCGGCACGTTGCGCTGCGGATTTCTGGTTTCCTCGGCCGCCGTCGAAAGCGAATCGAAGCCGATGTAGGCGAAAAAGATCACCGCCGCGCCACTGACAATGCCGTTCCAGCCGTACGCGGTATGGCCGGCGGGATTCAAGCCGACTGGCGGAATGAATGGATGCCAGAAAGCCGGGTCGACGCGGGTGAGCGCGAGGCCGATAAACAGCAGCAGCGCGGCCAGTTTGACGGCGACCATGACCGCATTGAGCCGCAAGCTTTCCTTGGCGCCGGCCGCCAGCAGCAGGCCCAGCGCCAGAATGACGCCGATCGCGAGTAGATTCGCGGAGCCGCATTGCTGCACCGCCCCGGTGGTACAGACGCCTGGAGCGTGCGTCCATTCATAGGGGATGTTGACGCCGATGCTGGCGAGCGCATCGCTGACGTAACCAGACCAGCCGGCCGCCACCGTCGCAACGCCGAGTCCGTATTCCAGGATCAGATCCCAGCCGATAATCCAGCCGACAATCTCGCCCAGCGCCGCGTAGCCGTAGCCATAGGCGCTGCCGCAGCCGCCGATGCTGGACGCCAATTCCGCATACGACAACGCGGAAAAGCCGCAGGCAACGCCGGTGATGGCGAAAGAAATGACGATAGCAGGGCCGGCGTGCAGCGCCGCAGCCTGGCCGGTAAAGACGAAAATACCCGCACCGACGATGCAGCCGATGCCCATCAGCGTCAAATCGACAGGCCCAAGCACCCGGCGGAGGCCCGCTTCGTCCGTGGGACGGATCGGCTTGGTGCGGAAAAGATTCATACTGTCCTCGCAAGAGCGGCCGGTTGTCGGACTTCCCTTCCGCGACAGTGGCGGCCAATAATAGAGGACTGCGAGGCACGCGGCAAATTCGAACCGGCGATCCGCGTATCATTGTCCCTATTGAGACCGTACCGGAAGAGACGCCATGGACGATGCTTCGAAAACCGCTGCTGCCATCCGTGCCGCGCTGGAACGCGATACGGACATCAACCTGCACGCGTATCCGATCGACATTCGCGCCGAGAATGGGACGTTGCGGCTCGAAGGCGCAGTCGGCAACATCATCGCCAAGCGGAAAGCACTCCGGCTTGCGCGCGCCGCCGCCCACAGCGACGAAATCATCGACGACCTCTACGTCGGCGCGGCCGGCGAGCATGGCGACGGCGAAACCGCTGTCCGCATTCTTGACGCGCTGCAGCGCGAAAACGCCTTTGAAGAACTGCACATCGGCACCGGCGACGACGCCGACCTGCACGTTTCAGTGGCGAACGGCCGCGTCACGCTGACCGGCACGATGCCGAGCCTGTCGCACCGTCGCCTCGCCGAGGTGTTGTGCTGGTGGGTGCCCGGCTGTCGCGACGTGCACAACCGCCTGCACGTCGAGCCGGCCGAGCACGACCATGACGGCGAAATTACCGATGCAATCCGGCTGGCGCTCGATAAGGAACCGGGCCTCGACGGCGTCGAAATTCGTGTCCGCACCACGCATGCCGAAGTCACGCTGACCGGCCGCGTCGCCAGCGAGAGCCTCGGCCGGATCGCGGTGTACGATTGCTGGTACGTACCGGGCGTACATGCGGTGCACAACCGGCTCGAAATTCGACCGGATTAAAATCACAAAGCGTTGCATTTTCAGAATCTTTTAGCGTAAGCTGCCCGTTGGCCGGAGCCAACACCTTGACTTTTCGTGTGAGACAAGTCGATCGAGAGGGGTCCAGCCGTGGGACTTGGACCTCGCGGTCCTGATTTGTTTAATGTTTCATGAGTGATACAAGATGACGTCTATTTATGTGGGCAATCTGCCCTTCTCCGCGACCGAGGAAGAGATACGCCAACAGTTTGAGCAGTTCGGCGAAGTCCAGCGGGTCAAAATGATTGCAGACCGCGAGACCGGCCGACCGCGCGGCTTTGGCTTCGTGGAAATGGAAGCGGACGCGGCCAACTCCGCGATCCAGGCTCTGAACGGCAAGGACATGGGCGGCCGCCCGATGCGTGTCAACGAAGCACAGGAGCGCGCTCCGCGCCCGCCGCGCAATCGCTGGTAACGCAATAATCAAGGCTTGATGTTTTTATAAGCCTCTGGCGCCGGCAACGGTTCCAGAGGCTTTTTTTTGGCCGACGTTGCAAATCCTGAATTTGCTGTTATAGTCAACCATTACACAGGGGGTTTTGAATGGCTGCTTCGCGTTCGCTGACTTCTTGCCTGCTCGACACATTCGTTGCGCCCGCCGACGCACTCGATGCCGCGCGCGAGCGTGGCCGCTGGCTGTGGGCACCGCTGCTGCTGGTGATCGCCGCGGCGATCGCAATGTGGGTCTGGTATTACCGGACTGTCGACTTCTCGTGGCTCACCGACCACCTGCTGAGCGCAGGCAACCTGACACCGGATCAGGCGAGCAAGGCGCGCGAGTTCATGACGCCCGGCCGCTCGCTCGGCATCGCCTGCGTCAGCGCGGTGGTCGTGACCTTCATCGTCTACGCTGTGCAGGCGCTGTACCTGATGATGGCGGCGCGGTTGATGGGCGAACGCGAGATCGGCTTCGGCCAGTGGTTTTCGCTGACGGCATGGACGCGCCTGCCGAACCTGCTCGCAATCGCCGCGATGGCGCTCGCCTACGGTTTCGCCAGCGGCAACCAGATCGCGCCAGCCGCGTTGAGCGTGCTGTCGCTCAACGGCCTGCTGTTTCATTTCCAGAACGGTCATGCGGCGTTCTCGCTGGCGAACTCGATCACGCTGACGCTGATCTGGTCACTGGGCCTGTTGACCTACGGCGTGATGCGCTGGCTGGACCGCTCGGCGGTGCAGGCGCTCGCCATCGTGGTCGGCCCCTACATCATTATTTACGGTCTCTGGCTCGCAATCGCAGTCTCATGAAAAAAGCTCTCATTGGCGGCGGCATTGTCGTCGCGCTGGTTGTCATCGTTTTCGCGACACGCGTCGCCGGCCATGACGACGGCAAGGCCGTGCAGGTTTCGGAAGTCAAAACGCAAACCATCGCCAGCTCGGTGCTCGCGTCCGGTTCGCTGGTCTACCGCGAGGAAGTCGACCTGCGTCCGGAAGTCATCGGCAAGGTCAGCGCGGTGCCCGTCGAGGAAGGCGACCACGTCAAGAAGGGCCAGGTCGTCGTGCGCATCGATCCGGAGACGTTCAAGGCGGAGGTAGCGACAGAGAACGCCAATGTCAAAATGGCCAAAATCGCGATCAAGCAGCAGCAGCTGACGATCAAGAACCTCGAAAACGACTGGCAGCGCAAGAAAAAACTGTTCGATCAGGGGCTGATCGATACCGCCAGCTACCAGAACGCGACCAACCAGCTGGCGATCGCGCGCGCCGAGCTCGCCTCGCGCCAACAGGCGCTGTCGCTCAACAATGCGCAGCTGGACAAGGCGCGCGAGCAGCTCAACCGGACGATCATCCGGTCGCCGATGAACGGCATCGTCACGCAGGTGGACGTCAAGCCGGGCGAAACCGTCATTGCCGGTACCACCAACATCGTCGGCTCGGCGCTGATGAACATCGCTGATCCCTCGGCGATGTTCGCCGAAGTGCGCGTCGATGAAGCCGACATCGCGCACATCGCGCCCGGCCAGCACGTCGACGTGACCGCAGTCGCCTATCCGAACGACAGCCTCGACGGCAAGGTGACGTTCATCGG
>DASSJY010000015.1:0-122152 GCA_035690945.1 Gammaproteobacteria bacterium
GGGCTTTGCCCTTTGCTTCGCCAAGCCGCTCGCCGCCGCTGCTTTGGCGGTTCGGGTTCGACATCATCAACCAGCCGATACCCAGGCTGGTCAGCACGACCGGCATCGGGTTGCTTTGCGCGCTGCGGGTCAGGTTCGAAAAGAAGTCGCCCGAGCCGTTGCGGCGGAAGTAATCGAGGCTTTCGTCCAGCAACTGTCCCGGAGACAGTTTGTGTTCGATCGCATCGAGCGTCTCATCCATATGCGCACGCGTCGCCTCGATGTCGGCCTCGAGTTTTTCCGGATTGTCATTTGCGGCTGTGTTCATGACCTTGCCTCTCGTTCCAGGTGGTCGACATGTTCCCGGGCCATATCACGATCCCGCTCGACACTGCGCAGCGTTCGTTGGGGCATCATGTTTTCCGGCTTGAGATTGCTGCGCGCCTTCATCAGCAGGCCGAGGCCCACCAGCATAAAAAAGAACCCGACGATCAGCTCTGAAAGCCACGGCGTCAGGTTGGGCGGCAGTACGACGTTCAGTCCGAAAACCGCGGCGTCCAGCAAAATGATGAAACCGCCGATCATGACTACCGTCGCCAGCACGACGGAAGCCATCGCGACCGCCGCCTGCGAAATCTTTCCGGACAACTCGCGTTTCGCCAGCGCCGCCTCGTTGCGCATCAGCGTGCCGGTGTCGCGCGCCAGGCTCGAAATCAGGCTGCCGATGGAGCGCTCGTCGCGAATAAACTCACTACGGGCTTGCATGATGCACCTCCTCTCCGGTCGGCGTAATGACGTGGCTAGCGCCGTCGCCGGGGCCCGGGACATCGCTGCGCGCTTCCGTGAGTCCGGCAGGCGGCCGATTTGCTGTACGGTGGTGTTCGCCGCGGTCGGAACTCTTCATAAATCGCGTCAGCAGAAAACCGGCCGCCACCGCGCCGCCGAGGAACGTCGCCGGCCGGCGGCGGGCGAATTCCTGCGTGCGCCCGAGCAGCGAACTCATGTCCTGATCGCGCAGTTCGCCGGCGAGCTTGTCCGCCCCGTCCGCGAGCCGGTGAGCGGCATCGGCGAGCCAGCCTTGATCCTGCTGCCGAAGTTCGTCACTGGTCCTGCGCAACGCGTCGGCCACGGAGCCTGCCTGATCGGCCACGGCGTATTTCTGCCGCTCGGCGGTTTCATTAACCTGGCGGCCCGCTTCGTGAATCGTTTCGCGCGCGCTTTCCTTCGCCTGTTCGGCAGTCCGGTCGAGGCCATCGCTGCGGGTTATGTCTGATGATTGCATGGCATTTCTCCTCGCAAATGCATTCGGACCGAAGCTAGCAAAAGATGTCAATTATTTCTGTACGGGCGATAGCCGTGGGCTAAACCCCGCATCAGGTACGGCGTCGCAGCAGTCTGAGCGCCAAAAGCGATGCCAGCGCTAGGCCGCCGGCGGCCAGCGTACGACTGTTCAGCAATCCCTGCCGGGCACGCCAGCCACCGTCGACGCAGTTCCATTCCGGCATCGACTCGAACAGGTTGCCGTCGCTGCGCTTCGCGCCCTTCGCGCCCAGTGCGGTTTGCTCGAACACAAACGGAACGAGCAGATCGTACAGCCACGGCGTCAACGATTGCGCGAGCGACAACAAGTGTCCACTCTGGCCGACCACGACCTCGGCGCGTGGATAGCGCACGCAATTCAGGATCGCACGCACCACGCGCGCCGGCTCGACGATCGGCGGCACCGGCGCAGTCTGGCGGCCGGTGTAGTTGCCGCCGTGATGAAAGATCGGCGTGTCGACCGACATCGGCAGGATCGTGCAGACGTGAATATTCGGTTCGTCGGCCAGCTCCTGGCGCAGGCTGGCGGAGAAGCCGCGGATCCCGTACTTGCTCGCGACGTACGCACCGACGTAGGGCGAAGCGACCTTGCCCCACATCGACGACAGATTGACCAGCGTGCCCTCGCCTTGCCGACGAAAATACCGCAATGCGGCGCGCGCGCCGTGAATCTCGCCCAGCAGGTTGGTCTCGATGACCCGCTGGTAAGCTCCGGGCGGCGTGTCCTCCAGCTTGCCGTAGACGATTACGCCGGCGTCGTTGATCCAGACGTCGATGCGGCCGAACCGTTCTGCCGCGCGGTCGGCGAGCGCCTGCACGGCCTCCTCGTCGCGCACGTCGGTCGGCACCACCAGCGTCTCGCCGCCCGCGGCGTGGCATTCCGCCGCGGCTTCCTGCAGGCTCGACCCGTCGCGCGCCGCGAGCACGACCGATGCGCCGCGGCGGGCGAAGGCGTGCGCCGTCGCACGGCCGATGCCGCTCGACGCGCCGGTAATGACGACGACCCGATCCTGGATCGGCCTCACGGCTGCAACACGATCTTGATGGCGCCGTCCTGCTTCTTCTGGAAAATCTCGTAGCCGTGCGGCGCCTCGGTGAGCGGCAGCTTGTGCGTCGCCAGGTCTTCCGCGCCGAGCGGATCGGCATTGTCGAGCAGGAACGGCATGATGTCCGGAATCCAGCGCTTGACGTGCGCCTGCCCCATGCGAATCTGAATGCCCTTATCGAACATCTGCATCATTGGCATCGGGTCGGTCTGGCCGCCATAGACGCCGATGATCGACACGCTGCCGCCGCGGCGCACAGTGTCAATGCAGGCATTCAGCGCGGACAGCCGATCGACGCCCATTTTCTGGATCATGTTCGCCGCGGTCTTGTCAGGCAGCAGGCTCGCAGACTTCTGCACCGCCTCCTGCAGCGGCGCCCCATGCGCCTCCATACCCACCGCATCGATCACGCCGTCGGGTCCGCGGCCGTTGGTTTGGTCGCGAATATAGGCCGGCACGTCCTCGAACTCGTTGGCGTCGATGGTTTCGATGCCGTGCCGGTGCGCCATCCCGAGCCGCTCCGGGACGAAATCGACGCCGAAGACACGCTCCGCGCCACGCGCTTTCGCGATGCGCGCCGACATCTGGCCGATCGGGCCGAGCCCGAAGACGGCAACACTGCCGCCCTTGGGTATGTCGGCGAATTCGACCGCCTGCCACGATGTCGGAATCACGTCGGAAAGATAAAGAAAGCGCTCGTCGGGCGGCCCCTCGGGCACCTTGATCGGCCCGAAATGCGCCTGCGGCACGCGCAGGTATTCGGCCTGCCCGCCCGGCACCCGGCCGTACAGCTTGGTATAGCCGAACAACGCCGCGCCGTTGCCTTGTTCGCGCACCTGCGTCGTCTCGCACTGCGCGAACAGACCGCGATCGCACATCCAGCAGTGCCCACAGGAAATATTGAACGGTACAACGACGCGGTCGCCGGGCTTGATATCTTTCACTTCGTTGCCGACTTCCTCGACGATACCCATCGGTTCGTGACCGATGATGTCGCCTTCTTCGAGGAACATCGTCAGCACCGAATACAGGTGCAGGTCGGAGCCACAAATGCCGGTCGAGGTTACGCGGATGATCGCGTCGGTCGGCTGCTGGATTTTCGGGTCGGGGACGTTGTCGACGCGGAAGTCTTCCTTGCCGTGGAATGTTACTGCTTTCATTACGCTGTCCTTCCGTGGTTGCATTTACTAACTCCCCTCACCCTAACCCTCTCCCTGAAGGAGAGGAAATAAGAGGTTGCCCCGGCCCGGAAAGAAGCCATCCCGAATTCAATCCAAAGTATAAAGATAAGCCGCAATATCCTCGGCTTGCTTGCGCGTGATGCCCATGTTTGGCATGTCTACACCCGGCAGGATTGCCTGCGGGTTCTGAATCCACGGGATCAGGTTGCTGGGGCGGTTGCGCATGAAGCCTGCGATGATCATGCGGTCGCTCCACCGGGTCAGCGGCGGCCCGACGATGCCGTTGGCATTGCCGATGCCCGGGATCGTGTGACAGCCGCCGCAGCCAAAATGGCTGATCAGCTTTGCGCCGCGCTGCGGATCAGCACCCGGAATCGTTTCCCACGGCTCGGCGTCTTTCGGTGCAACGGCCGCGTTGACGCTGGCGCTGACGTTACTCTGGCTGTTGAGCTGGATCGTCGTAATGCCATTCTGGTCGTTGCCGTTATCGTTGCTGCCACCACCGCAGCCCGACAGGCCGATCAACACCAGCGGCACAATCACCACGCAGCGCACTGCCGCGGTCGGGATCATCGTCCTCACCCGATTCGCGCCATTCTTGTCTTCGCGCATCCAGGCGTAGAACAGCGCACACAGGGTCACGAGGTGAATCATGTTTGACGGAATCCACATGATCGCGCCGGCAATATGCTGATCCTGCAGCGGCGTCAGACCGTAGGCTTGTGTGGTGTGGAAATGGGCTGCGTAGAGCGCGTGCGGCGCGAGCGTCAGGATCGCCGCAATCAACGCCATCACGAAGCCGATCGAGACGACGTAGATCATGGTCGCGCCATAGCCGAGCGCGCGGCGGCGGCCATAGAGCTCGGTCACGATCGTCCAATAGCCGACTGCGGCGCCAAGAAAGCTCAGGCGTTCGATGTCGTGCAACCATTCGTGCTGCAACGCCCAATCGTACGGGCCGGGGAAATGCCAGAAGCACAGGACCGCGACCATGAACAACCACGAGACCATCGGCCGTGCCAGCCACTCGAATGCGGCGTACAGGCCGAGGCGATGCCAGCCACGCGCGATCCTGCTTTGGGATCGCAGATCGAAGGCCCACATCCAGGTGACGACCGGCCGGCCGGCGACCAGCAACGGGGGCGCGATCAGCAGCAACAGCAGTTGTTCGACCATGTGAGCCGAAAACAGCGCATGCTCCAATGCATCCAGCGGGTATTCGACGGCGAACAGCAACACCAGAATGCCGGCGAAGAACGACACCGGACGGAACGGGCCGAGAAGGCGACGGCGTCCTTCTGCGCCCATACGGTAGAGGCCGACGAGGTACGCGATACTGGCGAGAGCCATGCACAGCAGCGCCCACGGCTCCCAAGCCCAGTGGAGCGGCTCCCCGGCCACACCGACACCGTGCGCGGCGGCCGGTGCCGCAACCGCGAGGCCGATCAAAAACAGAATCAAACGTCGCATATCGGCTCGATAAATAACATGACGATCGTAAAAATAATCGCGATGGAAAACAGCGCGGTCGTCAGCAGCGCCCACATCGCCAGGTACCGGTTGCGCCGCGGGCCGACCCGGGTGACATCGGCGAAGCGGTATTCGCCCCACTTGCTGACCGCAAAGAATCCGCCGAAACCGGCCGCGATCAGTGCGATAAGATCGACGCCGATCAGCGCCCACCACAGAAAGCCCCAGATCGGCATCGCCAGCGGCACGTTGTTCGGGTAGCACGCATGGCTCGCCAGCGAATAGCCGATAATCAGCTGCAGCGCCCACGCGAGCGGCGCGCCGAGCACCGCGTAGCCAAGCGCGAAACCGACCGGGACACGCGCCGGGGTATGCGGATCAGTCGAACTGGATGTGGTTGCGTTCATCGCGGCGTCACGTAAGGCAGTACATAAAACGTCGTCATGATGCCGATCCAGACGACCACCAGAAAATACCAGTACAGCGCTACCACCCGCACCGAGTTGCAACGCTCCGAGGTTATGTGCCCGAGCGCCGTCCACAGCAGAAGTGCCACGATCATCAGCACGCCGACGATTGTGTGCACAAGGTGGAAGCCGGTGATGGTGTAGTACAGCGAGCTATAGGCGCCGGCATTGAACGCGAACGGCTCGACGCTCCAGTCCACCAGTTGCAGCAGCACGTAGGCGATACCGATCAGCCCCGTCAGCGGCAGGCCCACCCAGATTCGCCACTTGATACCCCTGCGGATGCCGTTGCTGGCGAACCAGACCGTGAACACGCTGATGAACAGCGCGCCGGTGGTACCCAGCGCGTACGGCAGCGGCGGCTTGCCGCTCGGCGGCCAGACGTTGTCGGCCATTGACTGCAGGTAATAGAAGCTGAAAAAGAGGTAGGCAAAAACCGCGGCTTCCGTCGCGATCAGCATGACCATACCCCACCAGCCGGGCGTCAGGTTGCCCACCGAACCGATCGGCAGCGGACGTCTCAAATCGCGGGGCTCGACGCGGGTGGCACTCATGCTCGACTCTCCCTGGGGCTGCGACCGACTTCCGCCGACGGCCAGAACCAGTACAACAGCGCCGGGAACATCGCGCACATCGCGGCGCCGGAAATCCACCACCATTCCAGCAGCATGCCGATGAAGACGCCGGAAATCAGCAGTGCCATGATCAGCGGTGCGAACGACTTGCCCGGCATCTTCAGAATCACGTCGGCTTCGGCATCAAGAATGGTCGTACCCGGAATTTCGTGTTCCTCGTCGAGCTTGAGACCTTCGTGCAGCACGGTGCGGCCGTCGCTCTGTTCGAGGCGGTCCTCCCAAAGCGGGTGCAGGCTGCCGACATGCGGGATCACACCGAAGTTGTAGTGCGGCGGCGGCGATGATGTGGTCCACTCCAGCGTGTCGGCGTCCCATGGGTTCGCCGGTGCCTGCTTGCCGCGCAACAGCGTCATCACGACATTAACGAGGAATACCAGCACGCCCAGTGCGAAGATGAATGCGCCGATCGTCGTCACCAGGTTGAGATCGCCCCAGCCGAGGCCGGCCGGGTAGGTATAGACGCGCCGCGGCATGCCCAGCAAACCCGAAATGTGCATCGGGAAAAAGCCGACGTTGAAGCCGATGAACATCAGCCAGAAATTCCACCAGCCGAGTTTCTCGTTGAGCATCTTGCCGGCGAACTTCGGGAACCAGTGATAAATGCCGCCGATGACCGGGAACACGTTGATGCCGATCAGCACGTAATGAATGTGGGCGACCACGAAATAGGTATCGGTCAACTGCCAGTCGAGCGGTACCGCCGCGGTCATGAAGCCGGACACACCGCCGATCACGAACAGCACGATCTCCGCAGCGAAGAATTTGAACGCGGTCGTGAATACCGGCCTACCCGTCCAGATTGTCGCCACCCACGCGAATACCGACACCGCGCTCGGAATTACGATGATGAAGCTCGCGGCACTGAAAAAGCCCATCGCGATCACCGGCAGCCCGGTCGCGAACATATGGTGCACCCAGACGCCGAAGCCCAGCACCATCGTCAGGATCGTCGCGAGAATGACGGCGGAATTCGCCACCAACGGCCGCCGGCAATGCACCGGCAGGCACTGCGAGACGATACTCATCGCAGGCAACACGATCGCGTACACCCACGGGTGACCGAAGATCCAGAACAGGTGCTGCCAGAGCAGCGGATGGCCGCCGCCGGAGACGTTGAAGAAGTCGGTGCCGAAACGCCGGTCGAGCCACAGCAGGAAAAAGTCGAGGCTCACCGCCGGTACCGCGAACAAAATGCCGACGTTGGCGGTCAACGTGCCCCAGATCATAATCGGCACGCGGCTGATCGACATGCCGGGCGCGCGGGTGCGAAACATCGTGGCGATGAAATTGATCGCGCCGGCGGTCGTCGAGATGCCGAGGAAGATCATGCCGAGTGCAAAGATGTCGACGCCCGGCCCGGGGTTATAAGCCGAGCCCGCCAGCGGCACGTAATTGAACCAGCCGACGTCGGTGCCCTGCCCGGTCGGGAAACCGATGTACATGAACGCGCCCGCCAGCAGGAACGTCCAGTAGGTGAACATATTGAGGCGCGGGAATGCCATGTCGCGCGTGCCGAGAATCAGCGGCCAGATGAAATTGCTGAAACCGGACAGGATCGGCAGCGCGTACAGGAAGATCATCGTCGTCCCGTGCATGCTGAAGAGTTGGTTGTACAGGTGCGGGCCGACCATGTGCTCGTTCGGCTGCGCAAGCTGCAGGCGCATGATCAACGCCTCGAGGCCGCCGACAAACAGGAACAGGAACGCAGTGACGAGATAGCGCCGGCCGATCTTCTTGTGATCCACCGTCGACAGCCAGCCGATGATGCCAGGCGGGTCGCTCCACATTTCCTCCATTTTGTCGAGGAACTCGCGGGTCGGCGTGATGACCTCAGGTGTGCGGTAAGTCGGGACTTCGGCCATTGTTCGTTCCCTAGTTCAACGTCTGCAGGTACGCGACCACATCGAGCAACTGCCGGTTGGTCAGATCCATCGTCGGCATGGCGATGCCCGGCTTGATTGACTGTGCATTCTCGACCCAGGCGGCAAGATAACCGGTGGTGTTCGGCACGGTGCCGGCGCCCAGCCAGTGCCGGCTCATGAGGTGCGTGAGATCCGGGCCGAGCTTGCCCATTGCGACAATGTCGGGGCTGCCGGCGCCGCGCACGGTATGGCAAATGGCGCAATGATGCAGAAACACCCTCTCCCCGTGCTGCGCCTGCGGGGACACCGGTTGCTTCGCGTCAGCAAGCTGGTGCGTCCACCACTGATGAAACTTCGCCGGCGGCTGCGCAACGATGTGAAATGCCATGTGTGCGTGTTGCAGCCCGCAGAACTCGGTGCATTGACCGCGATAGACGCCCGCCTTGCCCGCCTCAAACCAGGTGATATTGGTCTGCCCCGGGATCACGTCCATTTTGCCGAACAACTCCGGCGCCCAGAACGAATGAATCACGTCTGTTCCGATCAGCCGCACCCGCACCGGCTCACCGACCGGCACATGAATTTCATTGGCGGTGACGAAGGTGCGCAGCTTCTGGCCGTAGTGCTTGTACTCAACCTCCCACCACCATTGGTGCGCCGTTACATCAAGCGTGATCGCCGGATCTTTGGGCGGCTGCGACACGTGCGCGAGCGTAAAAAAGGTCCACACCGCTGACCCGAACAGCAGCACGATCGAGACGCATACGCCGATGACGACAAACGGCGCCGCGTTAACACCGGGCAGCAGCTTGGGCCGCCCAGCCGCGTCCATCGGCCAGCTTCTGCGCCCACGCCAGATGCCGATCAGTACGGCCAGCGCGATGAACACGATCACGAACACCGACAGGCCCATGAGACCCCAGCCAAGATGCGCGAGTGGATTTGCCGCCGAACCATTGGTGATCAGGTAGGTCATCGGCAGGTCCGCCCACGCCGCGCCCGGCAGAAAGAGAACGGCAGCGAATGACAGAACGATCGGTAGCCGGCGCCGTTTCATCAGCCATGGTCCCCGGGATTCTTCGTGTTCGAGGGCTTCTTCGGCGACTTCGCCGGCGGCAACTGCGGCGGGCGCTTCTTCGGCACCTTGGCCTTGGCCGGCGATTTTTTGGCCGGCCCCGTCAGCTTGGTTTCGACGTTGTAGCCCGTCATGGGCCGCGGCAGCGTCTTGACGTAGGTCACCAGCGCCCAGATCGCCTGCGGTGGCAGCGCGCTGCCCCACGCCGGCATGCCGCCTGGGCGGCCGTGCGCGATCGTCAGGTAAATATCGGCCGGCGTATCGCCGTATTTCCAGACCGTATCGCTCAGCGCAGGGCCCATACCGCCGCCGCCGCCGGGGCCGTGGCACCCGGCGCAGTTCAGCGCCTTGAACAGCTTCTTGCCTTCCATTACGGCGGTTTTACTGGTCGCGTACGGATTCTTGATCGGCGGTTGCACCGCACCGATTACGTCGTAGCGGTTCACCGGCACATTGCGCAGGCGATCAAGGCCGGACTCGGCCGGCGCGTGAAAGCTCGATTGCTGTTGCGGGATTGCCTGGCCCCCTTGTGTCTGCAGGGGCGCGCCCGCTTGCGACGGCTGTTGTGCGTTGTCCTGCTGCTGTTGAACCTTGTTTTGATTTTGCTGCTGCTTGCTCTGCTGCGCATTCGCGCCGAGCGCGACGGCCATAGGCGCCACGCAACTCGCGATCAGCAAGACTTTGAATAGTCGCCTCATGGTTGCTCTCCGGGATTCATCTGGCTGCCGCGACTCTGGGGGGCTGTCGCGTACTGTCGAGCGGCAACAGCGGTATGTTGTAACTGACCAGCAGCGCGTGAATAGCCTTGCGATGCTGCTGCAGGAAGCGGTTCAGCTTGTCGCGCAGCCTGGTGTCGCCCCTGCGCACGGCCATCGAAATCGAGAACTGGAACGGCAGGATCGCGTGCGTGTGCACCAGTGGTACAACTTTGAGCTTGACCTTCTGGCGCGGCGCAAAATAGCCCGCCAGCGGCCCCCAAGCGATGGCGACATCGACGTCGCCGTCAGCGACCGCCTTGATCAGGTCAGACGACGGGTTTGCGCGTCCGTAGTTCTGGTAAAGCGTATAAACCCTGACGTTGCGGACGATGCCACGCTTGGCGAGAACCGCGCCACCCGGCAAGTCTTCCCAGTCGTCACCGATCGAATGAACTCCGATCTTGAGTTTCTTCAGCAGCGGGCTGTCGAGCGAGCGTACGTCGTACGGCGCGGACTGCCGGTACACCAGCGCGTAAGCGGAGCGGTAATAAGGGTCGGTGGTGAACACGGCATCGCTGCCGGTCGCCCACCCCATAATGACATCGCATTGATACGCATCGAGCGTGTCCTTTACAAAATGCTGCCGCTGCGGCCACCAGTCATATTCGACGTACTCGCCGAGCGCCTTGCCCACCATGTCCGCAAGCTTGTTCTCGAAGCCCTCGCGCGCCTGGTTCGAAAACGGCAGGTCGTTGGGGTCGGCACAGACGCGCAATGCCGCGCCTGGCCGCGCCGGCTTCGCGCCGCGCGGGCCGGCATGCGCAGCATGCGCGGTCGCCGACAACATCAGAATTATGAATACGGCCGCGAGAAGGGCCGTCGCGATAACTCGGGGCCGCGAAATTCCCGGCACCGGTTGTTGCCGATGGATACCGACTGAACTCATTTGCCGCCTCCCTGCTTTTTCTGTTGCGAAAGAAAATATTGCGGTAGTGCGAACACGTACAACTCGCCACCCTTGGCCGTGTACTTGGGCAGATCCTGCGTCGCGCCGACAAAGCCGAGCGCACCATACGGATTGCGGGGATCAAGGTTGCCGGCGACGACCGCGCCCGACCAACCGCCGACGCCGGCGTATATCGCGATATATTCCCTGCCGTCGGGGCCGCGGTAGGCTATCGGCTGGCCCGACATGCCGGAACCGACCCGGAACTTCCACAACAACTTGCCGGTCCTGGCATCGACCGCTTTGAACCAGCGGTCCATCGTGCCGTAGAAGGCCACGCCGCCCGCGGTCACCAGCGCGCCGGTCCAGACAGGGAACAGTTCGTGATCCGACCAGACAATCTTCGCCTTGACCGGATCCCAGGCGGTAAACGCACCACGGTAGCCCCCCGGGCCGGCCATCATCGCGACCTTGGCGCCCATGTAAGGCGTGCCGGCGATATAGCTCACAGTCGAAACTTCCTCGTCCTGACACAGATTGTTGTGCGGGATATAAAGCAGATGCGTGACCGGGGAATAAGCCGACGGCTGCCAGTCCTTGCCGCCCGTCGACGCCGGGCAGATGTTTTTCACCATCTTGCCGAGTTGCTGATTCTTGGCCGGGTTGTACTCCGGTGCGCCGGTCTTGAGGTTGACCTTGAGGATCGTGTTGACGCCGGGGAAAAACGGCTGTGCCGAAATGATCTTGCCGGTGGTCCGGTCCTGAAGGTACATGTAGCCGTTGCGATCGGGATGCGCGAGCACCTTGCGCATCTTGCCGTCGATTTTGATGTTGAACAGCACGCTCTCGTTGACGCCGTCGTAGTCGAAGTGATCGTGCGGATTCCATTGCACCGCGAACTTCGCCATGCCGGTATCGGGATCGCGCGCGAACAGCGTGCAGGTCCACTTGTTGGCGCCCGGCCGCTGTAGCGAGTTCCACGGCCCGGGGTTGCCGGTGCCGTAATAAATCAGGTCGAGATCCGGATCGTAGGTGATCCAGCCCCACACGCTGCCGCCGCCGATCATCCAGGCCGCTTTCGACGGCCATGTTTTCGCGCCCAGGTTCTCGCCGCGATCCTCGGCGTAGGGCGGATCGAAGTTCTTGCCTATCAGTACGTCCTTGTCGGGGCCGGTGCTGTACGCTGTCCACTGCACCTTGCCGGTGTCGGTATCGAGCGCTTTCAGCCAGCCGCGCACGCCGAGTTCACCGCCACTGACGCCGACCAACACGTGGTTCTTCACCACCAGCGGCGCCATCGTCATCGTCTCTCCCTTGCTGACATCGCCGAGCTTGGTTTTCCAGATCAGGTTGCCGTTCTTCGCATTCAGCGCAATCGTGTGATCGTCGAGCGTATTGAAGAAAATCTTGCCGTCTGCGTAGGCCATACCGCGATTCACCACGTCGCAACAGGCCACGCCCTTGGCGGCCGAGAGCGGATGCGGGTTGTATTGCCACTTGATCGCGCCGTCATTCTTGAGATCGAGCGCGTACACGATGTTGGGCCACGGCGTAATGAGATACATCGTGTCGCCAATCACCAGCGGCGCGCCTTCATGGCCGCGCAGCACGCCGGTCGAGAACGTCCACGCGACCTGCAGATGGCTGACGTCGCCGCGATTGATCTGATTGAGTTTGCTGAACCGGGTGCCATGATAATTCTTGGCGGGCATGACCCATTGCGCCGGGTCGTGGGAGAGTTTGACGAGATTGTTCTGATCGCTGTTGTTGTTCTGGGTCTGCGCGCCGTACGCGCCGCCTTGGAAAGCAACGAACAGGGCGCAGGCCGCCGCCGTCAATAGAATTTTTTTCATCGAATCCTCCGTGATCCCTGACTGTTTCTAGCTGCCGCCGGTCATCTCGTTGGCGGCCGAGCGCAGCAGGTGCAAATGCTTTTCCAGCACCGGCAGCGCCTGCTTCGCAAGCTGCATGACTTGTTTCGACGAACCTATGTGGATTTCGCGCTTGGTCTTTTCGATCGCCGCGACGTGGCCGTCGATTTCCTGGTGCAGCCACTCCTTATCAAGACTCACGCCCGCCTGGCTCTCGATCACCTTGAGAACGCTCTTTTGCTTGAGCGAGGCGGAGCCGGGCAGATTCACCCCCAGTTGCTTCGCGAGCTTCATGACTTTCGCATCCAGCATTCGGTGATCGACCACCAGGGTGTGCCCGACCCGGCGCACCGCATGGGCGTGCGCGCTTTTTTCGGCCAATTCGCCGGCCTTGATTTCCGCAAGATTGATCTGGTGGGCGCTCTTGAGCCACTTTTTATCCTGCCTGGAAAGGCTTTTGTGGTGCTGGCGCGGCTGAGCCCGGGTGGCAGCGGGCGGCTGACGTGTCGCCGGTTGCGGCGGCGTGGCGGCACCCGCCTGGAAACAAAGGAAACCCGCGGCGAACGCCGCGATCGGCAACAGCAGGGATTTCCCCGCGCCGGCGCTGCCACGGAAAGACAACAGCCGCGAGCGGCAATAACCGGATGGTTTGCGCATGGAATCCTCCTTGATTCCGGCTCGAAACGCGGGGACTTCCCGACAAGCTATCCCTGAGGAAGGAAGCAGTTCTCAAAAATCACACTAAGACGCCCTCCTGCGAAGGGTCAACATGGGCTCTCCCCTATAGGACATAACCCGATGTCGGCGGCTGCCGGATTCTGTCACTTTAGGATGAGCGAATAACGGAAACGGACGGTGGAATTCCTGATCTTCGGCCTGCTGGCGGTAATCGCCGCACTCGTGGCGCTGGCGCGTTTCCTCCGCGTGCCGTACCCGGTAGTGCTGGTGCTGGGCGGCGTCGGTCTCGGCTTCATTCCGCTGATGCCGCCCGCCCGCCTGCCGCCCGATCTGGTGATGATGGTGTTCCTGCCGCCGATCCTCTATTCGGCTGCATTCTTTTCCTCGCCGCACGAGTTCCGCGCCAACCTGCGGCCGATCGCATGGCTGGCCGTGGGTGTCACGCTGATCACCGCGACGGCGATCGCCTGGGTGGCGCATGAGCTGATCGGCCTGCCGTGGGCCGCGGCATTCGTGCTGGGCGCAGTGGTCGCGCCGACCGACCCGGTGGCGATGTCGGCCGTCGCCGGCCGGATCGGTGCACCGCGCCAGGTAGTGACGATTCTCGAGGGCGAAAGCCTGATCAACGACGGCACCGCGCTGTCGCTCTACCACGTGGCACTGGCGGTCGTAGTCACAGGTTTCTTTTCGCTGCCCCTGGCCATCCTGCAGTTCGGGCTGTACGTGATCGTCGGCGTCGCCATCGGCCTGATCGTCGGCTGGCTGGTCGCGTTCATCCGAATGCGCGTCGCCGACCGCCAGGTCGAGATCATCATTTCGCTGCTTACCAGTTACGCGGCCTACATTCCGGCGCAGGAACTCGGCGTCTCCGGCGTGCTCGCGGCGGTAGCGGCAGGACTGTATCTCGGCTGGCGCTCGCCGCAGCTTTCCGGGCCGCGCGCGCGGCTGCAGATGTTCGAGGTTTGGGAAGTCCTGCCGTTTCTGCTCAACTCGCTGCTGTTCATTCTGATCGGTCTGCAACTGCCCGAAATCGTCACCGGCATCCAGCACTGGCAGTCGCTGCGGCTGCTGCTTTACGCGGCGGTGATCTGCCTGACCGTCGTCGCCATGCGCGCGCTGTGGACGTTCCCGTTCGCCTACCTGCCACGTCTGTTGAACCGCCGGGTGCGCGAGCAAGCCCCGACGGTCGACTGGCGCCGCCTCAGCATCGTCGCGTACACCGGCATGCGCGGCGGCGTCTCGCTGGCGATCGCTCTCGCGTTGCCGTTCACGATACACGGCCACGCGAGCTTCCCGTTTCGCAACATGATCCTGTTCCTGACTTTCTGCGTGATCCTCGCGACGCTGGTGCCGCAGGGGCTGACGCTGCCGTGGCTGGTCCGGCGGCTGGGTCTCGCCGGCCAGGGAGACGTAGAAGAGCGCGAGCAGGCCGAGGCGCGGCTGCAGGCGGCCGAGGCCGCACTGGCGCGGATCGACGAGTTGGCGGACGAGGACTGGGTGCACGATGAAGCCGTCGAACGGCTGCGCGAACTTTACGAGCGCCGGCGCCGACGCTTCAGCGCCCAGCTCGCCGAGGAAGAAGCCGAGCAGGAAGGCGAAAGCGAAATCGACTATGAGGAACGCTCGCTGGCGTCACAGCGCCTGCGCCGCGAACTGTTGCAGGCCGAGCGCGCCAAACTGCTCGAACTGCGCAACAGCGGACAAATCAGCGACGGCGTGCGCCGCGGAATCGAACGCGACCTCGACCTGGAGGACACGCGCCTGGAAATTTAAGGGAGCTCCGACAAATTCCGTGCGTACCGAGGGCCTGCTCCAGAGCCCTTCGACGAGTTCAGGAGTAATGGATAGGCGCCGCAGCGCGTTTCCCCTGATTGTCGCGCACGTCGCATCGGCGCTAGGCTGGCACGAGGCCACGAAACTCCCGGGAACGGAGGAACCTCATCATGAAGGCAAAATGGACTTTGTTCGCCCTCGTATTGGCGCTGCCGATGGCAGCCTACGCAGCTTCATCGTCATCCAGGGTGTCGCACCAGGACAAGGTCTGGATGAAAGCCGCACACCAGGCCAATCTCACCGAAATCAAAGCAGGCAAAGTGGCGCAGCGAAAAGGCATGAACGCCATTGTCCGCAAGACCGGCCATATGCTCGTGACCGACCACACGATGCTCGACGCAGCCCTCAAGCGTGCGGCCCACGAACTTAGCGTGCCGCTGCCTGGTTCGCCGTCGCCGATGCAGCAGAAAGTGCTGCACAAGGCCAAATCGATGTCCGGCGCCGATTTCGACAAATACTGGGTGCGGTCGATGGAAATGGCGCATCTCAAGGCGATCAACAAGACCAACTTCGAAATCCATCACGCCGGGTCCGAACTGGTCAAGACGCTTGCGAAGAAGGCACTGCCGGCCCTGCAGACACATCTGAACATGCTGCAGCACGCGCAGAACGAAGTGAAATAACCCGTCGTTTCCCCGACCGCCGTATTCCCTGATCGTGCATGCCCCGATTGCGGCCACGCCAAGAGCCGCGGAACATGGTTGTTTTAACCGTGGAGGAAACGCCAATGAATACACGCGCAACAGTTCTCGCCTGCGCACTTGCCATGCCCACGGCTCTCGCGGGCACCGCGTTTGCCGGAAGTAACAAAGTCGCCCAACAGGACGCGTACTGGCTGAAGAACATTCACCAAACCAGCCTCGCGGCGATCAAGGCGGGCAAGACCGCCCAGCGGAACGGTAACTCGCCGCTCGTCGACAAGGTTGCCCGGAAGATCATCGACGACGACCAGGTGCTGGACAAAAAAGTGAAGATGCTGGCCAAAGACGAAGGCGTCAATTTGCCGAACTCGCCGTCGACGAAGCAGCAATCGGAACTGCAGACGGTGAAGTCGAAGCATGGCACCGAGTTCGACAAGCTCTGGACACGGACGATGCTGAAGGCTGAACTGAAGGCCGGCAATCAGGCACAGGCGGAAGTCGCCAAGGGCAAATCACAAAAAGTGAAGAAGCTCGCGAAGACGGCGCTGCCGGCGATCAACCTGGAGCAGAACATGCTGCAGCACGCGATAGCCAAGTTGAAATCAACCACCAAGACCTCAATCAGCAAGTAATCTGACGGATGCCGGCGTTGATGGTAATGAAAGCTCACCCGATCCCGCGAATGCTCGCCCTGGCTTTGGCCGCAGTATCTGCAACTGCGTACGCAGGCAAGAAGCCGCCACCGCAGGACAAGCGGTGGTTGCAGAGCGCGCACCAGTTGGGTTTGGGAGCCATCGACGCCGGCAAGATCGCCGGCCGGCGGAGCAAATTGCCGGCCGTCGACAAGGCGGCCAGAAAGATCGTCGAAGATGACCAGGCGCTGGACGAAAAGTTGAAGACGTTGGCAAAGGATATGGGCGTACGGCTGGCCGATACGCCGTCGGCGCAAATGCAGTCGCAACTGCGATACGTGAGTTCGAAGTCGGGCGGCGAGTTCGACAAGGTTTGGGCCCGAATGATGATCGAGGTGAAACTCAAGGCGGCCAACAAGACGCAACAGGAAATTGCGAACGGCAAATCGGAAAAGATCAAAAGGATCGCCAGGAAAGCGCTGCCGACCATCAATCTTCAGATCAACATGCTTCAGTACGCCAGGTCGAAGTTCCGGAAGCCGGAGTCGACGCCGCTCAAATAGCCCTCAGGGCGAACGGGAGTTTTACAGGGCTGCCTGCGCTGCCTCCGCCACCGTCTGGTCCTGCTTGTTGTCGCCGCCGCTGACGCCGACTGCACCGACCACCTGTCCGTCCTGCTTGAGCGGCAGGCCGCCGTCAAAAATCATCACGCGGCCGCGGTTGGATATGTGGATGCCAAAAAACGGCCCGCCCGACTGGGCTTTCTCCGACAGTCCTTTTGTCGGCAATTCGAACATGGCGGATGTAAACGCCTTGTTGATCGCGATATCGACGCTCCCCTTCCACGCCCCGTCCATGTGCGCGAACGCCACCAGGTTGCCGCCGTTGTCGACCACCGCGATGTTCATCGGCTGACCGATGTCGCACGCTTTCTGTTCGCCGGCGATGATAAGGCGGCGGGCATCTTCGAGCGATACGCATTGTTGCTGGATCATGGCGGCCTCCTTGCCGGATGAGTGAAGTGCTTCAGGTTACGCCGCCGGCGTCGGCGTGCCTATACGTGATGCCACCATCCTTGTCGACGCCCGACCAAGTGGCGCTGAAGTTATCCGGTTCTTCGACGGTCAACGGTGCGGGCGGCGGACGGGACCCCGGCAGTTGCACGAGATCGTGATGGAATCCGGCCGCGGTGCTCAGGTCGACCGGGTAATAGCCAGGGTCGACGCCGACGAACCCGCTCGACTTCCGCGCCTGCTTGAGCGCCTCGCCCCAATGCTCGCCGCTGGCGTCGCGATGCCGCCCCAGGTGAACAGCGCCTCGCGCGCGCCGCGCGGCAGGTGATCTAACGCCTTCAGCAGCGGATCGATGAACGGCTCGGCGGATGCCGGGGCAATACCCAGCATCGGCGTATCGCAGTCGTGCAGGTACAAGCCGAGCGCGCGCAGCATCGAAGATGCCGAGTCGTAGCCAGCGACTGCCCGTTCGGCCGGCAGATGCGCGGCCGGCCCCGCGATCCGATGCCGCTCGACGACGGTATCAGACACTTTCGCCTTCAGGGTCGCCGTTGCGCGCCAGCCGGCGGCGCATATCGCGCAAATACCAGATTTTCGGAAACTGCCGAATCGGTGTCGGCAGCCAGGGATAGATGGCGCTCGCGGCGTTCGAGAACTGGTTGAAGCGGCGCTGTCGACGGTCGTTCCACTCCAGGCCGTAGGCTGCTCGGATCGATGCGGGCAAAAGTCCCGCGGTAACGAGCCGGTTGAGCGGCAAGACGGCGCGCATCCACAACGGCACCTGGCACGGATAAAACAGGTCGTGACAAACCTCGCGCGCTGCGTCGGTCACCTCGATACGCTCGAGCATCGCGTTCCAGTAGGCATGAAACGCGGCGCGGTCGGCAGGCCACTGCTCCTCGCGCATCTGCAACGCGGCGCCGAGGATGCGGTACTGGTGGTAGATGACCTCGGCGCGATGACGGTCGAGGTGGCCAACCCAGCGCTCGTACAGCATCAGCGCCGTGTGGTAGAGCGTCGCGGCGACCCAGAGTTGCAGGTCTGGGTCGCGCGCGTCGTAGCCGGGCCCGTTGATGCTGCGGTGCACGGTGTCGACTTGATCGCGGACCGCGCGCCGCTCGTCCGGGCTGCCGAACGTCATGCAGTACACGTACGTCATCGTCGCCCGCAGCCGGTCCATCGCGCGGTAGGTGAAGTTGCTGTGCTCGGCGACGCCGCGGCCGATGGCTGGATGCGCAACCTGCAGCAGGATCGCGCGCATGCCGCCGGCAAGAAGAATTCCTTCGCCCGCGATCGCCGCCATGGCGCCGGTGTCCAGGTCAGTGCCGCGCATGGTGGGCAGGGATAGTCATCGTCGTCCCTCCTTGGACGAGTGAGAAAAATGCGGAATTTAAAGATAGATTACGCGCCGCGTGAGCGAAAGCCAACGAGGGCGCATGCTACCCGGCGAAGCGGCGGATGGCGTCGGCGTTGGTCGCGGACCCGGTGAGCGCGCCCGCTTCTGCCGCCGGCAGCCAGCGATACTCCACGTGCTCGGTCGGGCGCAGCCTTACCGGGCACCGCGCAGGCAATCGCAGACGCAATACATGCTCGACGTTGTATTCGACGCCGGGCGCGTAACGATGACGCCACTCCGACCAGATGCGGAAACGATTTTCGACGCCCATGTCTTCCAGTCGGTCGCCGGTGCGGATGCCGGTTTCTTCGTGCACTTCGCGCGCGGCCGCAGCCATGACCGTTTCACCGGCACTGAGACTGCCGGTCACCGATTGCCAGAAATCGGCGGGCACGCGCCGGCGCAGCATCAATACTTCGCCTGCTGTGGTGCAAATCACCACCAGAATTGATTCGGGAAGTTTATAAGCGCTGCGAGTCATGTCACCATGAAGTCTAGCGGAGCAACGAAGGACAGCAATGATCCAGGGCGGCAATGAACCGCGTTCAGGTGCACCGTCCGAGCGGCAGAAGCCGCGAGGCCGGCGACTGCGCCTGCCCGGCATGAAAGTGCTGCCACCGCCCATCCGCAAGCGTCTGCGCCAATCGGTTATCGACGTCTTGCGCCGCGATGCGCCCGCGCCGGACTACGACCACCCGGTCGGCGACCCGGGGCTGTTCGGGCCGGACACCATCACCTGGAAAATCCACGCGGACTTCCCGAGCATGATGGCCGGCGGGCTCGGCGCGCTGATGCTCCAGAGCCTGCACCCGCTAGCGCTCGCCGGCGTGTGGGATCACTCCAATTTCCGCAGCGACACGCTGGCGCGCCTGCGCGGCACCATCGCCTTCGTCGCGCGCACCAGCTACGCGCCGCGCCAAGCGGCCGAGCAGGCGATTGAACGAGTGCGTTCTGTTCATCGCCACGTCCACGGTACCGCGCCCGATGGCCGCCCCTACAGCGCCGACGACCCGCAACTTCTTACCTGGGTGCACTGCGCCGAAGCCTGGAGCTTCCTGCGCGGTTACCAGACGTATTGCTACGGCAGGGTTCCGCGGTCGGCGCAAGACCGCTACCTGCACGAAACCGCCCGAGTCGCCGAAGCGTTAGGCGCGCTTGACGTACCCAAGTCAGTTACGGAATTGAAAGCCTACTTCGAGTCCATGCGCCCGGAACTGGTCTGCGACGCGCGCACCCGCGAAGTGCTGGTCGTGCTGAACAGCATTCGCTTGCCGATTCCACTCCCCGACCTTACCCGCAGCCTGTTCATGGGCGCCGGCGCCGTGCTGCTGCCACACTGGGCACTCGACCTGATCGGCCTGTCGCGATTCGAACGGCTGCACGACCGAGCCGCTGCCCGTACACTCAAACTCATCGCACCAAGCATCCGCGAGGCCATGGCCGAAGGCGGCCTCACCTGGCGCGCCTGCGTGCGTACCGGCACAGATTACACAAGCTTGTTTTTTTGGCGGAACGGTGAGACGTAATACATGAACGACAGCGAACCGACCTCGCCGTCGAGACTCATCGATAGCCGAATTAACGAGCTGGGCGACTGGCGGGGCAAAATGCTCGGCCGGCTGCGCGCGTTGATCAAGCAAGCCGATCCCGAGGTGGTTGAAGCGGTGAAGTGGCGCAAGCCGTCGAACCCGCTGGGCGTTCCAGTGTGGGAACACACCGGCATCATTTGTACCGGTGAGAGCTACAAAGACAAAGTGAAGCTGACATTCGCAAAGGGCGCTTCGTTGAAGGATCCTGCCGCCCTCTTCAATTCCAGCCTCAACGGCAACACGAGGCGGGCAATCGACTTTCGCGAAGGCGACGGGATTGATGAAAGCGCATTCAAGAACCTCGTTCGCGCAGCTGTAGCCCTGAACACGAAGTAACGCTGCTGTGGCAGTCAGCGCCGACGCCTGCGCTAACTGCCAGCATCGTCTTGTCAGAGCGCCGGCTGCGGGACGTTCCAGACAACGTTCGCCGATTCGCCGATCACACCCGCAGGAAATGCGCCGACAGCTATCACGTCGCTTGCACGGGACGAAGCAGGTCGGCAACGACCGCGGCCGCAAGACCGGCAATCGGCAATGCCAGTGCCCACAGCCGCCAGAGGCTGTGGAAGTAGCTGCCGCCCACGGCACCGGCGAGATAAAAGCACCAGATACCACCGAACAGAATCGCGTGGCGCGCCGACTGACTCCGCGACCCACCCTTGAGAATTTTGTCGAGGTAGCTGTCCGCCGGGCGGCGGTCGCCGTCGTGCAGCCAGAACAGCCAGTTGACCGTTTCCTGCGTAAATTTTGCCAGCATGCCCGATACGAATGCCGTACGCGCGCGCTCGCCGGCGACCCGCTGCAGTGCACAGATCTGGAAGCCAATGGATATGATGGCGAGCGCCGCCAGCGTGTAGAAGCCGCGCCCGGTATGGTCGGAGACGCTGCCGTTGGCGCCGGTCGCGATCGCGCCGTAGGCCATGAAAACGACCAGGATCAGCGCCTGCGGACCGAGCATCAGCGCAGTCGTCGAGCGAATGCCGCGCCGGCTGCCCCATTCGGCCAGCGTGGTCGCGACGCCAATGCCGAACACAAACAGCAATACGGCCGAGACCATCGGAATTGCGCGCCACGGCTCGAATTGGCCGAGATACACGCCGAGGCGCGCCGAGTTGCCGCTCATGTGGGCAGTGAACAGGTGACGCAGCGTCAGGTAACCGACCGCATCGACGAAGCCGGCAACGGCCGCCAGTGCCCACGCCATCAGGGCTTTTTCGCGCGGCAGGTCTTCCGTCAAAACGGCGCCGGGCGCGGCGCGTGCTGCACGCTCAGCCATTGCTCCGTGGTAAACGCGTCGACCGCCCAGGCGCCGTTGAAGCGGCCGATACCGGAATTCTTTTCGCCGCCGAACGGGCTGAACGGCGCATCGTTCACCGGGTGGTCGTTGACGTGCGCCATGCCGACTTCGAGCCGTTGCGCGAAACGCACGCCGCGCTCTACATCGCGCGTAAACACGGCGCCGGAGAGGCCATACTCGGTGGCATTGGCGAGCGCCAGCGCTTCGTCCTCGTCCTGCGCACGAATGATCGACGCGACGGGGCCGAACAATTCATCCTGCGCCAGAGGCATGTCGTTTTGCACGTCGGCGAATATATGCGGCGGCAGCACGAGTCCATCGGCGACACCGCCCAGCACTTCGCGCACCTCCGTCTTGCGTGCGTTGCGAATGTGTTTGGTCAGATGATCGAACTGGCTTTCGTTGATGATCGGGCCGATCACGGTGTCGTCCGCATCCGGGTCGCCCACTTTCAGCCGCTCGACGCGCGCGACGAATCGCTCGATGAATTCGTCATACAGCGCATCGTCAACGATGAATCGGTTGACGATCATGCAGATCTGGCCCTGGTGCAGAAATTTGCCCACGACGGCCGCGTTCACCGCGCGCTCGAGGTCAGCATCGTCAAGCACCACGAATGCGCCGTTGCCGCCCAATTCCAGCTCGATCCGCTTGAGGATCGGCGCGTCGGCGGCCAGCTTGAAAATATGGCGTCCCACGGCCGTTGAACCGGTAAACGAAATCACCCGCGGAACCGGGTGGCACACGAACGCATCGCCGATATCGCTGCCCGCGCCGACCACCACGTTCAGCACGCCCGGCGGCAGACCGGCCTCCTCGTAAATCTTCGCCAGCAGCAGCCCGCCGGTGACCGGCGTGTCGCTGGCAGGTTTGAGCACAACGGCATTACCCACCGCGAGGGCCGGCGCGACCGAGCGATTGGACAACTGCAGCGGCCAGTTCCACGGGCTGATGACGCCGACCACCCCGACCGGTTTGCGATACGCGCGACTTTCCTTGCCGGGAATGTCGTTGGGCAGAATCGTGCCGGCAGAGAGATACGGCAGGCTCGCCGCTTCCAGCATGACGCCATGCACTGCCGCGCACTCGAGATTTGCCTTGATGCGCGTGCTGCCGGATTCGTGTATCAGCCAATCGACAATCTCGTCGTGGCGCGCCTGCATGATGTCGGCCGCGGCCTGCATTACCGCCGCCCGTTCCGCCGGCAACCGCGCGGCCCAGTTGCGCTGCGATTTAGCAGCGCTCTCGTAGGCGCGGTTCAGATCGTCGCGATTGCCGCGCGGAATCTCCAGCAGCGTTTCCCGGTTGAACGGATTGCGGTCGGCGAGTGCCTTCGGATTGCCTCCGCGCCGCCACTCGCCGGCGATCGGCAGGCGGTCGAAGCCGTCGTACGGCCGCGGCGCCCCACTGCGCTCGACTGCGACAGCCATGCCGTCAATGCCGGCGGCCGCGCACCATCCGCGCGGTGGCGAGACCGGCTGCCGCGGCGATCACGCCGGTCATCACGACCGTCTGCCGCGATACGGGCTTGAGTTGAATTGCCATCGGCTTTCCTCCATGAATCCGATCCCGTTCGTGCTGAGCCGGTCGAAGCACGCTTTACGTTTACGAGCCCCGCATGGCTCGAGGCTAACCGAGGAACTGTTTACGCTGCGATCTCGAGCACGATCTTGCCCTGCACGTGCTCATTTTCCTGCCGCTGTTCAGCCTCGCGCGCCTGCGCGAATGGAAATGTCGCCTGCACGCGCGGGCGAACCTTGCCCACAGCGATCAGATCGCTGATCGCAGCCAACTCGGCTCCATTGGGTTCGGCCAGGTAGCCGATACCGCGCACGCCGTGCTGCTCGGCCTGTTCCTGCGAGGGCTCGCCGAGCGCCGACACCAGCCGGGCGCCGCGCTTCAACACCGCCCACGACCGCTCGCGCGTCTCGCCGGCCACCAGGTCGAGTACCAGGTCCACGTCCCGCACCTGCTCGTCGAAGCGTTCCGCCTTGTAATCGATCACCTGCTCGGCGCCCATTTCGCGGGCAAAATCCACGTCGGCGCTCGACACCGTCGTGATGACGTGCGCGCCGCGCGCTACCGCGAATTGCACTGCGAAGTGACCGACGCCGCCCCCGCCGCCGTGGATCAGCACGCGCTGGCCTTCCTCAAGGCCGCCGTGATCAAACAGGCCTTGCCACGCGGTCAGTGCGGCCAGCGGCACCGCCGCAGCCTGCACATGGCTGAGCACGTCGGGCTTGGGCGCGACGATCGACGCCTTGACGGTGACATAGTCCGCAAAGCCGCCGTGGTCGGGCGCCAGCAGTGCGTAGACGGCATACCCCAGCTTGAAATTATCGACACCCGCGCCGCAACTTTCGACCACGCCGGAGACATCACGCCCCAGCGTCACCGGCAACTGCGATTCCGCTACGCGCGGATAGTGTCCCGCGCGCGTTTTGTAGTCGACCGGGTTGACGCTCGCTGCGCACACCCGCAGCAACAGTTCATCGTCCCGCGGCTGCGGAACCGGCAGAACCTCTATGGTCATCACTTCCGGTCCGCCGAAGCGATGAATTCGCAGCGCTTTCATGGTGGTGCTCATGTATGTTCCCCGATAGCAGGTGTCGATGAGAAATATGGAAGGTGCTGTCCGGCTGCGGCGCATGGCGGCGCACGATGTCGCTGGCGTCCTGCGCGCCGCGCAGACCCATCAACTCGGGAAACAGTGAACGACTGAACAAGGCCGGCATGTCGCCGCTGCTGTAGTCGCGCCAGTAATCCGGTACGACAACCGGCCCCTGGCCGGCATCATGCGCGTCGACCAGCCGATTGACTTCGCGCGCCGATAGCGAGCCGGCGCGCGCGATGACTACGCCACCGATGTCGACCGGCAGCCCTTCAAGCGTCGTCAGGCCCTGGCGGATCGATGAACTGATGCCTTCGCGCCACGCCCAGTTGACGACCAGCTTGAACTTGTCGCGCTCGTTCGGCAGCCCGATTTCATCGCGCACGCCGGCCGCCCAGTTCCCCAGTACGACGACCACCGGACGGCAGCGCGACACCCGCGCCGCCTCCACCGTCTCCAGCAGCAGCGTCTTCCAGCGATAATGCGCGCCGCGCCGCCGGCCGCCGAGGCGCAGCCACGGATTTGTCGCCAGCACGATCAGGCCGACGGTCCTGGCTTCTGTCTGGTTGGGCCCGCTCACCAGTCTGCGCCGCCTGGCAATGCGCCGAAACCAATACCGAACCAACCCGGTGCGGGGGCGAGTTTATGTCCTTTCATTGCAAATGTCCTTCCTTGACTCCCGCCAGACTAACGCGAATGCACCGTTTATGACCATTGGGGAGAGTCCCGAAGTCCGGTCGCTGAAGTCACGGGCTCGCACGACCTAGGGTAGCGGGCACCCGTATTGAATCGAGTTCCCGGCACGCCATACTGACCACAGCGATCCGACCGCCTTGCATGGAGGAACAACATGGCCCTCAAACTGATGGAAGAGAAAGGAACGCCGCTGGAGCAGCAGCGCTTCACATTGCGCGAACTGACGCCGGCGCCGATGAGCAAGCTGGATGACGACGCCTTCACCCGCGTACGCATCATCCTGATGAACGGGCTCGAAATGGGCGCCAACCGCTTTCAGCACATGGCGGCGCATTTCAATGAAGACTTGCGCGAACCCCTGGCGCAGGTGCGCCGTGTCGAGCACCATCAGCAGACGATGGTGAACTGGCTGCTGTCGCCCGACGATTCACCGTTGGAAATCACCATCGGCTACGAGCAGGTGGCGATCGAAGTCACCGCGAGTATTGCCGAGCACGAGCCGGACGACTATCTGGCGCAGGTATATCGCTTCGGCCTGCTCGAAGACTTCGACCACCTTTATCGCTATTCGGCGCTGCTCGACCGGCTTGAAGGCAAGGATGCCAACAACATCCTGCAGTCGTACACCGACATCCAGGCCGGCCGCCCCACCAGTTTCGAGCATCGCGATCCGCACGACGATCTCCGCGGCCATTACGACCGCAAGGTGGCCGCGCCGCTGTCCAAGGTGCACGCGCTCACGTTGTTCAACGGCGAGTACCAGACGCGCAACTACTACATGACCGTCGGGCCGGGCTTCTCCGATCCGATCGCGCGCGGACTGTATGGCGAGATCGCGTCGATCGAGGAGCAGCACGTGACCCAGTACGGCTCGCTGTGCGACCCGAATGAAACGTGGCTCGAAAAGTGGCTGCTGTACGAGGCGATGGAAGCCTACAACTACTACAGTTGCATGCAGTACGAAGGCAATCCGCGCATCAAGAAAATCTGGGAGCGTTGCCTCGACTACGAACTGGGCCACCTGCAGGTGGCGATGAAGTGCTTCAAGGACATCGAGCGCCGCGATCCGGCGGAAGTTCTGCCGGACGAGATACCGGACCAGATCGACTACGAGAGCCACCGCGATTTCATCCGCCGGACGCTGGAGCGGGAGGTCGACTACACCGCCGAAGGGCATCGCATCCTGCCGCGAGACAAGGCCGACGGTACGCGCTCGGCCGCCTATCGCGACCATCTCAATAAGGATGGTTCGTTTTCCGACACGGTCGCCGAAGACTACACCTGGCGCCCCGGCACCGAAGTGGCCAACCGCAAGGCAAAAGCAGCGTAAGGAGATTAGATATGGCAGAACCCGCAACACAAATCGGCAGCAATCGCACCGGTATCCAGGCCTCGCCGTTCGACATGCAGAAATTGCAGGACATTGCGTCGAAGGCGCCTGCCCGCTCCGCCGAGGAACTCAAGGCGAGTTCGATGCGGCAGGCTTACACGAAACAGACCGACGGGATCGGTTCGGTGGCGCCGCCCGCCTCGATCAAGGGCATGGCCACAACCGCAATGGAGGCGATCAAGGGTCACAAGCCCGCCACTTTTATCGACAAGCTCGGCGAACGCCTGGCCTTCGAACGTTCCGGCGTGCGCGCCTACGAGGCCGTGCTGGTCAAGTTCGACGCGCTCGGCACCTGGGAAGGCGGCCCGAGCCACGACCTGCTGCTGCACCAGCACGACGAAGAGCAGGAGCATTTCAACCTGCTCACCGACATCATCGAGCGACTTGGCGCCGATCCGACCACGATGACACCGTCCGCGGATGTGACGTCGGTGGCCGGCTCCGGCATCTTCAAGGTCCTGTCCGACCCGCGCACGACGCTACCGCAGGCCCTGCAGGGGCTGTTGATGCTCGAGGACGCCGATGTCGAAGGTTGGAGGACGCTGATCGGCCTCGCCGACGGTATCGGGCAGGAGGCGCTGGCCGACCAGTTCCGGCGGGCGCACGAAACGGAGGAAACCCACCAGACACGGGTGCGCGAGTGGCTGGCGAAGGCGGTCCTCGCCGATGCGCATCGTGAATTGGGCGGACAGGGGACTGCGACCGGTTAAAGCCGATATCAGTGGACCGCCGCAATGCGACGGTCCCAATGCGGCTTGCGGCGAATCCAGTCGCGACGAGGCGCGCCGAAGGAACGGCCCGTAAGCATCAGGTTTTCGACATCCTCAAGATCGAAGCGGCGCCACTCCGGAATGCCGCCGGAGCGGCTGCCGCCTCCGACCTGGTACGCCAGAAGCTGCGTTTCGCCGCGCAGCACGCCGAGGTCGTGCGGCTCCACGACGCGCTGCCGCCCGTGATAGTTGAACGCGATGATCGCGTGCGTCTCGATCGCCTTGACGATCTCGTCGCGGATCATGTCCCGCCCGTCAGGCCAACAAGGCTTCCACGGCTTCCGGTGGCCGTGCCAGAACCGCGCGATCGCCTTTGACCACGATCGGCCGCTGGATCAGGTCCGGGTTGGCGACCATGATGTCGATCAGCTCATCTTCCGACAGATCGCGTTCCGCAAGCCGAAGCTCTTTCGCCACCACCTCGTTGTCGCGCAGCACGTCGCGCGCCGACAAGCGTAGTTTTCCCAGCAGCTCGCGAAGCTCGTTTGCCGTCAGCGGGTGCTCGTAGTAATTCACGGTCTCGTAGTCGATGCCGCGCTCGTCGAGAAGCCCGAGCGTGCCGATGCATTTGCTGCAGGTGGTCTTTTGATAGACGGTGATTTTTTCAGACATTGCGTTTCCCTTTGTTGATTTAAGCGTTGGCGGCTTTGGCCCGAGCCGCCTCCCGCCTCCCGAACACCAGCGCGCCATCGGCGGTATCGACTTCGATCGCGTCGCCCGGATCGAACTCGCCTTGCAGAATCCGCTGCGCGAGCGGGTTCTCCAGTTGTTGCTGAATCGCGCGCTTGAGCGGACGGGCGCCAAATACGGGGTCGAAGCCCGCCTTGCCGAGTTGGTCGAGTGCGGCGTCGGTGATCGTGAGGCCGAGGTCGCGTTCCGCCAGGCGGCGCTCCAGGTATTGCATCTGAATCCGGGCGATTGCGCGAATCTGCGCTTCGTCGAGCGAGTGGAACACCACGACTTCGTCGATGCGGTTGATGAACTCGGGCCGGAAGTGCTGGCCGACGACTTCCATTACCGCCGACTTCATCTGTTCGTAGCCGTCGGTGCGCGCGATATCCTGAATGATCTGTGAGCCGAGGTTCGAGGTCATCACGATGACGGTGTTCTTGAAGTTGACCGTACGGCCCTGGCCATCGGTCAGGCGGCCGTCATCCAACACCTGCAACAGCACGTTGAACACGTCCGGATGTGCCTTTTCGACCTCGTCGAGCAGGATCACCGAGTACGGCTTGCGGCGCACGGCTTCCGTCAGGTAGCCCCCTTCCTCGTAGCCGACGTAACCGGGCGGCGCGCCAATCAAGCGTGCGACCGAGTGCTTCTCCATGAACTCGCTCATGTCGATGCGCACCATCGCCTCTTCGGTGTCGAACAGGAATGACGCGAGCGCCTTCGTGAGTTCCGTCTTGCCGACGCCGGTCGGCCCGAGGAACAGAAACGAGCCGCTCGGCCGATTCGGGTCGGACAACCCGGCGCGCGAACGGCGGATGGCATTGGCGACCGCGCTCACCGCTTCGTCCTGGCCGACGACGCGCTTTTTCAGTTCGTCTTCCATGCGCAGCAGTTTGTCGCGCTCGCCTTCGAGCATCTTCGCGACCGGGATACCGGTCCAGCGCGATACAACTTCGGCGATTTCCTCGTCAGTAACCTTGTTGCGCAGCAGCTTGGTTTCCTGTGTCTCCGCTTGCGACGCTTGCGCGAGCCGCTTTTCCAGTTCCGGAATGCGGCCATACTGCAGTTCCGACATCCGCGACAGATCACCGGCGCGACGCGCGGTATCCAGTTCCAGGCGCGCACGCTCCAGCTCTTCCTTCACCTGGCTCGCGCCCTGCAACGAGGCTTTTTCCGACTTCCATATTTCCTCGAGATCGGAATACTCGCGCTCCAGTTGTCCGATTTCGTCCTCCAGCGTTTCGAGGCGTTTGTGCGAGGCTTCGTCTTTTTCTTTTTTCAGCGCTTCGCGTTCGATCTTGAATTGAATCAGCCGCCGCTCGAGCCGGTCCATTTCCTCCGGCTTGGAATCAATTTCCATGCGAATGCGGCTGCCCGCCTCGTCGATCAAGTCGATCGCTTTGTCGGGCAGTTGCCGGTCGGTGATGTAGCGTTGCGACAGCGTCGCCGCCGCGACGATCGCGGGATCGGTAATTTCGACGCCATGATGCACTTCGTAGCGTTCTTTCAGGCCGCGCAGAATTGCGATCGTGTCTTCCTCGCTCGGCTCGTCCACCAGCACGCGCTGGAAGCGGCGCTCGAGCGCGGCGTCCTTTTCGATGTATTGGCGATACTCGTCAAGTGTGGTCGCACCGACGCAGTGCAACTCGCCGCGGGCGAGCGCGGGCTTGAGCAAATTGCCCGCATCCATCGCGCCTTCGGCTTTCCCGGCACCGACCACCGTGTGCAGTTCGTCGATGAACAGAATGATCCGCCCTTCCTGCTTGGCGAGGTCCTTCAGAACCGCCTTCAATCGCTCCTCGAACTCGCCGCGGAACTTGGCGCCGGCGATCAGCGAGCCCATGTCGAGCGTCAGCACGCGCTTATCCTTTAGCCCCTCCGGCACTTCGCCGTTGATGATGCGCTGCGCGAGGCCTTCGACGATCGCCGTCTTGCCGACGCCGGCCTCGCCGATCAGCACCGGATTGTTCTTGGTGCGGCGCTGCAGCACCTGGATGGTGCGGCGGATTTCGTCGTCGCGGCCGATTACCGGGTCGAGCTTGCCCTGCTCGGCACGCTCGGTGAGATCGATCGTGTATTTTTCCAGCGCCTGGCGCTGATCCTCGCCGCTGGCGTCGTTCATGGTCTGGCCGCCGCGCACCTCGTCGATCGCGCGCTCGATGGCCTGACGATTGGCGCCGGCATCGCGCAGCGCGTCGCCGAGTTGACCCTTGTCGTCGAGCGCGGCGAGCACGAACAATTCGCTCGCGATGAACTGGTCGTTGCGCTTTTGCGCCAGCTTGTCGGTCAGGTTCAGGAGGCGGTTGAGGTCGTTCGAGACATGCACGTCGCCGCCGATGCCTTCGACCTGCGGCAGGCGGTCGAGCGCCTGGTCGAGCCGATTGCGCAGCCGGTTCACGTCCACGCCGGCCTTGGCGAGCAGCGGATGTACCGTGCCGGCCTGCTGATCGAGCATCGCCAGCATCAGGTGCGCGGGCTCAATGAATTGATGATCGCGGCCGAGCGCCAGCGATTGCGCGTCGGCCAGCGCGATCTGGAATTTGCTGGTGAGTTTGTCCATCCGCATGGGGCGGCCCTCAGAAAATGGTCATGATGGACCTTAAATGAGGGTTCGGCGGCGGATTTTCAATCTGCCTCTCGTCATTCCTGGGAAAGCAGGAATGACAAAGAACTAGAGGCTGGCAATCCCGTACTCGATAACCAGAATCACCCCCGCGCCGACCGCAATCAACCCGAACTGCCACATCGCTTCGGCCAGACCGGTCCGCTTGTGCATATTTGGCACCAGATCGGCGAGCGATATATAGGTCATGTTGGCGATCGCGATGGTCAGAATGTACGGCAGGATGGTTCGCGTCTGATCGAGCGCAAAATACGCGATGAGGCCGCCCGCCATCGTCGCCAGCCCGACCAGTGCATTCAGGACGAACGCACGCATGCGGCTCATGCCGCTGCCGACCAGTATTGCGATGTCGCTGACTTCGAGCGGAATCTCGTGGGCAAGCACGGCGAGCGTCATCACCAGCCCGAGTTGTATATCGGCAAGGAACGAGGCCGCAATCAGTACGCCGTGAATAGCGTTGTGCACGCCATCGCCGATCAGGATCAGGCTGCCGCCCGCCATGTCCATTTCGCCGGGCTGCCTGTGTACCGGCTCGCCCCCGTGCTGGTGCCAGCGCATCCACTTTTCCAGCATAAAAAAGGCCATGATGCCGACTACGACCAGGATCCCGAGCAGGCGCTGATGATGCGGCCCGACGTCGGCGGACGCTTCCGGGTAAAGCGCCAGGTAGGCGACGCCAAGCTGCGCGCCGGTGGCGAAGCTCAGCAGGTACGGCAACGAGACGCGGCGGCGCTGGTCGGAAAACAGCAGGAAGACAGACGCAACCAGGGCGCTGCAAACGCCACCAACGGCAGTGAATATGACGATCCAGTAGAAGATGGGCATGCGTTATTCTTTTGTGTTTGGCATCAGCCACGCCAACGTCGCCATTCTGCCGCATTGGCCGTCGCGACGATAGGAAAAGAACCGTTCGCGATCTGCGTACGTGCAAAATTCGCCGCCGCCGACGGTCTCGACACCCGCTGCCGAAAGCCGACGGCGCGCGAGCGCGTACAAGTCGCACTGCCACTTATCCGGGCGGCCGGGCGCAAAGGCCGCCGCCGTGGCCGTATCCTGATCCACGAACGCATCGCGCACTTCCGCGCCGACTTCATACGCCGCCGGTCCGATCGCCGGGCCCAGCCACGCCTGCAACTGCGCCGGCGCAACCGCAAGCGCCTCGACCGCCGCCTCGATAATGCCGGCTGCCATGCCGCGCCAGCCGGCGTGAACCACCGCCACCGCCGACCCGTCGCTTGCCGCCAGCACCACCGGCAGACAATCAGCCGTCAGCACCGCCAGCACGACGCCGCGCTCGCGGGTGACTGCCGCATCGGCCGGCACCGTTGGCGGTTCGCCATTCAGTTCAAGTACGCGCGCGCCGTGAATCTGTTCGAGCCACGCCGGCTCGCCCGGCAGCGCCAGCGCCTCGACCAGCCGCCGGCGATTCTCCGCCACCGCCGCCGGGCTGTCGCCGACGTGGCCGGCGAGGTTCCGCGAACTGTACGGACCCTGGCTGACGCCGCCAATCCTTGTTGTTGTCAACACACGGATTCGCGAAACAGTCATCAAGTCGGGGGCAATCCAACCTAAGCTCATCTCTCGCTCCGACCGTTCGCCCTGATCTCGTCACTCAGCATGCGCGGCAGCGTCCTGGCGCAGCACTTCGAGCAGGCCACGCATGTCGTCGGGCAGCGGCGCCTTGAAGCTCACCGGCTCGCCGCGATCGGGATGAACGAAGCCGAGTTCGCGCGCATGCAGCGCCTGGCGCTTGAACGTGCGCAGTGCCGCGATCGTCTCGTCGCTGGCGCCCTTGGGGATAACCAGCCGGCGGCCGTAGACGGGATCGCCCACCAGCGGATAGCGCACGTGCGCCATGTGGACGCGAATCTGGTGCGTGCGGCCGGTTTCGAGTTCGACCGATATATAGGTGTGCGCGCGAAGCCGCTCGATCACCCGGTAATGCGTCACGGCCCGACGGCCGCCGTCCTGCACCGCCATCCGCACCCGGTCGGTGCGGTGCCGGCCGATCGGCGCGTCGACGATGCTGCCGGCCGTCATCACGCCGACCGCGATCGCCTCGTAGCGGCGCTTGACCTCATGCGCCGCAAGCGCCTCGACCAGCCGCGTGTGCGCCTTGATCGAGCGCGCGACCACCAGCAGCCCCGACGTATCCTTGTCCAGCCGGTGCACGATGCCGGCCCGTGGCACGTGCACCAGCTCCGGCGCGTGATGCAGCAGCGCGTTTTGCAGCGTGCCGGCAGGATTGCCGGCGCCCGGATGCACCACCAGCCCGGCAGGCTTGTTGATGACGATAACGGCATCGTCCTCGTAGACCACATCCAGCGGCAGCGCTTCCGGCCGCATCGGCGTCTCCGCCTCGAACACAGCGTTCAGGCGCACCAGATCGCCGCCCGCCACGTGGTCGCGCGGCCGCGGCGTGCGCTCGTTCAGCGTCACCGCGCCGTCCTTGATCCAGCGCTTGAGGCGCTCGCGCGAGTAATCCGGCAGCAGCTGCGCCAGCGCCTGATCGAGCCGTTCGCCCGACATCTCCGGCGGGATCAGGCATTCATGTCGAGCTGTTTTTGGCATGATGTCCCTCTTTGAAGCCGGCAGTTTACGTTATACTGCCGCCTCCACGCGAAGCTCGCCGAGATATCATGCCCAAATACCGCTTTCTTATCGCCGCCGCTGCCACCGCCGCCGCGGTTGCCCTCGCCGGATGCGCCGGCCATCCCGGCAAGCCGCGCAAGCCCAAGCCCGCGGCCGTCATGTACAAGGAAGCCAAGAGCACGCTCGATGCGCAGAACTGGAAGCGCGCGATCACCGAAATGCAGAACGTCGAGGCCACTTACCCGTTCGGCGACTACGCGACGCAGGCGGAACTCGACCTGATTTACGCCCAGTACATGTCCGGCGACGGCGATTCCGCGGTCGACGAGGCAGACCGCTTCATTCGCGAGCACCCGCGCAGCAAGTACGTCCCGTACGCGATGTACATGAAAGGCGTGGCCACGTTCCCCGGGGGCTTGAACCCGCTGTGGAAACCGTTCCCGGTGAGCCCGGTCGGCTTCGACCCGAATCACACGGAACAGTCGTTCAAGGCGTTCCACGATCTCGTGTCGCAGTACCCGAAGAGCCCGTACGCGCCTGATGCACGCCAGCGGATGATTTATCTTCGCAACCGGCTGGCCGCCTACGACATGCACGTCGCGGACTACTACATCCGCCGCGGCGCGTGGCTGGCAGCGGTGCGTCGCGCCGAAGACGTGATGCGCAACTACCCGCAAACGCCGTCGGTGCCGGCTGCGCTCAAAGTCATGGTCACGGGTTATACGAAGCTCGGGCTCGACAACTTCGCGAGTGCCGCGCAGCAGATGCTCGACGCGAACAAGGCGGCTTATTCGCAGAACGGAAGTTGAACTCCTTTCCCGTCATGCCGGCGGTTACGGCTGATTTGACTGGGCCCCTGCCTACGCACGATTGACAGAAGCTAATCCGCCAGCGGGTTGTACCCCGACGTGATCGGATAGCGCCGGTCGCGGCCGAACGCGCGGCGGCTGATGCGCACACCGGGCGGACCCTGGCGGCGCTTGTACTCGTTGCGCTGCACCATCGCGACGACGCGGCTGACGATGTCGTGGTCGTGGCCGAGCGCGACGATCTCCGCCACCGACAAATCCCCCTCGACGTAGGCATCCAGAATCGGATCAAGTTCGCTGTAGGGCGGCAGGCTGTCCGAATCCTTCTGATCGGCGGCGAGTTCCGCCGACGGTTCACGCGTAATCACCTTTTCAGGAATCGCCGGCGACACTTCGTTGCGGTAGCGCGCGAGGCGATAAACCATCGTCTTGGTCAAATCGCGAATCGGCGCGAAGCCGCCCGCCATGTCGCCGTACAAGGTTGCGTAGCCGACCGCCGACTCGCTCTTGTTGCCCGTCGTCAGCAACAGTTTGCCCGTCTTGTTCGAAATCGCCATCAGGATCACGCCGCGGCAACGCGCCTGGATATTTTCCTCGGTGGTGTCGTGCGGACGGCCGGCGAACAGGTCCGTGAGCGCCGCGTCGAAACTCTGCACCGCGCCCTCGATCGGCACGACGTGATAGTCGACGCCCAGCAGCTCGGCCTGGCGCTTCGCTTCCGTATTGCTGATCTCCGCCGTGAAGCGCGACGGCATCATCACCGCCATCACCTTGTCGGCACCCAGCGCATCGACCGCAATCGCCAGCGTCAGCGCCGAATCGATGCCACCGGACAGGCCGATCACGACACCGGGAAAGCGGTTCTTGAACACATAGTCACTGACGCCGAGCACGACGGCCTTGTAGATGCTCTCCTCGACGCGGTCCCACACATGCACTTCGCCCTTGATCGGCGTCACCGTTTTGCCGTCGAACTCGAAATCGGCCGGATAAATGCCGGCTTCCATCCCCGGCGCGCGCACGGCCACCTCGCCATTCGCCGTCATTACGAACGAGCCGCCGTCGAACACCAGCTCGTCCTGCCCGCCGACCAGGTTCACGTAAACAATGGGAATGCCGGCCTCATCGATGCGCGCGTGCAGCACGTCCTCGCGAATGCCCTGCTTGTCGAACTCGAACGGCGACGCATTGATATTGAGCAGCAGTTTCGCGCCGGCCGCCGCCGCCTGGCCTGCCGGTCCGCTCTGCCAGACGTCCTCGCAGACGCACAAGCCCACCGGCACGCCGGCGATATCAACCACCACCGGTTCGTGGCCTTCGGCGAAATAGCGCTTCTCGTCGAACACGCTGTAGTTCGGAAGCCGCTGCTTGCGGACGATCGCGCGCACTTGGCCGTTGCCGACCAGCGCCGCCGAGTTATAGATGAGCTTGCCGTCGTACTCCGGAAAGCCGACCAGCGCTTCGATTCCCTGCACGCCCTCGCGCAGTCGCTTCATGCCGGTTGCCACCTGCAGGCGCAGGCCGGAATGGTTGAGCAGATCTTCCGGCGGGTAGCCGGTCAGCGCCAGTTCGGGAAACAGGACGACGTCGGCGTGCAGTTCGTCGCGCGCGCGTTCGCAGGCGGCGAGTATCTGGTCGACATTGCCGACAACGTCGCCGACCAGCAGGTTGATCTGGGCCATGGCGACGCGGAGATTTTTTGCCATCGTCTTCTTATCCCGTCATGCCGGCGCAGGCTGGCATCCAGTCAGAATGGCGCGGCCGAAGGCCGCATCTGAATCCAGATCTGGATTCCAGCCTTCGCTGGAATGACAGAATCCATATCAGAACGCTGCGGCGATTGCCTTGCCGATCTCTGCCGGCGACTTCACCGTTTGCACGCCCGCCGCTTCCAGCGCCTTGAATTTCTCGTCCGCCGTGCCCTTCCCGCCGGAGATGATCGCACCGGCATGGCCCATGCGCTTGCCCTTCGGCGCGGTGACGCCGGCAATGTAGGCGACCACCGGCTTCTTGACGTTCGCCTTGATGTACTCGGCCGCGGCTTCCTCGTCGCTGCCGCCAATCTCGCCGACCATCACGATGCCTTCGGTCTTCGGATCGTCCTTGAACAGCGCGAGGCAGTCGATAAAGCTCATGCCATGCACCGGGTCGCCGCCAATGCCGACGCAGGTCGACTGGCCGAGGCCGTTGTTCGTGGTCTGATATACGGCTTCATAGGTCAGCGTGCCGGAGCGCGACACGATGCCGATCTTGCCGGGCTTGTGAATGTGGCCGGGCATGATGCCGATCTTGCACTCGCCGGGCGTGATGATGCCGGGGCAGTTCGGGCCGATCAGCCGGCAGTCGTAGCTCTTGAGCGCCGCCTTGACGCGCACCATGTCGATCACCGGGATGTGCTCGGTGATGCAGACGATCGTCTTGATGCCGGCGTCGGCGGCTTCGAGAATCGCGTCGGCCGCGAACGGCGCGGGCACGTAGATCATCGATGCTTCGGCGCCGGTTTCGGCGACGGCGTCATGGCAGGTATTGAATACCGGCCGGTCGAGGTGCGTTTCGCCCCCGCGGCCCGGCGTCACGCCGCCGACGATTTGCGTACCGTAGGCGATCGCCTGTTCGCTGTGAAAGGTGCCCTGCTTGCCGGTGAAGCCCTGGCAGATGACCTTGGTGTTTTTGTCGACGAGGATGCTCATGTTCTATCAGCCAATGTTTGAGTCAAAATAATTGCTGTCGTTCCTGCGAAGGCAGGCTATCTGTCTGACTGGATGCCTGCCTTCGCAGGCATGACGAGTAAAAGAATTAAGCCGCTGCGGCGACTGCTTTCTTCGCCGCGTCCGTCAGATCGTCGGCGGCGATGATGTCCATGCCGCTTTTCGCGAGATGTTCCTTGCCCGCCTCGGCATTGGTACCTTCCAGCCGCACGACCACCGGCACCGGCACGCCGACACCCTTGACCGCCGCGATAATGCCGTCGGCAATCACGTCGCAGCGCACGATGCCGCCGAAGATGTTGACGAGAATCGCCTTGACGTTCTGGTTCGATAGAATCAGCCTGAAGGCTTCGGTCACGCGCTCGGTGGTCGCGCCGCCGCCGACGTCGAGGAAGTTGGCGGGATCGCCGCCGGACAGCTTGATCAGGTCCATCGTCGCCATCGCGAGACCGGCGCCGTTCACCATGCAGGCGATGTCGCCGTCGAGCGAGACGTAGTTCAAGCCGTGCTGGTTGGCAATATTTTCCTTCTCGTCTTCCTGCGACGCATCCTCGAGCGCGGCCAGATCCTTGTGGCGGAACAGCGCGTTGTCGTCGAGGTTGATCTTGGCGTCGAGCGCGACGAGGTTGCCACCGCCGGTGACGATCAGCGGGTTCACTTCGACCAGGCTCGCGTCCTGCTCGGTGAACAGGCGATACAGCCCGCTCGCGATCTTGCCGAACTGCTTAACCTGCTCCTTGTTGAGCCCGAGGCCGAACGCCAGCCGGCGCGCCTGGTAAGGCTGCAGCCCGGTCGCCGGATGCACGGCGACGCGGACGATTTTCTCCGGCGTCTTGGCGGCGACTTCCTCGATCTCCATGCCGCCCGCGGCCGAAGCCATAAACGTGATCTGTTCGCGCGCCCGGTCGACCAGCACGCTCAGGTACAACTCGCGATCGATGGCCGATCCCGTCTCGACCAGCACCTGGTTGACCGGCAGTCCTTCCGGCCCGGTCTGGTGCGTGACCAGCGTCGAGCCGATCAGCTCATCGGCGGCTTTGCGGACATCGTCAATGCTCTTGACCAACTTGACGCCGCCGGCCTTGCCGCGTCCGCCGGTATGCACCTGCGCCTTGACGACCCAGACGGAGCCGCCGAGCGATTCGGCCGCGGCGGCCGCTTCGGCGCCGTTCGTCGCCGGTTTGCCCTCGGGTACGGGGATGCCGTAATCCGCAAAGAGTTGTTTTGCCTGATATTCGTGTAAATTCATGGTTTGACTTGAGTTCGATTCGGAAGGTTGTTCTACAATGAGCTGGGGCGAAAAAGGGAGCTATTTTGGAGCAAACCGGAGCGTATAGCAAAAAGAAGCGGCTCTTCCGGCGCCGTACGCCAGCCATCAGGGACGCCTCCGCCGCCATTTCGGAACGCGGCAGCCACGCCGTCGCCTGGGAGTTGCTGCGCTGGCTGAACGTCGCCCGCGCAATCGTCGCGGGCCTGATGATCACGCTCGATTTCAGCCGCAGCCTGCCCGGCTCGATCGGCGTCGGTGCGCCGGCGCTGTTCCTCTGGACCGCGGTGGTCTGGTTCGGCTTCAGCGTCGTCGTCAGCTTCTCGGTCGAGAAGCGCCAGCCCGGCCTGAACATGCAGACCGCCGTGCAGCTCGCCGGCGACATCGGTGCGATCACGCTGCTGCTTTACGCCAGCGGCGGCGCCGCCAGCGGCCTCGGCGAACTGCTGCTGGTGCCGATGGCGGCGGGCGCGCTGATCCTGTCGCTGCGCTTCGCGCTCGGCTTCGCCGCCCTCGCCACCCTCGCGATCCTGCTGCAGGAAACCTTCGCCGGCCTGACCATCGGCGCCACCGGCGACGGCGGTTACGTGCAGGCGGGCCTGCTTGGCGTCGTCTTTTTTGCGATTGCGGCCCTGAGCAGCACACTCGCCGAGCGCCTCCGCGAAAGCGAACTGTTGAGCGCGCAGCGCACCGTTGATCTCGCCAACCTCGGCGCACTCAACGACTACATCATCCAGCACCTGCGCGCGGGCGTGCTGGTGGTCGACGGCAACGACAACATTCGCCTCGCCAATCCGGCAGCGGCCGGCGCGCTCGGCATCGTCACCACCACCGGCGACGATCTGCCTCTCTCGGTCGCCGCGCCCAAACTCAAGACGCTGCTCGCCGACTGGCGCGCCGCGCCGTTCGCCAATACCAACGCGACGCTGAAAACCCCCGACGACACCGTCTTTATCCCGCGCTTCCACCGCTTGGGCGCAACGCCGGCCGCCGGCACGCTCGTCTATCTCGAAGACGCGACCGATTCGGCCGAGCAGGTCCGCCAGATCAAGCTGGCCGGCCTTGGCCGCCTGACCGCCAGCATCGCCCACGAAATCCGCAATCCACTGGGCGCGATCGGCCACGCCAACCAGTTAATGAGCGAATCCGACACGCTGTCGAAAGAGGAGCGCCGGCTGGTCGAAATCATCAACGAGCACACCGGGCGCGTGAACGGCATCGTCGAGAACGTGCTTAAGCTGTCGCGCGGCGGCGCGGTCAACGTCGAGGAACTGGCGCTGGAGGAATGGGTGCGGCAATTCGCCGCCGAATTCAACGAGCAGCATTCGCTGCACGACGAGGACGTGCGCGTGACGGTGCACCCGGGCCGCGCACCACTGCGCGCCCGCGTTGATGCCGGCCAGCTTCGCCAGGTCGTACGCAATCTGGCCGAAAACGCACTGCGCTACGGCATGCCCAAAGACATTCCGCGCTACGGCGACCGCGACCTGATCGAATTTCGTCTGGGCGTACGGCCCTTCCGCAGCCAGCCATACCTGGAAGTGCTCGATCACGGCCCGGGCGTGCCGGCGGAAGCCGCCGAGCAGATATTCGAACCGTTCTACACCTCCAGCAGCCTCGGCACCGGCCTCGGCCTGTTCATCTCCCGCGAACTGTGCGAATGCAATCGCGCGACGCTGACGTATCATGCGCGCAGCGCCGGCGGCAGCTGCTTCCGGATTACGTTCGCGAACCCGGAAAGCTGGATTGTTTGATGGCCAAACCCGTCGCCCTGATCGTCGATGACGAACCCGACATCCGCGAGCTGCTCGGCATCACGCTCGCGCGCATGGACATCGCTAGCGCCGCGGCTGCCGACATCGCCGCCGCCAAGCGCGAACTGAAGGGCCGGTCGTTCGACCTGTGCCTGACCGACATGCGGCTGCCGGACGGGGACGGCCTGGACTTGGTCGCGTGGATGCAGGCGCAGTGCGCGGCAGTGCCGGTCGCGGTCATCACCGCGCATGGCAATGTCGAGGCCGCCGTCGAAGCCCTGAAGATCGGCGCGTTCGATTTCGTCTCCAAACCGGTCGAACTGGAAAACCTGCGCAAGCTGATCGCAACCGCGCTGAAGCTGCGCGGCGGCGCGCAAGGCAAAGCGCCGGCCACGCGCCTGTTGGGCGAATCGCCCGCGATCGAGCATGTGCGCGACATGATCCGCAAGGTCGCGCGCAGCCAGGCGCCAGTACACATCACCGGCGAATCCGGCACTGGCAAGGAACTGGTCGCGCGGCTGATTCACGAGAGCGGCCCGCGCGCGAGCAAGCCATTCGTGCCGATCAACTGCGGCGCAATCCCGTCCGAACTGATGGAGTCCGAGTTCTTCGGCCACCGCAAGGGCAGCTTCACGGGCGCCGTCGCCGACAAGATCGGCCTGGTGCAATCGGCCGAAGGCGGCACCCTGTTTCTCGACGAAGTCGCCGACCTGCCGCTGCCGATGCAGGTCAAACTCCTGCGCGTGATCCAGGAAAAGCGCGTGCGCCCCGTCGGCGCACCGGCCGAAGTCCCCGTCGACGTACGCATCCTGAGCGCCACCCATAAGGATCTGCGCAAACTGATCGCGGCCGGCCAATTCCGTGAAGACCTCTACTACCGGATCGACGTCATCGCAGTACACGCACCGACGCTACGCGAACGTCCGGAAGACATTCCGCTCCTCGCGCGCCACACCATCGCCCGCCTCGCCGCCAATATGGACATCGAGCCACCGGAATTCAGCGCCCAAGCCATGGCAATGCTGCAGGCGTACGATTACCCCGGCAACGTCCGCGAACTCGAAAATATCCTCGAACGCGCCCTCGCCCTCTGCGACCACGACAAGATCGAGCCGGAGTGCATCTCCCTACGCCAGCAGCCGCGCGAACAACCCGAATCCGCCAGATCCGGGGGCCAGCCGCTTGAACGCCAGCTCGGCGAAGTTGAGCGCGAAGCCATCGTCGAGGCCCTCGAAGCCACCCGCTACAACAAAACCGCCGCCGCCAAACGCCTCGGCATGACGTTCCGCCAGTTGCGGTACCGGATCAAGAAGCTGGGGCTCGAGGACGGGATGGAATAAGCGTCACTTTGTGACAAATTTTGTCACCTTCTTTGTCAACTTCATTCCGTTTTTCAGCTTCACACCCCGCCAAACCCGCCGAATCAGCTCCGCGCCAAAGTTGGCACGATCCTTGCTTATTACATTAGACAGAGGCGGAGGCACCGTTTCTACCGATTTTTTTTAAACCACGGTTTGGGAGTGGGAGCAATGAGCAAGAAACAGCAGGGCTTTACCCTGATCGAACTGATGATCGTTATCGCGATCATCGGCATTCTGGCCGCGATCGCGATTCCGCAGTATCAGGATTACGTGACTCGGTCGAAGGTTACTGAAGGCTTCAATTTGTCTGAAACGGCTAAAACTGCGGTAGGAACCTATGTTCAGACCACAGCGAGCTTCCCGACAAGCAATAAGCAAGCCGGCCTGCCGCAACCGTCCTCGATCAGCGGCCAGTATGTCGGAAGCATCACGATCGGAGCTGGTGGCATCATTACGATCAAGTACGCTTCAGCTCCGGCAGATTTGCCAACCGATGTCGCGACGAAGACAGTGATTTTGACTCCGAAGACAACCGCGGGATCCGTCGCATGGAGCTGCAATGGCCATACGGTGACCCTCGGTGACGGCAGCACGTTCACCGGCACTGCTGGAACGGTTCCATCCAAGTACCTCCCCTCGAATTGCCGCTAAGAGGGCGATCAGAACCTCCGTTTACGCCCCCTCGCGGGGCGTTTTTTTTGCTCGGCATAAACATTGGCACGTCATTTGCTTATAAAATAAAAGGCAAAAGGTCGGGGCAACGTCATGACCAAGAAAATAAGGGGCTTCACGCTGATTGAGCTAATGATCGTGATCGCGATCATTGGTGTTCTCGCCGCAATCGCGATTGCGCAATATCAAGACTACATAATGCGATCAAAGGTCTCGGAAGGGCTGAGGTTGTCGGAAGCAGCCAAGATGGCAGTGACGGAGACTGTCCAAAGTAGTTCTCAATTTCCTTCGAACAATCAGGCGGCGGGATTGCCGACGCCGGAATCCATCTCCGGAACGTATATCCACTCCGTCAGCGTTGGCGACAACGGCATTATAACCGTCACCTTCAGCAACGTTGGCTTACCGGCGGATGCCCGCGGCAAGAAGCTCACGTTGGAAGCAGCCACTACCGCAGGTGCCGTGGCTTGGGTCTGCGGCTACCGCGAAGCCACTATAGACGGAAAAATTGTTACCGGGAGGGGGACAAATATGCCGGCACGATATTTGCCGGCGACTTGTCGTTAACCCCATCGCGTTCTGCATCTTTTGCAGGCCCTTTCTGCAAACCCTGCTACCATAACCCTACTTGACAGCACAAGCTGCGGCGAACTGGCGCTGGCAATGCGGACTGACTATGGCAACTGAAGGCCCATTTGAAAATTCGGTGTATCCGCAAAAGGGAGCGACGTTCCTTCAACAACTGCGAGAATCGCCAGCCCTCTCGGGCGTCCTCTCAGGTATCGCCGTCGCTGTGGTCCTTACCGCCGGTTACCTCGTCTACATGCCCGGGCTCAGCGGCTCCTTCCTGTTCGACGATTTCCCGAACATTGTCAATAACGACCGCTTGAAAATGGCGGCGCTGACGCTGGATCAGCTGTTGTCAGCCGCCTTCTCTTCTCATGCGGGTCCTCTCTACCGGCCAATCGCAATGGTGAGCTTCGCGCTCAACCGCTACTTCGCCGGCCTCGACCCGTACTGGTTCAAATTCACCAATGTGATGATCCACCTCGCGTGTGGGGTGCTGGTGATTGCACTCAGCCGGCTGCTACTGGCGAGCTACCGCGAACAGCGGGCACTTTGGCTGTCGGAAGAGCGGGTGCGTTGGGTTGCGCTGCTGCTCGGCGCGGCGTGGATCGTCAACCCGCTCAACCTGACAGCAGTGCTGTACGTGGTGCAGCGGATGGTGAGCCTGGCGAGCTTTTTCATGCTCGCTTCTACGTGCTTCTACGTCGTCGGCCGGCGACGACAACTGGCTGGTCGGTCCGGCTGGGCATTTATCTGGATTGGCGCGCCGCTCATGGCGTTATTAGGTCTATTTAGCAAAGAGATCGCCGCGCTGATGCCGCTCTACCTGGTGGTAATCGAGGCGGTAATCTTCCGATTCCGGGGCGGTCGGGTGCGCTTCGATAAGCCCATTATCGTGTTCTACACGCTGGGCCTCGTCCTTCCCTTCCTGTGCGGTCTCGGGTGGCTTCTGATCCACCTGCACGGCTTCCTCGGCGGCTACCACGGGCGGCCGTTTACCATCGTTGAGCGCCTATTGACCGAGACCCGCATCCTGATGCTGGACATCAAGTGGACGCTGATTCCAAACGTCGCCGACTTGAGCCTGTACCACGATGACATCGCACTCTCGACAGGTCTGCTCGCACCCGTCACGACCCTCCTTTCGATCCTTGGAATTGTCGCATTGCTGATCGTGGTGTGGCTCACGCGGCGGCGTGCGCCGCTAGTTGCACTCGGCATCCTGTGGTTTTTTGCCGGCCATGCCCTGGAATCGACGATTCTACCGCTGGAAATCGTCCACGAGCATAGGAATTATCTGCCCGACTACGGTCTATTGCTCGCGGTCATTTCGCTGCTTCTGATACCGCGCGCACCGACGCGCAAGTTTCTTAGGGCGGGTACCGCTGTCGGATTGGTTTTCGCTGCTCTTCTGGCGAATGTCACATGGGCACGGTCCAGCGAGTGGAGCAGCAAACTGACGCAAGCGTATTATGAGGCGCAGCACCACCCGAGTTCACCCCGCGCCACCTACTCCTATGCCGCTCTGGAAGCCGACCTCGCCATGCACGGGCGGCTTAAGAACCCTGCCGCGGCATTTCGCGATCTCGAAGCCAGCTTGCAGACGAACAAAAGCGCCATGCCAAATGTCGCGCTCGTGATGCTGGCATCATCGCTCAAGCAGCCCATTAAACCTGTTTGGCTGGCCGGTATGCAGCGCAAGCTGCATACCAGGCTAATCAATTCGGAGGACGTAGACTCACTGAATAAATTGGTCCAGTGCGTGACCAAAACCTGTAAGCTCAATAGACGACAGATGGAAGCGATTTTCCGCGCGGCGTTCACGAATCCGCGCCTGTCGCATCATAGTTACAACTACGCCAACACACTGACAATCTATATTAACTACTTGACTCAGCAGCACGCGCCGCTCGACAAACTGATCCACCTGATGTACACGGTCGTTGCGGCTCAGCCACAGATCTCGCAATACCGCGTCAATCTTGCCAACGCGCTGCTCGCCGCTGGTGAAGTCGAGCGAGCACAAGTACAAGTCGCCACATTGCGGAAGATGAATACGATCGGCCAACTGGACGAGACAATCCAAAATCTCGAAGAGCTGGCAAAGAAGAAATCGGCATCGGAACGTCATTCCCGCACCGGCAAAAATCCAGTAGAATCAGAGCGATCTTGAACGCCAAAGCACGGACGCGCTCGGCCACTTGCACCGGGGACCGCGTGAACCAGCCATCCGTCAGCATCATTATTCCCACCTATAACGAAGCAGCGGCGCTCGAAGAACTGCTGCCGAAGGCGCGCTCTCTCATGCCAGACGCAGAAATTATCGTCGTTGACGATTGCTCCGATGAACCGCCGACGGAACTATGCCGGCAACACAGCATCCGCCTCATCCGGCATCCGCGCAACCTCGGCAATGGAGCCGCTATCAAGACTGGAGCGCGCCGGGCGCGCGGCGACATATTGGTATTCATGGATGGTGATGGCCAACATGATCCGGAGGATATCCGACGCCTGCTGGCCAAGCTTGAGCAGGGCTTCGATATGGCAGTTGGCGCCCGCAGCCGTGCATCGCAAGCCAACATGGGGCGCGGCCTTGCCAACCGAATTTACAACAAGCTGGCAAGCCTGATCGTCGGTCACCCCATCCCGGATCTTACTTCCGGCTTCCGTGCCGCTCGGGCGGCGCTTTTCAAGGACTTTATCTACCTGCTACCCAACGGCTTCTCGTATCCCACCACCAGCACAATGGCATTCTTCCGCTCCGGTTATCCAGTCGGCTACGTGCCTATTACAGCCGCCAAACGCAATGGGAAAAGTCATATCCGTCCAATTCGTGACGGAGCGCGATTTTTGCTGATCATTTTCAAGGTCGGAACGTTATATTCGCCCTTGAAAGTATTCGCGCCGGCAGGCTTATTTTTTTTCTTAATCGGCTGGGGATATTATCTCTACACCTTCATGACGATGCATCGCTTTACCAACATGTCGGCATTGCTTATTGTCACGGGTATTCTTATTTTCTTGATGGGGCTGATCTCGGAACAAGTCACCGCGCTGACCTATAACGCGGAAAAACGTCAGTAACCGATGGGGGCAAATGTGCGTCCCAGGGCGCTGATCATTACCCGAAATTTCCCTCCCCTGATAGGGGGAATGGAGCGACTGACATTTCATATGTACGAAGCGCTACGCGAGCGCTACGATTGCGCCATCGTGGGTCCCGCGGGATGTCGGGCCTTCGTAGATCACGAAACACCGTTAGCTGAATGCCGATTGAAACCGCTTCCGCGCTTTCTTTTGGAAGCATGGGTCAAGGCCCACAAAATGGCGCGCGCCAGTAGCCCCAGCATTGTCTTCGCAGCCAGCGGGCTGACATCTCCCATCGCCTTATCCATTGCGAGGAAACACAAAGCGGTCGCCATCACCGTGGTCCATGGCCTCGACCTCATAGTTCCACACCCGATCTACCAGAAGATTTTTGTTCCAGCGATCAGGCAGTCGGACCTCGTAATCTCCAATAGCGAAAATACTGCACAATTGGCCCAAAACGTCGGCGTTCCGGCCGATAAGATTGAAGTACTCCATCCAGGTGTCAGCCTACCGCATTCTCCAGATCCAGCGGCGGCTATTGACGGCCTGAAAGACCGCCACGTACTGCTATCCGTGGGCCGGCTCGTGCCGCGCAAGGGACTCGCCGAGTTTATAGACCACGCGCTTCCGAATTTGGTAAGACATGATCCGAAGATCATGCTCCTTGTCGTTGGCGGCGAAGCCACGGATGCTCTTAAACGTGATTCGGGCGCTCTTGCTCGCGTCCAGTGCATGATTGACAAACATAACCTGCGCGGGCATGTCCGCTTGATGGGCCGCATCTCCGACGATACCGATTTGGCAGCGCTCTACCGAAATTCGGACGTTCTAATCGTGCCGCTGGTGCCTCAGCGAGATGATGTCGAGGGATTCGGGATGGTCGCGGTTGAGGCTGCAGCCCATGGTCTGCCCACCGCGGGCTTCAACGTAGATGGCCTACCTGATGCTGTCGAAAATGGTCAGTCGGGCCTACTTGTGCCGCCGGGCGATTACGAAGCTCTAGCAGACGCGATTCTCATGATGACAGGCGATGCGACGTCTACGGGCATCACGGCAACGACATGCCGATCACATGCAGAAGGATTTGCTTGGCAGTGCTATAACCGCCGACTTTTCGAAATTTGCGCGGATCTCGAAGACAAGGGCTCCGCTTAGTGCGCTTGCATACGCTGCGAGATACGCTGCGCGCGGACTTGAATGTCCGGACAGAACGTGGCCGTTTGATCCGCTCCGCCGGTATTACCGCAGCACTAAAAGTTGGAGCAACTACACTGGCGTTTGGAGCGAGCCTTCTTTATGCTCGCGTCTTGGGGCCACATGGCTACGGCCTTTACGCTTACGTTCTAGCTTGGGTGGCCGTGCTGACTATACCGGCCAGTCTCGGTCTACCTCAATACTTGGTTCGGGAAGGCGCAAAGTTCCGCGCGAGTACGAACTGGCTTCGTCGCTGGGGGACTCGACGGATATGGATCAGCGGCGGTGCAGCCGCGACATTACTAGCATGTGCAGTATTTGTACCAGAAGCCGCCGGCGCACGGTGGCTGTTTGTAATTGCAGCCCCGTTACCGTTAATCAACGGCATGACGTCGCTCCGCGCTGCACTATTACAAGCTCGTGGATGGGTCGCGCGCAGCCAGTGGCCGCTTTTAATACTTGGCCCGATGGTCGCATTGGCCGCGCTTGCTGCACTATGGGAATTGCAAGGAACATTAAGTCCTATTGAGTTGATCTCTGCAACCACTGGTGCAGCGCTCCTACCCCTGCTTATTAATGAATTGCAACTTCGTCGTGCCGCGCCGAAAACCGACCAAGATCGGCCGATCGTGAGCGTACGGGCGTCACTCCCATTCGTATGGTTAGGCGGCCTGTATCTCATCAACAATCGCGCCGATCTAATCATGTTAGGCGCGTTAAGCGGTGCTCATGACGCCGGCATCTACGCTGTCTCCGCTCGCGCTGCTGAACTTGTTACTTTTTTTCTTGCTGCGTCGAACATGGTCATCGCGCCTCGTATTGCGCGGCTTCATCAAGACCAGCAACAAAAGCAATTACAGCGTCTGGTGACTGCATCTTCCAGACGTGTCTTAGCCGTATCAATTCCAATCGCTCTTCTATTTATCTTAGCCGCTCGACCTCTACTTGAGTACCTCTACGGGACAAGTTATTCGGAAGGAGCCACTGCGCTGCAGATCCTGGCCAGCGCCCAACTTTTTAATGTGGCGGTAGGTCCCACCGGCACGATATTAAATATGACAGGCCATGAACGGCTATGTGCGCTCGGAGTTGGATTAAGCGTTACCTTAAATATCGCTCTAAACGGCATATTAATTCCATACTACGGGATAGAGGGTGCGGCTATCGCTACCGGCGCTAGCCTTATCCTCTGGAATCTTTTGCTTTGGTATATGATACGGCGATATCTTTCATTTAACTCGACTGCCTTCACCCTGTGAACAACTTTCGTTTTCCAATGATGAACTCGATCCGGAACCGTGCCGCTTCCGTCATTTAATTCGAACCCGCGCCTTGGTATTGGTTGTCACGGAAGTACCGGTGCGGCTTTGCCGAATTTGTTCATCGTCGGCGCAGGGAAGGCGGGAACGTCGGCTCTCTACAGCTACCTGAGATTGCATCCCGACATCTTCATGTCGCCAATCAAGGAGCCCAACTTCTTTTGCGCTGACCTACATTTCCGAATTCCAAGGTTAAGCAACGAAGACTACGCCCAACTCTTTGCTACTGGTCGATATTGCCAGTATAGAGGCGAAGCATCAGTTAGCTATCTGCTTTCAGCCAGTTCTGCGTCAGGAATTAGAACATATTCACCGGATGCAAAGATAATCATCATGGTAAGGAACCCAATCGAGGTGATGCAAGCTCGGCACGCCCAAAATGTTGTGTGCGGCGATGAAGATATCTTCGACTTTAACGAAGCTCTAGACGCTGAACCTGCTAGAAGATCCGGTTACCGCGTCCCTGACAGCGCAACGGTCGTGGAATGGCTGTTTTATCGAGAGTGGGTAAATTTTTCCGAACAAATATGTAGATACTATGATGAATTCCCTCGAGACCAGATTTTTGTTGGCGTTTATGATGACTTTCGGCATGACACGCGATCATTCTACAAGTCATTACTGGATTTCTTACAATTGCCAGCCTACCTTCCGGATAGATTCGAATTCATCAACCGGAGGCGGAAGGTGAGAAGCTATCCCTTGCACCGTATGCTATACGGAGACTCTTCCGCTCTCAACATAGCAGTGAAATATGTTCTGCCTAGTCGAAAGATGCGCAGATACCTTTATCGCACTCTAATGTCGCTTAACACGGCATATGCAGCATCCGAGCCCCACCATAGACTGCCACTGCCTGTTCGTGCTCGCCTAATTCGTGATCTTTCGCCAGAGATAACCCGGCTTGGCATCCTCATCGGACGAGATCTCACCCATTGGATTAGATCATGACAGCCTCCCTCTTCTAATGGCGATGCCATATAACGCGCAACACCCCGAGTGCTCACTCAAGCCTACCCGTCCAGCTTGGCCGGACGACTGCCTTGAATCTGTTCCGGCATGCCCGGTTTGCAACGCAGACAATCGGCGACTTCTCCATAAGGATTTAGTGGATGACACTTTTTTCTGTGCGCCAGGGACATGGAAGCTCTATGCGTGTACGGCATGTGGTTCCGGTTATCTCAACCCACGACCTACGCGGGAGTCTATTCAAAACGCATACCGAGATTACTACACTCACACCGATCCAAAACCCGCTACCGCGGACTTCCAGCTGACACGAGCACATTACGTTCAGCGCGCTCTGGCAAATGGTTATCGCAACTGGCGCTACGGCTGCGACTTTACACCAAGCTCGAAGTTGGGAATCCTCGCGGCGATGATGCTTCCAGGCTACCGTGAAATTGTCCACCGCGAGTTCCGCCACATCCCGCGACTTGTCGCTGGGTCAAGATTGTTAGACGTCGGTGCAGGTGACGGAGAATTCCTCGCCCGAGTGTCTGGTGCAGGATGGGTTTCGGTGGGTGTTGAGCCTGACGCAACTGCACGGGCTGTTGCACAACAGCGCGGCCTGGATGTGCGGGACGGTAATATAGAGACTCTATTGGGCGATGAACCAGAACGTTTCGATGTCATTACGCTTAACCATGTGATTGAACATGCACATGACCCGAGGCAGATGATGGCTTCTGCTTACTCTTTACTCCGTCCAGGAGGCTGCCTTTATATCGATACGCCGAATATCAATTCGCTTGGGCATAGGCAATTTGGCAGACATTGGCGCGGGTTGGAGGCTCCGCGGCACATTGTGCTGTTTAATTGGTCTTCCCTTCTATCACTTTTAAACGAGGCGGGATTCCGCCGCGTCACGCGCTGGCCTCAATCCCACATTTACCTTAGCTTGGCAGCGGCGAGTCGAGCGATCTCAAAAGGCCTTGATCCAACGCCTGCTTCCACAAACTCTATCAACGACTATTTACTTGCGGCGTGGACGAAAGTTAAGACGCCAATCTGGCACAACGATAGCGAGTTTGTGACTGTTACGGCGTTCAAGCCTAACGACGCATAAGATCACGCGGAATTAAAACTAAAAAGTCTCATCTTATTCGCGGCTACGGAATACAAAATGGTGTTTGACAACTCTAAGACTTGTATCCTCGTTTTAGCCTACGGAGACCGTTGTTCAAATCTGTCCGTAGTCTTGAATGCAGTCCGCACGGAACGACCAAAGCTACTTGTGATCGTGGAAAATGAAATAAGCGATCGCTCGAAACTCGTCGTCGAGGAGTTCATGGCCCGAGGCTCGCTGTACACGGAATTGGTGATTCTTCCAAATAATCTCGGCTCTGCTGGAGGCTATGCAAAGGGAATAAAACGAGCCCTCGAACTTCCCGGCTGGGACACTTTATGGCTGTTAGATGATGATAATCGGCCCACAGATGGCTCCTTACATGCGCTAGAGGAAGCATTTCAAAGTCTATGCGATCCGCACGTAGCGCTATTAGCTTCCCGCCCAGATCTACCAGAAATGGTAGCCCTGATTGATGGGGACGCTCCGCCCCTACCTCGTCTCGGATCTTTCATCGGGTTCCATATAGGCAACCTATTCGGCAATCCAATTACGGAAGGCACCTTAGACGATGGACTTAGTATGGCGCCATATGGTGGGTTATTTATATCGAGAGAATTGCTTTCACTCATAGGGCTGCCAAACGAGAGGTACTTCCTCTATTGCGACGACATCGAATGGACGTCGCGGATTTCCAAAGTCGGTGGCAAAATCATGCTCGCCAGAAACGCCATCGTACGAGATCTTGATCCAGTATGGAACGCCACAGGACCCACCAACTCGAATCTACTTCGCCGGATTTTTTATCTGGATCAAGCGAAGGCGTATTATGAAATCAGAAACAGACTTTACACCGCGCGAACATTATTTCCGGGAAGACGCACGGTCTATCGATTGAATCGATTTATCTACATGAGCGCCACCGCATTGATCTGCATTATGTTCGGCAAGATGAAAAGATGGCGCTTAATATCAAAGGCCGTAAGAGACGCAGAATCCGGCCTACTCGGCCGAATCGAGGATCTTTAATTGCCGCCGACTTGACGACGTCTACTGCGTTCTTCGTAGGCGGCCTGAAGGCCTTTCCAGAGCGCAACCCAAGGTGTCCACGAATGGAAACGCAAAGATCGAATCGTTGCGCGAGTTAGCAACGTCGGTATTCGTAGCAAGTAAAGCAGTATTGCATCTGCGGAATTGTGAGCAAGCTTACGGACCAAAATGAGATGTGCCGCTACCATGCGCATTTCGTAAAAAGGTGTTCTCAGGCCGCTACTGGCCGATCCTTCGTGGACGACTAGGACTTCGTCGACATGTGCCATCGAATGCGGGCTACGACGCAAGCGCCAACCGAGCGCAGCGTCTTCGCCATACATAAAGAAATCCTCGTCGAACAGCGGCGTCGAAATCCGGTCGGTAGCTATCATAAGGCAGCAGCCGCTTGCGTGGACGAATGATGTCGGGGTAGAAATTTGCGACAGCCAGCCCGTTAACCGGTTGTAATAAACTGGCCCAGTTACGCCATCGGGTTGTTGTATGTTGGGGAAAGATATCCATGCGCTGGCACAGGTATCAAGTGCATTGAGAAGTTTTTTTGAAGCCCCCGGCAATAGGACGGCGTCATTATTTATAAGCAAGACACGAGCTCCTTGGCTTACGTCCATGCATCTCTCTAATCCGCGATTTACTCCCGCTGCAAATCCTATATTCGTATCATGTATTATTACCCGTACCCGCCGTTCCGTCTTGAAAGTGTCAACTATGTTCGCGGCTGACCGCCCGCCATCCGCCGAATTGTCCCATACCATCACTTGATCAACTCCGTCTTCGAGCAACGACCGTATGCAATGAACGCTCCGCATCGCGCCGCGGTAATTGAGTAAAAGTCCAATAGTTGGCGGGGGTGGCACTAGACCATCACCTCAGGTTCCATTGGCCTTTGGCGCGGTTAACTGTTGACCATCGCGAATTCCTTTAATCATTTGGCGAAGCTGAGTGATCCGATCAGGATCAAATAGCCCGTGGACAGAGAAGGTGAGAAATAGCTTCACACGCGCCCACACCTTCCAGACCGACGGCACATACGCTCTCTTCATTAAAATGACGGCGTTGCGAAACAGGTAGTAATGTCGCAAAGGCTTTCGGCGTGGCCAAATGCGCCAGCCAAGGAACCAAAAGCGTAAGCTATCCTCTCCCATACTGTGCCGAAAAGTGGCTTGGGGAATTCCGAAGAGACGATAGCCATTCGCCAACACACGAAATGCCCACTCAGTGTCGACATGATCAATAAAAAGTAACGCATCAAGCCCCTTTAGTTCCCGAAACAGCACTGTCCTCATCAGCGTTCCGCTGCCGTTGAGATTAGTGCATTCGATAGGGTCCAGTTCGTCTTCCGTTGGAAATTGACGGGTCCATCGCCATCCGCGTATGCAGTGAAAGCCATGTTGCAGCCCTGTTCTTGCGTCCAACAGCCTCGGCCCGACGCAGCCTACCCGTACTCCTGCTCGCTCCAGTTGCAGAAATGCGGCCAAAAGCTGATTGACTGAGTCCGGCTGCGGTTCACTGTCTTGGTCCAGCAGAAGAATGAAGTCGCGCGCGGAGTCTGTCTCTGCCAGATAATCAACAGCTTTATTGACGGCGGCAGCCAAGCCGATGTTTTCATCGTTGCGAAATACAAGCACCTGCGAATGAGCGGCGGCTATGCGTTCAACGTCGGCGAACTCGGCCTCGCTGGACGCGTTGTCAACGACGACCAGCAACACGTCTTTCGGCAACGCCCAAACCTGACGCATCAGCGCATGGGGGTCCGGATGGTAAGTAACGGTGATCGCGGCGATGCTCGCGCTGTCGACCGCTGTTCCTGTTGGCTCGATACTGACGCCCTCTTTACTGCCTAAATCGCGCAGCTAACGCCGGTACCCTTCAACCCACAATACCCAGCGGGATTCTTCGCCAGATACTGCTGATGATAGCCCTCGGCGTAGTAGAACACCGGCGCCGGGCAGATTTCGGTCGTTACGGCGCCCTGCCCTGCCACTTTCAGTGCCTTCTCGTATTCGTCGCGTGAGGCTTCGGCTGCCTGCCGCTGCGCGTCATTCAAGGTAAAGATCACGGAGCGGTATTGCACGCCGATGTCGTCGCCCTGGCGCATGCCTTGCGTCGGATCGTGCGCTTCCCAGAACGCCTTCAATAGCTGGGCGTAGCTGATGACCGTCGGGTCGTAGACCACCAGCACGGTTTCGGCGTGGCCGGTGCGGCCGGTGCAGACTTCTTCGTAGATTGGGTTGGGCGTGTAGCCGCCGGCGTAGCCGGACGCGGTCGTGTAGACACCTTCCATTTGCCAGAACAGGCGCTCGGAGCCCCAGAAGCAGCCCATGGCGAACATCGCCTGCTCCAGTCCTTTCGGGAACGGCGGCTTGATCGGGTGGCTGTTGACGTAGTGCTCGTTGGGCACTTCGAGCGGCGTGTCGCGGCCGGGCAGCGCGTCCGCCTCGGTCGGGATGTCCGTTTTCTTCTGGGCAAACTGCATTAACTGATCCTCTCGGATTTGCCGGCAATGAGTTTTTGGCATGCTTATATTATGAGCCTGTCGCGGGTCGGGTGCATTATCTTGGGTACGTGGACTCGCTTTCGCTGGATGCAAAGGCAGCGCCGAAATTCTCGGTGGTGTAGCGCTGGCAGCGCATCGCGCGGGTCCAATAGGCCGCGGGCAACCCCGCCTTGCGCTTCAGTTCGCGGACGAAGTCTGCCGGTTCGGGCAGCGTGTTCCAAACCTTCGGCAGAAACGTCGCGCGACGGCCAGCGTCCTCGATCAGCAGGCCATCGACGCCCGGGCGCAGCCGGTCGAGCAATTCCGCCTCGGTGAGCGGCGGGAGGGGTTCGAGTGGTGACAGTACCGCGATTTCCAGGGCCAGGTCGTCTAGTTCTTCGGCCGTGAGCGGGCGGAAGCGTGGGTCTTCGAAGGCGCTGAAGAAAGCGTTGGCGGCGACGTCGGCGGCCAGCGGCTGGATCGGGACGAGCGTGCCGCGGCAGCCGCGCAGGTTGCCGGTGCGTGTGAGGGTGACGAAGGTGGCGCCGGGCTCGGCGAGTGGCCCTTTGACGGGAACGTCCGGGAGGGTTGGCGGAATGGGGGTGGCCAGACCTTTGCGGATCGCAGCGCGGGCCAGTTCGAGAAGGGTTGTCTTGTCAGCGGATTCGATGTTCACGGCGTGCTGTCTTTGTCATTCCAGCGAGAACGCCCCGTAGCCGACGACCTGGCGCTTCGGCCCAGCGGTATCGCCGGAATTCTGCAGGACGAGCTGATGGATCGCCAGCGGGCGCGACTGCGGTGTCTGCATCAGGCCGTTGATCGACTGGTAGCCGCAGGCCTGCTCGCCGATGAGGTGCGTCGAGCGCGCCATGATTTGCGCCGCGGTGTTGGCGTCGATCGCACAGGCATCTTTGTAGCGGTGGTAATGGCTCAGGTCCGAGCTGACGACAATCAGCGTTTCCGGCCCGTCCCACAGCCGCATGAGCACCTCGGCGACTTCGATCGGGGCGGCGCGGCCGACGACCAGCGGCACGAGCTTGAACTCGTCCAGGACGACCTGCAGGAACGGCAACTGGACTTCAAGGCTGTGCTCGCTCGCGTGCGGCTCGTCCGAGATTTGCACCTGCGGCAGATCGTCCAACGTATCGAGCGCCTCGCGATCGAGCGGCAGGTCGCCCAGCGGCGTCGCGAAGGCATCCACCGACGGCGCGGCCAGACCATTCAGCGGCCAGCGGTGCGACGGCCCGATAACCACCACTCGCCGAATGTCGGCGGCTTTCGGGTCGAGCAGGTTGTAGGCCCGCGCCGCGACGGGGCCGGAGTAGATATAGCCGGCATGCGGCGCGATCAAAACCTTGGGCGCTTCGCCCGCCTGCGGATGGTCTGCCAGCAGCCGCAACACGGTCGCGCGGAGTTCGGCGGGATCGTCGGGATAGAACAGGCCGGCGACTGCCGGTTGGCGGATGCCTTCACTGGCCATTTCGGAAACAAGTCACGTAAATTCAATGCGTTATGGACTAGACTACCATTCGCCATGTCCGCAGACCAGACTATCGTCCCCACCCGCTACTGGCACCGCCTCGACGACGGCCGCATCCAGTGCGACGTATGTCCGCGCGCGTGCAAACTGCACGAAGGGCAACGCGGATTGTGTTTCGTGCGCGGGCGTGAGGACGACCAGATCAAGCTGTTCAGTTACGGGCGGTCGAGCGGCTTCTGCATCGATCCGATCGAGAAAAAACCGCTGAACCATTTTCTGCCCGGCACGTCCGTGCTGTCGTTCGGCACCGCCGGCTGCAACCTCGCCTGCAAGTTCTGCCAGAACTGGGACATGAGCAAGTCGCGCGAGATGGATACGCTGATGGACCGGGCGAGCCCGGCGGCGCTGGCGCAGACGGCGACGCGACTGGGTTGCCGAAGCCTCGCGTTCACTTACAACGACCCGGTCATTTTTATGGAGTACGCGATCGACGTCGCCGAGGCCGCACATGCCCTCGATCTCAAGGCCGTGGCGGTGACGGCCGGCTACATCTGCGACGAACCGCGCGCCGAGTTCTACCGCCACATGGATGCAGCCAATGTCGATCTCAAGGCGTTCAGCGAGCGCTTTTACAAGAAGATCTGCGGCTCGCAATTGCAGCCGGTGCTGGAGACGCTTGAATACCTGAAGCACGAAACCAAGGTGTGGTTCGAGATCACGACGCTGCTGATCCCGGAAGAAAACGACTCGGATGCGGAACTGGATGCGATGACGCAGTGGATCGCGGACAAGCTGGGGCCGGACGTGCCGCTGCATTTCACGGCATTTCATCCCGACTGGAAAATGCGCGACAAGCCGGCGACGCCGCCCGCCACCCTCGCCCGCGCGCGCCGCATCGCAATAAACAACGGCCTCCGCTACGCCTACACCGGCAACATCCACGACAGTGCCGGCGGCAGCACGTATTGCCACCATTGCGGCGCGCTGCTGATCGAACGGGACTGGTACGAGCTTGGGGAGTGGCATCTGACCGATGACGGCCGCTGCCGGGACTGCGCTACGCGGATGGCGGGGTTGATTGATGGTGAGCCGGGGCGGTGGGGACGCAGACGGGTGCCGGTGCGGGTTTCGGCATAGTCTTGCCTGCCACGACTAATCGGGCTATGGTCGTTATCGGCCGGTTCCGCGGCCTGGGGAAACAATTCGTGGGAGGTAAGAATGCGGATGTCATTGGGGTTTTCGCGTGTCTTTTGGTCTTCGTTGCTTTGCGCCGTATTGGGCGTGGGGCTTTCAAGCCCCGGCTATGCGGCAGGCGGCCATTATTGGCAGGATGTCCGCGCCACGGTGTCGATTCACAACATTGCCACTAACGGCGCTATCTACGTCGCGGGCGGCGGGATATTGGGAAATGGTCTGTGGACCAGCACCGACCTAAAAACCTGGACGCGTGCGAATCTGCCGGGAGGCGTAGGCCCGGAGGTGAGCTCGGTTATCTACGTCAACGGCGAATTCATTGCCGTTGCCAACAAGATAATCACCAGCAGCGACGGCGTCACCTGGTCCATTGCCAGCGCACCGATAACGCTTGATGGCCGGTACTCCGCCATTACCTACGACAACGGCATTTACGTCCTCGTTGGCCAGGATCACGACACCAGCCAGGCGGCGATCCTGACAAGCACCGACAGCAAAAACTGGACGAGTCATTCGACCGGGATACCTGTTGCGACAGGTACCGGCCAAACGCTGCTGGACGGGATTGCCTGGAATGGCGCCCGGTTCGTCGCGATGGGGACGAGTCTCGACTCGAGCGCCATCCTTGACATCGCGACCACCAGCACCGATGGCAAGACGTGGACGCAAGTCGCCATGCCCTCAAACGGAGCGGGCGGTTTTTCGTGGACCAGCAGCTATAACGACGTGCTCGCTTATGGAAACGGTGTCTTCGTCGGTGGCGGCGGATTAAATATAAATACATTTACCGACGGCGGCGTTTACTTGAGTACCGATGGTTTGCATTGGACGTCCGTGACGCTTCCGAACGGCTACACGTTGTCCGGAATCCAGTTTCTCAACGGCTCCTTCATCGGAGCCGCAACCCGTACCACCTCCACGGGCGACATCGAAACCGGTTACCTGACCAGCAAGGACGGCACGACCTGGACTGCAGGTTCAGTCGATACGAACGAACTTGGTCTGCGGAGCGCCGGTTTCCTCTACAGCGCTGGCAAGTACGTAATCGCCGGCAAAGCCGGGGTCTGGAGCAGCCCTGATCTCGCCACGTGGACGAATTTATTCTCGGGGCCACGCAGCAACGAGATGTGGTGCCTCGGGCACGGTGACAACGCCGGCTACGTTCTGCTCGGGCTTAGTCACTCGGATGGCGTTCTGACGAGCCCCAATGGCATCGACTGGCCGAACAACGTAACCTCCGTTTCGGCCAACATCAGCGGGTATACGAGTACCACTTACTACCGCGATGGCTGTATCGCGTTTGGATCGGGCGGCTATGTCAATTTCGGCTTCCACAGCGTGGACGGCATAACGTGGCAAGCGTCCACAGTCCCGTTAGCGGATGCTATTCAGCTTGTTGCGAATAATGGCTCCGAATATCTGGCGGTGGCCAATAACAATGGCAGCAACGGTGTGCTGGTCAGCACCGATGGCGCAGTCTGGACCCAGGCATCGGGAAGCCTGCCACTCGGCGTTCATGCCGCCGCGCTTGAGGCACTGAACGGCTCATTCGTCGTGTTGGGGAATGACTCCAATGGCGAGGGGATCATGCTGACATCCACCGACGGTGCAAGCTGGACGAATATCACGCCGTCGTTGCCGGCGTTCACGCCGCCGACTATCGCCTATTACCCGCATCTCGCCTACGGCAATGGCACCTACGTCGCGATGTGGAGCGACAAGGACAGCAAGCTTTATATCGCGAAAAGCACGGATGCCGGCGCGAGCTGGACGCTGGAGACGGATGCGTTCCCGAACGGCCTGTCTTTCACCCCGACCCGGATCGCCTATGGCGGTGGAGAGTGGATTGCCATTGGTCAGGACGCCAAGCGCGGTACCGGCGCTTTCCTGGTAAGCCAGGATGGAACCCACTGGACATTCGCGCTCGACAACCGGATCAGCACGTTCAAAAACCTGCTATGGGACGGCACGAAATTCGTTGCAACGGGTACCGAGGATATTTTGAATGCGCCGGCTGGCAGCGCGCCCGGCGTTGCGCTCGGTGTCACTGGCAGTGCACCTGCATCGGTGAAAACAGGCAGCCAGTTCGCGATCAAAGTCACCGTCAGCAACAACGGCAATGTCAGGGCGGACGATGTGGCTCTGGACGATACCTTGCCGACGTCTGTGACGTTCGGCAGCGCGACCGCGAGCCAGGGCAAGTGCACGAAAAGCGGCGGCAGCGTCTCGTGCTCGCTGGGGACGATCGATATCGGTTCCAGTGTAACGGTGACTTTGAATTTCACGGCCGGATCCGATGCAGGCAGCGCGGTAAACAAGGCTTCCGCTCATGCCCGCCAGGCGGCAAGCGATAGCGCAACGACGGATTCAAGCACGACCGTGGCGATCGCGGCGCCGGAGAGTGTCGGCAGCCCTGGCGGCAGTGCCCCGACGGGCAGCAGCAGCGGCGGTGGCGGCGCCCTTGGCCTGTTGGGACTTGCCGGCTTGCTTGGCCTCGCCTTGCGGCGCAGAATAGCTGGCGGCGGCGAAGAATAAAAAGAAATGGAAAGTCCCGTCCGTACTTGTGTGCGGGCGGGATTTTTTTATGCCTACGGCGCCGGTGACTTCACGACTACGACTTCGACCGGGCCGGTGCTGTTAATCACGTTGACGCCGACGTCGCCGGCGGAGTGGCGCTGTAGCATCAGATCAACTGTTTCATTGCCCACGCGCAGCTTGTCGATACAGACCTGCGGCAGAAACTCCGGCAGGAACGGCTGACGAAATTCAACCTGGTGCGCGATGCCGTCGACATGCAGGCCGATACAGGACTGCAGCAGCATGAAGGTTGAGGCCGCCGCCCAGACCTGGGGCGAGCACGCCATCGGATAACGTGTCGGACCTTGCTCGGCGCGGCGCGAGAAGCCGCAGAACAACTCCGGCAGGCGAAACAGGTCCAGAAACAGGCTCGCGTCGAACAGACCGCCAAGCACGCGCCCGGCCTGCTCCTTGAGACCGTAGCGAGCGAGACCGTTCGCAATCAGGGCGTTGTCGTGCGGCCAGATCGAGCCGTTGTGATAACTCATCGGGTTGTAGCGCCGCTCGTTGCATGCGAGCGTCCGGATGCCCCAGCCGCAAAACATGTCGTCGCCCATCAGCGTGTCGGCGAGCCGGCGCGCCCGCTCATTATCGGCGATGCCGGTGAGCAGGCACTGGCCGGCGTTGGAGGTGCGCACGCGGCACGGGCGCTTGTCGCCGTCGAGCGCGATGGCATACGTCGAAAGGTCGTCGCACCAGTATTTCTCCTCGAAGGTCTTTCGCAGCTTTTCCGCCCGCTCGCGCAGCTTGCGCGCACGGTCGGCATCCCCGCGCAGCGACACCAGTTCGGCGCCACCACGCAGTGCGCCGTAGGCGTAGGCTTGTACCTCGCATAACGCGATCGAACCTTGCGCCGGTTCGCCGTCGGCGTGAAACAGCGAGTCGTCCGAGTCCTTCCAGCCCTGGTGATTAAGGCCGTGCGAGGATCGCTTCTGGTATTCGATGAAGCCGTCGCCGTCGATGTCGCCGTAGTCGTCGATCCACTTGAGCGCCAGGTCGACGTGCGGCCACAACTCGTCGAGCAACTCGCGGTCGCCGGTGTGGTGAACGTAGTCGGCCATCAGCAGCAGGTACAGCAGGGTCGAGTCGATGCTGCCGTAATAGAGCTTGAACGGGATCTCGCCGAGCGCCGCCATTTCGCCCTTGCGGGTCTCGTGGATGATCTTGCCGGGCTGCGCGTCCTGCTCGTCGTTTTGCTCCTGCGCCTGTGTCGCCGACAGGAACCGGAGCGTGCCACGGGCGATGTTCGGGTTCATCCACAGGTACGCCCAGGCGGCGATGATGCCGTCGCGGCCGAATGCGGTGCTGTACCACGGCACGCCGCCGTATAAATAGCAGCCGTGGTCGCGCTCCGTCAGCATCATCAGCAGGTCGGCGCGCGCCCGGCTCAGCCAACTGTTGAACAGTTCGTTCGACGTGCGGATTCTGCAACTGTCGCGGCCGAGCTTCTGCCGCGAGCGGTGTACGGCATCGAGCGCCTCGCCGAACTCCGGCGTGTCGAACTTCTCTTTTTCCATGTCGCAGCTCACGACCAGTTCGATGACGGTCTCGCCGCCGGGTGGCAACGTAATATCGAAATGCGCTTCGGATTCAGTCAGGTGCTGCGGCGCCGGGGTGAAATTCAGGCGGGTGAAACGCTTGACGTTATCCAGGCCGTCGTAGCCCAGGATCACGCGGTCGGCCGAGACGCGCGGTTCGAGCTGCCGGCCGCGCCGTTCGCGCTCGCTGCCGCGAATCTCGAAGATGTCGACGTAGTCCGCCTCGAACGCAAACGACACGCAGGTGTTCACCTCGAAGCGGTCGTAATTCTTGATGCGCAGGCGCTGGTGATAGGCATCGTTCCACAGGAACTTGATGCGTGCGAGATGCAGCGTGCCTTCCTGCACCTTGCGGCCGTTGTCGTCGAAGGTCGGGTTGGCGAGGTCGGCGGTCACGAGACAGTTGTCCGCGGTGACGGTCGAACTCATCAGCACCGGTTGGGTTTCTTCGCCGACCTTGAGCAACAGGCCGGACAGGAAGCGCGTGCCCTCGTGATAAACGCCTTCGACGTTTTTCGGGATCGGCTTGATGTTGCCGAACGAATCGAACACCGCGAACGTCTCGTCCTGTTTCAGCACCAGGTTGTGTTGCGCGGTCAGCGCGGAACTGGCCTGAACGTAATAGTCGCCGTCGTAGACGACGACATCGCTCATTGCATGGTGTGGGTTGAGATCAGTTCGGGAGTTGGGTTGCTGCATCGGGTTGGTCCAGGTCCGCGCCCCAGCCGTCGCTGCCGCGCCGCGACTGGAACTGCCGCGGCTGAATCGCAGCCACGGGTACATCGGGAACGGCATGCAACAGGGGACGCTCCGCCAGTTGCCGGTACACCGCAAGGTAGTCGTGCGCCATCCGCTCGACCGTGAAACGGCGCTCGAAATTGTCGCGGCAGGCGCGGCGACTCAATTCGGTTGTGCGGGCGGCGGCGGCCGCCACTTCGTCGGCCGTGTCGACGATAAAGCCGGTGACGCCGTCTTCGATCACCTCCGGCACCGAGCCGCGACGCAGCGCGACCACCGGCGTACCGCACGCGAGCGCCTCGATCATCGCGAGCCCGAACGGCTCCGGCCAGTCGGCGGTGAACAGCAGCGCGCGGGCATTGCCGAGGAACGTGCGCTTGTCGGCGTCGTTGATTTCGCCGATGAATTCGATCAGCGGATGATCGAGCAGCGGTTCGATGTGGTCCTCGAAATATTCCCGGTCGACGGCATCGACCTTGGCGGCAATCTTGAGCGGCACGCCGAGTTGTTTGGCGGCCGCGATGGCGATATCGACGCGCTTCTCGGGCGCAATGCGGCCGATGAACGCGAAGTAATTGTCCGGCTGCGGCTGGAATTCGTAGAGCGCCGGCGGCAGGCCGTGGTGCACGGTGCCGACCCAGCGGGCGTGATCGAGCGGCCGGCGCTGGGCGTCGGAGATCGACACTACCGGCATGTCGCTGAACTCGTGGTACAGCGGCGGCAGATCGGGCAGATCGAGCCGGCCGTGCAACGTCGTCACGGCGCAGGCACCCATCCGGCGGCTGAGTGGAAAGTGCATGTAGTCGACGTGGAAATGGACGATATCGAACGCATCCAGACTGCTGAACACACGTTCCAGCAGCAGAATATGGTGCGCCATCTTGTCGATGCACTCGCCGTCGAGACGCAGCGCCTTAAGGCACGGCGCGACGAGGCGCGCACGCGTCACCGAGTCGCCGCTGGCGAACAGCGTGACTTCGTGGCCCTGGCGAACCAGCTCTTCGGTAAGATATGAAACAACGCGCTCCGTGCCGCCGTAAAATTTCGGGGGCACGCTCTCGTAGAGCGGCGCGACCTGCGCAATTCTCATGGTGATCCCTCACCCTCGGTTCCCTGGTTACTGCCGTTGTCCTTGGTGGAAAATCATTATGGCGAGTCGTTAACCGACCGAACAAGTACGCAGATCACATATATGATCGCGTCCTGTGATCTAGTGCTCGACAATCTGGTTGCGCAGCGGCACCAGTCTCGCCAGCAACCGGTTTTGCGTTGCGAGCGGAATCTTGAGGTGCGCCATCGCTGCCTGCAGGTCTTCGACCAGCGCGTTGAAGGCCGCCGGAGTAATGTGCAGCCCGCGGTGCGTATCGACCATGTTCAGGCCTTCGTAATGGCACGGGCCGCCGGTCAGGGCGCATATTTTGGTGACCAGGCCGTGCTGGGCATGGACGATGTTGGCGTCGGCGAAGTAATGCACGATGCGCACGTCGTCGGCGACGTTGTTCAGCATGCCGTTGACGATGGCGGTGATGCCGGCCTTGCCGCCGAGGGCTCGGTAGAGGGAATCGTCGGTTTGCGGGCCGGCGGCGAAAGCCGTGGCTGCCGGAAGCAGAAATAACAACGCGATAAGCAGTCTTTTGGTCATATTTTACCCCCCCTAGAATGTCGCCTGGACGGACAGGTAAAAGCCCTGCTGGTCCGGCAGCGTCGCGATCGAGCCGAGGTCGGCGTAGGCGGCGGTCAGCGCGATCGACTTGCTCGGGAACCACGCGACAAATACATCGCTCCAGGCATTCTCACGGGCGAAGCCGAGGTTGTCCGGTTTCCGGCGGTATTCAATGCCGATGACAGTGTGCGGGTCGAGCATCAGACCCAGCGACGCTTCGGCTTCGACGTCGTAGCCGTCGCCGCGGTCGCCGCCGAAGCCAAGCAGGCCGATCTGATTCGCTTTGGTGGCGCGTAAATCGACACTGACCAGCACATCGCGGCCGAACACGCCGGCGACGAACAGCTTGGTCGCGGCGAGGTAGATATCGACACCGTGGTTGCTTTGGGCGCCGACCGAACGCACGAAAGCGCCGTCGATATTGTGCTTGTACTGCACGCCCAGCGACACCTGCGGCCCGGGCGTGTAAAGCAGGTTGCCGAACAGCCGGACTTTGAGCCCCAGTATCTCCTGCCTCAGGCTTTCGCCCGGCAAGCCGATCATCTCACCCAGCGTGCCGAGGTTGAGGTGCTGTTTCGCAAGCGAGACTTCGACACGGTCGTCGATGCCGATGGCCGCGCCGAGCGCCGTCAGGGTGTAATCGCCGGTGCCGACGCTGCTGATGAACGCGGTGCCGCCGGTCTGGTCGCGCGTGCCGTACCCGGAGATCACCGCCCACGGCACGATGCCGCCGCCGGCCTGGCCTTCGATTTCGGTCACGCCGCCGGTGGCAAGCAGGCGTCCCTGCCCGGCCATGGCGACCGTACTGGCGAGCAGCAGCACCGCGCCCAGCGTCAATGGAAACTTCATATCGGAATCGACCCCTTTTCGGTTCGATATTGCGCCAGCCACGACGTGAACTCGTCGATCGGCAGCGGCCGGCTGATCAGGTAGCCCTGCGCCATGTCGCAGCGATATGCCTTGAGCAGCTCCCACGATTCGGGCGTTTCTACGCCCTCGGCGATTACCGACAGGCCCATGTTGTGGCCCAGCTCGATGGCCGAGCGCACGATCGCCGCCTCTTCGGAATTTGGCTTCAAATTGAGTACGAACGATTTGTCGATCTTGAGTTCGTCGACCGGCATGCGGCGCAACTGCGACAGCGACGAGTAACCGACGCCGAAGTCGTCGATCGCGATGCGGACGCCCATGTTCCGCAGCCGCCGCAGCAGTGCGACCGCCGCAGGCGCATCCCGCATCGCCGCCGTTTCGGTAATTTCGAGCATCAGACGCTCGGGGGCGACGTCGTGCAACTCCAGCGCATCCGCGATGCGGTCGGCCAGCGCCGGATCCATCAAGTCGAACGCCGACAGGTTCATCGCCACGGACAAATTGACGCCGCTATCGGCCCAGAGGCGCAACTGCACGATCACCGAGCGCAGCATCCACTCGGTCAGCCAGCGGATGTTGCCGGACTGCTCGGCGAGCGGCACGAACTCGTCCGGCTCGACCAGGCCGCGATCAGGATGCTGCCAGCGCACCAGCGCCTCGGCGTGCGCGACCTCGCCATCCATGATGCGCGCCTTCGGCTGATAGTAGACGCGCAACTCGCCGTTGCTGACCGCGCGGCGGAAATCGCTCATCAGCGCGAGTTGCTCGAGGTGGCGCTCGTCGCGGCCGCGGCGATAAACCATCATGCCGGTACGTGCGCTCTTGGCGTCGTACATCGCGATGTCGGCGCGCCGAAGCAGCGTCTCGACCTCGCTGCCGTGATCGGGATAAAGCGCGACGCCCATGCTCAGTTCGAGATACAGCGTGATGCCGTCGAGGCGCGCCGGCTCGGCGATGTGCTTCGCGAGCGCCTTGGCGACGCCGACCGCGCCGATTTCGTCGGTGCCTTCGAGCAGCACCATGAATTCGTCGCCACCCAGCCGCGCGACGGTGTCGCCTTCGCGGACGTTGTGCAGCAGCCGCTGTGCAATCGTCGTCAACGCGCCGTCGCCGATCTCGTGGCCCAGCGTGTCGTTGATTTCCTTGAAGCGGTCGACGTCCATTATCAGGATGGCTGCCGGATCGCCGCGCGCGATGGTGGCGGCCAGCCGCTCGGCGGCGAGATTGCGGTTTGGCAGATCGGTCAGGCCGTCGTGATAGGCCTGGTGCGCGATCCGTGCCTCGCGCTCGCCGATCGCCGCCTGCATCTGGTTGAACGCCGTCGCCAGTTGGCCCAGCTCGTCGCCGCGCACCGGCGCTGGATGGCTGTAGTCGCCCTGTGCCAGCCGCCGCGCCGCGGTCACCAGTTCGCTCACCGGCCGCGCCACATTTCGGGCCAGCAGGATCGAGCCGAGGATGAACAGAATCAGCGTGCCGATCGACAGGCCGATCAGCCGCCATTGCACCTGGAGGTAAGGCGCCAGCGCGCCCGACAACGAGGTCTGTAGCAGTACGCGCGCGCGGCCGTTGTGCAGCAGCGGCACACCGAGCGTCAACCAGTCGCTATGGTCGAGCGTGAGCGTGCGCACCTCGCCGAGCGCGTGGCCCGCGAGCAGCTGATCGTTCAGCGCCGCCTGGTCGGCCCGCGGCAGGGTCGAGATCAGTTGTGCCGGCGTGCCCTGCGCCCCCAGCGTGACGAACGACACGTTCAGGTGAGTGAGACCCTGCACGCTGCTCGCGAAAGCCTCGTCGAGCTTGAAGCCCATCGCCACCCAGGCGATGCGCAGCGGCGCATAAACCGGCACGACCACGACCTGGAAAGCCTGCCCGCCGAGCGAAACCAGCCCGGTCGCGGCACCGGCGCTCTTGGCCTGGTCGAGCAGCGCCGGGAACGGGAACGGCAGCGACTTCGACAAGCCGAGTGTGCTGGCCGTTACCCGCCCGTCGAGCGACACCAGCATGGCGACGCCGGCGCCGACGCGCGCGCCGTGGTTGGCCAGCACTGAATCGATGGTGGCGCGATCGCCGGTCGCGACGGCCTGCTTGAACGCGAAATCGGACGCCAGCACCTTGACGTTCTGCAGGAGCTGCGCGCCACGGTCGCTGATGAGCTGCTGCAGCACCCGTGCGCCGGAATGCAGCCGCTCATTGCCGCGCGTAACAACATTGTGGCGCACCGTGACCAACACCGCGAAAAATGCCGCGCCCTGCACGATCGCGATCAGCAGGATGAACAGCAGCGCGATACGCGTTCTAAAACTAGCTGCCCTTAACACCAGTAAAGCCTCACTCAGAGCCTCGGAGAAGCCCGCATGCAACGCGCGTGCGCGCCGGCGTGGCATTCCTACGCCAAGCGGACGCAACGCAGCACGCGAGCTTCTCCGACGCTCCCTTCGGGCGGGGCTCTGCCGGGCCATCTGCGGCGTTGCGCATTCTTGAAATGGACGACCATTCCGGCGAACGCGCGCCTTGCATCTGACCCGGCAGAGATCGCGCTGAGAGAGGTTTTACCGGTGCCAAGGGCAGCAATCTGGCGAGTCCGCGCGCAGTCAAGGCGGCGGCTCCTGGCTGAAGCGGTGGAACTTCTGTTGCAACTGCCGGACCGCGGAAGGCAGCTTGCTGTCCGGATGGCGGTGCACGTGCGGCGGTGCGGGAGAGAGCACGGCCGAGAAATGACGTTCGATTCGACTGTCGGCGGCGAGTGTCACCGGCTTGGCCAGCGTATGGTTCGGCGCGCCGAGGCGCGGCGCCCAGATCGTCAGCTTGTAATTGCCTGCCGGCACGTCGGCAATGATCGCACTGCCCGTCTTATCCGTCTGCGCGAAATATGGCGTCGGCACCACGTCGACGAACGCCAGCATCCAGTCGTGGATGTTGCAACCGAGCACCACGACGCCGGGTTTGTCGAACAGCACGGGCTTGGCCGGCGTGCCGGCATAGAGCGGCAGTTCGAATGTCTTTGCGGGAGAGAAGGAATAAACGTCGTGGCGGATGTTGTCGCTGTTGGGAAAGGACACCTCCGTGCCGACTTCGACCGCGAGGACATGCGGCACGAATTGCTTGTCGCGCTGGTCCATGATGCCGGTGAGATGTGCACCGGCGGGTGGCGGAATCGGCCGGCCATCGCTGCTCTCGAGCGCCACCACGGCTGCGGAGAGCGGCCGGCCACCGGCTTCGACCGTGACCGCGACAGTCGCCGCGCGAGCGACCCCGAGAGTCGCGCTCAGCAGCCCGACCGCCAGTACAGCGGCAAAAATTATCGTTTTAGCCGGCATTGCTGCCCTCCCGTGCGCCCATAATACCGAATCCGGCCCCGTCTCACGCGCCGTTTGGTCCTGTAGACTGTACGTTCAAGAACCTTTTAGGGTCGCAAACAGTCGTATCGATAACTACAAGGAGGCTTCCCATGCGAAAGTTCGTTTCCGGCGCGATCCTCGCCGCACTCACCGCATTCCTCGTCGCGGCTCCCGCGCTGGCCGCACAGCACGACTCGATGCTGGGTTTCACACCTACCGCCGCAAACCAAGAACGCCAGCTTGAGGCCAAATTCGATGCAGCGCTCGACAAGACCGACATCAAGCACTGGATCAAAATGATGTCGTCGGAGCCGAACGGGCTCGGCTCGCCGCACGACAAAGCGAACGCCAAATACATGCTGAAGCTGTTCAAATCCTGGGGCTTCGATGCGCACATCGCACATTACAAGGTGCTGTTCCCGACGCCGAAGGTGCGCGAGCTCAGCCTGGTGGCGCCGTATCACTACCAGGCGAAGCTGCGCGAGCCGCCGGTCAAAGGCGACCCCACCTCCGACATCTACAAGAACGCGTTGCCGCCATACAACGCCTACTCCGCCGACGGCGACGTCACCGCGCAACTCGTCTATGTTAACTACGGCATCCCGGAGGACTACAAAGTCCTCGCCCGCCACGGCATCAGCGTCAAGGGCAAGATCGTGATCGCGCGCTACGGGCATTCGTGGCGCGGCATCAAGCCGAAGCTCGCGTACCAGCACGGCGCGATCGGCTGCATCCTGTATTCCGACCCGCGCGATGACGGCTACCGCCAGGGTAACGTGTTTCCCAAGGGTGGCTGGCGCGATCGCTGGGGGGTGCAGCGCGGTTCCGTCGAGAACATGACGATTTACCCGGGCGGGCCGCTGACGCCTGGCGTCGGCGCCACCGCGGATGCCAAACGCATGCCGCGCAGCGAGTCGCCGGTAATCAAGAAAATTCCGGTGCTGCCGATCTCCTACGCCGACGCGCTGCCGCTGCTGAAGGCCCTGGGCGGGGCGACGGTACCGGACGACTGGCAGGGCGCTCTGCCGATCACCTATCACTTTGGACCCGGTCCCGCGAAGGTACATCTGAAGCTGGCCTTCAACTGGAAGCTGACCCCGGTCTACGATGTGATCGCGAAAATTCCGGGCACCGAGTATCCGGACCAATGGGTGATGCGCGGCAACCACCACGACGGCTGGGTATTCGGCGCCGAAGATCCGCTCGCCGGCAACGCCGCGCTGCTCGCCGAGGGCAAGGCGCTGGGCGCGCTGCTCAAGACCGGCTGGCGGCCGAAGCGCACGATTATCTACATGAGTTGGGACGGCGAGGAGCCGGGTCTGCTCGGTTCGACCGAATGGGTTGAGGATCACGCCGCGCAACTGGCGAAGAACGGCGCGATTTACATCAACTCGGACACCAACGAACGCGGCTTCCTGTTTGCCGGCGGCTCGGGTTCGCTGCAACGCTTTATCGACCAGGTCGGCAAGAGCGTCAAGGATCCGGAAACCGACACGAACGTGATTCGTCGCGCGCGGGCGGCGCGACTGGTGCGGCAGCTCAAGCATCCGCCGCAGAACGCGTCCGACAAGATCTCGTCGAATCCGAACCAGCCGTTGCCGATTTTCGCGCTCGGCTCGGGCTCGGATTACAGCTCGTTCGTCGACCACATGGGCATCGCCTCACTCGACATCGGCTTCGGCGGCGAGTCTGAGGGGACGCAGTACCACTCGCGTTACGATGACTTTTACTGGTACAGCCATTTCGGCGACCCGTCATTCGAATATGGCGTCGCGCTCGCCAAGGTCGGCGGCCACGCGGTCCTGCGTTTCGCCGACGCCGGCATCCTGCCGTACGCGTTTACCGGCTTTGCCGATCACGTGGCCGACTACGCGCAGCAAATCGAAAATGAACACGATCAGATGCGCAAGCAGACGCAGAAGAAGGACGAGTTGATCAAGGAGGGCGCTTTCAAACTCGCGTCCGATCCGACGAAGCAGTACGTGCCGCCCAAGGCGAAGTCACCGGTGCCGAAGCTCGACTTCAAGCCGCTCGACGATGCGATCGCGCGGCTGAAGAAAGTCGCTGCGGCCTACGATGCGGCGCTCAAGGCGCATGGCGATGCGCTGTCGAATGCGGCGCAAGGCAAGCTCAACGCAACGCTGATCGAGACCGAGCGCCAGTTGCTCTACCAGCACGGCCTGCCGAAGCGGAAGTGGTACCGGCACATGATTTACGCGCCGGGCTATTACACCGGCTATGGCGTGAAGACGCTGCCGGGCATTCGCGAGGCGGTCGAGAATCGCGACTGGGATACGGCGAAGCAATATATCGGCATCGTCGCCGGCGTGCTGAACGATTTCAGCAGCAAGGTCGAACAGGCGACCGCGCTGTTGAAGCAGGCATAAGCAATCGTCATAAGAAAACCGTTGACTTGATTCGCCAATCGGTATTTACTTGCGTCCCATGATTCATTTGCACGCCACCCGCAACCTCTTTGCCCGCGTATGTATGCGTACGCGGCGCTTTGCCGTGCGGGCGGCGGATGAGTGGCATGTTTAGGTAGATAGCGAAACAAGCTCCCCTTCTGTAACCCGCTACGGCACCAGTCGTAGCGGGTTTTTTTTTGCTCTAACGGAACGTGGCATGAATAAGTTGCGGCTAAAAGAACCCCTGGAACTGGAATCCGGCCAAACGCTGGCCGGCGTCGAAATCGCCTACCGCACCTGGGGGCAACTGAACGGCGCGCGCGATAACGCCGTGCTGATCTGCCACGCGCTGACAGGTTCGGCCGATGCGGACGAATGGTGGCCAGGGCTGTTCGGCGCCGGGCGCGCCTTCGACCCGACGCGCGATTTCATCATTTGCAGCAACGTGCTCGGCGGCTGCTACGGCAGCACCGGGCCGGCGACCGCGATACCCGGCGCGCTTCGGACCTGGGGACCGGAGTTCCCGTCGGTCATGGTGCGCGACATGGTGCACGCGCAGGCGGCGCTGCTCGATGCGCTGGGCGTCGAGCGGCTCAAACTCGTCGTCGGCGGCTCGCTCGGCGGCATGCAGGTGCTCGAGTGGGCGGCGCTGTACCCGGAACGTGTCGATGCGATCGCACCGATTGCGACCACCGCGCGCCATTCGGCGTGGGCGATTGGCCTGAACGAGGCGCAGCGCCAGGCAATCCGCGCCGACATCAACTGGATGCAGGGCTACTACCCGCCGGGCGTGCAGCCGCACTTCGGCCTCGCCGCGGCGCGCGCGTTCGCGATGTGCAGCTACCGTGGCTGGGCAAGCTTCGAGCAGTTCGGGCGCGAACGCCGCGCGAGCGGCCGCTACCAGGTCGAAAGCTGGCTCAATTATCACGGCGGCAAGCTCGCCAAACGGTTCGATGCGAACAGTTACATTACGCTGACGCAGGCGATGGACAGCCACGATCTCGGCCGCGGCCGGGGGTCGGTCGCAGCCGCACTGGCAGCTATCGAGCAACCCGCGCTGGTCGTCACGATCGACTCGGACATGCTCTACCCGCCTGCGGAACAGGCGCTGCTGGCGCGGTATTTACCGCACGCACAGTGGGCGCCATTGTCCTCGCCGCACGGGCACGACGCTTTCCTGATCGACACCGACGCGCTGAACCAACTGTTGGTGGACTTTTGCCGCGATTCGGGCAAACTCGCTACGCCGGGTCCGGCCCCGGCACTGGAGCAATCATGCGGATTCTGAAATTCGGCGGTACTTCCGTCGGCACGATCGATTGCCTGCGCGCCGTCGCGGCAGTCGTCGCGCGCGCCGCGAACAGCGGGTCGGCGGTGGCCGTCGTTTCCGCGTTTGCGGGCGTGACCAATCAACTGGTTGCCGCGGCCGACGCGGCGGCAGCGGGCGCACCGCTCGACGCCGAATGGGTCGATGCGCTGTACGAAAGCCATCTCGACACGCTGCGTAAAATGACGGGTGGCGCGCCGGAGGCCGCCAGCGCCGTCGGCGCACGGCTGGGGGAACTCGCCCGGCTGCTGGAGGACGTGCGCGAACTCGGGCACTGCTCGCCCGCGACCCGCGACGCCATTCTCGCCATCGGCGAGCGGCTGGCCGCGCCGGTGGTAGCGGCGGTGCTGCAAGATCACGACGTCAAGTCAGTTGTGATTGACGCAACGCAATTGATCGCGACCGACGCCCACTTCGGCGAAGCGTCGGTCGATCCGGCCGCAACGCGCCGCCGCTGCCAGGCTGTGTTCGCCAACCTGGCGGACGGCATCGTGCCGGTCATCACCGGCTTCATCGGTTCCGACGCGCGCGGTCGCGTCACCACGCTCGGCCGCGGCGGCTCCGACTACAGCGCCGGCCTTTTGGCCGCGGCGCTCGATGCCGAACGGGTCGAAATCTGGACGGATGTGGACGGCGTGCTGAGCGCCGATCCGCGGCTCGTGCCGACGGCGCGGCACCTGTCGCGTTTGAGCTACCGCGCCGCCGCCGCACTCGCCGAAGCCGGCGCGCGCGTACTGCACCCGAAAACGCTTGACCCGCTGATTGCACCGGCCATTCCGGTCGAAGTCCGGGCGATTACGCAGCCGGACGCGCCACCGACGCTGATCACGGGCATCGGCGGGCACGAAGCCGTGCGCGCCGTCGCCGGCCGCGTGCTGCCCGACGGGCGCGGCGCGGTCACCATCGTCAGCGATCATGCGCCGATCGATGCCGGCCTCGCGGCGCGGGTGCTGGGCGCGCTCGAACGTGCGGCGGTCGATGCCGATACATTACGGTACGACGCACACACGCTGACGACGACGGTGCCGGCGGCCCGGCTGACGCAGGCGGTGAGGCTGTTGCATCGGGTCGCCGCGCCGCAGCACGCGCGGCTGGCGCTGGTGATTGCCGGACCGACCGGCCGCGTCGGCCGCGAATTGGTGCACCGGCTGGGCGCCGGCCGCGCCGTCGCGCTGGTCGGCGCCATCAATCGCCGCCGTATGCTGTGGCAACCGCAAGACGGTATCGGCTGGCGCGGGCTCGACCGCTCACTCACCCATGGCGAAGTGGCCGATTGGCCGCGCTTTGCCGAGAAGTTGCAGAGCTTTGCGGGCAAGCTGATCTTCGTCGATTGCACCACGAGCGGTGCGATCGCGCGCTCGTACGCCGAGTTGCTGCGCGCCGGCATCGCCGTCGTCACGCCCAACAAACAGGGCGGCACGCTGCCGTGGAACGACTACCAGACACTGCAATCCGTCGACGCGGCGCCCTATCGCTACGCGACAACCGTCGGCGCGGGTTTGCCGATCCTGCACGCGCTGCGCCGCATCCGCCACGGCGGCGATAGCCTGCTCGGCGTGTCGGCGGTGTTGTCGGGCACGATCGGCTACGTGTTCGACCGGCTCAACGCCGGCGAAGCGTTCTCGGCCGCGGTGCGGGCCGCGCACGCGGCCGGCTACACCGAGCCGCATCCACGCGACGATCTCGACGGCGCCGACGTGACGCGCAAGTTGCTGATCATGCTGCGCGAAATCGGGCTGGCGCTGGACCTCGACGACATCGACACGGAATCGCTGGTGCCGGCGGCGCTGCGTCAGGAAGCCGAACCGGTGACCTTTCTTGCGCGGCTGAAGGCACACGACGAAACGTGGTCATGGCGGGTTCGCGCGGCGCAGGCCGAAGGCCGCACGCTCGCCTATGTCGCCCGTTTCGACGGCGTGAAGGCATCGGTCGGTGTCACCTCGCTCGCGGCCGGCCACCCGCTCGCACGGCTGCGCGGCTGCCAGAACATGGCGGTGCTGACGACGCGGCACTACTGCGACATTCCGCTGATCGTGTCCGGCCCGGGCGCCGGGGTCGAAGTGACGGCGGCCGGGCTGCTGGCCGATATCGACGAGGCCGCGGGGGCACTCGACGACTGGCCGGCCCGGATCGCGTCCCCGCCACAGAAGCCGCCCCAGGTCGTCGACGATGTGAGGTTCGGCACGTGACGCTCGCGCAGTTGCGTTACCTGGCCGCGGTCGCCGACGCCGGGCTCAACATCAGCCGGGCGGCGCGGAATGTGTATGCGACGCAGTCATGCATCTCGCGGCAGTTGAAGCAGCTTGAGGACGAGCTGGGGTTTGCGATCTTCACCCGCAAAGGGCGCAGTCTTGACGCAATTACCAAGGCGGGCGAGCAGGTGATCCAGCGGGCGCGCACAGTACTGACGGAGACGCGGCAAATCCGCGCGCTGGGTGCCGAACGGCGCCTCTCCCGTTCGCCCTGAGCTCACCGAAGGGCTCTGCGGGCCGCTGACTAAGGTGCGGAATTCCGCCCGCACTTCGACAGGCTCAGCACGACTGGATTTTCCCTGCCTTTCGCTACAACTCGGTGTGCAGCCCGCACTCGCGCTGCAGCCCGAAGAAACGCGTGTCCTCCTCGTGCATGCCCGGCTCGAGCGGCCGCGTCGTATGCACGTCGCCGATCGACACGTAGCCCTGCTCCCACAGCGGGTGATACGGCAGCCGGTGGCGCCGCAGATAGACCCACACATCGCGATTCGACCAGTCGGCGATCGGGTGCATTTTGTAGCGGCCGTTGCGGTATTCGACGAACCGCGTGGCGCGGCGGCTGGTGGCCTGCCCCCGGCGCAGTCCCGAAAACCAGGTGCCGGCGCCCAGTTCGGCCAGCGCGCGGCGCATCGGCTCGACCTTGTTGATGCGGTTGTAGCGGCGCAGCCCCGCCGTCCCCTGCTCCCATAACTTGCCGTAGCGCGCTTCCTGCCAGGCCGGGCTGCGCGCTGCGCGATACACGCGCAGGTTGAGCCGTAATCGCTCCGTCAGCCGGTCGACAAAGTGGTAGGTTTCGGGAAACAGGTAGCCGGTATCAATCAAGATGACCGGGATATTCGGCATGAGTCGCGTCAGCAGATGCAGCGACACGGCGGCTTGCGCGCCAAAGCTCGACGACAGCACGTGGGTGCCGGGCAGATATGTCAGCGCCCACGCGACGCGCGCCGGGGCGTCCAGTCGTTCGAGTTGCTGATTGAGTGCCGGCAGCGGCGCTGGCGGCATGATCGATAAGGCGGTGCAGTCATCCATGGTTGTCCTCCTCGTATGGAATACCGTAACCGGCATCACCGCGTTCGGTGCGGACGCACCGCACAGAAAATCGGTCCGGTATATGACCTGCCGCGAAACCGGAAGTTCGATCACGCTTTACTCGTGCAATGAGAATCATTATCATTCATGTTCATGCCCGCCGACGCCCGCCATATCTTCCTCGCCGCCGAGCCGCCGCCGCAGGGATCATGGGCACGGACGGTCGAATCCTTCGTCGTTCGCCACCGCGACAAGCTGGCGTGGATTCACGTCGGCATGTTCATCGGCTTCATGGGGCTGCTGATCGTCCCGCTGCTGCTGCCGCTGCCGGGCGACCAAGCCACCATCTTCAACAATTTCACCCGCTTCGCGAACTACCTGATCTGGGGGCTGTGGTTCCCGTTGGTGTTCGTCTCGGTGATCTTCGCCGGCCGCCTGTGGTGCGGCGTGCTCTGCCCGCTGGGCGCGGCGTCGGAATGGGCCAATGGCATCGGCCTCAAGCGCCCCGTACCCCGCTGGGTGCGCTGGCGCGGCACGCCGATTGTCAGCTTCATGTTCATCACGATCCTCGGCCAGACGGTTGGTGTGCGCGACTACGCAACCGCGATCGCCGAAGTGTTCGGTTTTACCTTCGTCGGCGCTATCCTGCTCGGCCTGATGTACGGCCAGGGCAAAAACAAGCGCGCCTGGTGCCGGCACATGTGCCCCATCGGCCTGATGCTGGGTGTGTTTTCGCGCCTCGGTGCGGTGCAGTTCTGGCCCAAGCGCAAGCGCCCAGGTGGCGACGCGTACGCGAACAAGGGCGTGTGCCCGACAATGATCGACATCAATCGCAAGGAAGAGTCGCGCCACTGCATCCAGTGCTTTCGCTGCGTGCATCCAGGCAAGCGCGGCGGCCTCAAATTGCTGTTTCGCCGCCCCGGCGACGAAGTGGCGCGCATTCGCAACCATAATCCGAATGCAGCCGAGATCTGGTTCCTGTTTCTCGCTACCGGTGTGTCGCTGGGCGGCTTCCTCTGGCTGGTAATGCCGCAGTACCAGGCGCTCAGGCAGATGGTCGGCATCTGGGCGATCAACCACGGCTGGTACTGGATCGGTACGTCCGGCCCGGCGTGGCTGATGTCGGTACACCCCGCCGCGCGCGAAGTATTCACCTGGCTCGACTTTTTCATGATCGTCGGCGTGATGCTTGGCTGCGCGGTGGTGCTGACCGCCGTGCTGACGATCTGCACGTCGATCTCCGCGCGTATCGCCGGCTGGCTGGGTGCAGACGGTACGCCGCAGCAGCGGTTCGTTGAGCTGGCATACCAGTACATGCCGGTGGCGATGGTGTCGCTGGTGATCGGCCTCGGCGGCGATCTGTTCCAGTCGTTCGAACTGGCGGGGATGAGCGCCGCAATGGTGGCGGCGATCAAGGCGCTGCTGTTCGCCGGCAGCCTCGCGTGGAGCATCGGTCTCGGCCACCGCCTTGCCGGCGGCCAGGGCCTCGCCGGTGCGCGCCGGTGGGCGGCGCTCGCACCGTGCGTTATCGGCAGCCTGATGATCGGGGTGGCATGGTGGCCGGCCATTTTCGGTGTCTGAAGGAAACAACCAATGAAACGAGTTCCAGGTGTTTTCGCGCTTGTCCTGCTCTCGGCTGTACTCGCCGCGCCAACGTCCGCGGCCGAGCACCGCATCGGGGGAGAGCCGATTCTCAAGAACGGCCTGATCATTTCCGCCGTTTACCTGCAACCGGTACACATGGCGCCCAAGCTGGCCGGCATGGATGCGGCGAAAACGGATGTGCATCTCGAAGCCGACATTCACGCCGACAAAAACAATCCGCAGGGCTTCAATCCGGGCTCGTGGATGCCGTACCTGACGATCACCTACCACATCACCAAAAACGGCAGCGACTGGGGCGCGTTCGGGGAATTCATGCCGATGGTTGCAAACGACGGCCCGCATTACGGCGCCAACGTGAAACTCGACGGGCCCGGTAAATATCACTTGACCTACCGCATTCTGCCGCCGCCGTACGCGGGATTCCTTCGGCATACCGACAAGGAGACCGGCGTCGCCGAATGGTGGAAGCCGTTCACGGTGAGTTGGGATTTCGTTTATGTGGGAGTCGGTAAGAAAGGCGGGTATTAGACGAGAGGCTTTACGTCATACCGGCGGAATCTCCTTCGCTGGCGTGACAAGAACAAAAAGCCACCTTCACGGGGGTATCTAAATGTCTTCGTTCACACCGGGTTTCGCCGCGGCGGCGCTCGGTATCGCCTCTGTATGCTACAGCGCGCAAGCCTACGCCGGGAACAACATCGATTTCGGCGCCATGGTTGCACAGGATTATTTTCGCGACGTCGCGGGTGGCGCAAAGCGCGGCGGCGGCGCGCCGGGCATCCTGCACCTGAACGCGGAAGTCGAATCCGGCGGCGACGTGTTCCACTTCGACGTGCTCGGCACCTTCGGCAGCTCGATCTCGGACAATGCCGGCGACCTGCAAACACTGTCGAACTTCGAAGCCTATAACACCGTGAGGCTCTTCGAGGCGTGGTATCAGCACGATTTCCACGGTACCGGCCTCAGCCTGCGCCTGGGTATGCAGGATTACAATGGCCTCTTCGATACACTCGATCCGGCGCAACTCTTCATCAACAGTTCCTTCGGTATCGAGCCGACCATCAGCCAGGTGTCCGTGAGTATTTTTCCGGAAACCACGGTTGGCGCGGTCGCGCAATGGCGTTCACACGACCGCTATATCCTTGCCGGCATCTACGACGGCACGCCGGGGCTGCCGGGTCATCCGGCCGGAACGCACATTGAACTGGGTGCCGGTGACGGTTTGTTTTCCGCCATCGAAGCGGGTATCGCCAGCACCGATGCATACAAACTGGCAGCAGGTTATTGGTATCACACCGCGCCCGACGACTATCCCGTCGGGCGCCATCGAAATCGTAATCGCGGCTGGTATGTGATCGGCTCGGGCCGCATTGCGGGCAATCAAAGCGGCCCTGCAGTCCACATGTTTGTACAGCTCGGCGGCGCTCCGTCCGACCGGAACCCGCTTGACCGCTACCTGGGAGCGGGCATCACTGTCCGTGGTCTGGTGGCCGCACGCCCCGACGATACGTTCGGGGTGGCAATTGCGCGTGCCGGCACGAGCCGGGCCTTCAAACACATCACCCGTGCCGCCGCCGCGGCCGAAACAGCCTGTGAGCTTACCTACCGCGCGAACTTGACCGATCAGTTGTACCTGCAACCGGACGTCCAGTACATTGCAAATCCCGGCGGCGTGAGCGATGTCGATAATACCTGGATCGTGGGCCTGCGGATCGGTTATTCGATCTGACCGCCGCTGTTGCCCGGGCAGCGCATTCGGATTATCCTCTTGACCCACCATGGCAAGATCGCTGCAACAATCTTCGCAGGATGCGTTGCCCCCCCGTCGACCGACGTTATCGAACGCCGCGCGCGTGCCGCTCTGGCGCAAGTGCCTGTTGCTCGTCGCGCTGGTGTGTGCGATCGGCCTGTATTCCGACGCTGTCACGCACCATCACCAGACGCTGGCGCAGGAGATGGGCTGCCCCATCTGTCATGTTGTCAGCCATAATGCGCTCACGTCCTTCACACCGTCGATAGCGCTTCCGGTTCGGATTTTCAGCTGGTTCCGCTCGCGCCTGCCCAATGCCGGCACCGACGGGTTTCGGCAGTTTTTCAATCCCGCCTATCGCTCCCGCGCTCCGCCTCTTTCCGCTCCTAAATTCGTTTGAGTCAGCCCGGCCTGCGGGCGCCGATACGCCGGCGCCCTTGTAAAGCCGTGCGTACCGCGCACATGCGTGCGCAACGCTTTGGAGCACAACATGAATTCCGGCAAATCATCCGCCGCCCGGACCAGTAACACAGGATCGGCCGCCGCCTCGCTCAGCGCGGCTCGGCCAACGCAATGAACGGCAAGGGATTGGCGCATATTGTGCCTTTGGCAGCACCGTTGGCAGGCCTGTTGCTGGCCGCCTGCGCCGTCGGGCCGGATTTTCACAAGCCCGCCGCACCCGATGTCAGCGGCTATACGGCGCATCCACCGTCAACAACCGCCGCCACCGCCAACGTCGCCGGCGGCACCGCGCAACGGTTCGTCAAAGGCAGTGATATTTCCGGCGAATGGTGGACGCTGTTTCATTCCAGACCGGTCGACGCCCTGATCAAGCAGGCGCTCGCGAACAATCCCGACTTTAAAGCGGCACAGGCTGCATTGGCGGCCGCAAAGGAAGATGTTCTGGCGCAGCGCGGCGCCTATTACCCCAGCGTCTCGGGCAGCCTTGGCGCGAACCGGGCGCACGATCCGTCCGCCGCCCTCGCACCCGTTCCGAGTAACAACGCCTTCCAGTACAACCTGTTCACCACGCAGATCGGCGTGTCGTATGTACCCGACGTTTTCGGTCTGAACCGCCGCACGGTCGAATCGCTGCAGGCGCAGGAACAGGCGGTACGCTTCCAGATGATTGCCACCTACAACACGCTGACGGCCAACGTGGTGGTCGCCGCGATCCAGGAAGCGGCGTTGCAGGCACAAATCGACGCCACGCGAAAGCTCATCGACATCGGTAACCACGCGCTGAAAATTGTGAAATATCAATTTTCAAAGGGTTATGCCAGCAAGCTGGATGTCGCGTCGCAGGCGGCGCAGCTTGCACAAGTGAAGGCCGGCCTGCCTGGGCTGGTCAAACAGATGGCCTGGCAACACAACCTGCTGGCGGTTCTCGTCGGCCGCTTTCCGGGGCAGGCACCGCCTGCCACGTTCAAACTTGCCACGTTGCACTTGCCTGAACAACTGCCGGTAAGCCTGCCCTCGGCGCTCGTCGCGCAACGTCCCGATGTACGCCAGGCGCAAGCCAACCTGCACGCCGCCAGCGCGCAAGTCGGTATCGCAACAGCGAACCGGCTGCCACAAATTCAATTGACCGGCGACGTCGGCAGCATGGCGTTGACGATCGGCAAGCTGTTCACGACGGGTAGCGGCTTCTGGGGTCTGGCGGCCGCATTGACGGCGCCCATTTTTGAAGGCGGCACACTGATGCACCAGCAACGTGCCGCCAGGGCCACATACACGGAAGCAGCGGCGCAGTACCGCAGCACCGTGCTGACGGCGTTCCAGAATGTCGCCGACACACTGGCGGCGCTCGAACAGGACGCGAAAAGCCTCAAGGCGGCGGCCGCTGCTGCGAAGGCTGCACAGACAACGTTGGATTTATCCCAACGGCAATTCCGCAATGGCTACGCCAGCGAACTCTCCCTGCTGAGCGCCGAACAGAGCTGGCAACAAGCACATGCCAACCTCGTTGAGGCCCAGGCCAATCGCTACATCGATACGGTGGCGCTGTTCCAGGCACTGGGTGGCGGCTGGTGGCATCGACCGAAACTGGCGAAGGATAACGATGAGTAACAAATTATTTCTTGCTGTCCTGGCGACGGCAACGCTCGCGGCGCTTACCGGCTGCTCGTCCAAGGCGAATAAAGACCCCGAGGGAACATCCGCGACAGCGAGCAATGTGACTCTGACAGCGGCACAACAAAAACATATTCGCCTCTACACCGCCGCACCGGCGAAGTTCCGCAAAACAATCGAGACGACCGGCACCGTCGATTACGACCATGACCACGCCACCACGGTGCTCGCGCCTTTTTCGGGACCGGTGGTCAGGGTTCTCGTTTCGCTCGGCGACAAGGTCACCCAGGGGCAGCCGCTGGCACTGGTGAATTCGCCCGACTTCGCGGCGGCAATCGGCGCCTATCGCAAGGCGCTCGCGAGTGCCAGGGCAGCCCGCCACCTTGCCGACCTGGACCGCGACCTGTTGAAGCACCAAGGCATTTCGCAACGCGAAGAAGCACAGGCGCAGGCGGACGCGATCGGCGCCGAGGCCGATGCCGATGCCGCCAGGCAGGCGCTTGTCGCGTTGCACGTCGATCCGAAGACCATCAAGGCCATTCAGGCCGGCAAGCCGGTCCCGAACGTCGAAGGCATTATTCGCGCGCCGATCGCCGGCACCGTGGTGGAAAAGTCGATCGCGCCGGGACAGCTGCTGCAAGCCGGCGCGACATCCTGCTTTGTCGTGGCCGACTTGTCGCACGTCTGGGTTGACGCGCAGGTTTTCGGCGCCGACATCGCGGCAGTCGCCCCCGGCGACCCGGCAGACGTGGAAACGGGCCTCGGCTCAAAAAAAATGCAAGGGAGCGTCACCAACGTATCGGCGCAAGTGGATCCGGATACCGGCGCGGCGATCGCGCGCGTGGTCGTCAAGAATCCCGGCGACCGGCTTAAAAAAGACATGTACGTGCGCGTACTGATTCACAGCCCCAGGCCGATTGACGGCTTGCTGGTCCCGGTGTCGGCCGTTCTGCGCGACGACGAGAATCTGCCGTTTGTGTATGTCGTCCAATCGGACGGCGGCTTCGCGCGGCGGCGCATCACGCTGGGTTATCGCGATGGCAACCGCTTCGCCATCACCGCCGGACTCAAGGCCGGCGACAGGATTGTGGCGGACGGCGGCATCTTCCTGCGATTCATCGAAAGCCAATGAGCGTACAACCGGCGTCGGAAGACTTGCAGCCCCGCCCGACTTCGATCATCAACCGGATCGTCGCCTTCTCGCTCGAGCAGCGCCTGCTCATCATTCTGCTGATGCTGATCCTCGTCGGCGCGGGCTGGTGGTCGCTTAAGCACCTGCCGATGGATGCCTATCCCGATCTGTCGCCACCAATGGTGGACATCGTCACCCAATGGCCGGGGCATGCCGCCGAGGAAGTGGAGCGGCTCGTGACGGTGCCGGTGGAACGGGGCATGAGCGGAATTCCGAAGTTGAGCGTCAAGCGTTCGGTCTCGCTGTACGGGTTGTCCGACGTCACGCTGACCTTCAGCGATGGCACGGACAACTATTTCGCCCGCCAGCAGGTCTTCAACCGGCTGGGCGATCTGGATTTGCCGGACGGCGTGAGCCCGTCGGTGTCGCCGTTGACCGCGCCTTCCGGCCTGATCTACCGCTACGTACTGCAGAGCCCGGACCGCTCGGCGATGCAGCTCAAGACCCTCGAAGACTGGGTCATCGAGCCGCAGTACCGGTCGGTGCCGGGCGTGGCGGACGACTCCGGTTTCGGCGGCGGCACGATGCAATACCAGGTGCTGCTGGACCCGGTCAGGATCGCCGCCACCGGCCTGTCGGTACCGCAAGTGGAAGCGGCGCTCGCCGCCAACAACGGCAACGCCGGCGGCGGGTTCTACTCGCAAGGCGGCCAGTTTTATTACGTGCGCGGGCTGGGGCGCCTGAAGACTCTCAAGGACATCGGCAACGTCGTGCTGGAGGTTCACAACGGCACGCCCGTGCTGGTCAAGGATGTCGGCCACGTGGTCATCGGTACGCCGCCGCGACTGGGCGTGTTTGGCTACAACAAACAAAACGACGCTGTCGAAGGCGTCATCATGGTTCGCAAAGGCGCGAAGACCCAGGAAGTGCTGAAGCGCGTTGAGGCGAAAACGCAGGAACTCAACACGTCGATCCTGCCGAAGGACGTCAAGATCCACCCCTTCTACGATCTGAGCAACCTGGTCGCCGAGACGACGCACGCGGTGGAGCGCAACCTGTGGCGCGGTGTCGTGCTGGTCATCATCGTGCTCATTTTCTTCCTGTATGACTTTCGCGCCGGGTTGATCGTCGGCATTACCATCCCGCTGGCGCTGCTGTTCGCGTTTCTGTGCCTGGATCTGCAGAACGCTTCGGCCAACCTGCTGTCCATCGGCGCGGTGGACTTCGGCATTCTCGTCGACGGCGCGATTTTCATGGTGGAAAACATCTACCGCCAGATCGCGGCGCACCACGGCAGCGGCTTCACCGTCAAGGAAATCATTCGCGATGCGGCCGGGGAAGTGGATCGCCCGCTGGTTTACGCGGTCGCGGTCATCGTCGCAAGCTTCCTGCCGATTTACGTTCTGACCGGCCCGTCGGGCAAGCTCTTCAAACCGATGGCCGACACGATGATCTTCGCATTAGTCGGCTCTCTGATCGTCACCCTGACGCTGCTGCCGGTGCTGTGCGCATTGTTCATGCGCAAGGGCGTGCGCGAGCGGCGCAATCGGGTGCTGGAAGCCGTTCATGCGACTTATATCAAGGGGCTGGACTTCTGTCTCGCGCGGCCATGGAAAACCACGGCGGTATCCGCGTTGCTGCTGGCGGGGTCGCTGGCTCTCATCCCGCTCATCGGCGCGGAGTTCATGCCGCACCTCGATGAAGGTTCGCTGTGGGTGCGCGCGACGATGCCATATTCCATTTCGTTCGACGAAGCGGCGAAGATTTCGCCGCAAATCCGGGCGGTCCTGCATTCGTTTCCCGTCGTGACCACGGTTACGTCCGAACTCGGCCGGCCCGACGACGGCACCGACGCAACCGGGTTTTTCAACGACGAGTTTTTCGTCGGACTGAAACCGTATTCGCAATGGCACGGCCGGTATCGCACCAAGGCCGAATTGATTCAGGCCATCAACAAGAAGCTCCAGGCCTTTCCCGGCATCATCTTCAATTTCACGCAGCCGGCGGAGGATGCGGTCGACGAGGCGGAGACGGGGCTCAAGAGTGCGCTTGCGGTCAAGATCTTCGGGCCCAATCTGAAAACGCTCCAGCAGAAAGGCAAAGCTATAAAGCAGGTGCTGAAGCAGGTTCGTGGCATCGCCGACGTCACGCTGGTGCACGAACTGGGGCAGCCCAGCCTGAGCATCAAGATCAATCGCGCCAAAATCGCCCGTTACGGCTTGAACGTCGCCGACGTTAACGCATTGATCCAGAGCGCGATCGGTGGCGTCGTCGCCACCCAGGTAGTCCAGGGAGAAAAGGAATTCGACCTGGTCGTGCGGCTGCAGCAACAGTACCGAAACAACCCTGAACAGATCGGCGATATCCCGGTGGCGACACCCGGCGGACAGCAGATTCCGCTCAAGGAGTTGGCGACGATCAGCGTCACCAACGGCGCGTCGTTTATTTACCGCGAGAACAATTCACGCTACATCGGGGTGCAATTTTCGGTTGCCGGGCGCGATCTTGCCGGTGCCGTCGGCGATGCTATTCAGCAAGTGAAACAAAAGGTGCATCTGCCCCAAGGGTACCGCGTAGACTGGGGCGGCGAGTACAAGGAGTACACGGCGTCGCGCGCGCAGATGAATGTCATTCTGCCGCTGACGCTGTGCATAATTTTCCTGCTGCTGTTCGTGCTCTACAGCAATTTCAAGTTTCCGTTCATCACGGTGGCGGGCGTGATCCTGTCGGCGCCGTTCGGCGGCATACTGGCGCTCTGGATTACCGGCACGCCGTTCTCCGTGTCGTCCGGCATCGGCTTCATTGTGCTGTTTGGCGTCTCGGTCCTGACGGCGGTGGTGTACATTTCCTGCGTTAACGAACTGCGCCGCGACGGCATGGCCCTCGACGAGGCCGTTCGCCAAGGCGCGATCCTGCGCCTGCGCCCGATCATGATGACCGCGCTGGTCGCGGCCCTGGGTCTACTGCCGGCGGCAATCGCCACCGGCGTCGGCACCGATTCGCAGCGGCCGTTTGCACTGGTCATTGTGAGCGGGATGCTTGCGCGGCTGGTCATCGGCATATTCCTGATGCCGGCGCTTTACGCGTTGGTAGCACGCCCGAACGATGTGCTGAAGGTATAGGTTGCGTTCGTTCAGCGGCACTTCTACGATTGCTGCATGGGTGACGAAGTCGTAAACGACGCCGAGATCTGCGATGTGCGCGTGCTGCACCAGGACGCGGTCACGCAGACGCGGCGCGCACTGCCCGACGACACCCTCCTCGCCAACACCGCCGAGTTGCTGAAGCTGCTGTCCGACCCGACGCGCATCCGCGTGCTGAGCGCGCTACGTGTGTGCGAGTTGTGCGTCTACGATCTGGCCGCGGTGCTCGGCATGAGCGAATCGACCGTGTCGCACCAGTTGCGCGTGCTGCGCGCGGCGCGACTGGTGCGACACCGCAAGGAAGGCCGCCACGTATTTTACCGGCTCTCCGACGAGCACGTGTTTTCGATTCTCGACGCGGCACGCGATCATACGCAGGAATAGGCGTGGCCCGCCGGAACGCCCTCTCGCGCGACATATGAATACATGCTCATATGAGCGATAATAGCGCAATGCCTCACAGCCACAGCCACGACCGCACCAGCGAGAGTCGCCTGTTCTGGACGATGCTGCTGCTTGGTGTATTCGTCGCCATCGAATTCCTGGGCGGCGTCTATGCGAATTCGCTGGCGCTGATGGCCGACTCCGGCCACCAGCTCGCCGACACCGCTTCGCTTGCACTCGCATGGTACGCGGCGCGCGCCGCGGGCAAGCCGGCGACCGCCGAGCATTCGTTCGGCTACCATCGCTTCCAGGTGCTCGCCGCACTAATCAATGGCGGCGTCCTGATCGCGCTGTCGGTGTGGATCGTCATCGAGGCGGTAACGCGCTTCATCACTCCCGAGGGGGTGCATGGCGCGCTGATGCTGGCGGTCGCGGTCGTCGGCCTGATCGTCAACGTGATCGCGTTCCTGATCCTGAACAGCGGCGACCGCACCAGCCTGAACGTCCGCGCCGCGATCCTGCACGCACTCGGCGACCTGCTTGGCTTCGCGGGCGCGATTGCCGCAGCGCTGATCATCGTGTGGGCCGGCTGGATGTTCGCGGACCCGATCCTGTCGGTGATCGTCGCCGCGCTGATCGTCCGCGGCGCGTGGCGGCTGTGGCGCGAGTCGTGGCACATCCTGATGCAGGGCCGCCCGCCGCACATTGATCCGCGCGAGGTGCGCGAGGCGATCCCGCGCGAAGTGCCGGAGGTCGCCAACGTCCACCACGTGCACGCGTGGTCGCTGACCGAATCGCAGGCCATGGTGACGTTGCACGCGTGCGTGCCGAGCGATGTCGACCAGGACGAGATTATCGCCCGCATCCGCGCCTGGCTGGAAAAACGCTTCGACGTGCACCACAGCACGATCCAGATCGAGCGTGGCGCCTGCATCGACGGGCGCTGCAAGATCAGCGAAGAGGAACACTGATTCGCTGGCGTGGTACGATCAAAGTTCGGAATGGAACTCCGGAGTGAGTGGTCTTTCAAGGTGATATTGCCCTGTTCAGAACGCCTGTGCGCTTCAAGCACAAGGCGCGCGACCGCGGCATAGCCGTAGCTCTGGCAAGGGAGCACAACGCCGTGATTGGAGCGCACAGGCGTTCCCGTTATATAGTTACTGCATTGATGGGCGAGTCTGCCCGCGCCCGTGGACTGCGTTGCACCGCTTGTCAATGGAACAACCATTCCCTGCGCGTCGCTCCTTGCCACGAACGCGGGCAGACTCGCTGAACTGGGCAATATCACCTTGGAAGGCCACCGTAATGAAAAGACCCGTCAAGATGATCATCGGCGTCGTCATCGCCATCCTCATCGTCCTCGGCATTATCTTCTGGCTGGTCTGGGCCAGCCGCAACACCATTATCGCGAGCGCGATCGAGAATTACGGGCCGAAGCTGACCGGCACCTCCGTCAGCGTCGGCAAGGTGGACTTGTCGCTGGCCAACGGCACGGTCGAGTTGCACAACCTGACGATCGGCAACCCGCGGGGCTACCAGTCTGACTACGCGCTCAAGCTCAAGGACATCAAGATCGGGCTCGACATTTCGTCGCTGACGAGCAATACGATCGTAATGAACGAAGGCATCGTCGACGGCGCGAGCGTCAACGCGGAATTCCAGAACGGCAAGAGCAACCTGCAGCAGATCATGGATAATCTGCAGCAGTTCATCGGCCCGTCCAAGCCCAATCCGCAACAACCGGCGACGCAGAAAAAATTCATCGTCAAGACCGCGCGCTTCACCAACGGCAAGGCCGCAGTCATGCTGGACAAGGCGAACGTGAATCGCTCGGTTGCCATTCCGGACATTTCGATCCACGACATCGGCGTCAAGACGAACGGCGTCAATGCGGCCGAACTCGCGCGCCAGTTGCTGCAACCGGTGATTCAGCGGGTACTGGACGAGGCGCGCGGCCAGGTGAAGCGGAAGGCGGAAAAGGCGCTGCAAAAGAAGGAAGACGAGCTGAAGCAGAAAGCGAAGAAGAAGCTGCAGGACAAGCTCAAACAGCTCGGCCAGCCGCCCGCCTGACGAACTGCGGATAAATTAACATTTCCTCTTGACAAGTATCGGTTCGCCATCTACTGTTGATACATCAACAGTTGCACCGGGATGAATCGATATGAACCAGGCCCTGCACGCCAAGCTCGGGCGGCGCGAAAGCCAGATTATGGACGTTGTCTATCGCGACGGCGAAGCCACCGCGGAGTCGATTCGCGAGGCGCTGCCTGCGCCGCGGCCGTCGAATTCTTCAGTCCGCTCGATGCTCCGGCTGCTGGAAGACAAAGGCCATCTCGCGCATCGCCGCGACGGGCGGCGCTTTATCTATCGCCCCAGCGTGCCGGCGAAGCGCGCGCGCCGCTCGGCCCTCAACCACCTCGTGGACACATTTTTCGGCGGCTCGACGCAGACGGCCGTCGCGACGCTGTTGTCGATGCGCGCATCGAAGCTGTCGGAGGCGGAACTGACCGAATTGTCCGAACTCATCAATCGAGCCAAACATAAGGAGTCAAAGTAACCATGGATACTCACGCTGCAATATTGGCCGGCGGGCTCCTCGCCGGTATTCTAGCCAAGGGCGCGCTGCTGCTTGCAGTCGCGGCCGTCGTGTCCTTCTGCCTGCGCCGCAGAGCGTCGGCGGCCGTGCGCCACGCAATATGGCATTTCGCCTTCGTGGGCTTGCTGGTGCTGCCGCTGATCGTGGCGCTCGGGCCGACGTTACCGTTGCCAAACCTGCATCTGGCACCGGCATCGATGCCGTCCGTGACACCTACCGCCCTGTCGCAACAGGCTGCGCCGGTGGCCGCGCCAAGTGCCGATCCGCCGGCGATGGCGGACGTAGCGGCGGTTTCTGCCGGGAACATCAGCCCCTCGACTGACGTCGCCGCCCCGCCTGTTTGGCTGATCGCCTTGCTGCTGGCGTGGGCGCTCGGCGCGGCGGCACTGCTCGCGCGCCTCGGCTACGGCCTGACGCGGATCGCGCGACTCAGCCGCCGCGCCGACGCCGTCGACGACGCCAACTGGCAGGCCCTTGCCGGCGAAATCGCCGGGCAGCTTGGGCTACGTCGCAAGGTCGCCCTCCGCTGCCACCGCGACATCGAAATGCCGATGACCTTCGGCGTGCGGCGGCCCGTGATCCTGCTGCCGGCCACCGCCGCCGACTGGCCGGCCGACAAACGCCGCCTGGTGCTGCTGCACGAGCTGGCGCACGTCCGCCGCGGCGATGCGCTGACGCAACTGGTAATGCAGATTGCCCGTGCGCTGCACTGGCCCAATCCGCTGGCCTGGGCCGGTGCGCGCCGCTTCCTGCTGACGCGCGAACAGGCGTGCGACGACCGCGTGATCAGCGCCGGCGCGCGACCGAGCGATTACGCCGGTCAGCTGGTCGAGGTGGCGCGCGGGCTGCGGGACGCTTCGGCCTTCGCGGCGACGCCGGCGATGGCCGAGCCGAGCGAACTGCGGACGCGCATTCAGTCGATCCTCGACGAGCATCGCCGGCGGCGGGGGCTGTCGCGCCCCGGCACTGTCGCAATGGCCGCTCTCGCACTCGCGATCGTGCTGCCGCTCGCATCGCTGCGGCCTGCCGCGGCCGCGACGGACCAAATGACAGCGACGCCAACGGCGAAACAGGACAGCAATGAAGAAGCGAAAGCCGCTCAAGCAGTCACGCGAGCAGCAACGCAGCTTGAAAAAGCGCGGATAGCGGCCCGACGACAGCATGAAAAGGCCGCCGAAATGCGCGCCAGGATGGCCGCGAAACGCGCCGCCGATGCACATGACTCGGACGATCCGCAAACGCAACTTCAGAAGCAGGCAGTGTTCGCGCTGTCGCGGCTGCCGGCGAAAGAAGCCGTGCCGCGCCTGATCGAGATCGCCAAGTCGAATGGCAACGAAGAGGTGCGTGGAGACGCCGTTTTCTGGCTGGGCCGGATTGGCAACGCGAAGGCTGTCGCCTTTCTCAACAAACTCCTGGCAAGCGATGCGCCGCTCAAGTTGCGGGAGAAAGCGTTGTTCGGCATTTCGCAGTTACCCAAAGACAGCGTGCCGCTGCTCATCAAGGTCGCAATGCACGGCTCCGATCAGGGCTTGCGCGAGAAAGCCATCTTCTGGCTCGGCCAGAGCCATGACCCGCGGGCGGCGCAGGCACTGATGGACATCGTGCAAGGGCAGTCGAAATGAACCGGCTGAAGATGCTCGGCGCATCGTTCGCATTGCTGCTGGCGTTGCCCGGCGCGCTGTTGGCGCAGACGGTCATTCGGGCGCCGGACACGACGCAGCCGCTTGCAGCACGCTGGCAATGGGCGTTGCAACGAATCGACAAGTCGCAGTGCGGCGCCGGCTGCTGGATCGGCTACAGCATCGAGCGCCGGATGGACAGCGACTCGTACATCGGGAGCTGGGATACGGCGGCCGCCGCGCAACCCAGCCTCGGCGAAACGATTTACGGCAAGCGCATCCTGCCGGGCACGGCGGCGGCGGACGGCAAAGTGCTCAAGCAGGTCGCGCTGCTGTTTCGGCTCGCCCCCAATACACACCGCGTCGCGACGATCGAAGTCAGCAATTTGTCGCGTCCGGTCACGTTGCACGCGCCGTTGGTGTGGCTGGGGCCGAGCGCAGACGGACCGAGCCTCGATCTGATCGAAACGCTTTACAGCAAGACTCACGCGACGCCAGTGCGGAAACACCTGCTGATGGCGATCGGCCTGCACGACACACGCAAGCTCGTCGTGCCCTTCCTCGGCAAGGTGCTGAACGGGCCGGCCGGTGACGAGGTGCGCGGCGCGGCCGCGTTCTGGCTTGGCCAGGGCGGCGCGAACGCGCTCAAGCTGCTGGCACATGCGGCGCGCCATGATCGTTCCGAGGCGGTGCGCGAAAAGGCGGTATTTGCGATCAGCCTGATCCAATCGCCGGCCGCCACCAACACGCTGATCGACCTTGCTCAAGGTGCCGACAATCGCGAGGTTCGCAAGAAGGCCGTGTTCTGGCTTGCGCAGCAGGCGTCGAACAAAGCCGCCGCCGCGCTTACGGGCATTGCACAAAACGATCGCGACGTCGATATCCGCAAGCAGGCCGTATTCGCATTGTCACGGTTGCCGGCCGATCAGAGCGTGCCGCGACTGATTACCATCGCCAACACGAGCCGCAACATTGAGGTCCGCAAACAAGCGATTTTCTGGCTCGGCCAGAGCGGCGATCCGCGTGCCATAGACGTCCTGGCGAAGATTGCGGGGGGAAAGTAACGGTCAGGCGCGCGGCAGTTCAACGGTGAACGTCGCGCCTTGGCCTTCCCCGCTTTCAACCTGCACTGAGCCGCCCATCGCCTCGACGATCTTGCGGACGGTCCACAATCCCAGGCCCAGCCCGCCGTAATGCTTTGCGGGCACCGCCCGCTCGAACCGCTCGAAAATGCGGGCCTGCTCGGCGGGCGCGATGCCCGGGCCGTAATCGCCGATCCACAACCGCACCCGTGCATCGTCGGCCTCGACGCCGATTTCGACCGGCTGACCGGCACCATACTTGAGCGCATTCGACAGCAGCTTGGAAACGATTTGTTCGAGGCGGCCGCGGTCCCAGCGGCCGACGACGGCATCCGGCAGCGACTGGCGGATTTGCGTATCGTCCCGCCGCTCCCGCGACGGGACGTCTGCCACCGCGGCGCGCACAACCTGAACCAGATCGACTTCTTCCGGGCTCAGCTTCAGGCGGCCGGCGGTGATGCGCGAGACGTCCAGCAGGTCGGTTACAAGGTCGCCCATGCGCTCGATGCTGCTGGTCAGCTTGACCACTTCGTTCCGGCTGCGCTCGTCGTCAGCCAGGCGCGCGAGGATGTGCGCCTGCAGGCGCATCGCCGTCAACGGCGTGCGCAATTCGTGCGACGCGAGCGACAGGAACTCGTCGCGCGCCTCGAGCGTTTCGCGCAGTTTTTCCGTCTCGATTTCCTCGCGCGCAGCGGACCACCGCAGCCGCGCCATATCGAGCTGGGTATGCACGCGGGCCAACAACTCGCGCGCCGAAAACGGCTTGATGAGGTAGTCGTCGGCGCCGCTTTCGAGCCCTTCCACAGTCGCCTCTTCGCCGGCCCGAGCCGACAGCAGCACGACCGGCACCGCCCGGGTGTGCTCGTCGGCACGCAGTTCGCGCACCAGTGCAAAGCCGTCGAGGCCAGGCATCATCACGTCGGACAAGACGAGGTCGGGCGGCTCGGCGCGAATGGCCGCGATCGCGGCCGCACCATCGGCCGCCGTTTCGACGTTGCTGAAATGGCGGCGCAGAATGCCGGCGACGTAGCGGCGCAAGTCCGCGTTGTCGTCGATCAGCAAGATGCGTGCGGTGGCCTTGCCGCCCGAGGCTCCGGCAGCGCCCGACGATACGGATTCCGAATCGGCATCCCTTGAGTCGGCAGCCGACCAGCGCCGCGCCTCCTCAACGAACGGCGCGACGGCAGCCGACGAAAATGGCCGCGACTGATGCTCGACGTGCTCGGCCGGCAAATGATCTGTGCCGCCGGGTATGCAGACCGTGAACGTGCTGCCTGCACCAAGCCGGCTCGCGGCGGTCACACTGCCGCGATGCTGGTCCACCAATTCCCTGACCAGCGCCAAGCCGATGCCGGTGCCCTCGTGGCTGCGCCCGTGGGTCGTCTGCACCCGATGAAAGCGATCGAACACACGCGGCAATTCTTCTTCGGGAATGCCGACCCCGGTATCAGCAACCGTCAGCACGGCCTCGCCGTCCCGCCATTCGAGGCGGACGTCGATTCGACCTTCGTGGGTGTATTTCACCGCATTGGAGAGCAGATTCAGAACGATCTTTTCCCACATTTCCGGATCGACGTAGACCGGCTCCGGCAACGGCGGGCAGTCGACATCCAGCGTCAGCCCGACGCTGTCGGCAGCCGAACGAAACGCACTGGCGAGATCCGCAGTAAAGGCAGCAAGATCGGTTGGTGCAAATCTGGCGCGGGCTCGGCCGGCTTCCATGCGCGCGAAGCTGAGCAGCGTATTGACCATCCGCGAAAGACGCAACGCGTTGCGCCATACCAAGCCAAGCTGTTCCTCGGGAAGGGTCCGCTCGGCACTGGCAAGCGCCCGCTCGATCGGTCCGAGAATCAGGGTCAACGGCGTCCGGAATTCGTGGCTGATATTGTTGAAAAAAACCGTCTTGGCGCGGTCGAGTTCGGCCAGTTGCTCCGCCCGTTCGCGCTCGGTTTCGTGGGCCCGGGCGTTCGCCAGCGCTGCCGTCAGATGTTCGCCGACGAGCTCGAGGAATTCCCGATATTTACCGTCGAGCATGCGCCGCGGGCTGGTGCCCACAACCAGCACACCGTAGACGGGGTCGCTGCCGCGATGCGCCAGCGGCATCACCACCGCAGTGTGCGCGGGCTCCGGACAAGGCCCCCCCGGCAACGGCCCAAAACGCTCGGAGAGACCGGTCACCACTTCAATAGAATGATCGCGCAGCACCGCCGCAAGTGGCCAGCCTGCCGCGTCGTCAAGCGCCGGATCGGTCGGCGCGCCCGACTCTCCCGCTACGATGCCAGCGGTCGCCGCCAACCGAACCTGCTCGCCGGCATGCAGGTACAGCAGCGCAAAAGGTACATCGATCGGATTCCGTTCAAGAACGTTTGCGGCGGTCTGGCAGACGCTGTCGATTGCCTTGACGCCGGCAGCCTGGCTGGCAAGTTCGCTCAAGGTTGTCAGTCGCCGCTCAGCCTCGACCCGCTCCGTAGTTTCGACCGCCGCACAAAAGAGGCCGCCGTTGCCGCCGCAATCGTCACGGATCGCACTGTAACTGAACGTAAACCACGCATTCTCGAGATAGCCACTGCGCTCGAGCGGTACCAGCATGTCTTCCTGAGCGACCGATTCGCCGCGCAGGACGCGCTCGAACAGCGGACCGATAAGCTCCGGCCACACTTCCCGAAATGCCTCTGCCGCCGGCATACCGAGCGTCGCCGGATGCTTGTCGCCGATCAGCGGCCGGTAGCGATCGTTATAGAAGAAGTGAAAGTCCGGACCCCAGGCGACAACCATCGGAAATTCCGCGGGCAGAATCAGGTTGACGGCGCTGAGCAGCGATTGCGGCCACTTTCGCGCCGGCCCGAGGGCCGATTTTGACCAATCGGTGGCGCGCATCAGCGCACCCATTTCGCCACCGCCGGCAAAAAGTTCCTCCGGGTCGGACTGCAATCCAACCCGCGTTCGGGGAGTCAAATCAGGCATACCTTACTCATCCATAAGCAGGCGTTGATGGTACCAGACAATGGCGGTGGATCGGTGGCCCTGTTCCCAGGTTTGCCCATTCGGCGCCCACGTGCAAGCTCGCCGGCAATGTATACATTGACATCGCGCTGGCGGAGGCAAAAACGCCGCCGTGTAAACTTCAATCTACTTGTTGGGCAACCTGCTGACGATTGCCTTGACCGCTGAACTGTCACACGTACTTGCCGGCTTCCCGCCGGTCAGACTGCAGATTGCGGCGGTATAGACATTCGCCGCAGCGATAACCTGGTTGCTGAGGTCGGTTTGGCCAGCCTTCAGCTGGCGAGCGACATTCTCCCATGACAGGCTTGAAAGCAGGTTAGGCAAAAACGGAGAGGCAATTTCGATATAGCGCCCGCCAAAGTAAACAAATGGAATCGCGCCGGGTACCTTTGTATAAGGCGCAACGTCGAATTGCTGAAAGACGGCCTGTTGGGCATCGGTGGGTTTGTTGAGGGCGTGGCCCTGCCGGTCGGCGATATCGACCGCATCGAACTGGATATAGTCGCTATGATATTGCGCGCCGTCGAAACTGAACGTTACCGTGTCCGCGTAAACGTCAGTGCTGCTCGAGCGCATGTAGCGCAGACCGTCGAAAGTCCCGAAGCGAAGCAACGCCACGACCAGTGGCCAGCGCAACGCTGCGCAATAAGGGCAGAAGTCGGCGCCGATATAAAGCACGACCGGGTAGCCGGAGCCAAGCGCCGGGCCCGAAACCGGCTGCAGCGAAACCTTTGCCGGTTCGCGTTTTTGCGCGAGGCTTTGTCGGCTGATCGTGCTCAGCGTCTGCATCAAATCCGCGCTGACCTTCGAACCGACCTTGCCCTTTGACGTGCTTGCCGAAGCGCTGCTCGCCGAGTTGCTCGCCGTGCTGGCCGAGTTGCTCGCCGGATTCGACGAGTTGCAGCCCGCGACGCCCGCCGCCAGCAGCACGAGCGTCGTGGCGCCAACAAATCGTTTCAGGGTGAATTTCATGCGGTGCTGCTCCCTCGTTGCTGTTGTGCCGGGGCCGGATGCCGGTGCTGCAACAGATGATTGCGCAGCGCCCATTCGCCTTCCGGCGGGACCTCGGCTAGAAATCGTACGTCACCGGCGGCATAACACGCGACCGGCATTCCGTCGCGATACAATATCCGATTTCCTGCCAGTGCCGCGAGCCGGTCACCCGGCAGGATGATGCCGACCAGGTTGAGCGGGTCGACGGCGGAGATCGAAACCAGCGTGCCGTCGGGCTGCTGCTTGCGCATCTCGCGCAACGCACCGACCGCATCCGGCAGCGCGAATTGTTCACCGCTCATACCGGCGACGAAGCGGCCGCCGCGAATTTCGCCGCGTGCTTCGAGGCGGCGATAGACATACAGCAATTCGCGCCAGGGCGGCAGCGCAGTTTCGCGTTCGAGCAACTTGCGGAATACGACGCCGTAGCGCAACAGCAGCGTCTCGGCGATGTGCTCGAGTGTCTCCGTGTCAAGTCGGCGATTATCGTCGAATCGAATTGCCGGGCCGTGTGTCAGCGTCCAGCGACCCGCGTTGTCGAGGCCGCCGATGCTGGCGCGCCGACGGCGGCCGCGCGGCGCGAGTCGCGGTCGCCGGTGTGCCGGCTGCACGAGCGCGCGCAAGCCGGCGAAGGTATCGGCCGTCGCCAGTCCCCAGGCCGCGAGTTCGGACAGCGCTTCTTCGACCTGCGTGCGCAACAGGCCGGTCCCCTCGACGAGATCGCTGAAGAAGGACGCGCCGTCGTGCTGCAGCGCGGTTGCCACTTGTCGAGCGGCGGCGGATAGCGAAATGGATTCTATCTCCGGCGCGGGAAACAGCGCTCGCCAGTGGCGGCGATGCGCGCGCGGCAACAATGCAATCGGCGTCGCGCGCACCGGCGCTACCGCGCGTTTGGCCGTAATGCCTTGCGGATCTTCGCGTTGCGCGGCCTTCGGCGGCACAAGTCGCATCCAGGTGACGGCGCCGCTGGTACAAAGCTGGTCGAGCATCACCGACAGATAACCACCCACCCGTGCCGGCAAAATGTCGCGCTCCCACGCCGCGGCCGGAATCGAATAACCCTCGAGTTGTTCGATCGCGGCGGCGAGCGCATCCGGGCCTTCGGCGCGCTCGCTGATGCCGTGCCAGCGAACCAGGAAGCGCATGAAATCGGCTGCGCTGACCGGCTCAATCTCGGCGCGCAGTTTTTTGAGCGTGTAGCGGTGGATGCGCGCGAGCAGGCGGCGGTCGCACCATTCGACGGCGCTGGCTGACGTAAATCCGCCGCGTAATGCAAAGCCTTCCGCTTCAAGCGCGGACAGCGCGATGTCGAGCTCCGTTTCGGCCACGCCGAGCGATGCCGCCAAAACGGTTGCAGTCACCGGCCCCAATCCTTCCAGCCGGCTGCGAACCAGTTCGCGCAAGGCGCTGTCGCGATCGGCGGCATCCGTCGGAAGCGCGTCAATCTCAGGTGCGAAGATCGCTTGCGGATGTAGCCGTTGGACTTCGGAAAGGCGTTCCGCTGCCACCCAAAACTGCTTGACTTCGGGCGCCTGCTCCGCCTCTCGAGGCGATACTCCCGAAGGCAGAGGGGAGCAAGATGTCGCCCTTCCGGCTTCACATAACTGATCGAACAACGCCTGCCAGTTCCCGCGAGTACCCTCTTCCACCGTCATGAATCCGAGCACCACCAGCGCGTCGTACAGCTCGTCGGCGGTGCGCGCATCAGGCCAGGCTTCTTCGCGCACTCGCGCGATCGCCGCCGGATCGAGGGTGCCGAGTTCCGCCGCATCCTTGACGCCCATCAGGCCGCGTGACTGCACCGCGAGCGTGCGCCGCTCCTCGGCCGGCGCGTCATCGAGGAACGCGTACGGACGCGCGTTCAATACTTCCTGCGCGAGCGGCGAGGGACTCACCAAGTCGCGCGTCACGAGCTTGATCTCCCCGCGCTCCAGCCGGGCAAGCAGCCGCTCCAGTCCCTCGACATCCATGATCTCGTGCAGGCAGTCGGTCATGGTCTGGTGGACCAACGGGTGGTCCGGGATTTCGCGCGCGCCGGCGGCGAGGTTTTCCGCGCAGGCGAGTTGGTCCGGGAAGATCAGCGCCATCAGGTCTTCCGCGTCGCTGCGCTGGAACTGCGGCGGCATCCGCTTGCCGTTCCGCATCCGCTTGATCGCAAGCGCCGTGGTCGCGTTCCAGCGCCAGTGCGTCGGGAACATCGGCGCGGCGAGCAGCGCCTGGCTGAGGACATCGCGGACGGTTCTGGAATTGAGATAACGTGCCACGTCGTCGAGCTGGAAACTGTGAGTTGCACCGAGCGACAGCACAATCGTGTCTTCGAGTGCGGCGGCCTGCAGTTCAAAGTTGAACTTGCGGCAGAAGCGCTTGCGCAGCGCCAGACCGAAAGCACGGTTGATGCGCGAACCGTAGGGCGAATGAATTACCAGGTGCTGGTCGCCGGCTTCATCGAAGAATCGCTCGAAGACCAGCGTCTCCTGGGTCGGCAGTGCGCCGAGTGCCGCACGCGCGGCAGCGAGATAATCAACCAGTTGATCGGCGGCGGCCGATACAAGTTGAAGCGAATTACGCGCGCGTTCGCGCGCAGTATCCTCGCTTTCAGCCAACCATACGTCTGTTCGCGCACGCAATTCCGACACCGCGGCCGACAGTTCATCCGTCCGCCCCGGCGCCTCGCCGAACCAGAACGGGATGTTGGGCGGTTGGCCCCTGGCGTCCTCCACGTACACCTTGCTCTGCCCCACTTTCTGGATGCGGTACGAAGTATTGCCGAGCTGGAAGATGTCGCCGGCGATACTTTCGAAGGCAAAGTCTTCATTGAGCGTGCCGACGCGCAGGCCGTCCGGGCTCAGCACAACCTCGTAATCGAACTGGTCCGGAATCACGCCGCCGTTCATCAGCGCAGTCATGCGCGCGCTGCGGCGCGGACGCAGCATGCCGTTGATGATGTCGCGATGCAGATACGCACCGTGGCGCCCGCGGCGGGTCGAGTAGCCTTCCGCCAGCATTTTGACGAGCGCCTCGAACTCGGCGCGCGGCAACTCGCGGTAGGGCCAGGCGCGCGTGAGCATCGCGAACAGCTCGTCCTCGCGCCATTCGCCGTTGGCGACCTCGGCGACGATCTGCTGGGCGAGCACGTCGCGCGGCGCAGCCGGAATTCGAATCAGATCCAGTTCGTCGCGCCGCACCGCCTCGAGCAACGCCGTGCACTCGACCAGGTCGTCGCGACTCAACGGAAACAGACGCCCCTTCGGCGTGCGCCCGACACCGTGGCCGGACCGCCCGACGCGCTGCAAAAACGCGCCGATGGAGCGCGGCGTGCCGAGCTGGCAGACGAGGTCGACATTGCCGATGTCGATGCCGAGCTCCAGCGAAGCGGTTGCAATCAGTGCCTTGAGCTTGCCGTGCTTGAGGCGCTGTTCGGCGTCCAGTCGATGCTCCTTCGACAAGCTCCCGTGATGCGCCGTCACCGCGTCCTCGCCGAGCCGTTCCGCCAGATGCCGCGCCGCGCGCTCCGCCAGGCGACGGGTGTTGACGAAGATCAGCGTGGTGCGGTGCGTGCCGATCAGTTCGGCAAGACGATCGTAAGTCTCGGTCCAGACCTCGTTCGCCATCACCGCCGACAGCGGTGACCGTGGCACTTCGAGCGCCAGATCGCGCTCGCGCACGTGACCGGTATCGACGATGCGGCACGGTTCGCCGCCGGTCAGGAACTGCGCCATTGTTTCGATCGGCTTTTGCGTCGCGGAGAGCCCCACGCGCACTGGCGGTTTACCGCACAACGCGCCCAGGCGTTCGAGCGACAGCGCCAGGTGCGCGCCGCGTTTGTTGCCCGCGAGCGCATGAATTTCATCGACGATGACGGTGCGTACGGTCGCAAGCATCCGGCGGCCGGACTCCGAGGTCAGCAACAGGTACAACGATTCCGGCGTCGTGACGACAATGTGGGGCGGCTTGCGCGCCATCTTCGCGCGCTCGCTTGACGGCGTGTCGCCGGTGCGGACCCAGGCGTGGATATCGGGGACGTTGGTCGGCTGCAACGCGAGTTCAGGCGATGCGCCTTCGGGCGCCATCACCCCTCGTCCCTCTCGCGAAGGGAGAGGGGAACAAGCGCCTTCCAACTCAGCGCGAATGCCTTCGAGCGGTGCTTCCAGATTGGCGCGGATGTCATTCGACAGCGCCTTCAGCGGCGAGACGTACAGGACCCGCGTCTCGGCCGGCAACTCGTGCTCCAGCCCCTCCCGCACCAGATCGTCGATTGCGGCGAGAAATGCGGCCAGCGTCTTGCCCGAGCCTGTCGGCGCGGCGATCAGCGTGTGGCCGCGCGCCTTGATAGCCGGCCACGCCTCGGCCTGCGCCGGCGTGGGCTGCCCAAAGGCGCGCTTGAACCAGGCGGCGGTGGCGGGATGGAAAAAATTCAGGCCCATCACCCCATTCTAATGTAGACGAGCCTTATGCCGCCTATGAAGAATCGGCTTCCTCGGATGCCGCCCGGACATACTGGCGTTCGCCGGTAGCTGGGTTGTAGCGAACTTCCGTCAACTTGCCTGTGCCCGGGTCGATAAAGCGCTCGCCGGTCGTCTGCCAACCGCCGCGGCCGCTGACGTTCTTCCGGTAGCGCCAGCGCTCGAAAATGAGTGCCAGCGTCAGAATCGCGCCTTCGGCGAGCACGTACGCGCCGATCGCGATGAGCCCGCTGGACAGCAGGGCAATGCCGGCGAAAATCGACGCAATGCCGATTGCGATCAGGGCTTTGCGAAACACGTCAGCTTGCCGACTCCGGCTCCAGGAAAACGGCAGTGCCATAAGCAACGATCTCGCTTATCGTCTGGCCGATTTCGGATGAGTCGAAGCGCATCGCGATTACGCCGTTCGCCCCCATTGCCGTGGCATTCTCGACCATACGATCGAGTGCGTGGCGGCGCGCCTCCTCAAGCATTTCGGTGTATTCGGTGATTTCGCCGCCAACCAGCGAGCGCAGGCCCGCCATCACGTTGCCGCCCAGGCCGCGGCTGCGTACCACGACGCCGAAGACCTGCCCCTTCACTTCCCGCACCCGATGCCGGGCCACGTTTTCACTGGTTACGACGATCATGCATTTATCCCGTCTGTAGGATCGTCGCCAGAATAGCACCATCCATTGTAGGAGCGGCGCTCGCTCCTACAGCGGAAGCACCCTTCAGGCGGTCGCCTGTTCCGGGGACTCGCTCTCCGTCAGCGCGGCCTCGGTCGCATCCTCCACGCGCTCCAGCCAGACGAATTCGAGATCCTTGCGTGCGCGTTCCGGAATGTCTTCCAGGTTCTTTTTATTGCGCGCGGGCAGGAGCACCGTCTTGATGCCTGCGTTCAGCGCGGCGAGCGACTTTTCCTTGACGCCCCCGATCGGCAGCACGAGCCCGCGCAGTGTTATCTCGCCGGTCATCGCGACATCATGGCGCACCGTCTTGCCGGTGAGCAGCGACACCAGCGCGGTATAGATCGACACGCCCGCGCTCGGCCCGTCCTTCGGAATCGCGCCCGACGGCACATGGATATGGATGTCGTTCTTGCTGAACTGCTCGGCGTCAATGCCCAGTTCCTCGGCGTGCGCCTTGATCAGGCTTAACGCAGCCTGCGCGCTTTCCTTCATCACGTCGCCGAGCTGGCCGGTCAGCGTCAGCTTACCGCTGCCCGGCGCGCGGCTCGCTTCAATGAACAGGATGTCGCCACCCACCGGCGTCCACGCAAGCCCGGTGGCGACGCCCGGCACGCTGGTGCGCATCGCGAGTTCACTTTCGAATCGCGGCGCGCCGAGGATGCCTTCGAGATCGCCGGCATCGATGCGATTGCTCTCCACCTCCTTGTCTTCGGCCACGCGCACCGCGACATGGCGCACCACCGCGCCGATCTCGCGCTCCAGATTGCGCACGCCAGCCTCGCGAGTGTAGTCACGCACGATGCGGTTGAGTGCCTCGTCGGTGATCCGGCACTGCTCGGGCGTGAGGCCCGCCGACTCCAGCCGCCGCCGCACGAGATACCGCTTGGCGATCTCGACCTTCTCCTCGCTGGTGTAGCCGGGCAGTTCGATCACTTCCATGCGGTCGCGCAGCGGCCCCGGAATCTGGTCCAGCACGTTGGCCGTACCGACGAACATCACCTGGCTCAGGTCGAAATTGACGCCCAGGTAGTTATCGCGGAACGTCGAGTTCTGCTCGGGATCGAGCACTTCCAGCAGCGCCGACGACGGGTCGCCCTGGAAACTCGCGCCAAGCTTGTCCATCTCGTCGAGCATGAACAGCGGATTGCGGGTGCCGGCACGGCGGATCGATTGGATGATGGTGCCGGGCAGCGCGCCGACGTAGGTGCGCCGGTGGCCGCGAATTTCCGCTTCGTCGTGAACTCCGCCGAGGCTGCCACGCACGAACTTGCGCCCCATCGCCCTGGCAATGCTCTGTCCGAGTGAGGTCTTGCCGACGCCGGGCGGGCCGACGAAGCACAGGATCGGGCTCTTGCCCCGCGGGTTCAGCTTGTGCACCGCGAGGTATTCGAGAATCCGGCGCTTGATCTTGTCGAGGCCGTAATGGTCGGCGTCGAGGATTTCGCGCGCACGCGCCATGTCGATGTTGTCCTCGGACAGCTTCGACCATGGCAGTTCGGTCATCCAGTCCAGGTAAGTGCGCACCATCGAATATTCGGCCGACGCCTCGGGAATACGCTCGAGGCGCTTGAGTTCCCCGCGTGCCTCCTTCTCGGCCTCGTCCGGCATCCCGGCCTTGGCAATCGCGTCGTCGATCTCCTGGATTTCGGCGGCCTTGCTGTCCTCCTCGCCCAGCTCCTTCTGAATGCTGCGCAACTGTTCACGCAGCAGCATCTCGCGCTGGCGCTCGTTCATGCTTTCCTTGGTGCGCTCGTTGATCTTGTTCGACAGGCGCAGCACTTCGAGTTGATGATCGAGCAGCTCGCCGACGCGGTCGAGACGCTTGTCGAGGTCGATCAGTTCGAGGATCTCCTGCTTCTCCTCGGGTTTGATATTCATGTAGGCGGCGATCGTATCGGCCAGCAGCGACGGCGAGTCGATCGACTGCACCGCCTGCACCAGCTCGGGTGGCGTCTGCGGCAGCAGTTCCAGCGCCTCGGTCGCGCGCTGCTTCAGGTTGAGCATGCGTGCCTCGATTTCGGTCGGCACCGCGTCGCTTTCGCGAATCGCCTCGAAGCGCGTCAGCATGAACGGGTGTCCGTCGAGATAGTCGACGATCCGAAACCGCTGCTCGCCCTGGCAGACCAGGTGGTGCGTGCCGTCAGGCGTCGTCACGTAGCGCAACACGTTGCAGATCGTGCCGATCTTGTGCAGCCCGTCCGGCCCCGGATTCGGGTCGTCTGGATCGCGCTGCATGATCAACCCGACCGGGCGCTCGTGGCGAATCGCTTCCTGCGCTGCTTCAGCCGAGCGCTTGCGGCCGATTGCGACCGGCAGCACCAGCCCCGGAAACAGCACCATGCCGCGCACCGGAATTGTGATCAGCACGTCCTCCGGCAACTTCCTCATCGCCACGGCGCGCTCGTCGTCGTTCGTCTCGTCCTGATGTTCGTAGATCTCGGCCATGTCACTGGTCCTTCAAGGTGAAACCTGTTGCAAAGCAATGTAAAGGCAGCCGTCGAGCAACTCGTTGCGAGCGATTTCAAAGCGGCCGGCGGGCAGCGGAATGCGGCGCTCGAAGTGGCCGTGCGGAATTTCGAGGCGGCGGAAGACGCCTTCGTGGCTTTCCAGCGGCAGGCGACGTTCGCCGCTGATCACGAGCGTTTCCTCGTCAAGCCCGGTTTCGACCTGGTCGGCCGCGACGCCCGGCAGCGCGACGAGAATCCAGAGCGTGCGCCCGGTCTGGTAGATGTCAATCGGCGGCTCCCACAGTGGCCTGCGTGCGCGGACGACCGGACGGAAGAACTGCCGCTGCAGGCGCTCGGCGCGCGCCAGCATTTCACAGGCCTCGGCCCACATGCGGCTTTCCAGATCTCGCGAGTCCATGCGATTACCTCAATAGATGGCTACTCCTAAGATTAGGGCGCAACAGCGATAATTCAAATCCCTTACTGTTAGACTAGCGCGCCATGCGTGCCGCTCCCATCGCCGTTGTCACAACTTTGTTGGTCGCGGCAGCCTTTGCTGGCGCGCGCGCGGCGCAGAACTGTCCTGTTCCGCCTGCCAACCATCCTTCGCCACGCTGGCGTAACCAGTATGTCTGGCGCGCGCTCGCCGCGCGCCATTACACGATCGGCCAGATCCGGATTCACGTCGCGCAGGTTTACGACCTCGACAAGCCCGGTGAAGACGCGTGGTATTCGCGGCTGGCCGACGGACTGCATATCAAGACGCGGCCCGGCGTGGTGCGCGATCAGTTGCTGTTCAAGTCGGGCGACCCGGTTCGGGCGCCGCTGATTTACCAGACCGAGCGGCGGCTGCGCGGCTACAAGTTTCTGCGCAAGGCGGATATCGTGCCGGTCGCCTGTCACGACGGGCAGGTCGATGTGGCTGTCAACGTCAAGGATTCATGGACGTTGAAGCCGGAAGTCGCCTACGAGCGAATCGGCGGGCAGAACATCCTCAGCTTCCAGCTCAAGGACGAGAATCTGTTCGGCCTCGGCAAGACGATTGCGCTCGGCCATATTCACGGCACACAGCGCGACGAGAACTACGCCAGCTATTTCGATCCGGCACTGGCCGGCTCGCGCTGGCAATTGCTGGCAAGCACGTCGAACCTGAGCGATGGCTACAGCCGCGAGCTGTCGATCAACCGGCCGTTCTTCGCCGATACGACGGCCTGGTCCGGCGGCGCGAGTTTTCTGACGCAGCAGACCGATGTCAACTTCTACAATGACGGCAAGCAGGCTTGGATGGCATCGGATCAGACGCGGCAGCTGTCGTTGTCCTGGCAGCACCTGGTCGCGTGGGACGGTGTCAGCGGGTTGCGCGCCGGCGTGCGCTACGTCGACGAGGCGTGGCGTTATGGGCCGCTGATTTCGCTCGAACCGGCGCTGCGCCCGCGGCCGGCGTTGCCGAATCGGCAGTTTCGCGGCGTGCAGGGCACGCTCAATTTCTTTCAGGACCGCTACGCGACGTTTTACAACCTGGCGCAGATCGGCCGGGCGGAGGATTACGACCTCGGCTGGACCGCGTCTGCCGCGGCCGGTTTCTTTCCCGATTCGTTCGGCAGCAGCAGCGATGCGTGGATCGGCGGCCTGACTGCCACCTACGGCGCGCGGCTACCATGGGATGACGTCGTGTTTGTCAGCGCCGGCGTCGGCGGGCGCCACACACGCGGTGCATGGCGCAGCAGTTACGGCGATCTCGTCGCGACCTGGTACGACCAGACATTCGACAGCCAGACGCTGGTCGCGCACATGGCCGCCGACTGGCAACTGCGGCCCGACCCGGAAGACCAGCTTTATCTCGGCGGCCTCGCCGGGCTGCGCGGTTACCCCAACTACTTTCGTGCCGGCGACCGGCGCTGGACACTGACACTGGAAGATCGCATCTTCACGACCACCACGTTTCTGAATACCTTCAAGCTGGGCTACGTCGCGTTCCTGGATGCCGGCCAAATCGACCAGCCGGACGGGTCAGGCTGGAGTCGCGTGCTCAGCAACATCGGCGGCGGGCTGCGCTTCGGTAATGCGCGCGGTGCGTTCGACAACGTGATTTACGTGACGGTGGCGGTGCCGCTGGTGCGGTCGGGCGGGATTTCGTCGTACCAGATAATCGTCGGAGATGTGGTCAATTTCTAAGCACCGTTCTGCAGCCGTGCTTTTCCCGCCTCGATCTGCTCCGGCGTGCCGTACAGCACCAGCGTGTCCTCATCGCGCAGCACCGTGTCCGGTTCCGGCTGCCGGCCGACGATGTCGTTGCGCCTGAGTGCGGTCACCATGACACCGTCGCCATCCAGCTTCATGTCGACCAGCGGCCGGCCAATGGCGTAGTCGCCCTCTTCCAGCGTCAACGTATCGAGCTGGCCACGAAATGCCTGGCTGCTCGACAGCGGCAGCGCGCCCTGGCCGCGAAACACGTTGCGCAGCAGGCTGTAGCGATCCGAGCGCACCTTCTGGATGCGGCGGAAGATACGGCTTGCGGGCACGTGCAGCAGCGTCAGCAGATGCTGGACGACCATCAGGCTGGCTTCGAGCGTTTCCGGAATGATTTCCGTCGCGCCCGCCGCCTGCAGCGCTTCGAGGTGGCTGTCGTCGCGCGTACGCACCAGCGTCGGCAAATCCGGGCGCGCGCGCTTGGCCACGTTGAGTATCTGCAAGGCGGTGCGCACATTCGAGTAAGCGATCACCAGCGCGCGGGCACGCGGCAGGCCGGCGGCGCGCAGTACGTCGAGTTCGGTGGCGTCGCCGAAGAAAGCCGGGTCGCCGGCCGCGCGGGCCGCCTTGATGCGCGACGGGTCGAGGTCCAGCGCGACGAACTCGAAATTCTCCTGCTCGAGAAAGCGCGCGACGTTCTGACCCACGCGGCCGTAGCCGGCGATGATGATATGGCCAGCAGAAGCGACTTCGTGATGTTCCATCGCCGCTTCCTCGATCTGCTCCTCCTCTTCGACCGGCGCGCGGAAGATGAGTGCGGCAATGTGGCGATTGAACAGCACGATGATCGGCCCGAGCATCATCGTGATCACAATCACGGCGAGCGCGAACTGCGCCACCTTCGGCGTGGCGACGCCGGTGCTGACGGCGAGGGCAAGCAGCGCGAAGCCGAACTCGCCGCCTTCGGATAATACCAACCCGGTGCGCAGCGACGTGATACGGTCGGCGCCCATCAACTTTGAAATCCCGGCAATCAGCGCGGTCTTGAGCACCAGCAACAAGGCCGCCGCGACCAGTATCCAGACACCTTCGGCGCGCATCGCCGTCGGATCGACCAGCATGCCGATCGTGACGAAGAACAGCCCCAGCAAAACGTCCCGAAACGGCCGGATTTCGGCTTCGATCTGATGGCGGAACTCGGTTTCCGACAGCGACATGCCAACCAGGAACGCGCCCAGCGCGAGCGACAGCCCGAGGTTCTGCGTGATCCACGCGGCCGCGAGCGTGAACAGCAGCACCGCGAGCGTGAAAAGCTCGGACGAGCGCGCCGCGGCCACCCGGTAGAACACCGGCCTCAGCAGCCAGCGCCCAGCAACCAGGATCAGGCCGAGTGCGAGGATGCTTTTGCCGGCCGCCCACGCCAGATTGATGCCGAGGTCGCCCGGCGTGCCGTGCGCGAGTTCCGGGATCAGGATCAGGAACGGGATGACGGCCAGATCCTGGAACAGCAGTACCGCGACCGCGCGCTGCCCGTGCAACAGGCCTATTTCGCGCTGATCGGCCAGTTGCTTGACGACGACCGCGGTCGATGACATCGCAAAGGCCGCGCCCAGCACCAGCGCCATGCCCGGCTTGAGTTCGAACGCGTAGCGGGCGAGCGCCCAGATGATCACCGTGGTCAGTACGACTTGTGCACCGCCCAGCAGCAGCACCGCGCGGCGCATCACCATCAGGCGCTGCAGCGAAAATTCGAGGCCCAGTGTGAACAGCAGAAAGACAACGCCGAATTCGGCGAGCACGCGCGTCTGGTCCGCATTCGGAATCCACGCGAGCACGTGCGGACCCACCAGCACGCCGGTAAACAGGTACGCAAGCACCGCCGGCAGCCGCGCGCGCCGTAGCACCGTGCCGGCGACCACTGCGAGCGCCAGCAGCAGAATGATCAGCAGCAGGCTGCCGCTGCCCGCAATATGTTCCGTCGTTTGCCCCATGGGCAAAATCATAACATCGCGGCTGCGGTATCCTGTTGCCGTTCGCCCTGAGCCTGCCAACAATAATAGTGACTGCCCAATCGACCGCCACCAGCGCCAGCCGCCGCATCGCCATCATGACCTTCTTCGGCGGGATCGGCGGCGGCGTCGTGTTTCCGATCCTGCCGACGCTGGGGATGCGCCTCGGCCTGTCGTCGCTGCTGGTTGGGCTGATTCTGGCGGCTAACCGGATCACGCGGTTGGGCTTCAACCCGGTCGTCGGCACACTCACCGACCGCATCGGCGGCAAGTGGCCGGTGACGGCCGGCCTGTTTATCGAAGGCATCGGTGCGCTCGCCTACGTCGGCGCGCTGCATTTCACGGCGCCGGCCGCATGGTTCCTTATCGGGCGGGTGATCTGGGGTTTTGGCTCGTCGCTGTTGTTCGTCGGCGCGCTCGCCGCCGTGCTGGCGCTGTCCGGACACGGCGACCGCGGCATGGTGACCGCTCGCGTGCGCAGCGCGATCAGCCTTGGTGTCCCGGCGGGCCTGCTGGTCGGCGGCTTACTCGCCGACATCGTGTCCGCCGACGTGGCGTTCGTCACCGCCGCCTGCTTCAGTTTCGCGGCGGCGCTCGGTGCCCTGCTCGCCATTCCGGATGTCCGCCCGCCGCCGTCGCCGAAGACGGTGTCGCCACCGGAAAGCTGGCGCGACATGCTGCGCCGGCCGCTGCTGCGTGCAATCTGGAGCTATAACGCCGTGGTCGCGTTCTCGGTGCAGGGCGTGTTGCTCGCAACGCTGGTGGTGCTGGTCGAGCAGCGCCACCTGTACCTGCCGGGGCTGGGCGCGGAAGGCAGTGCGGGCGTCCTGATGGCGGTGCTGATGGTCTGGCGTGCCGCCGCTTCACTCGGCATCGGCCGCTGGCTCGGCCGGCAGGAACGACGCACGACGTGGCTGCTCCCGACGGCCCTGCTGCTCGCAGTGGGCTTTGCGTTAATCGGCTTCGCCGACCACCTGTGGCTGATCATCGTCGGCCTGCTGCTGATCGGCGCCGGCACCGGCACGATCACGATCCCGCTGCTCGCGCTGATGGGCGACAAGGTGGAACGCGCGCGGCGCGGCCGGGCGACGGCAATCTATCAGGTGTTTGGGGATGCCGGCGGCAGCGCCGGACCGATTATCGGCCTGTGGGCGGCGGTGCACTTCGGCTTTCTGCCGGTCTATCTCGCGCTGGCAGTGATGTTCGTGCTGACGCTGCCCTTGGCCGCTTATCTAACAAAGGCGGAGCGTCGGGATTGAAAGGGCGGGCCGGGCAGTGATGCCCGGCCCGCAATCGTCATTTACTGAAGATGCAACAACAGGTTGGTCGCATTCGGCGTCCCCCAGCCCGTGGGATGATCCCAGAACGAGCCGGCGTTGAACGCGCCGTTGCTGCCGCTGGTCACGTCGAAGAAGTCCGTGCTGTAGTTGCTTCCGGCGTCGGCGTAAATCAGCGGATTGGCATTACCCTGCCGCATTCCGGTTTGCGACACCTTGATCGCGAACAGACCCGCCAGCTCCGGCGCGACAAAGCTGGTGCCGCCGTAGACGCTCCACTTGCCGCCATACAGCACCGAATAGCCGGTGTTCGGATCGGCGTCCATCGCGATGTCGGAACTCTGCCGATTGCCGTCCTGCGGCACGTTGGTACCGGTCTGCCACGACGGCTCGGCGAAGATCTCGCTTTCGGCGCCGCCGGTGTCGGCCCATGCCGTCTCGCTCTTGATGCTGTTGTCGCTGTTGAGCGTGAGGCTGGTACCGCCCGCGGCCGTCACATACGGATCCGACGACGGGAAATCGGCCATGTTCGTATCGCTGGTGGCATCGGACGAGCCGTTGTCGCCGGCCGCGGCAAACAGGCTGATGCCCTGCGCCACCGCCTCCTGAAAGATGGCGTCATCGGTCTGCATGGTTGCGGCCGGTGTCTCGCCTTCATCCAGGCCCCAACTGGTCGTCATCACGTCCGCCCGATTGTCCTGCACCACCTGATTGTAGACATCGGTGAACGTGGTGAGATACGTATCGGCTCCGACGTAGACCAGAATATTCGCGCCCGGCGCCATGACGCTGCTGCGCTCGATATCGATCGTGGTCTCGACACCCGTGCGGTGAGTGCTGCCATCCACCGGGATTGTCTCAACCGTGTGGCTGGGCAGGCCGTACTGGCTCCAGAAACCGCTGATGTCGCTGGACTTGAACGTGCGGGCCGTGGCGATAGCGATGGTCGCACCGGCACCATTGGCCGATTGCGTAACCGACGGCCAATGGTAGGCCGTGGCAATCTGGCTGGGCGAGAAGCCGGACGGCGTGGTCGTGCCGCCACCGCTGCCCGGCGGGCCCTTGCGGGGAGCCGTGCGATGCATCGGGGTGAGCCGGGCCGCATTAGTCAGTCCAATGACCGACTGTACGTGTCCGGCAATCGCCGCGGGCAGCTTCGGATTCGCAGACGGAGCGAAGAACACCCGCCGGCCGTACTGGTAGTCGTTGATCTGGATGCCCAGCGCGCGTTCGATCACGCTCGTTTGCCCGCGGGCATGCACCAGCAGGCGGTTGGCAGACACATCCTTCACCTCGATGCCGTGCCGCGCCAGGAATTGAGCGACAGCATCGGCCTGGGCCTCGGTCGGCCCAAAGCGCTCGGTGAATTCCTCGGGTGTGAGGAAATGATGATAGATACGGCTCTCGGGGTTCTGCACCTCGCTGAGGAATTGCTTGAGTTCCGCCGTGTTGCGAAGCTTGAGCCCGATGGCGATGTTGAGCATCGCGTTGGAGCTGTGAGCACCGATCAGGTGGGCCTTGCCGACGAGTGCCGGCACGTTGTGCGCAACCGCCGCGCGAGGCGGGGCGGCGAACGCAGGCGCGCAAAGCGCCCCGGTGGCGACGGCCAATACCGCGCCCATTGTGGCTTTGTTCATATCACCCTCCTTTGGATTTGAACAAACGGCCGACCGGGAGTAACCCGATAGGCCGCAGGAAGGTATAACCGCCCCAAGCGGCAGCAACAATAAGGGGAGATACCAGAGAAGCCGCGGGAAATCCCGACGGCAGGGCCGGGAAGGCCCGTAAAATCAGGCGCGGCCGGAGAGCAGATCGTCCGGCGAATGATAGTAGTCGCTTTCCTCGGCGAAACGGGTAACCAGCCGCTTGAGTTCCGCGAGCCGGCCTTCTGGCGTGGACAGCGGCGCGCAGTCTTCGCAGCGCGGATCGCCGCACGGCTTGTTCGCAAACAGCCAGTAATGCACTGCGCCGGCGAGCATGCCGTCGGCGATGTCCCACAGGTCGGCTTCGGGATGCGAGTCGGCCATGCCATTGGCAAGTTCGACCGCTTCCTGGGCGGCTGAGTCGTAAAGGTTGGGTAGCTGGTTCATCACAGATGGATCGGTTCGACGCTGCCATTATAGCGAATACCCTCCGGCACAAACCATAGTTTTACGGCCTTCCGAGCGGTTTTATTATGGGTTGAGGCAAGGAGGCCAAATATGGACACAAGATCAATCTGGCAGGCGCTCTCGCCGCCCGCAGAATTTCCCGTACTCGAAGAGGACATCTCCGTCGATGTCGCCGTCGTCGGTGGCGGCATCACCGGGGTGACCACGGCGCTGCAACTCAGCCGTGCCGGGCAGCGTGTCGCGCTGGTCGAGGCGCACGAAATCGGCTGCAGCGCGACCGGCGGATCGACCGGCAACCTGTACGCGACGGTCGACGAGCACCTGTTCCGCATCAAGGAAAAATGGGACGCGGACACGGCCCGGGGCGTGGTCGAATCGCGCCGGAGCGCGATCGAGACGATCGGCGGGATTGTGCGCGAATACGCCATCGACTGCGGCTTTGGCGCGCGCGACTGGCATTTCTATGCGACCACCGACGCATCGGCGGATGCACGCGATGCGGTCGATCACGAGTACGAGGTCGCGCGCGAAGCAGGCCTGGACGCAAGCCACGTTGACAGGCTGCCTTTGCCGTTCGAGATCGACCGCGCCATCCGCATTACCGGCCAGGCGCAGCTCAATCCGCTCGCTTACGTGCGCGGGCTGGCGCGCGGACTCGGCAATCACTGCCGCATCTTCGAGCACACGCCGGCGACCGGCATAGACGCCAAGGCGGGCGCCGTAACAACGCCGCGCGGCACGATCAACGCGGATGCCATCGTGCTGGCAACGCACACACCGAAGGGCGTCTACATGATGCAGACCGCGATGCAGCCGGCGCGCGAGTACGGCCTCGCGGCCCGCCTCAAGGCCAATAATTATCCCGAAGGTATTTTCTGGAGTGCCGATACGCCGAAGCACTCGATCCGCTCGTACCAGGCCGGCGGCGAGCGTTACCTGATGGTGATCGGCCTCAAGCACCAGACGGGCAAGGTGCAGCATACCGCCGACTGCTACGAGCAGCTCGAAAGCTTCACGCGCAAACATTTCGGCGTCGCCGACGTTGCCTGGCACTGGTCGGCGCAGCACTATCGCGCTGGCGACATGCTGCCCTACATCGGCGAGAGCCCGCGCCACGAGAACGTATATCTCGCCACCGGCTTCGCCACCGATGGCCTCGTGTACGGCACGCTGGCGGCGTCCATCATCACCGACGAGATCGTCGGCCGCGACAGCCGTTGGGGCGACCTGTACAAGCCGAGCCGGTTTACGCCTGGCAAGTCCGCCAAGCAGTTCGTCAAGCAGAACCTGGCAGTGGTTGCCGAGCTGGCGAAGAAAGTGACTGCGGCGGACGCGGGCGACTGGCTGGATGAGGTGCACCCCGGCGAGGGCCGACTGATCAAGACCAGCGGCAAGAAACTCGCGGTGTATCGCGACGAACAGGGCCAGGCAACGGTGCTCGGCGCGACCTGCACGCATCTCGGCTGCGACGTGCATTGGAACGACGCCGAGCGAACCTGGGATTGTCCGTGCCACGGCAGCCGCTTCCGGCTCGACGGCAGTGTGATCGAAGGGCCAGCGATCGAGCCGCTCAAGCCGCAGAAAGTCAGCCCGTTTTCATGAGGGATGAATCGGCCCGTTCGCCCTGGGCACCGTCGAAGGACTCAGCCGAACGGATGCGCAATTGAAGCGCGCGTCAAGGTTCCTGGCTCTGCAGCAGCTTCAGCACGGCGCGCTCGGCGGGGCTGGTGATGGCGTCGCCCGGCTCCATGCCATTCATGAAGTCGCGCAGCGTGCATCCGTTCAGATAGCAGTCGATCACCCGCGGATCGATGTAGCTTCCCCTGGCGATCGCGGGCGTGTTGCCAAGCCGCTCCGCCACGGCACGAATGGCCTCGCGGATGTTGGCTTCGGCCTGTTTTTTGGTCTCCGCGACGCCGAAGGTATCCAACGCCAGCGCAGCCAGTGACGTACCCGCCCAGGTGCGGAAGTCCTTGGCGCTGAAACCCTCGCCCATGATTTCGCGAATATAGGCGTTAAGGTCGTCGCTCACCACGCCGACCTTGTTGCCCTGTTCGTCGAAGTACTTGAAGATTTCGCGTCCGGGAATGTGGTCGAGTTCGGCGACGATGCGCGCGAGGCGCTTGTCCTCGATGTGCTTTTCCTGCGCTTGGCCGCTCTTGCCGACGTAGCGGAAGATTAGCTCGTCGCCCTCGATGCTCAAGTGCTTCGAGCGCAGCGTAGTCAGGCCGTACGACTCGTTTTCCTTCGCGTAGGCGGTGTTGCCGGGGCGGAAATACGCGGTGTCGATCAGCCGCACCATGCACGCCAGCACCTTCTCGCGGCTGTTGTCGTGGCGCGCAAGATGCTGTCCGGTGATGCGCCGCATCGTCGTCAGTTTCTGCGCGAAGCGGATGATGCGGTCGTATTTCTCGTGGTCGCGGGTCTCGCGCCACGCGGGGTTGTAGATGTACTGCTTGCGCCCGGCGCCATCACGCCCGGTCGCATGAATCTTCGCGTCCTTGTCCGGGTCGATCTCGACATCCGTCCACGCCGGCGGAATCGCCAGCGACGCGATCCAGCGGCGCATGGCCGGATCGCGAACGGTCTCGCCGTCGGCGCAGTACGTGAAACCTTTGCCGCAGCGGCGGCGGGTGATCATGCAACTCGTCCCTGAGCAATTACATCGAGAGAATAGGGTTGAGGGGGAGTTGAATCAACTCCCCCTCGCCCGATTGATTACTTGCGCGGCGCGAGCACCTGCGACAGGTAATCCGGCTTGCCCTTGATACGCACGAGGTGTGCGTACTTCAGGCCACCGTGGTAGCCGATCGTGATGGTCTTGTAATCGTTGAAGTTCGTGACCAGCAGCTTGATCGGCGCCTTGTCCGTCTTCGCCTCCTTAACGGCTTCCTTCAGCGCATCGGCGCTGAACTTCTTGCCATTGACGCCCTGGATGACCATGCCCGGAGCCAGACCGGCCTTGAATGCCGGGCTGTTCCAAAGCACGTCGCGCATCTTGCCGTCGTGATCGACGTTGATGCCCAGCGAATAGGCCAGGTCGACGTAGTGGAAGCGTCCCTCGAATGCCTTGACAGCGTCGCTCGGCTTGTCGTTGTAGACCAGCTTCCAACCCTCGGCCTCGAACGCCTTCGACAGGTTGCCGTGGCCCTCCAGACGCGACTCCAGGAAATGCGCCCAGTCATACTTCACGACATTGTTGAGCGAATTGACGATGTCGTCGAAGTTGTAGGTGTTGATGTCCCACGCGCCGTTATGCATGCCGAAGAATTCACGCGCCCAGTTGTCGAGGCTGCGCTTGTTGTGCGTCAAGTCGCGGATCTTGGCATCCACCGCCAGCCAGATGAGCTGACCGCCGGAATAGTAGTCCTCGCTCATCTGGTAGTTGCGGTACGGCAGCGGCGCGCGCTGGGCGATCGTCGGATCATTCGTGGTGTCGCGAATCGTACGCCACTGCATGCCCGGGCGGCCGCGATCGTAGCGCGCGCCGACGCTCGCCAGCCGCTCCATCGCCTGTTTCTTGCTCCACAGGCCCGAACGCGCGGCCATCACGAAGCCGTTGTACTGCGTGAAGCCCTCGTAGACCCACAGAAGGCGATCGCGCATCGGCACGTTGAAGTTCGGCGTCCACAGACCCGCCGGGCGGCGATACTTGCCGTCCCACGAATGGTTGAACTCGTGCGCGAGCAGGTCGCGGCCGGCCCAGTTCTTCTTCCACTTGGTGAAAGCGTCAGGACGGAAACTGTCCTCGCTGGAGCGGTGATGCTCCAGGCCGATGCCGCCCAGGTTGTCGCTGAGCGAAACCAGGAAGTCGTAATGGTTGTAGTGGTGCGTGCCGTAGAGTTTGTACATCTGCTCCACGAGGTTGCGGTGCAACTCGATCTCGTGCTGGCTGATCTTCAGATCCTTCGCCGCATCGGCGAACACGTCCAGGTGCACCGGCGCATCGGTACCCTTCGGCGTAATGTTGATGCGCTTGTAGTACTTGCCTGCCAGCATCGGCGAATCGACCAGGTTCTCGAAGTCGATCGTCTTGAAGGTGACATTGTTGCCGCTCTGGTGCGCGACCTCGAGCGCCGTCGCAAACTTGAAATCCTTCGGCAGCGTCACGCTAGGCTGCACGTTGATGTCGCGGCCGTAATAACCGGCCGGATACAGCGCCAGCTTGCTCCACTGCAGGCTGAGCATTTCCGGCGTCATCACGATGCGGCCCTCATCGTGATTCTGCGGCGACAGAAACTTGAAGTCGACGTCCAGCTTGCTCACGCCCTGCGGCACCTGGACCTGGAACGCGTAAACGTTCTCCGGGACGCGGATCCAATGCAGTCGGTGACCGTTGGCATAAACCATGACCCCGGCGACCTTGTCGATCGGCCCGCTCGGCTCATGGTTGCCCGGAATCCACTGCGGATACAGTAACGTGAAGGTGCCGGCCTTGCTGACCGGAATCACTTCGTGAATGCTGAAGATGCGATGCGCCAGATCGGTGGCATCGACATGAATCTGAAGGGTGCCCGGATAAGGAATATCGCGCGGCGCCGGCACATGAAACTTGCGCGGCACCGGCTGCGGCCCCGGGCTCGCAAGCACGGGAGCGGCGCCGAGGCCCAGACTGGCGGCGGCTAGAACGCACGCGGTTAAAGCAGTCTTCATTAACGGTCTCCTGCTATTGGTATTAAAGCGCCCGCGATCGGCCGGCGCGGCGGAACATATAGGGTTTCGCAGAGTACCAGACCGGAAAAACCCGGGCAAAGTTCCCTTGGTCAATGGCTTGCAGCAGTAGAAGCGCAGTGGTGACGGATCGTGACGACTTGTAGTCAGCGCGCGCCTGTAGCGTCGGTGCCTTTTCTCAGGTTTCGATGCAGCTTTTTTATCTCGTCGATCCGCTGGGCATCAATCCCCGCCCCCTTCGCAAATTCCGGCCAGCGCGCCACGGCATCCGCCACCTGATCGACAAACTTGTTCGCGCGCGGCAGCGTGATGCGGAAGCGGTCGGCGACCGTCAGCAGGTCGTCGCGGGTGATGTTTTCGCGTTTGCCGTTGACGCTCATCTGGTGGCGGCGGGTCCATTGACCGTTCGGGTTGTAGGCGAAGTTGAGGTCGAACGCCGGTGACAGCGACCAGCGGCCGCGGCGGTCCATTAAAAAGGCGATGTTCTTGGTGTGGTCGTCCTGGTTGCGGGCGGCGACGTTGAAGACCATGCGCCGGAATTGTTCTTCGATCGCGTCCTTGCCCAGGCCTAACCGCTCGATGACCTGGAACGCCTGCTCGTAGCCGTGGGCGCCCGCCTGGTTGAAGTCGAGGTGGGCGATGCCGGAGAGCGACAGCATGTGCAGGCGATCGCCGCTGTCGGTGCGGTCGAAACGCTTCGTCATGAAGTGGTGGCGGCCGTTTTCGGCCAGCAACCGGCACTCCGTCATCTCGATGCCGGCGGCGCGCGCCATGTGGTGGTACGCATATTCGATCAGGCCGTAGCCCTGCGGGTCGGAGAGGATGTCGCGGTCGCGGTTGTGCGCGACGCCGTCGAACTTGAGCAGCCAATAGCCGAACCCTCCCGGCGCGGGTATCTGACCCGAGCGCACTTCGTTCGTTTCGGGATTCCAGGCGACGATTGCCTTGGCGCGCGCGCCCCCCGCCGAGACGCCGACCTGCAGAATGTCGTTCATCGCGTGGCGGCGCTCGTCGCCGTCGTGGGCGAGGTCGGCGTGGAAATGCTCACGCTGGGTGAGGATGCGGCTGGCCAGTCCAACCAGTTCGGCCACGTCGATCGGATGCGCACCTTCGCGGCGGACGCGCGCCGGATGGAATTCGAGCGCGCCCATCGCGCGCGTGCCGATGTAAAGCAGCCGATCGACCGGCGAAAACTCGGCGGCGGTGCGGCCGGTGCGCGCCAGCCACGCATTAATGACGGCGTTACCGAATTTGTCCGGCAGCGAATCGGCGAGCAGTCCGGGCAAGCCATGAAACGAAGCCCGCGCCAGTTGCGGAAATTCATAAATCCGGGGACTGAGCGGCAAGGTCAACGGCGCGACCTGGATGCCGCTCTGTTGAAACGCCTGCGTGTATTCGAACGCGCCGAGCTCCCGATCCGCATCCCAACTGACGGCGCCGATGGGCGCGCCCCATAGATGAACCTCGGCTACCGTTCCTCGTCGGGCCATGTCCACTCTCCGGCGTCGGGCTGATCTTGCCGCTGTGATTCGCCGCGATAACCGCTGGCTCGCTCGCGCACGCGGCCGCGCGCCTGTGCCAGTGCGACCGGACTCACTTGCGGTTGCGGAACGAGCGCTTCGAGCCCCTCAAGCAGGTCAAGCGCGCGCAATATGCGCACCAGGCTTTGGCTATCGACGACGTGGCCGTTCTCGGCCTTGGACAACGTGCGCTGGGCGACGCCGGCTTCGCGCGCCACCGCCGCCTGCGTCTGATTCAGGTTGAGCCGGTGGCGCGCGAGACGGCGGCCCAGCTCGGCAAGGACCGTTTTGTCATCCATCAGGTTGAATTGCGTTTCGTGCACGATCGATCTCGCAATTGACTATACAGCCTATAGCGTGCGCGTTCGCGCCTGCAAAGTCAAACGAAATGTTTACCCCATGCCAGTGCTCGGTCTGCGGCCTTAAAGAACCCTTCGACAGGCTCAGGGTGAACGGGATTGGCTATCAGCGAGTGTTTGCCGCTTCCAGTTCGGCCCGCAGCGCGCGCTGCCTCTCGGCTTCTTCCCGCGCGGCGTCGATCTCACGCAGTACGCTCTCCACGTCCGCCGGCATTTCGTCGTGGTCAAACAGGCCGCTCAACGGGGCGTCGACGGTCAGGTCGCCCCTTTCGTAGAGCGCCCAGATTTCTTTGGCGTATTCGGTGGCTGCGAGTTCGGGCGCGAAGCGGGCGAAATAGCCGGCGAGCTTGTTCACGTCGCGCTCGAACAGGCGGGCGGCGTTGTTGTTGCCGGCGGCGTTGACGGCCTGCGGCAGGTCGATGATGACCGGGCCGTGTGAGTCGATCAGCACGTTGTATTCGGATAGATCGCCATGGATAAGGCCGGCACACAGCATGCGCACGGTTTCGGCAATGAGCGTGGCGTGATATTCGCGCGCCTGCGCTTCGGTCATGTCTACTTCATCGAGCCGCGGCGCAACGCTGCCGTCGGCGCCGGTCACCAACTCCATGAGCAGCACGCCGTCGACAAAGTTGTACGGCTGCGGCACCCGAACGCCGGCGGCGGCCAGCCGATAGAGTGCGTCGACTTCGGCTGTCTGCCACGCGCCTTCCTGCTCACGCCGACCATAGCGGGTGCCCTTTTCCATCGCGCGGGCGCGGCGGCTGTTACGCACTTTGCGGCCTTCCTGATATTGCGCATGGGTGCGAAAGCCACGCTGGTTGGCGGCCTTGTAGACCTTGGCACAGCGGATGTCGTCGCCGCAGCGGACCACGTACACCTCGGCTTCCTTGCCGCTCTTGAGCTGGCGGACGACCTCGTCGACGAGGCCGTCGTCCACCAGCGGTTCAATGCGCTTCGGAATCTTCATGGACGGCTACGCGACCTTGCGCGACTCCAGATATTCGTCGTAGGCGCCGGCGTAGTTCACCAGCCCCGCCGGCGTCAGCTCGATAATCCGGGTGGCCAGCGACGAGACGAATTCGCGGTCGTGGCTGGCGAAGATCAGCGTGCCAGGGTAGTTGTCGAGGGCCAGGTTGAGCGCCTCGATCGACTCCATGTCGAGATGGTTGGTCGGCTCGTCCAGCACCATCACGTTGGGCGCTTGCAGCAGCAGCCGACCGAACAGCATGCGGCCCTGCTCGCCACCCGAGAGCACCGATACCTTCTTCTTGAAATCCTCGCCGGAGAACAGCATCCGCCCGAGGGTACTGCGCACGAGTTGGTCGTCGCCCTGCTTCGACACCCATCGGCTCATCCAGTCGAACACGCTCATATCGCCGGAGAAATCGGCTGCATGGTCCTGCGCGAAGTAGCCGATGTTCGCATTCTCCGTCCATTTGACGCGACCGCCCTGCGGCACGAGTTCGCCTACCAGCGTGCGCAGCAGCGTCGTCTTGCCGATGCCGTTTGGGCCGATCACCGCGATCCGCTCGCCCACCTGCACGGTCAGGTCGAGGTCGTTGAACAACAGCTCGTCGCCGTAGCCCTGCGCGAGGTCGTTGACCTCGAGCGCCAGCCGGTAGAGCTTTTTTTCCTGCTCGAAGCGGATAAACGGGCTCTGGCGGCTCGACGGCTTGATCTCGTTGAGTTCGATCTTCTCGATCTGCCGCGCTCGCGAGGTCGCCTGGCGCGCTTTGGAGGCGTTGGCGGAGAAGCGGCTGACGAAGGCGCGCAGCTCGGCGATCTGTGCCCTTTTCTTTTTGTTGTCCGCCTGCAGCCGCTCGCGGGCCTGGGTGGAGGCCGTCATGTAGTCGTCGTAATTGCCCGGATAGACCTTGATGTCGCCGTAGTCGACGTCCGCCATGTGGGTGCAGACGCTGTTCAGGAAATGGCGGTCATGCGAGATGATCACCATCGTGCTCTGGCGCTGGTTGAGCAGGTCTTCGAGCCAGCGGATGGTGTTGATGTCCAGGTTATTGGTCGGCTCGTCGAGCAGCAGGATATCGGGGTCGGCGAACAGCGCCTGCGCCAGCAGCACTCGCAGCTTGTAGCCCGGCGCCACGGCACTCATCGGCCCGAAGTGTTGCGACTCGGGAATCTCCAGCCCCAGCAACAGGTCGCCCGCGCGCGCCTCGGCGGTATAGCCTTCCAGTTCGGCGAACTCGGCTTCGAGGTCCGCCACCTTGAGCCCGTCGGCTTCGCTCATCTCCGCCTGCGAGTAAATCCGGTCGCGCTCCTGCTTGACGCGCCACAGGTCGGCGTGGCCCATGATGACGGTATCGATCACCGAGAAGGTTTCGTAGGCGAACTGGTCCTGGCGCAGCTTGCCGAGGCGCAGCCCCTGGCCGACACCGACCGTGCCCGCGGACGGCTCGAGCTCGCCGCCGAGGATCTTCATGAAGGTGGACTTGCCGCAGCCGTTGGCGCCGATCAGGCCATAGCGGTTGCCATCGGTGAACTTGAGCGAGACGTTTTCGAACAGCGGTGCGCCGCCGAACTGCATCGTGATGTTAGCGGTTTGAAGCAAAAGGATTTCCTGCGGGAGCGATTAATGAAAAACAGCCGCTTAGAATAACGCATCTGGCAGCTGCGCCCGAACCAATTCGATGAAACGACGTGGCGCGGAGCGTGGTCGGGCCGCAACAGCGGCCGCTGAGAGTCAGTAGTCGGCGGCAGGCAACCCGTGGCCCGATTCGAGCTTGCGCCGGCGCTTGTGCTCGTACATCGCGTTGTCGGCGCCCACAACGGCCTCGTGGAGGCTGGTCGACTCGCCATAGACGGCGGCGCCGACGCTGACGTTGAGATCCAATTCAGCGCCGCTCTCCGGCAGCCGAAGCGGCGGCGCGGCGGCGAGCACGCTCTCGATCCGCGCCAGCGCCTCGTCGGCGTCCGCGCTCGGCAGCACCATCAGGAATTCGTCGCCGCCGAACCGGTACAACTTGTCGCCGCTTTGCAGCCGCGGTTGCACGACCGCCACGAAATATTTCAGCAAGCCGTCGCCGCTTTTGTGGCCGTAGTTGTCGTTGACTTCCTTCAGGTCGTCGAGATCGCACACCAGCACCGCACCGCCGCCGTTGCCGCTGAGCCCGACGCCATCGTTGAAGGCGCGGCGGTTGAGCACGCGCGTCAGCGAATCGCGCAGCGCCTCTTCCCGGAGCTGTGCATGTGCGGCGTTCAGCTCTGCGTGGGCGGCCTCCGTCTCGCTGCGGACATCATCGAGCAGCACCAGCACCATGCCGAATGCCAGCAGCACGTCGAGCACCAGGTCCGACCAGGCGGCATAGCGCATAGCCCAGTTGGGCAGGTCGTGCGGCCGTGTTTGCAGTCCGTTTGCCACGGCAATCCAGTACAGCCCCCAGAGCACGGCGATCAGGATGAAGATGCAGGCGCTCATGACTGCGCCGGCGTTGCGCCGCGGCACCCGGACGCGCAGCAGCAAATGCGCGCTGCCCAGGCTCAGCAGGATAATGGCCGGCGCCTGCGTCATCATCACGCCGACCAGCGAGGGATCCAGCCGGTAGCCGATGCCCGCCCACAGGACCGCGATGCCCACCGACGGCAGCACCCACCGCTGACCGATGCCGCGGGCGTATTCGAGCGTGCCGCAGAACAGCAGCGCGAACGCCGTCAGCTTGGTCAGTTCGTAGATGAAGTTGGCGGCCGGAAGGCCCACCGTTCGGTTCCATACGAGCGCAGCGACCGCGGCCGCAACAAGCACCCACGCGTTGGCCCATTTGAGGAAGTAGCGACGACCGACGGCATACGGCCGCAACATGAAGAACAGCAACGCCAGAAGCAAGCCGGCCGCGCCCTGACTGACAAGGCCGATCGTTCCAACGAGCCTGGTGGTCTGATCTAATTGCACTAGCGGCCCCGCCCCTTGAATTGCGCCAATGCTTTACATATTGATCCGCAACACTGCTCCCGAATACTGCCCCGCCCTGTCCGGAATTGCAAGTTGGATTCGAGGCGGCGAAAACCGCTCAACAATGCAGCAATTCTCGCATCAGGGGCTTGAGTTCGGCCCGGTCCGGATGAGCCGCACGACCATCGCCGCCGATCACCGCCTTGAGCTGGCCGAGCGCGTGGTCGAAGTTGTCATTGACGATCACGTAGTCGAATTCGTCCCAGTGCGACATGTCGGCTTCAGCGTCGCGCAGCCGGCGCGCGATCACGTCCTCGGCATCGGTCTTGCGGCCGCGCAGGCGGCGCTCCAGCTCGGCGCGCGATGGCGGCAGGATGAAGATCGTGACGGCGTCGGGCATGGCCGCGCGCACCTGGCGGGCGCCCTGCCAGTCGATTTCCAGCAGTACGTCGATGCCGGCCGCCAGGCTCGTCTCGACGTGCTCACGGCCGGTGCCGTAGTGGTAGTCGAATACGCGCGCGTATTCGAGGAAGCGGCCCTCGGTGACCATGCGCGCGAACTCGGCCTCCGAAATAAAGTGATAGTCGCGCCCGTCCTGCTCGCGCGGTCGCTGCGGCCGGGTCGTGAACGAGATCGAGACCATCAACCGCGGGTTTTCGGCAACCACCTGGCGCACCAGGCTGGTCTTGCCGGCGCCGGACGGCGCGGCGACCAGAAACAGCCTCGCCCGGCGGGCGTCACTCGACATTCTGCACTTGCTCCCGCATCTGCTCGATCAGTACCTTGATTTCGATCGCCGCCTGCGTGGTCTCGGTGTCCTGCGACTTCGAGGCGAGGGTGTTTGCCTCGCGGTTGAATTCCTGCATCAGGAAATCGAGCCGCCGTCCCACCGGCTCGCTGCGCTGAAGCGCCTTTTCCAGCTCGGCGATATGGCTGTCCAGCCGGTCCAGCTCTTCTGCCACGTCGATTCTTTGCGCAGTGTAAACCAGCTCCTGGCTGAGGCGGTCGTCGTCAGGCGTCAGGTTGAGTTCCTGGAGCCGCGTAAGCAGCCTGACGCGCAACTGCTCGCGTACCGCCGGCAGCCGGGCGCGCACGGCAGCTACGTACCCGCCGATCGTCGCGGCACGCTCGCGCAGCATCGTGTCGATGCGGGCGCCCTCGGCGCGGCGATTGGCGACGAGGTCCTCGAGCGTTGCCGCCAGCAAATCGGCGGCGGCCGCGGCGAGTTCGTCGACGTTTACCGCGGGCTCGCGCACGACCCCCGGCCAGCGCAGCAGGTCCAGCGGGTCGAGCGGCGCGAATTTTTCGATTTGTGTCGCTACGCTCCGGGCCGCGGCGGCAACTGCGGCGGCGAGTTCATAATCGACCGTCAGCGTGCCGGCAGCCGCGCTGGCCGCGTCCAGACGCACGGCCACGTCCACCTTGCCGCGTTTGATCCGCCCGCCGATCTGACGGCGCAGCTCCGCCTCCAGGCCCCGTAGCGGCTCCGGAAGCCGGAACCCGGTTTCCAGATAGCGATGGTTGATCGAGCGCAACTCGACCGTCAGCGTGCCCCACCGGCCCCGGCTCTCGCCGCGGGCGTACCCAGTCATACTTTGTATCATTTGGGTGTATTCGTCCTAACTGTCGCCGTTCGACGACACAAAAATGCAACCTGCGTCACCTCTTTGCCGCTGCCGGCGATGTAAGGTTTCGCACATGTATTCGACTCTGACAGCCCCTGAGTCGAGGCGGAATGGTAAGCTATTCCAGCTCGTGATGGCCACGGTCACGCGAGCGGTTCCGCGCTCGCACCTGCGGCGGGTGGCGCCGACGCGCCGTCCGGCGCTCGGCGGCGGGCGTTTCGTGGCGCACCGGGAGGAGCGAGATCGGGTGAATATCGAGACCGCGCAGGCGACCCGGCTCGGCAATCGGCGCGAAAATCAGGACCGCGCCGCGATCCTGATCGGCGACACCCGTGTCCTGCTGATCGTCGCCGACGGCATGGGCGGCCATTCCGACGGTGCGGCGGCCGCGCAAACGGCAGTCGACTCCCTCAGCCGCAGCTTCAAGGCGCTACGCGGCGGCAAGAGCGCCGCGGAGTTCCTGTCGGACGCGCTCATCGATGCCCACCGGGCCGTTTACGAGCTGGGCGCGAAACAGCCGATCGCCAAGCGGCCGCGGACGACCTGCACGATCTGCCTCGTGGATGAAGGGGTGGCGCAATGGGCGCACGTCGGGGACAGCCGGGTGTACTGGCTCCGCGGCGAGACGGTCGCGGCGCGCACCCGCGATCACAGTGCGGTCGAGGCGCTCTACCAGGCCGGCGAGATTTCAGACGAAGACATGCAGACCCACCCATTGCGCAACTACGTGGAAGAATGCCTCGGCGGGGAGCCGTCCGAGCCACGTTTCACGATCGCGCAGCCGGTTGAACTGGGCAGTGGCGACATCATGCTGCTGTGCAGCGATGGCCTGTGGAGCGCGCTGGGCGAAGCCGAGATCATCAAGCAGCTGCGCGCCGAACCGGAACTCGAAAATGGCCTCGAAGCGGTGACTCGCCGCGCCGAAGCCAAGACGCAGCCCGCGAGCGACAACGTCACCGCCGCTGCGCTGCGTTGGGGCGTCTGACTGCTCTAACTAGTGCTTCTCCCGTGACACGAACTTGAAGAACCGACTGGTGTCGCCGCCGGTGGTTTCGTCCTGATACAAGAACGCCAGATCCGCCTCGTCGAATTTGTCAAAGAAATCGTCCCAACCGATCTGTTCCAGCCCCTGATCGCCATCGGCGTCGGGGAATTCGATCCGCAGTATGCCCGCCTTTTCGCCATGCGCCTCCGTATCGCGCACCGTCGCCGGCAGCCCGTCGCGCGCCTCGACCCAGCGCTTGATCGTCTCGTGGTCCGTGGTGGTGTGGCTTTCGCCGGTCATGGCATCCTCCTTGATTGATGGCCTTCACGCTCATGTTAGACTGACAGGAAGTACCTAAAAATCAAGCAAGGATGCTCCCCATGTCTGCAAACCCTCAACGCATCGCGGGCGCTGAACCGTTGATGCGCGCCGCTGTCCTGGCTTCCCCGGGGCGATTTGAATTCACTGAAATCGAGCGTCCGGTTCCCGGCCCCGGCGAGGTGCGCGTGCGACTGCAGGGCTGCGGCGTGTGCGCCTCCAATCTGCCGGCGTTCGAAGGCCGCGACTGGTTTAACTACCCCTTACCGCCCGGCGATCTGGGTCACGAAGGCTGGGGCGTCGTCGATGCCTGCGGCGACGGCGTCGACGGGATCGAAATCGGCACCCGCGTCGCCGCGCGCAGCTTCCATGCATACGCCGAATACGACTTGGCGGATGCCGATGCCGTCGTGCTACTGCCCGCGGCGCTTGACGGACTGCCGTTTCCGGGCGAAGCCTTCGGCTGCGCGATGAATATCTTCCGGCG
>DASSJY010000016.1:0-66910 GCA_035690945.1 Gammaproteobacteria bacterium
GGCCTGACGGCCCAGCCGGGCGATACGCCGACGCCGGTGTTTTCCTTCATCGGCAGCGGCGAGGAGCATCCGCGCCAGATCGACTGCCACATCACCCATACCAACGAGCGCACCCACGACCTGATTCGCTCAGGCCTCGACCGCTCGCCGATGTTCTCCGGCGCGATCGAAGGGGCCGGCCCGCGCTATTGCCCGTCGGTCGAAGACAAGATCGTGCGCTTCGCCGACAAGGCCGCCCACCAGATTTTCATCGAACCCGAAGGGCTTGCCACCCATGAGGTCTACCCGAACGGCATTTCGACCAGCCTGCCGTTCGACGTGCAGTACGCGTTCGTGCGCTCGATCAAGGGCTTTGAAAACGCCCACATCACCCGGCCGGGCTACGCGATCGAGTACGACTTTTTCGACCCGCGCGACTTGAAGCCGTCGCTGGAAACGAAGTTCATCGACGGACTGTATTTCGCCGGCCAGATCAACGGCACGACCGGCTACGAGGAAGCCGCGGCGCAGGGCCTGGTCGCCGGCGTCAACGCCGCACTCGCCGTTGCCGGCCGCGAGTCGTGGCAGCCGCGCCGCGACGAGGCCTACATTGGCGTGCTGATCGACGACCTGATCACCCGCGGCGCTCAAGAACCGTATCGCATGTTCACCAGCCGCGCCGAGTACCGGCTCAGCCTGCGCGAAGACAATGCGGATCTGCGCCTGACCCCGACCGGCCGCGAGCTGGGGCTGGTGGACGACGCCCGCTGGACGCGATTTGAAACCAAGCGCGAAACGATCGAACGCGAACAGGCGCGTCTGCGCAATCTCGTCGTGCGGCCGGGCGATGCCGCCGAAGCCGCGCTCGGCCAGCCGCTCGCCCATGAGAGCCGCGCGCTCGATTTGCTGGCGCGCCCGGACGTGCGCTACACGGAGTTGATGCAGGCAGGGCTCGGTCCGGCGGTCACCGACGCGGCCGTCGCCGAGCAGATTGAAATCCAGGCGCGCTATGCCGGCTACATCGACCGCCAGCGCGCCGAAGTCGAAACCAACCGCCGCCACGAAAACACGCCGCTGCCGGAGGACTTCGACTACGCCGTCGTCAACGGCCTGTCGGCCGAGTTGCACCAGAAACTCGAACGCGTGCGGCCGGCGACGCTGGGCCAGGCGGCGCGAATCGACGGCATGACGCCGGCGGCGATTTCGCTGCTGCGGATCTATCTGAAAAAGCACATGCATCTGAAGAGGAGCGCATGAAACTTCCGTACAACATCTCAACCGGGATGCTCAGCGGCATCCTGTTCGTTGCGGGCGGCCTGTCGTTTTTCGTCTCCGCCGCCATCGGTGAGCAGAACGTGTTCTACGCCCTGGGCGCCGTCTTCATCGTTATCGGTGTCGGACACGTGAAGCGCGCCAAAGCATCGGCAGCCGATGCAACTTCTAAATGAACCCGCAACATTACACTGACTTCGATCATGGCATCAGCGCCATCGACACCGGTTACCATCAGCCGCAGTTCGACGCCAGCCACCTGATCGTTCGCGACGGCCGCGCCGCGTTCGTCGATACCGGCACATCGCTGTCGCTCGACCGGCTGCTGGCAGTGCTTGAGCGCGCCGACGTTGCGCCGGCCGATGTCGATTACGTGTTCATCACTCATGTGCATCTCGACCATGCCGGCGGCGCCGGCGCGCTGATGCAGCACCTGCCCAACGCGCGCTGCGTCGTTCACCCGCGGGGCGCGAAGCACCTGGTCGAGCCGGACAAGCTGGTCGCCGGCACGATCGCCGTGTATGGCGAAGCCGAGTTCGCGCGCCTGTACGGCGAAATTGTCCCGATCCCGGCCGAACGCGTGGTTCAAAGCGCCGACGGCGCGTCGTTCAGCTTCGGCGGCAGCACGGTCGAGCTGATCGACACGCCCGGCCACGCGCTGCATCACTACTCGATCGTGGATCCGGCCAGCAACAGCATTTTCACCGGCGACACGTTCGGCGTCTCCTACCGCGTGTTCGATTCCGACAACGGCGCCTTCATCATGCCGGCGACCACGCCGACGCATTTCGATCCCGATCAGGCGCACGCGTCCGTCGACCGACTGATGAGCTACGCGCCCGAGGCGATGTTTCTTACTCACTACAGCCGCGTCACCGACCTCGACCGGCTGGCCGCCGACATGCATCTGGGCATCGACCGCTACGTCGCGATTGCGCGCGAATGCGCCGACGCCGACGACCGCATCGGCTGCATCAAAAAGAAAATGCATGCCTGGCTCAGCCAGCGCCTCGATGCGCATGGCGCGGACATCCCCGATGAAACGCGCGACAAGTGGCTGGCGATGGATGTCAACCTGAATGCGCAAGGGCTGTCGGTGTGGCTGGACCGGACGCGGAAATAGCCGACGCCGTCGCGGCGATTCACCGCGAACTCGGCATCCCGGCTGACTACGCCGCCGCGCGCGGCTGGCCGCTGCAGCCGGAAGCGGAGGGCGCGGCGCTGGTGTCGATCGGCGCGGATGTGCTCGGCCGCGAACAGCGGCTGATCGCGCCGGCCGCCGCCGCCTGGCGCAAACTGCAAGCCACCGCCGCGGCCGACGAGGTCGTCCTGCAGCCGGTATCGGCATTTCGCGCCGTCGCCTATCAGGTGGAAGTCATCCGCCGCAAGCTTGCTGCCGGCCGCAGCATTGAAGACATTCTTCAGGTCAACGCCGTCCCCGGCTACAGCGAGCACCACACCGGCCGCGCGCTCGACATCACCACGCCGGGCGTCGAGCCGCTCGACGAGTCATTCGAAGCGACAGCCGCTTTTGTATGGCTGGCTGAGAATGCGGGCCGTTTCGGCTTTCGCTTGAGCTATCCACGCGACAACGCGCTCGGGATGGCCTTCGAGCCCTGGCATTGGGCCTACGCGCTGCGCTAGAGCACGCTACAATCAGCTATTTTGCAAGGAGCCGCACGGACGTGACTACTTCGCTTTCCCAACGCCGTCTCGAAGGCGAACTAATGGACGACCCGCTGCTCAACGCGCGCGCGCACGAGCGCGCGTTACGGGGCCTGCGGCGAATCAACGCCGTCAGCCGCACGGCCGGCGCGCTATGGGCGCCGATTCAGCAGATCGCGCGCGCGCATCCAGAGCGGACATTGTCGGTGCTGGATGTCGCGACCGGCGGCGGCGACCTGCCCATCGCGCTAAGCCGCAAGGCACAGCGGCAGGGATTCGAGATGACCTTTCAGGGCTGCGACATCAGTCAGGACGCCGTCAGTCATGCCCACGCCGCCGCGGTGCGCGCCAATGTGCCGGTGCGGTTCTTTCGCGCCGACGTGCTGAACGACGATCTGCCGGGCCGCTACGACATCATCACCGCCAGCCTGTTCCTGCATCACCTGACCGAAGCGGGGGTGATTACCTTATTGCGCAAGCTGTCCGCGAGCGCCGATCATGTCCTGGTGAGCGATTTGATACGCAACCGGACGGGCTACTTCCTCGCGTACGCGGGCACCCGCGTCTTGTCGCGCTCGCCGATCGTGTGCGTGGATGGTCTGCGCTCCGTGCGCGCGGCATTTACCGTCGAGGAGGCGCGCGATCTCGCCGCGCAGGCGGGTTTGGCGGATGCGCGCTTTGCGCGGCGCTGGCCGAGCCGTTTCCTGATGAGCTGGCATCGCGATGACGCGGCCGCTGCCTGAGCCGGCCCGCGAGCCGTGGGACGTGGCGGTTGTCGGCGCCGGCGTGGCGGGCGCGGTGGCGGCGTTCCGGCTGGCGCGGCGCGGCCTCGCGGTGCTGCTGGTCGACAAGGCGGACTGGCCGCGCAACAAGGTCTGCGGCGGCTGCGTCAATGCCGCCGCGCTGCAGATGCTGCAGGCGTCGGGACTGGACGGGGCCGCGGCCGCCGGGCAGGCGTACTCGGCGATGCGCATGGCCGCCAGCGGCCGCGACGCGCAATTTGCGCTGCCTGCGGGCCGTGCGATCAGCCGTCGTGAGTTCGACGCGGCCCTGGTGGAAGCCGCGCGCGCGGCGGGCGTGAGTTTTATGTCGGCGACCCGCGCCGCGCTGGGCGATTGCGATGCACAGAGTCGCTGGCTTCACCTGCGCCGCGCCGATGAGCAGGTCGCCACCCGGGCCCGGATCGTGCTGGCTTGCGACGGTCTCGGCGGCCGCCTTTTTGGCGGGGACGCCGAGGTCGCGCCCGCGTCCCGTATAGGCGCCGGCACGATTCTGGATGCCGCCACCGCGCCCGCGCTTGCCGATTATCCGCCGGGCGTCATTCACATGGCCTGTGCGCCGGATGGCTACGTCGGCCTGGTGCGTGTCGAGAATGACGACCTGAACATTGGCGCAGCCCTCGACCCGGCCTGGGTGAAGCGGGTCGGCGGCCCCCCGGCCGCGGTGGCGCACATTCTCGAATCCGCCGGCCTGCCTCCGATCGACGGGCTCGACCGGGCTCGCTGGCGGGGCACGCCGCACCTCACGCGCCGCTACCCCAGGCTGGGCGCCGAGCGCCTGCTGGCACTTGGCGATGCGGCAGGCTATGTAGAGCCGTTCACCGGCGAGGGTATGGCGTGGGCCATCGCCAGCGCGGCCGCCATCGAGCCGTTTGCGGTGACCGACTGGCGCGACGGACTTATTGATCAATGGACAGCCCGGCATCGGGACCTGGTCAGTAGCCGCCAGCGCGCCTGCCGCGGCGTCGCCGCGCTGCTGCGCCGCCCGCGCCTGGTTTCCGGCGCGGTGCGCATGGCGGCAGCGGCACCGATCGCCGCGGCGCCGCTCACCGCCTGGCTCAATCGTGATTTCAGACTCCAGACCGCAAAGGCCGTAGCACTATGAATGGCATCCTGCTCGAGACGTTGGACCAGCCCGCCTCGCGGCCGGCGCACCGTGAACCGGAGACGGAAGGCGCGCACACCGGCAGGTTGGCCCGTCAGCCGGCGATGGCCTTGCTGGGCCTCGGCGTCGCCGCGCCGGAGGCGACGCTCGACCAGCAGGTCGCCGCCGACTTCGCCGCGGCCCGCTGCTGCACGACCGAGCGTCAAGCCAACTGGTTGCGCCGCATCTATCGTCAGAGCGGCGTCCGGCACCGCGCGAGCATGCTGCTGGACGGCCGTGGCTTGAGCGGACTGGAGCAGTTCTATCCGGCGGAGCCCGGCGAGCCCCGAGGCCCGACCACCGCGGTGCGCCTGCAGCGGTATGCCAACACCGCCGGCGCTCTCGGCGAGCGCGCGTGCCGGGTCGCGTTCGCCGAAGCCGGTATCGATCGCGACACCATTACCCATCTCGTCACCGTCTCCTGCACCGGCCTGATGTCGCCAGGCCTCGACGCCGAATTGATCGAGCGGCTCTCGCTGTCGCCCGACATCGGCCGCCTCAACCTCGGCTTCATGGGCTGCCATGGCGCGCTCAACGGCCTGCGCGCCGCGCAGGCGCTCGCCGCCAGTCAGCCGGACGCGCGAGTACTGGTGTGCTGCGTCGAACTGTGCAGCCTGCATTTCCAGTATGGCTGGGACATGCAGAAAATCGTCGCCAACGCGCTGTTCGCCGATGGCGCCGGCGCGGCCATCATCGGCCCCGACACCGGCGATCGGAACGGCTGGCGCCTCGCCGCGACCGCGAGCCGCCTCGCGCCGGACTCGGACGATGCGATGACCTGGCAGATCGGCGACCACGGCTTCAAGATGACCTTGTCGCGCGACGTGCCCAAGCTGATTCGCGGCGCGCTGCACGACTGGCTGAGCGACTGGCTCGCGACGCACGAACTGACGGTCGCCGACATCGCCCACTGGGCGATCCATCCGGGCGGACCGAAGATTATCGAAACGGCGCTCGAATCGTTATCATTGCCGGCGGAGGCCGGGGCGGCGTCGCGCGCGGTGTTGGCCGAGCACGGCAATATGTCGTCGCCGACCGTGTTGTTCATTATCGAGCGGTTGCGCGCCGAGCAGGCCGCGCCGCCGTGCGTTGCGCTGGGTTTCGGCCCCGGCCTCGCGCTCGAAGCCGCGCTGTTTGTTTGATTTGACAAGGACAATGAATGACCGATTCGTTCACCGCCTACCGCATCCACGACAACGATGGCCGGATCACGGCCGGTTTCGAGCAACTGACGCTGGACGACCTTGACCCGGGCGAGGTCGTCATCCGCGCGCACTATTCCAGCGTCAACTACAAGGACGCGCTCGCCGCGACCGGCGCCGGCAAGATCCTGCGCAAGTCGCCGCTGGTCGGCGGCATCGATGTGGCCGGCGAAGTCATCTCCAGCGACGACCCACGTTTCGGGAAAGGCGACGACGTACTGGTCACCGGCTGCGGCATCGGCGAAGCCCACGACGGCGGCTACAGCGAAATCGTCCGGCTGAAGGCCGACTGGCTGGTGCCGATCCCACCGGGGCTCGATTACAAAAGCGCGATGAGCCTCGGCACCGCCGGCTTCACCGCTGCACTCGCGATCCACAAAATGGAAGCGAACGATCAAAGCCCCGACAAGGGCCCGATCGTCGTCACCGGCGCGACCGGCGGCGTCGGCAGCTTCGCCATCGACATGCTGGCCGGACGCGGCTACGCAGTCGTCGCGCTGACCGGCAAGGCCGACGAGGCCGACTACCTCAAGCAACTCGGCGCGAAAGACATCCTGCTTCGCCAGGACGTCGATTACGGCAAGCGCGCGCTGGAAAAAACGCGCTGGGCCGGCGCGGTCGACAACGTCGGCGGCGAAGCGCTCACCTGGCTCACACGCACGGTCGGCTGGTGGGGCAACATCGCCTCGATCGGCAACGCCGCGAGCCCGGAGCTCAATACGACCGTGTTCCCGTTCATCCTGCGCGGCATCAATCTCCTCGGCGTCAACTCGATGGCGACGCCGATGCCGCTGCGCCGCGCGGTCTGGGACCGCCTCGCGAGCGACCTCAAGCCGCGCCACCTCGACGCGATTGCCATTCGCGAAATTCCGTTTAAAGAACTGCCGGGCGTATTCCAGCCGATGATCGACAACAAGACCAAAGGACGCACCGTCGTCCGCATCCAATGACGTCCCGGCCGGCGATCAGTTAAAATAACCCGCTTTTCTTCAGACAAAGAGGTTTGCATGTCCGATAGTGCCGGCGCGCGCCTGTGGGCGGCGCTCGAAGCCGAGCGGCCGCTGCAGGTGGTTGGCGCGATCACCGCCTACGCCGCGATGCTCGCGCGTGACGCGGGCTTTCGCGCGCTGTACCTGTCCGGCGGCGGCGTGGCGGCGAACTCGCTGGGCATGCCGGACCTCGGCGTCAGCACGATGGAAGACGTGCTGATCGACATTCGCCGCATCACCGACGCGGTCGATCTGCCGCTGCTGGTCGACGCCGACGTCGGCTGGGGCGGCGCGTTCAACATCGCCCGCACGGTCAAGTCGTTCATCAAGTCCGGCGCGGCGGGCCTGCACATCGAGGACCAGGTCGCCAACAAGCGCTGCGGCCACCGGCCGGGCAAGGCCATCGTGTCGAAAGACGAGATGATCGATCGGGTCAAAGCCGCCGTGGACGCGCGCACCGACGACAAGTTCGTCATCATGGCGCGCACCGACGCGCTGGCCGTCGAAGGCATGGAAGCGGCGATCGATCGCGCCGTCGCCTGCGTCGAAGCCGGCGCCGACATGATTTTCCCGGAAGCGATGACCGCGCTCGACCAGTACCGCGACTTCAAGGCGGCAGTGAAGGTGCCGATCCTTGCCAACATCACCGAGTTCGGCAAAACGCCGCTGTTCACGCGCGACGAACTCGAAACCGCCGGCGTTGATATTCAACTGCTCTGCTGCGGTGCCTACCGCGCGATGAACAAGGCCGCGCTCAACTTCTATGAAACTGCGCGCCGCGAAGGCACTCAAAAGAACGTCATCGACGCGATGCAAACGCGCGAGGAGCTTTACGAGCACCTGGACTATTACGAGTACGAACGCAAACTCGACGAATTGTACGGTAAAGAAAAGTAAACGGAGCAGAGTAATGGCGACGAAACCAACCAACACCGCCGGGCTCGCCGGTATCACCGCGGGCGAAACCGCCATCGCGACCGTCGGCAAGGAAGGCGCGGGCCTCACCTATCGCGGCTACGACATCTACGATCTGGCCGAGCATGCCGAATTCGAAGAAGTGGCGTATCTCCTGACGCGCGGCAAGCTGCCGAACAGGCGCGAGCTGGGTCAGTACAAGCGCCGCCTGAGCGACAGCCGTGTGCTGCCGAAAAAACTGCGCGACGTGCTGGAACAGATCCCGGCCGACACGCACCCGATGGACGTCATGCGCACCGGCTGCTCGTTCCTCGGCAACCTCGAACCGGAAGGCGATTTCAAGAACCAGCAGAACGTCGCCGATCGGCTGCTCGCCGCGTTCCCGGCGATCCTCCTGTACTGGTGGCGCTGGCACACCGAGGGCAAGCGTATCCGCACCGCGAGCAACGAAGACAGCCACGCCGCACACTTCCTGCGCCTGCTGACCGGCCGCAAGCCGAAAGCCGACCACGTCAAGGCGATGAACGTCTCGCTGGTGCTCTACGCCGAACACGAATTCAACGCGTCGACGTTTACCGCGCGCGTCATCACTGCGACGCTCGCCGACTTCCACTCCGCCGTCACCGGCGCGATCGGCGCGCTGCGCGGCCCGCTGCACGGCGGCGCGAACGAGGCGGCGATGGAATTGGTCGAAAAATTCCGCACCCCGGCCGCGGCCGAGACGGGTCTGCAAAAGATGCTCGCCAAGAAGGCCAAGATCATGGGCTTCGGGCATCGCGTCTACAAGGACCACGACCCGCGCAACAAGGTCATCAAGGCCTGGTCTGAAAAGCTCTCCGAGGGCGCGGACGACGCCAAGTTGTACGCGATCTCCGAGGCAATCGAAAAAGTCATGTGGGACGAGAAAAAACTGTTCCCGAACCTCGACTTCTACAGCGCCACGGCCTATCACTTCATGGGCATCCCGACGCCGCTGTTCACGCCGATCTTCGTCTGCTCGCGCATTACCGGCTGGTCGGCGCACATCATGGAACAGCGCGCCAACAACCGCCTGATCCGCCCGGGCGCGGACTACATCGGCCCCGGCAAACAGCGCTGGCAGCCGATCGAAAAACGCAAGTAAGGAAAAGAATGAGTTCTGTCGACATCAAATCCGCCCAACGCCCCGATCCGGACAAAGTCATCGTCGCGATTGCCGACTACGTCTGCAATTACAAAATCGACAGCGACCTTGCCTACCAGACGGCGCACTACGTTCTGCTCGACACGCTCGGCTGCGGCCTGCTCGCCCTCAACTACCCGGCCTGCACCAAGCTGCTCGGCCCGGTCGTGCCCGGTGCGGAACTCAAGGGCGGCGCCCGCGTCCCCGGCACGAGCTATGAGCTCGACCCGGCGCAGGCCGCGTTCAACATCGGCGCGATAATCCGCTGGCTGGATTTCAACGACACCTGGCTCGCCGCCGAGTGGGGCCACCCCTCCGACAACCTGGGCGCGATCCTCGCCGTGGCTGACTACCTCGCGCGCCGCGACAACAAACCGTTGAATGTCCGCGATGTCCTCACGGCGATGATCAAGGCCCACGAAATCCAGGGCGTGCTGGCGATCGACAACAGCTTCAACGCCGTCGGCCTCGACCACGTCCTGCTGGTGCGCGTCGCCTCCACGGCCGTCGTCACGCAGATGCTTGGCGGCACCCGCGAACAGATCATCAACGCCGTCTCCAACGCCTGGATCGACGGCGGCGCGCTGCGCACCTACCGCCACGCGCCCAACACCGGCTCGCGCAAGAGCTGGGCGGCCGGCGACGCCTGCCGACGTGCGGTCACGCTCGCACTGATGAGCCTCACCGGCGAGATGGGCTATCCGTCCGCGCTGACCGCGAAGCGCTGGGGCTTCCAGGACGTGCTGTTCGACGGCAGACCGCTGACGCTCGCGCGCGACTTCGGCAGCTACGTGATGGAAAACGTGCTGATCAAAATCTCGTTCCCGGCCGAATTCCACGCGCAAACCGCCGTCGAAGCCGCAATGACGCTGCACCCGCAGGTCAAGGACCGCCTCGACGACATCGAGCGCATCTCCATCGAAACCCAGCGCGCCGGCAGCGAAATCATCGACAAGACCGGCCCGCTGGCGAACCCCGCGGACCGCGACCACTGCATTCAATACATGACGGCGATTCCGCTGATCTTCGGCCGCCTGACCGCTGAAGATTATGAAGACAAGGTGGCGAAGGACCCGCGCATCGACGCGCTGCGCGACAAAATGGAAGTGAACGAAAACGAGCAGTTTACGAAGGATTACTACGACCCGGACAAGCGCTACATTGGCAACGCCGTCCAGGTATTCTTCAAGGACGGCTCAAAGACCGACCGCGTCGCTGTCGATTACCCGATCGGCCACCGCAAGCGCCGCGAAGAAGGCATTCCGGTGCTAAAGGAAAAGTTCGCCCGCAACGTTGCAACTCAGCTCAATGGCGAGCAGTGCCAGGAGCTGACGGCATTAGCCAATAACCATGACGCACTGAGCACGATGCCCGTAGCCGACTTCATGGCTTTGCTGGCCAAATAAACTCGAAAAAATTCCGTTCGTGCTGAGCCCGTCGAAGTACGGACGGAATTTTCTCAACCGACCCAGCCCCATAAACCCGTCGTTCCTGCAGAAAGCAGGAACCCAGCCGCCAAGGATGGCAACTTGGAAGCGGCGCCACCCCAAACTTTCCGCCATCCCCCCTTTCTGCTAGGCTCCCGGAAGCACCAACAACTCCGGGGGCTAAAAAATGACAAGCAGAGATTACGAAGACGCCGGCAAACTCCTCCTGCGCCTCCTGGTGGGCGGCCTGCTAATTCTCCATGGCGTTCACAAAATCATCAACGGCCCCAGCGAAATCGACAGCCTTGTAGCCTCGGCCGGATTCCCCGCCTTTTTTGGCGGCGCGGTTTACGTCGGCGAGGTGCTCGCGCCGATCCTGGTCCTGGTCGGCTATTACACTCGCGTCGGCGGCCTCTTAATTCTCATAAACCTGATTTGCGCGGTCCTGTTGACACGTGGCGGGCATGTCTGGGCGCTTGGCCCTTCCGGCGGCTGGGTGATCCAACTGGAAGCCTTCTTCGGCCTCGGCGGATTGGCGGTTTTCCTGCTCGGCGCTGGTCGCTTTAGCGTGGGAGGTGAGTACGCGAAGTGGAACTAGCCGCAAATGCGTAGTTCATTCGGGTGCACAAAAATGGCGTCACACTTGACAGGCTATGAACTCCGTAGCTTGTGGTCGTGCCGTGTCGACGTTATGCACCTTAGGAACAATGATTACGCCTCTCGTTAGAGTGTTGAATAGGCGTTAGCGCTAAGGAGCACGATGGACGTACTTACTTTCGAAGACGATCTGCTTGATCTTGCAGAATTTGCAAACCGCTTTGAAAAATTCATTTCTGTCGAACAGCATTTCGTTCCTGAAAGCCTTGTTCTGGCCTTGAGTTCAAGATTCGGCACCGGGAAGACCACCTTTTTGCGGATGTGGCGTGCATCCCTAGAAGCGCGAGACCGTGACGACGATCCTTTGGTAATCATTATGCTGAATGCTTGGGAAAGCGATTATTACGGAGATCCACTATTTGCGATTCTCTCCAACCTTATCGAGGCCCTTCAATCAGCAGGAGAACAGGCTAAACCTATCATCGATGCTGCGAAGGATGTTGGCTGGTTTGTAGCCGCGATAGGCAATCAAATTGCCGCCAAAGTTGCTGGCATTGATGCCATGGAGGCAGGGGCTTTCGCTGAGAAGAAGAAAAATGCGAGGAATAGTGCGAGTAGATTCGATGCTTTCTCCACTTTCGAGCAACGGAAGATGGCTATGAGTCATCTTCAGTCTGTTATTGGAGAATTTATCAATTCCTCTAACCTACATGTCTTGTTCTTGGTCGACGAGCTCGATCGTTGTCGCCCTGATTACGCAATTTCCTATCTGGAAACAATCAAGCATATTTTCGACGTTCGTGGAGCGACATTTGTCCTTGCCGCAGACCGTAATCAGCTCGAGAACTCGGCCAAGACAGCATTTGGGAGTGACCTAGACTTCGATGAATATTATCGGAAGTTCATACATAGGGAGGTGTCACTACCGGCTATATCTGAAAGCGGATACAAAAAAATGGCATCCGCCTATGTTCGGGAGTACTTGGAAAGGGATGGGCTACGTAACTGCTTCATGGAGCTGGACGGCTACCGTATCGAAAACATCGTTGAGTTGGTGTCAGCGCTTAGGCTTACCCCTCGGCAAATTCAAGAAGTATTTCGTATTCTCGGACATGTTTTTGCCACGTCGCAAGCGAATCGCGGCCGCTTGCTGTGGTGTATTGCAGCAGGCACCATTGCAATGGCCGCGCTTAAGGTTGCTGACCGCTATGCTTACGAGTCTTTCGGCTATGCCAAGTTCAAGCCCAAGGACGCATTTGCATTCCTGTCATCTCTCTTTGCAGACAGACACCTTGAGTGGTGGTTTACCCTGTTTCTCACGGGCGACGGGATGGAAATTCCCGAGGGAACATCAGCTATGGACATGTTGGTACAAGTGGGACTGATCGAGGAGTCTGCCGAGCAATCGCAACAGGATGCTCTAGGTCAATGGCGTCAAGGCTGGGGCCATTCTTCGCGTAACAGATGTTCTGAGATTCGAGAGAAGATCGACGAAATCGTGCAGTGGAAGTGAGGCACCCCCGCTTTCACGGACAGATGGTTAAGATACAGCAGCTCGCTCTTCATAATGTAGTGGGCTGACATAGCCCAACGTCTGATGCGACCGCTGCCGATTGTAAAACACTTCGATGTAATCAAAAATTGCCACACGAGCTTCGTTGTGCGTGCGGAACGTGCAGTGCCATGTCAGCTCGTTCTTCAAGTTTCCGAAGAAGCTTTCGGCTACCGCGTTGTCGTAACAGTCACCCTTGCGACTCATGCTCGGGATCATGCCCTGTTTTTCCATGATGGCCCGATAAGCCGCGCTGGTGTAGATCGTGCCCTGGTCGGTGTGATGGATCAGCCCCGATTAGCTTGGTACGTTATTCGCAGCCGGGGCTGGGGTCAGTTTTTGCATTGTAACTTCCGCTTGCGGCTCAACCAGTACGGGAAAGGGCCAAATGTCGGTACCCTTTAAACCCCGGTGGACGATGTCGGTGCATCTGGGGACGATTGGCCGTGTAGTCCGAGAGCGGATGCTCCGATACGAGTGACTATTTGCTGCTGGGGTTCTGACCACTTCAACGAATCAATGGAGTTGGACTCGATTGATATCTTCCGAACTTGTCGCTTGTGACAAAATATCAACCGCGTCTTGCTCTGCTTCCGCAGCAAGTTAAGGGGTACCTTTTGGATGACATCTCAGGCACTTAAAAATTTCGAGCGTGCGATCCAGGATGCTCATGATCTGCTGAACCACTTTGATACGCTCAACACGCAACCGCCACCGCCGGAGGCCGAAGTACTGAAACGTGCCAGCTTGGTCATGGCGCTGGCGGCACTGGAGACATACGTAGAAGACCGCATTGTCGAGGCGGCCGATGTGGTGGTTGGGCGCGATACTGTCGAAGGCCGGTTGTCACAGTTCTACAAAGATTCGTTGAGGAACGACCTGAAATCCTTCCATACTCCGAGCACTGAAAGAATCAGGCAGTTGTTCCGAACCTACCTCGACATGGACGTGACAAAAGGGTGGGCCTGGAACAACTATGACCCAGCCCGAGCCAGGGCTGAGCTAACAAAGATCGCAAAAAAGCGCGGAGATGTTGCCCATCGATCGTGGCGGCCCCGTCTTGGGGAGCCGGTGCCCCATGCGGTAACTCGCGATGATCTGCGGAAACATATACGTTTCATTCGCGACGTCGCCACAGCCACGGACAAATACCTAGACGTTAATCTCCAGACAGATCAATGCGGCAGCAAGGCAAACTGACACACTGGAACGACGACAAGGGATTCGGCTTCATTACGCCGTCATCCGGCGGCTCGCGGGTCTTCGTGCACATCAGCTCGTTTCCCCGGGGACAGCGTCGTCCGCAGCTCAATGAGCCACTGACTTACACGGTGACTCGCGACGTTCAGAAAAGGCTTCGGGCCGAGCAAGTCGCCTTCCGGATCGGAACTACGCGCAACACCGTACAGCCGCGGGGGGTGGCTCCCACGCTCGGCTTGTCCGCCGCGTTCTTTGCAGTGTTGGTAGCCGCTGCGTTTGCGGGCGTCGCTCCTTTGACCGTTGTTGGGTTTTACGCGCTGGTAAGCGCTGTCACCTTTATCCTGTACGGGTCGGACAAAAGCGCCGCGCAGCGTGGTGCTTGGCGTATCCCGGAGGCGCATCTCCATTTGGCCGCGGTTACTGGTGGCTGGCCTGGCGCGCTGATCGCGCAGCGCGTATTTCGACACAAGACTAAAAAGCAGCCATTCCAACTCGTTTTCTGGTGTACAGTCGTAGCCAATTGCGGAGGCTTGGTGTGGCTGATCACTTCGGAGCAGGCGGCAGGGCTTCGGGCCAGCTTTGGAATCAGCTGAATTTCCGAGTTCAGGCGAGAGAAGAGCAAACCAATATGAAGCGTGCATATAAACTGCCTGTGTTGCTGCTAATGGCTGTCTCATTCTGTTCGCCGGCTGCCACGAGCGCCGATGCCGTTAACTCATTCTCCGGTACCTATGAAATAGAGGTTCATCAGTTCAAAAGCTGGAGCGAGGGCGACAACGACATCGTCTCAAAAGCAATCCTGGTGCTGGCAGAGCATCCATTCCAGGCAGTGAATTTCAAAGCGACGTATGGCACTGCGTTTGCACAAAAATATAAAGATTTGCAATCGGCGTTCAAGCGGCGCGTAAACGCCTGCTTTGCAAGCGTGGATATTGGTTACAGCTTCGACGAGTTCCGATACGGCATTGCTCTTTTGGACCGGATGTCTTTGGGATTTGGAAAAGCAACAGTCGACTCGACTGGAACCGTCGACGTGCCCATTCTTCGTGGTACGGTCTCGACCGGCGATATCAAGCTCAGGACGAGGAATGGCCGCGTGACGGGGACGCTTGAGTATGTCTATCATGGCGTTGACGCAGGCGGGTTGACACGCTACGAGATAACTATTCGGCGGATCGCCGACGCCGGCCTTTCCTACTGCCTCGATTTTGCGTCACAGCATTTGCCCGAACTTCGAGCAGAGCAGCATGCCTTTGTTCAATCCATGAAACGACTAGATGCTCAATACGAGCACGCCGATTAGAGAATTAGAAAATGAGGATGCGACCCCTACGCTCAACCGGGCATGCGGAGCAAAAGGTGTTTGTGGAATACATGAAAGGACGCGTGCGGCAGCTAAAGGCACAGTGAAAGCGGCAACACCAGGAACCGGAACCCCGCGAAAATTAGCGGTACCGTTCTGCCGTATACTCGCCGAATGCTGAAACGACGCAAATCGACTGACAAAAAAGGCGAGGGTCTGGGAGCACTGCGCCGGCTTTGGCCTTTCATGCGGCCCCACAAGGGGCTTTTCTTCAGTTGGTTGCTGTTCATGGCTTTGTCATCGGGCGCAAACCTGGTGCTGCCGGTGGCCGTGCGCCGCGTCATCAATCAGGGTTTTGCCGCCAGCGACCTGACGGTCCTGGATCAAACCTTCATCGCCCTGTTCGTCGTCGCGCTGATTATCGCGTTCACCACGGCGGCGCGATTTTATTGCATCACCTTGCTGGGCGAACGGTCGCTGGCCGACTTGCGGCGGCATTTATACGATCACCTGATTTACCTGGATATTGGCTTTTACGAAAAATCACGCGTGGGCGAGTTGATTTCGCGGCTCGACACCGACACGGAGCTGGTACAAACGCTGGTCGGGACGGGTATTTCCGTGGCGTTGCGCTCGACAGTCATGCTGATCGGTGCCACAGCAGCCATGATCGTGACCAGTCCGCGACTCGCCGGCCTGACGGCGTTGGTGATCCCGGCGGTGATGCTGCCCATGCTGATTTTCGGTCGCAAGGTGCGCCAGCTTTCGCGTCACAGCCAGGATCGACTCGCCGACGCCAGCGCCATCGCCAACGAGACGCTCAATGCGAATCAAACTATCAAGGCCTACTCCCGGGAAAACATCGAAAGCCAGCGCTATGGCAGCGCCATCCGGATTGCGCTTTCGACGGCCCGACGGCGGATCGGCACGCAGTCGAGTCTGAGAGGCGCCGCGATCGCACTGGTCTTTGGCGCAATTACGCTGGTGTTGTGGTCGGGCGCGCGCGATGTGATGGCTGGCGACATGAATGCCGGCGTGCTCGGCCAGTTCGTGCTCTACGCGATTTTCGCCGCCGGGTCCGTGGGTGGCGTCAGCGGCGTCTGGGCGCTGGTCATGCGGGCCTCGGGTGCCATGGGGCGTATCGGCGAGTTGCAAGACCAGGAGCCGGAAGTGCGTGAACCGGCTGAGCCGGTCAGGCTGGCGGGCGGCGCAACCGGCAACCTGCGATTTTCGAATGTCGAATTCCGGTATCCGACCCGGCCGGAAACCGCCGCCTTAAAAGACTTCAGTCTGACGGTCCAACAGGGCGAGACGGTCGCGCTGGTCGGCCCGTCCGGGGCGGGCAAAAGCACTGTATTCGGCTTGCTGATGCGATTCTACGATCCCCAGCAGGGGAGCATCGGCATCGACGGCGTGGATCTGCGGTCGCTGGCTTTGAGCGACCTTCGCGGCGCTTTCGCCCTAGTCCCTCAGGATACGGTCATTTTTGCCGGTAACGCGCTCGATAACATTCGGTTCGGCAACAGTGATGCGGATGACGCCGCCGTCTATCGCGCCGCCGAAGCGGCCGAAGCCGACGCCTTTATTCGCGCGCTGCCGCAAGGCTATGATACCGAGCTCGGCGAACGCGGGATTCGTCTGTCCGGCGGCCAGCGGCAACGCATCGCCATCGCCCGCGCCATTTTGCGCGACGCGCCGATCTTGCTGCTGGACGAGGCGACATCGGCCCTGGACGCGCGATCGGAGGCCGCCATTCAGCACGCGTTGGAGCGGTTGGAACAGGGCCGTACGACGCTGGTCATCGCGCACCGACTGGCCACGGTCAAGCGCGCGGACCGCATCGTGGTGATGGATGCCGGTCAAATCGTCGCCCAGGGCACGCATGACAGCTTGCTGGCCGAAGGCGGGCTATACGCCGATCTTGCGCATCTGCAATTCGGTAACGCCAAATCCCAAGCCGTTTCGCCTGGAAGAAAGCGCATCACCCTCGGGAAGCAGGCTTTGTAACCCAATCATTTATAGGAGTCCGTATGGCAACTCATGAGATCGGCGAGCTTCAACGAGTCTTTCTGACGCGACTTGACTCGTTAAGCCACATACTTGATGTCGGAGAGAAGCATCTGCCCCAATTCGATGCGGCACTGCAAGAGCGTCTTGCCCCCGACATGCTTCCCCTCGGCGCGCAAATCGCTTTAGGCTGCAATCAGCCGCGGGGATTTTCCCAGTGGTGTGCAGACAAGCCGGTCGAGAATCTTTCGCCGGAAGTCGGCTCGATGGATCTGGCGCGGTCTCACATCGCGCAAACAAAGGCGCTCGTTACCGACATTACGGCAGACGATAGCAAGCTCGACGAAATAAAGCGCGTCGGCCTGGGTCATGGCACATATTGCGAGCTGCCGGCTCGCCTGTACGTCAGCGATTACCTGCTGCCGAACATGTATTTTCACATTACCACCGCGTACGCAATCCTTCGGCACCTTGGCGCGCCGCTTGGGAAGGCCGACTTTTTGACCTCGCTGGCTCGTCATGTGAAGCAGCAGGCGTGATGCAACACGGCCTGCCCGTCTGACTTCACGGAACGCATGCCGAACAGAACCGTTACTGGCGGCTGAATAATAATAGTTCGGTTCAGGAGGACCAATGGCCATTAATACGCAGCGCCGCTATACGCGCACCGCGATATTTCTGCATTGGCTGATTCTTGCGCTGCTGATCGCGCAGTACACCCTCGGCTGGACGATGCCGCACATCGGCCGCAACACGCCGGTGACCACGCTGATCAGCCTGCATTTTTCGATCGGCGCGCTGATCATCGGCGTCATCGTCGTGCGCCTGATCTGGCGCATCATTTACGGCGAACCCATGCCGGAGGCAGGCGTCCCGCCGTGGCAGGTGCGCTCGGCGCGCGTTATCCATTGGCTGCTGTACCTGCTGCTCGTCGCGGTGCCGATGCTGGGCTGGATCAACGCTTCGTACCGCGGCATGCCGATCACGTTTTTCGGGCTGGTGCATATGCCGCAGCTGGTCGGCACCCGCGCCGCCGGCTGGGGCTGGACCGGCGACATTCACACGCTCATCGCGGAGTACGGGATTCTGCCGTTGGTTGGCCTCCACGTGGCGGCGGGGCTGTACCACTACTTCATTCGCCGCGACCGGGTGTTGCAGCGTATGCTGCCGGGAGTGTGAAGGCGAAGGGATTGGAGACCGGTACGACTTCAGGCCGGTCTCCTTCACACGTGGCTTTCCGAGCGTGGCTCCTGAGTTAATTCGCCAGCGAAGAGCATAATAATGAACACCATTTCCTTTGATGATTTCCTCAAGGTTGAGCTTCGAGTCGGCCGCATCGTAAGCGCGAATACCTTTCCTGAAGCCAGGAAGCCGGCCTATATACTGCAAGTGGACTTTGGCGAGGAGCTGGGCATCCGGAAATCCAGCGCTCAAATTACCGCCCTGTATACTCCGGACGAACTGGTTGGAAAGCTGGTTGTAGGCGTCATCAACTTTCCGAAGAAGCAGATCGGGCCTTTGATGTCCGAGTGTTTGGTGACGGGTTTTTACAATGAGGACGGCGACGTTGCGCTCTGCGTTCCGGACCGCCCGGTGCCATTGGGTACCAGACTTCTTTAATTCTGTTCCGTCTCCCCTTTGATGTCGATTTTTGCAAGGATTTCATTAAAGCTTGTTTCTGTACCACTATCATCCTGATCGCGTTTGCGGGATTGACCACCCCATCCGCGGGATTGGCCGTTTTGATAATTCGGAGAGTGCAGCGTATCGCTGCGGGCCGCCAACTCGAACCCGGCGAGTGCTACAGTGGAGCGGTGTCGAATTAGCATGAACTCCGTTCCTGATGGAGAACTGACATGACAGCGCCGGCCAAGAATACGATTTGCCTCTGGTACGACGGCGCCGCCGAAGAGGCGGCACGCTTTTACGCCGAAACCTTTCCCGACTCTTCCGTCAGCGCTGTTCATCGCGCGCCGGCGGACTTTCCGTCGGGCAAGGAGGGCGACGTACTGACCGTGGATTTCACCGTGATGGGTATTCCGTGCCTCGGGCTCAACGGCGGACCCGCGTTCAAGCATAACGAGGCATTTTCGTTCCAGGTTGCAACCGCTGACCAGGCCGAAACTGACCGCTACTGGAACGCGATCGTCGGCAACGGCGGCGAGGAAAGCGCGTGCGGCTGGTGTAAGGACAAGTGGGGGCTGTCCTGGCAGATAACGCCGATCGTCCTGACCAGGGCGGTCACCGATCCCGACCCCGCTGTTGCCCAGCGTGCGTTCGACGCGATGATGCAAATGCGAAAAATCGATATCGCCACAATTGAGGCGGCGCGTCGTGGTTGAGCGGTGGCTGTTCTTCGCCTAGCGAAGGAACTCCGCTAATTCGCCGGCAATACGTTCAGGCGTGACCGTCGGCGCATAACGCTTGCGTACGCGGCCGTCGCGATCGACGAGGAACTTGGTGAAGTTCCATTTGATCCGGTTGCCGAACAGGCCGTGTTGCTGCGACTTCAGATAGCGATACAGCGGGTGCATGTTCGGGCCGTTGACGTCGATCTTCGCGAAAAGCGGAAACGTCACGTCGTAGTTGCTCGAACAGAATTCCTGAATCTCCGCTTCGGTGCCCGGCTCCTGATGTGCGAACTGATTGCACGGGAAGCCAAGGACGACCAGCCCCTCGTCGCGGTAGCGGCGGTACAACGATTCCAGCCCCGCGTATTGCGGCGTGAATCCGCAGCGGCTGGCGACGTTGACAATTAACAGCACCTTGCCGCGCCACGCGGCCATCGTCTCCCGCCGGCCGTCGATGGTCGTGACATCAATCTCCATGAGGTCCGCGTTCACGAGGGTTCCTACAGCCCCAGTTGGTTCGCGAAGAAGGTCAGCGCGATGACGGTGTTGCCAACGCGCTGGCTGAACGACGCATCGACACCGTGGCCGGCGTGCATGCGCGTGAGCAGCAGGATCGGTAGATTCGACGTCGTGGCGTTCTGTAGCGCGGCGGTGAATTTGCGTGACTGCCATGGCGCGACGCGCGGGTCGTTGACGCCCGTCGTCATCAGGACGGCGGGATACGCCGTGTGCGGCGTGACGTTTTGCAGCGGCGAGTAGGCCAGCGTCGCCTTGAACTGCGCCGGGTTATCGACGCTGCCGTATTCCGGCACGTTGTAGCGCCCGTTGGCCCAGTCCTTTTCGTGGCGGATCATGTCGTAGATGCCGACCATCGATACGACCGCGCGAAACGCGTGCGGGTGCTGCGTGAGTTCCGCGCCCATCAAAAGGCCGCCGTTGCTGCCGCCCATGATGCCGAGGTGGTCACGGTCGGTCCAGCCGGCCTTTTCCAGCGCGATCGCGGCAGCGTAGAAATCGTCGAACACGTTCTGCTTGTCGAACCGCATGCCGCCGCGGTGCCAGCCTTCGCCGAATTCGTTGCCGCCGCGGATATTGGCGACGGCGTATACACCACCGCGCTCGAGCCATGCGAGCCGGGCACCGATGAAGCCGGGCCGCATGGGGATGTCGAAGCCGCCGTAGCCGTAGAGAATGGTCGGACGCTTGCCGTCGGACGCGGCGCCCCCCATCGACAGCACGGTGACCGGCACCCTGGTGCCGTCCTTCGAAACGCCCTCGATCACGTGCACGCGCACCTTCGAATAGTCGGCCGCCGGCTTGACCTCGAACACGGTCTTCAGCTTGCCGGTTTTGGCGTTGTAGACGGCCCAGCGCGACGGCAGCGTCCAGCCGCTGTAGCTGACGAGCGCGTCCGGCTGTCCGGCTTCCGAGGCGATCCCGCCGATCCCGATGCCGTGCGCGGGCAGCGGCAGGCGGCGCACGAACCGGCCGTCGTCATTGTATTGCTCGATCCACCAGTCCGGCCCCCAGCTGCGCACCACCAGGAAGCCGGCAGCGATCGGCTCGATACGCTGCAGCGCGCCGTCCTTGCTTGGCGGCACCACGACATGCGTTTTGCCGTCCACGTCGACCGAGACGATTTTGCCGTGCGGCGCACCGGCGAAGCTTTGCACGAGCAGCCGTTGGCCGACCCAGGCCGCGCCGCGCACGTTGGCGTCGTGGCCAAGCACTTTGACCCATTGCGCGCCGCGATGCAGAAAGACATCCGCCGGGCCGCCGTCGCCATCGTAGGCGACCAGCGCAAGTTGCTTCGCATCGGGCGAACTCAGCAGGTGATATTCGGCGATCGGTGAATAGTCCTTGCCGAAGACGACCTTGTCGGCCGACGCCGGCCGGCCCAGCGTGTGATGCACCAGTTCGGCGTTGAACTGCTCGACCGGCCGGCCCTTCGGCGGCGGCGGAAAGCGCATGTAGATAAAGCCTTTCTCGTCGGCGTCCCACGCGAGCGCCTGCGGCGAAGTGCCGCCGCCCGCCCAGCGCAGCGTGTCCGGCAGGCGCCGGCCCATCTTCACGTCGAGCACGTGAATCGTCGTCAGCTCGCTGCCGCCTTTGGCGGTGCCGTAGGCGAGATAGCGGCCGCTGGGCGAAGGCCAATAATGGGTGATGGCGAGGTGGCCCTTGCCGTTGACGTTAACCAGCACGTGCGCCTTGCCCTTGGGCCATGCCTGCGCGACCAGCACCGGCTGCGGTTGCGGCGGCGTCTGACGCAGATAGAACAGCGTGCCGCCCGCAAGCAGCGGCGAATAGCGGCGCGTCGACGTAATCGCCAGCGCGCGCACGCGTTTGCTCAAGGCGTGGCCCTGCGGCATCGCACTCAGCACCGCGTCGGTGTACGTGTTTTGCGCCTTGATCCAGTGCCTGACCTTCGGCGCATCGCCGTCCTCCAGCCAGCGGTACGGGTCGCTGACCTTGACGCCGTGCAGCGTGCTGGAAGCGGGGTGCTTCGGCGACGGGGGCGGGTGCAGCGTACCGGCAGCCTGGACGATGCCGGCAATCAGGCAGGCGAAAACGGAGCAAGCAACGAGCGGAGCAGCACGCATGATGAATATGTCTCCAAGGCGGGGCCGCTTGGACACTAGCACCGGCAAAGATGCCGTGCAAGACGAGCGACCGTATCAGTACAATGTTCCAAATGGCAGGCGCGATCAGGATCGGCACTTCCGGCTTTCACTACAAGCACTGGAAGGGTGACTTCTATCCGGCGGACATGCCGGAGCGCGACTGGTTCGGCTGGTACGCGCGCCATTTCGATACGCTCGAAATCAACAACACTTTCTACCGGCTGCCCGAGCGCACCGTCTTCGCCCAATGGCACGACCAGGCGCCGCCCGGGTTCTGCTATGCGGTCAAGTTCTCGCGCTTCGGCACGCACATCAAATATCTCAAAAGCGTGGAGCCGATCGAGCGGTTCATGGATCGGGCGGCGCCGCTTGCCGAGTTGCTGGGGCCGGTGCTGGTGCAACTGCCGCCGCACTGGCAGGTGAATACCGAACGGCTGGATTGCTTCATGGCGGCGCTGCCGAGCACCTGCCGGTGGACGTTCGAGTTCCGCCATCCGAGCTGGCTGTGCGACGAAGTTTTTGCCTTGCTGGAGAAACACCACGTCGCGCTCTGCGTGCACGACATGATCGACAATCATCCGCGGCGCCTTACGACGAACTGGACCTACCTGCGTTTCCACGGCGCGCATTATTCCGGCAGCTATTCTTCACAATACCTGACGGCGCTCGCCCGCCGCCTGCGCGACTACGCCAACGACGGCGTCGACGCGTACGTTTATTTCAACAACGACGCCGAGGGGCACGCCGTCCGGAATGCGCAGGCGCTGAAGCGCTACTTCGCCAACATCTGACGGAATAACAGGTAAACTAGGCGCGATCTCAAGGGGGGCGCATGCACGATTTCCTGAACATCATTCTTCTCGGCATTATCGAGGGCATCAGCGAGTTTTTGCCGATCTCGAGCACCGGGCACCTGCTGATCGCGGAGCATTTCGGCCTCGGGGCGCGCTCGGACCTGTTCAACGTCGGCATCCAGGCCGGCGCGATTCTCGCCATCACGCTGATTTACTGGCGCCGCATCTGGGCACTGCTGACGAACTGGCGCGACCCAGCCAACCGGGATTATCTGTTCAAGCTGATCGTCGCGTTCGTGATCACCGTGCTGATCGGCCTGCTGGCGGTCAAGATGGGCTACAAGCTGCCGACGGCGATCGGACCGGTCGCCTGGGCGCTGATCGTCGGCGGTATCTGGATGATTTTCGCCGAGCAGTGGGCGGCGCGGCAGCCGGAGCGCAGCGAGGTGACGTGGCGGGTCGCGGTGCTGGTCGGCATCGCGCAGATGATCGCCGGCATCTTCCCGGGGCTGTCGCGCTCGGCGATGACGATTTTCGCCGCGATGCTGTTCGGCACCAGTGACCGCTCCGCGGCCACCGAGTTCGCGTTCCTGGTCGGCATTCCGACGATGTACGCGGCCACCGGTTACGAATTTCTGAAAGTGCTGAGCGGCGGCGCGACGGTCGCGATTAACTGGGACGCGTTCGCGCTCGGTTTCGTGGTCTCGCTGATCGTCGCGTTCATCGCGGTCAAGTGGCTGCTCGCCTACATTCGCAGCCATACGTACACTCCTTTTGCCGTTTATCGGATTTTGCTCGGCGTAGCGGTACTTGTGGCGCTGGGCGTGGCATAGTAAACCCATGGTGCGTTCATTCAGGTATCTGCGGGCCGACAATCCCGGTAGTTCGAGGGCGCTGTTGCGCGCCGCCGCATCACGCTACGCCCTTTACGGCGCGGCGATCGCCGCATTCGCCGTGGTGGTCGCGACGTTGCTGGCCGCATGGCTCAGCGACGCCGGCCTGACCATCACCGGCATTGTCGGGGCGCAGAGCGGCAATCTTGCACTGTGGACGCTCGACGCGATGCCATTCATCTTCGCGCTGTGGGGCCAGTACGCGAGCTTCCAGATGGCGGAGAAGGCCGACGAAGCCGTCTCGCGCCGCACCGAGGAACTCAGCGAGGCGTTGCAGGAGGCGCGCGACACCAGCCGCGCGCGCACCGACTTCTTCGCCTGCATGAGCCACGAGTTGCGCACGCCGCTGAATGCGATCGTCGGCATGGCGGAACTGCTGGCGGAACCCGCGCCGCCGGCCGAGGCGCACTGGCACGCGCAGGTGATTCGCGAGTCCGCCGAAAATCTGCTGACGCTAATCAACGACGTGCTCGATATCGCCAAGATCGAGGCCGGCCGGCTGGAGCTGGAAGAAATCGGGTTCGATCTGCGCGACTGCGTGCGCGGCGCGCTGACGCTGCTGCGCGACCAGGCGGCGCGCAAGGGCCTCGCGCTGATCAGTCTGGTCGCGCCCGAAATCCCGGCACGCGCGCTGGGCGATCCCGGCCGGTTGCGCCAGATTGTCATCAATTTGGTCAGCAACGCGATCAAGTACACCGATTCAGGCCGCGTCCGGTTCCAGATGAATCTGGCCGAAACCGCGGGCAATGAAGCATGGATGCTGCGCATCGAGGTGGCGGATACCGGTGTCGGCATTTCGCCCGCGGCGCAGGCCGACCTCTTCAAGCCGTACCGGCAGGTCGGCTCGGCGGCCGTCCGCCGTGGCGGTACCGGTCTCGGCCTCGCGATTACGCACGAACTGATCGAGGCGATGGGCGGCGAGATCGGTGTCGAGAGCACCCTGGGCAAGGGCAGCACGTTCTGGTGCACGCTGTGGCTGCAGGCGTCCGAAGAGGCGCCGCCGGCGCTGGTCCATACCGCGAGCCTCAACAAGGTCCGCATCCTGCTGGCCGACCCGAACGAGCTGACGCGGCGCACGATGGCCGATCAACTTGCGGCGCTCGGCATGATCGTCGATACCGCTGCCGACAGTATCGAGGCGGCCGGCAAAATCAGCGACGCGGCGGGTCGCGACGAGCCGTTCGCAATCATCCTGCTCGATATGTTCCTGGGCGATCAGGGCGGCGAGGATCTGGGCCTGAGCCTGGTGAACGATCCGGACGCCGCCGACGCGCTGGTGGTGATCATTACCAATGCCGGGGCGCGCGGCGACGCCGAGCGCCTCGCCCGCGAGGGCTTCGCCGGCTACCTGACCCGGCCGATCGCACCGGCCGATCTCAAACCGCTGCTGACGCAGATCCTCGCGATGCGCGGGCTGACTCGCGAGCAGCGCCAGCGTCACGGCCTGATCACCCGCCATTCCACCACCGCCCGCACCGCCCGCAACCGCGTGCTGCTGGTCGAGGATGGTGAGGCGGCGCGCGCCGTCGCGGTGCGCCGTCTCTCGATGCTGGGCCTCGCGGTCGACACCGCGCCCACCGGCCAGCACGCATTGAAGGCCGCGGCGCGAATTCCATACGGTGCGATCCTGCTGGATTTGCAACTGCCGGACATCAGCGGCGTCGAGGTACTGCGCCGGTTGCGCGAGTCGGGCGGCGATGCCGAGACGTTGCCGATCGTAATCATGACTGCTGGGACGAGCGACGCCGAGCGAGCCCGCTGCCGCAAGCTCGGCGCCGACGAGATTCTGATCAAGCCGGTGTCGACTGCGCGGCTGCGCGAAACGCTGGGCCGCTGGCTGAACCTGGACCCGACGCGCACGATCGATCCCACCGAGGAGGGCGGCGACGACGCTGAGGCGCGCCAGGCCGATGCCGAGATCGTGCGCCTGTTCATGCGCGAGTCGACGCGCCGCATCGCGACCATCAACCTCGCCGGAACCAGCGCCGAAGGCCGCGACCAGATCGCCCGCGAGGCGCATACGCTCGCCGGCACCAGCCGCTATGTGGGCGGCATCGACGTGTCGCGCGCGGCCAAGCATCTGGAAGCGCTCGCCACCGACGCGAGCGAGGCGGAGCTGCGCGCCGCGGTTGAAATCCTGAACGCCGATTACCGGCACTTGCGCGGCCAGTTGCGCGCGGCAATGAAGGCGCCCGAGACCGCTTAGCGGTCTGTCCAGCCTTGCCCATCAACGCCACGGCTCAGCGCGTCGCCAGCTCCGACAGTTGCATTGCGAGCCGCCGACGTACCGCCGGAACGCCGCCGGCCGTGCGCATGACTACGTTGCGCAGCAGGCGCTGCCACGGCGCCTTCGCCGTGGCAAAGCGCGTCATGCGGTCGGTGAACTTCACTACTTCCATCGCGACCGGCCGGCGCACTCGTTCATATTCGTCGAGCACCGCTTCGCCGGCGCCGTCTATCAGCACGTCGGCCAGCCGCGCTCCCAGGAACTGCGCATCCTGAATCCCGGTATTCATGCCCTGCCCGCCGGCGGGGCTGTGCACGTGCGCCGCATCGCCGGCGAGAAAAATGCCGCCGCGGCCATAGTGCCGCGCCATCCGGTGATGTACGTGAAAGCGGGAGGACCAGAGTACTTCCCGAATGCGGGCCGCCTCCCCCGGCGGGCCGCGTCGATCCAGCATCGCCTGCACGACCGCCGCATCCGGATGCTCGGGCGCCGGCTCGAGCGTGGCCACGATTCGGTGGTGCCAGCCCGGCAGCGGCGCAATGACCATCAGGCCGTCGGGCGCGAGAAACAACTGGCCTTCGTCGGCGGGCAACGGCCAGTCCATGCGCACATCGGCGAGGACGAACGATTCGGGATACGCGGCGCCCTCGAACGGGATGCCCGCGATCCCGCGCACGTTGCTGTGCATGCCGTCGCAGCCGACCACGTAGCGGCAGCGCGTAAAGACCGGGGCCGCGTTGGGCGCCGTCGTGCCGACGATAAAGGTATGGTCGTCATGCTCGATGCTCGTCAGCGCCGCCGGCCGATGCACCGTTCCGCCCAGCGCGCGCAGCCGCTCGCCGAGAACCGTCTCGGTCGCGCTTTGCGGGATCATCAGCAAGTACGGATAGTCGGTGCGCAGCCCGTCGAATTGCAGCGTGATCAGCACGCGGCCGCGGTCGCGCGCGGTGAATCCCGGCACGATGAGTCCTGCGGCACGCAATGCGTCGTTCACGCCGAGCGGTTCGAGGATTTCCAACGTGCGGGCGTGGATGACGGCGGCGCGTGATTCGTTTGTGCCGGCTGCTGCGCGGTCGATCAGTACGAAGTCCACGCCGCGGGCGGCCAGTTGGCAGGCGAGCGTCAGGCCGGTCGGCCCGGCGCCGACGATCAGGACGTCGGTGGCGGCGGGTATTGACATAGTTTTCTCCGTGCCACCGCAATCTTGATGTTCAAAGGCCTTCCCGTCAATATGACCGGCTTGGCGATCGGGCAAAATGGTACGATTTGAAGCGGTCTGAAAGACCACTTATTGGGAGGAGCAGGATGAAGAAGACAGCGCAGCCGCCGGCCGATCCGCCTTCCGAGGGCGATGGCGCGGAACGCCGCCGCCACGAGCGGTTTACCGAGGGGCTGCCGGCGGAGGCGGGTCTGCAGGAAGGTCAGACGCTCAAGCTCGGGCTGCTGAACATCAGTCACGGCGGCGTGCAGCTCGCTTGCAACGAGGACGAGTTGCAGCGCATCCGCAAGGAGGGTTTTCCTGCGCTGCACGGCCAGACGGTCGAGATCGACCTGCGCGTCACGCTGCCGTCGACGGCGCGCACGCCAGAAAAGCTGGAGGCGACCTGCCGGCTGGTGTACACGCGGCGCGTGACCCAGCACCGCTTCTGCCTGGGGATGCAGTTCACCGACATCAAGGGCCAGAGCCGCCAGGCGCTGACCCGCTACCTGCTGGAAGCGCCGAATCGTCTGTGAGCGACCTTGCGCGCTTGCTGGACCGCGGCGTCGGCGCGCTCGGCATCGAGCTGGACGCGGCGCAGCGGGACAAGCTGTGCGATTTCGTGCGGCTGATCGACAAGTGGAATCACGCGTACAATCTGTCCGCGGTTCGCGCGCCGGCAGAGATGGTGAACCGGCATCTCGTCGACAGTCTGAGCGCGCTACCGTACGTGCGCGGCAAGCGGCTGCTCGATGTCGGTACCGGCGCCGGCCTGCCCGGCATTCCATTGGCGATTGCGCGGCCGGCGATGGGGGTCGTGCTGCTGGACGGCAACGGCAAAAAGACCCGCTTCTGCATCCAGGCTGCGGGCGAACTGGAATTGGACAACGTCGGCGTCGTGCACAGCCGCGCCGAGGATTACGAGCCGGACGAGCGTTTCGACACGGTAATCAGCCGCGCCTTCGGCAGCCTCGCCGACTTCGCGGCCACGGCCGGCCATTTGTTGCGCGCCGGTGGCCGGCTGGTCGCGATGAAGGGGAACGTAACTGATGAGGAACGGGCCGCGCTGCCGGCGAGCTGGCGCGTGATCGAAAATGCGCCGCTGACGGTGCCGGGCGCGAAGATCGGCCGCCGTGTGCTGGTGCTGGAGCCAACATGAGCAAGATTATCGCCATCACCAACCAGAAAGGCGGCGTCGGCAAGACCACCACCGCCGTCAACCTGGTCGCATCGCTCGCCGCCACCCGGCGCCGCGTGCTGCTGATCGACCTCGATCCGCAGGGCAATGCGACCATGGGCTGCGGCATCGACAAGCGCGAACTGGAAGCGGATGGCTACGAAGTCCTCACCGGCGAAGTGACCGCGGCCGACGCAATTCAGCGCGCGACCGGCGACTTCGACCTGTTGCCCGGCGGCGCCGACCTCACCGCCGCCGAAATCGACCTGGCGCACGCCGACCGGCGCGAATTCCGCCTCCGCGACGCGCTGACAGACATCGTCGACAACTACGACTACATCTTCATAGACTGCCCGCCGTCGCTGAACATGCTGACGGTCAATGCCCTGACCGCCGCCAACGCAGTCCTGATCCCGATCCAGTGCGAGTACTACGCGCTCGAAGGCCTGTCGGCGCTGCTGGACACAATCGAGCAAATCCGCCGCGCAGCCAACCCCGATCTGGAAATTCTGGGCCTGTTGCGCACCATGTTCGACCCGCGCAATAACCTCGCCAACGAAGTCTCCAACCAACTCTTCGAACACTTCGGCGACAAGGTTTACCGGACGATGATCCCGCGCAACGTCCGCCTGGCCGAAGCTCCCAGCTACGGCGTCCCGGTCCTGCTCCACGACAAAACCTCACGCGGCGCCCTGGCCTACCTGGCCTTGGCCGGCGAACTGCTGCGACGAGCGGAGCTGACAAAAGCACCGGCCTGAGCCCTACTCCCCGTCTCTTCTCGTAGCCGGCCACGATGGCCGGCTTTACCGGCATAAATGATCCGCCGCCATAGGCGGCACAAAAATTACTGCTACAATCCGCAAACATGGCAAAACGCAAAGCACTAGGCCGCAGCTTCGACACCCTGCTGAGCTCGGCGGCCGCGCCCCAAGCCGGCGACAGCCTCAAGACCCTGCCGGTCGACCTGATCCAGCGCGGCAAGTACCAGCCACGCAAGGACATGCATGCGGATACATTGGAGGAATTGGCCGATTCCATCCGCGCCCAGGGCGTAGTGCAGCCCATAGTCGTCCGCCCGATCACGGGCAATCGCTACGAAATAATCGCCGGCGAACGCCGCTGGCGCGCCGCACAGATCGCCGGCCTGCACGAAGTGCCTGCGGTAATCCGCGATGTCCCAGATCGTGCCGCGATCGCAATGGCGCTGATCGAGAACATCCAGCGCGAAAACCTGAACCCGCTCGAAGAAGCCCGCGCGCTCGAGCGGCTGATCGAAGAATTCGAGATGACGCACCAGCAGGCGTCGGAGGCGGTCGGCCGCTCGCGCGCGGCCGTCAGCAATCTGCTGCGCCTGCTGGAATTGACGCCTGCGACGACCAGGCTGGTCGAGGACGGCCGGCTGGAGATGGGCCACGCCCGCGCGCTGTTGGCGCTCAAGGGCGCAGCGCAGGACGAAGCGGCGCGCGAAGTGGCGGCGAAAGGGCTGTCGGTGCGCGAAACGGAGAAGCTGGTGCGGCGCCTCGGCGAGCCGAAAAAGCCGGCGCCGTCGCGCCGCATCGATCCCGACATCCGCCGCCTGCAGGAAGACCTGACCGAGCGCCTCGGGGCGCGCGTCAACGTGCAGCCCGGCCCGAAAGGCCGCGGCAAACTGGTCATCAACTACACCAGTCTCGACGAACTCGACGGCATCCTCGCGCACATTCGCTGACACCGCAAAAGTTGCCGCATCGGCGGCAACGGCTTATAATAGCGCGCTGTCAAGAATTTGAGGTTGCCATGATAACGCCACCCGCTGCCGCCCTAGCCGGTATGTGTCGTGGCGTTTTTGTTGCCCCGAAGGAACGCACGATGGCCACGACGGGATCGGCCGCGGCGCGTCGGCTGATGCTGGCGATAGCCGCGTGGCAATGCGCGCTGGGGGTCGTGATCGGGCTGGTGCTGTGGACGGCGTTCGACTTTCGCGCCGGCTGGTCGGCACTGGCCGGTGGCGCGATCGCCGCGCTGGCGAACGCAGTCATGGCGTTGGGTATCGGCGCGATTCGGGCCGATGCGACGCCGGCGAAACTGCTGTACAGCTTCATCTTCGGCGAAATCCTGAAATTCGTGGTGACTGCGGCGTTGTTCGCGGCGGTCATCCTGACGTTGCGAGTGTCGCCGATTGCGATGCTCGGCACATACGTCGCAGCTTTTATTGTGTATTGGGTTGTGTTGATCAAAGCGACATCGAAGTTGGGCCAATGAGTAATCCGCATCCGGAAACCCAGACCGAGTACATCCATCACCACCTGACGTACCTGACGTTCGGGCACGGCAACCTGTCGGTGCATGTCGATACGCTGTTCTGGAGCTTTTTCCTCGGCGGCCTGTTCCTGTTCAGTTTCGCCTGGGCCGCGCGCAAGGCGACCACCGGCGTGCCGGGCAAGTGGCAGAACTTCGTCGAGATGGTGCTTGAGTTCATCGACCAGCAGGTGCGCGACTCGTTCTACGGGAAGAACAAGATGATCGCGCCGATGGCGCTGACTATTTTCGTCTGGATCTTCCTGATGAATTTCATGGACATCATCCCGGTCGACCTGTTTCCGTGGATTGCCGGGGCGATCGGCATTCCGTACATGCGTATCGTGCCGACGAACGATCTGAACCTGACGTTCGCGATGTCGATCACCATTTTCCTGCTCATGCTGTTCTACAACTTCAAGATCAAGGGCATGGGATACGTCAAGGAACTTTTGACGCATCCATTCGGCAAGTGGCTGTTTCCGGTCAACTTCTTCCTCAAGTTCGTCGAGGAGCTGGCCAAGCCGATTTCGCTGTCCCTGCGACTCTTCGGCAACATGTATGCCGGCGAGCTGATCTTCGTGCTGCTGGCGCTGCTGCCGTGGTACACGTCGTGGCCGCTGCAGTTCGCCTGGTCGGCCTTCCACTTGCTGATCATCACGATTCAGGCCTTCATCTTCATGATGCTGTCGATTGCGTACCTGAGCCAGGCGCATGAGACGGGGCATGAAGAGTAGGTGTTTGTTAGTTTTTGTTGACCTGTTGGATCCTCGGGAGGACCCATGAACCTTGTAAGCATTATTGGTGAAATCAATGGCATGACGGCGATCGGCGTCGGCATCCTGATCGGCCTGGGCGCGCTCGGCACCGGTATCGGTTTCGGCATCCTCGGCGGCAAGTATCTGGAAGCCGCTGCGCGTCAGCCCGAACTGCTGCCGATTCTGACCATTCGCATGTTCCTGATGGCCGGCCTGCTCGACGCGGTCGCAATGATCGGCGTGGCCATCGCGCTGTTCCTGATCTTCGTCAACCCGTTCGTGAGCCAGGTGCAGGCCTTGGTGACGGCTACCGGCCATTGATTTAGGTGCCGGGCAACGCCAAATAAAGGCATAGAGTGCACGGAGATGCAGCGATGAACATTAATCTGACCCTACTTGGCGAGATGATCGGCTTTGCGCTGTTCATCTGGCTGACGATGAAATTCGTCTGGCCGCCGCTGATGCAGGCGATGGACGAGCGCCGGACGCGCATTGCCGACGGGCTCGCTGCCGCCGAACGCAGCCAGACCGATCTCGAGAACGCCAAGGAACGCGCCGCGGAGATTCTCAAGGAAGCGCGCGAGAAGTCGCTCGACATCATCGAGCACGCCAATCGCCGTGCCAACGAGATCGTCGACGAGGCGAAGACGCAGGCGACGACCGAACGCGAGCGTCAGGTCGAGGCCGCCAAGGCGGATATCGTGCAGGAAACGCGCAGCGCCCAGGAGTCGTTGCGCAAGAAGTTCTCCGGTCTCGCCATCGAGGCGGCCGAGCGCATCATCCGGCGCGAGATCGATCTCGACAAGCACAAGAACCTGCTCGACGAGATAGCGGCGAGGCTCTGATGGCGGAAAAGACCACCATCGCCCGCCCTTACGCGAGAGCGGTATTCGACCTCGCCGAAGCCGACAACGCGCTGGCGCATTGGAGTGATACCCTCAAGGCGCTGACCGAGGTCGTGCGCGTGCCGGCCGTGACCGCGCTGATCGAGGCGCCGGAAGTGACTGCCGAAAAGCGCGCCGGCCTCCTGATCGAGATCGCGGGCGATGCGCTCGACGCCCGCGGCCGTAACCTCGTGCGCCTGCTGAGCGAAAAGCACCGCCTCGACTGCGTGCCCGAGATCGCAGTCGAATACGAGCGGCTGAAGAGCGAAGCCGAAGCGGTGGTCGATGTCGAAATGCGTTCGGCGGTGGAAGTCGATCCCGAGCGCCGGGCGGCGATCGTCGCCGGGCTGAAGCGCCGGCTGGGCCGCGACGTTCGCCTGCATTGCGTGGTGGACGACACGGTCGTCGGCGGCGCGGTCATCAAGGCGGGCGATACCGTTATCGACGATTCGATTCGCGGCCGGCTGGACAAGCTCGCCGTCGCAATGACTTTGTAAAAGGTATTTAACGATGCAACTCAATCCTTCGGAAATCAGCGAGCTGATCAGACAGCGCATCGAGAACTTCGATGTCGAGGCGGAAGCGCGCGCGGTCGGTACCGTGGTCAGCGTCACCGACGGCATCGTTCGCGTTCACGGCCTCACCGCCGCACAGTACGGCGAAATGCTGGAATTCCCCGGCAATATTTACGGCCTGGCGCTGAACCTCGAGCGCGACTCGGTCGGCGCCGTGGTGATCGGCGATTACACCGGCATTTCCGAAGGCGACACGGTCAAGGCGACCGGGCGCATTCTCGAAGTGCCGGTCGGCGAGGCGCTGCTCGGCCGGGTGGTCGACTCGCTCGGCCAGCCGATCGATGGCAAGGGTCCGGTCCAGACCAATGCCACTTCACCGATTGAAAAAGTCGCCCCGGGCGTCATCGACCGCCAGTCGGTCGACCAGCCGGTGCAGACGGGCTTGAAGGCCATCGATGCGATGGTGCCGGTCGGCCGCGGCCAGCGTGAGCTGATCATCGGCGACCGCCAGACCGGCAAGACCGCCGTCGCGATCGACGCGATCATCAACCAGAAGGGCACCGGCATCAAATGTATCTACGTCGCGATCGGCCAGAAGGCTTCGTCGATTGCCAACGTGGTGCGCAAGCTGGAAGAAGAAGGCGCGATGGACCATACCATCGTCGTCGCCGCCGCGGCCTCCAAATCGGCTGCCATGCAGTACCTCGCACCGTATGCCGGGTGCGCGATGGGCGAATACTTCCGCGACCGCGGCCAGGACGCGCTGATCGTTTATGACGATCTGACCAAGCAGGCGTGGGCTTATCGCCAGATTTCGCTGCTGCTGAAGCGCCCGCCGGGCCGCGAAGCGTATCCGGGCGATGTGTTCTACCTGCATTCGCGCCTGCTGGAACGCGCCGCGCGCGTCAACGCGCATTTCGTCGAGAAGGCGACCAATGGCGAGATCAAGGACAAGACCGGCTCGCTGACGGCGCTGCCCATCATCGAAACCCAGGCGGGCGACGTTTCCGCATTCGTGCCGACCAACGTGATTTCGATTACCGACGGCCAGATTTACCTCGAAACCGACCTGTTCAACGCCGGCATCCGCCCGGCCATTAACGCCGGTTTGTCGGTGTCCCGTGTGGGCGGCGCAGCGCAGACCAAGGTCATCAAGAAGCTCGGCGGCGGCGTCCGGCTCGCTCTCGCGCAGTATCGCGAGCTGGCGGCGTTCGCGCAGTTTGCCTCCGACCTCGACAAGAGCACACGCGACCAGCTCGAACGCGGCCAGCGCGTCACCGAGCTGATGAAGCAGAAGCAGTACTCGCCGCTCACGGTTGGCGAAATGGCGGCTTCGCTGTTCGCGGTCAACGAGGGCTTCTTCGACGACGTCGACGTCAAGAAGATCACCTCGGCCGAGGCGGCGATGCACAGCTATCTGCATTCCGAACATCAGGCGCTGCTGGACCAGATCAACGAAACCGGGAAATACGACGCCGAGATCGAGGAAGGCCTGCGCAAGGCACTCACCGACTTTAAGGCGAACGCGGCTTACTAATGGCAAGCGCGAAAGAAATCCGGACGCAGATCCGCAGCATCCAGAACACGCAGAAGATTACGAAAGCGTTGGAGATGGTGGCGGCGAGCAAGGTGCGCAAGGCGCAGACGCGCATGGCCGCCTCGCGCCCCTACGCCGAAAAGATGCAGAAGGTCATCGGCCACCTGGCGCATGCGAACCCGGAATACAAGCATCCGTTCCTGGTCGGGCGCGACGAGGTGAAGCGCGTTGGCTTCATCGTCATCGCCAGCGACCGCGGCCTGTGCGGCGGCCTGAACATCAACTTGTTCAAGCGCGCGCTGACGGCGATGCGCGAATGGAGCGACCGCGGAGCCGAAATCGAGCTGACGCTGATCGGCGCGAAAGCCCCGCCGTTTTTCCGCCGCTTCGGGTTCAATATCGTTTCGCAGGCCACCCAGCTCGGCGACACGCCGCACCTGGAGGACCTGATCGGGCCGGTCAAGGTGATGCTGGACGCCTATCGCGACGGCAACGTCGATCGCGTGTTCATTGCTCACAACGTGTTCGTCAACACGATGAGCCAGAAGCCGCACGTCCAGCAGATCGTGCCGGTAGTGGGCGAGGAAGACCCGGAACTGCAGGCGCACTGGGACTATATTTACGAGCCGGAATCGGCCGAGCTGCTGGACGGCGTGCTGACGCGCTACGTCGAGTCGCAGGTCTACCAGGCGGTGGTCGAGAACCTGGCCTGTTTCCAGGCGGCGCAGATGGTCGCGATGAAAAGCGCGTCCGACAATGCGGGCGAACTGATCGACGGGCTGCAGCTTGCGTACAACAAGAGCCGCCAGGCCGGCATCACCAAGGAACTCGCCGAGATCGTCGGCGGTGCGGCGGCAGTTTAAGCGCCGCGTTACAGAATTTGAATTCGCTTTAAACGGTAAGCCAACATGCTAGACCAAACCAAAGTCACCAGCGGCAAGATCGTCCAGATCATCGGCGCGGTCGTCGATGCCGAGTTTCCGCGCGACGCAATGCCGAACGTCTACGACGCACTCAAGGTCGAGGAAACCGGCCTGACGCTCGAAGTGCAGCAGCAACTCGGCGACGGCATCGTGCGCTGCATTGCGATGGGCGTCAGCGAAGGCCTGACCCGCGGCATGACGGTCGCCAACACCGGCGCGCCGATTTCGGTGCCGGTAGGCACCGGCACGCTGGGCCGCATCATGAACGTCCTCGGCGAGCCGGTGGACGAGGCGGGTCCGGTCAAGGCCGACACGTACTGGCCGATTCATCGCGAAGCCCCGAGCTTCGACGAGCAGGCCGGCAGCACCGAGCTGCTGGAAACCGGCATCAAGGTGATCGACCTGCTGTGCCCGTTCGCGAAGGGCGGCAAGGTCGGCCTGTTCGGCGGCGCGGGCGTCGGCAAGACGGTCAACATGCTGGAACTGATCCGCAATATCGCGATCGAGCACAGCGGCTACTCGGTGTTCGCCGGGGTCGGCGAGCGCACCCGCGAAGGCAACGACTTCTACCACGAGATGAAAGACTCGAACGTGCTCGACAAGGTCGCGCTGGTGTTCGGGCAGATGAACGAGCCGCCGGGCAACCGCTTGCGTGTGGCGCTTTCGGGCCTGACGATGGCGGAATATTTCCGCGACGAAGGCCGCGACGTGCTGATGTTCATCGACAACATCTACCGTTACACGCTGGCCGGCACCGAGGTCTCGGCGCTGCTCGGCCGCATGCCGTCGGCGGTGGGCTACCAGCCGACGCTGGCCGAGGAAATGGGCATCCTGCAGGAGCGCATCACCTCGACCAAGAAGGGTTCGATCACTTCCGTGCAGGCCGTGTACGTGCCCGCGGACGACCTGACGGACCCGTCGCCGGCCACCACCTTCGCGCACCTGGACTCGACCGTCGTGCTGTCGCGCCAGATCGCCGAACTGGGTATTTATCCGGCGGTCGACCCGCTCGACTCCACCAGCCGTCAGCTCGACCCGGGCGTCGTCGGCCAGGAGCACTACGACACCGCCCGCGCGGTGCAGGGCGTGTTGCAGCGCTACAAGGAGCTGCGCGATATCATCGCGATTCTGGGCATGGACGAATTGTCCGAAGAAGACAAGCTCACCGTGCAGCGCGCGCGCAAGATTCAGCGCTTCCTGTCGCAGCCGTTCTTCGTCGCCGAGGTGTTCACCGGCACGCCCGGCAAGTACGTGTCGCTCAAGGACGCGATTCGCGGCTTCCGCGGCATCGTCGACGGCGAGTACGACAGCTTGCCGGAGCAGGCGTTCTACATGGTCGGCTCCATCGACGAAGCCGTCGAAAAAGCCAAAACCTTATAAGCTATGGCCATGACCTTTCACGTCGACATCGTCAGCGCCGAAGAACAGATTTACTCCGACACCGCGGAGATGGTCTTCGCGCCGGCGGAAGAAGGCGAACTCGGCATCGCCCCGCGCCACGCGCCGCTTTTAACCCGTATGGTGCCCGGCACCGTGCGCGTGCGCCGCGGCGACGGCACCGAAGACCTGGTGTTTTACGTGTCCGGCGGCGTATTGGAAATCCAGCCGCACCTCGTCACCGTGCTGTCCGACACCGCCCAGCGTGCCCGCGACATCGATGAGGCAGCGGCGCAGGAAGCCAAGCGTCGCGCCGAAGAGGCGCTCGCCGACCGCAAGGCCAATATCGACATCGCCAAGGCCCAGGCTGAACTGGCCGAAGCCATCGGCCGCCTCAAGGCACTCGAGCACCTGCGCCGCACGATGCGGCAGCACTAACGCCCGTTTTCTCCCTTTGCCTCAAGGAGAGGGTTGGGGTGAGGGCAGGATATTCCCGCCGGAATAGCTGCTAATTCGCCAACGCTCGTTTTTCTCCCGCACACGCAGAGCAACCGGCTGGCGCGCGGCTGCGCCGCCGTGCGTCAATTCCACGCTGGTTAAGTAAATCACCCCACCCTTGATCACGCACGAACCGGCGCCCGCCGACTCGACGGAATCAATATGGATTCGAGCCGGCCACGGACTCGACACCCGCCGGCCCGGCGCCCGCGTCGGGTGATCCAGCCATCGGCGCAGCAGCTCCGGCGTCACCAGCGGCTCGTAATTTTCCCGAATGCCCTGCCTGACCATCGGCTCCGGCGCCAGCAGCGATACCCGCTTCAGGCGCTCGCCGAAGCGTTCAACGACTTCACGCACTTCCGGCGCCTGACATTGCCCGACCGCGATTTCCGGCGCGGGCGCGTTGGAAGCGCATGCCGCGAGTACAAGCGACGCGGCTGGCAGGAAGAAAATCGCGACTCGATACGCCATGACGACCTCCGTAGCCGAGTCTGAACGCTAGCACAGTGGGGAATACACATGAAGAATCCCGCCCCTTTTTCCTGACGCTCGTTTTGGCGGCAGCGGCCATTTCAGCCTCAGCCCTGAGTCGTTGATCCGTTTCGTCCGGCGGCCCCGTCCGCTATGATTACGGCCTCGAAAAGAAACAGGCTGTAATCACTCTCATGCCCACGAGCATCGTCATTCTCGCCGCCGGCCAGGGCAAGCGCATGCATTCCGATCTGCCGAAGGTTTTGCAGCCGCTCGGCGGACGCTGTTTGCTGGAACACGTCGTCGATGCCGCTGCCGGTCTGCCCGAGGCGCGGCTTCACGTTGTCTATGGTCACGGCGGCGAACGCGTCCGGCAAAGCCTCGATCACCTTGACGTTGAGTGGATCGAGCAGGCGGAGCAGCTTGGGACCGGGCACGCGGTGGCACAGGCGCTGCCGGCCGTGTCGGACGACGATGTCGTGCTGGTGCTGTACGGCGACGTTCCGCTGGTGCGCGCGGAGACGATGGCGGCGTTGACCGCGGCCGCCGCCGATGGCGCTCTTGCGCTGCTGACCACGCGACTTGACGAGCCGGCGGGTTACGGCCGAATCGTTCGCGGCGCCGACAGCGACATCGTGCGGATCGTCGAGGACAAAGACGCGACCGCCGCCGAACGGGCGCTCGATGAAGTCAATACGGGGCTGATGGCCGCGCCTGCATCGCTGCTGCGCAAGTGGGTTGACCGGCTCGAGGCCGACAACGCGCAGCGTGAGTACTACCTGACTGATGTGATTGCGATGGCGGTGGCCGAGGGTGTCGCCGTGACTGGCATTGCCGCGCCGCCCGACGAGGTGCTGGGCGTCAACGACCGTTTTCAGCTCAGCGTTGCCGAGGCGGCCTTGCGCGAGCGCAGCGCCGCGACGCTGATGGCCGCCGGGGTGACGCTGCGTGACCCGCAGCGTATCGATGTGCGCGGAGAACTGACGTGCGGCCGCGACGTGATGATCGATGTCAATTGCGTATTTGAAGGCGACGTGCGGCTTGCCGATGGCGTGCATATCGGCCCGAACTGCATCGTCCGCGATACCACGGTCGGTGCGGGCACCGAGATTCTGCCCAACTCGCTGCTGGACGGCGCCGATGTCGGCGCACATTGCCGAATCGGGCCGTTCGCGCGGCTGCGCCCCGAGGCGCGGCTCGCCGACGAGGTGCATGTCGGCAACTTCGTCGAGGTCAAAAAAAGCGACATCGGCCGCGGCTCCAAGGCCAATCACCTCACCTACATCGGCGATTCGAGCATCGGCAGCGGCGTGAATGTCGGCGCCGGCACGATCACCTGCAACTACGACGGCGTCAACAAGTACCGCACCGTTATCGGGGACAACGTGTTCGTCGGCTCCGACACGCAATTCGTTGCGCCAGTCACGGTCGGCGCGGGCGCAACCATCGGCGCCGGCTCGACGATTACGAAGGACGTGCCGGCCAACGAACTGGCGCTGAGCCGTTCGCGGCAGATCGTCGTGCCGGGCTGGAAACGGCCCGAGAAAAAGAAAAGCTGAGCATCGGCTAACGCAGCTGCATCAACGCGGCCAGCGTCGCCAGCCCCACCATCATCCACACCACGTAGTCGGTGACACGACCGCTATGGAGGGTTTGCAGCGCCCGGAACGGCGCCTTTTCGATGTCCGAAACCACCCGCGCCAATCTCCGCGTGGCGCGCTTGCGCAGCAACGACACCGCCGGAATCGCAATGGTCAGCGCAAAGGTGATGGCCGCTATCAATGTGCCTCCACCCGCCGACGGCGAGGTGGCGCTGACCAGGCCCTCCGCCGCGTGGTGGGTGAACGATTCGACCAGGCTCGGCGGCAGCAGCGCGATGGCGAGCAGCACCACGCAAGGCAGCAGCATCAGCCACAGCGGGCGGTCCCGCTGCTCCCGTTCGCGCTCGGTCGGTGCGGCGAACTCGACGCCGGGGACGCCGCTCGAGCGCAGGAATATCCGCAGGGCGGCGCGCAATACCGCGGCGCCTGTCAACGAAGTGCCGGCGACCATCGCGATCACCGATGCTATGCCGTGCCCGGCCTTGTGCACGAAATCGGTTGCGTCGTGCATGACGCCCCACGGCAGTCCGCCCAGCAGCAAGCCGGCGAGGATCATGACGACGCCTGCCGGCCACACGCGTTTGCCTTTGCCGTACAACTCAAGTTCGTCGATAGAGTTGAAGCGCGCGAGCAGGATGCCGGCCACCATGAACAGCGTGCCCTTCACCAACCCGTGGCCGACGAAATAGAGCAGAAAGCCTTCCACGCCTTTCGAATCTACCGCGGCGACGGCCAGCAGCATGATGCCGAGATGTGAAATGGTGGAAAACGCCAACAGGCGTTTCAGGTGCCGCTGCGCCCAGGCCATCAATCCGCCCACAATGGCGGTCGCGACGCCGAGCCATAACAGGCCGATGTGCACCAGCGCCATGACCTGCGCGTCGCCGATAAAAACGATTGCAATCAGTTTCAGCAACCCGAACAGACCCAGACCCACCATCAGCCCCGAAAAAATCACCGAGACCGGGCTGGGCGCAACCGCGTGCGCATCCGACAGCCACATATGGAACGGCACGATGGCCGCTTTGGTGAGCAGCGCCGTGGCGATCAGGCAGAAGCCGCCGGCAATGACCGGATCGGGCGCCTGGTGCGCGATGATCCGGCCCATCGTGACGAAGTCGAGCGTGCCGGTCCGCGCATACAGCAGGGCGATGCCCGTCAGCATCAGGTAGCTGCCCAACGCGTTGGTGACTGTGAAATTGAATGCGCCTTCCAGCGAGCTTTTCCCCAGCGGATAGGCGGTCAGCGCGAAGGCCGCGACGCTCATCAGTTCGAACCAGACAAACAGATCGAACAGGTCGCGGGTGAAGCAGAAGCCGATCATCGCCGCGAGGAACAGCAGCATCAGCACGTGAAAGTGCGCGTGGACCTTGTCGAAGTAGCCCCAGGCGAATACGAACGAACCGGCAAACACCAGCGCGCAGAAGGCTCCCATTGTGGCGCTCACCGCATCCACCGAAAACGCGATGCCGAGCACCACGTTCGATTGGCGATCGACACCGGGGGCCCAGGCGCCGAACCACTGTACCAGTGGCCCATGCAAGGCTTTGCTGGCCAGCCAGCCACAAAAGACGATGAGCAACAGGGAAATGATCACGGCGATGGCGTCGGCGCCGCGCGGCGGCAGCCAGTGCGCAAGTGCCAGCAGCAGGAATGCCACGCCGAGAGGCAGCAGCACCGCCATCGGCACGAGTTGGCTCGCGAGCGCCGTCACTCCGTCGGCCGCAAGGGTCGCAGGTGTTGGGTATCGAGCGTGCCGCGCCGCTTGTGCACCTGCAGCGCAATCGCCAGCAGCAGCGCAGTCATCGCCGCACCTACCACGATATCGGTCAATACCAGCGCCTGTACCACCGGGTCGACGGCCGGCGTGCCCGGCGGATGATTGTAGAAAATAGGCGGCCCGGCACCCCAGCGAAAGCCGATCCCCAGCAGCAACACGTAGGTCCCCGATTGGCACACGCTCAGGCAGCCGATCAGATGCACGTAGTTGCGCGAGGTCACCATGCCGTAGACGCCCATGCCCAGCAGCCACGCCGCGACGCACCAGGCCAGCACGGTCATGCGCCCTCCTTCTCGTCATGGCCTTTGGGCGCGCGTGTCTCTTCCATGAACTCGATCAGCAGCACCCCGAAGCTGCCGGTCACCGCAACGCCGACCGCGATGTTCACGATCACCATCAGGCCGCCGGAATACAAATCCTTCCAGGTGCCGAGCGGTAGCACGTTCTGCAAGGCGGCATAGCCGAATGCCAGCGGCACCGCGGCACACAGCACGAACGCCAACGCCCCGAAGCCCTCGAGCCCCACCACCACCGGCGAGTGCAGAACGCACCGCCAGGGTTGGTAACCGCCGCCGACGTAAAGCAGGATGAAGCTCGATGCTGCGATAGCCCCGCCCTGGAAGCCGCCGCCGGGGGTGATCGTTCCATGCAGCACGACGTAGACGCCGAACAGGAACACCACCGTCGCGAACAGGCGGCACATCAACACCATCCCGTCCGATCGCGCGGCATTGGCGCGGCCGGGTATCAGCCCGGCGCGCTCGCTCCCGTCTTCGCCGCGGTGGCCGCGCAACAGAATCACGGTCGCGGTGACCGCGCACACCAGCATGGATTCCTCACCGAGCGTATCGATGCCGCGGATATCGAAGTTCACCGCGGCGACCATGTTGGACACATTGCGCAGCGCCGGCGCCAGCGTATTCACCGCGGTGCCGTAATGGGTCAGCGGATGGCCGAACGCGGGCAGCCCGAGAATGATCGCGGCCGCTGCCGTCGCCAATACAAGGAAGGCCGGAATGAGCAGCACCAGGCGCCAGCGTTGCGTCATTGTGGTTTCTTGTGCATCGCGACCGCTGCCAGTGTGATCAGGAAAAGCAGCGGCACGATGACGGTGCCGACGGCAATTTCGGAAAACGCCACGTCCGGCGCCTGCAGGACGAAAAACAGCAGCGCAAGCACCAGGCCGTTAGCGCAGATGGCGTACACCTGCCGCTTCGGATCGCGTGAGAATACGACCAGCGCGCCCGATACGGCGCTCAGCAGCAACGTGAACCCGATCAGCCAGATCAAAGCCGCTCTCCCCCACGCAGGTGCAACGCCCGCGCGGTTGCGTGCGACAGCAGCGCGCCAGCCCCGACCATGGCCAGCCAGATCAACAGGCACTTGAATGTGCGCTGGGTGAAGCCGTCGGCCGCGATCACCGCGGCGGTGGCCGCGCCGCCGGTGACGATGTTGAAGAAGGTCACCACGTGCAGCCGTTCGAACGGCGTTCGCAGGCGGAGAAAGGCCAGCGTCGCGATCCAGGCCATCAGCACGGCGAAGGCGAGCAGGCAGGCCGAGGCGAGATTCACAGCCAGCGTTCCTGGAACAGCACCAGCACCAGCGTGCCGGGCAGGCCAAGAAATGCCAGCGCGAGCGCGAGGTCGAGCGAGGACGATTGCCGGAAGGCGAATTCCAGCAGCATCAGCAGAAAAACCGTCGTCGATAGCGCGAGCTGAACGGCTACCAGCCGCCCGGGTATGGCGCCGCGACCGGCCATTACCACGGCCGCGAGCAAGGTGGGCATGAGGCCCAGCGAAGCGAGGATCCAGCCGCTCACGACGTCAGCCAGCGCGGATCGCGCGCGGGATCCTTGTGCACGATGGTGTGCATCAGCACGCGGTCCTTTTCCGGCGGCGCGCGCACCACGAAACTGTCCGGCGCCAGCGATGCGATCAGCACCGCCGCCGCGCGTCGCGCGCTCTCTTCGGGGGTCTCTTCCGCGCCGCGCAGGAACGGCAGCTCCGGCGCCCGACCCGGCGAGCCGCCCAGTGCTGCGATTCTGACGAGTACCATGAATGTTCGGGCACTCGCCGGGACAAGACCACCTATCGCCTTCAACCAGGCGGTCACATGCGCGAAGGTCATCTTGAAGCGTCGGGGCGAGCAGTGCAGGATCGTCCATGCCCAGGCCACCGCGCCGCAGGCCAGCGCCGCCGACGTGGCGAGTTCATGAATGCTCACGGTGCCGGCGAACAGCAGATAGCCGGCGCAGGCAGAACACCACGCTGTCCCTGCGTGAACGAATTTCATCTTGCGCACTCCTTTGCCCAAGCTACATCTTACAGATTCTACCGTCCGGTTGGCGCCCGGCCAAGCTGCCCTCTTATACGAAACGCCTGTGCAAAGGTAAACTAGTGCTCCGGTACGAATGACAAGGCAAAACGGACATGTGCGGAATAGTCGGCGCGGTTGCCGAACGGGACGTGGTCCCGGTGCTGATGGAAGGCTTGCGGAGGCTCGAATACCGCGGCTACGACTCTGCGGGACTCGCGGTACTGAACGGCGACGCGACGCTGGCACGCAGGCGCGCGGTCGGCAAGGTCCAGGAACTCGCTGACGCGCTGAGTGCCGATCCGCTGCGCGGTCACACCGGCATTGCCCATACGCGCTGGGCGACGCACGGTGTGCCCAGCGAGCGCAACGCACATCCGCATTTTTCGACTGACGAAATTGCGCTCGTTCATAACGGGATCATCGAAAATCACGATGAACTGCGCGCCGAGCTGGAAGCCGACGGCTACCAGTTCGCCTCAGAAACCGACACCGAGGTGATCGCCCACCGCGTTCACCATCATATGAAAAGCCACAGCAATCTGCTCGGCGCCGTGCAGGCGACGGTCGCGGAGCTGACCGGCGCGTATGCGCTCGCGGTAATTGCCAAGGCCGATCCGGACCGCGTCATCGTCGCCCGCTGCGGCTGTCCGGTGGTGCTCGGTCTCGGCATCGGCGAGAACTTCGTCGCCTCCGATGTGGCGGCGCTGCTGCCGGTGACGCGTCGTTTCATTTTCCTTGAAGAAGGCGACATCGCCGACATCCGCCGCGAATCGGCGAACGTTATGGACAAATCGGGGCAAACTGTCGAGCGACCGGTCAAGGAAAGCGAACTGGATGCCGACGCGGTCGAGCGCGGCGACTACCGCCATTACATGCTCAAGGAGATCTTCGAGCAGCCGCACGCGGTGGCGGATACGCTGGCGGAACGTATCGGCGACGGCCGGGTCCTCGAAGCCGCGTTCGGCCACCGCGCCGGCGAGGTATTCGAGCAGACCCGCGGCGTGCACATCGTTGCCTGCGGCACCAGCTACCACGCGGCGATGGTCGCGCGCTACCAGATCGAGCAGCTCGCCGGCCTGACATGCAATGTCGAGATCGCGAGCGAGTATCGCTATCGCGACCCGGTGGTGGCGCCGGGCACGCTGTTCGTCAGCGTGTCGCAATCGGGCGAGACCGCCGACACGCTCGCGGCGCTACGCGCGGCACGCGAGAATGCGAATTACTGCGGCACGCTCGCTATCTGCAATGTCCCGGAAAGTTCGCTGGTGCGAGAATCCGGCTTGACGCTGATGACGCGCGCCGGCCCCGAGATCGGCGTCGCCTCGACCAAGGCGTTCACGACGCAGCTCGCCGCCTTCGCGTTACTCGCACTGACGCTGGCCCAGCGCCACGGTCTTGAAGCGGCCACCGAAGCGGCCTGCGTCGAGCAACTCCAGGCTCTGCCCGGCCTGATTGACGCGGCGCTGGCGCTCGACCCGGCCATCCAGACCCTCGCCGAACGCTTCGTCGAAAAGCGCCACACGCTGTTCCTCGGTCGCGGTGTGCACTACCCGATCGCAATGGAGGGCGCCCTCAAGCTTAAGGAAATCAGCTACATCCATGCCGAGGCCTACGCCGCCGGCGAACTCAAGCACGGCCCGCTCGCGCTGGTCGATGCCGACATGCCTGTGGTTGCGGTCGCGCCCAACAACCAGCTGCTCGAAAAGCTCAAATCGAACCTGCAGGAAGTGCGTGCGCGCGGCGGCGAGCTGATCGTGTTCGCCGATCCGGAGGCCCGTATGCAGCCGGCGCCCGGCCTCACGGTCATCCATCTGCCGCGCCAGACCGGCGACCTGATCGACCCGATTCTCTACACGATCCCGCTGCAACTGCTGGCCTACCACGTCGCGGTGATGAAAGGCACCGACGTCGACAAGCCGCGCAACCTGGCCAAGTCCGTTACTGTCGAATAAGGAGCAAGTGCATGGAAGATCAGCCACTCGAGCCGGGACGCACGGCCGTCCTGATCATGGACTATCAAAACGACATCGTCGCCATGACCGGCGATCGTGCCGACGCGCTGCTGGACAAGGCGACGCAAGTGCTCGCGGCAGCGCGCAAGGCGGCGATGCCGGTGATTTATATTACCGTCGGCTTTCGGCCCGGCTACCCCGAAGTCAGCGCACGCAACAAATCGTTCAGCGGCATTCGCGAATCCGGCCGCCTGGCGCCGGGCAGTGCCGGAGCCGAGGTGCATTCGGCGGTCGCGCCGCACGACAAAGACATCGTTGTCGTCAAGCACCGCGTCGGCGCCTTTTCCGGCACGGACCTGGAAATGATCCTTCGCGCGCACGACATCGACACGCTGGTGCTGCTCGGCATCGCGACCAGCGGCGTCGTGCTCTCGACGGTGCGTCACGCGGCCGACCACGACTACCGGCTGATCGTGCTCAAGGATTGCTGCGCCGATGCAGATCCGGACGTGCACCGTTGCCTGACCGATAAAGTGCTGGCACGGCAGGCGACGGTGACGACTGCCGACGAATTTCTCAAGTACCTGTAATCCAGTAATCGCTCGAAGGAGACTACGTTGAAGACTTTGAAAGCCATGATGGCCGCCGCGGCGCTCGCGGTATTACTCGGCGCGTGTACCACCACGGGCTATCGCCCCGGCGAAAATGCGACGCCGGGCGCGCAGCCGGTACGCGATCCGCAGATCGCCGAGACGATTGCGAGCTTCAAGAACAAGGATCCGAGCCTGGCACCCTATTTCCATGACGCCTACGGCTACGCGGTATTTCCGACCGTCGGCAAAGGCGGCTTCATCGTCGGCGGTGCGTACGGCACCGGCAAGGTTTACGCGCACAACCGGCTGGTCGGGCTGTCGTCGATCACGCAGGCGACGATCGGCCTGCAGATGGGCGGCCAGACCTACAGCGAGATTGTTTTTTTCAAAGATCAGCACGCGCTCAAGCAGTTTGAACAAGGCAATTACGAACTGAGCGCGCAAGCATCGGCCGTCGCCGCGACCGCCGGCGCCGCCGCCAACGCGAGCTACAGCAACGGCGTGGCGATCTTCACGCTGACCAAGGCCGGGCTGATGTACGAAGCCTCGGTCGGCGGGCAGAAGTTCAGCTTTACGCCGATCTGACTTCCGTTTGTGCCGAGCCTGCCGAAGCACCCCCTTTCGACAGGCTCGGGGCGAACGGACGATCGCGGTCTTTCAACGAAACCGCTCATACCGCAAACCATCGAGGTCGATTCCCGGCTCCCGCCCGGCAACCAGGTCGGCGACGATGCGGCTCGACCCGGCAGCAAATGTCCAGCCCAGCGGGCCGTGGCCGGCGTTGACGAACAGGTTGGCGCACGGCGTGGGGCCGAGGATCGGCGGGCCGTCCGGCGTCAGCGGCCGCAGACCGGCCCAATGCTTGACCTTGTCCCTGTCCACGCGCGGCGCGAACTCCGGCAGGATATCGAGCGCCTGTTGCAGGATGCCGCCGCCGCGCACCGGGTTGAGGCTGGTGTCGTAGCCGGCGAATTCGGCGGTGCCGGCGATCCGCAGCCGGTCGCCCAGCGGCGTAAGCACGAGCTTGCGCCCGAAATCGACCAGCGGAATCGTCGGTGCTCCCTCCCACCCATCGAACGGCACGGTGACCGAGTAGCCCTTGGCCGGGTAAATCGGCAGGCGTAGTCCACAGGCGGCACCGAGCGCGCGGCTGTGGCAGCCGGCGGCGAGCACGTAGGCGTCCGCGCTGAAGTCGCCGTGGTCGGTTTCGATGGCCGCAATGCCGTCTTTGCCCCGCCGCAGGGTGCGAACGCTGGTGCCGAAGCGGAAATCGACGCCCACTGCACGCGCGGCAGCCGCCATACCCTCAGTAAATTTAAACGCGTCGCCGCTTTCGTCGGCGGGATACAGAATGCCGCCGGCGAGTTCGGCGCGAATCGGGGCCAGCGCCGGCTCGCGTTCGGCCGCCGCATCCGCCGTCAGCGCCTCGTAGCGCAGCCCGTGGCGCGCGAGCAGGTCGCCGAGTGCTACCGACTCGTCGAGCGCCGCCTGGCTCTGAAAAATCTTCAGGGTGCCGACGAGGCGCTCGTCGTAGTGCAGGTCGAGCGTCTCGCGCAGCGCGTCCAGCGCCTGGACACTGTAGAGCCCCAATCGCACGCTGGTTTCGGCGGCGCGCTCATAGGCCGGTCGCCGCGATGCGAGCAGAAAACGCAGTCCCCAGCCGGCGAGTCCGGGCAGCGCGCGCGGGCGCAGCAGCAGCGGGGAATCCTCGCGGCCCAGCCACTTGAACAGCTTGATCGCCGTGCCGGGCGCGTTCCACGGGTCGGCCTGGCTGGGGGTCAGCAGTCCGCCATTGGCGAAGCTGGTTTCGAGGCCGACGCTGTCGCGCCGTTCCAGCACGGTCACGTCGAAGCCGCGTTCGGCCAGGTACCAGGCCGTGGTGGTGCCGATGATTCCGCCGCCGAGCACGAGCGCCGAGCGGGCCATCAGCGATGCGTCCCGATTGTCATGGGGTCAATTACTCCTCGTCTTTTTTACGTTTGAAAATACGGTCGCGCAGCTTGTAGATGATCAGGCCGGCGACGACCAGCAAAATAAAAACACCACCGCCGATCAACCAGGCCGGGTGCGCGCTTGCGGCACCGACGATGGCATCGAGGTGCTCACCAAACAGGTACGAAATCGACGTCCACACGCCGACCCATAACGCGCAGCCGATGGCGTCGAACGTGGCGAAGCGCCACCAGCGCATCTGGCCGAGACCTGACCCGATACCGGCGGTCTGGCGCAGCACATCGATGAAGCGCGCGAAGCAGAGGATGCCGCTGCCGTAGCGGTGGACGAACTCCTCGACCTTGTCCAGGTGGCGTTCGCGCAGCCCGATGACGCGGCCGTGGCGCAGCACCAGCTGGCGTCCGCCGAAGCGGCCGATCGCATAGCCGATATTGTCGCCGACGACCGCTGCGACGAACGACACCGCGGCGACGGCCACGACGTTCATCTGGCCTTGCGCAGCGAGGACGGCACTCGCCACCATCAGCGTCTGGCCGGGCGCCGGAATGCCGAATCCCTCGACCATTACGGCGAGAAAGATCGCCGCGTAGCCGTATTGTTCGATGTACGGCTGCGCGAGTTGCAGGTAATGGTGAATCAGAGGGGCGGCTCTCCATAGTGGTCCCGGACCACTCAGGTTCTACTGTATCGGTATATCGGTTAGACTGATTCTAATAAGATTAATACCTGAAACCCCAAAACGAGGATGGAACCCATGGCTACCCAAGAATTCCTGACCGACGTCAAAACCCTGCGCGACCGTGCCCGCGAGCACATGATGCAAGGCGCGGTCACGGCTGGTTATCACGCCGACCGCGATACGGTCCTCAAGTTGCTGAACGAAGCGCTCGCGACCGAACTGGTCTGCACGCTGCGCTACAAGCGCCACTATTTTATGGCATCCGGCATTCACGCGCAGGGCGTCGCGGCCGAGTTCCTGGAACACGCCAACCAGGAACAGGAGCATGCCGACCGGATCGCCCAGCGCATTACGCAGCTTGGCGGCGAGCCGGATCTCAATCCCGACACTCTCACCCACCGCAGCCATGCCGAATACAAGGAAGGCACGGACCTGGTGGACATGATCAAGGAAGACCTGGTCGCGGAGCGCATCGCGATCGACAGTTACCGCGAAATGGCGAATTATTTGGGCAAAGACGACCCGACGTCGCGGCGGCTGATGGAAGACATTCTCGCGCAGGAAGAAGAGCACGCCGACGATCTCGTGAATCTGCTTGAGCAGATAAAATAAAAGTAGCTAGGACCAGGTAGCCAGGACTTGTTCTTCGTTCCAAACAGTCCTCAGCACTTAGTCCTCGGCACTTCCAAAAGTTGCCGTGACCGGCGCGTGATCCGACGGCCGTTCCCAGCCGCGCGGCTCGCGGTCGATCGAGACGTTCCGACAGCGTGCCGCCAGCGCGTCGCTGGCAAGCACGTGGTCGATGCGCAGGCCGCGGTCGCGGCGGAATGATCCGGCGCGATAATCCCACCAGCTGAAACTGCCTTCCACCTGCTCGAACAGCCGGAAACTGTCCTTGAGGCCGAGCCCGAGCAGCGCACGAAATGCCATGCGCTCCGGCTCGCTGAACAGTACCTTGCCTTCCCATTCCGCCGGGTCGTGCACGTCGCCCGGCTCCGGAGCGATGTTGAAGTCGCCGACGATGGCGAGTTCCGGGTATTCGGCCAATTCCGCCTGCAACCAATGGCGCAGCGCATCGAGCCAGGCTAGCTTGTAGCGATACTTCTCGGAGCCGACGGTCTGGCCGTTGGGGACGTAGACATCGATGACGCGAACGCCGTCTATTGTGCCGGCAAGCACGCGACACTGCGGGTCCTCGAAGTCGGGCAGCGCCCGCACCGCATTCGCGAGCGGCTTGCGACTGGCGATCGCGACGCCGTTATAGGTCTTCTGGCCGCAGCACATCGTATGGTAGCCGAGCTTTTCGAAGTCATCGTGGGGAAATTTGTCGTCGACCAGCTTGGTTTCCTGCAGAGCCAATACGTCGGGCTGCTCCGCTTCCAGCCATTGCAATACGTGCGGCAGGCGGACGTTGAGCGAGTTGACGTTCCAGGTGGCTATTTTCATGGTCTGCGTGCTGATTTGGGTTGTCGCGAGGCCGGGGGTGCGGTAACTCCTCTCAGGGACGCCGTGAATACGTCCCTGTAGGCTCTGGGTTCGACATCCCTGTCTCACACAGCCCTGCTAGAAGTCGCCGACCCTCGGCCGACAGCTTTTCGTGCATCCGGGGTCGCAAAGCCTGGTGCGCTAGAATACAGCTTTTTTCGTCGGCACGCTGTCGGGTTTGTTGGGGGTGTAATGGGTAAGACGTACGATCTGATTGCGATCGGCGGCGGGAGCGGCGGCCTGGCCGCGGCGCAGCGTGCGGCTGAATATGGCGCGCGAGCGGCGGTGATCGAGGCGGGGCGGCTGGGCGGTACCTGCGTCAATGTCGGCTGCGTGCCGAAGAAGGTCATGTGGAATGCAGCGAGCCTCGCACACGCGATTCACGATGCCGGCGAGTATGGATTCGCGGTCGATCACAGCGCGTTGCACTGGCCGACGCTGAAGCGCAAGCGAGATGCCTACATCGAGCGTCTGAACGGCATTTACGAAAGCAATCTCGCGAAGCGTGAGGTCGATCTGGTTCGCGGGACGGCGCGATTCGTTGATGCGCACACTTTGGATGTTGACGGGAAGCGGTTTTCGGCCGGTCACATCATCATCGCGACCGGCGGCAAACCGCGCTGGCCCGATATTCCGGGTGCCGAACTCGGCATTACGTCCGATGGTTTTTTCGAGCTTGAGGATCGGCCGCGGCGCGTGTTCATCGCCGGCGCCGGGTATATTTCGGTCGAGTTGAGCGGTGTGCTGCATGCGCTGGGGGCAGAGGTCGTTCACGCGGTGCGTTATGACGGGCCGCTGCGCGATAGTGACGAGTTCATTCGCGAGACGCTGATCGCGGAAATTCATCGCCAGCACATCGATCTGCAGACTCACACGATCGGGGCGAGCGTTGCGCGCGCCGAGGACGGCACGCTGACCGTCGGCACGGTGGCGGGCCGCGAATTAACCGGTTTCGATTGCGTGTTGTGGTCCATCGGCCGGGAGCCGAATACGGCAGCGCTCGATCCTGCCGCGGCCGGCGTCGAGTTGACCGAGGACGGTCACGTTGTCGCCGACGATTACCAGAACACGAATGTCGACGGCGTCTATGCGATCGGCGATGTCACCGGCCAGGCCGATCTGACGCCGGTGGCGATTGCCGCGGGGCGCCGTCTGTCCGATCGGCTGTTCGGCGGCAAGCCCGATCGTCATCTCGATTACCGCAACATTCCGACGGTGATTTTCAGTCATCCGCCGATCGGCCGCGTCGGCCTGACCGAGAAGGAAGCGCGTGCGGAATATGGCGACGACATCAAGGTGTATCGCACGCGCTTCACGCCGATGTACTACGCGATGACCGACGACAAGCCGCAGGCGGCGATGAAGCTGATCACGGCGGGGCCGGATGAGAAGATTATCGGCTGCCACCTGATTGGGCCCGGTTCCGATGAAATGCTGCAGGGTTTTGCGGTGGCGATCCGCATGGGCGCGACCAAGGCCGACTTGGACGATACGGTCGCGATTCATCCGACCAGTGCCGAGGAACTGGTGACGCTGCGATGAGTGTCCGCGCTTTCGAAGAGACTACTCCGGAACTCGGCACAAAGGTCTACGTGGCCGCGACGGCCGAAGTCATCGGCGCCGTGCAGTTGGGCGACGATGTATCGGTCTGGCCGCAGGCGGTGCTGCGCGGCGACGTAAACCGCATTGCGGTCGGTGCGCGCACCAACATTCAGGACGGCACGATCGTCCACGTCTCCCACGACGGCCCGTATTCGCCCGGCGGCTTTGCCACCGTGATCGGCGCCGACGTCACGATCGGCCACGGCTGCATCGTCCACGCGTGTACGATCGGCGACCGCTGCCTGATCGGCATGGGCGCGATCGTCATGGACGGCGCAGTCGTCGGAGACGATGTCATGCTCGCCGCCGGCAGCCTGGTCAGTCCCGGCAAGCGTCTCGAGAACGGTTGGCTGTATCGCGGTCAGCCGGCGCGGCAGGCGCGCGAGTTGACCACGCAGGAACGGCAGATGCTGCGCTATTCGGCGGCACATTACGTGCGGCTCAAGGATCGCTACCTGGCGGCGGAACAGCCGGCGGTTTGACGCCCGGCATTTATTTATGCAAGGCTGGTTCATGTAAAACAAAATGCATTCACGCGCTGAATAAAGGGGGGAAATAATGAACCTGCGCGCCATTTACCCGCTGCTCTTGTGCCTGCTGCTGAACCCGCCGGTGTGGGCGGATGCGTGCCAGCCGCCGCCGGTCATGTTGCCGGAAGTGCATCATGCCGGCGACCCGATCGATGTTTCGCAATGGTGGATCAGCGAAAAGCTGGACGGCGTGCGCGGCCGCTGGGACGGCGAGAAGCTGTGCACGCGCGGCGGACACCTGATTCACGCGCCGGCGTGGTTTACCGCCGGCTGGCCGGATGTGCCGCTGGATGGCGAACTGTGGATCGCCCGCGGCCACTTCACCGAAGCCAGCAGCGTGATCCGGACCGGCGATCCGAACGATCCGCGCTGGCACGACATACACTTCATGGTCTTCGATCTGCCGGCGGACAGCCGTCCGTTCGACGCGCGTGTCATGCGGATGCGCACGTTGCTCGACGACCCGGACATCCCGTGGTTGAGACCGATCCGGCAGTTCCGGCTCGACAGCGTCGCCGAACTGGATGCGAAGCTCAAGGAAATTGTCGCCAAGGGCGGCGAGGGGCTGGTGCTGCAGCGTCACGACGGGCTCTACGAAGTCGGCCGCAGCAATACGCTGCTCAAGTACAAGCCTTACGATGATGCCGAGGCGCGCGTCGTCGGCTACAAGCCCGGCAACGGTAAGTACAAGGGGATGATGGGTTCGCTGATCGTCGAGCGGCCTGACGGTTTGCGGTTTCACATCGGCAGCGGCTTTACCGACGCGCAGCGCGCCGATCCGCCGCCGATCGGGAGCTGGGTGACGTATCGCTACAACGGACTGACGGTCAATGGGGTGCCGCGCTTCGCGCGGTTCCTGCACATTCGTTACATGATGCCGCCGCCGGATCCGAAGTAGGCTTCCCGATCCGCGATGACCGGCGCGGTATCCGGCCGCAGGCCGCGCCACAGATAAAACGATTCCGCCGCCTGTTCGACGAGCATCCCCCAGCCGTCGCAGGCGGATGCGGCCCTGTGCGACTGCGCCCATTGGAGGAAGGGCGCGGCTACATCGCCATAACTCAGGTCGTAACCGCTAAACCGCGGCGCCAGCAATTTATCCGGCGGCGCGGCGGCGACGCCTTCGTGACCCGCCGCCGTGGCATTGATAATCAGGTCGAAGCGGGCGTCCGGCCAGACGTCGAATCCGCCGCCGGTGACCGGGCTGCCAAATAAGGCGGCCAGTTCGGTCGCTCGCGACGCGGTGCGATTGGCAATGTGCAGTCGTGCCGGCGCCTGTTCCAGCAGCGGGCCGATTATTCCGCGTGCTGCGCCGCCGGCGCCTATCAGCAGGATGTTTTTGCCGCCGACCGGGATGCTGTGGTTGACCGTCAGATCACGAATGAAGCCGGCGCCGTCGGTGTTGTCGCCGACGAGCGCACCGCTATTGTCGCGCCAAAGCGTATTGACGGCCTGCGCCTGCCGGGCGCGCGGCGTCAAGCGGTCGGCGCCGGCAAAGGCGGCGCCCTTGAACGGCAGCGTGATGTTGAGGCCCTTGCCGCCGATTGCGAAGAATTCTTTCACTCTGGCGGAGAAATCATCGGGCGCGACCGTGTGCTTGTCGTAAGTGAATTCCTGCCCGGTCTGGCGGGCGAAGGCCGCGTGCAGTGCAGGCGAAACGCTGTGCGCGACGGGATGGCCGAACAGCGCGTAGCGGTCAGCCATCAGGCGCTAGCCGAGGATCAGCTTGATCAGGTAGAAAATCAGCATCGACAGCAGCGCGCCCGCCGGTACCGTGACAAACCACGACAGCAGGATGCCGCGCACCACGCGCAGGTCGATCGCCGCAATGCCGCGTGCCATGCCGACGCCGAGCACCGCGCCGACCAGCGTCTGCGTGGTCGACACCGGCATGCCGATGCCGGAGCCGATGACGATGGTGGTGGCGGCGGCGAATTCGGCCGAGAAGCCGCGGCTGGGAGTCAGCGCGGTGATGCCTTCGCCGACTGTCGAGATAACCTTGCGTCCGAACGTCGCAAGCCCGAGCACGATGCCGCCGCCGCCGAGTATCAGGATCCACAGCGACAGCGACGAGGTTTGTCCGACAACACCGCTCCGCACTACGCTGACCACGGCGGCGACCGGGCCGATGGCGTTGGCGACGTCATTGGAGCCGTGAGCAAATGCCATCGAACAGGCGGTAACGACCTGCAAAACGCCAAAAATACGCTCGATCGTCGCGAATTGTGCTTCGCGGCCGCCATCGCCGCCGCGGTTGCGGATAATGCGGTTGACGGCAAACGCGCCTATCAGCGCGATCACGATGCCGATACCGACGGCCAGCGTGTACGATTCCATCAGCGTCAACGTGAGGCCGATGTGCGACAGCCCTTCGATCAGTGTCACGGCGCTGATCGTAAACGCGGCAAGAAACATGTAGAACGGCACGAAGCGTTGCGCGGCCGCAAGCGGATCCTGGCGCTCGAGGATGAAGCGCTGCACGCTGCTGAAGATCAGGTAGGCGACGATGCCGCCGACCACCGGCGACAGCACCCAGCCCATCACGATCACCGCAACCGGCCCCCATTGCACCGAGTCGACGCCGAGGCCGACGGATGCGAAGCCGACGATCGCGCCGACGATCGAATGCGTGGTCGAAACCGGCCAGCCGAAACGCGTCGCGATGGTCAGCCAGATGGCGGAGGCCAGGAGCGCGGCCAGCATGCCGTAAATCAGCAGCGTCGGATGCCCCGCCACCGCCGACATTTCGACGATGCCCTTGCGGATGGTGGATGTGACTGCGCCGCCGGCCAGCACGGCGCCGCCGAACTCGAAGATTGCGGCGATGAACAGCGCCTGGCGGATCGTTACCGCTTTCGAACCGATCGATGTGGCCATGGCGTTGGCGACATCGTTCGCACCGATGGCCCACGCCATAAACAGGCCGAAGACCCCGGTCAGGACTAGGTAGAGTACCGCATGATCCATTCAGTTGATCTTTTTTTTCAGCGAGCCAGGAGAAGTTGCAAAGCGTTACCCACGCCATGGCACAGATCGGCCATGTCGCCGATCCACTCGATGACCTTGTAAATGAATATGACATCGACCGGCGGCAACTCCTTCTCGAACGGGTAGAGTTGCGTGCGGAGTTCCACCTGGATCGCGTCGGTATCGGACTCGATGCGGTCGAGTTCGACGATCATCGATTCGACGATGTCCGCTTCCGCGCCGCGGAAACCGGTTTCGAACAGTTCGCCGAGCTGGTCTACGCTGTTATACGCCTGCTCGGTCGCGTCGATCGAGCGTTGTACCTGACGCAGGAACAATTCGTGCAGCGGCGCCGGCAACCGCATGCGCCGGCCGGCCATCAGGCCGGTAATGTCCTTGGTCTTGTTGGCGATGCTGTCCTGCGACTGCAGCAGGTTCAGCAGGTCCGCGCGCGCTACCGGCATGAACAGGCTGTTCGGCAGGTGCAGGCGCAGCTCGCGTTTCATCGCATCGGCCTCGTGCTCAAGGTCGATGATCCTGCGTCGCAGCGCCGCCGCCTGATCCCAGTCGGCGGCCGTCACCGCCTCGGCGAACGGCTTGAGCGTGCGCACGCAGTCGACAACTTTCGCCATGTGCTCCTGCAGCGGCTTGATGGGCGAGCGGCCGAAGATGCCGGTGAAATAGGTTTTGGTCATGGGTGCAGTCTACCCGTGGAACGTGACAGTTTTATGACGCAAGCCACTCCGCAACGCGCGGCGCGAAGTAGGTCAGAATGGCGTCCGCGCCGGCGCGCTTGAAGCACATCAGGCTTTCCAGCACCACCGCCCGCTCGTCGAGCCAGCCGCGCTCCGCCGCCGCCATCAACATGGCGTACTCGCCGCTGACCTGGTACGCGAACGTCGGCACGGTGAAGCGGTCCTTGACCCGCCGGATGACGTCGAGATATGGCAGCCCCGGCTTGATCATGATCATGTCGGCGCCCTCGGCGAGATCGAGCGCGACCTCGGCCAGCGCTTCATCGCTGTTCGCCGGGTCCATCTGGTAGGTCGATTTGTCGCCCTTGAGGGTCGCCGCCGAGCCGACAGCATCGCGGAACGGGCCGTAAAAGTGCGAGGCGTACTTGGCCGAATAGGCCAGAATGCGGGTGTCGATGAAGCCGGCATCGTCGAGCGCCGTCCGAATGGCGCCGACGCGGCCATCCATCATGTCGGACGGCGCGACCATGTCTGCGCCGGCGTCGGCGTGCGACAGCGCCTGCTTGACCAGCGCTTCGACGGTCGCGTCGTTCAGCACGTAGCCGCCGGCGTCAGTCAACCCGTCCTGGCCGTTGCAGGTGAACGGATCGAGCGCGACGTCGGTGATGACGCCCAGCGTGGGCAGCGCGTCTTTCAGCGCACGCACCGCGCGCTGCGCGATTCCGTCCGGATTCCAGGCCTCGGAGGCGTCGTCCGATTTCCGATCCGGCGGCGTCACCGGAAACAGTGCGACGGCCGGTACCCCGAGTCCGGCGGCGGCTTCGGCTTCATGCACCAGCAGGTCGATGCTGAGCCGCTCGACCCCGGGCATCGATGCCACCGGCTCACGACGATTCTCGCCGTCGAGCACGAACACCGGATAAATCAGGTCGTCCGCGGCAAGATGCGTTTCGCGCACCAGCCGACGGGTAAACGCATCCCGCCGTAACCGCCGCTTGCGGGTCGTCGGAAACCGGGAAAAGGCATCGGGAATCATCAGCGTGAGCCTGTTCTCAAAGGCGCCGATAGAGTAAAGCAAATGGCCTTTCCGGGCCAGCCTTTCGAGGCTGGAGGCCGTAACAAACGGCCCGCCGAAGCGGGCCGTCGCGACAACTGCGGCTAGCTGCCCTGTACCTTCAGGTTATTGGTCACGTCGGTCACGCCGTCGGTATTGCGGGCAATACGTTCGGCGAGAGTTTTCTCCGCCTCCGACCGCACCGTGCCGCTCAGGGTGACGACGCCGTGGTTGGTCTCGACGTGGATATCCATGCCGGACGTGCTGGAATTGGCGAGCAGCTTCGACTTGACTGCGGCGGTGATGGCGGTGTCGGACGCACCGACTTTCGCATTGTTCGCCACGTTGTTCGCCTGGTTCTGCATCTGCTGGCCGGTGTTCTGCGCCTGCTGTCCCGCCGTCTGGTTGTCGTTGCCGGCAGCAGTGTGGCCATTGGCATTGTTGCCGTTGCTGTTATTGCCGCAGGCGGCTAGACCCAGAGAGGCCGCAAAAACCGCGGCGACGAGCAGAGTGGGGGAAATACGCATAAGAGCCTCCTTTGCATGTTATGCGATATGGGATGCCGTCCGAGTATAACAAATGATTTAACGAATTATGCGACCCACGGCATGGTTACAGGCCGCGGCGGCGCCGGCCGCCGACGAGGTGCATAATCAGCGTGATGACGAATATCACGAGAAAGATAAAAAACAGGATCTTGGCGATGCCTGCGGCGCCGGCCGCAATGCCGCCAAAGCCGAAGGCAGCGGCAATAATCGCGATAATGAAGAAAATGACAGCCCAACCGAGCATGGCTAAACTCCTTGTATTTTGGCATCCGTGCGGCCGAAGCGGCCGCCTTGCATCTTGTATACGTGAAACCATACCCGCTGCCAAATGAACATGACATATAAACGCTGCGCCTGGGCGTCGCCGAACGATCCGGTTTATCTCGCGTATCACGACGACGAGTGGGGCGTCCCCGTTCACGACGATTCCACGTTGTTTGAGTTCCTGTTGCTGGAGGGCGCGCAGGCGGGCCTGTCCTGGGCGACGATCCTGCGGCGGCGTGCGGGCTACCGCGCCGCGTTTGCCGGATTCGATCCGACGAAAGTGGCGCGTCTGGACCGGCGGCGTATCGAGGCACTGCTACAGAATCCGGCCATCATCCGCAACCGGCTCAAGGTGGAGTCGGCGGTCACCAATGCGCGCGCGTTCCTGGCGATACAGGAGGCGCATGGCAGCTTCGACGCCTTCCTGTGGCGCTACGTGGACGGTCGGCCGGTGCAGAACGCGTGGCCGAGCCACGCCGATGTCCCGCCGCGTACGGCATTGTCGGACACGTTGTCGAAGGATCTCGGGAAGCTCGGCTTCAAGTTCGTCGGCTCGACGATCTGCTACTCGCTGATGCAGGCGGTGGGGCTGGTCAACGATCACGTCACGAGCTGCTTTCGGCATCGGGAACTGGCGGGCCGATGAGCGGCCCTGCAGGTAAGCAGGAGCGGATCGACGCCTTCGACTTCGCTCCCGGCCGGCGGCTGGGCCACAAGTACGAGATCATCGCGCTCCTCGGGCGCGGCTACGAGGGCGAAGTCTACAAGGTGCGCGAGCTGGCGACCGGCATAGAGCGCGCCGCCAAGTTCTTTTACCCACACCGCAACCCGCGCGACCGGGCGTTCAACTACTACGCCAACAAGCTCAACAAGCTGCGCCGTTGCCCGATCCTGATTTCGTACCTGACGCACGACGAAATCACTTACCGAGGTCAGCGCATCCGGTTTATCGTTTCCGAATATGTCGAAGGCGAGTTATTGAGTGCATTTCTGCGCCACCAGCCGAGCGGGCGGCTGACGCCGTTCGAGGGCATGCACCTGTTGCACACGCTGGCGGCGGGGCTGGAGACGATTCACGAAATGCGTGAGTATCACGGCGATCTGCATACCGACAACATCATCATCAAGCGTCGCGGCATCCGCTTCCAGGTCAAGCTGATCGACATGTATCGCTGGCGCGTGTCTACCGGCGAGAACATCCGCGAAGACGTCGTCGATATCATCCGGATTTTTTACGACACGCTCGGTGGCGCGAAGTACTATTCGAAGCAGCCGCCGGAAGTGAAGAAAATCTGCCGCGGTCTGAAGCGCACGCTGATCAAAAAGCAGTTCCGCACCGCCGGGCAGCTCCGGCGGTATCTTGAAACGATGGAATGGGAGAGCCGCTAGCGTCGGCTCCCGCTACAGGCTGCGCCCGTCCACCTGTTTAACTGCCAGCGCCGACCGATCCAACTCCGGCAGACAGCGTACGTTGACCGCCGCGACATTGTTTCCTTCCTTGTCTTTTCCAAAGCCGAACGGTGCACAGCCGCATGTTGCACAGAAATGGTGCTTGATCGCGTGCTTGTTGAAGGTATAGGTGCTCAGGTCGCTTTCCGGCGTCAGCAGCCGCAACTGTCCCCGCGGCGCGAACCACATCAAGTAGCCTTTGCGGCTGCAATGCGAACAGTTGCACTCGAAAAGCTGCTGAATGTCGCCATCGACTTCAAATTTAATGTTGCCGCAATGGCAACTGCCTGAATGCGTCATCATCATACTTCCTCCAGGCGCCGCGCCGCCTCGGTGCAAGCGCCAATTTCGGCCGGGCCGCCAACGTTTATGCCGAGATCGTACACCCGGCCATCCTGAAGCTCGTAAATCCAGCCATGCACCGACACCGTCTGACCATGTGCCCAGGCGTCCTGCAGGATCGTCGTGCGGCACATATTTCGCACCTGCTCGATCACGTTCAACTCGCACAGGCGCCGATGGCGCTCGCCTTCGGTCGCAAGCGCATCAAGCTGCTCTTGATATTTCGACTGCACTTCCCGCACGTGGCGCAGCCAGTTGTCGATCAGCCCGTGTTTCTCATTGCGCAGCGCCGCCAGTACCCCGCCGCAGCCGTAATGGCCGCAGACGATGACATGCGGCACTTTCAGCACTTCGACGGCGTACTGAATCACCGACAGTCCGTTGAGATCCGTGTGCACGACAACGTTCGAAATGTTGCGGTGCACAAACATGTCACCGGGCTTGAGGCCGACCACCTGGCTCGCCGGCACCCGGCTGTCCGAGCAGCCGATCCAGAGGTAGCGCGGCGTTTGCTGCTTCGCAAGCTCGCTGAAAAAGGTTGCATCCCGCCGGCTGACTTCGTCGGCCCAGCGGTCGTTGTTCTCCAACAGGTTGTTGATGTCCGTCATCTCGGTCGTTTCCCCGGCATTAATTCGGTCCTCATAATGATAACTGCCAGTAGCCGACATCGATCCACTGGTTGAACTTGAATCCGACCTGGCCGAAATGGCCGACTTTCCGAAAGCCGAGCTTCTCGTGCAATGCGACGCTGGCCGGATTGGGCAGCGCGATGCCGGCGAGCACCACATGCACGGACTTCTCGCGCAGGCGGTCGAGCAGCAGTTCGTAAAGCCGACTGCCGATGCCCCGGCCGACCGACCCGGGTGCGAGATAGGCCGTGCTTTCCACGGAGAAACGATACGCGCACCGGCCTTTCCATTTGCTGGCGTGGGTGTAGCCGACAACTCGATCCCCCTGCGTGGCGATCAGCCACGGCAGCGCATTCGCGGCATTGGCCGCAATACGATTCGCGACTTCGGCGCTCGGAACAGGTTGCTCCTCGAACGTGATGATCGTGTTGGCAACGTAATGGTTGTAGATGCGGGCAATCGCATCGGCATCCGCGTCCGTTGCCGGCCGAATGACGACGTCTGCGCTCATCGTTCCGGCTGGGGCGCAAAGATGGCTCCCGGGTCTCGAAATGCCTTGAATTCCAGCGCGTTGCCGCTCGGATCGCGAATGAACAGCGTGGCCTGCTCGCCGGGGCGGCCGGCGAATCGCACATGCGGCTTGATGATGAATTCCGCTCGCGCCGACTTGAGCCGTTCCGCCAGCGCGTGCCAGTCGCCCCAGTCAAGGATGGCGCCGAAGTGGCGTACCGGCACATCGTCGCCGTCGACCGGATTGGTTGCCGAATTCTCCAGCCGCGCGACTAGGTGCGCGCTGATCTGGTGACCGAAAAAATCGAAGTCGATCCACCGTTCGGCTTCACGGCCGACGCGGCAGCCGAGCGCATCGACGTAGAAGCGGCGGGTTGCTTCGATGTCAGTGACCGGGAAGGCCAAATGGAATCGTGGAAACGGGTTATTCACTGAGCCAGTCTCGCGGCCTTAAAAATACGTCGTACAGCTTCGCTTCCGGCGAACCGGCTTCCGGTTGCCAGTCGTATTGCCAGCGTACCAGCGGTGGCAGCGACATCAGAATCGATTCGGCGCGGCCGCCGGATTGCAGGCCGAATAGCGTACCGCGGTCGTAGACCAGGTTGAATTCGACGTAACGGCCGCGGCGGTAGAGCTGGAACTGCCGCTCGGGATCGCTCCACGGGGTATTGCGGCGTCGTTCGACAATCGGCTGGTACGCGGTCAGAAAATGGTCGCCGATACTTTGCATGAATCCGAAGCAGCGATCGAATCCCCACTCGTTCAGGTCGTCGAAAAACAGGCCGCCGATGCCGCGTGCCTCATTGCGATGGCGAATGAAAAAATACTCGTCGCACCATTTCTTGTAGCGCGCGTAGACGTCTTCGCCGAATGGCGCACAGGCTTCGGCTGCCTGCTCGTGCCAATGGCGCGCGTCGTCTTCAAAACCGTAATACGGCGTCAGGTCGAAGCCGCCGCCGAACCACCACACCGGCGGCGCGCCTTCCTTTTCGGCAATGAAGAAGCGCACGTTCATGTGCGCGGTGGGGACGTATGGATTCAGCGGGTGCAGGACAGCCGATACGCCGAGCGCCTGGAAACTCCGACCAGCGAGTTCAGGGCGGTGGGCGCTGGCACTGGCCGGCAGGCCGGGGCCGAACACGTGCGAGAACCCGACACCGGCCTTCTCGAACAGTGCGCTGCCTTCAAGGATGCGGCTCTCACCGCCGCCGCCTTCCTGACGCTGCCACCCGTCGCGCTTGAAGCGGGCTTGACCGTCGAGGGATTCGAAGATGGTCGTGAGACGATTTTGCAGGCCGCGCAGGTAGGCATCAACGGCTGTGGTGTCGGGCGTGTCGGTCACTGTTTCGCTTTCTTGTCGGCTGACGCGAATTATACGCTGCGGCTTCGGGCACCCACACCCTGACCCCTCTCCCGAAGGAAGAAGGGGAAGAACTTAGCCGGGACGGATGACCTTGCCAGTGGTGGCGTCGCGAATTTCGGTCGGTTTTGAGCGACTGCCGAGCGGACCGGCCAGGATGAAATCAACCGCTTCGCCGAGCCGCCTGCGGACGGTGAGCGCCGAACGTGCGGCCGGATGACCGCTGAGATTGGCGCTGGTGGAGATCAGTGCTTGATCGCAGGTGTCGCACAAGGCTCGCACAAGCAGGTGCGCGCTGACGCGCGCGGCGATCGTGCTGCGGCCGCCGGTGAGGATCCCGGGCGTGTCCGGCGCGGCGGGCAATATCCAGGTGACCGGACCCGGCCAGGTTTCGGCCAGTTGCTTTTCCACCGATTCCGGCAGCGGATCGAGGTACGGCGACAGTTGCTCGCGATGCGAGGCGATCAGAATGAAGCCCCGACCGGCGTCGCGGTGCTTGATGGCGAGCAGGCGGTCAATCGCATCCGAGTTCAGCGGGTCGCAGCCCAGGCCCCAGACACCTTCGGTCGGATAAGCGACGATACCGCCCGCGGCGATGGTGCGGCGCGCGAGTCGGAGCTGCCAGGGGTTGATCAACGCAGTAAAGTCAGGAAGCGACCGCTTCTTCGTCAGGCGCGAGTTCCGGTGCCGGCGTTTTGTAGCCGCACTCCTTTTGCGGGCAGACCTTTTCGGTGCCGCGCCGCTTGGTCGTCTTGACCGTCAGGATCGGCCAGCCGCATTGCGGGCATTCTTCAGCGATCGGCTGGTTCCAGACCGCGTACTTGCACTTCGGGTAGCGCTCGCAGGAATAGAAAATCTTGCCGTAGCGCGATTTGCGCTGCAGCAGCTTGCCCTGGTGGCATTCCGGGCATTCAATGCCGGTGTCCTTCGGCTTTTCCAGCGGCTCGATGTGCTTGCACTTCGGGTAGTTGCTGCAGCCGATGAATTTGCCGTAGCGCCCGCGGCGGATGATCAGATCCGAGTCGCAGTCCGGGCACTGCCGGCCTTCGACTTTTTCCGGCTCGGTCGGTGCTTCGTCCGCGCTTTCGTCGAGATTGCGGGTGTAATCGCAGTCGGGATAGCCGGTGCAGCCGATGAAGCGGCCGCGCCGCCCCAGCCGGATCGACAGCGGCTTGCCGCACTTCGGGCAGGTTTCGTCGAGTTCTTCGGACGTCACATCCTTGCGGGAAACGCTTTCTTCCTTCTCGTCCACCAGCGATTTGAACGGACTCCAGAATTCGTCCAGCAGCGGCACCCAGTCCTTCTCGCCGCGCGCGACTTCATCGAGTTCGTCCTCGAGCCGGGCGGTGAAATCGTAATCGACGTACTGCGTGAAATGTTCGGTCAGGAACTTGTTGACCACGCGGCCGACGTCGGTCGGGATGAAGCGCTTGCGATCCATTTCGACGTATTCGCGCTGCTGCAACGTCTGAATGATGCTGGCGTAGGTCGATGGTCGGCCGATGCCGTATTCTTCCAGCGCCTTCACGAGGCTCGCTTCCGAATAGCGCGGCGGCGGCTCGGTAAAGTGCTGGTCGGCACGCACGGCTTCGAGCGCGATGGTGTCGCCTTCGGCCAATTCCGGCAGCAGCTTGTCTTCATCGTTGTCGGTCGAGTCGTCGCGCCCTTCCTGGTAGACGGCGATAAAGCCGGGCTTGACCAGCACCGAGCCGGTGGCGCGGAAGCGGTTGCCCTCGCCGCAGCCAAGGTCGACGGCCACGGTATCGAACACCGCGTGAATCATCTGGCAGGCGACGGTGCGCTTCCAGACCAGCTCGTACAGCCGGTATTGATCGTTGCTGAGCTTGCCGCGCAGGCTGGCAGGTTCGCGGCCGGCGCTGGTCGGGCGAATCGCCTCGTGGGCTTCCTGCGCATTCTTCGCCTTGGTCTTGTAGCGGCGCGGCTGCTTCGGCAACTGGTCCTTGCCGTAGCGCGTCGCGATCAACTCGCGGATGTCGTCGAGCGCCTCGTTGGCCAAATTGACCGAGTCGGTTCGCATGTAGGTGATCAGGCCGATCGCGCCTTCACCGGTGTCGATGCCTTCGTACAACTGCTGCGCGGTGCGCATGGTGCGCTGCGCGGTGAAGCCGAGCTTGCGCGCGGCTTCCTGTTGCAGCGTCGAGGTTGTAAACGGCGCCGCCGGGTTGCGCTTGCGCTGCTTCTTGTCGACCTTGAGGACCTTCAGTTGGCCGTTGGCGGCCTGCGTCAGCGCCTGCTGTGCCGCATGTGCGCCCTTGTCGTCGGTGAAGGTGAACTGTTCGACTTTCTTGCCGCCGAATTCGGCCAGCTTGGCGACGAATGCCTGCCCATTCTTCGCGGCGTCGGCTTCGAGCGTCCAGTATTCCTGCGCCTTGAACGCCTCGATTTCCAGCTCGCGCTCGACGATCATTCGGAGCGCGGGGCTTTGCACGCGGCCGGCGGACAGACCGCGGCGGATCTTCTTCCACAACAGCGGCGACAGGTTGAAGCCGACCAGATAATCCAGCGCGCGGCGCGCCTGTTGCGCGTTCACCAACTCGGTCGACAGTTCGCGCGGATTGGCGATCGCCTCGTTGACCGCGCGCCGGGTGATTTCGTGAAACACCACGCGGCCGACCTGCTTGTCGTCGAGTACGCCCTTTTCGTCGAGCAGCGCGTACAGGTGCCAGGATATGGCTTCGCCTTCGCGATCCGGGTCAGTGGCGAGGTACAGCGTGTCGGCCTTTTTGAGTGCCTTGACGATGCTGTCGACATGTTTCGAGTTGCGCTCGATCACCTGGTACTTCATTGCGAAGTCGTGTGCCGGATCGACGGCGCCTTCCTTCGGCACGAGGTCGCGGACATGGCCATAGGAGGCCATGACCTCGAAGTCCTTGCCGAGATACTTGTTGATGGTCTTCGCCTTGGCGGGCGATTCCACGATTACCAGGTTTCGAGCCATTGTCTTCGTCAATAATCGGCCATGGCGGCAAACGCCGGCCGGATGGACAGAAATTTCGGGATGAAATCCCCGCGATTTGCGCGCGAGGAGAGTCTAGCAGCGCCCGCCGGTCAAAAGAAACCGGGGCCGTCACCATCCATAATATTGGTGCCTAATGCAGCGCCGAGCCGCGGTCCTCGAATACGAGGTCTTCCATGCGTGCGAAGGCCATTTCCTGACCGGGCTGGTTGAACAGCACCATCAGGATGACCCACTTCACGTCGTCCAGGTCGACGGTGTCGGCCTCCAGCGCCAGAATGCGGTCGATCACAACCTCGCGCTGCGCGGCGTCGAGGATGCCGATATTCTCGAGATGCCGCAGAAAGCCGCGGCAGCGCACATCAAGTCGCGCCATTTCCTGATCGTTGAAAACGCGAATCGCGCCGGTCGCGGCGAGCGCCGGTACCTTGTCCTCGTCAATGGCGAGGCCTTCCAGCCAGTCGAACGCCTTGCCGACTTCGGAGCGCGGGAAGCCGGCGGCTTCCAGTTCGACCGTCAGCACGTCGCGGTCGGCGTAGGTCTCGGCATCGTCGTCCAGGTAGTTCTCGAACAGGTACAGCAGCACGTCGAGCACGTTTTCTCTCATCATCGAGGGCCTCCAGCGCGGTGGCAAGCAGTTGATTGAGTGTGCGAATGAGTCATTCCGACGTACGCATATAACCTCCCCCCGGCGCGGCGGCAATGAAGCCCTGAAGCTCCAATGACAGCAGCATGGCGGAAATGGCAGCGGCCGTCAATCCGCTGCGTTCGACGATACGGTCAACAGAGGTTGGGGCGAAATCGACATATTTCAAGACCTGCTCCGTCGCCGGATCGGCGGGCGCTGCCGTGGCGCCGACATCGGCGGCGTCGGTCGCCAGCCGCAGCAGCGGCGTCAGTTCCTCCAGCACGTCGGCGGCCGTTTCGACCAGCTTGGCGCCGTCGCGAATCAGCCGGTGGCAGCCGTGCGCGAGCGGGTTGTGAATCGAGCCGGGAATCGCGAATACCTCGCGGCCCTGCTCGCTCGCGAGCCGGGCGCTGATCAGCGAGCCGCTGCGCTGCGCCGCCTCCACCACCAGCACACCCAGACTCAGACCACTGACCAGCCGGTTACGTTCCGGAAAATGATGCCGCAGCGGCCGCGTGCCCAGCGGATATTCGGATACCAGCGCGCCGTGGGCCGCGATTTCGCGCCCCAGCGCCTCGTGGCGCGCGGGATAAATGCGGTCGAGACCGGTGCCGCAAACTGCAATCGTCGCACCGCCGCCATCGAGCGCGCCCTTGTGGCTGGCGCCGTCGATGCCCATCGCGAGGCCGCTGGTGATGATCAGCCCGGCGCGCGAGGTGCCGGGCGAAGTCGGCGGCGGTCTCGCGTCCGGCCGGGGTGGGGTTGCGACTGCCGACGATCGCGAGCTGCGGCTCGGCCAGCAGCACTGGGTTCCCGCGCACGAACAATGCAATTGGCGGGTCGGGAATTTCGCTCAGCAGCGGCGGCCAGTCGGGACGATCGGCCGTGAGCAGGTGGCGATCCGGCGATTCGAACCAGGCCAGATCGGCATCGATCAATGCGGCATCTGGCGCACCAAGCCACCGACGCGCCTCGTCGTCGAAACCGACCTGCGCCAGCGCCCGGTCGCTTTCCGCGAGCACGGCCTCGGCCGATCCGAATGCCTCAAGCGCCGCCCGCAGCCGTTCGCGGCTCGCGGGCGTACGCAGCAGAGTGAGCCAGGCGCGGAGTTCCGGCGCCTTCATCTAGTGGTCTTTCAAGGCGATATTGCCCTGTTCAGAACGTCTGTGCGCTTCAAGCACAAGGCGCGCGACCGCGGCATAGCCGGAGCTCTGGCAAGGGAGCGCAACGCGGTGATTGAAGCGCACAGGCGTTCCCGCTATATAGTCCAGGCATTGATGGGCGAGGCTGCCCGCGCCCGTT
>DASSJY010000017.1:0-135234 GCA_035690945.1 Gammaproteobacteria bacterium
GGCGCAGCTTGAAACGGCGAAAGAGCAATTCGCTCGCACCCATTCCGTCGCCGCTGCCAAAAAGCTGGAGACGATCAAAACGGATTTGATCGACAGCCGCGCTCAGGCGCGCGTATTACGCGAAGAGATCAGGCCGCTCAAGGACGAAAAGAAGCAGGCCAAAACACTGCTGCAAAAGGCGAAGGCATTCGATCAGGCGCTCGGCAAAGCCGAAAAGGCATGGAAGAAAAAGGCGGGCAAGCCACGCAAGAAACGCCGGATAAAGAAGAAGGCCGCGACGCGAAAGACCGCGACTCGCAAGGTTACGGCCAAAAAACGTCCGGGACGTCCAGCGCGCAAGAAGGTTACACGGAAGAAGGCGGCGGCGCGCAAGAGTGCGGCCAGGAAGCGCGGTACGGTTCGCAAGAAGACGGCTCGTACGGCATCGCGCAAAAAAGCCACGAGACGCAAGACAGCCGCTCGAAAGAGCTGATCCTCAAAGCTTGTCCGCGACCGGGGTGCGCCAGCCGGCGCGCCCCGGAAGCCATATCTCGACCATTACGCCGTTGCCGGTGCGGTTTGCAATCGTCAGGCGGCCGTCATGCGCTTCGACGATCTCCCGACACAACGTCAGGCCGAGTCCTGTTCCGCCTTGCTTCGTCGAATAAAGCGGCAGCAACGCATTCTTCAGGACGGCCTCGCCCATTCCCATACCACGATCCGCGATGCGGAGGCGAGTCCCGTCTTCGTTCTGCTCCACCGAAAGTTCGATAGCCTCGACCGGCGAACCGGATTCCGCCGCGTTTTTCAGCAAGTTGATCATGACCTGCTGAATTTGCGCCAGATCGAAATAGCCCGGCATGCTCGGCATCTCACCGTTAAGTCGAAAGCGCATCGTGGCAGCGAGGCCGTTGACAAATTCGCGCCAGTCCACGAAGTCGGGATTTGGCGGCGGAAGCTTGGCGAAACGTGCGTACCCACTGATGAACGTCGTCAAGTGGACCGAGCGCTCCTCGATCGCAGCAAAAATTGAATGGATATTTTTGTCGTTCGACAAAGCCTGCCCGGAATGGGCCAGCGAAGAAATGGGCGCCAGCGAATTGTTGATCTCATGGCTGATGACACGAATGACCTTTTTCCAGATGTCGACCTCCTGGCGTGTCAATTCGCGCGTCAGCATCTTGAACAGATAGAGCGTGTGCTGCTGCGCGTTCAGCCGGAAATGGCGTTGCGACAAATGATATATTTCCTGCCGGTCTGCAATTTCGATGGTAAACAGACCGTCGCGTCCTCGCTCGACAGCTTCACGAATTTCACGCGGCGCACGCTCCAGTAGTGCGGCAAGCTTCTCCCCTTCCAACGGCCGTCCGTTATTCAAGAACCGCCGCGCAGCGATGTTGCTGTAAACCACCTGCCCGCCGCGCCCCGCCAAAACCAATGCCAGCGGCGTACTCTGGATGACAGTATCGAGCAGCAATTCCCGCTGAAACAGGTTGCGGCGTTCTTCGCGAAGCGCATCGCCGACCCGGTTGTAATGTTCAACCAGTTCGCCCAAAGCATCGTTTCGCGTGACTGCGATGTTGACGCTGAAATCGTTGTCCTGAAAGCTGGTGACCCCGTCGTTCAGCGCGCTGATCAACCGGTTCAACGGCGTCATAAAGCGGTGTACGGCATAGACGATAAAGGCTAAGCCGGCAATCGCCGCGGCCGCGTAAGCCATCCACCCCGGCGCCGCCAGCCGCAAAATAGCCAGACTGAGCGCGGCACCGGCTGCCGCCGTCAGGCTCACGAAGAGGATCAGCCTTGCCTCGAGCGACAGGCGCAGTTTCATCGGGGCCCTACTTCTGCAAACCGTACTTTTCGATGCGGCGATACAGGGCCTGGCGACTGAGGCCAAGTTCTTCGGCTGCCTCGGCGATGACCCAATCGGTGCGATTGAGGACGTCGGCAATTGCGGCGCGATCAGGCTCCGCGGATGCGTCCCGCTCCTCTCCCCGCTGCGGCAACCCGAGGTCCGCTGCGGTGATCGCTCGCTCTCCCGCCAACAGCTTCGCGCGCGCCAGCCGGTTCTGCAGCTCGCGCACATTGCCCGGCCACGGGTACGCCACCAGCGACTGCTCCAGGCTTCGACTGATGGCGGTCCCTGCCGGCAGCAACGCACGAGCCAGTGGAATGATGTCGTCGCGCCGCTCGGCCAGCGGTGGAACGGCCAGTTCGATGACATTCAGGCGGTAATACAGATCTTCACGAAATGCGCCGGCTTTGATCGCGGCACCGAGGTCGCTGTTGGTCGCGCTGATTATGCGAACCCGCACGCGCCGCGTTTCGTTGCTGCCCAAGCGTGAGAATTCGCCGGTCTGCAGCACCCGCAACAACTTGACCTGGCCACTTAACGGCAACTCGCCGATCTCATCGAGAAACAGCGTACCGCCGTCGGCGGCTTCGAAACGTCCGGCGCGGCTACGGGTGGCGCCGGTATAGGCGCCTGCTTCGGCGCCGAAGAGCTCGCTCTCCATCAACTCGGGCGGAAGCGCGCCGACGTTGACTTTGACATACGGACCGTCGCAGACCGTTGAGTTCGCCTGAATCAGGTCAGCGAACTTTTCCTTGCCGACGCCATTCGGGCCGGTAATCAACACCGGGACGTCGGCATGCGCCACTTGCGCGGCGATGGAAACGAGTTCCCCCATCGCGTCGCTGGCGTAAACCAGCCCGCACAGATTGTAATTTTGCGCGAGCTTGTTGCGCGCGCGTTCCCGCCTCTCCCGCAGGCGCTGCTGTTCACGCCTCGCCGCGTGCAGTGCGATCAGGTTTTCGGCCGACGTCAGCAGCTTGTTGTCGTCCCACGGCTTTGCCAGATAATCTGCCGCACCCCCGCGTACCAGCTCAACGGCTGTCTCCAGATGTGTCCATGCCGTCAGCAGGATAACGGGCAAATCCGGGTAGCGTTGGCGAATGCGGCGGAACAGAGCCACACCTTCGTCGCCGGAGGTCGTGTCGGTCGAGAAGTTCATGTCCTGGACGACGAGGTCGACCGGCTCGCGCGCCAACGCCGCCAAGCCCTCTTCCGGCGACCGGGCGCAGCGCGCATCGATGTCGCGCAGCGAGAACAGCACGCGCAGCGCGTTGCAAATCGCCTGGTTGTCGTCGATGACCAGAATGGTCGACATGTGGTTCGCCTACACGGTACGGGTGGCCACCGCCGGCGGAATCGAGGCCGCGCGCAAGGCGGGCATCAGCACTGCCACCGCGCCCAGCACCCATAACAAGCCAATGCCGGCGGGGACATAGTACCAAGCCAGGCGCGGCACCGCGTAATGCATCACCAACCAATAGTTCAAGCCGACGGCCAGCGCGCTGCCGATGACAACGCCGATTGTCGTCATGAGCCAGCTTTCCGTCATGAAGTAGCCTATGATGTCCACGCGGCGCGCGCCGAGCGCACGCCGGATGCCGATCTGTTTGCGGCGCCGGTTCACGTTGAATACCGCCAGGCCGAAAATGCCGAGCGCGGTCACCGCTATCAGCAACGCGATGACGACGATCAGAATCACAGCCATCGCCCGATCTTCGCGATAATGGCCGGCAATCGTCTTGCTCATCGCGCTCATTTGCATAATGGTCCGGTCGCGGTTGCTCTGTCCCAGCATTTTTTCGACCTTCGGCATCAGGCGGTCCCGCTGCCCCGGCTGTGCCCGCACGACGTAGGCAATCTGCTTCGCCGTCGTCACGTCCGGCAGTAATATGCTCCAGCCGATATGGCCCGAATAGTCGTTACCGTAAAACCGCTTTACGATGCCGACAATGCGCGACGGCTTTTTGCCGCCCCAATACAGCGTCTTGCCCAGCGCGCCGCCGTTCGGAAATAATGCCTTCGCCAGCCCCTGCGTCACGATCACCACCGGCGGCGTGTAATCTTTCTCCGGATCGACGTAGTCGACTTCCTGATGTGTGAAGTTGCGCCCCGCAATCAGCTTGAGTCCCAGAGCGTTCAAGCCATGTTCGTCCACGTCGTAGATGCCGGCATCGACGCCGGGCACGTTCTCGCCACGCTGCGCTGTCAACGTCAAGTCGCTGCCGCTGCTGCTCATCGGCACCAGATTGATCGGCGTAGCATCTATGACGCCGGGCAGACCGCGCAAGGTGCGCAGGTCCTGTTGTATCGTGGGGCCGGCACGAAAATTCGACGTGAAACCGAAACTGTAAAGCGAAAAGATGTTGGCCTCGTCCATGCCGGTCGGTCTACCGATCAGCGCAAGTCGTTGATTGACGATAAACAGCGCATTGACGACGATCGCGAGTGTAATCGCAATTTGTATCACGACCAGCACCGCACCAGTCTTATTGCGCAACAACGCACTCAAAATCGGACGCATGGTGATTCCTCCGCTACTGCGTTTTCAGGTGCATTGCGACGCTGGTGCGGCAGATGCGCCAGGCCGGGTAGATGCCGGCGACCAAAGCCGCCACCAGCGCAATGCCGATGGCAATGCCGGCCAGCGTCGGATCAAGCTGCGTCAGCCCTTCGTAGTTCCTGTAAAGCCCGCTGACGAGGCGCAGACCCAGCCACGTCAAGGCGAGGCCGGCCAAGCCGCCGCAGAAACCGATTACCGCCACCTCGACCAGGTGCTGGTAAAAGATCATCGCGCGGCTCGCGCCAAGCGCGCGGCGCACGCCACTTTGCGCTGCGCGGCCAAGGAACTTGGCGAGCAACAATCCCATCATGTTTACCAGGCAGACGGCGAGAAACATGAAGGCGAGACCGAGCAAAATGCTGTTGTCCGATGCCACCACGTGCTCGTAGTCGAGCCATTGCATCACGTTGCGCAGGTGGTTATTCAACGGCCGCTGAAACCGCCCCAGTTTTTTCTGTTCGCGCACGTAGTCGTCGAGAAAGCTCTTATAGGCCGCCACTTGGGTCGGCGTATCGAGTTGCACCCAGAATTGCAGCCAGACGCACTCCGAATTCAGAAGCGACTGAAAATCGGAGCCGTTGGATTTCCAACAGCTCATAATGCCGCCGGGCTGTATTTGCAGCGGTGCTGTCAGGCTGAGCGGTACGTAAACGTCGTCTGGCTTGGCAAACGCGGTGGCTGTCAGGTCGTAATAGCGCGGCGTCGGGCGCCAAGGCTTCAGCACACCCACCACCTTGAAATAGCGGTGATACAGCTTGACGCTTTTACCGACGCTGTTTTCGCCGCCGAACAGTCGCTCATTGGTCTCGTTGCTCAATACAACCACCTGGTGCGCTTCCGCGTCATCGCTTTTCCCCCACGCCCCGCCGTACTCGAACGGCGTGTCGAACATCGGGAAGAAATTGCGGTACGTCACCCGCACACGAACCGGAAACGGCGACTTGTTCTTGTCGGACGGCTGCGCGACGGTAAACGAGCGGAACATCGCGTTGCTGAGCGGGGCCGGCCCCTGTTTCATCAATGAAACGGCATCGCGATACGTCATCTGTTCCGGCGCTTTGTCGGGCGGCGCGTAAGGCTTGTCCGGGTCCCAGTTGTCCAGTTGCACGCGATAAAGATGCGCGCTCTTTTGCGGAATCGGGTCGGCCGACATCAGGTAATACACGGTGAACATTGTCATCGACGCGCCGATCCCGACTGCGATCGCACCGATCATCAAAGCACTGAGCGCCGGGTTGCGGCGCAAGCTCAGCAGGGCCAGGCGGAGGTTGTAGAAGAACATGGCTTGACCTGCAGTTAGAGCGAACGACCATCGGGGGCGCCGATTGGTTGCTGTCGCGCAGCCAGATGCACGTCGGCCGGCTCCAATTCCGTCACCTGGCCGTCCATGATGTGCACGTTGCGGTGTGCGTAGCGCGCCATTTCGGGATCATGCGTCACCATGATGATGGTGGTGCCATACTCGTTGATCCCGCTGATGAGCTGCAAAATCTCGCGCGCCATCAGCGAATCCACGTTGCCGGTCGGTTCGTCGGCCAGCAGCAGGCGGGGCTCGCCCGCCAGCGCGCGCGCAATCGCCACGCGTTGCTGCTGTCCGCCGGAAAGCTGCGACGGCAGATGCTTCGTGCGCGAGGCGAGACCGACGACTTCCAGCGCTTGTTCAATGCGTCGAGTGCGCTCCGCTGCGCGCAGACCGCGGTAGCGCAACGGTACATCGACATTGTCGAATACGTCGAGATCGGGGATCAGGTTGAAGCTTTGGAAAATAAAGCCGATTTTTTCGTTGCGGATGCGCGAACGTTCGTTGTCGTTCAGCCGGCTGACGTCTTTGCCGTCGAGGCGGTACTCGCCCTGCTCAAAGGTTTCCAGGAGCCCGGTGACGTTCAGAAACGTCGTCTTGCCGGAGCCGGACGGACCGGTGACGGCGACGAACTCGCCCTCCTCCACGTGCAGGCTGAAATCCCGGAGCGCACGCGTTTCGACGAGATCGGTGCGATAAACCTTGTTGATATGCGTCATGTCTAGCATCTGGATAATCCTTCAGTCGCGAACAAGCACGGTAGGGGCACTGTTGAAATCACTGGTATCGGAGATGACGATGCGGTCGCCGACCTGCAGGCCCGATAATATCTGTACCTGATTGACGCTGACCGCGCCGGTTTTGATCGGGCGCCGCGTCAACACACCGTCGTGGGCAACGTACGCATTGCGGCCGCCGCCGCTGTCGAGAAACGGGCCGCGTTGCACCATCAGCGCGTTGTCGATGGATTCGAGCACGATGCGCACGGACACCTGCTGATTCTGCTTGAGGTTGCTCGGCGGCTCGCCGGCGAAGCGGATGCGCGCCGTTACCTGGCCTTCCTTGACTTCGGGCGCGACCGAGGCCACCTTGCCGGCATAAGTCTGGCTACCGACCGTGATTTGCGCACCCATGCCGTTGCGCAGACTGTCAGCGTAGCTCTCAGGGATTTGCGCTTCAATTTCGAATGCGGACAGGTCGATGACGCGAATCAATGGCTGGTTTTGCGTCACGACCTCGTTTTGACCGACCTCGCGCGCGCCAACGATGCCGTCGACCGGCGAGCGTACCGTCAGCCGGTCCGCGCGCCGCTGCAAGTCCGCGAGCGCCAGCTGTTCGCGCTGCAGTTCCAGTTGCTTGGTCTTGAGTTCATAGTCCAGGCCCTGTTTTTGCAGTTTCGCCTCGGCCACGGCCTGTTTGTGTTCCAGCCGCGCGATCGAAACGGCGTCCTCCGCCTTCGCGTAATCCCTGCGGCTGACGATGCCTTCGTCGACGACGGCCTTGTAGCGCTTCAGCTCACGTTCCGCCGCCTGAAGTTTGACGGCGGTCAAATTAACGCGTTGTCGGTTTTCAAGCTGCTGGTTATGGATGCTGACCCGCTGTCGGGCGAGCGACGTTTTCAGGCCCTGGTACTTCGCCTGCTGCTGCTTGAGTTCACTGTTGAGTTCGGGGCTGGCGACGACCGCAAGCACCTGCCCCTTATTGACCACGTCTCCCGGCTCTACCCGGTACATCACCGTGCCTTGCGCGGAGCTGTACAGCATCGGCTGAACCGCGGCGACGGTACGGCCGTCCGCACTGACGTCGCGCACGAAAGTGCCGCGCTTGACCATCGAAAAACGCAACTGATCGCGCGGTACCGACTGTTCCGCGCTCAGCCAGCGTGTCAACGCCGGGTAAGCCAACGCCGCCCCGATTCCCAGCAGTACGATGATGCCCAGCGCGATCCAGCGCCGCCGCCTGCGCCGTGGCGCCGCATCGATCTGTTGGTCCTGGGCGGAAGTATCGCGGATGCCCGGCGTTCGATTGTCGGTGTGATCGCTCAAAGCATTCATACCGGTTTACAAGCAAGAACCATGCCAGCCTGGTCGACTGACCCTAAGCGACTGAAAAATAATGACTTAGGTGAATTCCCGAAGTGTCCGGAGCAACAACCGGACAACATCGTGCGGACACTCCGGACAGGTTTCAGGTATCGGCCACCAACTCCGATGTACAAGCCGGACAGCGGCTCGCCTTGATCGGTATACTCGTGCAGCAATGCGGGCATTCTTTTGTGGTCGGTGATGCCGGCACATCCTGCGGCTTGCGCTTCAGCTTGTTCATCTGCCGGAGCAGCACGAAAATCGACAGTGCAATCACGATAAAGGTGATGATGGTACCGATAAAACTGCCGTAATTGAGCGTCACCGCGTGTGCAGCCTGCGCCGCCGTCATTGAGTGGTATGGCCCCGGCGGCGTGCCCTGCTTCAGAACGATGAAGTATTTGGAAAAATCGCGGCCGCCGAGCAACAGCCCGAATGGCGGCATGATGACGTCAGCAACCAGTGATTTGCTAATGGCACCGAACGCCGTGCCGATGACGATCCCGACCGCCATGTCCATGGCGTTGCCGCGCATCGCGAATTCTTTGAAATCGTGAAAGAAGCCTTTCAACTGAGTTTCCGTGCGGTTGATATCCATAACAGTCCTCCTTGGCGGGTTTTTCGAGCTTTCATTCGGCAAGCCGCGCCATCACATCTTCCATCGCCATGCCGCGCGAACCCTTGATCAGCACTGCATCGCCGGGAGCGAGTCGCGCTTCGAGAAACTCCGCCAAGGACGGCTTGTCGTCAAAGCTGCGCAGTTCACCGGTAAAGCCGGCCTCGCGCAACGCCTCCGCCAGCGCATTCATCCGCCGGCCGTACAGCAGAACGCCTTGGGCGTCCAGCGCCATAATAGGCTCGGCAAGCGCCCGGTGCCATGCGAGTTCGTCCGGGCCGAGTTCGAGCATGTCGGCCAGGCACAGCCATCGGCGCCTCGAATCGAATTCCGCCAGCGTCGCGAGCGCGGCGCGCATCGACAGCGGGCTGGCGTTGTAATAATCCGCCAGTACCGTTACGCCACCGGCCAGTTCAACCCGCCTCGAACGGGCGGTATCCGGCTCAAACGCCTTGAGGCCAGCGCGCATATCATCAGCGTCGAGCTCCAGCCGACGCGCTACCGCGGCAGCCGCCAGCACGTTCAGTGCGTTGTGCCGGCCCGGCAGCGGCAGCGAAAGGGCGGCATCCTTGAGGCCGAGCCCGTTGAGGATCAGCTGGCGGTCATTTACCCGCGCGTGCAGAACGTCGGCGCCGCCCGGCTCGTCGCCGAAGCCGTAGCGCACGCAGTTCGCATTCGCGTAGTGCGCCAGGCGAGGGCGAAGCCAATCGTCGTTATCGTGGATGAAGACGGTACCGCCGTGAGCCGTGGTCCAGTCGAGCAACCGGCACTCCTCGGCGGCGACCGTTTCGACATCGCCTAGCGCGTCGAGATGCTCCACCCCGATAGCGGTGACCAACGCCATGTCCGGCCGCACCAGTTCCGCGTGCGCCGCCATCGCGCCCGGAGCGTCGATGCCGATTTCGATCACTGCCGTTTCATGCGCCGGCCGCAGCGCCGTCAGCGTCATCGCGAGCCCGAGGTAGCCGTTGCGGCTACCCTCGGTCGCGAGTACCCGCCGAAATTTGGCGCGCAGCATCGCCGCGAGCAGGTTCTTGGTGGTTGTCTTGCCGACCGAGCCGCCGATCGCAACCACCGGCAGATCAAAGCGACGCCGCCATGCGGCCGCTATACTGCGCCACCCGGCCAGCGTATCGTCGACCTTGAAAACCGTCGCAGAACCGGAAGCTGTAACTTCGTGATCGACGAGCAAACCGGCCGCCCCGCCGGCTACCGCTGCGTCAATAAACTGATGACCGTCGAACCGCTCGCCACGAATGGCAACGAACAAACTGCCCGCGACCTCGGCGCGCGTATCGCTGGTGACACCAGTGAATTCAAGCGGCGGATAATCGGCTGAATTCAGCCCCAGCGCCTGTGCGACGAATTGGGCTCCAAGTGCGGCGGCCGGTAGTGGCAATGAGATACCCGAACATGAGGTTACAATAGCGTTGTGGGTATCATACTGGTAATTGTCATCGTTGTTGCGATCGGCTGGCTGTGGAACGACACGCTCAAGGCGCGCGAACAAATGCTCGCCCGCTGCCGGCGGGCCTGCAACGAACTCAACATGCAGTTACTCGATGAAACAGTTGCCGTCCACCGGATTGGCCTCGGCCGCACCACCCGCGGCCGCATCGCGCTCCGGCGCACCTACGACTTTGAATTCAGCGCGGATGGCGCGGACCGCTGGCCCGGCCGCGCGGTCCTGCTCGGCCGCCGGCTGGAAACGCTGCAGATGGATACACCGGACGGGCTTACCATCGTCAACGGTCGCGCCCAGCCACCCGGCCGCAGCATCGGGCCGCCTTCGGAGCGCTACCATTGATGTCCGTCATCAACGGCCTCGGCCTGCTCGGCGTCTTCCTGGTGCTGCTGATGTATCTCCTGCTGCAGATCCGCCGGATCCGGGCGGAATCGCTGGCCTACTCGCTGGTCAACGCCTGCGGCTCCGTGCTGATCCTGATTTCGCTGTACTTTTACTTCAACCTGTCGTCGGCCGTGATTGAAACGGCATGGCTGGCGATCAGCCTGTTCGGCATCTATAGGGCGCTTCGGCGTACCTGACAACAACAATCCGGAGGGTCGCATCATGAAATGCCTGCGCTTCACCCTGCTTCTCGCCCCGCTGGTTCTGGCCGCGCCGGCCCTGGCTGCACAGCCGGTTTCACCCAAACTCTATGCCGGCATGCACTGGCGCCTCATCGGACCGTTTCGCGGCGGGCGCGCGCTCGCGGCGGCCGGCATTCCAGGCAAACCGAACGTCTACTACTTCGGCTCGGTCGCCGGCGGCGTCTGGAAAACCACCGACGCCGGCGGCACGTGGCAGGCGATGTTTCAGCACGGCGGCACCTCGTCGATCGGGGCGCTGGCGATTGCGCCGTCAAACCCGAACATCATCTACATCGGCACCGGTGAAGCCGACATGCGCTCGGATGTGACTTTCGGTGACGGCGTTTATAAGACCACCGACGGCGGCAAGACCTGGCACCATCTCGGCCTGACGAAGACGCGCCATATCGGCCGCATCCTGATCGATCCGCACAATCCGGACATCGTGCTGGTGGCGGCGCTCGGCCATATCTACGGCCCGAACACCGAGCGCGGCGTCTATCGCACCACCGACGGCGGCAAGACCTGGCACAAGGTGCTGTACAAGAATGCCAGAACCGGCGCGGTCGATCTAGCCTGGGATCCGGCCAATCCGCGCGTCGTTTATGCTGCGCTGTGGCAGGTGAAGCGCGTGCCGTGGACGCAGTACGGGCCGGTCAGCGGCTCCGGCAGCGGCCTGTACAAATCCACCGACGAGGGCCGGACGTGGACCGAGATCGAGGGCCATGGCTTCCCGGCAGGATCGCTGGGCCGCATCGGCATCGGCGTCTCGCGCAACGATCACGGGCAGCGGGTTTATGCGCTGGTCCAAGCGAAGGATGACAGCCACAGCGGCCTGTACCGCTCGGATGACGCCGGGCGGACGTGGAAGCGCGTCAGCGCCAACAATCAGATCACCACGCGCATGTGGTACTTCGGCCGCGTGACGGTCGACCCCGCCGATCCGAACACCGTGTTCCTGCCGAACCGCTCGGTCTTCCGCTCCACCGATGGCGGCCATACATTCAAAGCGATCAAGGGCGAGCCCGGCGGCGACGACTACCACTTCCTGTGGATCAACCCGAACCACCCCGAAGACATGATCGTCGCCAGCGACCAGGGCACGGTGGTGACGCTGAACAACGGCGACACCTGGAGTAGCTGGTACAACCAGCCCACCGCGCAGTTCTACCACGTGGCGACCGACAACCAGTTTCCGTACCGTATTTACGGCGCGCAGCAGGATTCGGGTTCCGTGTCGATCGCGAGCCGCAGCCCGGACGGGCAGATCAGTTTCCGCGACTGGCACGCGACCGCCGGCGGCGAGAGCGGGTATGTCCTCCCGAAGCCGGGCGACCCGAACATTGTCTATGGCGATGGCTACGGCGGCCGCGTCGAGCGCGTGGCGATGCCGACGCGCGATAGCCAGGACATCTCGCCATGGCCGGTGAGTACCTGGGGCGCGCCGCCGCCAAAGCGCAAGTTCCGCTCGACCTGGACGCCGGCGATGGCGGTCAACCCGGCCGAGCCGAACGCGCTCTACTTCGGCACGCAATACGTTCTGGAAACGTCCGACGGCGGGCTCAACTGGCAGCAGCTCAGCGGCGATCTGACCGGCGCGGATGCCCACGCCTCGACGCACGGCGCGCTGACGCTCGCCAACGCCCGCGAGCGCGGTTATGGTGTCGTCTATGCGATCGCGCCGTCGACGGTCGATCCGAAACTGATCTGGGCCGGCAGCGACGATGGCCTGCTCTGGCTGACGCGCGATGGCGGCAAGCACTGGCGCAACGTGACGCCGCCGGGCGTCGACGGCTGGAGCAAGATGGCGATCGTCGAAGCCTCGCCGTTCGATGCCGGCACCGCTTACGTCGCCGTCGATCGCCACCGCGTCGACGATCTGCACCCCTACATTTACCGCACGCGCGACTACGGCCGCACGTGGACCGAGATCACGGCCGGCATCAAGGCACCCGCATTCGTGCGCGTCGTGCGTGCCGACCCGAAGCGCCCCGGCTTGCTGTACGCCGGCACCGAGCTGGGTATTTACGTATCGTTCGACGATGGCGATAACTGGCAGTCGCTGCAGATCAATCTGCCGACAACGCCAATCCGCGATCTTGCGATCCGCGACGGCGATCTGATCGCCGCTACGCACGGCCGCGGCTTCTGGGTACTCGACGACCTGAGCCCGCTGCGCCAGGTGAAGGCGGGTATGGCCGATGCACCCGCGACGCTGTACAGGCCGGCGATAGCAATTCGCATGCGGCCGGGCAGCTTCGGCGGCACTCCGCTGCCGCCCGAAACGCCCACCGGCGAAAACCCACCCACGGGCGCGATCATCGACTACTACCTGAAACAGGGCAGCGGCCCCGTTGAGCTGACGATTTTTGACGACGACGGCAACCTGGTGCGGCGCTTCGCCAGCAACGCGAAGCTGCCCAAGATCGATTATGCGGATATCTATTTCGAGCATACCTGGCTCAAGCCGCCAGAGCGTCTGTCGGCAAAAGCAGGCATGCACCGGTTCGTCTGGGACCTGCGTCGCGATCCACCACCGGCAATTCACGTCAGCCGCTACGCGCGGGGGCCGCTTGTGCTACCCGGCAACTACGTGGTCCAGCTGACCGTCAACGGGCACAACTATACCCAGCCGCTCACCGTCAAGCTCGACCCGCGCGTGCAGGTGCCGCGCTCCGCGTTGACCAGGCAGGTGAAACTGGAAAAACAGATCGAAGATGAAATGGCGCGGTCGCGCGACGCCTACACCCGAGTCCATGCGTTGCGTGAGCGGCTGAACACGCTCAAGACGCATATCAAGTCGCCGGAGCTGCAGCAATCCGTCGGCACGCTGGCGGCCAATGCGAAGGATCTCGCCGAAGGCGGTGGCTACAACGTTCACGGCTTCAGCGACATCAACCGCGACCTGCAGTCGCTGTTGGGCAAGGTCGACGATGCCCCGCGCCAGCCGCCACAGCAGTACTACGCGCTGCTGCAGGTGCTCAGCGAGCGGCTGGACGACACGCTCTCGCGCTGGAAGCGGGTCCGGAATGGAACGCTGGATCGATTGAATAAGGAGTTAAAGGGCCGGAAGATGGCGCCAATCAGGATTCAGTAAGGCAATAACGGCAGGAGCGGCGAACGCCGCTCCTGTCAAATTTCTAGTGCTGCCCGGCAGGATCGCCGATCGGTCCTTCGGTCGGCTTGTCCTTGCCCAGCTTCGGCTTGACCGGCCGCTCGCTGGTGCCGCCCGGCGGCGTTGTGGTATCGATCCAGTCGACGGGCGGCCGTGGCGGCTTCCCTACCATGATGTCCTTGATCTGCTCGGCATCGATCGTCTCGTACTTGATCAGCGCCTCGGCCATCAGGTGCAGCTTTTCCAGATTGTCCTTGAGCAGCTTTTCGGCGCGCGTGTAGTTGTCGTCGATCACAAGGCGGATTTCTTCGTCGATTGCGTGCGCGGTGTCGTCGGAAACGTTCTTGTGACGAGCGACCGAGTGACCGAGAAAGACCTCATTCTCGTCTTCGCCATAGGTCAGCGGCCCCATGCGGTCCGACAGCCCCCACTTGGTGACCATACTGCGTGCGATCTCGGTCGCCCGTTCGATGTCGTTGGATGCACCTGTGGTGACATAGTCCGGGCCGAAAATCAGCAACTCGGCAATGCGCCCGCCGAACAGGCTCGACAACTGGCTTTCCAGGCGCCGCTTGCTGTGGCTGTAGCGGTCGTCTTCCGGCAGGAACATCGTCACGCCCAACGCCCGGCCGCGCGGAATGATCGTCACCTTGTAGACCGGGTCGTGGTCCGGCACCAACAGACCGACGATCGCGTGACCCGCCTCGTGATAGGCCGTGAGCTTCTTCTCTTCCTCGCTCATCACCATCGAGCGGCGCTCGGCGCCCATCATGATCTTGTCCTTGGCCTTTTCCAGGTCGCTCATTTCGACTTCGCGCTTGTTGGCGCGCGCGGCGAACAGCGCCGCCTCGTTGACCAGGTTGGCCAGATCGGCGCCCGAGAAGCCCGGCGTGCCCCGCGCGATGATGTTTGGCCGAATCGAATCGCCCGACGGCACCTTGCGCAGGTGGACTTTCAGAATCTGCTCGCGGCCACGCACGTCCGGCAACGGCACGACGACCTGCCGGTCGAAGCGGCCCGGGCGCAGCAGCGCCGGGTCGAGGACATCCGGGCGGTTGGTCGCCGCCATGATAATGATGCCCTCGTTGCCCTCGAAACCGTCCATTTCGACCAGCAACTGGTTGAGCGTCTGCTCGCGCTCGTCGTGACCGCCGCCCAGGCCGGCGCCGCGATGGCGGCCGACCGCGTCGATCTCGTCGATAAAGATGATGCACGGCGCGTGCTTTTTGGCCTGCTCGAACATGTCACGGACGCGCGACGCGCCGACACCGACGAACATCTCGACGAAGTCGGAACCGGAAATTGTGAAGAACGGCACCTTCGCCTCGCCGGCGATCGCCTTGGCGAGCAGCGTCTTGCCGGTGCCCGGCGGGCCGACCATCAGCACGCCGCGCGGAATCTTGCCGCCCAGGCGCTGGAACTTGGCAGGGTCGCGCAGGAATTCGACCAGTTCGCCGACCTCTTCCTTGGCTTCCTCGACGCCGGCCACATCATTGAACGTAATCTTGACCTGGTCCTCGCCCAGCATGCGCGCGCGGCTCTTGCCGAATGACATCGCGCCGCGGCCCGCGCCACCGCCCTGCATCTGGCGCATGAAGAATATCCACACGCCGATCAGCAGCAGGAACGGGAACCACGATATGAAGATCTGCATCAGGATCGACTGCTGCTCGGGCGGCTTGGCGTTCACCTGCACATTATTCTTCAGCAGCTGCTGAACCAGCGCCGAGCTGTCGGTCGAGGGGGTATAGGTAGTAAAGGCCTGGCCGGTCGCGCTGGTGCCCTTGATCGTGCGACCGGAGAACGTCACGCTCGCGACGCCGCCGTCCTTCACCTTGGAGACGAAGGTCGAGTACGGCATCGACGTGGCCTTGCTCGTGCTCGGCCCGAAGCTGTTGAACACGGTGACCAGGACCACCGCGATAATGCCCCATAAAATGAGGTTTTTAAAAAGATCGTTCAAATCGCTATCCTCGGCGGCCGCATGTTCCAGCGGCAACCTTCACGATACCCCTTCCGGTTGCTAAAAACCATTATACAGACTGCTTTGCCGCGTCTCGGCCGAGCAGATAAACCTCGCGGCTGCGGGGCCGTGACGCGTCCGGCTTACGGACCATGACTTTCCCAAATTGCCGGCGCATGTCCGCGACGAAGGCATCAAATCCTTCGCCTTGAAATACTTTTACCAAAAAATCCCCGCCCGGCTTCAGCCATTCGGTGGCGAAGTTCGCCGCGAGTTCCGCGAGCGCCATAGCTCGCGCCTGATCCACCGTGGCAACACCACTAATGTTGGGGGCCATGTCGGACAATACAAGGTCCACCGGACGGCGGCCGAGCGCGGCTTCGAGTGCCGCCAGCGGCTCCGGTTCGCGGAAGTCACCCTGGATGAAATCGACGCCGACGAGCGGCAACATCTCCAGCAGGTCCAATGCAAAGATGCGGCCGCCGCGCCCGACCCGCTCCGCCGCGTATTGGCTCCAGCCGCCCGGCGCCGCCCCGAGATCGACGGCTGTCATTCCCGGCTTCAGCAGGCGGTATTTGTCGTCGAGTTCAGCAAGTTTGAAGACGGCGCGGGAGCGCCACTGTTCCGCGTGCGCCCGTTTAACGTAGGCGTCGGAATGATGCTCGGCCAGCCAGCGCCGGCTGCTTTTGGTACGTTTGGGCATTACTCATATCTGACTTCGACAACCTCGAAGTTCTTTTCGCCGCCCGGCGTTTGTACTGTCACGGCATCGCCTTCCATCTTGCCGATCAGCGCGCGGGCGATCGGCGAGTTGATGGAGATGCGCCCGGCCTTGATGTCGGCCTCGTCTTCGCCGACGATCTGGTAGGTGACTTCGTTGCCGCTGTCTTCGTCTTCGAGATCGACGGTCGCACCGAAGACGATCTTGCCGCCGGCGTTGAGCTTGGTGACGTCGATGATCTCGGCGTTGCCCAGTTTGCTCTCGATTTCCTGAATCCGGCCCTCGATAAAGCCCTGTTCCTCGCGCGCCGCGTGGTATTCCGCGTTTTCCTTGAGATCGCCGTGCGCGCGCGCCTCGGCGATCGCCGCAATTACCCGCGGCCGATCCTCGCCTTTCAGGCGCTTGAGTTCGTCGCGCAGGCTCTGCGCGCCGCGTACGGTCAGTGGCGTCCGGCTCATTGTTATGCTCCTGCCATTTCCTCGTGCAAGTCCTGCAGTTTGTTCACTTCGCCGGCGTCGATGTAATCGAGCGCCAGCAACGTCGCCTTGGCACCGGCGATCGTCGTGTAGTACGTCACCTTGTGCTGCACCGCCTCGCGACGGATCGAACGCGATTCCTCAACCGCCTGCTTGCCCTCGGTCGTGTTGACGATCAGGCTCAGCTCGTCGTTCTTGATCAGGTCGACCACATGCGGGCGCCCTTCGCGCACCTTGTTGACGCCCTGGCACGGCACGCCGTGCTCGGCAAGGTACGCCGCGGTGCCGTGCGTCGCGACGATCTCGAAGCCGCGTTCCACAAGCACCCGCGCCAGATCGACCGTCGCGGCCTTGTCCGGATCGCGCACGCTCAAGAGCGCCTTGCCGCCGCGGGGCAGAATCACGCCCGAGGCAAGTTGCGCCTTTGCGTAGGCTTCTCCGAACGAGCGGCCCACGCCCATGACTTCGCCGGTCGACTTCATCTCGGGTCCGAGAATGGGGTCGACGCCGCGGAATTTCACAAATGGGAAGACCGACTCCTTGACCGCATAGTAACGCGGGATGCGCCTGCCTGTAATCCCCTGCTCCGCCAGCGTCCTCCCGGTCATCGCGCGCGCGGCGATTTTGGCCAGCGGCAGACCGGTCGCCTTGGACACGAACGGCACCGTCCGCGAGGCGCGCGGGTTGACCTCGAGAATGAATATTTCGTTGCCGCGAATCGCGAACTGGGCGTTCATCAGCCCGACGGCGCCGATCTCGCGCGCCATCATTTCCATCTGCCGCGCAAGTTCCGCCTGGCTGTCCGCGCTCAGCGAGTTCGGCGGCAGCGAGCAACCGGAATCGCCCGAGTGAATGCCCGCCTGCTCGACGTGCTCCATGATGCCGCCGATCAGCACCGCCTCGCCGTCGCAGACTGCGTCGACATCGACTTCGATGGCTTCTTCGAGGAAACGGTCGAGCAGGATCGGCAGCGCGGCGGTCGAGGTAACGACGTTATCGAGGTAGATGCCGAGATCGTCGGCATTGAAGATCACTTCCATTGCGCGGCCGCCGAGCACGTACGACGGGCGCGCCACCAACGGGTAGCCGATTTCCCCGGCGAGGCGCAGCGCCTCGTCGCGGCTGCGCGCGATGCGGTTCGCCGGCTGGCGCAACTGCAGACGGTGAATCAGCTGCTGAAAGCGCTCCCGGTCCTCGGCCAGGTCGATCGCATCCGGCGTGGTGCCGATAATCGGCGCGCCGGCCGCTTCCAGCGCCCGCGCGAGCTTGAGCGGCGTCTGCCCGCCGTACTGGACAATCACGCCGACCGGCTTTTCGAGATCGATGATCTCCATCACGTCCTCGAGCGTCAGCGGCTCGAAGTACAGGCGATCGGACGTGTCGTAGTCGGTGGAAACGGTTTCCGGGTTGCAGTTGATCATGATGGTCTCGTAACCATCCTCGCGCATCGCAAGCGCCGCGTGCACGCAGCAATAATCGAACTCGATGCCCTGGCCGATGCGGTTGGGTCCACCGCCCAGCACGACGATCTTCTTGCGATCCGACGGCTGCGCCTCGCACTCATCCTCGTAGGTCGAATACATGTAGGCAGTCGACGAGGCGAACTCGGCCGCGCAGGAATCGACGCGCTTGTAGACCGGGCGCACATCGAGCCGGTGGCGCAGGCCGCGAATGTCAGCCTCCGAAACGCGGGCCAGCTTGGCGAGGCGCGAATCGGCAAAGCCTTTCTGCTTGAGCCGGTACAGGCGCTCGCGATCCAGCGCCGCCAGTCCCGCCGTCCTGATCGCCGCTTCCTCGTCGATCAGGTTCTCGATCTGCGCCAGGAACCACGGGTCGATGCGGCTCAGAGCGTGGATTTCATCGAACGACAAGCCGGCGCGGAACGCGTCCGCCACGTACCACAGGCGGTCGGGCCCGGGCATGTTGAGCTCGCGGCGCAACCGCGCCAGCGCCTCATCTGTTTCGTAGCTGTCGTTTTTCTCGTTGAGGCCGTCGACGCCGGTTTCGAGACCGCGCAAGGCCTTCTGCAGCGATTCCTGGAACGTGCGGCCGATGGCCATCACTTCGCCGACCGACTTCATCTGCGTGGTCAGCCGCGGTTCGGCCTGCGGGAATTTCTCGAACGTGAAGCGCGGCACCTTGGTGACGACGTAATCGATCGTCGGCTCGAACGACGCCGGGGTCGCTCCGCCGGTAATTTCGTTCCTGAGTTCGTTCAGCGTGTAGCCGACCGCGAGCTTGGCGGCGACCTTGGCGATCGGAAAGCCGGTCGCTTTTGACGCCAGCGCCGAGGAGCGCGACACGCGCGGGTTCATTTCGATCACGATCAGGCGGCCGTCTTCCGGATTGACGGCGAACTGCACGTTCGAGCCGCCGGTCTCGACGCCGATCTTGCGCAGCACCGCGAGCGATGCGTCGCGCATCACCTGGTATTCCTTGTCGGTCAGCGTCAGCGCCGGCGCGACAGTAATCGAATCGCCGGTATGCACGCCCATCGGGTCGAGATTTTCGATCGCGCAGACGATAATGCAGTTGTCCGCCTTGTCGCGCACGACCTCCATTTCGAACTCTTTCCAGCCGAGCACCGATTCTTCGATCAACAACTCGTTGGTCGGCGAAAGGTCGAGACCGAGTTCGCAGATTTCCTCGAACTCGTCGCGGTTGTAGGCGATGCCGCCACCCGAACCGCCGAGCGTGAACGACGGCCGGATGATGGTCGGAAAGCCGATTTCCGCTTGCGCGGCGCGCGCCTCGTCCATTGTGTGGGCGAGCAACGAGCGCGGCATGCCGAGGCCGATGTCGGTCATCGCGCGACGGAACTGCTCGCGGTCCTCGGCCATGTCGATGGCCTCGCGCGAAGCGCCGATCATCTCGACGCCATGCTCCTTGAGCACGCCCTCGCGCACCAGGTCGAGCGCGCAATTGAGCGCGGTCTGGCCGCCCATGGTCGGCAACAGCGCGTCCGGCTTTTCCTTCTCGATAATCGCCGCGATCGCGCGCCAGTGAATCGGCTCGATGTAAACCGCGTCCGCCGTTTCCGGATCGGTCATGATCGTCGCCGGATTCGAGTTCACCAGGATGACGCGGTAGCCTTCCTCGCGCAGCGCGCGGCAGGCCTGCACACCCGAATAGTCGAACTCGCAGGCCTGGCCGATGACGATCGGCCCGGCGCCGATGATGAGGACACTCTTGATGTCGGTTCTTTTCGGCATGCTTAACCTGCGGTTGCGCGTGATTTGGCCGGGGCGTGGCGCTCCATCAACCGGATGAAATGCTCGAACAGCGGCCCGACGTCGTGCGGCCCCGGGCTCGCTTCCGGGTGGCCCTGGAACGCGAAGGCGGGCGCGTCGATGCACTCGATGCCCTGGCAGGTGCCGTCGAACAGGGAACGGTACGTCACCTTCACGTTATTCGGGAGGCTCGCTTCATCGACCGCGAAGCCGTGGTTCTGGCTGCTGATCATGACCTCGCCGGTCGCGAGATCCTGCACCGGGTGATTGGCGCCGTGATGGCCGAACTTCATCTTGATCGTGCGGCCGCCCATGACGAGCGCCAGCAGTTGGTGACCAAGGCAGATGCCGAACTGCGGCATACCGGCATCCACGAACTCGCGCATTGCCTCGATGGCGTAGTCGCACGCGGCCGGATCGCCCGGGCCGTTCGACAGGAACACGCCGTCCGGCTGCATTGCCAGCACCTCCGCCGCCGGCGTTTTTGCCGGCACCACGGTCACCCGGCAGCCGCAGTCGACCAGCCGGCGCAGGATGTTGCGCTTGACGCCGAAATCGTAGGCGACGACGTTGAAGCGCGGCGCCGCGGGCGACTCGACGCCCCACGTCGGCTGGTCCCACTCATAGGTTTCGGTCGTGCTGACGACTTTTGCCAGGTCCATGCCTTCGAGACCGGCGAAATCGCGCGCCGCGGCGAGCGCCTCATCGTCGTCGACCCGTCCCGCCATGATGCAGGCGTTCTGGGCGCCCTTCTCGCGCAGCAGGCGCGTCAGCTTGCGGGTGTCGACATCGGCGATCCCGACCTTGTTCTGCTCGACGAGCCAGTCGTCCAATGTGCGCTGCATGCGCCAGTTGCTGGCTCGATACGGCACATCGCGCACGATCAGGCCGTCGGCCTGCATGCGGTCCGACTCCATGTCCTCGGCATTGGCGCCGACGTTGCCGATATGCGGGAATGTGAGCGTAACGAGTTGACGGGCGTACGACGGATCGCTCAGGATTTCCTGGTAACCCGTCATTGAAGTATTGAAAACGACTTCGCCCACCGCGACGCCGGGGGCGCCAACGGACCGGCCGCGGAAGATCGTTCCGTCGGCAAGTGCAAGTATGGCCGGCTGATCCAAGAATCCCTCCTGCAGCGGCTTCAAGCCGCACGAAACCGTCGAACCCGAAGGTCCGCGGCGAAAATCAGAGATGATTCAGCGTCGGGGAGAAAATCGGCGTGAATCCGGGAGATTCTAATGAATGAGCGGCCGCGTGTCCATGGATCAAACCCTATTCCGCTTTACATTTACCCGCGGATGATGGAAGCTTGCGCGCCATGAACAAGAAAGTTCTGATTGTAGAAGACGACCGCGAAGTGCGGGATTCGCTTACCAGCCTGTTGGAAATGGAAGGCTATTCAGCCGCCGTCGCCGACCATGGCCGGGCCGCGCTCGACTATCTGCGCTCGGAAAAAGAGCTGCCCTGCCTGATCCTGCTCGACCTGATGATGCCGGTGATGGACGGCTTCACGTTTCGGGCGGAGCAAAAGGCGGACGCCGCGCTGGGGAATATTCCCGTCGTTGTCATGTCAGCCGCCGGCAACATTCACGAAAAGCTGCCGGGGCTGGAGGCCAAGGCTTATCTCAAGAAACCGATGGATTTCGACGACGTCGTGAGCGCAGTCGAACAATACTGCACACCCTGACCGGTCAAGGCGTGACCGGTAGCGGCGCGGTGAACTGCGCCAGCTTTGCCATCCCTAATTCCTGCTCGATGCCGTAGATCTTGTTGACTGCTACGTCGAAGCCATCGTGGCCGAACATTTTTTTCTCGATCTCTTCAAACTTTTCGCCGCGCGCCCGGTACGCCCGCGCCGAAAGCATCCTCTTCCATGCCACGAACACGACGGTGTCCTCGCGCGCCGTGTGCTCCTGATACATCAGCACCATCGAATCCAGCGTGTTCGCCAGCTGATCCGATTCTCCGCGGCCGATTTTATTGCGCTGCGCGGCTTGCATGATGGCGCTCGTGATCTGGCGACCGCGCTGATGCTGGACCAGTAGCGTATCGACATAATCGGCCACCTTGCCGCCGAGTTTGCGCGCCTCGGGGAAAACGTATCGCTCCTCTATCGCGCGCTCGTGATAGCTCTCGCCGAAAACGTGAAACAACTGCGCAGCCATGCGCAACGCGTTTGGCGACACCTGCTCGCCTCGCCGCAGGCGCTGGGCCGCCAGCAGATACACCAGCAGCACGCGGCGCAACACACCGTGCTCGCGCATCAGGTCTTCTGTCGCAGTAACAGGTATTTCGTCCCCGCCGGTAGCGGCAAAGGCCATAGAAGCGGACGCGCCGAGGCCACCCAATCCGACCGCGAGTCCGGCAGTACCCGCGCCGCGCAGAAAGCTGCGGCGGGAAGAAACAGGGGGATGGGGCATTTTGCACCTCCTTGTGCGCGTTGCTGCGGGACCGTCGCTAGGAAACCTTGCGCGCCTCGTCGAGGCCGACGTTGTTCTTTTCGAATACCCGCTCGGCGCGGTAGCTGGAACGCACCAGCGGCCCCGACACGCATTCGAGAAAACCTTTCTCCAAGCCCCACTGGCGGTACTTTTCGAAATCCGCCGGCGGCACGTAACGCTCTACGGGCAAGTGGTTGATCGTCGGCCGCAGATACTGGCCGAAGGTGACGATATCCACGTCGATCGCGCGCAGATCGTCCATCGTCTCGCGGATTTCATCCTCGGTTTCGCCGAGCCCCAGCATCAGACTTGTCTTGGTCAGCACGTCCGGCTGATGACGCTTGGCGAACGCCAGCACGTCGAGCGTCTGGTCGTAGCTTGCGCGCGGATCGCGCACCGGGTGCGTCAGCCGGCGTACCGTCTCGACGTTTTGCGCAAAGACTTCCAGCCCTGAGTCGACCACCGTGGCGACATGCTCGTGGACACCCTTGAAGTCCGGCGTCAGCGCCTCGACGGCGGTCGCGGGATTCATCTTTTTGATTTCGCGAATGCAGGCGGCGTAATGTGCCGCGCCGCCGTCCGCCAGATCATCACGGTCGACCGACGTCAGCACGATGTACTTCAGGTTCATCAGCCGCACCGATTCGGCCGCCTGGCGCGGCTCGTCCGGGTCGAGCCAGCCGTGCGGATTGCCGGTGTCCACTGCGCAGAAGCGGCAGGCGCGGGTGCAGACCGAGCCCATCAGCATGATCGTCGCGGTGCCGTTGTTCCAGCACTCGCCGATGTTCGGGCACATCGCGTCTTCGCATACCGTGCTCAGGCGATGCTCGTGCACGTTGCGCTTGACGGCTTCGTAGCCGGGTCCCGAGGGCAGGCGCGCACGCAGCCATTCCGGCTTGCGGCCGGTCGGAGCGGCCTGGGCGTGCGGATTATGTTTGACACCGTCCTTGATTGCGGTAAAACCATGCTCGGTCTGCCGTTTCATGCCGCTTTTGACGATGGGGATGCCTTTGAAATCGCTCATGGCGCGCATTTTACGCCTTGCCGCCACCGCTTTCACTCTTCGACATGAATTGCAGGCACTCGCGCAAGTCGCCCTGCACCATGTACAGCTTTGCATCCCAGCAGAAATGAAACACGCGGTACAGGTAGAAGCGCTCGCCGTAGCGATAACCGGCGACCAGCGCGCGCGGCTCCACCAGCACTGGAAACCGGCGGCTGTATTGCGTGGTGGCCACACGGATGTAGCGCCTTTCGCCGCTGGTTTCGAACGAATGGATGTCGCAGCCCTCGTCGTCCGCGGCGCCCGGTTCAAGCAACCGGACCTGCCGCGCGAGCGCGTCGCATTGTGCGTGCTTCAGGCGCGCGCGCTCGAACGCGAGCGCAAAGCGGCAGCCGGCTTCGCGTAGCGCGCTGAAACGCTCCTCGCGCCGCTGAAAGCCGCCGAAGGTCGGGAAATGCGCCCGCCCCGCGAGATACGCCTCAACCCGGAAATCGTCGTTCAGCGGCGGCGGCGCCCACACACCCTGCAGATCGACAACCTCGTCGGGCACCCGCACCTGCCGGACTGCCGCCTCACCCAGCCAGATGCGCGCCAGCCGCGCCCGCTCGCGGTCGAGAAACTGCACCAGGTCCCGGCGCAACGCACGCGTGGCACGCGCCACCGGTGGATAGGCGTCCAGAAACGGCAGGCCGCAGTGCAACAGCACCGCGCTAATCTCCGCGAAATACGCGCGAATCGCGGCTTCGCTGAGCGCGCCGAATGCGTTCATCAATTCGGTAAAATGCCGCGCCTGACCCAATACTTCGCCGCGGACGCCGGTCTCAAGCATCGTGAGGTAATGCTCGAACAGCGCGTCGAACATACGGCTCTGGTCGCGGCTGGCGGCGGATTCGGCGGCCGTCGGAACGGGGCGCGCCGGCGCCTGCTCGCGCCGCGGATTGTTCGGCGTCGGCTGGCGCGCCACCGCCAGGCCGAAATGATCCGCCCAGGCCGCCTCGAGTTCGGCTGCGACCGGCTCGGGAAGCGTCCGCCCGGAGGTGCCCTCCTCCCAGCGGTACTTGCCCAGTGCGCCGTGGGAAAGATCGCGACGCGTCAGCGGCATCGCCACATCCGGGTTGGTCAGCATGTCGAAGCGGATTTCGGCGTACAGCCCGCCGCTTCGGCCGCTGTCCTGGGCTATCAGATCCGACGCTTCATGGCTGCCCCGCATGATGCGCCCCGAGGCAAAGACGCCGGTCGGGAAGCGGTTCAGGCGCAACAAGAAAAAGCGGTCGCGGACCCGGATCCGGCGATTGCTGCCGGCGCTCCAGCGGGCAGTGACCGGCCGGCCGTGCATGAACCCATGCAGCAGATCGGGCAAATCGCTCCAGCTCCAGCGGTCCGGATTCCATACCAGCAGATGCGTTGCCATTTATACTCGTTAGACAGAATTGTGGGGCCGCCCCCGATTTAATTTATGTCTCCGCAGCGTCACCATAACCGCCCCAGCTATTGAAAAGTGGCGTGCAGCATGAGCCGTGAAACTGCTATGATCGGCATCATGCACCGCCAGATTTCTCCGGGCAATGCCGCCGGACCATCCCGTTCCGCCGCCCGCTCCCGGTAATCCAACTTCAGGAATCGTTACAGCCCATGCGCAATCCCACCCGCTACCTGACTCCCACGCTGCTCGTCTGCCTGCTGGCGGCACCGGCCGCGTTTGCGAACCTGACGCCGTCGAAGTCGCTCGCCGACCTGACACCCAAGCCCGAGCAGGTGCTGGTCGACCAGACCGTCAACGGCCTGTTGAGCCGGTACCACTACGGCGACAAGACGCTCAACAACGCGCTGTCGCGCTACATTTTCCGCCATTACCTGAGCACGCTCGATCCGACCAGGAGCTACTTCACGCAGGCGGACATCGAGAAATTCTCGAAGTACGGCCGCACGCTCGGCGACGATATCCGCAAGGGCAACCTGGAACCGGCGTTCAACATCTACAACGCCTATAAGCGGCACGTCGCACAGCAGGTGCAATACGCACTCAAGCTGCTGCAGCACAAGCCTGATCTGACGACGCACGAAACCTACACCTTCGACCGCGAGAAGGCGCAGTGGCCGGCGAACCAGAAGGCGCTCGACGCCCTCTGGCACAAGCGCGTCACCAATGACGTGATCAACCTGATGCTGACCGGCAAGAGCTGGGAAGACACGGCGAAGATTCTGCGCAAACGCTACAAGAACTTTTTAAGCCAGGCTCGCCAGATCAACAGCGCTGACGTATTCAATGCGTTCATGAATACCTACGCGCACGCAATGGACCCGCACACTGCCTATTTCTCGCCCGAGCAGTCGGAACAGTTCCGCATTGAGATGAGCCTCAAGCTGCAGGGTATCGGCGCGGCGCTGACGACCAAGAACCAGTACGTCACGGTCGAGCGTGTGCTGCCCGGCGGGCCCGCCGCGAAGAGCGACAAGATCCATCCGGGCGATCGCATCACGGCTGTCGCGCAAGGTGACGACGGCAAATGGGTCGATGTGGTCGGCTGGCGCTTGAGCGACGTCGTCGACCTGATCCGCGGCAAGAAGGGCACCGTCGTGCGCCTGCAGATCATGCCGTCCGGCACCGCGCCGGGTGCGGCCGAAAAGCATCTGCGGCTGGTGCGCAACGTGATCGAACTGAAAGCGCAGCAGGCGCATTCGAAGGTTATGGACATCAAGCGCGGCGACCACACCTACAAGATCGGCGTGATTACCGTGCCAAGCTTTTATCGCGACTTCAAGGCCGCCTCCGAGGGCAAGAAGGACTACCGCAGCACGACCCGCGACGTGCGCCGCCTGATCGGCGAGCTCAAGCAGAAGCACATCGACGCGCTGGTGCTCGACCTGCGTGACAACCCGGGCGGCTCGCTGGCTGAAGCCACCGAAATGACCGGCCTGTTTATCGACAAGGGCCCGGTGGTGCAGATTCGCGATACCGACGGCAAGGTCAAAGTGCACCGCGACGAAAACTCGAACGTCGCCTACAGCGGCCCGCTGGTAGTCGTCGTCAATCGTTTCAGCGCGTCGGCGTCGGAAATCTTCACCGCAGCAATCCAGGACTACCACCGTGGCCTGATCGTCGGATCGACCACCTACGGCAAGGGCACCGTGCAGACGCTGCTCGACCTCAATCACTTCGTCGCCAGCGGCAAGGCCGGCCAGCTCAAATTGACGATCGCGAAGTTCTACCGAATCACCGGCAGCAGCACACAGGATCACGGCGTCACGCCGGATATCGCGCTGCCTTCGCCGATCGACGACAGCGAATTCGGCGAAGCCACGCAGGACAATGCGCTGCCGTGGGACAAGATTTCAGCGGCCGATTACCACCCGTTCCACGACCAGTTGCGCAAGAGCCTGCCGACGCTGCGGCACGACCACAAGCAACGCGTCGAGCACAGCGCCAAATATCAGCTGTTCCTCAAGGATGTGGCGCAAGCGCGCACGATGCACGAGCAAAAGAGCGTGTCGCTGAATCTCAAGGCGCGGCGCGCGGAACGCGAGAGTCACGAAGCGCAGAAGCTCGCCGACGTCAACGCTTGGCGCAAGCTGAATGGCAAGAAGCCAGTGAAGTCGCTGTCGGACGTACCCAGCGACGAGAGCGCGCCGGACGTGCTGCTGCACGAAGCCGCCCAGATTGCGGCCGACATGCACCGGATGCACCTGGGGATTCGGGAACCCGGCACGGCGGTTGCCAAGGCACGGGCAGCAGGCTTCTAACTAATCGCCCGCGCCCGCCAAGCGCCCGGCCGGTCGTCGAAATGATGCCGGTCGATGCAATATTCCAGCCACTTGTGCAGCATCATGTTGGTGGTCCAGCGCCGCTGGATTTCGGAGCGCCCGAGGCACGGATAGCGGCTGAGTAACCCGTGGCGCCCGCCGTTATGGCAGGACAACACTTCCGCCATGCCGGCGTCGTGATAAAGCCGCAGCAACAGGTCCGGATCGGCGATCGAGCCGTTCCCGTCGCCGTCGAACCAGTAGGTCATCAGCACGCTGGTCGTATAAGGCGCGCGCTCGATGATTTCCAGCGACAGCGGCGGCTCCCCCGCAATATCCGACCGCAGCCGATCCGGCAGCACGTCGAGCGGCCCGACGAGCTGTCGCAGACGGATGTAGTTGCTCTCGTACAGCGTCATCAGCCCCGCGAAACTACGCGGCTGAACCAGCTTGAGCACACGTTCTGAAGTATCAACCAGCATCAGGTCAATATATCATAGGGATGCAAATGTACATGGACCGACGATAACCGAAAAAGGACCTGCGATGCCCGCTCCCCTCGATTCAATCAATCGTATCGCCAGCCGCCCGTTCGACGACCAGAAACCCGGTACCGCGGGGCTACGCAAACGCGTTGCTGTCTTCCAGCAGCCGCACTATCTCGAGAACTTCCTGCAGGCCGTGTTCGACTGCGTTCCGGAACTCGACGGCAGCAGTCTCGTAGTTGGCGGCGACGGTCGCTATTTCAACCGGCAGGCCATCAACACGCTGCTGCGTATGGCCGCGGCGAACGGCGTGCGGCACGTCATTCTCGGCCGTAGCGGTATCCTGTCGACGCCGGCCGCGTCGCACCTGATTCGGCTGCGCAACACCGCCGGCGGTTTTGTTCTGACCGCAAGCCATAATCCCGGCGGACCCGAAGGCGATTTCGGCATCAAGTTCAACGTCGCCGGCGGCGGCCAGGCGTCCGAGCAACTGACGAACGCAATCCACGCGCGCAGCAAAACGCTGAGCGAGTACCGCATCCTGCCGCCCGCGCCGCTCAACATCGATCGCATCGGCAGCTTCGATCTGGAAGTGACGACCATCGAGATCGTTGACCCGGTCGAGGACTACGCGGCGCTGATGGAAACGCTGTTCGACTTCGACGCGATTCGCGCATTGGCGGGGCGCGGTTTCCGGTTGCGCTACGACGCGCTGCACGGCGTGACCGGTCCCTATGCGCAGGCGCTGCTGGTCGAGCGGCTCGGCTTTCCGGCCGAAAGCGTCGTCCACGCGGAACCTCTGTCGGATTTCGGCGGCCGTCACCCCGACCCCAATCCGCACGACGCGCATGAACTGATGGCATTGATGAATGGCCGCGATGCGCCGGATTTCGGCGCGGCGTCCGACGGCGACGGCGACCGCAACATGATCGTCGGCCCCGGCATGATGGTTTCGCCCGGCGACAGCCTGGCCGTGCTGGCGGCGCAGGCGACGCGGATTCCGGGCTACCGCGACGGTCTCGCCGGCGTCGCGCGCTCGATGCCGACCAGCCGCGCGATCGACAAGGTCGCCGGGTCGCTCGGTATCCCGTGCTTCGAAACGCCCACCGGCTGGCGGTTTTTCTTCAATCTGCTCGAGGCGGCCAAAATCACGCTATGCGGTGAGGAAAGCTTCGGTACCAGCAGCAACCATTGTCGCGAAAAAGACGGGTTATGGGCGGTGCTGTTCTGGCTGAACCTGCTGGCGGTCACGGGTAAATCGGTCCCGGACATTCTCGACGAACACTGGCGCCGGTATGGGCGGCATTACTTCGAGCGGCACGACTACAAGCTCGAGCAGCGCGCGGGCGACGAGATCATGAGGGGGCTGCAGGACAGCCTGCCGCGCCTGGCGGACGAGAAGCCCGGCGGGCGACAGGTGATGCGCGCCGACAATTTCCGCTACCACGACCCGGTGGATGGCAGCGAAAGCGCCAACCAGGGTGTCCGCATCGAATTCAACAGCGGCGAGCGCATCGTTTACCGGTTATCCGGCACTGGCACCAGTGGAGCGACATTGCGGGTGTACCTGGAGCGCTTTGCTCCAGACGGCGGAAATGGCGAAAACGCGCACGATGCACTGGAAGACTTGGCAAAGGTGTCGCGGCAGGTCGCGCGGTTGAAGGAAATCGCCCGCGTCGATGAGCCGACCGCAGTTACGTGAGAAGTAGCCAGGACCAAGTTCCCGGGACTGGGTGAAGAAGATGTCGCAGTCTCTTGTTCTTGTCTCAGTCCTGGCTACTCAGCACTAGCGACTAATAAAAGCGCCGGGTCAGGCCTTTCTCTTCGAGTACGGTTGTCGCGATTTCCTCGATCGACGAATGGGTGGTATCGAGGAACGGCAGACCGTACTTGCGGAACAGCGCTTCGGCTTCCTGCAATTCATAGCGCACTTGCTGCTCGGACGCATAGCGGCTGTCCGGACGGCGCTCGTTGCGAATCTGGCGCAGGCGCTCGGCATTGATGCTGAGGCCGTACAGCTTCGCCTTGTGGTCCAGCAGCGCCTGCGGCAGTGTCTCGTGGCCGAGTTCCTCCTCGGTCAGCGGATAATTGGCGGCGTAGATGCCGTACTGCAGCGCGAGATAGAGGCTCGTCGGCGTCTTGCCCGAGCGCGACACGCCGATCAGCACCACATCGGCCTGGCCGTAGTTGCGCGTGGTGACGCCGTCGTCATTGGCCAGGGCGAAGTTCATCGCATCGATCCGCGCCGTGTAGACGGCCTCGTTGCCGACGCCGTGGGCCTTGCCGGCCGTGTGACTGGATTTGAGCTTCAGCTCCTGCTCCAGCGGACCGATGAAGGTGGCGAAAAAGTCCAGCACCAGCGCGTTTGCCTGCCGCAGAACCGCCAGAATTGTGTCGTCGACCATGGTGCTGAACACAACCGGCGCAGCCCCTTCTTCGCTGGCGGTGTGGTTGATGCGGTCGACCGCCGCTTTCGCCTTGTCAATGCTGGAGATAAATGGCAGAGTTACTTGCCTGAAGTTCAGCCCGTCGAACTGGGTGATCAGGCTGTGTCCGAGCGTCTCAGCGGTGATGCCGGTCCGGTCGGAAACGAAAAATACGGTGCGCTGAACGGCCATCTTCATTCCACGGCAACAAATTCGGCAGCCGAGGATACTACATCAAGGAAAAATCAGTGGATTACGTGCTCCGCTTCGACGCCATCGGCAAGGATGATATCGAGAAGGTCGGCGGCAAGAATGCCTCGCTTGGCGAGATGACCGCCCACCTCCACGAACTCGGCGTCAGCGTTCCCGGCGGGTTTGCGACCACCGCCGAGGCTTACCGCGAATTTCTGCGTCACGAAGGGCTTGATCAGCGTATCGCCGCCGCGACGGCCAATCTGGATGTCGAGGACATCGATGCGCTGACGCGCACCGGCCGCGAGATCCGCGACTGGATTATCGAAACGCCGCTGCCGGAACCACTGCAGCAGGCGATCGAAGCACACTATGGAGAATTGACCAACGGCGCCGGTGGCGAAGTATCGGTCGCGGTGCGCTCGTCGGCGACGGCAGAAGACCTGCCGGAAGCCTCGTTCGCGGGCCAGCAGGAAACGTTCCTCAACGTGCGCGGCCTCGACAACGTCAAGCTCGCCGTCAAGGAGGTCTTCGCATCGCTGTTTAACGACCGGGCCATTTCCTACCGCGTCCACCACGGCTTCGACCATGGCGAGGTGGCGCTGTCTGCCGGCATCCAGCTGATGGCCCGCAGCGACCTCGGCGCGAGCGGCGTGATGTTCACGATGGATACGGAGTCGGGGTTTCCCAAAGTCGTGTTTATCACTGCGTCCTATGGCCTCGGCGAGACCGTCGTGCAGGGCGCGGTCAACCCGGACGAGTTTTACGTCTACAAGCCGGCGCTCGCCGCCGGCAAATCGGCCGTGCTGCGCCGCAATCGCGGCAGCAAGGAAACGATGATGATTTACTCCGGCGACGACGGCCACGGCAAGTCGGTCAAGACCGTGCCGGTACCGGAGGAGGATCGGCGCAAGTTCTGCCTGACGGACGACGAAGCCGAGTCGCTTGCCCGCCAGGCCGTCATCATTGAAGAGCATTACGGCCGCCCGATGGACATCGAGTGGGCCAAGGACGGTTCGACCGGCAAGCTCTACATCCTGCAGGCGCGTCCGGAAACGGTACAAAGTCGGCAGGGACAGGTGATCGAGCGCTACCGCCTGAAGCAGAAAGGCGACGTCGTCGCGACCGGCCGCAGCATCGGCCAGCGCATCGGCGCCGGCAAGGCGCGGGTGGTGAAGAGCGTCGAGTCGATGAACGTGGTCGAGGCCGGCGACGTGCTGGTCACCGACATGACCGATCCCGATTGGGAGCCGGTGATGAAGCGGGCGGCCGCGATCGTCACCAACCGCGGCGGGCGCACCTGCCACGCCGCGATCATTGCGCGCGAACTGGGTATCCCGGCCGTCGTCGGTTGCGGCGACGCGACCACTGCGATCGCCGATGGCGCCGAAGTGACGGTTTCTTGCGCCGAGGGCGATACCGGCTACATCTACTCCGGCCTGCTCGACTTCGAGCATACCGAAACCAGCCTCGACAAGATGCCGGAAGCGCCGCTCAAGATCATGATGAATGTTGGCAATCCCGACCGCGCCTTCGCGTTCGCGAGCCTGCCAAACAAGGGCGTGGGGCTTGCGCGCCTCGAATTCATCATCAACCACATGATCGGCGTACACCCCAAGGCGCTGTTCGACTTCGACAAGCTGGAACCGGACCTCAAGGCACAGGTGGCCGAGCGGATCGCCGGCTACCGCGACCCGGTCAGCTTTTATGTCGATCGCCTCGCCGAAGGTATCGCGACCATCGCCGCGGCATTCGCGCCGGAGCCGGTGATCGTGCGGCTGTCCGACTTCAAGTCGAACGAATACGCGAACCTGCTTGGCGGCAATTTGTACGAACCGGACGAAGAAAACCCGATGCTCGGGTTTCGCGGCGCGTCGCGCTATATCGCCGACGAATTCCGCAACTGCTTCGAGCTGGAATGCCTCGCGCTCCGGCACGTGCGCGAGGATATGGGCCTCGAGAACGTTCAGATCATGGTGCCGTTCGTGCGCACACTGGACGAAGCCCGGCAAGTCAGCGAGATACTCGCTACCAACGGCCACAAGCGAGGCGAGCGCAACCTGAAGTTGATCATGATGTGCGAGCTGCCGTCGAACGCGGTACTTGCCAGGCAGTTCCTCGAATACTTCGACGGCTTCTCGATCGGCTCAAACGACATGACCCAGCTCACGCTGGGCCTCGACCGCGACTCGGGCGTCATCGCGCACCTGTTCGACGAGCGCAACCCGGCGGTCAAAGCCATGCTGCATCTGGCGATCAAGGCCTGCCGCGAACAAGGCAAATATATCGGCATCTGCGGCCAGGGGCCGTCGGATCACGCCGACCTGGCGCGCTGGTTGTTGGAGGAAGGGATCGAGAGCGTGTCGCTGAACCCGGATACAGTGATCGACACGTGGTTATACCTCGCCGGCCAGGGACCGGCGCCAGGCGAAGCGAGTTAGCCCGCCGGCTTGATCGCCACCACCGGCTCCTCGGACTCCTCTTCCGCCCCGAGCCACTGCACGCGATACAAATCCAGCCGCCGATCCCGGAAGTTGCGCACAGAACCTTCGTTGCGCAACTGCCGCAGCTTGTCGAGGTCGAGGTCGGCAATCAGTGTCATTTCCGTGTTCGGCGTGCTTTCCGCCGCAATGCCGTCATGCGGAAAGGCAAAGTCCGCCGGCGTCAGCACCGCTGATTGTGAATACTGAATATCCGCGTTCTCGACCCGCGGCAGCGTGCCGACATTGCCGGTAATCGCGACGTAGCATTCGTTCTCGACCGCCCGAGCCTGGGCGCAGGCTCGCACACGCAGGTAGCCGTTCTTGGTATCCGTCCAGAACGGCACGAACAGAATCTGCATACCGCGATCGGCCAGGATGCGTGCGAGTTCCGGAAATTCGCAGTCGTAACAGACCAGGATGCCGATCTTGCCGACGTCGGTGTCGAATACTTTCAGCCCGTTGCCGCCGCGCACGCCCCAGTACGATTTTTCATCGGGCGTAATGTGCAGCTTGTATTGCTCTTCCATGCTGCCGTCGCGGCGGAACAGGAACGAGACGTTGTAGAGGGCCTGCTCTTCTTCGCGATAAACCGGCATGCTGCCGGCGATGATATTGATGTTGTAGCTGACCGCGAGCGATTTCATCGTCTCGCAGATCGCGCCGGTGAACTGAGCGATACCCCGCATGGCCTCCGCCGCATTGCCCTGGTTGTACAGACCCATCAGCGGCGCGTTGAAGAACTCGGGGAACAGCGCGAAGTCGCACTTGTAGCCGGCCAGTGCGTCGATGAAGAACTCGGCGTGGCGCATCAGTTCGTCGAGCGAATCCACCCGTCGCATCTGCCATTGCACGGTGCCGAGGCGGACCGCCGACTTGCGCCCGTGCAGCATCGACTTCTTCTTGTCCTCGTAGAAAATATTGTTCCATTGCAGGATGACTGCGAAGCCGCTCGATTCCCTGTCGCCCGGCAGATAGCCGCGCACAATGCGGCGCACGTGAAAATCGTTGGCAAGTTGAAAGCTCATAATCGGGTCGCGCAGTTCCTTGCGCCGCACCAGCTCGATGTACTCGTCGGGCGCCATTTTGTCGGCGAACTCGGCGTAGCCGGGAATACGGCCGCCGGTGACGATCGCGCGCAGGTTCAGCGTTCGACACAGTTCCTTGCGTGCATCGTAGAGCCGCCGCCCGAGGCGCATGTCGCGATATTCGGGGTGCACAAAGACGTCGACGCCGTAAAGCACATCGCCGCTCGGATCGTGTGTCGTCAGATAGCCGTCGCCAACGATGGCGCTGTAGGTGTGGCGGTCGCCGAACCGGTCGTAGTCGACAATTAGCGAAATCGCCGCGGCGATGACCTTGCCGTTATCCTCGATACAGATCTGCCCTTCCGGGAAACGGTTGATCTGCGCGCGGAACTGTGCCGGCGACCAGGCGCCGCCGAGCGAACCCGGATAGACCAGGTCCATGATGGTCTTGATGTCGGCGTAATCTTCCTCGCGGATGTTGCGCAACCGAAGCCGATGCTCTTCCGGAGCACTGGTGACGGATTCCATAAAACCTTCCATATTTCAATGACTTGTCGCCCCTATTGTATCAGAGGCGTAAAATCTTCACTTGCCGCGAAGCAGCGTCAGCTCTGCCACGGCAACCGATCCAGATCGACGTTGCCGCCTGACAGGATTACACCGATCCGCCGGTCTTCCGTTTCAACGGCGTGCTCAAGCAGCGCCGCAACCGGCACCGCCGCCGACGGCTCAATGACCAGTTTCATCCGCTCCCACACCAGCCGCATCGCCCGTACGGTCGCCGCGTCGTCCACGCGCACGATGTCATCCACGCGTTCGCGAATGACGCTGAACGGCTTCTCGCCGATGATCGCGCGCAAACCATCAGCGATCGTATCGGGCTTGATTTCCGTGATTCGCCGCCCGGCGCGGAACGACTGCCAAGCATCGTCGGCGCCGGCGGGTTCCGCGCCAATCACCCGCGCCGCAGGGACGAGATGCTTCACCGCAGTGGCTGTTCCGCCCAGCAGTCCGCCGCCGCTCACGGGCGTCAGTACCAGGTCGAGATCCGGCACTGCCTCGCACAATTCCAGCGCCGCCGTCCCTTGCCCCGCCATCACTCGCCAGTCGTTGTATGGATGCACCACGTGTGCACCGGTTTCGGCAGCGACCCGATCCAATGCCTTGTCGCGAGCGGCGGCCGTCGGTTCGCACTCGACGATTTCGGCGCCGTAGCCGGCGACCGCGGCGCGCTTGATCGCCGGCGCATTTTTCGGCATCACGACGTAAGCCGGAATACCGCGCAGCTTCGCCGCCAGCGCCACCGCCTGGCCGTGGTTGCCGGACGACTGCGTCGCGACCCCCCGCTCCGCTTCGGCGTCGGACAGAGACACTATCGCGTTGGTCGCGCCGCGAAACTTGAACGCGCCGACCCGCTGCAGGTTCTCGCACTTGAAAAAGACACGCGCGCCGGTCAACTCGTCGATATGCGCGCAAGTCTGTATCGGCGTAACGTGCGCCTTGCCGCGCAACCGCTCGGCGGCGATCTGGATATCATTGAAGTCGATCATTCGCCGGACAGCTTGGTTGGATCAAACAACGTGCGTCGATAGTACTCGAGTTCCTCTATCGAGTCCTTGATGTCCGACAACGCCACATGCGCCGAATCCTTCTTGAAGCCCTTGGCGATATCCGGCGCCCAGCGCTTGGCCAGTTCCTTCAACGTGCTGACATCGAGATTCCGGTAATGGAAGAAGCGTTCCAGCTCCGGCATCTCGCGCGCCAGGAAACGCCGGTCCTGGCAGATGCTGTTGCCGCACATCGGCGATGTCCGCTCCGGCACATGCTCGCGCAGGAATTCGAGCGTCTGCCGCTCGGCCTCGGCAGCATCGACTTCGCTGTCGCGCACACGCGCGATCAGGCCGGATTCGCCGTGATGCTTCACGTTCCAGCTGTCCATCCCGTCGAGCACGGACTCGGGCTGGTGAATCGCCAGTACCGGTCCTTCGGCAATAGCTGCCAGGTGCTTGTCCGTCACCAGCGTGGCAATTTCGATAATGCGATCCCGCGCCGAATCAAGCCCGGTCATTTCGAGGTCGATCCAGATCAGGTTTTCAGGATGGCGAAGCATCGTGTAATCTCTTGTGCACTTTTGGTCCATTCTAACAACATGCCGCCCCTGACTATCGCCTTTCTCGCCGCCCTCGCGCTCTATCTGACGCTGAAGACATGGCTGGCCCGTCGCCAGATGCGCCATGTGCACGCGCACCGGGACAAAATTCCTGCCGCCTTCGACGGCGCCATCCAGCCGAACCAGCACCGCAAGGCGGCCGATTACACCACGGCCCGCGTGCGCCTCGGGCTCGTCGATCTCTGCATCAGCACCGTCGTGTTGCTCGCCTGGACGCTGATCGGCGGCCTGAGCTGGCTGGACGTCGGCTGGCGGCATCTCGGGCTGAACCCGTACTTCACCGGCACCGGCGTCATCCTGAGCGTGATCCTGATCAGCGCGCTGATCGACCTGCCGCTGTCGATTTATTCGACGTTCGGCCTTGAAGCGCGCTTCGGCTTCAACAAAATGACGTCCGGCACATTTATAGGCGATCTGGTCAAGAGCACGGTCCTGCTGCTGGTCATCGGCGCGCCGCTGATTTTCTGCGCGCTATGGCTGATGGCCTGCGCCGGCGCGCTGTGGTGGCTGTACGTCTGGGCGCTGTGGCTCGCCTTTACGCTCGTCATGACGTGGGCCTACCCCGCCCTGATCGCGCCGCTGTTCAACAAGTTTCGGCCGCTAGACAACGTCGAACTCAAGGAGCGGCTGACGGCCCTCCTCGCGCGCTGCGGCTTCAGCTCGGAAGGCGTATTCGTGATGGACGGCTCGCGCCGTTCGGCGCACGGTAACGCCTATTTCACCGGCTTCGGTCGCAACAAGCGCATCGTGTTCTTCGACACGCTGATGGACACGCTGAACGGCGTCGAAATCGAAGCCGTCATGGCGCATGAACTGGGCCACTTCCGCCTGCACCACATCAAGCTGCGGCTGGTGATGTTCGCCGTGCTGGGACTCGGGGGATTCGCGCTGCTGGGCTGGCTGGCAGCACAACCCTGGTTCTATCACGGCCTCGGCGTCGCAACCCCGTCGGACCATGCCGCCCTGATCCTGTTCGCACTGGTCGCACCGATATTCATGTTCCCGCTGACGCCGGCTTTCTCATGGTTGTCGCGCGATCACGAATTTGCGGCGGACAATTACGCGACGCATCAAGCAGATGCCAAGGCATTGGTTTCCGGGCTGGTCAAACTGTATCGCGACAACTCGACAACGCTGACGCCCGACCCCATTTATTCGAAGTTCTACGACTCCCATCCACCAGCAACTGTGCGGATCGCGAATTTGCGTCAGGTTTCCAGCACGCACATACCGTAGCGAATCAGTCCGCGCCCCCGAATTTCATCCAGGCACGTCGCCTGGAACTGCGTTTTCCATTCGTCCAGGCTGTAATACTGGTAGCCGCCGTCGGTAATTTTCCAGTAGAGCCGTGACAGCAGCTTGAATGGCTGGTTGTCGCAGGCACAGCTTTCCCAAAGGATGACGTGCTTGCCGACGCGCTTGGCTTCGGCAATCGTCGCGTCGAGTGCGTCGACATGGTGCAGGACATAGTTGAAAATCACGAAGTCAAATTCGCGGTCCGAAAATGCGAGTTTGTCGCTGCGCATGACATGATATTCGGGGCCGGGATTGTCACGACCAGCGGCCTCGATCATCTGTTCGGACAAGTCGATGCCGACGCACTCGCAACCGTGGTTGTGCAGCAGGCCGGCGAGCAGGCTGCCGCGGCCACAGCCGATTTCGAGCACCTTTTTGCCGTGCAGGTATTTGTTGAGCAGCGCCGTGTTTTGCGTCGCGATATGCGCGCGCTGGCTCTGGATTTGCTTGTCGATGAGGAGCGCCTTGTAAGCGCCTTTTTTGACGGTCTTGAGCGCTTCAAGCTTCCATTCATAGAAGCCCGGGAAGCGGTGGACCAGTGTGTCGAGTCTCATGGCTCCTCCTTGTGCCGTTTGTATTTGTTCAGCCTGGCGGCCAGGTTAACGTTCGGCCGCCGAGCAGGTGCATATGAATATGCCAGACGGTCTGGCCGGCGCCTGCGTTGCAATTCATTACTACGCGGTAGCCATCTTCGGCGATCCCTTCGCGCGTGGCAAGCTCCTTGGCGACCAGGCTCAGCCGGCCGGTTAGCCCCGCGTCTTTGTCCGTGAGGTCGTTCAACGTCGGAATGTGGCGGCGCGGCACAATCAGCAGGTGCGTCGGTGCCTGCGGGTTGATATCGCGGAACGCCACGAATTCGTCGTTCTGGAAGACGATGTCGCCGGGCAATTCCCCCGCGATGATTTTGCAAAACAAGCAGTCGCTCACAGGCTTTCCCTTTCTATCTGCCGTCGGCCACTGAACGCCAGCGCCAGTGTACCGCCGTCCACGTATTCCAACTCGCCACCGACCGGCACGCCGGAGGCGATGCGACTGGTGCGAATTTTGCGCTCGGCGGCGAGTTCGCCGATGTAGTGCGCAGTGGCCTCGCCCTCCACGGTCGAATTTGTTGCCAGGATTATCTCGTCGATGCCGCCACCATCAAGCTGCGCTTCAAGCTGATCGAGGCCGAGTTCGGCCGGGCCGATGCCATCCATCGGCGACAGGCGCCCCATTAGCACGAAGTAACGCCCGCGATAAATCGCCGCCTGTTCGATTGCAGCCACGTCTGCCGGCGTTTCGACGACGCACAACAGCGCTTCATCGCGATTCGCCGCCCGACAGATGCCGCACAATTCGCCTTCGGTCAGCATCCGGCAGCGGCGGCAGTGGCCGATGCCTTCGACCGCCGCCGTCAGCGCGTCGGCCAGCCGGCGCGCGCCGTCGCGATTGCGCTCCAGCAAGTGGAACGCCATCCGCTGCGCGGATTTCGGCCCGACGCCCGGCAGGCAGCGCAGGCCGTCGATCAGGCTTCCCAGCAGCGGCGAATAAACAGCGCTCATGGATGCTAAATCGGCAGCTTCATGCCCGGCGGCAGGCCCATGCCGGAAGTCATCCCGGCGAAACGCTCTTCCATCATCTTGCCGACTCGATGCACCGCATCGTTAGTTGCCGCAGCAATCAAGTCCTCGACCATCTCCTTGTCCTCGGAGAGCAGGCTGTCGTCGAGCAAAATCCGGCGTACTTCATGCTTGCCGCTCATCACGACCTTGACCATGCCGCCGCCGGCCTGGCCCTCGACTTCCGCACGCGCCAGTTCTTCCTGCGCTTTCTGCATGTTTTCCTGAATCTGCTGGGCCTGTTTCATCAGGCCGCTCAAACCGCCTTTCATGTCCATAGCGTCCTCTAGTCGATAGGTTTGATGGACGCGGGCTTGATCTCCGCGCCGAAAGCTTCCTGTAACGCCCGCACGTTCGGGTCGGTTTCGATGGCGTTGCGTGCCGCTGCCATGCGCTCCGACTCCTGCTTCTCGCGCCGTTGCGCAGGCGTGGGAGCGGCCGTCGCGCCGGCTGAAATACGAACCTCAATCGGCCGCCCATAATGACGGCTGAGCGCCTGCTGCAACCGGTCGCGAGACTGTTCCGTCATCAGTTGCTGATGGGTGGCGTCGAGCGTCAGCCGAATAGTGTCGCCGTCGCGTTTGTCGAATGCGCAGTTAACTGCCAGTTCGCGCGGGATGCCGCGAAGCGGTAAGGCTTCGACCAGCGCCGCCCAGTTCGGCTTGTCCATTTCGCCGGCGGGAGCTCGCGGGGGCGCGGCCTCGGCGATTTCGACCGGTGCCGATACCACGGTTGCGGGCGCTGCCGTTGCCCGCGCAGATGCCGGTCGCTTCCCGGCACGCACCCTTGCAGGCGCGGACGGTGCTGGCGGCTGTGGCACCTCGCCTACCGTAGCCGGGCGAAAAGCCAGCATACGCAACAGGACCATTTCGAAGCCCACCCGGGGATCGGGTGCAAGCGGCAAGTCTCGCTTGCCGATCAGTGCAACCTGGTAACAAAGCTGCACGTATTCCGGCGCCATCGACTCCACCGCCGGCGCCAGCCAGTCGCCGGATTCTTCGTCCGGCGGCAACTCCGGCACGACCTGCGCGAGCGCGATGCGCTGGAAGCGCGTCGCCATTTCGTCGAGTACTCCGCCATAATCCGGCGCCTGGTCGTCGAGTGCGGCAACCGCTTCCATCACGGCCGGCCCGTCGGCCGCCGCGAGTGCAGCGAGCAACGCATCGACCTGCTGGCGCCCAATGGTGCCGAGCATGCCGCGCACCTCGGCTTCGCTGACGTTGCCGCCCCCGAACGCGATCGACTGGTCGAGCAGGCTCAGGCCGTCGCGCAGGCTGCCTTCGGCTGCCTGTGCGAGCAGCTTGAGCGCCGCCGGCTCCGCGGCGACATTTTCGTGCTCGCAGAGCTTTTGCATATGCCCTGCGATGAGCTGCGCCGGCAGCCGCTTGAGATTGAATTGCAGGCAGCGCGACAGGATCGTCGCCGGCAGCTTTTGCGGGTCGGTTGTCGCCAGCAGGAACTGGACGTGCGGCGGCGGCTCTTCAAGCGTCTTGAGGAGCGCGTTGAACGAATGGCCGGAGAGCATGTGCACTTCGTCGATCAGATAGACCTTGAAGCGGCCCTGCGTCGGCGCATACTGAACGTTGTCGAGCAGTTCGCGGGTATCGTCCACCTTTGTGCGCGAGGCGGCGTCGACTTCGAGCAGATCGACGAAACGGCCGGCATCGATTGACCGGCAGCTCGAACATTCGCCGCAGGGTTTGGAACTGACGCCGGCTTCGCAATTGAGACACTTGGCGAGTATGCGCGCCAGCGTGGTCTTGCCGACGCCGCGGGTACCGGTAAACAGCAGCGCGTGGTGCAGCTTGTTGCTGTCGAGCGCGTTGATCAGCGCGCGCAGCACGTGCTCCTGGCCGACGACCTCGCCAAAGTTGTGCGGCCGCCATTTGCGTGCGAGAACCTGGTATGTCATGCGGCTGGATTCGGGTACTGCGACAAAAGACTACTTTATCATTGCCGGCAGACTGACTACAGCGCCGGCGCACGCGGAGAAGGCGGCGGCTTGCGCCAGCTCACCCCCGGCACCCGAGTCCACTGCTGCCGCTGCTCCCTTCCGGGCCTGACGGGGTTCACAGCTTGTCGTTGCGAGGAAGCCGACGCAAACCACCATTGAACTGTCTTTGGGGTGGACGCGCTATTTCAAGTGTGACCGGAATTTCTTCGAAGGTTCGAATCCCCGGCGGGTGGCGCTATCGCCGAGTCTAGCAGTTGCCTTGATGCCGCGTGTAGTGGCGGAGAGGGAGGGATTCGAACCCTCGAAGGACGTATATTGCCCTTACTCCCTTAGCAGGGGAGCGCTTTCGACCACTCAGCCACCTCTCCTAAACAAACCTTCTTGCGCTCAAACGGGCAGCCTTTCGGCTGCAAGAGGGAGGGATGATGCCCTTACTCCCTTGAAAGGAGCGCAAGCGCTCACGCGCAGCGCGGAAAGTGAATGATACTGACAGGCCCCCCCGCGGTAAAGCCCGCGGGGGTTTTGAGGGTATTTCCGTTCAGCAGGTTTTCGCTCAGGCTTCCCTGGCTTCTGCCTGCTGCTGTTCATTCTTGATGCGGCTGTAAATTTCTTCGCGATGCACCGCGACTTCGCGCGGCGCGTTGACGCCCAGGCGCACCTGATTTCCTTTGACGCCGAGCACAGTGATAGACACTTCGTCTCCGATCATCACCGTCTCACCGATCCGTCTGGTAAGGATCAACATATTCGATTTCCTCGTCCTGATTTCAAACTGCCAGCAGCAGTTGTGGCACTTGCAAACGCCGAACTCCTTAAAAAAGCCCGACCTCCTGTGGACCACTCGGCGATTTGTTGGGACTTGAAGTTTCGCACCGTGTGCCCGATTTCAATTATACGCGGCGACCCTGATGGTCCATGACCGCTCATCGGCTAAGACTGCCGCTAGCCGAATTAGGTTCCGCGAATTCTAGCGCAATATTCGGGAAAACCCCAGCTTTGAGACATAAACTCGCGTCACCGATCGACACCGCCGGAAAGCCGCTGCCGGATCCAGTCCGGGACCGATTGCAACGCCGCATCGAGTTCGGCCGGATTACTGCCGCCCGCCTGCGCCATATCCGGCCGGCCGCCGCCACGGCCGCCGACCTGCTCGGCCACCATGTTGATGAGTTCACCGGCCGGCACCGCCTTGGCGCGATCTTTGGTCACACCGGCCACCAGTCGCACCTTGCCGTCATCCACCGCGGCCAGCACAACCGCCGCGCTACCGAGCTTGTTCTTGAGTTGATCGGCGGTGTCTCGCAACGTGCGGGCGTCGGCACCATCCAGCCGGACCGCGACGACCTTGACGCCGTCAACGTCCACCGCCCGTTCGGCGAGATCGCCGCCCTGGCGGCTCGCGAGTTGCGTCTTCAGGTCGGCGACTTCCTTTTCCAGACGACGCGCGCGATCACTTAGCGCGCTGGCGCGCTCGACCAGGCTGTCGGGCGACGCCTTGATGGCGCCGGCCGCCGCGGCGAGCGTGGCTTCGGCCTGCTCGACCCATTCCAGCGCACGCTGGCCGGTGAGTGCTTCGATGCGGCGGATGCCGGCGGCGATGCCGGTTTCGGCGACAATTTTGAACAGGCCGATATCGCCGGTGCGGGCGACGTGCGTGCCGCCACACAGCTCAGTCGAGAACTGGCCCAGCCGGAGCACACGTACCTTATCCCCGTATTTTTCGCCAAACAGGGCCATCGCGCCCGAGCCGATGGCTTCGTCGTAGGCCATGACGCGCGTTTCTGCTGCGCTGTTGCCGCGGATTTCGGCATTGACCCGGTTTTCGATCCGGCGCAATTGATCTGCCGTGACCGCCTGTGGGTGTGAAAAGTCGAAGCGTAGCCGGTCGGGGGCGACCAGCGAGCCTTTCTGAACAACGTGTTCGCCCAACTCTTCGCGCAGCGCCGCGTGCAGCAGATGCGTCGCCGAATGATTGAGCACTGTTGCCTGGCGCAAGGTCGCATTGACTTCGGCGTGAACCGACTGGCCGACGCTGAATGCACCGCGTTCGACAATGCCAATGTGCGCGTGGGCGTGGCCATGTTTTTGGGTATCGTCAACCCGGAATGCTGCGTCGTCCGCAAATAGCTGGCCATGATCGCCGACCTGGCCGCCGGATTCGGCGTAGAACGGCGTGGCGCCGAGGACGACCACACCCTTTTCGCCTGCCTGCAGTGTTTCGACGGCTTCGTCACCACGAAACAGCGCGACCACCTGCCCCTCGCCGGCGAGCGATTCATAGCCGGTAAACGTCGTTTCGGCATTGATGTCGAGGCGCGTGTAGTCGCCGGCAAACTGGCTGGCCGCGCGCGCCCGTTGGCGCTGCGCATCCATTTCGCGGTCGAAGCCGGCCTCGTCGATCGTCAGACCGCGCTCACGCGCGATGTCCGCCGTCAGGTCGACCGGAAAACCGTAAGTGTCGTAGAGCTTGAAAACGGTTTCGCCGGGAATGGTTTTGCCGCGCAATTTTTTCAGGCTGTCTTCGAGCAAACCCATGCCTTGCGCGAGCGTCTTCTCGAACTGCTCTTCTTCTCGGAGCAGCACCTGCTCGGCCTGCGCACGACCGCGCTTGAGTTCCGGATAAGCCTCACCCATTTCGGCCTCGACCGCCGCGACGAGGCGAAACAGGAACGGCTCTTCCATGCCGAGTTTGTGACCATGGCGCACGGCGCGGCGGACGATGCGGCGCAGCACGTAGCCGCGGCCTTCGTTGGCCGGCAGCACGCCGTCGACGATCAGGAAGGCGCAGGCGCGAATATGGTCGGCGATGACGCGCAGCGAGCTGTTGTCGAAATCGGGTTTTACGCCGACGACATCGGCTGCGGCCTTGATCAGATTCTTGAACAGGTCGATTTCGTAGTTGCTGTGCACGCCTTGCATTACGGCGGCGATGCGCTCCAGGCCCATGCCGGTGTCGACACAGGGCTTCGGCAACGGCGTCATGTTGCCTTGAGCGTCGCGATCGAACTGCATGAAAACGAGGTTCCAGATTTCGACGAAGCGATCGCCTTCGGCTTCGGCGCTGCCGGGTGGGCCGCCTGGAACGTCGGGGCCGTGGTCATAGAAAATTTCGCTGCACGGTCCGCACGGGCCGGTATCGCCCATCGACCAGAAATTGTCGGAGCCGCTGATGCGGGAGAAGCGTTGCGGGGAAACGCCGATTTCGTCCAGCCAGATGGAGGCGGCTTCGTCGTCGTCTTCGTAAATCGTGACCCACAGACGTTCGGCCGGCAGCTTGAATTCTTTCGTCAGCAACTTCCAGGCGAGACGGATGGCTTCGGACTTGAAGTAGTCGCCGAAGCTGAAGTTCCCGAGCATTTCGAAGAATGTGTGGTGACGCGCGGTGTAGCCGACGTTTTCGAGGTCATTGTGCTTGCCACCGGCGCGCACACAGCGTTGCGAGCTGGTAGCGCGGGTATAGCCGCGGCTGTCCCGACCGAGGAAGACGTCCTTGAACTGGACCATGCCGGCATTGGTGAACAGCAGGGTCGGGTCGTTCAGCGGCACAAGCGGGCTCGACGGCACCAGCGTGTGCCCGTGTGCGGCAAAGAAGTCGAGGAATTTCTGGCGGATGTCGTTGGTAGTCATAAAAAAAGAGTAGCTAGTACTGAGCGCCTCGGACTAAGTAAATAGAAATTCCATTCTTAAACTCGGCCCTAGGCACTTAGTCCCAGGCACTCCTTAACCTGTTCGGCGGTAAAGCCGCGCGATTGCAAAAAGCGCGCCTGGCGGGCGCGCTCGCGGTAATCATCCGGCAACGACTCTCCGAAGCGTTTGCGACGCACCTCTTGAATGCGCTGCCGCCAATCGGCGGCGTAGTCTGCCAGTGCCTCGTCGGCAATCGAGTCGGCGACGCCGCGCTGGCGCAGATCGGCACGGATTTTGGCCGGTCCCGCGCCACGTTCGATGCGCGAACGGACAAACTGTTCGGCGAAACGGACGTCGCTCAGCAGCCGCTCGCGCTCGAGCGCATCGAGCGCGTGGTCAACGTCCGCTGCGTTGCAGTCGCGCTGTGTCAGCTTGCGCTGCAACTCGCCGCGTGAGTGCTCACGCCGCGCGAGCAGGCCTACCGCGATATCGTACGGTGTCGCCTCAGACTTGTTCGGCTTCGGCTTCAACGGCATCGCTGGGCACCGCTTTCTGCGGCAGCAGCTTGGTGCGGATCGCCTGTTCGATTTCGGTCTGCACGTCGGGATGCTCAATGAGGTACTGGCGCGCGTTGTCCTTGCCCTGGCCGATGCGGTCGCCGTTGTAGCTGTACCAGGCGCCGGCTTTATCGATGAGACCGTTTTCAACTCCCAGGTCGATCACTTCGCCCTGGCGCGAGATACCCTGGCCGTAGAGGATTTCGAATTCCGCACGCTTGAACGGCGGCGCGACCTTGTTCTTGACGACCTTGACGCGGGTCTGGTTGCCGATAACTTCGTCGCCTTTCTTGATCGCGCCGATGCGTCGGATGTCGAGGCGCACCGACGAGTAGAACTTGAGCGCGTTGCCGCCGGTCGTGGTTTCGGGACTGCCGAACATCACGCCGATCTTCATGCGGATCTGGTTAATGAAGATCACCAACGTATTGGAGCGCTTGATGTTGGCAGTGAGCTTGCGTAGCGCTTGCGACATCAGGCGCGCCTGCAGGCCGACGTGCGAATCGCCCATCTCGCCTTCGATTTCGGCCTTCGGCGTCAGCGCGGCGACCGAGTCGACCACGACGACGTCCACCGCCCCGGAGCGCACCAGCATGTCGGTAATTTCGAGCGCCTGCTCGCCAGTGTCCGGCTGCGAGACCAGCAGGTCCTCAGTGTTGACGCCAAGCTTTTCGGCGTAAACCGGGTCGAGCGCGTGTTCGGCGTCGACGAAGGCGGCGGTGCCGCCAGCGCGCTGCGCTTCGGCGATGGCCTGTAGCGTCAGCGTGGTTTTGCCGGACGATTCCGGGCCGTAAATCTCGACCACGCGGCCGCGCGGCAACCCGCCGACACCCAAGGCGATATCGAGTGTCAGCGAGCCGGTCGAAATGGCCTCGACATCGGGTATCCCGGTGCCGTCGCCGAGCCGCATGACCGAACCCTTGCCGAACTGCTTTTCAATCTGGCTGAGCGCGGCCGACAGCGCTTTTTTCCGATTTTCGTCCATGGGTCCCCCATAAGTGGTGGCAAAACGTCCCTCTCTCAGCGGGAAAGGGAATCAGGAGTAATAAGCTCCGCATTATTTCATAGTTCGGAGGTCAACGCCCACGATCGCAGCACGCGATAATGCGCCCCCTCCGGTCGGGTTTCCGAGGCTGCCAGCGCGAATGCCTCCGGCCGCCAGGCCAGCGGCTGAATGCGCGCGAGCGGCCCCGGATCGCTGACTTTACGCGCCAGCGTGACGTGCGGACGGTACGGCCGCAACTCGGGCTCGAAACCGCAGCTTTCCGCCGCCTGATCGAGGTCGCGCGCGAGCGCAGCCAGCGCCTCGGGCACCTGCTCCGCGCCCAGCCACAGGATGCGCGGTTTAAGCCAGAAGCCGATCTGGTCGAGCCGCAATTCGAACGGCTGAGCGCGAATGGTATCGGCCGCCACGCAGACGCGCTCGTAGCCCTCGTCGTCGGTGTTGCCGAGGAATTTGAGCGTCACATGGTAGTTGTCCGGCGTCACCGGCTTGCCACCCGAGTGGCGCACCGGTTTGCGCGCCGTCCGGTGCAGCGCCTCGCGGAGCGCATCGTCCGGCCACAGCGCAAAGAACAATCGCACTACTGCTGAACCCGCTCCAGTACGCCGGCGAGCGCGACGGCGACAGTCTGACGCCGAATGTCGTTGCGGCCCCCGTTCAGGTGCAGGCACTGAGCCTCGATGCGGTCAGGCTGCCAGGCCCAGCCAAACCAGACGGTGCCGACCGGCTTTTCCTCAGAGCCGCCATCCGGGCCGGCGATCCCGCTGACCGCACAGGTGATATGGGCCTCGCTGCGCGCCAGTGCGCCCGCGGCCATTTCCCGCACCGTCGCCTCGGAGACCGCGCCGTGCGTATTGAGCGTCGCATCTGAAACGCCCAGCATCTGGATCTTGGCGTGGTTGCTGTAGGTCACGAAGCCGCGCTCGAGCCAGGACGAGCTGCCGGGATAATCGGTCATCAGCTTGGCGATCCAGCCGCCGGTGCAGGACTCGGCGGTGGCCAGGCGCCATTCGCGCGCGGCAAGCGCCCGGCCGAGCTGTTCGGCCAGCGCGGCGAGTTGAATGTCATCGGTATCCATGGAAAACAGTTTACAACGGCCGCCGTGTTTGCCGCGCCTGGTGGTTTTCATTAGCATCGCGCGATGGATCGCAAAACCACCCCCGAACATACTCCGGTCATGCGCCAATACCTGGACATCAAGGCGCAGCATCCCGACCGGTTGGTGTTTTACCGGATGGGCGACTTCTATGAGCTGTTTTTCGACGACGCGCGGCGCGCGGCTGAGTTGCTCGACATCACGCTGACTGCGCGCGGCCAGTCGGGCGGCGAGCCGATTCCGATGGCGGGGGTGCCGTATCACGCCGCCGAAGGCTATCTCGCCAAGCTGCTCAAACTGGGCAAATCGGTGGCCATTTGCGAACAAATCGGCGATCCGGCGACGAGCAAGGGGCCGGTCGAACGCAAGGTCGCGCGTATTTTGACCCCAGGCACCGTCACCGACGAAGCGCTGCTCGATGCGCGCCGCGACAATCTGCTGGTCACAATCAGCGGTCGCGGCCCGTTCGGCATTGCCGCGCTCGATGTCGCCGGCGGCCACTTTACCGTTCTTGAAGTTGCCGATACCGAAGCGCTGACGAATGAAATTGAGCGGTTCGCGCCGGCCGAACTCCTTGTCGCTGAAGATGCCGCGCTACCCTCGCCGCTGGCGGCGCGCCCAGGCCTGGTCCGCCGCCCGCCCTGGCATTTCGATGCGGCGACGGCCGAACGCAATTTGAACCGCCAGTTCGGCACCCGCGACCTGAGCGGCTTCGGTTGCGCCGATATGCAAACCGCGATCGGCGCGGCCGGCGCCCTGCTGCAGTACGTGCGCGACACGCATCTCGAGGCGATGCCGCGGCTCACGGGCCTGACCACCGAACGGCGCGACGACGCGGTGTTGATGGACGCGGCAACGCGGCGGAACCTGGAACTGGAACGGCCGCTGATGGGCCATGCGAGCCGCACATTGGCCGGCGTCATCGACCGCACGGCCACCGCGATGGGCGGCCGGCTGCTCGGCCGCTGGCTCAACCGGCCGCTGCGCGACCACGCAGTGCTGCGTCAGCGCTACCAGGCAGTCGCGGCGCTGGGCGAAAATCGACGGTTCGACCTGCTTGCGCCGCTGCTCAAGCAGGTCGGCGACATCGAGCGCATTCTGACCCGCATCGGCCTGAAGTCGGCGCGCCCACGCGACCTGACGCGCCTCGGCATGGCGCTGGCGACCTTGCCGGAGATCAGGACCCTGCTGGCCGGCATCTCGTCGCCGCTGATCGGCGCACTGGCTACGCGGCTGCACGACCATACCGCCACCCGCGACCTCATCGCCCGTGCGGTCATTCCCGAACCGCCGGTACTGATCCGCGACGGCGGCGTCATCGCCGACGGCTACGATCCCGAGCTCGACGACCTGCGCGGGTTGAACGCGGACGCCAACCAGTTCCTGCTCGACCTCGAAACGCGCGAGCGCGAACGCACCGGCATCGCCGCGCTCAAGGTCGCCTATAACAAAGTGCACGGCTACTACATCGAAATCGGCCGCAGCCACGCCGAGCGCGTGCCCGCCGACTACCAGCGGCGCCAGACACTCAAGTCGGTCGAACGCTACCTGACGCCGGAGCTGAAAGCGTTCGAGAACAAGGTACTGGGCGCGCGCGAGAAAGCGCTGGCGCGTGAAAAGCAGCTTTACGACGAACTGCTGACGACGCTCGCAGGCGAACTTGATCCGCTTGCCGACAGCGCCGCCGCGGTCGCCGAACTCGACGTGCTGAACAACTTCGCCGAGCGTGCCGACACGCTCCGCCTTATCGCGCCCGAACTCGCCGATGCCAGCGAGATCCAGATCGAAGACGGGCGCCATCCGGTAGTCGAACAGGTCATCGACGCGCCCTTCGTCGCCAATGACTGCCATCTCGCCGCCGGCCGCCGCACGCTCGTCATCACCGGCCCCAACATGGGCGGCAAATCGACCTACATGCGCCAGCTTGCGCTGATCGTCGTGCTGGCACATGTCGGCAGCTTCGTGCCGGCCAAGCGCGCGATGATCGGCCCGATCGATCGCATCTTCACTCGCATCGGCGCCTCCGACGACCTCGCCGGCGGCCGCTCGACCTTCATGGTCGAAATGGTCGAAACCGCCAACATACTCAACAACGCCACCGCGCAAAGCCTGGTGCTGATGGATGAAATTGGCCGCGGCACCAGCACCTACGACGGCCTCGCCCTCGCGGAGGCGGCGGCGCGCTACATCACCGAACAGATCGGCGCCTATACGCTGTTCGCCACGCACTATTTCGAGTTGACGAAACTCGCCGGACGCGTCGACGGCATCGCCAACGTGCATCTGGATGCCACCGAGCACCATGACGAACTGGTGTTCCTGCACGCGGTCAAGGACGGCCCGGCGAATCGCAGCTACGGCCTACAGGTCGCTGCGCTCGCCGGCGTGCCGCGAACGGTCATCGCCGCCGCCAAGCAGCACCTGGCGAGACTGGAAAACAAACCCGCGCCCGGCCCTGAGCCGCCGCAAATGGGGTTGTTCGCGCCGCAGGCGGAACATCCGGTGGTTGCGACACTGCGCGACGTCGATCCGGAAAATTTGACACCGAAGCAGGCACTCGACTTGCTGTACCGACTGTGTGATCAATTGGAATAAAAACAACTTTTGCAGGAGACATCATGAGCCTGAAAATTCACGCGTTTCCGCCGTCGCCGCGTGCCTTCAAGGTGTTATGGATCGCGCATTACCTCGATCTCGATTACGAACTCGTATTAGTCGATCTCACCAAAGGTGCACAGAAGGCTCCGGCGCATCTCGCGCTCAACCCCAATGGCCGCATGCCGGTTCTGGAAGAAGACGGCTTCGTGCTATGGGAATCGAATGCAATCGTCAATTATCTCGCCTCGAAGAAACCTGAATCCCGGTTGTTGCCGACGGAAACGCGCGAGCGCCTGTCGGTCGAGAAGTGGCAGTTCTGGGAAAGCAGCCACTGGGACACGGCTTGCGCCGTCCTCGTTTACGAGCATGTGGTGAAGGCCGCGTTCGGGCGCGGCGAGGCATCGGCGGCAGAGATCGCACGGGGCAATCAGTTGTTCGAGCGGGCGGCCAACGTGCTCAACGGGGAATTGAAGCGGCATCGCTACGTCGCCGGTGATGGGCTGACTGTCGCGGATTTTTCCATCGGTGCAGATTTATGCGTTGCTGAAGCCGGGCAATATCCGCTTGCGCCGTACCACGAAATCCAGCGCTGGTTCAGTGAGTTGCAGGCGATGCCGGCCTGGAAACGGGCCGTGGCGATGCAGCAACCATAGCCCGAATCGCCGTGACGGAACTGCCAGTGCAGACAGCGATCGAGACGATCTATCGCACCGAGTCGCGCCGCGTCCTCGCCACGCTGATCCGGTTGCTCGGCGGCTTTGAACTTGCCGAAGAAGCACTGCACGACGCCTTCGCCGCGGCACTCGAACAGTGGCCGCGCAATGGAGTGCCGGACAACCCGCGCGCCTGGCTGGTGACGACCGGCCGCTTCAAGGCCATCGACAGGATTCGCCGGCGCGCCCGCTTCAACGCGAAGTTGACCGAACTGGCAGCAGAGTTGGGCGAGGAAGCCGCCGAAGACCCAACTGGCGAGACCGAGGCCGTCGAGGACGACCAGCTTCGGCTGATTTTCACCTGCTGCCATCCCGCCCTCTCGGCCGAAGCGCGCGTTGCGCGTCGTGGCGGGCTTCATGTACTTCCAGGTGGGCAGCGCCATCCTGTTCGGCTGGTTCGGGGGCATGCATTATCCGGCAGGCATGTCGACGCCGCCGTTGCTGTCTCAGATCGGCATCGGCGCGGTGATCGAATTTGCCGGCGGCCTGCTGGTCCTGCTCGGACTCTTCACGCGCCCCGCGGCTTTCATAGTCTCCGGCGAAATGGCCGTCGGCTATTGGCAATTCCACGCTCCGAACGGCGCCTGGCCGTTTCAGAACGGCGGCGTCGCCGCGGCACTCTACTGTTTTGTTTTCCTGTATCTCGCCGCGCGCGGCGGCGGCGACTGGAGTCTCGATGCCTGGTTCAGAGCCAGAAGGCAGACTCGAACCCCAAATCAAACTGCTCGTGCGGGATGACTACAGAGACGAAGACAGCGGCTGCATCTCGTTAACGCAAACATGCAAGAGGATATGGACATGAACCTTCCGAAAATCGTGTCCCGGGAAGAATGGCTGATCGCGCGCAAGGAATTGCTGGTCAAGGAAAAGGCCGCGACCCGCGCACGTGACGCGCTTAACGCCGAGCGCCGCCGCTTGCCGATGGTGAGAATCGAAAAGGGCTATGTGTTCGAAGGCCCCGATGGCCCGGCCAGCCTGCTCGACCTGTTCGACGGCCGCCGTCAGCTCATCGTCCGCCATTTCATGTTCCGCCCCGACTGGGACGAGGGCTGCCCCGCCTGTTCGGCTGGCGCCGACGAAATCGGCGACGGGCTGTTGAAGCATCTGCACGCCCGCGACACATCGCTGGCGGTGGTGGCGCGGGCGCCCATCGACAAGATCGAATCGTTCAAGGCGCGCAAGGGCTGGACCTTCCCGTGGTATTCCTCGTACGGCAGCGATTTCAATTACGACTTCCACGTCACCCTGGACGAATCCGTTACGCCGATCGAATACAACTACCGCACCAGGGAAGAGTACGCCGGAATGAAGTCGGCGTTTCAGGTTGAGGGCGAGCAACCGCTTGAGCGGCCGGGGCAGAGCTGTTTCCTGCGCGACGGCGATAGCGTCTTCCACACCTACTCCAGCTTCGGCCGCGGCTTCGAGACAGTCGGCGGCGCGTATTACTACCTCGACCAGACCGCGCTCGGTCGACAGGAAGCCTGGGAGGAGCCGAAAGGGCGCGCGGACGTACTGCATCCGGCGAATCCGGCTTTCGGTTAAAAAGTTTCGTCGGTTTTTGTCGATTTGCGTGCGCTCGTTCGACTAATAAACAAGCAAGCGCGCATCTGAATGGAGGCGCAATGGCCACAAAAATGCTCAAGCTCTACGCACACCCTTTCTCGTCTTACAGCCAGAAGGTGCTGATCGCGCTCTACGAGGACGACACGCCGTTCGAATTCCGCATGCTCGATTTCGGCGATGAGCAAATAATTGCGGAATGGGAAACCTTGTGGCCGCTCAAGCGCATGCCCGTGCTCGTGGACCAGGGCAGCACGGTGGTGGAGTCGAGCATCATTATCGAGCATCTGGATCTTTGCCATCGCGGCTCGGTGCGGCTGATTCCCGAAGATCCGCGTGCCGCACTCGACGTGCGGATGATGGATCGCTTCTTCGACAATTACGTTATGACGCCGATGCAAAAAATAACCGGAGACAGTCTGCGCCCGCCGGAAGCGCGTGACAGCCACGGCGTCGCCAACGCCCGGAAGCTGCTCGAGTCGGCCTACCGCTGGCTTGACACTACGATGGCGGGACGCGAGTGGGCGGCAAGTGGCGCCTTCAGTCTCGCCGACTGCGCAGCGGCGCCTGCACTTTTTTACGCAGACTGGGTTCACCCGATCGACGCAACGCTGTCAAACGCTCGCGCATATCGGCAGCGACTGCTGGCTCGTCCGTCGTTCGCGCGGGCGGTGGAGGAAGCACGGCCTTATCGGCCGCTCTTTCCGCCCGGTGCGCCGGATCGCGACTAGGATCACTGAACAACATGCAGGAGATCGCCATATGAAGAAATTTGTCGCCGTCTATACCGGCAGTTCCAGCGGGCCGGAAGCCGATCGATGGAATGCCTTGAGCGAAGAAGAACGCCGGGCGCGGGAAAAGTCGGGTATCGAGGCCTGGAGCAAATGGGTTGAAGCCAATCGGGGCTCTATCGTCGATATAGGTGCGCCGCTCGGCAAAACCAAGCGCGCCTCGACCGATGGGATTGCCGATTCGAAAAACAATATTTGCGCCTACGTCGTGGTGGAGTCCGAGTCTCACGACGCCGCGGCGCGCCTGTTCGAGAACCACCCACACTTTACGATCTTCCCTGGCGAGGCGATTGAGATCATGGAATGTTTGCCGATGCCGGGAAGACAAGGAGAATAGCCATGCGATTCATGATGCTGATGATTCCGAAGGGATATGAAAATGCCGCACCGGGCACGATGCCGGATCCCAAGGCGGTCGAAACAATGACGAAATACAACGAAGATCTGAAAAAAGCCGGCGTGCTGCTGGCGCTCGATGGGCTGCATCCGCCGTCGATGGGCGTGCGGGTGTCGTTCGCCGGGGGCGAGCCGATCGTCACCGATGGACCCTTTCCGGAAACGAAAGAAGTGCTCGGCGGCTACTGGATGATCGACGTCAAGTCGCAGCAGGAGGCGATCGAATGGGCCAGCCGCTGCCCGGCTGCGGATAATGAAGTTATCGAAATCCGGCAGGTGATGGAAGCGTCGGATTTCGAATAGGAAACTCTCATGCAGACAAACACATATCTTTTCTTTAACGGCAATTGCAAGGCGGCATTCGAGTATTACCAGCAGCACCTCGGCGGTGAGATCGAAATGATGATCACGGCAGCGGAGGCGCCGGCGGATATGCCGTCCCAAGCCGGCTTCGAAGACAAGATCATGCACACGCGCATGAAGCTGGGCAACAACGTCTTGATGGGCTCCGACGCGCCGCCCGACCGTTACAACAAGCTGCAGGGCTTCGATGTGAACATCACGGTCGATACACCCGAGGATGCCGAGCGTGTGTTCGCTGTACTGGCGGAAAAAGGCGAAGTGCGCATGCCGCTGGAACAGACGTTCTGGGCGAAGCGCTTCGGTTCGCTCGTCGACCAGTTCGGCGTGCCGTGGATGGTCAACTGCGAATAGCGTGCAGGAATGCGCCGTGCCGCAGGAAATGGATCACCTGGTCGGCTACGACGCGCGACGCCAGCATGCTCATGTGGCCGGCTTTGACGGTGACGCTGTCGGCGGCACCGTCAATCGCCGTCTCCTCGACGGCAACCGTGCCGTCGTTCGGGCCGTCAAAGTGCATCATGATCTGCCCGGCGCCGATGGACTGCGTGCCTGTCAGCACGCCCAGCGGCGGCGTAAACGTCCATACCGGTGCATGCGTCGCGGCCAACACCCCGGGACCGCTTTTGCCGAGGAGCTTCGCACTCCATGACTGCTGCATCATTGCGCGGGCGACGCTCGAGCCGCGTACCGGGGCCGAAAGAAACACCACCCGCTCGACCGGCAGATCCGGTGCATCCATGAATGCGCGCAGCGTAACCAGACCACCCAGGCTGTGCGCGATGATGTAACGCGGGCGGATGGCGGCGATGAACTCGCGGAACCGGCGCGCGTTGTCGTCAAGGCACCTGCCCGTGCTCCAATAGTGAAAACGCCGCGTGTTATAGCCTGCCGACTGCAGCCGCCAACGCAACAGCGCGAATTCCATGCCATTCATCCAGAGGCCGTGAATCAGCACGATCACGTCAAATCAGGCTGGCAACATAAGATGCGGTCGAAGGATAGGCGCTGACGATGCCGCCGAGATCGCTGCACGTCCAGCCCCTGCGAATAGCGATACCGAAGAAATTGATCATCTGTTCACATTCCGGACCGAGCAGGTGCGCGCCGAGGATGCGCCCATCCCGTTTGGCGACCAGCACCTTGGCCGCGGCGTGCGTTTCGCCGACGCGACGGACGAGATACCAGTCCGACATGTCGGAGTAGCGGCAATCGTAGTCGATACCCTGCTCCTTCGCCTGTTTCTCCGTCAGTCCCACCGCCGCCAGCGGCGGGATCGTGAACACGCAACTCGGAACGCCGCGGTAATCGACCGTTTTGGCATTGCCGTTGAGCAGATTTGTGGCAACCGCATCGCCTTCGAGTCCCGCGACCGGTGTCAGCGGCAGGCCGTCGGTCGCAGCGACATCGCCGGCCGCGTACACCGCCGGATTCGACACGCTTTGCAGATATTCGTTGACTTCGATGCCGCGCTTGCCGTAACGCACGCCGCCACGTTCGAGCTCCAGCCCGTCAGTCGCCGGCACACGGCCGGCGCCGTGGACGATGCCATCGGCTTCGAGCGTTTCGCCTTGCCCGTCGATCGTTGCGCTGACGGTAAAACCGTTACCGGATTTACCAATCCGCTCAACTTTCGCATTGCTACGCAGGTTAATGCCGACGGCGCGGCCGCGCTCGACCAGCTGCGCAACCAGGTCCGCGTCGAACGGCCCGAGCGCGCGCTCGCTCATTTCGAGAATCGTGACGTCGGCGCCCGCGCGGGCCGCCAGGTGAGCGAACTCGAACGTGACGTAACCACCGCCCGCGAACACCAGCCGTCGCGGCAAGTCCTCCAGTTCCATGAACCGATCGCTGTGGATGAGATATTCGGCGCCGTCGATCGGCAGCGGCCTCGGCCTCGCGCCGTTGGCGAGCGCAATCCTGCCGGCGTGCAGGCGTTGCCCGTCGACTTCGAGCATGCGTTCGTCGACGAATATCGCCCGACCATGGAAGGTCGCAATGCCGCTGTGCTCAAACGATTTTTCCTTCGACTCCGGCACCGGGTCGGTAAAGCTGCGCTTGAACGCGACCAGCGTGGGCCAGTCAATACGCAGCGCGTCGCTGTGATCAATGCCTTTGCCCTGCATCAGCCGCGCGGCCTCGATCACCTCCGCGCCGCGGCGCAGGACTTTCTTGGGATCGCAGCCGCGCAGTTGGCAGGTACCGCCGAACGGGCGCTCGTCGATAATTCCCACCTTCCAGTCGGCTTTCGCGCAGCGCGAAGCGATGCTGCTTGCCGCGACGCCGGTGCCGACGACGAGCAGATCAAATCGTTTGTTGTCGTTCACCGGTCCTCCTTGACCTGCCTCTGAACGTCAGCCGGCCGGTCTGTTCTGGTAATGATGCCGACCCTGCGGCGGGTACGCCGGTAACCACGGCGGCGGTGGCGGCAACTTCGGCGGGTTCGCCTTGATTTCCTTCATCAGGTAATTAACCGCCGCATCGATTTGCGCGTCCCTGCCGGCCATGCGATCGCCGGGCAGCGCATCAACCTTGATGTCCGGCTCAACGCCATGGTTCTCGAGCACCCAATGCGAATCGAGACCGTACAGGCTGAAGCTTGAAATGACGATGTAGCCACCGTCGAGCAGGTCGTTGTCGCCCGAGTAGCCGCGTACGCCGCCCCAGGTACGGGTGCCGATCAGCGGGCCGAGGTGATACTTGCGGAAGTAGAACGGGAAGATGTCGCCGTCCGATGCAGAGTAGTGGTTGATCAACGTCGCCATGTAGCCGTGCAGCACCTCGCGTGGCTCGGTCATCGGGGCGCGCTGGCGCGTTGTCGACATGCCGATCAGAACACGCCGCAGGCGTTCGAGCACGATTGGGTCGATAAAGCCGCCGCCGTTCCAGCGGTCGTCGATGATCAGGCCCTGCTTGTCGGTTTGCGCGTAGAACTGGCGGATGAACTGGTTCATGCCCAGCGCGCCCATGTCCGACAGGTAGATATAGCCGATCTTGCCGTCCGACTTCTTCGTCACGTAGTCGCGGTTGTGATCGATCCACGCCTTGAGCCGAATCTTGAGTTCGCTGTCGAGCGTCTGCACGGTAACGTTGCGCTTGTCGCCACCGGACGGGCTGTCGGCCACCGTCAACTCCACCTGCTCGCCGGCGGTATCGACAAACAGCTTGTACGGGTTGGTCGGCGCCTTGAGCGGCACGCCGTTGACTGCCAGCAGGTAGTCGCCCTGACTGACGTTGACACCCGGCTCGGTAAGCGGCGAGCGGTAATTCGGGCGCGTGTTGTCGCCGGCATAGATCTTCTTGAAGTAATAGCGCCCGGACGACCGATCGAGGCCGAAGTCGACGCCCAGTAATCCGGTCCGGTGCGTCTCCTCGTCGACGCCGAAGTCGCCGCCGGCCACGTACGTGTGCGAATTCGACAACGACGCAATCATGTCGCCGATCAGGAAATTGAGGTCTTCGCGGCAGCCGAGTAGCGGCAGCAGCTTCCCGTAGCGTTCGCCGATCGCCTTCCAGTCGTAACCGTTCATTTTCGCGTTATAGAAAATATCGCGGTACAGCCGCCACGCCTGGCGATACATCTCGTCCCACTCGGCAACCGGATCGACGCGCTCCTCCATGTGACCGAGGTCGAGCTGATGCTTGTCGTCGGACTTGTCCGGCAGCGCGTTTTCGATTGTGTAGTCGTCGCCATGCTTATAAATGAAACGCGCACCATCGGCCGAGAGGCCGTAGCCGTCCAGGCCCGTCACCAGCGTGTGGTCCTTGCGCTCGACCAGTTCGTAAACGTGGAGTTCGTTTTCGGCGCCGGCGAGCGGACCCTGGATCGTTTGCGGCGGTGCGGTCAGGTAATAAATGCGGTCCGCGCTCGACGCGAGGCCGTAAATACTGGCCGATGGAATCGGCACCGGCACCGCGCGGTTCATCAGGCCGTCGAGATCGATATGAATCGGCTTGATCGCCCCCGGCTCGTGTGGTTTATCGGCCTGCTTTGCCTCTTTCTGCTTGTGCTCTGCCGTCATGCCCTCGTCCGTTTGGGGCGGAAACGGCGACGGCGTGTCCTTGTCCAGCGTCGCGACGTAAATTCCATCCATCTTCAGCGTCGCGATGTTGAATTCGCTTTCGCTGAAGGTCGGGTTCTCGTGGCGCGCCGAAATGAAATACAGGTATTTACCGTCCGAGCTGAACACCGGGTCGCGATCGTTGTTCCAGCCGTTGCTGATCTGCGTCGATTTTCTGTCGTCGAGGTTGTAAAGATAAATCTCGCCCATGTTGTTTTTGGCCTGCTTCGGGTAGGCGAGCCAGCGGCCGTCCGGGGACCACGAAAAGTCGTGCATGCGGCTGCGCGGATCGTGCGCTACCTGCACGACGCGGTGCGATGACACGTCGACATACCACAGCCGGTTGTCGCTGTCCGAAAACGCGATCTTGTCGCTGCCTGGTGCCCAGGTCGGATCGAACAGGTAGGCGTTTTTCAGCTGGGTGAGCTGCGTCGGCTGGCCAAGTCCGTCTGCCGGCCGAATCGCGATTTCGCTTTCGCCACTCGCGTCGGTCACGTAGGCAACCCACTTGCCATCGGGCGACCAGGCCGGATGCTGTTCGCGAGCATTGGAGGTATGCGTCAGGTTGCGCGTTGCGCCGTGCTCTTCCGGCACCGTGAAGATATTGCCACGCGCCGCGAACAACGCGCGCTTGCCACTCGGCGCGATCGCGAAGTCCATGATCGTCTTGCTGGCATCGACGATTCGCGGACGCCGGTCGAGGCCATCATCGGGAACGTCGACGTTGATCATGTGCAACTGCTCGGACGGCAGGTCGAGCACGTACAGCTCGCCGCCGTCGCCGAAGACGATCGCGTTATTGCCGAGGCTCGGCCAATCGATGTCGTAGGTGTCGAAATGGGTGATTTCGCGGAACTGCTCGTTGCCGATATCGTAGACCCACAGATTCATCGTCTTGTCTGGGCCGCGGTCGGACGCGAAATAGATCTTGTTCCGATACCACATCGGCGCGGTATCGGTCCCCTTCCAGTGGGTAACCTGCAGAACCTTGTGCGTACTGAAATCGTAAATCCAGATATCGGAGGCCAGGCCGCCGTAATAGTCCTTCCAAGTGCGGAAATTGCGGAAGATACGGTTGTACGCCATCTTGCTGCCATTGGCGTTGAATGACAGCATGCCACCTTTCGGCACCGGTAGTTGCGTCGGCAGGCCGCCGTCGGCTGGAATTTCGAACAATTGGCCGTACCAGGAATTCGGCGTATCGCGCCGGCTGTAAAAGACGATGTGTTTGCCGTCCGGCGTCCAGCCCAACACCATGTTGTCCGGTCCCCAGCGCGTCGGCGGCGCCGTCACCACGTCGGAATGGAACGTCAGCCGCCTGGCAATGCCGCCATCGGCCGGGATCGCGTAAACGTCGGTGTTGCCCTCGTACTGCCCGGTAAAAGCAATGGTTTTGCCGTCGGGCGAAAACCGCGGCATTTCGTCGTAGCCCTTTTCGCTGGTCAGGCGAATGGCCGTGCCGCCCCGGCGGTCGACCTTCCACAGGTTGCCGGCGGCTTCGAACACGATGGTGTTGTCGTGAATCGTCGGAAACCGCATCAGCAGATGTTCGGCCGCGGCCGGCAGGCTGATAGTAAAGAATGCGGCAATGAGGCAAAGCGGACGAAGGTACTTCACGGCAGGCCCTCCTTGATGAGGCAGCATCCAATGCAGGCAGACGTCCGTCCAAGTCTCACACAAAAGCCGCCGGCCGCAAAGCATCGGCGCCGCGGCCTCGTGGTATGCTCGTCAACGGACCGAAGCTTCGCGGAAAGGATTCCGATGCCCTCGCTACAGCAGCACAAGAGACTCTATTGGCGCAGGGCCGGATTGAGGTAATCCGATTCCGGACGCCGCCATTTCGCGGCCATCGTTGTGGCGTCGGACGGTACCGGCGAATACCGCCAGCGCGCCCGTCTCCTGCGACTGTGTCGCGTCAAGGCTGAGCGGGTCAGTTCTTATTCGCGCGCCCACATCAACCTCCGCTGACCGGCGGCAACAAGGCCAGCGTGTCGCCTTCCTGCAAGGAATAGTTGCGAACGACAATTTCGTCGCCCACGGCGCAGGCCACGTATGGAAGGTAATCGCACGCGGCCGGGTGCGCCGTGCCGAACTGCGCCAGCGCTTCCTGCACGCGAATGGGAAAACCGGAAATTTCGAGCTCGCGCTCAAAACCGCCGCAGGCTTGCTCAAGCATGCCGCAGCATTGGACTTTTAGAATTGACATGCGCGCTCCCTGCGGACAGTGTCCATTGATGGGCTCAATGGTAGCACCTCCGAACGAGCCAGGAGCGGCTGCTACGCCCCATAACAAGCATGCCCGCAACGCAGGTGTTTTTGAGCGTCAAAATCGGGCGCCTGAAGCGGCCCCAGTGTGTGTTTATATCGCTACGCATGGGTTCTTCCGATAAAATGGTTGCGCGTCAATCGGCGCAGCTTCTGGCGTGATGCAAGCGCCTTCTTCAACCGGTGCCGCCATGCCCTCCGCACGCTCGCCCAAGAGTCCGTCAGCCGAACGTTTCGAGGACATGGGCCTGTCCGCGCCGCTGCTGCGCGCGCTGGACGAGGTGGGCTACGAGTCCCCCTCGCCGATTCAGGCAGCGACGATCCCGCCGCTGCTCGCCGGCCGCGATGTTCTCGGCCAGGCCCAGACCGGCACGGGCAAAACGGCGGCGTTCGCGCTGCCGATCCTGTCTCAGATTGACGTCAGGCAAAAGACGCCGCAAGCGTTGGTACTGGCACCGACACGCGAACTGGCGATTCAGGTCGCGGAAGCGTTTCAGCGCTATGCGTCCGCCATAAAGGGCTTTCACGTACTGCCGATTTACGGCGGTCAAAGCTATCAGCCGCAGTTGGCGGCGCTGCGCCGCGGTTCGCACGTCGTCGTCGGTACCCCCGGCCGTGTCATGGACCACATCAAGCGCGGCACGCTCAAGCTCGACGAACTCGCGTGGCTGGTGCTGGACGAAGCCGATGAGATGTTGCGGATGGGCTTCATCGACGACGTCGAGTGGATCTTCGAACAGACGCCGCCGGAACGCCAGGTCGCGCTGTTCTCCGCCACCATGCCGACGGCGGTGCGCCGGATCGCGAAGCGGCACCTGCGCGAGCCGGCGGAAATCACGATCAAAGCCCGCACCTCGACAGTCGCCAACACCCGCCAGCGCTACTGGCTGGTCAGCGGCCTGCACAAGCTCGATGCGCTGACGCGGCTGCTGGAAGTCGAGCCGTTCGACGCGATGCTGGTGTTCGCGCGCACCAAGCAGTCCACCGAAGAACTCGCCGAGCGCCTGGAAGCCCGCGGCTTCGCATGCGCCGCGCTCAACGGTGACATCGTACAGGCGCAGCGCGAGCGCACCATCGCGCGGCTCAAGGACCGCAAGCTGGATATTCTGATTGCGACCGACGTGGCCGCGCGCGGCCTCGACGTCGAGCGCGTCAGCCACGTGATCAACTACGATATTCCCTACGATACCGAATCCTACGTACATCGCATCGGCCGCACCGGCCGCGCGGGCCGCAGTGGCGAGGCGATTCTGTTTGTCACGCCGCGCGAACGTCGCATGTTGAGCGCCATCGAGCGCGCGACGCGGCAGCCGATCGAACCGATGGCGTTGCCGTCGGTGGAAGCCGTCAACGACCAGCGCATCGCGCGTTTCAAGCAGCGCATCAGCGACACGCTGGCCGGCAACGATCTCGATGAGTTCAAGACGCTGGTGGCCCAGTACGAGCGCGAGCACGAAGTCGCCGCGATCGACATCGCCGCTGCACTGGCCAGCCTCGCCCAGGGTGAGACGCCGTTGCTGCTCCAGCCGGGCAAGTCCGATCGCGCGCCGCGTTTCGAACCCGAAACCGGCGCTCGCAAAAAGTCGGCTCGCAAACCACGAGCGACGGATGCCGACCTGGAGACCTACCGCGTCGAAGTCGGCCATGCGCACGGCGTGAAGCCCGGCAACATCGTCGGCGCAATCGCCAACGAGGCGGGACTCGACAGCCAGTACATCGGCCGTATCGACATTCACGAGGACCATAGCTTTGTCGATCTGCCGACAGGCATGCCCAAACAGGTTCTCGCGGATCTGAAGAAGGCCTGGGTCGTCAACCAGCAGTTGCGCATCAGCCGCGCGAGCGGAGCCGATGACGACGCGCCCGCACCGCGCCGGCCGGCGCGGAAATCACCGCGCAAGACGCCGCCGAAGAAACGTGGCAGACGCGGAGCGTGAGCGGATGTGGGTTCTCCGCCACCAGCGCAGCGGTCACCGGCGGATCACGTGCAGCTACCCGCTTTTTCGATTGACCCCATTGGCCGCCCCCTCTAAAATCTACGCCCCGACGGACGATTAGCTCAGCGGTAGAGCACTGCCTTCACACGGCAGAGGTCGCTGGTTCGATCCCAGCATCGTCCACCATTCCTTCAAATCGCTCCACTTCCGAACGATCGGCGGCTAATTCCGGCCGTTCACGACTTTTTGCGCCGTCAGCCCCGCTTCCGGCTTGCCGGAAACCCGCGCCGTTGCTACAGTACCGGCCTTCCATTTACGGGTTTTTCCCAGCTCACCAGCGGCGGCGACAAACATGCTGAACAGTCTTCGTGGATTCTTCTCCAACGATCTCTCCATCGACCTTGGCACCGCCAATACCCTGATCTACGTACGTGGGCGCGGAATCATTCTCGACGAGCCGTCGGTGGTGGCGATTCGCGAGGAGCCCGGCCGTGGCGGACGCGCGATCGAGGCGGTCGGCGCCGAGGCCAAAGCCATGCTCGGCCGTACCCCCGGCAACATCATGGCGATGCGGCCATTGAAGGACGGCGTGATCGCCGACTTCACCGTCACCGAGCAGATGCTCAAGTATTTCATCAAGAAAGCCCATGGGACGCGCTATTTCCGGCCGAGCCCGCGGGTGCTGGTGTGCGTGCCTTACGGCTCGACCCAGGTCGAGCGGCGCGCGATCAAGGAATCCGCCACCGGCGCGGGCGCCCGGCGCGTTTACCTGATCGAGGAGCCGATGGCGGCGGCGATCGGCGCGGGCATGCCGGTCAACGAGGCACGCGGCTCGATGGTACTGGATATCGGCGGCGGCACGTCGGAAGTAGCGGTAATTTCTCTGAACGGTATCGTTTATGCGGCATCTGTCCGCATCGGCGGCGACCGGTTCGATGATGCCATCGTCAACTACGTACGCCGCAACTATGGCACGCTGATCGGCGAAGCCACAGCCGAGCGCATCAAGCACGAAATCGGCTCGGCCTACCCCGGCAAGGAGGTCAAGGAGCTGGAAGTGAAGGGCCGCAACCTCTCCGAGGGCGTACCGCGGAGCTTCGTGCTGAACAGCAATGAGATTCTCGAAGCCCTGCAGGAACCGCTGTCGGGCATCGTCGGTGCTGTCAAGACGGCGCTGGAGCAGACCCCGCCGGAACTGGGTGCGGATGTTGCCGAGCGCGGCATTGTGCTGACCGGTGGCGGCGCGCTGCTGCACGACATGGACCGCCTGATCATGGAAGAAACCGGTCTGCCGGTGCTGGTGGCGGACGATCCGCTGACCTGCGTGGCGCGCGGCGGCGGCCGCGTGCTGGAGCTGATCGATGAACATGGGCCGGCGATTTTCGCGGTTGAATAAAGGGGGCCGCGCAGCGGCGCCCTTACCCCTGCCCTCTCCCGGAAGGAGAGGAAACAAGAACACGAAGCTCTTTGGTCCGTAACGATCTTGCCCGACTTCAAGCACCGCCGCTCTTACAGCCTGTTCGCCTACAAGCCGGCGGCGGGCGCCAAAGTCCTGTTCTTTATCGTCCTGTCCATCGTGCTGATGACGCTCGATCATCAGTACCACAATCTCGAGGTGATTCGCACCGGCCTCTCGGCGGCGGTTTACCCGCTGCGCGCGGTGGCGGCATTTCCGTATGAAGTCGGCCAGGAGGTCATGGAGGACGTCAGCAGCCGCCGGAAGTTGCTCCAGCGGAACGCCGAATTGGAACGTCAGGCACTTACGCTACGCGCACGTTTGCAGCAGTTCGAGACATTAGAGCGCGAAAATACTCATCTTCGCGCTCTGATGGATGCGGCAGCGCGAATTCACGGCAAAATCCGCATAGGCGAGATCATGGCGGTCGATCTCGACCCGTTCCGCCAGCAGATCGTGATCAACAAGGGCAAGAGCGACGGCATTTACATCGGCCAGCCGCTACTCGGCGCCAAGGGTGTGATGGGCCAGATCACGCACGTCGGGCCGCTGTCGTCGATCGCGCTGTTGATTACCGACCCGAACACGGCGTTGCCGGTCGAAATCGCGCGCAACGGGCTGCGTACGATCGCGCTCGGCACCGGTGACAGCAACCGGCTCGACCTGCCGTACCTGCCCAACAACGCCGATGTTCAGACCGGCGACGTGCTCGTCACTTCCGGCCTCGGCGGCCGATTTCCACGCGGTTATCCCGTCGGCACCGTGACGCAGGTGGTCCAGAAACCGGGTGAGCCGTTTGCCGACATCGAGGCGCGGCCCGCCGCCGAATTGAGCCGCAGCCATCAGGTGCTGCTGCTGTGGCCGCCCAAAAAGGCGCAACCGCCCGCGAAGACCGCGGTCGCAGCCGCCACGGCGCAGAGACCGCCCTCATGAATGCCCGCTCCAATGCAAGCTGGGTAGTGGTCGTCACGCTACTGGTGGCGCTGATTCTCAGCATCTGGCAATTGCCGACCGCCGCGATTCCGTTCTGGCCGCGCTGGGTCGTGCTGGTGGTGATCTACTGGTGCCTCGCGCTGCCGAACCGCATCGGCATCGGCATCGCCTGGGTCATCGGCCTGTTGCTCGACGTACTTTCCGGCACGATGCTGGGCGAGCACGCGCTGGCGCTGGCGGTAATCGCCTTTCTGGTGCTCAAGATTCATCTGCAGGTGCGCGTGTTCCCGCTCTGGCAGCAGACGCTGACGGTCGCGCTGATGATCGTTCTGTACCAGTTCATGCTGCTGTGGATCGACGGTGCGGTCGGGCTGCCGGCGCAGCCGCTGGTGCGCTGGCTGCCAGTCGTCACCAGCCTGTTGATCTGGCCGTGGCTGATGAGTCTGCTGCGACACCTGCGCCGCCGCTACCAGGTGCGCTGATGCGTTCCTGGACGCCCATCAAGAATCAGGAAGCTGAATACCGCCAGTTTCTTGCACGCGCCAGTGTCGGGGGGTTGCTGGCCGCGATCGCACTGCTCGGCGTGATTGCGCGGCTGACCTGGCTGCAGGTGGAGCATCACAGCCATTTCGTCACGCTGTCGGAAAACAACCGGCTGCGGATCGAGCCGGTCGCACCGACGCGAGGGCTGATTTACGACCGCAACGGCGTGCTGCTGGCACGCAACGTGCCGACCTACGCGCTGACGGTCACGCCCGAGCAGGTACCGAATCTCAAGAAGACGCTCGCGGCGCTGGGCAAGATCATCCACCTGCGGCCGGTGGATCTGCAGCAGTTTCACGATCTGATGCAGACCAAGCGGCCCTTTCAGCCGGTGACGCTGCGCAGTGATCTGAGCCAGCAGGAAGTGGCCGAGTTCGCAATCAACCGGCAACGCTTCCCGGGCGTCGATATACGCGCACAGCTCAAGCGTCAGTACCCACTCGGGGCGATCGCCGCGCATGTTACCGGCTACGTGGGCTCGATCAGCCAGCGCGATCTCAAGCACGTCGATCCGGCACAGTACAGCGGCACCTCGCAGATCGGCAAGATCGGCGTCGAGCGCGCTTATGAGAACCTGCTGCACGGCTCAGTCGGCGAGCGCCAGGTCGAGGTCAATGCGCAGGGGCGCGTGATTCGCGTCGTCCATACCGATCCGCCCACACCCGGCAGCGATATTTATCTGAGCATCGACGCGCACCTGCAACAGATCGCCTACGAGTCGCTCGGCACCCACAGCGGTGCCGTGGTCGCGATCGACCCGCGCGACGGCGAACTGCTGGCCATGGTCAGCAAGCCTGGCTACGACCCGAACCTGTTCGTTGGCGGCATCAGCCGGCAGGATTACCAGGCGCTGCGCAACGACCCGCACCAGCCGCTGTTCAACCGGGTGCTGCGCGGCCAGTACCCGCCCGGCTCGACGATCAAGCCGTTCATGGGACTCGCGGCGCTGTACTACGGCGTCGCGACACCGTCACGGCACGTATACTGCCCCGGCCATTTCAAGCTGCCGAACGATCCGCACATTTATCACGGCTGGAAGCGCTGGGGCCACGGCGAAGTCGACTTGCGCAAGGCGATCACCGTCTCATGCGATGTGTACTTCTATCAGATGGCGGTCGATCTCGGCATCGGGCGCATCCACGACTTTCTCGCCAAGTTCGGCTTCGGCCAGCCGACCGGCGTCGACATGGTCGGCGAACTCGATGGCCTCAACCCGTCGCCGGCCTGGAAGCTGCACCAGACCGGCCACGTCTGGTACCCGGGCGAGACGGTCATCGTCGGCATCGGGCAGGGCTACCTGCTGGTCACGCCGCTGCAGCTCGCGGCAGCGACCGCGACGCTCGCCGAGCGCGGCAAGCGCTTCCGACCGCGGGTGCTGCATGCGATCGGCAATCCACTGACGGGCACGGTGATTCCGGCCGATCCGCAGCCGCTGCCGCCGGTCAAGCTGCACAATCCGCACAACTGGGACGTGATGGCCAGCGACATGGTCAACGTTGTCAACAGCATTCACGGCACCGGCCACCGCATCGCCAGCCATCTCGATTACACCATCGCCGGCAAGACCGGCACGGCGCAGGTTTACAGCATCGATCCCAATGACCGCCTCGCGGACGGCCGCAAAATTCCGAAATCGCTGTGGGATCACGCGCTGTTCATCGCGTTTGCGCCCGCCAAAAACCCGCAGATCGCGGTGGCGGTGATCGTCGAGCATGGCGGCCACGGCGGCTCGACCGCCTCGCCAATTGCACGCGCGGTGATGGATGCCTATTTCTCAGAGCACCACGACAAGGGTCAGTCGCAACAGTGAGCCTGAACGTCAACATCGATACGATCGACAGCGCCCAGATCACGCCCGGCCAGTGGCTGGCACGTGCACTGAAACTCGACCTGCCGCTGTTCGCCGGGCTGGTCCTGCTGTCGGGCGCCGGCCTGACGATTCTCTACAGCGCCAGCGGCCCCAGCATCGACCTGGTAATGCGCCAGGGCGTCCGCATCGGCCTCGCCTTCATCGTGCTGCTGGTCGCGGCGCAGATCCGGCCGGAGTTCTACCGGCTATGGGCGCCATGGCTATATCTGTTCGGCGTGGCCCTGCTGATTGCAGTGCTGCATTTCGGCGACATCGGCATGGGTGCGCGACGCTGGCTCGACCTCGGCTTCATCCGCTTCGAGCCGTCGGAAATCATGAAGCTCGCGCTGCCGATGATGATCGCCTGGTACCTGCACGCGCGGCCGCTACCCCCCGGCTGGACCACGCTCGGCGCCAGCTTCGCGATCATCCTGGTGCCGGTCGCGCTGATCTACCGCGAGCCTGACCTTGGCACCGCCTTGCTGGTGTTGTCCGCCGGCTGTTTCGGCGTCTTTCTGGCAGGCCTGCGCTGGCGGACGATCCTGCTGTTCCTGGTGTTGGCCGCGGTCGTCGCACCGGTCATGTGGTTTTTCTTCCTGCACGATTACCAGCGCGAACGGCTGCTGACGTTCCTGAATCCGGAACGCGATCCGCTTGGCGCGGGCTATCACATCATCCAGTCGAAAATCGCGATCGGCTCCGGCGGTATCTTCGGCAAGGGCTGGCTGAACGGTACCCAGGCGCAGCTCAACTTCCTGCCCGAGCAGACCACCGACTTCATCTTCGCCGTCGTCTGTGAGGAATTCGGCCTGCTTGGCGCAGCCGGCCTGCTGGTGATCTATGCGTTCCTGATCGGCCGCGGCCTGTACATCGCAGTGCGCGCACAGGATACATTCTCGCGCCTGCTCGCCGGCAGCATCACGCTGACGTTTTTTGTTTACGTGTTCGTGAATACCGGGATGGTCAGCGGCATACTGCCCGTGGTCGGCGTGCCGTTGCCGCTGGTCAGCTACGGCGGCACCTCGATGGTGACCCTGATGGGTGGCTTCGGTATCCTCATGAGCGTCAACGCCCACCGAAAACTGATGCCCTCGTAATGAAAGTATTGAGCAAGAATCGCTTCTTTTTCGGTCCTTCCCGCTTTTGCGGGAAGGACCGAACCCAGTTCCTCAAGCTGTTAGGCGTCGCCACTTTTGCCGGCCTGCTAACGCTCTCCGCCGGCGCGGGCCAAGCGAAAGCCGGATCACAGAAAGGCTACCTCGCCAAGCCTGCCGTACAAAGGTTCATCGACAAAATGGTGACGCAGCACGGCTTCGACCGCGCCAAACTCGATGCGCTGTTCGCTGGCGCGCGCTATCGCCAGTCGATTATCGATTCCATGAATCGTCCGGCGGAATCGCTACCGTGGTATCGCTACCGGAATATTTTCCTGACGCCGAAGCGCTCGGTCGGCGGTGTCGATTTTCAGCGCGCGCACGCCAAAACGCTCGCGCGCGCCGAGAAGGTTTACGGGGTGCCGCCGGCGATCGTGACCGCGATCATCGGCGTGGAAAGCTACTACGGCGGCAACAAGGGCGCTTACCCGGTGATCGACGCGCTCGCGACGCTCGGCTTCGACTACCCGCCACGAGCCAACTTCTTCCGCAAGGAGCTGACCCAGTACCTGCTGCTGAGCCGTGAGCAGCATTTCGACCCGGCGGCCGTCACCGGCTCGTACGCCGGCGCGATGGGCGCGCCGCAGTTTATTTCCAGCAGCTACCGGCACTACGCAGTCGATTTTGACGGCGACGGCAAGAGCGACCTGTGGCACGACTGGGCCGACATCATCGGCAGCATCGCCAACTACTTCGCCGACAACGGCTGGCAACGCGGCGCCGGCATCGTCGTGCCGGCCAAGCTCAAAGCCGGCGCAAAGGGCAACGTCGAATCGATGGATACGACGACCGCCGCAACGCTGCGCAAGGCGGGCTTTGAATTCAGCAACAAGGTTGCCGATGACGCCAGCGTGACGCTGGTGGCGCTCGACGCGCAGGACGGCAAGCGCTACTGGGTCGCGCTGCACAATTTCGGCGTGATTATGACTTACAACCACAGCCCGCTGTACGCGATGGCGGTGTATCAACTGAGCGATGCAATCAAACAAGGGATGAATGGGACCAGGTAAACAACTGGCAGCCGTCGGCCTGCTGGCTGCACTGCTGGCGGGCTGCTCGTTCGGCCCGCGACCGGACTTTGATCCGACGTCGGTACCCAACGCAGTGCCAAAGCCGGTCGAGCGCAGCCAGTACGGCAACCCCGACTCGTACGTCGTCTTCGGCAAGCGCTACCAGGTGCTGGACTCGAGCGTCGGCTACGACGAGCGAGGCATCGCCTCCTGGTACGGCCCGAATTTCGACGGCAAGCGCACTTCCAGCGGCGAAATCTACGATATGTATAAAATGACGGCGGCGAACAAAACGCTGCCGCTGCCGACCTACGCGCGCGTCACCAACCTCGAAAACCACAAGAGCGTGGTCGTCAAGATCAACGACCGCGGGCCGTTCCACAAGAATCGCATCATTGACCTGTCCTATGCCGCCGCCGCCAAGCTCGCCATGCTCAAAAAGGGGACGGCGCTGGTCGAAGTGCGTGCAATCAGTGTAGGCGAGCCGCCGTCGCCGGACGCGGTCGCAGCCTCCGAGCCCGCGCCGGCGTCGCTGCCGGCGAAACCACGGATTTATGTCCAGGTTGGCGCCTACGCCGACCATGACAACGCCTTGCGCATGAAGGCACGGCTGACGCTTGGCGCGGTCGGTCCGGTGCGGGTCCGACCGGCGATGTCCAACGGTGAACGGCTCTACCGCGTGCGTATCGGACCGCTGCCGACGGTCGATGCCGTTGATGCCCTGACAAAGCGCCTCGCGCAGCTGGGAATCGGCCAGACGCAGGTAATTATTCCGTGATCGGCGCTAATCCGCCTTTTCAAGCTACGGGCAACCACTTAGAATTGAAAGGGTTTTTACTGGTGTCGCCAAATCGAGGAAATTCAGCGTGAAAGCCTTCCAAGCCTTCGTCGTGCTGCTCGCGAGCAGCCTCATTCTGCCGGCCTATGCCGCCCTGCCGACCCCTGCCCCGCCCAATCTTTCCGCGACGAGCTACATCCTCGAAGACTATACGACGGGCACGATACTTGCTGCGAAAAAGCCCGACGAGAAGGTTTCGCCGGCGAGCATCACCAAGCTGATGAGCCTGTACGTCGTGTTCAACGCGCTGAAATCCGGCGTTATTCACCTCGACGACAAGGTTACCATTAGCAAGAAGGCCTGGCAGATGGGCGGCTCGCGGATGTTCATCGAAGTCGGTGACAAGATTACGGTCGACCACCTTATCGAGGGAGTCATCGTCGATTCCGGCAACGACGCCGTGGTCGCGCTGGCCGAATACGTGGGCGGCACCGAGGGCGCCTTCGTCAACATGATGAACGCCTACGCCAAGCGACTCGGCATGACGAACTCGCACTTCACCGACGCGAGCGGCATGCCGCACCCCGAACACTACATGACGGCGCGCGACATCGCGACACTGGCGCGCGCAATCATCAAGGACTTTCCGAAGTATTACCACCAGTACTTTTCGGACAAGGAGTTCACCTGGAACAATATCCACCAGACCAACCGCAATCTGCTGCTGTGGCGCGATCCGTCGGTTGACGGTCTGAAGACCGGCCACACCAGCGCCGCCGGTTATTGCCTGGTCACCTCCGCCAAGCGCGGCGATATGCGCCTGGTTGCAGTGGTAATGGGCACCGGTAGCGAAGAGGCGCGCGCCAACGAAAACGAGGCGCTGCTGAACTACGGTTATCATTTCTTCGAGGGCCGTACCCTGTATGCGGCCGGCAGCAAGCTGACCGAGGCGAAGGTCTGGAAAGGCACTGCCGACAATGTTCCGATCGGCGTCAAGTCCGACCTGTACGTCGTGATCCCGAAAGGCCGCGCCGACAAGCTCGACGCCAAGATGAAGCTGCCTGCGACCATCGTCGCGCCGGTCGACACCAAGCAGCCAATCGGCAAGGTCACCGTGACGCTGGGCGACAAGACCGTCGCGACCGCACCGCTGTATGCGCTCAAGCCGGTGACGGAGGGCGGCCTGTGGACACGCATGGTGGATAGTATTGCCTTGATGTTTCATTAATGGCGCGACCGCTTGCGACCGCATATCTTGACGGTGACTACCTTCCGCTGAACGAAGCGCGAATTTCGCCGCTCGACCGCGGCTTCCTGTTCGGCGACGGCGTGTATGAAGTCATTCCCGTCTACGCCGGGCGGCTGTTCCGGTTCGAGGAGCACCTGCGACGGCTGGCATACAGCCTCGGCGCGATCCGGTTGCCCGATCCCTATTCCGCCGCACGCTGGCGCGAGGTGCTGGACGGGCTGGTCGCGCGCAATGGCGGCGGCATGCAAAGCGTGTACCTGCAGATTACGCGCGGCGCGGACGCCGGCCGCGACCACCGCTTCCCGACCAATGTCGCGCCCACCGTCTTCGCGCTGTCGCAGGAGCTGGCACCGGTCCCGGAAGCCTGGCTTACCCGCGGAGTCGCCGTCATTACCGCCGAAGATATTCGCTGGCGGCGCTGCGACATCAAGTCGATCTCGCTGCTCGGCAACATTCTGCTACGCCAGCAGGCCGAGGACGCCGGCGCGGCCGAAACAATTCTCCTGTGCGACGGTTATGCGACCGAAGGCTCGTCCAGCACGGTGTTCGTCATCACCGCCGACGGCAAAGTCCGCACGCCGCCGAAGGACAATCGCCTGCTGCCGGGCATCACCCGCGATCTGATTCTGGAACTGGCACGCGGTGTCGGCCTCGCGTACGAGGAAGCTGAGATTCCCGCGGCTGACCTGGTCTTATTCCCGGAAATATGGATTGCGAGTTCGTCGCGCGAAGTGCTTGCCGTCACGCGCCTCGACGGTGCCCCGGTTGGCGACGGCCGTCCGGGCCCGATGTGGCAGCAGGTCCACGCACTGTTTCAGCAGTACAAGCAAAATGTTGGAGCAGCATGAGTTCTGACTTGGACAAGGAAGAAAGTCCGCTCAAATTCCCCTGCGAATTCCCGATCAAGATCATGGGGCGCGAGGCGGCGGACTTCGACACGCACGTCCGCGCCATTGTCGATCGAAACGTCGGTCCACCCGACCTGCTCGAATTCCGCCGCCGCGAATCGCGCAACGACCGTTTCGTCTCGGTCACGGTGACGATCCGGGCCACCAGCCGCGTACAGCTCGACACGCTGTACCGGGAGTTGAGCGGCGATCCGCGTATACTGTTCGTATTATGAATATGCCTCTGATCCGCGACCTCGGCATGCAGGACTACGTGCCGATCTGGCGGCGGATGCAGTCCGAAAACGCCGCGCGTGACCCCGATACGCGTGACGAAATCTGGTTTTTGCAGCATCCGCCGGTGTTCACCCTGGGCCTGAACGGCAAGCCCGAGCACGTGCTCGCCGCCGGCGACATTCCCGTTGTCAACATCGACCGCGGCGGCCAGGTGACCTATCACGGGCCGGGCCAGATCGTCGTTTACCCGCTGATCGACCTGCGCCGCCTGAAGCTCGGCGTGCGCGCGCTGGTCATGGCACTGGAGCAATCCGTGATCGACACGCTGGCGGGTTACGGGATCAGAGCCGTTGCGCGGCGTGAGGCACCGGGCGTCTACGTCGACGGCGCCAAGATCGCGGCGCTGGGGCTGCGGATTCGCCACGGCTGCACCTACCACGGGCTGGCGTTCAATGTGGCGATGGATCTCGCACCGTTCAAGCGCATTAATCCGTGCGGCTATGCGGACCTTGAAGTCACGCAAGTCGCCGATCTCGGCGGTCCGGCAGATGTTGATAGAGTGGCCGAGGATTTAAAGCCGCACCTGTTGAAGAACCTGGGGTACAGCGAAACCGCCGCCGCTTGAAAACGAAATTTGGCGCCGCCGTTCGCCGTAAGCCCGCCGAAGTGCTCTTCAAGAGTGCTTCGACAGGCTCGCACGAACGGATTTTTTAGCCTCCAAGCCCAGGATGGTCATGCAAAAATTCCAACTCATTAAAGACGACAACGGGCACGACGCCATCGAAGTTCCGCTGCGCGGTCGCGCCCTGCTCTCCCATCCGATGTACAACAAGGGCACCGTCTTTACCGCTGAGGAGCGTCGCCAATTTGAATTGGACGGCCTGCTCCCGGAGCGCACCGCCAGCGAATCCGTGCAGGCGCGGCGCACGTATGAAGCGATCGTGCGCAAAACCGACAAGATCGAGCAGTACATCGGCCTCGCCGGGCTGCAGGACCGCAACGAGGTCCTGTTCTATAAGCTGCTTCACAAGCATCTAGAAGAATTCCTGCCGATCATCTACACGCCCACTGTCGGCGAAGCCTGCAAACGCTACAGCCATATTTTCCGGCGCGGGCGCGGCATCTGGATTCATCCCTGCCACAAGGGCCGCATCGACGAAGTGCTCGGCAACGCCCCGTACGAGGACGTGCGCCTGATTGTCGTCACCGACAACGAGCGCATCCTCGGGCTGGGCGACCTGGGCGCCGGCGGCATGGGCATCCCGATCGGGAAGCTCGCGCTCTACAGCGTCGCGGCCGGCATTCACCCCAGCCAGACGCTGCCAATCTGCCTCGATGTCGGCACGGATAACGAGGAGTTGCTGAACGACGAACTGTACGTGGGCTGGCCGCACAAGCGTCTGCGTGGACGAGAATACGACGAACTGGTTGAGGAGTTCGTGACTGCCGTGCAGCGGCGCTTTCCACGCGCACTGGTGCAATGGGAGGACTTCAAGAAATCGAACGCGTTCCGGCTGCTCGACCGCTACCGCGACCGCCTGCTCTCATTCAATGATGACATTGAAGGCACCGCGGCGGTGACGCTCGCCGGCGTCATGGGCGCATGTCGCGTGATCGACAAGCCGCTGAAAGAGCAGCGGACAGTGATTCTGGGCGCCGGCGCGGCCGGCATCGGTATCGCGCGGCAACTGCGCGAGGCGCTGCGCCAGGCGGGACTGGATAATGAGGCGTTGCGCGAGACAATCGTCCTGCTCGACTCGCACGGCATGCTGATGGCCGGCACCGACCTGGACGAGCACAAGCGCGACTTCGCCTGGACGCGCGAGCAGATTGAAGCTGCCGGTATCGACCCGGATGGCAAGCGCGATCTGGAAGAAGTCACGCAAGCGCTCAAGCCGAGCGTGTTAATTGGCACATCAGGGCAGCCGGGCATCTTCACCGAAACGGTCATCCGCACCATGGCCGAGGCGACCGAGCGGCCGATCGTGCTGCCGATCTCGAATCCGACCGCCAACGCCGAGGCGACGCCCGAAGACATCATCGCCTGGACCGACGGCGGCGCCGTGATCGCGACCGGCAGTCCGTTCGACCCGGTCGAGTACCGAGGCCGAACCTACCCGATCGCGCAGGGCAACAACGTCTACATTTTCCCCGGCGTCGGCTTGGGCGCACTGGCCGCCGAAGCGCGTCGGCTCGACGATGAAAGCTTCGCCGTCGCCGCGCGCGCCCTCGCCTCGTATCTGTCCGACGACTACGTAAAAAAGGGGCTGGTGTATCCGCCGCTCAAGGAACTGCGCCGGATCAGTGCCGAAATTGCTTTTGCGGTTGCGACGGAAGCGGTTGAGTCGGGCAAGGCGCCCGGAGCAAGCAATACCGAATTGCGGAAGCGGATTGGTGAAATGATGTGGATACCCGAGTATCCACGGCTAATCCCCATCTAACTCTTGCCGGCCACGACGGCGGCCGGCTCTTCTTCCGCCTGCTACCTGTTTAGAACAGGAACTCCGCAGCTACCGAAAACAATGGCAGATTGAGGCTATCGCCGTTGATATCGTCGGCCCGATGGTAGTCGTAATTGACGCTTAAACCAAAACTCGGGGTCAGCCAGCGCCCGACACCCACTCCAAGATAAACACCATCGTACTCATCGGAGCTATAGTTGAAGCCCAGGCCCAGGTCGGTGGAGATGGGCCCTATCTGTATGCTGACGCCCGGGAGCGTGATGCTGGATTCCAGCGTCAACTTCATGTAACCGGTACGGGCTTCCAGATACCACGCGTTCCCAAACCTGAGCTGGTAATTGACCCCCGCGGTAATGGCGCTGCCGCTGAGAGTGGCAAACATGCCGCCACCAGCGTCGTCGATGCTGCCGAAATCGACGTAGCCGACATCGAATCCGATGGCATTGGCATCATTGATGCTCCATCGATAACCGCCCTGTGCGCCGTAGGCCGTGGCCTTCTGGTTGTCGCTGTACTGATCGTTCAGCGACCATGCCGTCGTGCCGACTTTGGCGGTCAGGAAGAAGCCGTCCTCGCTACTGGCAGCCGTCGCGGCCTGTGCGAGCGGCGCGGCACATATAGCGGCAGACGCGAGTGCCAGCGCAATCGCCTTTTTTCTCATTGTCGGGTCCCCGTTGATTCTGAATTGCCGCCGCGAAAGCGCGCGTCCCGGGGAGAGTAGGTGATTTGCGCCGCCCGTGCCCTACTGTCGGCGCGCGCGGCACTGAATGGCCGACAGGCGGTCAGGGGCGCAGGCGCACCCTGCGCGAATCACCCTGCGGCGTAGCCTGGGTTGGCAGTTCTTCCGCTTTTCTCGCCGGATGCGTCAGCGACAGCCCGCCGCCTACCAGCAACGTAATCGCGACGCCGATCGGCACGAACCACGGGAACGCCAGAGAATGACCGTGGATCTTGACGTCGAGCACTACCACGGCCATCACCACCAAGGTCATCACGAATGCGATGGCGCCGTCGCGCTGATTCGCGCGCTTGATCAGCAGACCCAGCAGGAACGCGCCCAGCAGTGCGCCGTAGGTATAGCCGGTAATGCTCAAGCCCAGCACGATCACCGGACTGTTCGTATCGGTGAACATCGAGGCGAAACCAACCAGCGCGCCCGCCCAGACCAGGGTCGAGATGCGCGAAATACGCAGCATGGTGGCATCGCTGTACTCGCGCCGGCCGAACAGGCGGATCAGATCGGTGACGGTCGAGTTCGACATCGAGTTCATCGCCGACGACAGCGAGCCCATCGTGGCGCCGAGGATGCCGGCAATCAGCAGGCCCGACAGGCCCGGCGGCAGTTGCCGGATGATGAAGCGCGGAAACAGCTGATCGGACGTACTGAGGCCCAACTGGTGCGGTGTCTGGCCGCCGAAGTTGATCCACAGGAGCGTTCCGACCAGCGAGAACAGCGCGAACTGCGCCATCACGAAAATCGCGCTGCCAATCATCGCCTTGCGCCCATCGGCAAGGCTTTTGCAGGCGAGGATACGTTGCACCATCAACTGGTCCGCGCCATGCGAGGCCATCGTGAACACTGCGCCGCCGAAGATCGCCGCGACGAACGCGTACGGGTCGGTCAGGATCGGCGAGTGGAAATTGAACACCTGGAATTTATCGACGTGCCACGCATGGGCGAGGCCGGCGAGCGGTGTGTGGCCGAGCAGAATCGCGATGCTCAGGATCGCGCCGCCGACATACAGCATCATCTGGATGGCATCTGTCCAGACGACCGCGCGAATGCCGCCGATGTAAGTGTAGGCAACCGTCACCGCGGTCAGCGCCACGATAATTTCGAGATAGCTCGCGTGGACGCCCATCGCGGTGAGCAACAGCGCGATCGGAATCGCGGATGCGAACAGGCGCACGCCCTCGGCCAGCAGCCGGGTAACGAGAAACGTCGCCGAGGCCAAGCCTTGCACATTTCGGCCGAATCGCTGGCCGAGATACTGATAGGCACTGACCAGGTCGCCGCGCATATAGAGCGGCAGCATGACCATTGCGACGATAATGCGGCCGATCAGGTAACCGAAGGCCAGTTCTACATAGCCGTATGCGCCGAGGTAGGCCACGCCGGGCACGCTGATGACGGTCAATGTCGAGGTTTCGGTCGCGACGATGGAGAAGCAGACCGCCCACCAGGATAGGCTGCGCTCGCCGACGAAGTAGTCGCTGGCCGAGCGCTGCCGGCCGCTCAGGCGCAGGCCGATCGTCGCGATGACGACCAGGTAGAGGACGATTACGAACAGGTCGAGTGCATGCATGTGCTAATGTTGGCTGCGCGCCAGGGGTGTACCCTATCATCCGCCTGACCGACGCAATTGACGCGAAAGACGATGAAGTATAGCCAACGGCTATAGTGATGTTCGGAGAGAGCGATTTGCGGGGAATATCCCCTTGATACAATTCATTATACGAGCGGGGATACATTAGTGCGCATACGCAAGATAGTACTCATCGCCATCAGCTTTTCGGGCCTCGGCGGTATCCTGTACGGCTACGACATCGGCATTATTTCCGGCGCGCTGCTGTTCATGAAAGGCAGCCTTGCCTTGACGCCGTCGGAAATGTCGTTGATCGTCTCGGCGGTGCTCGGCGGCGGTTCGCTCGCGATCCTGTTCGCCGGTCCGTTCGCCGACCGCTACGGCCGCCGCGTGTCGATCATCCTCGCCGCCGCGACCTTCATCGCCGGCGTGATCGTACTGATCGCCAGCAACGGCTTCGCGATGGCGCTCGCCGGCCGGCTCATCCAGGGCATCGGCGTCGGCATCCTGACGATCGTCGTGCCGCTCTACATCGTCGAGGTGATGCCGCCGGCGTTGCGCGGTCGCAGCGTCGCGTTGTTCCAGTTGTGCCTGACGTTCGGCATCCTGCTCGGCTACGTGGTCGGCTACGCGCTCAACGGCAGCGGCGACTGGCGCGCGATGTTCGCCACCGCTCTGATCCCGTCGATCGCGTTTTTGATCGGTGGCTTCCTGCTGCCGCCCTCGCCCGGCTGGCTCTACCGGCGCGGCCGCCAGGAAGAAGCACGCGCCGCGCTGCTGCAGACACAAAATGTCGGCGAAGCCGCGCACACCTTCAACGAAATGGTGGAACTGGCCGAGCAGGAGCGCGACCGCTCGGTCGGCGGATGGCGCCTGCTGCTGCGCCCCGGCTACCGCAAGGCATTTTCCATTGCGCTGGCTGTCGGCATTCTCAATCAGCTGACCGGCATCAACACGCTGCTCCAGTTCAACACCGTCATCCTGCACCAGTCCGGCCTGCACGGCGGCGGTGCGGCGGTGCTCGGCAGCGTCGGCGTCGGTATTGCGAACTTCGTCCTGACGCTGATCGCGCTGCTCCTGATCGACAAAGTCGGCCGGCGGCCGCTGCTCATTTTCGGCACCGCGGGCGTCACGATTGCGCTGGCGTTCATCGGCGTCGTCCATGCCGCTTTCCCGCCGTCCGCCTTCCAGGGCTACGCCACCCTCGGCGGCTTCATCGCCTTCATTATTTTCTTCGCCGTCGGCCCCGGCACAGTCGTGTGGCTCGCGATCTCGGAAATCCTGCCGCTCGCGATTCGCGCCAAGGGGATGGCTGTGGCGCTGTTCGCCAACTCGTTGATCTCGGCCGGGCTCGCGGCCGCGTTTATGAGCATCGTCGCCGCCATTGGCTACAGCGGCATCTTTTTTGTGCTGGCCGGCTTCGTATTCCTGTACTTCCTGATCGCAGTGTTCCCTCTGCCGGAAACTCGCGGGCGCAGTCTCGAAGACATCGAACGCCATTTCCTCGGCCAGGCCGCGGACACCTCCATACTTGCTCAAACCCCCGCCCGGGAGCGCGGATAAATGACACCAGTTTCGTTTGCAATACAGTATCCACCGACACGCGTGCTGCTTGGCCCCGGCCCGAGCGAACTCGATCCGCAGGTGCTGCGGGCGATGACGCTGCCGCCGCTGGGGTACGTCGACCCGGCGATGCTGCAAATATTCGACGAATTGAAGGTCTTGCTGCGTGCGGCTTTTAAGACCCGCAATGAGTTCGCCATCGCGCTGTCGGGCACCGGCACCTCGGGCATGCAGGCGGCGCTGTGCAACACCATCGAGGCCGGCGACCCGGTCGTCATCGGCACGATGGGTTATTTCGGCGAGCGGCTGGCGGCGATGGCCGAGCGGCTGGGTGCGAAAGTGACGCGGGTGGACGCGGAATGGGGTACACCGGTGGATATCGACCGGCTGCGTGAGGTAATTCGTCGAGTACGCCCCCGCGTCGTCGGCGTCGTGCATGGTGAGACCTCGACCGGTGTCGCGCAGAACAACATTGCCGAAGTCGCTGAAGCGACGCATGAAGTCGACGCGCTGCAAATCGTGGATACGGTCGCTTCGCTCGGCGGCCATCCGATCGACATCGACGCCGCCAATATTGACGTTTGCTACAGCGGCAGCCAAAAGGCGCTCGGCGCGCCGGCCGGCATGGCGCCGCTGACGCTGAACGAGCATGCCATGGACCGGGTGCGGCAGCGTAAATCGCCGGTATCGAGCTTTTATCTGGACGTACCGGCGCTGGAAAAATACTGGTACCAGGGCCAGTACCATCACACGATCTCGGCGCCCTTGGTCTACGCGCTGCGCGCCGCGCTGCTGAGCCTGCACAACGAAGGCGCCGAACAACGCTGGGCGCGACACCGGCGCAACTACGGAGCATTGCGCGCCGCCGTCGAGGCGCTGGGGCTGACGATTCTGGCCGCGCCGGAACACTCCCTCCATACGGTGGCCGGCGTGCTGCTGCCTGATGGTGTCGATGCGGCGAGTGTGCAAAAGGCGCTACTGAATGATTTCGGCATCGAAGTTGCGACCGGCCTCGGACCGTTCAAGCCGCGCATGCTGCGCGTCGGCTTGATGGCTTACGGCTCGCAGCCGGTCTTCGTGCTGCGGCTGCTGGGTGCACTCGAAACCGTGCTGCGCGCGCATGGGCACCCGGTCGAGGCCGGTGCAGGGCTAGCGGCGGCACAGGGCTATTGGCAGTAATTTCTTGCTCACGCCAGCGTTCGCTGGCATGACAAATCAGGTAATGGTTCAAATAGAATCTTTGCATGTCCCACTCGACCGGCAACTCCGTCAATAAGCGCGAACTTATCGCCGCCTTGCGCCGGTTTCTGCCGGACGACATGATCCTGCGCGCCGAAGAAGACCTGCGTCCGTACGAGTGCGATGGCCTGTCGGCATATCGCCAGACGCCGATGGTCGCGGCGCTGCCGCGCACGATCGAGCAGGTGCAGCAGATCCTGCGCACCTGCCACGAACGCTATGTGCCGGTGGTCGCGCGCGGTGCCGGCACCGGCCTGTCCGGCGGCGCGCTGCCATTGGGCGACGGGTTACTGCTGAGCCTCGCCCGCTTTATGTCGATCCTCGACATCGACCCCGTCAACCGCACCATGCGGGTACAGCCCGGCGTGCGCAACCTGGCGATTTCCGAAGCCGCGGCGCCGTACGGCCTGTATTACGCGCCGGATCCATCGTCGCAAATCGCCTGCACCATCGGCGGCAACGTCGCCGAAAACGCCGGTGGCGTGCACTGCCTAAAATACGGACTGACGGTGCACAACATTCTCAAGCTGAAAATGGTGACGATTGATGGCGAGCTGCTGACGCTGGGTGCCGATGCGCTCGATGCGCCCGGCTTCGACCTGATGGCGCTCGCGACCGGCTCCGAAGGCATGCTCGGCGTGATCGTCGAGGTCACTGTCAAGCTGGTGCCTAAGCCGGACATCGCGCGTGTCGTACTGGCGGCCTTCGGCGACGTCGAGCAAGCCGGCGCCGCAGTGGGAGCGGTGATCGCGGCCGGTATCATTCCTGCGGGGCTCGAAATGATGGACAACCCGGCGATTCGTGCCGCCGAGGCATTCGTCCACAGCGGCTATCCGACCGATGCCGAGGCGATCTTGCTGTGCGAGCTGGATGGCACTGCCGAAGCAGTTTCCGACGACATCGACCGCGTCACCGCCATCATGGCCGCATGCGGCGCGACCGCAACCCGCGTATCGCGCGATGAAGAGGAGCGCGCGAAGTTCTGGGCCGGCCGCAAGATGGCCTTTCCGGCGATGGGCCGGATCTCGCCGGACTACTACTGCACCGACGGCACGATTCCGCGTAAACACCTGCCGCTCGTGCTGCGGCGCATCCAGGAGTTCGGCCGCGAGCACGGGCTCGCCGTCGCCAACGTCTTTCACGCCGGCGACGGCAACCTGCACCCGATGATCCTGTACGACGCCGGCCGACCGGGCGAACTCGAGCGCGCAGAACTGCTGGGTGGCGACATTCTCAGGCTGTGCGTCGAGGTCGGCGGTACGGTGACCGGCGAGCACGGCGTCGGCGTCGAGAAGATCAACCAGATGTGCGACCAGTTTTCGTCCGCCGAGCTGACGCAGTTTCACGCGATCAAGGCGGCATTCGATCCGGACCGTTTGCTCAATCCGGGCAAGGCGGTGCCGCTGCTCAAGCGCTGCGCCGAATATGGCGGTCTGCATGTCCATGGAGGCGAGTTGCCGTTTCCCGAATTGGAGCGGTTTTGACGGCATCTCGCGATTCAAGTGCCGACGTCCAGGCACGCGTGGCCGACGCGGTGGAGGGGCGGACGCCGCTGGTGATTATCGGTGGCGGCACCAAGCATTTTCTCGGTCGCGAGATGTTGGGCGAACCGCTGGTGCTCACCGGCCATTGCGGCGTAGTCGACTACTATCCGGAAGAACTCGTGCTAACTGCCCGCAGCGGCACGCCTGTCGCCGAACTGGAAGCACTGCTCGCGGAGCACGACCAGATGTTCGCCTTCGAGCCGCCGCACTTAGGCGCCGGCGCCACCCTCGGCGGTACGATCGCCGCGAACCTTTCCGGCCCGCGCCGCCCGTATGCCGGTGCCGCGCGCGACTTCGTGCTCGGCGTCCGCATCGTCAACGGGCGCGGCGAAATCATTCGCTTCGGCGGCGAAGTGATGAAGAACGTCGCGGGCTACGACCTGTCGCGGCTAATGGCCGGGGCGATGGGTACGCTGGGCGTGATTCTGGATGTAAGTCTCAAGGTGTTGCCGCGGCCGAGCGAGGAAGTGACGCTGGTGCAGCCGTTGGCGCTGCGGGACGCAATTGAAACCCTGTGCCGCTGGGCGGCCAGGCCGCTGCCAATCTCTGCGTCGTGCATCGAGAATGGGCGCCTTTACGTGCGCTTGTCCGGCACGTCGAGTGCGTTGGCAAAAGCGCGGCCGATCATCGGCGGCGACGAGCTCCCGGATGCCGATTCGTTCTGGCAGGACGTCCGCGAGCAACGGCGGCCCTTCTTCGGCGGCGACAGCCCTCTGTGGCGCATGTCGCTTCCGCCGACGGCGCTGCCGGAACTGCCGGGCGAGCAATTGATCGAATGGGGTGGCGCACTACGCTGGCTCAGAAGCGGCGCCCAGGCTGCCTCGATTCGCGCCGCTGCGGCAGAACACGGCGGGCACGCGATGCTGTTTCGTGCGCCGGAGCGGGCCGATGCACCTTATCATCCATTGCCGGAGCCGCTGATGCGGCTTCACAAACGCATCAAGGACGCGATGGACCCGCAGCACATATTTAATCGCGGCCGCATGTATCCGGAACTGTAATGCAAACGAATCTCGCGGAACAATTCAGGCAGACCGCCGACGGCTGCGAGGCCGAAGCAATTTTGCACGCCTGCGTGCATTGCGGCTTTTGCACCGCCACCTGCCCCACGTATCAGCTGGTCGGGGACGAACTGGACGGTCCCCGCGGCCGCATCTACCTGATGAAAATGGTGCTCGAAGGCGAGGCGCCGAGCCGCAAGACGCAAGTGCATCTCGACCGCTGCCTCACCTGCCGCGCCTGCGAGACGACCTGCCCGTCCGGCGTTCGCTACGGCCGGCTCGCGGACATCGGGCGCGCCGCGGTAGACGCGCAGGTCAAGCGCCCGCTCGTTGAGCGCGCGATGCGTCGCGCGCTGCGCGCGATTGTGCCGTATCCGAAGCGCTTTGCCCTCCTCTACAAGCTGGGCCGGATCGCGCCGCAGCGGCTGTCCGGCGGCATGTGCAAAACGTCGGCACGCGCAGGCGCCTCCCCTTGGCCTGCCAGCCAGGGGCTCGCCCGCACAATGCTGGTGCTGAACGGGTGTGTGCAGCCGGTGGCCGCGCCTGCAACCAATGCGGCGGCGGCGCGCGTGCTGGCAAAACTCGGCATTGAGCTACTACGGCCTGAAGGCGCCGGCTGCTGCGGCGCGATCAGCCACCACCTGACGGCGCCCGAAGAAGCCAAGGCCTTCATGCGCCGCAACATCGATGCGTGGTGGCCGCACATCGAAGCCGGCGCAGAGGCACTCGTGATGACTGCCAGCGGCTGCGGCGCCATGGTGCGTGAGTACGGCCATTTGCTGCGCGACGACACCGATTACGCCGCCAAGGCGGCGCGGGTTTCGGAACTGACATTGGATCTGAGCGAAGTGCTGGCGCGCGAAAATCTGGATGCGTTCGCCGGCATCGGCAACGGCCGCCGTATCGCCTGGCACCCGCCCTGCACGCTGCAGCACGGGCAAAAAGTGGTCGGCCTCGCCGAGCGGACTCTAAGAACAGCGGGCTTCGATCTGGTGCCGGTGCGCGACAGCCACCTATGCTGCGGCTCGGCCGGCACCTATTCGCTGCTACAGAAAAAACTGGCCGAGCCGTTGCTGCGCAACAAGCTCGACGCGCTTCAGGAACGCAGTCCGGAAATCATCGTCACCGCCAACATCGGCTGCCAGTTGCACCTGGGCAGCGAGGCGAACGTGCCGGTGCGTCATTGGGCCGAATTACTCGACGACCCGAATCTCGTCGGATGAACTCATCTCTGTTATTCCAGCGAAGGCTGGCATGACGCTGTTTAGTGATAATGCACCGGCTGCGTCTGCTGCCTCAAAACCTTCCAGATGCCCGGATCTTCGTAACCCAGCACCCACGCCGAAAAGCCGCGAAAATGATATTTCGGAATCAGTTGCAGCTTCTTGGCGAACGACCGCGCGTTCTCGATAAACATCCAGCTGAACACGCCGTTGGGATCGGTCCAGCGCGCATAATCCACGCCCTGCTTCGCCATCCAGTGCGGCTGCGCCCGGTAGCGATCCAGTAAATTTTTCACTTCTCTGTAACTGATCTCGTCGCGGGTCGAATGCGGACCCTTCTTTTCGCTGTAGGCCGGGTACCAATAATCCGAGTAGGTCGGGATACCGAACGATATCTTCTGCGGATCGATGCCCAGCTTGACCAGGTAGTTGGCCATGTTGACCATCCACGGAATACCGGCGACCGGGCCGGGCGGCGTCAGCGATGTATGCTCGTCGTAGGACATGAACGACATGAAATCGCCGATCTTCGCCAGCTTCCTGAAATTGAACGCGCCGCGCCAGTTCTCGTACAGGAATCGGCTGAATCCGTTATGGCCAGCATTCGGCGCCGGCTGATCCGACTTCACTACCGCCATGCTGATCTTGTAGCCATGCTTGTGCAGTGCGTCGGCGGCCTGGCGATAGAAGTCCGTGTACGCGTCGCCATCGGTGACGTGTACGTTTTCGAGATCGAATTGCCAGCCGTAATAGTGATATTTGTTGGCGTAAAACAGCATCAGTCGAATTGCACGTGCCCGCGCATGCGGATCATTCAGAAACGTATGAATCGCCTGCTGGTCGAACGTCGCGATGATCGGCATGACCATGACGTGATGCGCCTTGGCGATGCTCAGCACGCGCGGATCGACGCCACCGTACACGGTGCCGTACTGGTCGAGATGGTAGGCGGCCGGTACCACGATCGAGACTTCGTCGGCATGGTTCTTGAAGCTGGTGAACGAGTCCAGCGTATCGACCATGTAAAACAGGTTCTCGGATTTGAAAGTCTGCGCACGGACGGTTTGCGCGACCAGCAGCACAAAAGTCAGGCTGAACAACAGCGTCAGCGTTTTCTTCATGTTCATAATCTTTCTCCTCTACTGGTATCCCGGCCCGTACAGAATCTTGCCCGGCAACGCCCGCGTCATCTTGCCCTTCGCGATTACCGGCACGCCATTCACCAGCACGTAAGCCATGCCTTCGGCAAGCTGCTTGGGTTTCTCGAAGGTCGCCGGCGCGTGCAGTTTCGCCGGATCGAAAATGACGATATCCGCAAACATGCCTTTTTTGATCTCGCCGCGTTGCGTCAGGCCCATGCGCTGCGCGGGCAAAGCTGTCATCTTGCGAATCGCATCCGGCAGCGTCAGCACGTGGTCCTTGCGGACATATTTCTCGATGATGCGCGGAAATGTCGCGTAAGCGCGCGGGTGTGGATGACCCTCGCCCAGCAATCCCGTCGGCGCCTGCGCCGCCGAATCGTCGTCAATCGACACCCACGGCTGCCTGAGCGCGAGCGTGACGTCGGGCTGCGACATGCCGAACACCGCGACATCGGTACCGGCATGGTCCTTGATCAGGATGTCGAGCAGCGTATCGATTGGCTTCTCGTGCCAGCTTTTTGCGATGGCGTCGAGGCGCCTGCCTTCCAAACCCTTGAGCGCCGGATTCGCGACGGAGGCGATTTCAACGGCGTGCGGGCCCGGCACTTCCAGCCAATCATTGCTCCATGCATCGGACGGCGTGCGCATGTCTTTCTCGATCCGCGCGCGCGTTTGCGGGTTCTTGAGCCGGGCGAGCAGCTTCGCGGTGCCGCCGGCGTGCGCCCACGGCGGAATGAATGACGCCAGATCGTTGCCCCACGCAGTGTAGGCGTACGTGTCGGCGCTGATGTCGAGACCGCCCTTGCGTGCCGCGTCGATCTTCGCGATCACCTGCGGCATCCTGCCCCAGTTCTGGTGGCCGGCCACCTTGAGGTGGAAGATTTCGGCCGGAATGTGCGCCTTGCGCGCGATGTCGAATACTTCGTCGAGCGCCGCCGCCTCGGCGTTGCCTTCGCTGCGCATGTGGGTCGCATAAATGCCGCCGAAATGCGCTGCGGTCTTCGCCAGCGCGACAAGTTCCGGCGTCGTACTGTAGGTTGCAGGCGGATACTGCAAGGCGGTCGAGACGCCAAAGGCACCGGCCCGCATGGCGCGCGCGACCACCGCCTGCATTTGCTTCAGCTCCGCCGGCGTGGCCTTGCGGTCGCCGTAGCCGATCACCATTTCCCGCGCGGTGGCGGCGCCGACGTAGGTGCCGAAATTGACCGCGGTGCCCTGCTTTCGCAGCTGCTTGAAATAGCCGCTGAGCGTCCGCCAACTCGGCTTGATGTGATAGTACCGGTAGGCCGGCATGTTTTCCTTGATGATGGCGGCATTGAGCGGCGCGACGGACTCACCTTCGCCGGTAATGACCGTGGTCACACCCTGGAATATTTTCGACGGTGCGTGGCCGTCGACCAACAACGTCAGTGCCGACTGGTCGAGCATGTCGATGAAGCCGGGCGCGACGACCATGCCGTGCGCGTCGATCACCCGCTTCGCATGCACATTGCCGAGCCGGCCGATTACGGCGATGCGCCCGTCCAAAATTGCAATATCGCCGTCAAACCACGGCGAGCCGGCGCCGTTGATGATGTGGCCGTTGCGGATGACGAGGTCGTACGTTTCCGGCGCGCCGGCCCCGGCGGATGCAAGCGCTCCGAGGACGCTCAGCAGCAGGATCGCCAGAATGTAGGTTGTCCTACGCATGGCGCTCTCGTTCAGCTTGCTGTCGACCGCCCGAAGGGACGATCTTCTTCGCTACTTCAACCGCGCTGGCCGGCGCGAGCGTAAAGCCGAGGGCGCCCTGGCCGGCGTTCACCCAAAGTCCGTCCACCCGCGTACTGCCGATGACCGGTATGCCATCCGGCGTCGCGGGCCGGAGACCTACCCACTCGACAGTTGGCTGTCGCGCGGCCACCACCGGCAGCAACGCGGCGGCCTGCTCCTTCAGCAGCGCCATGCGCGACGGCCGCATCGTCAGGTTCTGACCATCCATATCCGCGATGCCGGCAAGCCGTAGCCGGTTACCGATGCGCGCGCAAACTGTTTTGCGAAAATAGTCCGTGACGCTCGCCTTCGGTACGGCAGAGCGATCGATATCGTCGTACGTGAGGCTGTAACCCTTGAGCGGGTAAAGCGGCAGGCTGATGCCCAGCGGCTTCAGCAGATTGCGTGAGGCGATGCCAGCGGCAACCACGGCCGCCGAGCTGTCGATGTCACCATCGTCGGTGGTAAGCGCGACGAGCCGGCGGCGCGACGTGCGGATACCGGTCACGCGGGTCTGGCGGATTTCGCCACCGAGCTGGCGCAGTGTCCGCGCCAGTTCCTGGCACAGCTTGTAGCAATCGCCGACTTCCTCGGTCGGCGTCCAGACGGCGCCGCGAATCTGGTGCTCGAGGTGCGCGAGCGCCGGCTCCAGGTCGACCGTCTCGCGCGGCGACAGAATCTGCTGCTCGATACCCAGCGAAGCCTGCCACGCGACTTGGGCGCGCGCCGCGTGAAAATCGTCCGGATCCCGGTGAAAAACCAACTTGCCGTTGGCGCGCCAGTCGAAATCCAGTTTGTAGTCGACCCGCCAGCGGTTGAGTATTTGTTGGCTCGACCGTCCCAGTGGCCCGAGCGAGGCGACACTGGCATGCGCCTTGCTGCGCGTACAGGCGCGCAAAAATTTCGTCCCCCACCGCCATAACACCGGGTCGAATGCGTCGTAGACACGGGTTGGACTCGATCCCGCCAGCAGCCACTTGGGGAGCTTGGGCAGAATCTCGGGGCTCGCCAGCGGGGCGATATAGGCGTACGAAAGCTGCCCGCCGTTCGCCCGGCTGGTTCCGCTGCCCGGTGGCAGGGGATCGAGGACTTCGACGCCGCAGCCGCATTCCGCCAGCGCGAGCGCGGTACTCAGGCCGACGATACCGGCACCAATAATTTGAACGCGCATATCTCCCACTTCTTCACAATATCAACGGCCGCCGCAGCGTGAATCGCCGATATGCAATCCGACTATAGCCAACTGCTATACTGACCGCGGGTAAACCATTACGAAGACCAGTATGGAGTGACCACCATGCAGTTCAGGCTACGTGACCTTGAGGTCCTCGATGCAGTACTGCGTACCGGCAGCACGCTCGCCGCCGCCGAGTGTCTGCACGTAACGCAGCCGGTTGTTTCAAGGAGTCTCAAGCACGCCGAGCAGCGGCTCGGCTACGACTTGTTCCGTCGCCACCGCGGTCGGCTTGAGCCGACACCCGAAGCGCAGGCTTTGATTCCGGAACTCAACTCGTTTTTCGCCCACTGGCGCAAAATCCAGGACTATGCCCTGCATCTCGCCGACCGGCCGATTGCGTTGCGGGTGGCCGTTAACCCGGCCCTGATTCACGTGCTGCCAGAGGCTGTCGCGCAGGTGAACCAGAAAATGCGCGGCATCCGCTTTCAACTGCTGACGCTGCACACCACCGAGATCATCGACAAGCTGTTCTCCGGCCAACTCGACATCGGCATCAGCCAGGGCGGCACCATTCCTGACGGCATTGCCACCGAGGAACTTGGCCAGGGCGAATTCGTCATGCTCGCGCCGCGCACCGAAAAGAACAGCCAAGCCATGCTCAATCTCAAGGCCCTGACGGCGCAGCCGTTCGTCGGGCTGCAGACCGATGCCGGCCTCGGCAAAATCGTCGGCGAATATCTGCACGAGCGCGGCATCGAGCCATCGATCGTCGCCCGTGTTCAGACCTATCGGCTGGCGGTGTCGCTGGTTGAGCAAGGCTTGGGCGCGACCATCGTGGACCGGTTCACCGCGGACACGGCCAACGAGGCGCTTGTGGTGCGGGCGCCGCTGGCCGATGCACCGACGTTTGCCATTCACGCCCTCTATCATCCCCGTCATATCGCCGGCAATGCCGAGAAGTTGCTATGCGAAAGCATCGCCAAATTGCTACGCGGCGACGAAGGCGAAACGACCGAACAGTCGGCGGCGGCCACCGCCGGATAGCCGTATCGCCTCACGAACCGTCGGCGCGCGTATATAAGCCGACGCCGACCAGTTTCAAGCTGTGCACCTTACCGGTTGGATCCAGCCTGAATTCCGCATAGCCATGGCCTAGATAGTGATAGCGCCAGGTAACGCGGAACGTATCGTGGTCCCAGTGCTGCAGGTCGCCAACGAATAACCTGCCCCGTCGCAAAACGAGGTGGCCGGCTTCCATCGACACATTCACCCTCCCATACAACGGATCGGTATAAACACCTGCATAATCGCTGAGCGGTACCGGCGGCTTTGAGTTGGGCTCCCGCGCCTTCGCAAGCGCGTCTCCCTGCCCGGCCGCTTCCCGCTGCCGGATAATCTTCATCAGCCGTGCGCTCCAGTCGGTCTGCGGCGCGCCGATGTATGCATCAATTACGCGATACATTAATGCCACCGGCAACCAGTTTTCATCCCGGTTGGTGAGTATGACAACGCCCAGATGGAGACTCGGGATCATGCCGAGCGCCGACTGAAAGCCGTCAGTCTCGCCGTAATGCCAATCGATGTGGACGCCGCGATAATCGTCCATGAACAGCGTGAGGCCGTACGACAACGACTGCCCCTTCGGTACGAACGCGCCGAACAGGCTGCCCTCGAAACTGTCGGGCGGTATCGCGGTCTGCGGCGTCTCCATTTCATGAATCACGGCCGGGCTGACAATTTTGCGGCCGCGCCAGGTTCCGTCGCCCAGCAGCATCTCGAGCCAGTGCGCCATGTCGCTGACGCTGGAAACGACACCGCCGGCGGGTGCGTCGTTCGCATCGTAGTACCAGCGAATCGGCCGGATTTTGCCGTCGACCTCGCTGTGCGGCATTGCGGTGTCGCCGTGCGGCTTGAACGTCATCAGCGTACTGCTATGCATCATTTCGAGCGGCTTGAAAATGCGCTTCCGCACCGCCTGGTGCCACTGCTCGCCGGTGATCGCCGGAATGATCTGTGCCGCCATCGTCACCATGATGTTGCTGTAGCAGAACGTCGCCCGGAATGGGTAACGCGGCTTGAGGAGCCGCAGCTTGTGCATGATGTCGGCGCGCGTGTTGTTCGTGCCGTATTCGAGGAAACCGCCGTTGCAATAGCCGGTGCGGTGCGTCAGCAGGTCGCGCACCGTCGCTTCCCGTGTCGCATAGGGACTGTAAAGCTCGAAGTCGGGCAGATATTTTGTGACGTGATCGTCCCAACTGAACTTACCGGCATCGACCAGCGTGCCCAGGGCGACCGTCGTAAAAGCTTTGCTATTGGAGGCAATAGCAAAAATCGTATTGCTGTCGACTTTCGCCGGCTTGCCCAGTTCGCGGAAGCCGTAGCCTTGTTCCTTGACGATCCGGCCGTCTTTGACGATCGCTATCGCGAGACCCGGCACCCGCCAGGCCTGCATTGAATCAAGGATGTAGTGATCGAGCCCCTGCAGCCGTGCCGGTGTATCTGCTTGCGAAGGAACCGCGAACGCGGCTAACGCGAGCAGAAAGACGAGCCGTCCGGTCGTGCCCATACGTTGATCGCTTCCTTGAAGAGCGGCTTGCGCTCCGTGAAACCTTTATAAAGCTCCGGCGGACGCGACTTTCGTCGCGCCCGCCGGAGACTTCTTGCCGATGTGCCGGCAGCTTAGAACTTGGCTGTCACCTGGAAGTAGTAGTAACGGCTGAAGACGCCGTAATCCAGTGACGAAATGTACCCATAACCCTGCGCAGTGCCTGCCGGAAGTTTGCCGGTGACATTATTGATACCCAGGGCGAGGTTAACATTCCAGGGCGTGTCATAGGCAAAATGCAGATCCCAGTACACCAGCGAACCGCGATGTCCCATCGACAGCGAGTTGTTCTGCGTGTTCGGCCACGTGCAGAAACCGAGCGCGGTCAGGCTGATCGGCGTTCCGTCTTTAGCGTCCGAGCACGAGCCCGTGAAGTCGCTGAAGTAATGACCGATCAGCGCGGCGTGCCAGGGGCCATACGTGTAATCCAGGTTCAGTCGGGCCTTCCACTCGGGGACTTCGCCCTGATCCAGATCACCGACGAGACTGTTCACCACTACAGATCCGTCAGGTTGCGGGCTGTAGTTCTTGAAGATGTTTACATGCGTGGCATTGAGGTCCACGCCGAACTGGCCAAATGACGTCGGTGGCAGATCGTAACTGATGCCGAGATCATAGCCAGCAGTCTTCGATTCGCCGATATTCACATCGCGAATGCGGATCTGGGTGACCTGACCGGCGGAACTCCGGCTAACCAAGTCGCAGAACTGCTGGATGCCTTGCTCATAGCAGAAGCGCAGGATCGAGGTTGCACCGAACGATGCGATCTTCTGCGTCAGGTCGATGTGGTAGTAATCGAGGCTGATGTTGAAGCCGGGCAAATACGTCGGACTATAGACAAAACCGAGCGTCTTGGAGACGGAGGTCTCCGGCTTCAGATTGGTGTTCCCCGAATATATACCGGTCGTTTGCGATTGAGTCTGAACGTAGCCGTTGGGACCACCCGGCACGCCCGCGGCCTTGCAGTTTTGCTTGAGTTCTGCGGAATTGCCGGCCGCGTCATAGTTGCTGCAAGGATCGGTGTAGTACGGGTAACCGGTGCTCCGGGGCGAAAACAGCGCGGACAAATCGGCCGCGCGGAAGCCCTGCGAATAGCCGCCTCGAATCGCGAGGTCCTCGATCGGTTGATACTTGAAGCCGACGCGCGAATTCGTGGTGCTGCCGAAAGTACTGTAGTCGGCGTAGCGGCTGGCGATGTCCACGCCAAGATAATCGGCGCCGGTCATGTGAGCCAGGATCGGTACGTTTACTTCCGCATAGTACGCATCGACATTGTACTGACCGGCCAGCTTGGTCGACGCAACGGAACTGCGCCGGCTGACTTCACGGAACGATTGACCGGGCGTATCGCTACCGGAGATGTTGCGGTGCTGATAGCCCACGGCAAAGCCGAGCCCACCCGCCGGCAACTCAATGAGGTTGCTCGTCGAAAGATTCGCTTCAGTAGAACGGTAGTCCTTCTCGATAATATCAAAGATGGCATGGCTGACATTGACGTAGTCGACCATCGCCTTCGTCCAGGAGCCTTTGCCATTGACACCCTGGCCGCCGAAGAGGCGCAGCGGCACACAACCGGCAATTTGCGGACACAGCGGCGAGGTCGCCAAGCTGAGCCCCAGGTTGTTGCTGAGGTTGTCTTCCGCAGAATTGACGGTGTAGCTCGAATAGAGGTAGTTCGCGTCCCAGTCCCAGACGGTTCGGCCGGTATTGAAGTAACCGTTCAAGCCGCCTGAAAACCGACCGGTTTGCGCGTCGAACTGGCGAATCCGTCGGCCCAGTTCGGTGGTGCTGCGGTAGCCTGCCTGCCAGGTCGGGATCTCGACCGGCGTGCCGTCAGGCGCCGTGGCAACTTGAACCGGCTTTGAGCTGGCCAGCTCGAAGCCGAACGGGTTCCCGTTCTGGCCCGGCAGGATGTCAAAACCCGACCGTGTCCAGAACACGAGATCCGGATCGCGAGGTCCAATCGATTGGCGGCGATTATACAGGGCGCTGGCGTTGATCGAGATCGACGGCGTCAGGTTGTAGCTGCCTTCGGTATAGAAATTCTTGACGTCCTGATTGATCGTGATCGGAATTTCAAGCGGGCCGCCAATATAGCGGTCGGCGTCCGTGAAGCGGTGGAAGTCAGCCCCACTCGTGCCCGCCGTGCCCGGCGTCTTGGCCAACGCGCAGCTCGGAATGTAATAAGTCGTACCGCCGACCGAAAGCTGGGCGTCCGGGCACTCCGCGGCGGTCAGGCCGGTATAGGGCGCGGGTACGGTGCCAGGTTTGGTCGGATCGCCGTTGGTCGGCGCGTAGAAGAAGTACGTGCCTTCTGGCGTGGCGACGCTGCCACGCGTATTTTTGAGGATCGGGTTGATACCCGAAAACTCGCGATCGCCGGCCGGGATCGCGTTGCCCTTGAGATACGACGCGCTGAAGAGAAAATCGCCCCAGTCGCCGGACTTGCCGATCGTCGCGTTGTAGTGCTGCGTCTGACCGTCCCACTTGCCGCTCTTGACGCCGTTGGAAATACCGTAATAGGCGGTGACGCTGCCACCGTTGATATTCTTCTTGGTAATGATATTGATCACGCCGGCGATCGCGTCCGAACCGTAAACCGCCGAGGCGCCATCCTGCAGGATTTCAATGTGATCAATGATGGAGGTCGGAATCTGGGTTAAATCCGCGGAGCCGCCGAACTGAGACACCAGGCGATGCCCGTTCAGCAATACCAGCAGACGATTACTGCCCAGGTAGCGCAGATCGACGCGCTCGGCGCCGCTGCCGTAAAAGGAGCCGGAGGCCAAGCCCTCAACGAAGCCCACCGACGGCAGCTGATCCAACAGTTCGCCGAGATTCTTGATGCCGGTATCCTCGATCTCCTGATGCGTAATCCGCAGAATCGGCTGCGTGGTAGACATACTGCTACCCTTGATGTGCGAACCGGTAACGGAGATCGTGCCGAGGTTCTGACTCTGGCAGTCGGGGTTAGTACTGTTGGCCGGGCACTTTGCGGCCACGTCCTGGTTTTGGCTGGAAGCACCATTGGCCGCCAATGCCGGCGCGGCCAGCGCCGCGGTGACAAGGCCCGCGAGCGCATATCGTGTAGCTCGGTTTAATCCAAATCGACCCTTCATTTCTTTTCTCCTCAACAACAGATGCGAAAACCTGCCTGATTTACCCAGCCCTGTTGCACATGGCACACAGAGCGCCGCTCGACAACCATTTGTTTCCTAAACCTTTTTCCTGCGCTGGCTGATTTTGATACATTTTTGCCAATCGCCTATTGCCCGATAATAGGCGAGCCGCGGGCAAAGTGAATGACGAAAATCGCCATAGGGTATACCCGGCAGCTATAGGACTCAAAACGAAACGGTGCGTGCCCACGGCGGTATGGAGAGGCGGGGGCCGCCGGGAGCACGCACCGGTCCGTAAAAACGGTGCGCAATATGTAGCAAATCGCGCCGCGCAAAACCAATGCGAAAAAAGCAACAGGGGATGCTTTATGGCTATGGACTTGCCACCTGCCCCGTTTACACATAGGCTGCCGAAACGCTATTTTTCGATCAGATGGGGTCCAGACTTTGTCAGCTCAGCCACAATCGATAGCTCAAGCCGCGGCGACGCCGGGCCAATTGTCCCGCCGGCTCGGTCTCGGCGCCGCGATCGCGATTCTCGTCGGCGCCGTGATCGGCAGCGGCATCTTCCGGGTACCCTCCGTCGTGGCGCTCAACACCGGCAGCCTCAGTGGCATCGCCGCCGTCTGGATCGTCGGCGGCGCCATCGCGTTGTTTGGTTCGCTGTCGATCGCCGAATTGTCGGCGCTCTATCCCGGCACCGGCGGTATATATGTGTATCTGCGCGAGGTCTATGGGCGGCCTCTGGCGTTTCTGTTCGGTTGGATGTGGCTGCTGACGGAGCCGATTGCCTGGGCGGCGCTGGCCCTGGTATTCGCGGAATATCTCGCGAGCGTGGTGCCGATGTCGCTGACGGCAACGCACGGGGTCGCTGCGCTGATCATATTGGTCGTCGGTGCCGCCCAATATCGTTCGGTGGCTTTGGGCGCCGCCATTCAGAACGTCTCTACAGTCGGCAAAGTGCTCGCGCTGGTTGCGCTGAGCATCGTCATCTTCGCGCTCAGCAGCAGCGGCGGCGCGTACACGCAGCCGACACTGATCACCCACACCTCCACCGCCGGCTGGGGCGTCGCGCTGATCGCCGTGTTGTGGGCCTATGATGGCTGGCAGAACCTGACGCTGATCGCCGGTGAAATTCGCCGTCCCGAGCGCAACATGCCGATCGCGCTGGTCGCCGGTACGCTGATCGTGATAGCGGCCTACCTGATTACCAACGCCGCGTATCTCGACGCGCTGACGGTGCCACAGGTGGCGCAGTCGAAGTCGGTGGCCGCCGATGCAATGATCGCGGTAGTCGGTCGCGCCGGCGGCGCGGTGATCGCGGCGCTCGTGATGCTGTCCACCTTCGGGTCGCTGAACGGGAACATGATGTCCGGCTCGCGCGTGTACTTCGCGATGGCCGAAGACAGGCTGTTTTTCAGCGTCATCGGCAAGGTGCATCCGCGGTTTGGAACCCCCTACGTCGCAATTGCCTTCTCCACGGTACTGGCAGCCTGCTACGTCATGCTCCGCGACTTCCAGGAACTGACCGAAGCTTACGTGCTGGGCGTCTGGCCGTTCCTCGCGCTCTGCGTCGCCGGCGTCTGGTGGCTGCGCAAAAAGCGGCCTGATTTGAAGCGGCCCTACAAGGCGTTTGGCTATCCGGTCATTCCGGCGCTGTTCTTCCTCGCGACGCTGGCGGTGATTGCCAATGCGTTGGTGACGCAGACGGGCTCGGCCGCGCTCAGTCTCGGCATCACGCTGGTCGGCATTCCGATTTATTTCATCTGGATCTACTTCACACGCCGAACGAACGCGTAATGCGCTTGCGCAGCCGGCTCCGCCTTCCGGTCGCGCTGGGCGCGATGATGCTAGCCGCGCAAGCCGTGGCCGGCTCGCGCTTCATCAAGGCCGGCAATCCCGATTTCGTCTACTCCGGGCGCATCGACTTCTCCAACCGTGAGGCGCCTCGGTTCTATTGGGCCGGCGATGCCGCGACCATCGGCTTTACCGGCAGCACCCTCGCCGTCGTGTTGGACAACACCGCCGGCGACAACTATTTCGATGTCATAATCGATGGCGACGACGCGCCCCGGCATGTTATCCATTGCCGCAAGGGCCGGCATACCTATGTCGTTGCGCGACATCTGACAGTCGCGCACCACACGGCGAAAATTCTCCGCCGCGTCGACCCGACGTATTCGGTAAGCGCGTTTGACGGTATCGAGATTGGACCGCACGCGACGGTATTTCGCCCATCGGTTCGCTATCCGCTGGCCATCGAGTTTTACGGTGACTCGATCACGTCGGGTTACGGCGTACTCGATTCAACGCGCCATCACAATGCGGACCCCGCCATGATGGACAGCTATCGGTCCTATGCCGCGATCACGGCACGCCATTTTCATGCCGATTATCGCAGCATCTCGCTGAGCGGTATCGGCATCCTGAAAAGCTGGTTTTCCCTGACGATGCCGCAGATGTACGACCGCCTGAACCCGCGCGACCCGGCGAGCCACTGGAATTTCTCGAAATGGACGCCGGACATCGTCGTCATCAACCTGCTCCAGAACGATTCCTGGCTGTTGCCCCGTGAAAAACACCCTCCGGCGAAAGAACGGATCGTCAGCGCGTACATAGACTTCGTCGAGTCGCTACGACGCGATTACCCGCATGCCATTTTGATTTGCATGCTGGGCAACATGGACATCACGAAAGCGGGCTCGCCGTGGCCTGGCTACGTGAAGGCGGCCGTGCGGCGAATGAGAGCGCGCGGCGACGACCGTATCTATCCGCTCATCGTTCCGTACAAGCACACTCCGGGGCATCCGGACGTTGCGGAACAAAAGGCGATGGCGCGGATGCTGATTGAAAAAATCGACGCGGTGCGGGGCTAACCGCTACTCCGCGCGCCCGGCACGCGTTGCGTGCCGCTGGACGGAACCTCGATAGCCGCAAATGGCCACGCCCGGTTCACCCTTGCCCAGGCGAGAAACGCCACGATTCCGGCCGCAATCCAGATGCCGGACAGGAGCAGCGAAAGCAGGGTTGCGGAAAAGTAGACGAAGATCCACCCGACTGCGGCAATGACGCACGGCAGCGGGTACAGCCACTGCCGGTACGGGCGATGCAAATCCGGGCGGCGCCGCCGCAGGACGATCAGCGCGGCGATTTGCGCGAGCGACTGCACCAGCACGGACGCGGCCAGCAGCATGTTGATGACTTCGGTCAGGTCGAAGAATGAGCCAATGGCTGTTACCGCGCCCATTGCGAGCAGCGCGACGTGCGGAAAGGCGTGGCGATTATGCAGGCGGCCGAAAGCCTTGAAGAAAACCTGGTCGCGCGCGGCGTAAAACGGCACGCGCGAGCCTCCCAGCAATCCGGCAAAAACGGACGCGAAGGCGGTCACCAGGATCAGCACGGTCACGATCGCTGCCGCCATGTAGCCCCACGTGCGCTCCAGCACCAATGAGCCGATCGACGATGCATGCGCGACAGTCTGCCACGGCACCACGCCCAGCACCCCGATGTTGAGGGCAAGATAAAGCAACATGATGGCGGCGATCGCAATGATGATCGATCGCGGCATCACCCGCCCCGGATCGCGCAGTTCATCGCCCATGTACGCGCTGGTGTAATAGCCTAGATAGTCGTAGACGGCGATGATCAGGCCGCTGCCGAGCCCGGCAAGGAAACCCGCGCCACCGCCCGTGAAGTGAAACGCGAGGTGCAGGTCGAAATGGCTGAAGCAGGCCGCAATCACGAGGCTGACGCTCGCCAGCATGATCACCCAGAGGCCGGTCGTAATCCAGCGGATTGATTCGATACGCCGGTACAGCGCGAGCACGACCAGCGCCGTCACGCCGACCCCGATCCCGCGTTGCACCCACCAGCCGAGGTGCGGGAAAAAGAAGCCGAGATACTGCACCAGGCCGATCACGCCGGTCGCCATGATCAGCGGAATCGTGAGCATCGCGGTCCAGATGAACAGGAACGGCATCAGCTTGCCGGTGCGATGCTCGAACGCCTCGCGCAGATAAAGATAGCTGCCGCCGGCACCGGGCAGCGCCGCACCGAGTTCCGCCCAGACCAAGCCGTCCGCCATCGCCAGCACGGCGCCCGCAATCCAGCCGATCATGGCCTGCGGGCCGCCCATTGTGGCGACCATGATCGGTATCGTGATGAACGGCCCGATGCCGCACATCTGCGTCATGTTGATCGCGGTTGCCGGCAGGAGCCCCAGCGTGCGGCGAAAATTTTGCCGGCTCATGATGCACAACCGGGACCGCAGAGCTTAGTGGCGGGCAATCGTTTTAAGCTGTGCCACGGTGCCCTGGATAATCACCGGACGCTTGTCGGGTTCCAGCCACTTCAGCAGATCGACCAGGAGTGCTTTCGAGATCGCTGTGCAACCTACGGTCGAGCCGTCCGGACCGGGCCAGATATGAAAGAAAATGGCGCTCCCGCGATCCTTGCGTATCGGATGCATGTTGTAACGAATGACGATCATGTACTGATATGCGGGGACCCGTAACCGTTCGTACGACTTCCAGCGCGCGTCCGGGTCGCCGGCATACCTGACCCACTTGTTGTAGTCCGGCGACGTCGTGTCGTCGATCCAATAGTCGTTCTTCGTCGTTCTGGTGTATGGCATGTCGACGCCGTCGGGCTTGGGCCCCGAGCCGAACGCGCGGCCCAGGTAAAAAATTCCCGCCGGCGATTTGAGATCGCCTTCGTGCTTGTCGAGCGTGATCCCGCGGCGGCCGACGACTGCGGCTATCTTCCCGGTCGCCCTCTTCCAGTGCCCGTTCTCGAAGGCATAGGCCGCCAGCGACGCGCGCGGCTTGTCCGGCGCGCCGACCGTCACGACAATGACTTGCGAGCTGCCGTAGGCGTGATGTGCTTTGGCAAGAACGTGCGCGATGTAGGACGGGGTAGCGTCGCCTGCTGCTGCGCTCCACCCCCGGGGCGCCGCAAAACAGAACAGCACCACGCCGAGCGCCAGTCCGGTTTTTGTCATCCGGACGCCCCGCCCGCGTGCCGTTGCAATTGTGCGGTCACGCTGTGGCCGGCACGTTGGCACGCGCCGATCCGTCGAAATGCGAGATCTTCGTAATCCCAGCTGAAATCCGCATCGGGATCGACTTTGGCCATCTGCAGGACAATGGGTTTCCCTTGTCCGAACTCCAGCCAGGCTTCGGCATGCGGACCGAAATTGTCCCAGTCGACGAGGTAGCGATTGCCGACACGCATCACGACGCCCGTCATCATCGGTGACTTGGCGGCGCTGAAGTGTACTTTCCCCCGGGTCGCGCAGATCGACACCTTCCCGAACCACGGGCTGTGCCAGATGCCGAGTTCCGGCTCGAGTTCGTGCGCGGTCGCAGGCACACGCGACGACGTGTTCGGCATATGCGACACCTGTTGCCGGTGGTGCGCACGTGCCAGTTCATCGGCGTAGCTTGCCACGGAACGCCCCTGCCCGGGCGCCGTGAAATGCTTGAGAATGACTTCCTTCAACACCCGGCGTGCGTCGGGCGCTTCGGCATTAATAAGGACGACAAACCCGGTCTTCTGGTCGGGCAACAGGGTGAGTGCCGAGTACATGCCGGACAGCGTTCCGGTATGCCAGACGACCCATTTGCCATCGACGTCTTCGAGATGCCAACCGTAGCCGTTGGCGAAGAAATGCGCGTGATCCCAGGCGCGGCGGCGCGGCGACAACGGAATCGGCCGGTGGGCCGCCCACAAAATGCGGCGCTGCTTCAGTGACAGCCAGGCCAGCTGTTTCGGCGTCGGCGCAAGCCAGTTCTGCGCCCACTTCAACATGGCATTCAAACTGCAGCGGACCCCGCCGGCCGCAGCCGCGGTGACCACCGGTACCACTTTGCCGTCGGCGCCGGTGACGACCCAATGTCCGTGCGGCCGGGTGTGCGGCTGCGCGACGTTACCCACTTTATCCCGATTGAATCGGCCGACGACGCAGCGCGCCAGGCCCAGCGGTTTGAACACCTCGCGACGCATCAATTGCTCGTAGGATGCACCGCCGGCCGCGGCCGCGACCTGGCCTGCAATCACGTAGGACGTATTGCTGTAGGCATACGTCGCGCGAAAGCTGTGGACCGGCTTGATGTACTTCAGACCCGTGACGATGTCGGCGCGGGTGAAATCGTTCGGCTGCGGCCAGAGCATCAGGTCGCCCGCGCCGGCGCGCAAGCCGTTGTCGTGCATCAGCAGATCGCGAACCTGCATGTTGCGCGCCACCCAGGGCTCGTACATGCCGAACTTCGGCAGATACTTGCGCACCGGGTCGCTCCACTTGAGCTTGCCTTGCTGAACCAGGCGAGCCAGCAGCGCGGTGGTGAACGCCTTGGTGTTCGACGCAATCTTGAACAGCGTGTCGGGCGTGACGGGTTTGCCGGAGCCGACCGCCAGCTCGCCCTCCGTTCGTTTGTACACCACTTTGCCGTTCTGGATGACGCCTACGGCAAGACCGGGAAGGTGATAACGTGCCATCACCGCGTCGACCATCGCGTCGTACGGCGACGCTGCGCATGCTGACGGGGCGGCCAATACCAGCGTTGCCCCCAGTACGATAATTACGTTGCGCACCGCGTCAGGGATCAACCGAATAAACCGTAACTTGTGAACCTGCCGCAAAAAGGATGCGCAAACGATGTAGATGCAATTTAGCTGTTTCATCAGACCGAAAATTTTCTTTACGTTGATAGCATCGCCCGCAACCGATGTAAATCGCTCAAATCAACACGGACTATACCCCGAAGCTATACTCGCTGGCGCCGCGCGCCTTTACGCGCAATGTTCAAGCGGCGACCGAGCTTGACACTTTACTGCGGCGATGCAAGTCTTCGACACTTGTTTTTTAAACAAGTGACGGGGAAGCATGCGCCAGCGGTTCCGGACGACTTTCGCCACTACGGTTGCGTGCATTGCATTCGCCGCATCCTCAAACGCGGCGGCAGGCACGACAACCGTGCCGGCAGTTGCAGGAGCAGCCACACGCATTGCGGGCTGGCAGATTGAATCGTCGACGCGTGTGCCGCAAAACGCTCACGCGATTTCACAAACAGACTTTTCGACCAGGGGCTGGTACGCGGCCGGCGCGCAATCCACCGTGATGGCAGCGCTGCTGAAAGCCGGCCGCTACATGAATGTTTTTCAAGGCGACCGGCTGCGCAGTGTCAACCACGAACATTTCCGGGTTTCGTGGTGGTACCGGGCGGAATTCCAACTCGACGATGCGCGCGGTTTGCGCACGTACATCCGCACCAATGGCATTATTCCGCGGGCCGACCTGTGGCTGAACGGCGTCGAGATCGCCGATCACACGCAAATCGCCGGCGCCTTTACCATCCACCAGATCGACGTAACCCGGCTGGTGCATCCCGGCATCAATACGCTGGCCGTGAAGATTTATCCGGCGGAACCCGAGCGCGACCTGATCATGGGCTGGATCGACTGGAATCCTCCCGCGCCGGACAACAACATGGGTCTGTGGCGCGGCATCGATGTGCTGCGCTCCGGGCCGGTGTCGCTGCATGGCTTGCGCGTTACCTCGAATCTTGCACTGCCGACGCTTGATCGTGCGGCGCTCACGATCAAGGCGAAGGTGCGCAACGATGATGATGCTGTGCACAGCGTCATCGTCGGCGGTGAAACGGCCGGCGTCGAATTCCACCGACGTCTCAAGCTAAACCCGCACGAGACGAAAACCGTCACCTTCAACCCCGCGACCGATTCGGCGCTCGAGCTGCACAATCCACGCGTATGGTGGCCGGCGGGGCTTGGCCCGCACCCTCTATATGAGGTGACGTTAAGCGCGAAGGTGGACGGCGCACTGTCCGATCATGCGCAAACGACGTTCGGCATCCGCGACGTGAGTTCGCACCTTACGCCGCAAGGCTATCGCCAGTTTGTCGTCAACGGGATGCCGCTGCTGATTCGCGGCGCGGGCTGGTCGCCGGACATGTTCCTGCGCGTGCAACCGAAACGGCTGGCAGAGGAGTTCGCCTACATTCGCAACCTCGGCCTCAACGCGATTCGCACCGAGGGCAAGCTTGAGCGCCGGCAGTTTTACGATCTCGCCGACCGCAACGGGATCATGATTCTGCCCGGCTGGGAATGCTGCGATAAATGGGAAGGTTGGGCCGGTACCGGCGGTGCGCCGTGGGATGCGACGGACATGAAAGTGGCGCGCGAGTCGATGACGAGCGAAGCGCGCCTGCTGCGCAATCATCCGTCTGTGATCGCGTTCCTGATCGGCAGCGACAACGCGCCGCCGGCGAAGATCGCGCAACTGTACGTCGATGCGCTGCACGCCGCCGACTGGCCGGACCCGATCGTCTCGGCGGCTTCGGCACAAAAGACTCCGGCGGCCGGGCCGTCGGGTCTGAAAATGGCGGGGCCATACGCCTGGGTGCCGCCGAACTACTGGTATGCCGACAAGCACGGCGGCGCCTTCGGCTTCGACTCGGAAATGAGCGCGGGCATCGACATTCCGACGCTCGACAGCCTGACGAAAATGCTTTCGCCGATCGCGCTCAAGGCGCTGTGGCAGAAGCCACACGTGAAGCAATACCACGCCGCGCCCGCGTTTTCGCCATTTTCGACGCTGAAGCGCTTCGACGCCGCGCTCGCCGCGCGCTACGGCGCCCCACGCAGCCTGGAAGATTACGTCGAAAAAGCGCAGCTCGCGAATTACGAAGCCACCCGCGCACAGTTCGAGGCCTACGCCGCACATATGGATGCGGCGAGCCCGGCGACCGGTCTGATTTACTGGATGCTCAACAACGCCTGGCCGTCGCTGCACTGGCATTTGTTCAATTATTACCTCGATCCGGCCGGCGCCTACTTCGGCGCCAAGAAGGCCAACGAGCCGGTGCATATCCAATACGCGTACGGCAGCGGCAAGATCATCGCCGTCAACTTGACCCGGCATCCGCTGCGGGACCTGACGGCGCAAATCAGGGTTCGCGATCTCGAGGGCCGGATTCGCTACACGCGGCGCATCGCGCGCATAACGCTGCTGGCCATCCACACGCACGCGTTGCTGCAGCTACCAAATCTCGCACATCTGTCGCCGACCTACTTCGTCGAACTCGCGTTGATGGATGCCGATGGAAAGCTCCTCAGCCGGAACGTTTACTGGCTGTCGACACATCCGGACAAACTCGACTGGAAGAAGTCGACGTGGTACATAACGCCGGTGAGCCGCTACGCTGATTTCAGCGCGCTTGAACATTTGCCGGCGGCGACAGTCGAAATCAGCGCCGCAACGCGCCGTGCCGGTGTGGACGACGTTACAACGGTCAAAATCGTCAACCCGGCGCAATCGCGGCACGTCCAGTTTTTCCAACATCTGTCGATGCGGCGCGGCAAGGGCGGACCGCCGGTATTGCCGGTGACATGGAACGGGAACGACGTGACCTTGTGGCCCGGAGAGTCGATCACGCTCACCGCACGCTACCGGGCCGCGGGCCTTGCCGGTGCGGTGCCGACGGTGCGGCTACACGGCGTCAATGTCGCGCGGCATGAGTTCCCCGCGCCTGTCAAGCAAAAAGGGGTCGAGACCAACCAATGAAAGCGGCAAAACTCGTACTTGTGGCGGGCGCTCTGGCGCTCGCCTCCGTGCAGGCGCTTGCCGATAGCGCGCCGACGGCATCGAAAGCGAACCTGGACCTGATGCCATGGCCGGCGCATCTCGAACTTCATCACGGCCGCTTTCCGCTGACCGCGCAATTCGATATCAAGATCGTCGGCCACCCGGCGTCACGGCTGTACCACGGCGCCACGCGACTGCTGCATCACCTGCAGCGGCGCACCGGCATCGTATTCAAGCAGCACGTGGTTACAGCCGACGTTGACGATCCGCACGCCGGCCTTGTGATTCGCGTGCAGCGCCCCGGCGTGCTCAAGATCGGCGAGGACGAGTCCTACAGCCTGCACGTCGACTCGCACCACGCGGTGCTGATGGCGGTGGACGGCCTTGGCGCGCTGCACGGCCTGCAGACGTTCCTGCAACTGGTGCAATCCAACCCGGCAGGCTTCTATTTGCCCGTCGTCGACATCCGGGACCAGCCGCGCTTCAAGTGGCGCGGCCTGATGATCGACGTGGTGCGCCATTTTGAGCCGATCAACGTCATCGAGCGCGAAATCCGCGGCATGGCCGCCGTCAAGCTGAACGTCCTGCATCTGCACCTGAGCGACAATCAGGGCTTCCGCATCGAGAGCAAGGTCTTTCCGAAACTGACGGCGCTGGGTTCGCGCGGCCGGTTCTTTACACAACGCGAGATGAAGACGATCATCCGCTACGCGAACGACCGCGGCATCATGGTGGTGCCGGAATTCGATCTGCCGGCGCACGCACTGGGCTGGCTGGTGAGCCACCCGGAGCTGGCGAGCGCGCCGGGGCCGTATCATCTGAAAATCCGGTTCGGCGGCAAAAATCCGGCGTTCGATCCGAGCAATCCGGACACGTACCGATTTCTCGGCCGGTTCTTCAAGGAAATGGCCGACCTGTTCCCCGGGCATTACATCCACATTGGCGGCGACGAAAATTCCGGCCGCCAATGGAACAACAATCCTTACATCCAGGCTTACATGCAGCCTTCGATCAAGTCCGACGATGCGCTGCAAACGCAGTTTATCCAGAAGCTGGCCAAGCTGATCAAAGCGGACGGCAAGCAGATCATCGGCTGGGACGAGATTTTGCAGCCCGGGCTGGAAAAAGGTGCGGTGATCCAGGTCTGGCGCGGCAGAAAATCGCTGTACGAGGCCGCGCGCAAGGGCCATCCGACCATTTTGTCGAACGGCTACTATCTCGATCTGCTCTACTCCGCCGCGGACTATTACAAAAACGATCCGATTCCCGCTGACGTGCACCTCAAGCCGGCGGTGCGGGCAAACATCCTCGGTGGCGAAGCGGAAATGTGGGGCGAAATCGTCCGCCCTGCGACGATCGACTCGCGCATCTGGCCGAACGCGGCCGCGATCGCCGAACGGCTGTGGTCGCCGGAAAGCGTTCAGAATGTAGCGTGGATGTACAAGCGCCTGCGCGCAGTAAGCCTGCAACTCGAAGAACTCGGCCTCATGCACATCCGGAACCAGGATGTGCTGCTGCGCCAGCTTGCCGGGCAATACGATATTCAGCCGCTCAAGGTGCTGATCAATGTGATCTCGCCGGTGCGGGGCTACCGGCGGCTCGGAAGCGGCCACTACACGATCTATTCGCCGTTGTCGTCGATCGCGGACGCCGCGACAGGGAATCCGTGGACGGCGATTCAGTTCAAGGAACACGTCAAACAATTCGTGCAGCACCCGGATGCGGTTACGGAGCGAAAGATTCGCGCACAACTCGAGCAATGGCTTCGAAACGCCCCGGCGCTGGAATCGCTGATCCATCGTTCGCCGGCGCTGCAGCCGGTTCGGCCGCTGGCGCGCTCGCTGGTGACGCTGTCGAAGATCGGCCTGCGTGCGCTGCACTACATGGATCAAAAGCAGCCCGCGCCGCGCCGGTGGGTCCGGCAGACGACCACCGACTTTCTGCAGGCACGCGAGTCGGCGGCGGAAACGAAACTCCGCATTGTCGATGCCATCGAACAACTTGTGGTCACGACGGTACCGAAGGATCCGTCCCATCCGTAGGAGAGTGATAATGAAAAAATTGTGGATCTTTGCGAGCGTACTGACCGCCGGCCTGTCGCTGAGCGCCTACGCGGCGGATGCGCCGGGGCCGGTGACGCTGACTGTCAATGTGACCAATATCAGCCAGAAGGTCTTTCACGCACACGAAACGATGCCGGTGACGTCTGGGCCGCTGACGTTGTACTACCCCAAGTACATTCCCGGCGAGCACGCACCAAGCGGGCCGATCGACGATCTGACCGGGCTCAAGTTTACGGTCGACGGGAAAGCCATTCCCTGGCAGCGCGACCCGGTCGACATGTGGACTTTCCACCTCGACATCCCCAAAGGCGCGACGACGCTTGAAATCGATCTCGATTATCTGTCGCCGACCGGCCATGGCCTGTTCAGCGCCGGCGTGTCGGTGACGCCTCACCTGGTCGATCTCAACTGGAACCAGGTGGCGCTCTACGAGGCCGGCTATCCCACCAGCAAGGAAGTCTACAAGCCGACGCTGATCATTCCGAAAGGCTGGCAATATGCGACAGCGCTGGACACGCAAAGCAAGCACGGCAATCGCATCGTGTTCAAGCCGACAACGTTCAACACGCTGGTCGACTCGCCCGTTATCGCCGGCGAATACTTCCGCCAGATCGATCTTGCGCCCGGCGCGAGGGTGCACCGCTATCTTGACATGGTCGCCGATGCGCCGTGGGCGCTCGACATCGGCAAACAGCGCATTGCGAAATATCGCGAGCTGATCAAGCAGGCGCAGGCGCTGTTTCAGTCGCACCATTACAACGACTATCACTTCCTGTTCGTCATCAGCAACTACACCTCGCACGGCGGCGTTGAGCACCATCAGTCGAGCGACGATCGCGCGCGTACCGGCACGCAGATTTTCCAGGACCCGACCGCATTCATGCTGGACGCCTCGCTGCTGCCGCACGAGTACACGCACTCGTGGAACGGCAAATTCCGCCGCCCGGCGGAACTGTGGCAGCCGAATTTCGAGACCCCGGAGCAAACCGACATGCTGTGGGTGTACGAGGGTCTGACGGTATATCTCGGCGACATCATGACCGAGCGCAGCGGGCTGTGGAGCAAGCAGGATTATCTCGATGCGCTCGCTTATCGCACCGCGGTGATGGATCATCAGCGCGGGCGTGAGTGGCGGCCGCTGGTCGACACCGCCACCGCTGCGCAGCTTCTCTACGGGGCGCCCGCGGCGTGGTCGAACTGGCGCCGCGGCACTGATTTCTATCGCGAAGGCACGCTCGTCTGGCTGGCCGTCGACACCAAGATCCGCCAGTTGAGTCACGACAAACGCTCGATCAACGACTTCTGCCGACTGTTCTTCGGCGTCGACAACGGCCGCGTCAAGACGTTAACTTACACATTCGACGATGTTGTCCACGCGCTGAACGAGGTCCAGCCGTACGACTGGGCGTCGATGCTGCACCGTCTCGTCGACGACACCAGCCGACACGCGCCGATGGAAGGCCTCGCGCGCAGCGGCTGGAAGCTGGTGTACACCGACAAGCCGTCCCATTACGAGCAGGCGCTCGAGAATGTCGGTCCGGGCGAGCTTAGCCGCCACGGCATCAACCAGATGTTCTCGATCGGCCTGTTCCTGGACAAGGATGGCAATATCGAAGATGTTCTGTGGAACGGACCCGCCTTCAAGGCCGGCGTCGGCCCGGGCATGAAGATCATGGCCGTCAACGGCCGCAGTTTCACGCCCAAGGTTCTGCAGGAAGCGATCGCCGCGACGAAGGTGGACAAGGCGCCGTTGGAACTGCTGCTTGAGAGCGAAGGCGTGCATCGGCGCTACGCGATCGACTACCACGGCGGCCTGCGCTATCCGCACCTGGTCCACGTCGGCGGCGAGCCGGACTATTTGAGCGAGATACTCAAGCCGCTGCCGTGATGTTGTCACGACGCAAGACCGCGGCCGCCGCCATCGAGCACATTGCCCCCGACACGGCCCGGCGGACGCTGCCGCGCACGCTCGGCGCGTTCACCGCAACCGCGGTCCTGATTGGCGCGATCGTGGGCAGCGGTATCTTCCGGGTGCCGTCGGCAGTCGCGGCGACTGTCGGCGGCCCGGCCGGATTGATGCTGGTATGGGTATTCGGCGGCCTGATCGCGCTGTTCGGCGCGCTGTCGATGGCGGAACTCGCAGCCATGTTTCCGCGCACCGGCGGACCTTATGTCTATCTGCTCAAAGCGTACGGCCGCCCGCTCGCCTTCCTGTTCGGCTGGATGTGGCTGCTGACTGCGCCGATCTCGTGGGCGGCGCTGAGCTTGACGTTTGCGCAATACCTGGCGACGCTGGTGCCGCTGACGAACGCGGCCCAGCACTGGATCGCGGCGCTCGCGATCGTCTTCTTTTGCGCATTGCAATACCGCTCAGTCCATATCGGCGCGTTTATTCAGAATCTCGCCACCACAACCAAGGTTCTCGCCCTGCTCGGCCTCGCCCTGGTCATTTTTCTGCTGGCGCCGCACCTGTCATCCGGCGGCACCGCGGCGGCGACGGCGCAGCCAATGGCCTGGTCGGGCATCGGCATCGCGCTCGTGGCGGTATTGTGGGCCTATGACGGTTGGGAGGATCTGACGACGTTGTCGGGGGAAATCCGCAACCCGGGCAAAAATCTGCCGATTGCACTGATCGCCGGCACCCTGATCGTCGTGGTGGTGTACTTAATCGTCAACGCAGCCTACCTGCATGCGCTGCCGTACGCCCAACTGGCAGCGTCGCACGCGGTAGCATCCGACGCGATGGTGGCGGCGATGGGACCACTAGGCGCCGCCGCCACTGCCGTGCTCATCATAGTATCGGTGTTGGGAACGCTCAACGGCAGCGTGTTGACGCACCCGCGCGTTTTTTTCGCGATGGCCGAAGACAACCTGTTCTTCGGCTCGATCGGCAAGGTGCATCCGCGCTTCGAGACGCCCTACGTTGCGATCATCCTGACCGCGACCCTGGCGATCATTTACGTGCTGCTGCGCAACTTCATTCAGCTTGCCGAAGCCTACGTGCTGGGCGTATGGCCTTTCCTGGCGCTGGCGGTGATCGGCCTGTTCATCCTGCGCCGCAAGCGGCCCGAGCTGGAGCGTCCGTACAAGGCGCTCGGATACCCGGTGATTCCCGCTTTATTTATCCTCGGCACGTTTTTCGTTATCGCCTACGCGCTTTGGCAGCAGCCGGTGTCGACCGGCGTCAGCATCGCGATCACACTGGTCGGCATTCCACTCTACATCGGCTGGGAACGGCTTCGCCGCCGGCACAGCTAGTCAGCTGTCGGAATTGCGAGCCTGGCAAATGGATTTGATACGCGGATTGGACATCAGTTTGCGGATGGCGCCCTTGCTCACGCGATGAGCGTATGGGCTCGTTATCCCGCCGATAAAGGTCGGCGGATCGCCGCCGTTGTTCAACCGGGCGCGGTAATACTCCTTATTGGTCATGCATGTGATGCCATAGAAATGGCTTCCAGTGATCTTGTGAAGTCGGCAAACAATATCATCTGCCTTGGCAGGATCACGGGAATATTCTTCGCTGAACGCCTTGCGCAGAAAGCACAACCTTTCGATCGGCGTCATTTTATGGCCGTTGACGTTGACGGTGCCCAACTGCTGCGGCTCGTCCTTATGTTCCGCCTGCTTTTTCTTTGTTGCCGGCTTGGTTGGATTCGAAGGCTTGGGTTGCACAGCCTTGCCCTGCGTCTGATCATTGCCACCGGCGAAGGCCGGGGTCAATGTCATGCCTCCCAACGCTATAAGAAGGACGAAGCTGCGTGCATTTATCATTGAAGTTACGCTTCCGGTGCGCCTCCATGGAGTCAACCACAACGGCTATGCAAGATGAGCTTAACAAATAATCCGGGGAACACCATGCAACGACAGCTCGGCGGACTGGACGAATACATCAGCCAGGCCATGAAAGCCTGGCAGGTGCCGGGACTCGCGATCGGCATAGTCAAGGACGGCCGTATCGTGATGGCGGAAGGGTTTGGTGTGCGCGTACTAGGCGGGTCGGTGCCGGTAGATCGCCATACCGCTTTTGCCATCGGCTCGAACAGCAAAGCCTTCACCGCGTTCGCGCTCGGTCTGCTGGTCGACTCCGGCAAGCTCGGCTGGGACGACCGAATGACGCAATGGCTCAAGGACTTCAAGCTGCATGATCCGGCGGCCACGCACGAAGCACGCGTTCGGGACCTGCTCACGCACCGCACCGGCATTTGTGACGGCGGCTTCCTCGAGTATCGCTCCGGCAATTCCCGCACCGACATCATTCACAAGCTTCGCTACCTGGCGCCGCGCCACGCGTTTCGCTCGCGGTTTTGTTACAGCGACATTTTGTATATGACGGCTGGTGAGATCATTCCCGCGGTCACTGGCGAATCCTGGAGCGATTTTGCCGAGCGTCACATATTTGAACCACTTGATATGCAGCACAGTCACGCGCTCATCGCCGAGCGCGACCTCGATCATGCGGCGACACCGCACGCGTGGGTGGGCGATGCGATCGAGAAGCTCGAATGGTACGACGACCACAACTGTGCCCCGGCCGGCGGCGTCAACGCCAGCGTCGAGGACATGGCGCACTGGCTGACGATGCTGCTCGACGATGGTGTCTATCGCGACAACCGGCTGGCTAGCATGGATATCGTACAGGCGATGCGAACGCCGCAGATCGACGTGCCGGACGACAGCTGGGAGGGGCGCCTGTTCAACCGCTTCAATCCGCACATGCAGAATCTCGGGTACGGCCTGGCCTTGTTCACCGCGCGCTATCGTGGCGAACCGGCGGCGTGGCATTACGGCCAGACCGACGGCATGCAATCGGCACTGGGCCTGCTGCCGGAGCAGCGGTTGGGGGTCGTCGTGTTAAGCAACCTGGAATGGAACTGGCTGCCGCTCGCGCTGATGTACCGGGTGTTCGATGCGTACCTCGGCGCGCGCCCGACCGACTGGAGCGAGCAGATTCGCCACCGCTGGGAGAAGACGCGGCCAGAGGAGCACCGCCGGCAGATTGTCACGGCGAGCGGCGATATCGGCAAGCCGCCGTCATTGCCGCTCCCCGCCTATGCGGGGCGTTACAGTGATCCGCTGTACGGCGAAGCCGTCGTCACCATCGAAAATGGCAACCTGGTTCTGACGCGCGGCCTGTACGTCGGCGACATGCAGCCGTTCGAGCGCGACAAGTTCCGGGTCGACTGGCGTTACCGCTACCTCGGCGACGCCTGTGCGGAGTTCACACTCGACCCGGCCGGCCATATCGATAGGCTGACGTTATCCGACGTCGGCACGTATTCGCGCCAGGACTAACCGCCGCTAATCCTCCGGTGCTTCCTCGTTCTGTTCCTCCTGACGCTCATAGCGCCCGCCGTGGACGAAACGGATGTTGTCCACTGCGCCACGCGGGTTCAGGCCGAACTGGACGTAGCCTTTGCCCCAGAAGTGATAGCGCCAGACAACACGAAATGTGTCGTGATTCCATGGCACGAGATCGGCAAATGAATGTCGGCCGCTTTCCAGCACCAAGTGGTGGTCCTGCAGCGTGATGTTGACCGTCCCGCGCAGCGGACTGGTGTAGGTACCGACGTACTCGTTAAGCGCTACCGACGGATGCAGATGTGCCGAACGCGCCGCGAGTAGTTTGGCGGCCTTCTTTTCAGCCTTGGCGGCAAATTTCTGCTGCAGCGCCAGGATTTCGCTCGACCAGTCCTGCGGCGGCACGCCGAGGTAGGCGTCGAACACGCGGTTCAGGATCGCTACCGGAAGGTAGCTTTCGTCCTGGTTGGTCAGGATCACGACGCCGAGATGGCGGTCGGGAATCATGCCGAGCGCGGAGCTCATGCCGTCGAGATGGCCGGTGTGCCAGACGATGTGCTCACCGTGATAATCGTCCATGCGGAGCGTCAGCCCGTAAGCGAGTGTGTGTGCTTCGGGGTTCAGTTGATGCAGGAATTTGTGATCCGGGGGAATGATAATCTGAGGCGTTTCCATCTCGTGGACAATCGCGGCGCCGACGATGCGCCGCCCATCGTATTCGCCGTCGCCGAGCAGCATTTCCAGCCAGTGCGACAGGTCGGCCACACTTGAGTTGATGCTCGCCGCCGGGCCGATGTTGTCCCAGTTCAGCCAGCGAATGGGCTGCATGTGGCCGTCGATTTTGGCGTGCGGCGTTGCGATGTCGCCGCCCTGCTCGAATTCGGTGATGGAGGTGTTGCTGTCGGTCATGCCGAGTGGCTTGAATATGCGGTTTTCGACAAAATCGTTCCAGCGGGTGCCGGTGACCGCGGGGACAATCATGCCGGCGGCCATAACCATGTCGTTACTGTAGCAGTAGTGGGCGCGGAAGCTGTGGCGCGGTTTGACGAGCCGCATTTTGTGCAGAATTTCAACGCGCGTGTTGGGGCTGTTGTACCAGAGAAAGTCGGCGCCGCAGTCGCCGCTGCGATGCGTCAGTGCGTCCCGAACGGTGACTTCGCGAGTCACGAACGGATCGTACATCTGGAATCCCTTGAGGTAGTCGGTCAGCCGGCTGTCCCAGGTGAGTTTGCCGGCGTCTATGAGCATGCCGAGGGAAACGGTAGTGAAGGCTTTGGTGTTCGAGGCGATGGCGAACAGGGTATGTTTGTCGACTTTGGCCGGCTTGCCCACTTCGCGTACACCGAAGCCTTTTGCGAGTACTACTTTGCCGTCCTTGACCACGGCGATCGCCAAACCGGGGTCATGCCATTGATGCATGGCCTGCTCTATGTAGAGGTCGAGCCCGGAGAGTGGCGGCGGTTCTTGCGCGTACGCCAACAACGGGAAGAAAGCTATCGCGGGTAATAGCAAGATGAGAAACGTTCGCGCCAATTTCATTTAAGGACCCCTGCCTGTCATAGATTGTCTCCGTTGACCTGCGCTGTGGTGGCGTTTAGTCGTAAAGAAGATAGTGCTTTCTCAGGTGTTTGAACTGCTCCAGCCGCTTTTGCCAGTGAGCCCGTATCGTGGCTACCGGCACATCATGTTCGATGTCCTGCCGCACCCAATCGTTGCCGATCAGATGATCGAAATGCGATTTTTTGAATCTGAAATGTTTCGGATACAGCTCCCGAATAGTTTCGATGACTGTGAGTCCTGCCACCACTGAGTTAAAAGTCTGCCGGTCAAGGACATGAACCTGAATGCCGTTGCACGGTTTATCCTCGTACTTGGAGAACGTCGTCGTGAAGTGGACGGGGCGGAAGCGCGCGCCCGCCACGTGCTTCTTATTAAGCGTGTCGGCGAGTTTCTTCGCGTTGATCCAGGGCGCGCCGATAAGTTCGAACGGCCGGGTTGTGCCGCGGCCTTCGGAGACGTTGGTGCCTTCGACGAGACCGAAGCCGGGGTAGACCAGCGCAGTGTCGAGGGTCGGCATATTGGGTGACGGCATGACGAATTGCAGCGGTGTACCGTCGTAGTACATCGAACGTTGCCAGCCGCGCATTTTGACGACGATGAGGTTGGCGCCGATGTGGAAGGCGTCGTTGAACAGTTTCGCCAGCTCGCCGACGGTCATGCCGTACCGCAGGGCGATCGGGTATTGGCCGACGAACGACGCATATTTCGGTTCCAGCACGGGTCCCTGCACGGCAATGCCGCCGATCGGGTTCGGGCGGTCGAGCACGATAAACGGGATGTGTGCGGCGGCGGCCGCTTTCATGGCGTCCGCCATGGTGTAGAGGTAGGTATAGAAACGCGTACCGACCGGCTGGATGTCGTAGATCAGAACGTCGACGTTCTTGAGCATCTGCGGCGTCGGCTGGCGGTGCTTTCCATACAGGCTGTAGACGGGCACGCCGGTTTCGGGATCCCGGTAGGTGCCGACGTGCGCACCGGCCTGGTGCGCGCCGCGAATGCCGTGTTCGGGACCGAACAGCGCGACCAGGTGGACTTGAGGAGTATGTGCCAGGACGTCGACGTCGCTAACGAGGTTGGCGTTGACGCCAGTGGGATTGGTGATCAGGCCGACGTTCTTACCCTGGATCAGGTCGAGGCGGTCGTGCAGCAGCACGTCGATTCCGAGTTCAAACTTCGGCGCTGCGACGGCGGCTGACGATAATGCGGCGACGAGTAGAATCGCCGCCGCTTGTATCGATTTACGTGTGGTCATTCGATTCAATAATCCCGCTGTACCCAGTCGGATTTTTCAAACTGGTCGACTTTGCGGCCGTCGACTGTGACGTCGTGAATATACCAGCCGCGGCCGTTGGTGCTCGCGTCGGTGCGGTAGTCGAATTGTACATAACGGGCGTCCGGCGGCAGCGCGATTTTTTGCGTTCTCCAGCCGTCGCTTGAGCCGGTGAGCTGGCCGAGCGTGGTCCAGTGCACGCCGTCCGGGGAGGTTTGGACGATGCCATAGTCCTCTCCCGGCTCGGTGCGATACCAGGTGTGGAATGACAGGGTCTTGCCGTGCGCGCCGATCTTGGCCGTCAGCGTCCGGTTGAGGTAATCGCCATAGCCGGCGAACCATGCGTCGCCGCCGCCGGGAACGGCGACCGGAATGGCATCGGCGGCATCCGTATAGACTTCGCGGCGGGCGACTACGTCGGAGGCACCATGGCGCGTCGGGTGCACGCGATTCATCAACAGCACTGCGACGATGTCGTTGGGTTTGTTGAGGATGATCGTGGTGCCGGTAAATCCTTCGTGGCCGATCGTGTGCGCGCCCGACAGGGCGCCCATGAAATAATCGCGGTCGATCGACCAGCCGAGGCCGGTCGCATCATCGGGATACTTGGTGTCCCAGTTGGTCGACAGCAGCTTGACGGCGCGCGCCGACAGGATGCGCTTGCCGTTGTAGGTGCCCCCGTTGAGCATCATCTGGCCGAAGACCGCGAGGTCGTACGCGCTGCTGAACAGCCCCGCGTGGCCGGCGACGCCGTCGAGCGCCCAGGCGTTTTCGTCATCGACCTGACCCCACAGCAGGCCGCGGTGGGTCCACGGCTGGTATTCGGTCGCGGCGATGCGCGGCTTGAGACTCGCCGGCGGGTTGTACATCGTGTCCGTCATGTGCAGCGGGCCGGTGATGTGTTGCTTGATGAACGCATCTTCGCGCTCGCCGCTCACGCGCTCGATCAGCGCGCCCAGCGTAATGAAGTTGATGTCGCTGTACACATAATGCGTCGCCGGCGGATATTCGAGCGGCAACTGGAGCACGTATTGGAGACGGTCCTTGCGCGTGCCGGGAATCTGGTAGAGCGGCGTCGGCGGATCGGGCCGGAAGCCCGATGTGTGCGTCAGCAGTTCCCGTACAGTCACGGCGCCTTTGCCGTTGACGCCGAACTCGGGCAGATATTTTGCAACCGGCGCGTCGAGCTTGATTTTGCCCTCGTCCCACAACTGCATCACCGCGGTCGCGGTAAACAGCTTGGTGACCGACGCCATATCGAATATTTCGTTTTTGTGCATCGGTAACGGCTGGTCCATCGTGCCGTAGCCGCCGTTCGTGTAAATCGCGGAATAGCCGTAAGCTTTCCACTTGGCGATCGTGCCGCGCCGCGCGATCAGAACGACCGCGCCCGGCGTCACGCGCCGAACCAGGACGCGGCTGATGGTGCCGTCCATGGCTTTCAGTGGTGCCTCGACCAAACCGGCCTGTTGCGCCGAACCTTTGTGCAAAATGGTGCGACACGGACAGCCGGGATGATCCCAAGTGTAATGATGCTGCGTGCCCGCCTGCCCTGCCATTGCAGCCGACAGCGGCACGACGGCAAAAACGAAAGCGAAAAGTAATTTCATCGAAATTTTCGCTTGCTCAATTGAAGTCATGTCGTATACTCCGCGCCCATGTCAAATTTAATTACTGCCAAAAACGGTGAATTGTGGCTGGAGTCCGTTCCGCTGCAAACACTGGCCGAGCGTTTTCAAACGCCGCTGTTCGCATATTCCCGACGCAGCATTGAAGCCGCGTACCAGGGTTTCGAAGACGCCCTTGCCGGCACGCCGCACCAGATATGCTATGCGGTCAAGGCGAACGGCGCGCTCGCGCTGTTGCAATTGCTCGCGCGCCTTGGCGCCGGCTTCGATATTGTCTCCGGCGGCGAACTCGCGCTCGTACTCGCAGCCGGCGGCAGCGCCGAGCGTACCGTTTTTTCCGGCGTCGGCAAACGCAGCGACGAAATCGAGTACGCGCTGACGGTCGGCATTCAATGCTTCGATGTCGAATCGACCGCCGAGCTTGAGCGCATCAGCGACATCGCCTCTCGATCCCAAAAGTCCGCGCGCGTCGCGTTGCGCGTCAACCCGGATATCGAAGGCATGACGCATCCGCATCTCACCACCGGGCGACGCGAAGACAAGTTCGGCATCCCGATCGAACTGGCAGAAGATCTGTGCCGGCGCGCCAACGCGCTGCCGGGCCTCCGCCTCACTGGCCTCGCCTGCCATATCGGTTCGTCGCTGCACGATCCGGCGCCGTACGTCGCTGCCGGCAAGCGCATCATCGAACTGGCCGACCGGCTCAAGAACGCCGGCATCGCGCTCGACCATCTCGATTTCGGCGGCGGCTTCCCGGTCGGCTATCGCGGCGAGACGTTGCCGCCGGCGAGCGCGTTTCTGGAACCGCTGAAAAACGAAGTCGCGCGCCGCAGCCTGATGCTGTTCATCGAGCCCGGCCGCTTCATCGCCGGCCCGGCGGGCGTGCTGCTGACGCGCGTCGAATACGTCAAGCGCGGCGAGGGCGTGAACTGGTTGATTGCCGATGCCGGCATGACTGAACTGATGCGCCCGCCGTTGTACGGCGCGTGGCACGACATTCGCGTCGTCAAGCCGCGCGCGGATCTGACCGCGGAACCGTGTCACGTAGTCGGGCCAGTGTGCGAATCGGCCGATTTTCTCGGCCGCGACCGCACGCTCGCAGCGCGGGCAGGCGACGTGCTCGCCATCATGGACGCCGGCGCCTACGGCGCGTCCATGGCATCCAACTACAACGCGCGGCTGCGCCCCGCCGAGGTGCTCGTCGACGGCGAGCAGGCGGCATTGATTCGGCGCCGCGAAACCTATGCGGACCTGATGCGTCTCGACCAACTCGAGCCCACCGACTGACCGCATCCGACGGTCACCGGGCCGCATTCGCGTCCAGCTTTTCTGCCAGAAATTCAGCCGTTCGCGTATCGGCCTCGAGCCACGAGTGATACCGCAGGAAGCTGTGGATCTCGTCGGGAATGACGAGTTCCTGCACCTCGACGCCGCGCGCCTTCAGACGATTGGCAATATCCACCGTCTGCTGGAATTTGACCGTGTGATCGTTGTCGCCCTGGATCAGCAGCACCGGCGAGCGCCACTTTTCAATCGCGCCGACCGGCGATGAGCGCCAGGCGACCTTGAGCGCTTTTTTGCGGTCCGTCTCGAAGCTCGGATAGTCGCGCTGGAACCAGTTGCGAAGCATGTCCAGCGACCAGTCGTGAATGCCCGCCCAGTCGGAACCCGCCTTGAAGATATCGGAATTGCGCGCCAGCGACAGCGCAGTCAGATACCCGCCGTAGGAGCCGCCCCAGATGCCGATGTGTTGGGCGTCGACGCCGGGCAGATGCTGCAGATAACCGGCGCCGGCCACCACGTCGCGGTATTCCGACGCACCCGCCGGGCCCGCATGTGCGGGATGATGAAATTCCCAGCCGTGGCCGATGCCGAGACGGTAATTGACCGACAGCACCACGAAGCCGTGGTTGGCGAGATACTGGTTGACCGCGTAGCCGTTCGAGTAATAGCCGGAGTAATGCCAGCCGAGCAGCATTTGCCGCATGGGGCCGCCGTGCACGAAGATGACGCCGGGTTTCTTCGTGGCGCCGCCGGCGCGCTCAAAGAGTTGTCCGTAGGCGATGTGCCCGTCGCTCGCCTTGAACGTCACCAGCTTCGGCACGACCAGTTGCTGGGTCGGAAAATCGGCGGGAATCTGATCCGCGTCCAGCACCGTGGCCGGGCCGCCATTGGCCGACTCGACCGCCACCAGCGGTGGCTGCTTCGCGCCGGCCTGGATAAAGGCCAGCGTCTTGCCGCCGTTCACCACTACCGGCGACCAGCTTAATTCCGGCCCGTGCGTCAGCGCCCGCGGCTTGCCGCCGTCCACGGCCACGCGAAACAGGTGGCGCCGATCGATGTCGCCGCGCATGTCGCCGGTGTTGGCGCCATAAACGATGAAGCGGCCGCCCGGCGACATCGTCACGTTCTCGACCATGTAACGGCCATTCGTCAGACGCTGCGCCTTGCCACCGGTCGCGGCTATTGCATACAGGTGTGGCCAGCCGTCGAGGTCGTTCATGAAGATAAGGCGCTTGCCTGCGGCCCAGTGGAGATTGGCGCCGCCCGCCGTGTCCGGTCTCGAACCCAGCAGTGTATGCGGACTTTTCCAGACCGCGCGCGCCTTGCCGCTCGCCACGTCGGCGACCCAGATCGACCATGGGTGCGGCGTCCGCTTGAGCAGCGGCTCGACCTCGCCGCCCGCGCCCGGGCGGCGCACGAACGCGATGCGATTGCCGTTCGGCGACCAGCGCGGATCGGAATCGTGGTTGGTGGTCGGATCGAGGTAACGCAGGCGCGGCTCGCCCTGCGTGTAGACAGTGATGAAGCTGTGATCGCCCCGACCTGACACAAACGCAAGCTGCTTCCCATCGGGCGACCAGCGCAGGCTGTAATCGGCGCCGCGATCGAAGAACATCAACTGCGGCTTGGCCGAACCGTCGGACGGCGCAGACCAGACCGAATGGTCCTTCTTGAGGAACGCGATCGTCTTGCCGTCCGGCGAGACCGCCGGCGCATCCCCCTGCCCGATCAGGATCGGCGCACCGCCCGCAATCGGCGCCGCCCAGATTTGCATCGTCGGCCGCTTGATCGACGACGTCGGATCCGGCGGCACCCGCATCGGATAGATATTGTCATGATTGCCGCCGCGCACGTAGACGACATAGTGATCGTCGCCGGAAACCTGCACGTAAGTCAGCTCCTGGCCGTCGTCGTTGCGGTAATGCGTCAACTGGCGGGGCTTGAAATCCGGCGCCTGCGCGATCCAGATATTGCGTACGCCGCGCTCATCCAGCACCCACGCGATAGTCTTGCCGGAATCCGACGCCATCAGCTCCGTCGGGAACGGATAGCCCAGCACCTGCTGCATGGTAAAGTGGTCTGCCGGTGTCTGCGCAGCCGCCGGAAGCAGCACGGCCAGAAAGCCGGCAATTGCCAGACTTCGCTTGAACAATAACAGCATGTAATTCTCCAACAGCGGGCGCCGAATCGGGGCGGGCCTAGACTAAGCGCAGCGCTGCCAAGCTGACAACTGAATAGCAATAAAGCATCGATTATTTACTTTTTTGCATTGGTCTTTGAGAATCTCATCTTCTATGGTTAGGCGAAACGCGGAAATCGGCATGTCATTCATGAAGCTATCTACTCGTCTGCGCGGGCGCAGCACGCTTTTCGCCGCGCTGCTGATCGCCATCGCCTGCGCGCCGGCCGCGGCCAAAAATGCGCCGCACGCCATCGGCACCGCCTACGTCGACGTCTCGGTGGCGACGCTGTGGACCTCGCCGAAGTCGCCACGCTCGATCGATCACCCGGCGCTCACCAACCCGGTGCACATGCAGCAATGGATCGACGGCATGTCGGTAGCGCAACGCCGCTGGCTCTCCGGCCATAACGCCACGCAAACGCAGGCATTGTACGGCCACAAGGTTTACATCCTTAAGGAACAGGGCGAGTGGGATAAAATTGCCGTCCCCGGGCAGCCGACGCCCAAAAACCCGCGCGGCTATCCGGGCTGGGTGCCGAAAGTCCAGCTGACCCACAGCAGCCATTTCGGCGAAATCGTGAAAAAGCAGCCGTTCGCGCTCGTGAGCGGCGCCCCCACGGTCTGGCTCTATGACAACGAAAAACTGTCACGCAAATTCCTGCGCATCAGCTTCAACACTCGCCTGCCGGTATTGAGCCGCACCGCCGATGCCGTCCGCGTCGCCACCCCGAACGACGGCCCCAAGTGGCTCAAAGCCAGCGACGTCAAAATCTACAAATCGACAGCCGACATCCCGCGCCCGACGCCCGCTGAGTTGCTCAAAACCGCCGAACAGTTCGTCGGCCTCCCCTACATCTGGGCCGGCCGATCGGGCTTCGCTTACGACTGCTCCGGCTTTACCGGCTCGATGTACCAGTACTACGGTATGACGCTGCCGCGTGACGCCGGCGCCCAGGCTCTCCACGGCCACGGCACTAAAATCCCGCGGACAGATCACGACCTGCAGCGCGGCGACCTGCTGTTCTACGCAAACCACGACGGCACCGGCTCGATCTATCACGTCGCGATGTACGTCGGCAACGGTAAAATGATCGAAGCCTACGCCAGCGGCACACCGCTGCGCGTCACGACCGCCCGATTCGGCAAAAATTACTGGGGCGCCGCCAAATTTCTGAATAATCAGGAAAAGATCAAAACCGCGACTTCAACCGAAAGCGCAAAAAGATAATCTTCCGAACCGAATACGCGAGTCCTAACACCTCAGCACCCCAGGCGCACGCTACGGTAGCTATTTGCCGGGCTGTGTGAGGCAGGAGCCGAACCCAGAGCCTCCATGGACGGATTCACGGCGTCCCGGAAAATGGCTACCGTGGCGGGCGCCGTTCAGATCGCTAAATCCCCGTAACGGGATTCTTCCTTCCTCTAAAACGGGATCACGGATATGCGAAATAAAGCCCTCGCCATCACCGCAGTTTTTGGCTGCATCATCTCTGCCGTTCAGCCGGCGGCAGCCCAAGAACCCGCACCGCTCCGGGGCCTCGACCACTACATCGAGCAGTCAATGCATGCCTGGCACGTGCCGGGCCTGGCGATCGCCGTCGTCAAGGACGGCAAAGTGGTCATGGAAAAGGGTTATGGCGTCAGGACGCTCGACACGCAGGCGAAGGTCGACAAAAACACCCTGTTCTCGATCGCATCCAACAGCAAAGCGTTCACCGCCGCCTCGATCGGCATGCTCGTCGACGCCGACAAACTCGGCTGGGACAGCCCTGTCACCGATTACCTGCCCGACTTCCAGCTTTACAACGCCTACCCGACGCGCCAGGTCCGGATTCGCGACCTGCTCACCCATCGCACCGGCTACTGCGGCAACAGCTTCCTCTGGTACGACACCGACGCCACGCGCGCCGAGGTGCTGCACAGCCTGCGGCTGATCAAGCCGCAACACAGCTTCCGCTCCCAATTCTGCTACAGCAACATCATGTTCATGGCGGCGGGCCAGATCGTGCAGACCGTCAGCGGCAAAAGCTGGGACGACTTCATCAAGACGCGCTTTTTCGAGCCGCTCGGCATGACGCACAGCGACGTCACGATCGCCGCGATGAGCGCGAACGACGACGCCGCCACCCCGTATGCGATGATCGATGGCAAGCTGACGCCGCTCGACCGCTATTACCAGAAAAACATCGCGCCGGCCGGGGCCATCAACTCCAACGTCGACGACATGACGCACTGGTTGCTGACGCTGCTGGCTGACGGCGAATATAACGGCCATCGGATTCTCAGCCAGGCGGTGGTCAAGGAAATGGAGACGCCGCAAATTCCGGTACCCGCGGACGCGTTGGAACTACACCTGTTCCACGACCTGAGCCCGAAAATTCACTCGCTGTCCTACGGACTCGCCCTGTTCATGGAAGATTATCGCGGCGAGCACATCGTCTGGCATTACGGCGAAATCGACGGCATGACATCGGCTGTCGGGATGATTCCGGACCGCCACCTCGGTGTCGTGGTCCTCACCAACCTCAACACCAACTGGTTGCCGCTCGCGGTAATGTACCGCGTCTTCGACGCCTACCTCGGCGCGCCAGCCTACGATTGGAGCGCCCGCGCTGAAAAAGTCTGGGCCGGCATCGAGGCGCAGGCAAAAAGCCAAGCGGCAAAGCTCGCGCCACCGCGCGCCGCGCACCCCAAGATGTCGGCGCCGGTAAAGGACTACGTCGGCACCTACACCAGCCCGTTCGGCAAGGCCACTGTGACGTTGGAGAATGGTCATTTGGTGATCAAGCACGGGCGCAAGTACGTCGGCGACCTGACGCCGTGGAACCGCGACACGTTCCATGTCGTCTGGCGCTACCGCTATCTGGGCGACACCTGGTGCCATTTCCTATTGGGACCCGCGGGGCGGATCGACAAGCTCAAGCTGTTCGGCCTGGATACCTATACCCGGCAAAAGTGACAGTCAGATAACAACCGGCTCCGGCTCAAGCATCACGCCAAAACGCTCGGCGACGGTTTCGCGAACGCGCGTCGCCAGCGCCCACAACTCCTCGCCGGTTGCGCCGCCGTGGTTGACCAGTACCAGTGCGTGCCGGTCGGAGATACCGGCGGCGCCGGCTCGCGCGCCTTTCAACCCGCAGGCGTCGATCAGCCAGGCCGCCGACAGCTTGAAGTGGTCGCCGCCGTAGGCGTGCGCGGGCATCTCCGGGCAACGCTCGCGAAATGCGGCAAGCTCGGTTTGCGAGACTACCGGGTTTTTGAAGAAACTCCCGGCATTGCCGATTTGTGCCGGGTCCGGCAGCTTGCGGCGGCGCAGCGTTTCCACCGCCCGCGCCACGTCGACCGCCGTCGGCTGTCGCACGCCCATCGCCTTAAGCTCCTGGAGAACGCCCGCGTAGTCCAGCCGCAGCGGCCGCCGGCGCGGCAGCCTGAAATCGACACCGGTCACGATGTAGCGGTTCGGCCGGTGCTTGAAGATCGAGTCGCGATAGCCGAATTCGCACGCGACGTTATCGAACCGGACGCTGGCCTGCGCCTCGCCATCCCAAGCCTCGACGCCGGCGATGAACTCGCGCGCTTCGACGCCATAGGCGCCGATGTTCTGAATGGGCGCGGCGCCGACGCTGCCCGGAATCAGAATGAGGTTTTCGAGGCCTTCGAAGCCCGCCTCCAGCGACCAGCGTACGAACCGGTCCCAGTTCTCGCCGGCGGCGACTCGTACCAGCGCGGTCTCTCCGCCCTCCTCCACGATCGCGACGCCGCGGTTCGCGAGCCTGAGCACGAGTCCGGGCACGTCGTGGACGAACAGCACGTTGCTGCCGCCGCCCAGCGCGAAGCATGGCAGATCGCGTAATTCCGGCCGACCCAGCACGCGCGGCACCTCCGCGGCATCGCGCACTTCCGCCAGCCATTCGGCACGCGCGGCCACGCGGAACGTATTGAGTGGCGTCAGCGAGCCGGCGCGGGTCAGTGAAAAATCGTCGGCGACCGACACTCTCAGTCCGCCGCCACGGCATCGCGCACACGGCCGCCGGCGTGCTGCAGCCGTTGTTCAGCTGTCGCTGCATCGCAGCGGCTCAGCAGCATCACGACCGCCGTCTTGACGCTGCCGCCGGCCGTTTCAAGCGCCTGCACCGCTTGCGCTTCGCCGGCGCTCGTGATGTCGCACACGATGCGCAGGGCGCGCCGCTTCAACTTGGCGTTGGTCGCACGCACGTCGATCATGCGCGACCCATAAGTCTTGCCGAGCTTGACCATGACCGCGGTGGACAAGGTGTTAAGTGCAATCTTCTGCGCCGTGCCCGCGCCCAGCCGGGTCGAGCCGGCGATGACTTCGGGGCCGGTCAGCAGTTCAACGGCGTGCTCGGCGGCCGCCGCGAGCGTGCTGCCGGGATTGTTGGCGATGGCGACGGTATACGCACCGAGCTCGCTGGCATGATGCAATGCGCCGACGGCATAAGGCGTGCGTCCCGATGCCGCGATACCCACCACCGCGTCGCGCGAACTCAAGCCGTGCGCATCCAGGTCAGCCGCACCGGCGGCGGCATCGTCCTCGGCGCCTTCCACGGCCTCAATGAATGCGGCTTCGCCACCCGCGAGCAGCGCGACCACCATGTCCGGCGGCGTGTTGAAAGTGGGAACGCATTCGGCGGCGTCCAGCACCGCCAGACGCCCCGAGGTACCGGCGCCGACGTAAAACAGGCGCCCGCCTTCAGCCAGCCGCGCCGCGATCTGCTCGGCGGCCTCGGCCAGCTGCGGGACGGCACGATGTACGGCCGCAAGCGCCGCATCCTGGCCATCGACCAGCAGGCGCACGACGTCCGCGACGGATCGCAGGTCGAGGTCGTCGAGATCGGCGCGCACCCCTTCAGTGGCCAGCGCATCGAGCTTGTCCCGATCGGAATCCATCCTGCAAATCCTCTTATTTCGTCCGGATAATCAGCGGTTCGTGAATGTGATGATGCGGCCGGGCCAGGCGGCGGGCGCCGTCGAGTGCCGTACCTTGCGCCGGCCTGACGTCCAGCGGCACGACGCTATCCTGCAGCACGGCCTGCAGCGGCTCCAGCAGCACCGGACCCAGCTTCGTCAGGCCGCCGACGATGGCAACCGCGATCGGATCCGCATCGTGCGCCAGCGCGCTGGCACCGGCAATAACCGTACTCGCCAACGCCGTCGCCGCCGCCTGCATCAACGCCAATGCGACGGCATCTTTGGCGGCCGCCGCCTGCCCCACGGCGGGCGCAAAACCGGCGGCCAGGCGGGCCGGATTATCAACCGCATAAAGCTGCGCCACCCGCTCCTCGGGCGACCCGAACTGCGTCTCGGCGGCCTGTTCGAGCACTGTATGCGGCCCGCGCCCGTCCGCCGCACGCATCGCTGCGCGCAGGCCGGCAAAGCCCAACCACGCGCCGCTTCCTTCGTCGCCGAGCCACGGTCCCCAGCCGTCGATGCGATGAAACTGGCCGTTGTCGCCGATGGCGACTGCGACGGAGCCGGTTCCGGCTGCGAGCACGACGCCGGGAGCGCCGGCCAGCGCCCCCGCATGCGAGGTCACGGCATCGCTCGCAATGGCGACTGATTGCGTCGGCAAGGATGATAACAGGCGTTTGGCCAACTCGCGCGCGGCCGGTTCGGCGGCAAACACACCCGGCGTGCCGAGACTGACCGCTTCCAGAGAGACGTTGCCCGCCTGCTCCAAAAGCGGCGCAACTATGGCAAGGATGGCTTGTTCGGCCACGGCCGCGCCGTTCGGTGCGGTCAGTCCGACGGTGCCTTTGCCATCCGCGGTGTACGCGGGCATCGGATCGCCATTGCGCCAGAGCGCGGCGCGGCAGCCGGTCCGGCCGACATCGATTGCAAGTACGGCTGTCAACAGCGAGTCCTGCGGGGATTAACCCTTCAGGTTGCCCTCCAGCAGTGCCGGAATGCGCCCGCCGGACACCCAGTGGCGCTCCGGCTCGCTGCGAATGTGGGCGCCGAGTTGCGACAGCTTTTCCTCGATGCGCTCGTAGCCCCGATGAATGTGATAGATGCGGCGGACTTCAGTCGTGCCTTCGGCCGCCAGCCCGGCGAGCACCAGGCCGGCCGACGCGCGCAGATCGGTGGCCATGACCGGCGCGCCGTTCAGCTTTTCGCGTCCGGTAATCATGACGGTGTTGCCTTCCAGCCAGGCATCGACGCCCATCCGTTGCATCTCCAGCACGTGCATAAAGCGGTTTTCGAAGATGGTTTCGGTAATGGTACCGACGCCTTCCGCGATCGCGTTCAGCGCTGTGAACTGGGCCTGCATGTCGGTCGGAAAGCCCGGATACGGCGCGGTATGCACGTTGACGGCCGTCGGCCGGCGCCCGCGCATGTCGAGTTCGATCCAGTCATCGCCGACCCGGATCTCCGCGCCAGCGGCTCTCAGTTTTACCAACACCGCGTCGAGCGCCCGCGGGCGCGTGTCCAGCACCCGGACGCGGCCGCGCGTGATCGCGCCGGCAACGAGATAGGTGCCGGTCTCAATCCGGTCGGGCGGCACCCGGTACTCGGTGCCATGCAACCGGTCGACGCCTTCGATGACGATGACGCCAGTGCCGGCGCCCTGCACCTTCGCACCCATTTGGTTGAGACAATCGGCGAGATCGACAATCTCCGGCTCGCGGGCCGCGTTTTCGATGCGCGTCGTCCCCTTCGCCAGCGTCGCGGCCATCATCAGGTTCTCGGTGCCGGTAACGGTGACCTTGTCGCAAACGATATGCGCGCCGGCGAGACGATTCGCGCGCGCCTTGATGTAGCCGTCCTCGACGCGGATGTCGGCGCCCATCGCTGCCAGCCCCTGCAGATGCAGATCGACCGGCCGTGCACCGATCGCACAGCCGCCCGGCAACGACACATCCGCTTCGCCGAAGCGCGCCAGCAGCGGACCCAGAACCAGGATCGATGCGCGCATCGTCTTGACCAGTTCGTAGGGCGCCAGGCACGAGTGGATATTGTGCGCGCTGACCTCGAGCCCGTATTCCTGGCTGAGCGTCACCTCAACGCCCATTTGCGATAGCAGGACGTTGGTCGTGACGACATCCTCGAGATGCGGGATATTGCTCAGATACAGCGGATCGCTGGTCAGAAGGGAGGCCGCCAGAATGGGCAACGCAGCGTTCTTCGCGCCCGATGCCCGCACGTCACCTTCGAGCCGGGCGCCGCCCTCGATGATAAATTTGTCCATATTGCTTTCGCCCATCAATGCCTCCCTCCAAGTATCGAAATATATATACCATCGAACGGAGGCGCGACGGAACCCTTTTGTCAGGCGGTGCGCTCCCTTTGTCATTCAGCGGCGCCGCATTGCCGCGGAACGGGAAGTATGCGAAGGTAGGCGCGCCCGGCCGGGCCACATGATCTACTGTCGGGACGTACTACTTGGCGCTCAACCGCTTGCGAAAATCGCCGTGGCAGGCCATCGCCATTGCCGGCCTGAGCGCCGTGGCCGCCGGTGCCTATGCGATCCCGCCGGCGATCTGTCCGCTGCCGCCGTTCGAGCAGGCGCCGCAGCCGAAGACGGCGCCCACCAAAGGCACGGTGACCATCAATGCCGACTCGGTGACGGCGTTGCGTCATGGGGTTTCGCTGTTCTCGGGCGACGTCGATGTCTTCAAGGACGAAAAAACCCTGAGCGCCGACCGGGCCACCTATAACAGTGTCAAGCGCAGTATCAACGCCCGCGGCGAGGTGCTGTTCACCACGCCGACGCTTCAGGTCAAGGGCAATCGTGGTCACTATTTTCTGGATTCCGGCCTCGGCACGTTTTTCGATGCGCACTTCCGCTTGCCGAAACGCCACGGACGCGGCACTGCCGGCAAAGTCGAGGTCACCGGCCCGGGCACCAGCACCCTGCGCGATGTCACCTACACGACCTGCCCGCTCGGCCGTCACGACTGGGCGCTCAACACGCCGCATGTCGACCTCGACCGCAATACCGACGTCGGCGTCGCCTACAACGCGACAATCGACTTTTACGGCATACCGATTTTCTATACGCCGTATATCTCTTTTCCACTATCGGACCGGCGCAAATCGGGCTTTCTCGCCCCCATGATCGGTTATTCCGGGCAGGACGGCCTCGACATTACGCTGCCGTACTACCTCAACATCGCGCCGAACATGGATGCGACGATCGCACCCCGCTACCTGGGGCAGCGCGGCGTGCTGATCAATTCACAGTACCGATACCTGTTGAACGGGACGGCAGGCGAATTCGATTATGCGGTCATGCCCCACGACAACCTCGCGAACGCCCGTCGCAGCCGGTTCCATTTCAACGACCGCACGCGGATCAGCGACATGTGGGGCTTCAGCGCGAACTTGAACCATGTCAGCGACGGCAACTATTTCGCCGACTTCGGCAACAGCCTGAGTGAAACGTCGCAGGTCCTGCAAGTCTCCAACGTACAGATCGGCTACAACAACACCAACTGGTCGTTTCTGACGCGGCTGCGCGGCTACCAGGCGCTCCGCGGCGCCCGCCCGCCATACCGCGAACTGCCGCAGATGGTGCTGGATTGGCAGGGACCACTGCAAAATTACCGCCTGGATTACGGAGTTGGCAGCGAACTTGTTCGATTCGCCTACCCGGGGCGCGTCGGCGCCGCCCGGCTGCACGTGCAGCCGGCGATCGACTATACCTTCGGCACCAATGCCTGGTACGTCCGGCCGGCCGCCAAATACGATTTCGCCGCGTACCAGTTGTACAACGTCCACGACCCGCTCAAGCCGACGCAGCTTTCCCGCGCGGCTCCGATACTCAGCCTGGACAGCGGCGTAACGTTCGAGCGCGACGCCTTCGGCGGCCTGGTCGAAACGCTGGAGCCGCGTCTGTTTTATCTGTACGTTCCCTACCGCGACCAGAGCGACATTCCGTTGTTCGACACCAGCCAGGCGACGTTCAACTTCCTGCAACTGTTCACCGACAATCGCTTCAACGGCACCGACCGGCTCGGCGACGCGAACCAGATCAGTTACGCGCTCACGACCCGCTTCATTCACCCGGATACGGGCAAGGAACTGCTGGCCGCCAGCATCGGTCAAATCCACTACTTCAGCGACCGGCGCGTAACGCTGCCCGGCCAGCCGCCGGAAACAAATCAGGTTTCGGACCTCGTCGGCGAGTTGCGTCTCGATGTGAACGACGACTGGACGACCGCCGCCGGGCTGCAGTGGAACCCGAATACGCGCCGGAACGATGTGGGGCGATTCCAGGTGCGCTATCAGCCGGGACCGCGTCAGGTCGTCAATCTCGGCTACCGCTACCGCCGTGACCGGCTGGAGGAAACCGATCTGTCGCTGGCGTGGCCGGTAACACAACACTGGCAGGTGGTCGGCCGTTGGAACTATTCGCTCCGCGACCAGGCGACCCGCGAAACGTTCGCGGGCTTCGAGTACCAGAACTGCTGCTGGGCGTTTTTGTTTCTCGACCGCCATTACCTACGGCCGGACGGCAAGGTGACACAGGCGTTGTACTTCGAAATTCAGTTCAAGGGCCTCGGCCGGCTCGGCCGGCAAATCGAGGATTTCCTCGAGCGTGGTATCCTAGGCTACGGAGACTAGTGGCTCTATAGAAGCGATATTGCCTCTCATTCGGCGTTCACCCGGAGTATTCATGTCCATCAAACGGAGCATTCTGCTGCTCTTGTCGGCTGCGCTGTTCGCAGCCGCTCTTCCCGCGGTCGCGGCCGGCACCACGAGCTCGGATAACCAGGGCACGCTACTTGACCGCATTGTCGCGGTCGTCAACGACAAGGTCATCCTGCTTTCCGAGTTGGAACAACAGACGGCGCTGACGCGCCGCCAGCTTGCGAGCCAGGGCACGGCGGTGCCGCCGACCAACGTGCTGCGCCACCAGGTGCTGCAGCAGATGATTACGACCAAGCTGCAAATCGAAAGCGCCGACAGCCAGGGCATCCACGTTTCCGACGAGGCACTGAACCAGGTGCTCGCGAACATTGCGCAACGCAACGGCTTCACCCTGAGTGAGATGCCGGCTCGGCTTGCGGCCCAGGGCATCGACTACGACCAGTTCCGCGAGCACATCCGCAACGAAATGATTCTGCATCAGATTAGGCAAAAAGCGGTGGACGAACGGGTCGTCGTGACGCCTGCGGAAGTCGATCAATACCTGGTCGCCCAAGCGCAGCAAGGGCATGGCAACACGCAGTATCACGTTTACCAGATCGTGCTTGCGGTGCCATCGCAGGCTACGGCCGCGCAGGCCAAGGCGATCCACCAGAAGGCCGAGCAGATTTACCAGAAGCTCAAGAAGGGCGCCGATTTCAAGGCCACCGCCGTGGCTGTCTCGGACGGCCGCCGTGCACTCAAGGGTGGCGACCTCGGCTGGCTCAAGGGCTCGGAACTGCCGAGCAGCCTCGCCAACACGGTGCTGTCGCTTGATGAGGGGCAGGTCTCGCAGCCGGTTCTGGACCCGAACGGCTGGCACATTCTCAAGCTGGCTGGCGAGCGCGCCCAGCAGCAGGTCGTCGTCACGCAGACGCACGCGCGCCACATTCTGATCAAGCCCGACCTGCTGATCAGCAATACGGAGGCCGAACAGCGGCTGGAAAACATCCGCCAGAAGATAAAAAACGGGGCGAGCTTCGCTGCGCTGGCGAAAAAATATTCGGACGATCCCGGCTCGGCCGCGCAGGGCGGCGACCTCGGCTGGCTCGATCCGGGCATGGTCGTTCCGGCGTTCCAGAAGGTGATGGACCAGTTGAAGCCGGGCGAAATCAGTGAGCCGTTCCGTACCCAGTTCGGCTGGCACATCGTCGAGGTGCTCGGCCGGCGTAAGCAGAACCAGACCGACAAGAGCCGCCGTCACAAGGCCTTCATGGCGCTGCGCGAGCGCAAGCTGCGCGAGCAGACCGACCGCTGGCTGCGGCAATTGCGCGACGAGGCTTACGTCCACATCCAGCTGGATGACAACAGCAGCAGCAGCTGATCGTCCGCCGCGGCTTGCCGTCACCAGTGGCGAGCCGGCCGGCATCGGCCCCGACCTCTGCCTAGAACTTGCCGCCGGCGACTGGCCAGCGGAGTTGGTGGTGCTGGCCGACTCCCGGCTTCTCGCCGAGCGCGCCCGTCTCCTGGGCAAAACGATCAATCTGCCGCTCTACGATTCCGCCAGGCCGGCGGTTGCCGGACGCGTCCGTTTGCTGCCAATACCGGCGGCCGCACCGATGGAAGCCGGCCGACTTGATCCCGCCAACGCCGATTACGTGCTGGCGCTCCTTCGGCGTGCCGCGGACGGTTGCCGCAACGGCGAATTCGCCGCAATGGTCACTGCGCCCGTCCATAAAGGCGTTATCAACGACGCCGGCACCAGCTTTTTCGGCCACACCGAGTTTCTCGCCGAGCGCACCGGCGCCGAATTACCGGTGATGATGCTGACCGCTGGAACACTGCGAGTCGCGCTGGCCACGACCCATCTGCCGCTGGCTGCCGTGCCAGCCGCTATCACCCGCGAGCGCCTGACGCAGGTGCTGACGATTCTGGACCAGGATCTGCGCGAGCGATTTGCCATCGGCGCACCGCGCATCCTGGTCAGTGGGCTGAACCCGCACGCCGGCGAAGGTGGCCACCTCGGCCGGGAAGAAATCGACGTGATCGAGCCCTGCCTGGACGCGCTGCGCGAACGAGGCCTGAACATCGTCGGCCCGCTGCCGGCCGACACGCTGTTCACGCCGGCGCGTCTAAAGGACGCGGATGCGGTGCTCGCGATGTATCACGACCAGGGGCTGCCGGTGCTGAAATACGCCGGCTTCGGCCATGCGGTCAACATCACGCTGGGGCTGCCGATCGTGCGTACATCGGTCGATCACGGCACGGCGCTCGACCTCGCCGGCACCGGCCGCGCCGACGCCGGCAGCTTGCGCGCCGCGATCCAGGCGGCGCTCGACATTGTTGCGCAACGTGGTTGAGCCGCACCACCCGCGCAAGCGGTTCGGTCAGCACTTTCTGCACGACCCCGGCACGATCGCCCGGATTGTGGCGCTGATCGCGCCGGAACCCGGCGACAAGCTCGTGGAGATCGGCCCGGGGCTCGGCGCGCTGACGCGGCCGTTGCTCGAGGCGCATGGCCAAGTCGAAGCAATCGAACTGGATCGCGACGTCATTCCGCGACTCAAGGAACACTGTGCGGGCGCCGGCGAGCTTGTCGTGCACCAGCAGGATGCGTTGACGAGTGACTTTCGCGCCTTCGCCGATACGGGACGGCTGCGCCTCGTCGGCAACCTGCCCTACAACATCTCCACGCCGCTGCTGTTTCACCTGCTGGCGCAGGCCGATGTAATCCATGACATGCACTTCATGCTGCAGCGCGAAGTCGTCGACCGCATCTGTGCCGCGTCGGGCACGCGCGCCTACGGTCGGCTCACCGTCATGCTGGCCCGCGGATTCCGTGCCGAGCGTCTGCTGACGATCGGCCCAGGCGCATTCCGGCCGCCGCCCAAAGTCGACTCCGCCATCGTGCGACTGACGCCGTATCGGGAGCCGCCATTCGCGTGCGGCAATCCAGCCGTGTTTGCGGCGATCGTCGCGCAAGCCTTCAGCCGGCGCCGCAAGACTCTGCGCAATGCGCTCAAGGGACTCGTGGATGTCGAAGCCATGACAGCGGCGGGCATCGATCCCGGCGTCCGGCCGGAAACCCTCGCGCCGGCGGATTTCGGCCGGCTCAGCGAATTAAGCGGCGGGCCGTAAGGGACAGCTTGTGTATACTCGCGAAAAAGGCCGGTGGTCTTTCAAGGTGATATGCCCGCCTTGCGCTTGAAGCGTACAGGCGTTCTGAACAGGGTAATATCACCTTGAAAGATCACTAGGGAAACTGCAATGACTTACCGGCGAATCCTGTTAGCGGTGGACGTTGCCGCCGGCGCGGATGCGGTCGGCCGGCGCGCAGCGGCACTGGCCGCGGCATTTGGCGCAACCGTCAAGCTGCTCCACGTGGTCGAGTACGTTCCGATGGATCCGGGCGGTGAAGGATTGATGCCACCGCCGGTCGATCTCGAAGATGAACTGCTGGCCGGCGGCCGCGATCGCCTGGCCGAACTCGCCAATCGCATCGGCTTGCCCAATGCGGAACGCGAGGTCTGCGTCGGCAACATCAAGTCCGAAATCGTCCGCGCGGCGACCGACATGCCCGCGGACCTGATCGTAATCGGCCGCCATCAGCATCACGGCCTAGCTCTGCTGTTCGGCTCGACCGAACGTTCATTGGTCAATGCTGCGCCGTGCGACGTGCTGGCGGTCAGGGTCGAAGAAGAAGAAAAAGAGGACTGAATGGCGGTTTATGCGATCGGAGACGTGCAAGGCTGCTATGACGCGCTCGCGCGGCTGCTCGAGCACATCCGCTTCGATCCGCAGACGGATCGGCTCTGGTTGACCGGCGACCTGGTCAATCGCGGGCCGCAATCGCTCGAAACGCTGCGCTTTGTCATGCGCCTTGGCGACGCGGCGATTACCGTGCTAGGCAATCATGACCTGCATCTGCTGGCGGTCGCTGCCGGCTGCCAGACCACGCGCGCACGCGACACACTCGACGACATCCTGACGGCCCCGGACCGGCGCGAACTGCTCGACTGGCTGCGCCACCGGCCACTTGCGTATTACGACCCCGCGTGCAGCTACCTGATGGTGCACGCCGGCCTGGCGCCACAATGGACGCGCTACGATACGCTGGTGTTGGCGGCCGAGGTCGAAGCCCGCCTGGCCGCGGTCGACTGGACCGACTTCCTCGACCACATGTACGGCAATGAGCCGCCGCGCTGGGATCCGGAGCTGACCGGCACCGAACGGCTCCGCGTGATCGTGAACTTCCTCACGCGGCTGCGCTTCTGCACGCCGGATGGAACCATGGACTTCGACCACAAGGGCCCACCGGGCACGCAACCCGCACCGCTCATGCCGTGGTTCGCGGTACCGGAGCGAAAGAGCATCGACGACCGCATTGTCTGCGGCCACTGGTCCGCGTTGGGTGCTGTCAGCACGCACAACGTCTTCGCCCTCGACAGCGGCTGCGTTTGGGGCGAGGCGTTGACCGCGTTGCGCCTCGACGGCGACGGCCGCTGGTTCAACGTCAACTGCGAAAAAGCATCGAATGGTTAAGAAATCCGTTCCCGTTGGACATGAGCCTGTCGAAAGGCTCTTCAAAGAATGCTTCGAAAAGCCCAGCACGAACGGAAGGTTGCTTGAGTAGCCCATGAAAACATTCAACAACTACATCGGCGGCAAGCAACAGCCACCCGCCGCAGACAATTGGCTCGACGTATTCGAGCCAGCCACCGGCGCCGTCTACGCGCGTGTCGCCGACTCCGACGCCGCCGATCTCGCCGCCGCGATCGCCGCCGCCGAATCAGCTTGTCCGGACTGGTCGGCGTTGCCGGCGGCCGAACGCGCCCACTGGCTGAACAAGCTGGGCGACTGCATCGAAGCGCGGCACGATGCGCTGGTGCGGGCGGAAAGCATCGACAATGGCAAGCCGCTGTCGCTCGCCGCGAAGGTCGATATTCCGCGCGCTGCCGCCAACCTGCAATTCTATGCCGCCGCCGCGATGCAATTCGCGAGCGAAAGCCACACGATGGGGCTGGGTGAGAAAGTCGGCGCAATCAACTACACGCTGCGTCAGCCACATGGCGTCGTCGGCTGCATCTCGCCATGGAACCTGCCGCTGTACCTGTTCACGTGGAAGATCGCGCCCGCACTCGCAGCCGGCAATTGCGTAGTCGCGAAGCCGTCGGAAGTCACGCCGGCCACCGCCGCGCTGTTCGGGCAAATTTGCGAAGAAGCCGGCCTGCCGCCCGGCGTGCTGAACATCGTCCATGGCCGCGGCGCCGGCATCGGCCAGGCCTTGGTCGAGCACCCGAAGATCAATGCCATTTCATTTACCGGCGGCACCGTGACCGGTGCCAATATCGCCCGTAGCGCCGCGCCGATGTTCAAGAAACTGTCGCTCGAACTTGGCGGCAAGAACCCGACGCTGGTGTTCGCCGACTGCGATTTCGACGCGGCACTCGACGGCGCGGTCAAGGCCGCGTTCTCGAACCAAGGCGAAATCTGCCTGTGCGGCTCACGCATCCTGATCGAAGACGGCCTGTACGAACGCTTTCGCGATGCATTTGTTGAACGCGCGCGTGCGCTGAAAGTGGGCGACCCGCTCGAAACGGGTGTCGACATCGGTGCTGTCGTGTCCGAACCGCACATGAACAAGATCCTGACCGCTGTCGATACGGCGCGCAACGAAGGTGGCACGATTCTCACGGGCGGTCACCGCCTGCGCCTCGACGGCCGCTGCACCGACGGCTGGTTCATCGAGCCGACCGTCATCGAAGGCCTCGGCCCCGACTGCCGCACGAACCAGGACGAAATTTTCGGACCCGTCGTCACGCTTGCGCCGTTCAGCAGCGAAGCCGAAGCCATCGCCTGCGCGAACGGCGTTCGCTACGGCCTCGCCGCCTCGTTGTGGAGTCGCGATGTCTCGCGCTGCCATCGCGTGGCAGACAAACTGGAAGCCGGCCTGATCTGGATCAACTGCTGGATGCTGCGTGACCTGCGTGTACCGATGGGCGGCATGAAGCAATCCGGCGCCGGCCGCGAAGGCGGCTTCGAAGCCATGCGATTCTTCACCGAAGCGAAAAACGTGTGTATTCAATATGACCGATAAAATCAATTCGCAAAAAGCGCCCGAGCCGGTCGGCCTGTATCCGCACGCCCGCCGGATTGGCAACCTGCTGTTCCTGTCCGGCGTCGGGCCGCGGCAGCGCGGCAGCGATGACATCCCCGGCGTGACGCGTGATTCCTCCGGTCATATCATCCTGCACGACATCGAAGCCCAATGCCGCGCCGTGTTCACAAACGTGTGCGCAATACTGGAGGAGGCCGGCTCGAGTTGGGACCGGCTTGTAGACGTCACCGTATTTCTGACCGATATCAAGCACGACTTCAATACCTATAACCGTGTATACGCCGAGTATTTCAGCGAGAATCAGCCGTGCCGGACGACGGTGGAAGTCAACCGGCTGCCCACGCCGATCGCAATCGAGCTAAAGTGTATAGCCACGATCGAATAACAGGACCAAGCCGATGTGGGATCTCACGCCAATCAACTTCAAGCGATGGATCGACGACCACCGCGACCTGCTGAAGCCACCGGTCGGCAACAAACGCATCTACACCGAAACCGGTTTCGTGGTGCAGGTCGTCGGCGGCCCGAACTCGCGCACCGACTATCATGACGATCCCGGCGAAGAGTTCTTCTACCAGATCGAAGGCGAGATGGAACTCAAGACCATGCAAAACGGCAAGCCAGTCGACATCCCGATCCATGCGGGCGAAATCCTGTTGATCCCGCCACATCTGCCCCACTCGCCGCAGCGCTTCACCAACAGCATCGGCCTCGTCATCGAGCGCCCGCGTACGCCGGACGAACAGGACGGCCTGCTGTGGTTCTGCGACTACTGCCACCACAAGCTGTACGACGAATACTTCCATCTCGAAAACATCGAGACCCAGTTTCCGCCGGTGTTCGACCGGTTTTACGGCAGCGCGGAAAATCGCACCTGCGAGAACTGCGGCAAGGTGATGGCGGACGACAGGTAGGTCGCATGCTGAAAATCGATATCCACACGCACATCCTCCCTGAGAACTGGCCCGACCTGAAAGAACGCTACGGCTACGGTGGCTTCATTCAGCTCGAACATGACGGCCCCGGCTGCGCGCGGATGATGAAGGACGGCCGCCATTTTCGCGACATCCAGGCAAATTGCTGGGACCCCGCCGTTCGACTTGAGGATTGCGATCGGGATAACGTCGGCGTGCAGGTGCTCTCCACGGTGCCGGTCATGTTCAGCTACTGGGCCAAGGCCGAACACACCGCGGATCTCTGCAAAATACTCAACGACCACATCGCCGGTGTCGTCGGCGGCAACCCGCGCCGCTTCGCGGGGCTGGGCACACTGCCGATGCAGAACCCGGAATTGGCCGTGCGCGAAATGGAACGCTGCAAGCGCTCGCTGAAACTCGCCGGCGTCGAAATCGGCACCCACATCAACGACTGGAACCTCGACGACTCGCGGCTGAACGAATTCTTCGCCGCCGCCGAAGACCTCGACCTCGCCGTCTTCGTCCACCCGTGGGACATGCTCGGCCGCGAGCGCATGGACAAATACTGGCTGCCGTGGCTGGTGGGCATGCCCGCCGAAACGTGCCTCGCGATCTGCTCGATGATCTTCGGCGGCGTGTTCGAACGCCATCCGAAGCTGCGCGTCGCCTTCGCCCACGGCGGCGGCTCGTTTCCCGCCACCATCGGCCGCATCGACCACGGCTTC
>DASSJY010000018.1:0-166074 GCA_035690945.1 Gammaproteobacteria bacterium
TTTCAGTCGCGTGAATTTGCCGTTCATCGTCCGTCTCCCCTGCTAGCAAACCGGCAGCGCGTTTGGCGTTATCTGCTGCTTCGTTCCCGTGCTCGGCGTAGCCGTCGTATTGGTAGTCGTTGTCCCGGTTGGGCAAGCGCCTGAACCCACCGAGATCGTCCCCGCAGCGCTGTAGCCAGAGCATACGAAGCTCTTGCAGCCATTGACCTGGTACTCGTACGTACCAGTGGATTTCATGAACGTTTTGCTGGTGGCGGTGGTGGTATAAGTAGTCCACGCTGACCAGTCGCCTGAATTTGACCGGTTCCGCTCCTGCAAATGGAAGGTTGCGACGCCGCTCGGGCGGCTCCAGCTGACGGTGTAGGGATCGCCTACGCCGGCATTGCCCGGTACGCTCAGGCTCGGCGCAGGCGGTGTCCATTCGACCTGGACCGTCGGGGTGCCTTGCCAGCCGCTATAGCCTACGCCGCTCGTATAAGCCTGCACTTGGAATTGATAGGTACCGTCGCCGAGTTCATGGTATGCAAAATCGCGACTGAGACTGCCGGTAGCACCATAGTAGCTCCACCCACTCCAACTGCCGTTGCTATTCTGCTGTCGGCGTCTAAGCCGGTAACTGGTCGCGCCGGCGGAGCGGCCCCATGTCAGGGTGAAGCGGCTGTCCACGGCCGTACTGTCGTTGGTGCCGAGCGTCGCAGGGGTGGGCGGCAATACATTTACAACGGTAGATGGGGCTGTGAAACCACGCGCGCCGTTGTGGTTGGAGGCCTGCACACGATACTGGTAGCTGCCACCCACTTGATCACGGTGCGCGCTGGTGCCGCTGATATTAGGCACGATGCTCCACGTACCATTTTTGTATTCGTCGAGTTCGTAGGAAGTGGCGCTAACCGGCGCAGTCCAGCTTATCGTGTAGCCACTGTTTTGAGTGGTGGTCGGCACATAAAGGGTGGGTATGGTCGGCGCCACGCCGACTGTCAATATCGGACTCGACGCACCACACCCCGCACTCGCACTGTCAGTGTCTATGCAGCCGGCTACTCGATAGGGATAGTCGCCACCGAGCTGATTGGAAAATGACTTCTGTACGGCAGTGCCATCCGAGATCACCGTCCACTCGCCATTTGATTGCTGAGCCACCAATTTTGTTCGGCTGGCCCCGCTGACGGCAGACCAGCTAAGAGTATAGTTTCCGTCGATCGTGTCGCCTGTGACGGTCAATGCTCCGGCGGTCTTCGGTCCGGAGGCCAGATTAGCCACCTTCGCCACTAACTTGCCCGTCAAATAAAGATAATCCGTTCGTTTGGCAGAGGCCGGCTTATATTCCTGCAAGAGTTGGCCGACCTTGCTGTAGATCGTATAGGTGACTTCGCCGCTAGGAGCGGTGATTTTTACGCGTCGACCCCAACCATCATAGATATAGCTCCCGCCTTTGTCAGAGGCGGTCATGCGATTGGCGGCATCGAACGTGAACGTATCATCGTTGCGTTGGATGATGTTGCCGCGAGTGTCGTAGCCGAGAGTGTAGGAAAGTCCACCGCTGATCGTGCTCAAGCGGTTGTCAGCGTCGTAGGTGTAGGTGGTCTGGCCGCGGCTACCATATTGCTTGGAAAGTAGATTATCGAGTGCGTCATAGGTGAAGGTTGCGGTCCCCCACGGTCCAGTCACGGTTCTCAATCGGTTTAGACCGTCGTAGCTAAATCCGGAGCGGCTGTCATTTGTGACATCAGCCGGGCCGTGCCAAATGGCGGAAGTCAGGTTGCCGTTAAGGTCATAGCCGTAGTCCCAATAGTTCACGCCGGAATAGGCGAGCTGGGCCGGCAGATCCCTCGCGTTTTCCACCATCTGCATGGTATTTCCGTTGCCATATGTGTAGCTGGCGACAGTATCGTCTGGATGGTAGGTTACGCTGCTTACGACACTACCGACTTGGGTTGGCCGGCCATAGGCATCGGGACTGAAGGCAACGGTTTCCGTCTCCGGATAGCTCAGGCCCGTGAGTTGGGCGCGGCTGTTGTACGTGTGGCCGAGCGTAAAAGTCACGCCATCGAGCACCAGACTTCCGGACGTGAGCAGATTGCGGCCGTTGTAGCCGTAGGTCCATGTCACAGAGCCATTTTCGAGGCTGGTGATGTTGTCTTCGGCATCATACGTTTTGACGATATCGTTGGTTGTGCCCGGATAATCGATATTCGTCACGCGGCGCTTGCCGTCATAGGTTAAGAAAGTCTTTTGGCTATCGGACACAGCAACGGATGCGCAGTCCCTGCTGCTGCTTGATACGCCCGTTGCCTGCCAATCCATCAGGCCGCGGCTGTTGTAGTGCATGACGGTCAAGCCCGTTTCCGGGTTGACCACCATGCAAAGGTCGCGGTTGGCGTCGTAAATGTAGCTACGTGTTTCTGAAACGCCGCCGCCGCTGCGCACGGCGCTGGTCATGGCGCCCAGCCCGTCGCGCCCAATGGTTGTGGTCTCGCTTTCCGGAGCGTCGATCTCCATCAGCAGCTTGTCGTCCGGTGCACCGAGGTTGCGGTAAGTGTAGGTTGTCACATTCCCCTTCGCGTCGGTGACCATTTTCTGGTTGCGCCCGTAGGCAATGCTTTCGGTAGCGTCGCCATCTTCCGTGCTGCGAACCACCTTGTCCAACCGGCCGAGCAGATCATAGAAGTATTGCGTGCCGCTGCTCGCGGTCGGGTCGGTCGAGGGGTAACTTTCGAAGGTGACGTGGCCGGCGCTGTCGAACTGGCGATTGACGTAAGACGAGCCCTTCCTGGTCAAGACCGGCCGCAATAGGCTGTCGTAATAGGTGGTTTCGGTGTCGGTGCCGGTGGTTTCAGTCCGGCACAGGCTGCCGGACTGAATACCGGCGGGTATATAGCTGCAGGTCGCTAAAGTGAACGTCGTCGGGTCCCACGACTGAATGTCGTTCGTCGGGTAGGTAATTTGCTTGAGGCGGCCGAGCGGATCATACGTGTAATTGGTCGTATATCCTCGGGCGTTGGTGACAGAGGCAATGGTGCCATCGCCATTGACCGCAAGCGTCAACTGGCCGCCATCCGCGAAGATGATTTTTTGGGGCCGCCCCCGATAATAGTTGCTTAGCTGAGTTTGGTAGCCTGCCGGGTCCGTTATTTTTGTCAGCAGGCTCTTGCTGGGGTCAATGTCGGTCCAGTCGTAGGTACCTACAAGGCGGCCAAATTTGCTTACCGAGCTGATGCGACCGTTTGGAAGAAAAGTGGCTACATAGGGAACGAGATTAGCCACGTCCGACGGAGCTTTTATGGTGACGGAGGCCACTTGGCCGAGCCACCACGCGGATCTGAGGTTTTCGTAGGTGTACGCCTTTTCGAGTTCCTGGCCCGAACCGTTGTATTCGAGGCGCATGAGCGGATCGCTATAACCGTCCCACGACGAATCAGAATCGGGATTCGGTACCTCCCAGCTGTACGTGGCGCCGTCTTGGGCAATGTGCTGTCCGGACTGCCGGACGATCGCTCGAGATCGTTCGTTGTTGCTCCACGTAACGCCGGAGTCGCCGGCTTGGATGTCACGCAAGCTGTAGTCGTTGGTCACTCGACGGTAGTAATTGCTGTCGGAGGCATCAAGATAATAATCGATCATATCCAGATTGCCTTCGTGCCAATCCAGACGGATGTCGAACCAGTACGTAGTCTTGCCACCGTCGGGATCGAGTACCGATACGGATTTGCGGGTGGCGCCGGAGCTGTCCGAATACCAGCCGGGAGTCTGAGAGTACTGGTAGGTCCAAGTCAGCGACGCCATGTTTGAACCGCTGATGGTCTTTGATTTAAGCGCGAGCGTGTAGTAGTCAATGGGATATTCAGCCCGTCCTGGCGCGCCCACATAGTCACTGAGACAATCGTCAGGCACATCCGCATGGCCTTGCCGGACGGCCCCGAGCATAAATTTAACGGTTGTGCCGTAAGGACCGTTAATGGTGCCCGATACTGACGATGGCGCCGCACTTCCGGGGCCTTGCGTGCAATCGAGGGGATGGTCAACGTACAACGCGGCTTCAGCAAGAGCGCTTAGGTTGAATTTCCACTCGCGGCCGTCCGGTAATGTAACCGTGTACAGAAGCCCATTGGAATAAGCGTAGGTCCAAGTCTTCCCGTTGGCGACGACACTCCCGACCTTGCCATCGGAATTGTAATTCACCTCGATCTTCCGCCCATCGTTGGCTGTTATCGAAGTCAGCTTACCGGACGAATCGTAATGATACGCCACCCAATTGCCAAACGGGTCCTCGACGCGGCTCGCCAGCATTACGAAGCGCGAGCGCGGGAGGATATTGCCGTCATTGGCTTTCCTCAGCGCCGGCACCGGTTCAGTGGTCTGCCGATCAAAATAGTAGGTCCAGCCATCCGGTGTATGGAGGGTGAAGCCTTCACCCGGGGTGCCGCCGGCTTCACCATTCTTATCCACGCCACCGTTAATGCTAGAGCACTCGATCGCCCAGTAGTTGTTGGTGACGATGGGATATTGGCTGGAACTCGTAGGCGTCAGGGCATCGCTTCCGTCTCAGAAGCTCCTGCGTCCCTTTGCCGGGGATATGCACGTAGTAGCCATGCCAATAGTCCGATGGCTCATAACCTGGCCAATTGAGACCTTTGTTGCCATGGACAAATCCCGGCGTTCCAAAATTGCTGCAGCGATCGTTTGGCCAGCCGCCTTCTTCCGTGAGCGGGTTGTACTGCCTCAGCACAGTGTAGATTTTTGGCACGTCGATGCGCCAGTCATGCAACTCGCCGATATCTGTTGTTAATGGCGAGGTCATGAAATGACCATCTGGCGTAAACGTGCGAGCAAACTCGACCGGCAGATCGCTGTTGCCCGGGATGGAGACATCAACTTCGCGGATAGTGAGTTGGCCTGAGGCCAAGTCGACTTGACCACCCACCGGATTATCACCCAATGGGTTGAGTGTTTTGTCGACCGTATAGAGCTTGTCGATCTCATCGCCAGGCGTGACGGCACTGCCGCTGGTGGCATAAGCCGATACCAGCGGCGAGGCGCAAATCAGCAAGCCGAGGACAAAAAAGTAGAGAGACCGCTTATTCTTCATGCCCCATCCCCACCCCAAGCTATTTTGTTAGATCGCAATTTACCGCAGATTCCGGAATTTGCAAATCTTTTTTATCAGGGCATTTTTAGAAGCGCGAATCAGGGCTTGCCTGCTGGCTCTCCCGGCGCTTTGACGGCCGCCAGCCGCCGCAGGATCACCTGTACGAGATCGCTACGCATCGCGGCGAGCAGGCGTTGCGCTTCCTGGTTGCCGGCCAGCACGTTGTCGGGATCGAAAACGTAATCGCGCGTCAGCGACACCGTTTGCGGCTTGAGCAGCGTCTTGTCCTGATGCGTTACCGAGAACGAAATCGTGTAATGCAGTTCATAAGCCTGCGGGCGGTCGCGGCTGTCGACGGAGCTGACGCGCTGACCGGAGTCGTCGCGCAGGATGTGCAATTCTGCGGTCGCCACAGCCGGCGACTGAACGACTTCGATGTTTGTGCCGCTCAGCGCGCGGGTCAGTTGGCGAACCAGCGTACCGTACGGGTTAGTGCCGACGATGATGGTGCGCTGCATGACTGGCGGCAGGTTGCGGGCTCGTTGCAAGTGGTAGCCGCAGCCGACGAGCAGCGTGACGACAAAAACGATGCCGGCTTTCAATCCCGATTGCATACGCTTGCTCAAACGACCACGTTGACGAGCTTGCCCGGGACGACGACGACGCGCCGGACCGGCTTGTCGCCGATGAAGCGCTGCACGTTTTCGTCGGCGAGCGCGGTTTCTTCCACCGCGCCGCGGTCGGCGTCGGCATCGACAGTCACGCGACCGCGCAGCTTGCCGTTGACCTGTACGACGATGTCGAGCTGATCGCGCTGCAACGCGTGTGGATCGACCTTCGGCCAGCGCGCGTCGATGACCGCATCGGCATGACCGAGCGCGCGCCACAGCCGGTGGCACACGTGCGGTACAATCGGGGCAAGCAGCAGCACCGCCGTGTCCAGCGCCTCGTGGATGACGGCGCGATCGGCGTCGTCACGCGGCTCGAACCGGTTCACCGTGTTGAGCAACTCCATGACGGCGGCAATTGCCGTGTTGAACGTGTAGCGCCGACCGATGTCGTCGCCGACCTTGGCGATAGTCGCGTGGGTCTGGCGGCGCAGCTCGCGCGCTGCATCGTCCAGCTCGCGCGGCCGCGCCTCGACCGGTCCCCCCGCGACGTGCTCGGCAACCGTTCGATACAGGCGTTTCAGGAACCGCACCGCGCCCTCGACGCCGGCTTCGGACCATTCCAGCGTCTGCTCCGGCGGCGCCGCGAACATCGTGAACAGGCGCACCGCGTCGGCGCCGTAGCGCTGCATCAGCGTCTGCGGATCGACGCCGTTGTTTTTCGACTTCGACATTTTGCCGAGGCCGCCGTATTCGACCGCCTGCCCGTCCGCGGCGACACCCGTGTCGTTGGCGCCCGCCTTCACATCCGCGGGGTTGTGATACGTGACGCGGCCCTCGGCGTCGCGGCGAAACCAGATCTGGTTCAACACCATGCCCTGCGTCAGCAGGTTGGTGAACGGCTCATCGATTTTGAGCAGACTGAGGTCGCGCATGACCTTGGTCCAGAAACGCGAATACAGCAGGTGCAGAATCGCGTGCTCGATGCCGCCGATGTACTGGTCGACCGGCAGCCAATAGCCGGCGCGCGCATCGACCATCGCCGCGTCGCTGCCGGGTGACGTATAGCGCATGTAGTACCACGACGAATCGACGAACGTGTCCATCGTGTCGGTTTCACGCCGCGCCGGGCCGCCGCAGCGCGGACAGTCGCAATGGACGAAACTGTCGCAACGCGCCAGCGGATTGCCGCTGCCGTCCGGCGCGAGATCTTCAGGCAGCACCACCGGCAATTGATCTTCCGGGACCGGCACTGCGCCGCACTGCTCGCAGTGGATAATCGGAATCGGGCAGCCCCAGTAACGCTGGCGCGAGATGCCCCAGTCGCGCAGGCGATATTGCACGCGCTTTTCGCCCTGGCCGTCGGCTTCGAGCGCGGCGGCGATCGCGTCGGTCGCGGCCTGAAAGCCGAGACGGTCGTAACGTCTGGAATTGACGCATACCCCGTCCTTCGATGCGTACCACGCCCGCCACTCGGCCGCGTCGTAATGCTCGCCTTCCACCGCGACGACCTGCCGGATCGGCAGATCGTACTTATGAGCGAAAGCAAAATCGCGCTCGTCGTGGCCCGGCACGCCCATTACCGCGCCTTCGCCGTAGCCCATCAGCACGTAGTTGCCGATCCAGACCGGCACATCTTCACCAGTCAGCGGGTGGCGCACGCTGAAGCCGGTCGGCACGCCCTCTTTCTCCTGCGTGGCCAGTTCCGCTTCGGTCACGCCGCCGGCGCGGCATTTTTCGATGAAGGCCGCGGCGTCCGGATTGTCTTCGGCCAACCGCTGCGCGAGCGGATGCTCGGCCGCGATCGCCACGAAGGTGACGCCCATCAGCGTGTCCGCCCGCGTCGTGAACACCCATAATTTCTCGTCGTTGCCGTCGAGCGTGTAGGGGAACGCAATGCGCACGCCCTCGCTCTTGCCGATCCAGTTGGCCTGCATCGTGCGCACGCGCTCCGGCCAGCCGTCGAGATCGTCGAGTGCGGCGAGCAGTTCGTCGGCGTAGGCGGTGATACGCATGTAATACATCGGGATGTCGCGCTTTTCGACCAGCGCGCCGGTGCGCCAGCCACGCCCGTCGATCACCTGTTCATTGGCGAGCACGGTCCGATCGACCGGATCCCAATTCACCGCGCCGGTCTTTTGATAGACCAATCCTTTTTCGAGCATCTTCAGGAACAGCCACTGGTTCCAGCGGTAGTAGTCGGGCTCGCAGGTCGCGAATTCGCGCGACCAGTCGATACCGAAGCCGAGCGCCTGTAACTGGCCGCGCATGTAGTCGATGTTGTCGCGCGTCCAGCGGCCGGGCGGGATGCCGTTTTCCATCGCGGCGTTTTCGGCCGGCAGGCCGAACGCGTCCCAGCCCATCGGCTGCAGCACGTTTTTGCCGCGCATGCGGTGATAACGCGAGATCACGTCGCCGATGGTGTAGTTGCGCACATGGCCCATGTGCAGCTTGCCGCTCGGATACGGCAGCATGCACAGGCAGTAGTACTTGTCGCCCGGCGCGTCTTCGCGCGCGACGAACGCGTCAGCCTCGCGCCAGTACGTCTGCGCCTCGGCTTCGATCTGTTCGGGTTTGTAGGTCGGATCCATGGATGCCACTGTCTGCAGTCGAACTGGCAAGTGTAGCGTCTTCTTCGGCAGCGTACATCAACGCGGTGAACGTGCCGACGAAAATGACGTAATAATCGATGATCAGCGAGTGGTTGAAAATCGTCTCGGTGATGCCGAAGATCGCGAACCCGCTGATGACGATCATGCCTGCGTAGGCGCAGCGCCGGACGGCTGCACCCCGCGCACCGAGACGGCCGACAAACAGGTACGCGGGCACGCCGAGCAACAGCAGCAATTCGATCATGCCGATGATGCCGCGGCTCGCGAGCGCGTTCAGGTACTGGTTGTGCGGATGGTCGTACGTCGCCGTGACCGGGGCGGCGAGGCCGGCGTCGACGCGCCTGGCTGCCGCCGCGCGATACGCACCCGTGCCGACGCCGGTGATCCAGTGGTTCGTGAAGATGTCCCACGCGACGCCCCACATCGCGAGGCGCGCGCCGACCGACCTTCCGGTATAAAAGTAGCGGTACGCGCCCGGGTTCATCTGTAACGGCACGACCCAAAGCTCATCTCCCGCCGGCACTTCCAGGCCGAGCCGGTCGTAGCGGCGGAAGCGCTGCGGCTTGCCGGTAATCGCAATCTTGCGGTACTCCGGCCAGTGGACGCGCCGCTCGCCGGTGCCGGAAATTCGGATGCGGCCGGTGCCGCGCGCCAGCACGCTCGCGAAGCCGGGCATGTCGTCGTGATCGACGATGCGCGAGATCCATGCCCAGCCGGCATGGTCCGGATCGGCCGTCAGGTGCAGCGCCATGCCGCCGGCGCAGCGGTTGCCAAAGCCCGCCTTCTCGAGGGCGCCCGCGTCATGCACCGCCTCGATCCGCGGCGGGTGCTTGCCGTGCCTGATCGCCGAGTGCGCCAGCCCGCGCGCCAGCGGACGGGCGCTGATGCAGGTCGATTTGGGGACGGCGGCGACGGCATCGCGATAATGGATATAGCTGTTCCAGCCGCCGACGGCGGCCGCAATGCGCGGTCCCATGCCGATCGCCGGCACCGCGACGACGGCGGCCGCGATCGCGATCGCACCGCCGATGATCGTGAGGCGCCAGCGTACCCCCAGGTGGCGAGTCAACGCGGCGATGCTGAGCGCGCCGAAAACCGGGATCGCCAGCCAGCCGCCGCGCGTACCGGACAGGATGCTCGCGGCCAGCCCGCCGGCGAGGCCCAGGATGCCGGCTGCCACAACCAGCGAGCGCCGCCAGCCGCCGCGCGTATCCGGCATCATCACGATGGCGACGAAGCCGGACATCAGCGCGAGATCGCCGAAGGTGATGGCAATACTGTCGCCAGCGGCGCGCACCACTCCGTTGGCTTCGAAGTATTGCGCCAGCCCGCAGCCGGCGGCGACCACCGAGCCGGCGACAAACGCGAGCCAGACCGCCCAGCGCGGCGGCCCGAGGCGGCGCAGCGCAAGGTACGCCGGGATCATCACGATGAAGCGCAGAAACCGGCCGAGCACGCGAAAGCCGAGATTGGTCTGGACGCCGTGGAGATAAGCGAAGATTGCGATCCCGGCATAAGCGGCGGCGACCCAGACCAGCAGCTTTTCGGCGACCGTCAGCCCGCGGCCGAAGCCGTAGCGAAAGCCGAGATACATGCCGACGAGGCCGAGCGCCAGCAACGAATAGCTGTCGACGCGGTCGACAACGAGCGCCATCGCCGCCGCGGCGACCACGGCGAGCGTGACGATGATCTGACAGGCGCGATTTCCCCAACCGTACTGCACCGCAGTCACTGTGTGCGTGCCTTTTGCCAGCGGCGTTCCTGAATGGCCGCTATCGTCGCACCGAACAGAATCGCCAGCAAGGCAAATACCAGCGGCAGGTTGCCGCCGGCGAGTGCGTACGGTGTTGCGCCGCCGTACGGGCGCACCTTGCCGGTCAACACGCCGACGGTATCGATCGGCAGTCGCTTGAGCACTTGGCCGTGCGGCCCGACGATGGCGCTGATGCCGGTATTGGTTGCGCGCACCGCGAAGCGGCCGGCTTCGAGCGCACGCATGCGCACGATCTGCAAATGCTGCGGTAGCGCGATCGAGTCGCCGAACCACGCGTCGTCGCTGACGTTGATCAACAGGTTCGCCGTCGGCAGCATCCGGATGAGCTGGGCGCCGAACGCGTCCTCGTAGCAGATCGAGATCGCCGCCTTCCAGCGGCCGAGATCGACCGGCGCCTGGTCGGTGCTGCCGGGGGCGTAGCTCGAATAAGGCAGGTTCATGTACTTGAGCCAGCGGCGTACCCAGTGCGGCACCGGGAAATACTCGCCGAACGGCACCAGGTGCTCCTTGTAATAAAACTGCGGATGCGTGCCGTTCAGCACCACGACCGCGTTGTAGTAGATCGGTTTGTGGCCCTCATTCAAGCCATGCCACACGGGCACGCCGAGCACCAGCTTGCCGCCGTGGGCGACGACCTGGTCGGCAAGCGGCAGCACATAATTGGCAGCTACGTCGCGCAGCAGCGCCGGGATAGCCGTCTCCGGCCAGATGATCACGTCGCTGCCGAGATGCTTGAGCGTGAGGTCGCGATAGCGCTTGAGCGACTGCGCGAACGCGTGCTCGTTCCACTTGGTCGACTGGGCGATGTTGCCTTGCACCAAGCTCACCGTGAACGATGGCCCGACCGGCTGCGTCCAGTTGACTGCGCGCAACCAGAAGCCGAGCACCCAGACGAGGATCAGTGCCGCGAGCGCGAGCATGCGACGGCGCTGCGCCAGCATCGGACTGCGCCGTTCCGATGCGAAAATGAGCACCACGAGGCCGGCCGTCAGTGCGACGGTGAAACTGATCCCGAACACGCCGGCAATCGGCCCGTAGCCCGCGAGCGGAGAGTCGATCTGGCTGTAGCCGGCGGCCAGCCACGGAAAGCCGGACAGAATCCAGCTTCGCACCCACTCGATCAGCGCCCACAACGCCGGCAGCGCGATCAGGTAGCGTCGCCAGCCGCGTGCCGGCGCGAGATAGGCTGCCGCCCACAGCACGGTCGCCGAAAACACGCCCATCGCTGCGACCAGCGCAAACAGCATCAATACCGCGAGCCAGATCGGCGCGTTGCCGATCAGGTGAACGCTGATGTAAATCCAGTAAACGCCGAAGGCGAATTCGGCGAAGCCGAACAGCCAGCCGAGCAGGAACGCGCGCTGCGGACGCTGGTTTTCGGCCAGCCGGAACAGCGCCGCGAGCGTGATCGGCATGAGCGGAAACCAGCCGAAAGGCGCGAACGCCACCACGGCAATTGCGCCCAGCGCGAGGGCGGCCAGCGGCCCGACCGGCAGCGACTTCACGACACCAGCGAATCCGGCGCGTCGAACGTCACTTCCAGCAAATGAATCCGCCGGCTGTCGGCGCTGATGACTTTGAATTCGCACGTCCCCAGTCTCGTTTTCTCGCCCCGCCTCGGCATGTGCGCGAACCCCTGCATCACGAGGCCGCCGACGGTGTCGAATTCCTCGTCGCTGAACGCCGTGCCGAAATACTCGTTGAAATCCTCGACCGGCGTCAGCGCCTTGACCGTAAAGTGACGCTCGCCGCGGCGCACGATCTGATTTTCCTCGTCGATGTCGTGCTCGTCATCGATCTCGCCGACGATCTGCTCCAGCACGTCCTCGATCGTCACCAGGCCCGCAACGCCGCCGTACTCGTCGACCACGATCGCCATATGGTTGCGGCTGGCGCGAAATTCCTTCAGCAGCATGTTGAGGCGCTTGCTCTCCGGAATGAACGCCGTCGGCCGCAGATATTCGCGCACGCTGAACGCCGCGCCTTCGCCTTCGGTGAAATGCCGCAGCAGATCCTTGGCCAACACGATCCCGGCAATCTCGTCACGGCTCTCGCCAATCGCCGGGAAACGCGAGTGCCCGGATTCGATGATCAGCGGCAACAGGTCGGCGAGTGCCGCATCCTTGTCGATCACCACCATCTGCGAGCGCGGCACCATCACGTCGCGCACCTGCATCTCGGCGACCTGGAGCACACCTTCAAGCATAGCCAGGGCGTCGGCGTCGAACAGCTCGCGTTCCTGCGCGTCGCGCAGCAACTCCAGCAATTCCTCGCGGTCGCGGGGTTCGCCGGCGAGCGCCTGGCCCAGGCGTTCAAACCAGGACCGGCTCTGCGCCGGCTGCGTACTAGGGTCGTCGTCTGACATATGCAGGACTGGCTGAAAAATGTCTAGTGTAACGAATCTTGTTGATTATAGGGGTCCGGGTAGCCGAGCTCGGCCAGAATGACGATCTCCATCCCCTCCATCTCGTCGGCTTCCGTGTCGTTCTGGTGATCGAAGCCGATCAGGTGCAGGATGCCGTGCACCGTCAGGTGCGCCCAGTGCGCCTCGACCGGCTTGCCCTGCTCGACGGCCTCGGCCGCGACCACCGGACCGCAGATCACGAGATCGCCGATCAGCGGCAGGTCGACGCCGGGCGGCAGTTCAGCCGGAAACGACAACACATTGGTCGGACCTTCGCGATTGCGGTAGCGCCGGTTGAGCGCCGCGCCTTCGTCTGTGCCCACAATCCGGATCGCCACCTCGGCGTCCTCGCGCCGGCCGGCAAGCGCCGCCGCCACCCAGCGGCTGAAATCGGTTTCGCTCGGCGCCGCGCCGCCCATCCACGCCGACTCGACGTGAACGTCAATCACCATTGCGGTTACTGGAAGCTTCGTAGGCCGTCACTATTCGCTGCACCAACGCGTGACGCACGACATCCTGCGCACTGAAGAATGTAAAGCTAATGCCTTTCACGTCCTTGAGCACTTCGATGGCATCGCGCAAGCCCGAACGCTGCCTCGACGGCAGATCGATCTGCGTCACATCACCGTTGACCACTGCGCGCGAACCGAAGCCGATGCGGGTCAGAAACATCTTCATTTGCTCGACGGTCGTGTTCTGCGCCTCGTCGAGAATCACGAAAGCTTCATTGAGCGTGCGACCGCGCATGTATGCAAGCGGCGCCACCTCGATCACCTGGCGCTCGATCAGCCGGGCGACCTTTTCAAAGCCGAGCATTTCGTAGAGTGCGTCGTAAATCGGCCTGAGATATGGATCGACCTTCTGCGCCAGGTCGCCGGGCAGAAAGCCGAGCCGTTCGCCTGCCTCGACCGCCGGGCGCACCAGAACGAGGCGGCGCACCTCGTCGCGCTCCAGCGCTTCGACCGCGCTTGCAACCGCGAGATAAGTCTTGCCGGTACCGGCCGGGCCGATGCCAAAGTTGAGGTCGTGGCGCTGGATGTTGTACAGGTAGCGCCGCTGGTTGATGCCGCGGCCGCGGATACGACCCCGGCGCGTCTGAATGACGACTTCGTCCGTGTCATTATCGCTGCCGTCGCCGGTGGCGGTCGCTTCCTGCAGAGCCAGGTGAATGCGCTCCGGGTTCAGCGTCTGGTTCGCCGTCTCGGCGTACAGCCATGTCAAAACCGTTGCCGCCGCCTCGACCGCCGGCGCATCGCCGATCAGGCGGAAGTGATTGCCGCGATTGTTGATTTCGACGCCGAGGCGTTGCTCGATTTGGCGCAGGTGACGATCGAACTCGCCGCCCAGATTCGCCAGCCGGGTGTTGTCGGCCGGCTCCAGGACTAGATCGCGGGAATCAGGCAACGGCGGGTTCGAGTTGCGTCACAACACGGCCGCGCAACGAGTTGGGCAGCGCTTCGGTAATGGTGACATCGATAAACCGGCCGATCATCGCGGGATCGCCGGCAAAATTGACGACGCGGTTGCATTCGGTGCGGCCGGCCAGTTCGCGCGGGTTCTTCGTCGACGGCCGCTCGACCAGGATGCGTTGCACGGTGCCGACGAGGCGCTGCTTATAAGCCTCACCGTATTCCTGTATGCGCGCCTGCAAGTGTTGCAGACGGTGCTTCTTTTCTTCGGCGCTGGAGTCGTCGGGGTAGCCGGCCGCCGGCGTGCCGGGGCGCGCGCTATAGATGAAGCTGAACGCCTGGTCGAACTGCACCGCATCGATCAGCGTCATGGTCTGCTCGAACTCGGCTTCGGTCTCGCCGGGGAAGCCGACGATGAAGTCGGACGACAGGCTGATGTCCGGGCGCACCGCGCGCAGCTTGCGGATTTTGGACTTGAACTCGAGCGCGGTGTGGCCGCGCTTCATTGCCGCGAGAATGCGATCGGACCCGCTTTGCACCGGCAGGTGCAGATAGTTGGCCAGCTCCGGCACGTCGGCGAACGCACCGATCAGGCTGTCCGAGAATTCGAGCGGGTGCGAGGTCGTGAACCGAATCCGGTCGATGCCGTCGATGGCAGCGACGTAGCGAATCAACAGCGCGAGGTCGGCCGCGTCGCCGGCCGGGGTGCGGCTACGGTAGCCATTGACGTTCTGCCCCAGCAGCGTCACTTCGCGCACGCCCTGCTCGGCCAGTTCGACCACTTCGGTGATGACTTCGTCGAACGGCCGGCTCACCTCCATACCGCGGGTATAAGGCACGACGCAGTAGGTGCAGTATTTGCTGCAGCCTTCCATGATCGAGACAAACGCAGTCGGGCCTTCGGCGCGCGGCGCCGGCAGATAGTCGAACTTTTCGATTTCGGGGAAGCTGATGTCGACCGCGGCGCGCCTGGTTTCGCGCGCCTTGTTGAGCAGCGCCGGCAGGCGGTGCAGCGTCTGCGGGCCGAACACGACATCGACCAGCGGCGCGCGCGCGGCAAGCTGCTCACCTTCCTGGCTGGCGACGCAGCCGCCGACGCCGATCATCCGCCCGGGGCGCGCGGCTTTCCAGTCGTGCCAGCGGCCGAGGTACGAAAACACCTTTTCCTGCGCCTTCTCGCGAATCGAGCAGGTGTTGATCAACAGCAGGTCGGCTTCGTCGGGATCGGCGGTCTGTTCGTAGCCGTCGGATGCGTTGAGCACGTCGGCCATTTTGGTCGAGTCGTACTCGTTCATCTGGCAGCCGAAGGTCTTGATATACAGCTTGGGCCTCATCCGGCGAAGCTTACCTTTTACGTTCGTCGGTTTCCACAATCCAGTCGTAAATTCTGTTTTGAACGGAAAGGGAACTTGAGCTATGATCGTTCCCCTTCTCCGCATCTCGCCCCGGCAACCGCTCGGGGACTTATGACAGGGGCCAGGGTTTCGGGAACACATGAAAGACGCAGCTCAAAGGGGGACCGCCGCGCGCCACGCGGATCATGTCTGCCTCCGCGATTGCACCGAACAGGCTCTGGAAAAATACTTCAACGATCTCAATGGCCATGGCGCCGAGGACGTTTACGCGATGGTGCTCGGCGAAATCGAGCCGCCGTTGCTGAAGACGGCGCTCAAGTATTGCCGCGGCAACCAGTCGCGTGCGGCCGCCTTGCTGGGCATCAGCCGCAGCACCTTGCGGAAGAAATTGCAGACTTATCAGATTAATCTTTAGGCGGTTGCTTCGGTTTCGGCGGTTGGCGATTGCTTTGTTTATGGCGGTCGGCCAGTCGGATAGCTCTCCCCAGGGACGCCGTATATACGTCCCTGTAGGCTCTGGGTTCGGCCCCCTGCCTCCACAGCCCTGGTGAGAGCTATCCGACCGTCCGCCCTCGCGCTGCGTTGAGCTTTGCCTCCGATCGGAGCTACTTCTGTTTCCCTCTCTTTATGGGTGAGGGTTGGTGAGGGGAGTTAATGAATCCAATCCGACGCGCGCTGATCAGCGTCTCCGATAAAACCGGCATAGCCGACTTCGCCCGCGAACTCGTCGACCGAGGGGTCGAAATCCTCTCGACGGGCGGTACCGCAAAGCTGCTGAGAGACGCCGGTATCGAGGTCGTCGAAGTCGCCGATTACACCGGTTTCCCCGAGATCATGGCGGGACGGGTCAAGACGCTGCATCCGAAAATTCACGGCGGCCTCCTCGGCCGGCGCGGCACGGATGATACCGTCATGGCCGAGCACGACATCCCGCCGATCGACCTTTTGGTAGTCAACCTGTACCCCTTCGCGGCGACCGTCGCCAAGCCAGACTGTGAGTTCGAGGACGCGATCGAGAATATCGATATAGGCGGACCAGCGATGCTCCGGGCCGCGGCGAAAAATTTTGCCGCAGTGGCGGTTGTGGTGGATGCGGCGGATTACGCGCGCGTTCTCGACGCGATGAAAGAGAATGATGGCGCGGTCGACGATGTGCTGCGTTTCGAACTGGCCGCGAAGACGTTTGCCCATACCGCCGGCTACGACGCGGCGGTTTCGAATTGGCTGGGGGCGCATAAGCCGGGTGAAGCGCCGACGTTGTTCGGCGACAGCTACACGGCGCAGTTTCGCAAGGTCGCCGACATGCGTTACGGCGAGAACCCGCATCAACAGGCGGCCTTTTATCGTGACGCGGCGGCGACCGATCTCGGCATTCCCGATGCGCGGTTGCTGCAGGGCAAGCCGTTATCGTTCAATAACGTCGCCGACGCCGATGCCGCGCTCGCCTGCGTGCGCAGCTTCAACGAAACTGCCTGCGTGATAGTCAAGCACGGCAATCCGTGCGGGGTGGCGCAAGCGTCGCTGCCGCGCACTGCTTACGAGCGTGCCTTTGCGACTGATCCAACCTCTGCATTCGGCGGCATCATCGCGTTCAATCGGCCCGTCGACGAAGCGACCGCAGCCGCGATCGTCGAGTGCCAGTTTTTCGAGGTGCTGATTGCGCCGGCGGTGGACGAACCGGCGCTGGCGGTGCTGGCAAAGCGCAAGAATGTTCGCGTGCTGGTGACCGGTGACCGGGAAACTGCGCCACCGGTGCAATTCGATTATCGGCGCGTCGCCGGCGGACTGCTGGTGCAGGAAAACGATCGCGGCATGATCGGTGCGGACGACCTCAAGGTCGTGACCCGGCGCCGACCAAGCGACAGCGAAATCAACGACCTGCTGTTCGCCTGGAAAGTTGTCAAGTTCGTCAAATCGAACGCAATCGTCTATTGCCGCGACCGGCAGACGCTCGGCATCGGCGCAGGCCAGATGAGCCGCGTGGACAGCGCCGCGATCGCCGCCCAGAAGGCCGCCGCCGCGCGTCTGGATATTCGCGGAGCGGTGATGGCCTCGGACGCCTTCTTTCCATTCCGCGACAACATCGATGTGGCTGCCGAAGCAGGCATCCGTGCGGTGATCCAGCCGGGCGGGTCAATGCGCGATGAAGAAGTCATCACTGCGGCCAATGAAAACGATATTGCGATGGTGTTGACCGGCATGCGGCATTTTCGGCATTGATATGAAAGTTCTGATCGTCGGCGGCGGTGGCCGTGAACATGCGCTGGCCTGGAAAATCGCGCAATCGCCGCGCGTGGAACGCGTTCTGGTGGCGCCCGGCAATGCCGGCACGGCGGTCGAGCCGAAGTGCGAAAACGTGCCTGTTGCGGCAACCGATATTGACGGACTGCTTGAACTGGCGCGCACGCGCGACGTCGATCTGACCGTCATCGGTCCCGAGGCGCCACTGGTTGCCGGTATTGGCGATCGTTTCGATGCCGCCGGGCTCGCCTGCTTCGGCCCGTCCGCGGCCGCCGCGCAACTCGAGGGCTCCAAGGCCTTCGCCAAGGACTTCATGGCCCGACATAACATCCCAACGGCGCGCTACCGCACCTTCACCGAAATCGAACCCGCGCTCGCCTTCGTTCGCGAACTCAGCGCGCCGGTTGTCATTAAAGCCGACGGTCTCGCCGCGGGCAAGGGCGTGATCGTCGCGGAAAGCCTTGATGACGCAGATGCCGCCGTGCGCGACATGCTCGCCGGCAACGCTTTCGGCGAGGCGGGGCATCGGGTCGTCGTCGAGGAATTCCTGGTCGGCGAGGAAGCGAGCTTCATGGTCATGACCGACGGCGAGCACATCCTGCCGCTCGCTTCGTCTCAGGATCACAAGCGCCGCGACGAGGGGGACCGCGGCCCCAACACCGGCGGCATGGGCGCCTACTCGCCGGCGCCGGTGGTCACGCCCACGGTCGAACAACGCATCCTGAGCGAAGTCATTCTGCCGACGATTCGCGGCATGGCAGCGGACGGCACTCGCTATCGCGGCTTCCTCTATGCCGGTCTGATGATCGCCGCCGACGGTTCGCCGAGCGTGGTCGAATTCAACTGCCGCCTCGGCGATCCGGAAACGCAGCCGATCATGATGCGGCTGAAGAGTGATCTGGTGGATTTATGCGAGGCCGTCCTCGACGGGACGCTGGACTCGGTCGAAGCCGAATGGAACCCGCGCGCCGCGCTGGGGGTCGTGATGGCCGCCGGCGGGTATCCCGGAAGCTACGCCAAGGGCCTTCCGATCAGCGGTCTGGATTCCGTCAACGATGAAGCAGTCAAAGTCTTTCACGCCGGGACAACGCTCAAAGACAATCATGTGGTGACGTCAGGCGGTCGCGTACTTTGTGTGACAGCACTGGGTGACGACATCGCCGCCGCGCAGCGCGATGCCTTTGCCGCCACGCAGAAAATCGGCTGGCGGGATTGCTTTTATCGTCGCGACATCGGCCATCGCGCAACCAGATAATGCCGCCGAGGCGGTGCGTTATCGGCTACCGCTTCATCGAATCGAAGAACTCGGCGTTCGTCTTTGTATCCTTCATCTTGCCCATCAGGAATTCGATCGCGGCGAGTTCGTCCATCGGGTGCAGGAGCTTGCGCAGGATCCAGATCTTCTGCAGGTCGTCCTGCGAAATCAGCAGCTCTTCCTTGCGGGTACCGGAACGGTTGATATTAATGGCCGGGAAAATGCGTTTCTCGGCGATGCGCCGATCGAGGTGCACTTCCATGTTGCCGGTGCCCTTGAACTCCTCGTAAATCACGTCGTCCATGCGCGAGCCGGTTTCAACCAGCGCGGTGGCGAGAATCGTCAGGCTGCCGCCCTCCTCGATGTTGCGCGCTGCGCCGAAGAAGCGCTTCGGCCGCTGCAGCGCGTTGGCGTCGACACCGCCGGTCAGCACCTTGCCCGATGACGGCACGACGGTGTTGTAGGCGCGCGCGAGACGGGTAATCGAGTCCAGCAGGATGACGACGTCATGCTTGTGCTCGACCAGGCGCTTGGCTTTTTCGATCACCATTTCCGCGACCTGCACGTGGCGGCTGGCCGGTTCGTCGAACGTGCTCGAAACCACTTCGCCGCGCACCGAACGCGCCATTTCGGTCACCTCTTCCGGCCGCTCGTCGATCAGCAGCACGATCAGGTAAACCTCGGGATGATTGGTCGTGATCGACTGGGCGATGTTCTGCAGCATCATCGTCTTGCCGGCTTTCGGCGGCGACACGATCAGGCCGCGCTGGCCCTTGCCCACCGGCGAGATCATGTCGATGATGCGCGCGGTGATGTCTTCGGTGCTGCCGTTGCCGGATTCCATTCCCAGCCGCTCTTTCGGAAACAGCGGCGTCAGGTTTTCGAACAACACCTTCCGCTTGGTGTTTTCGGGCTTGTCGAAATTGATCTCGCTGACCTTGAGCAGCGCGAAGTAGCGCTCGCTGTCCTTCGGCGGCCGGATGCGGCCGGACACGGTATCGCCGGTGCGCAGGCTGAAGCGCCGGATCTGGCTCGGCGAGACGTAGATGTCATCGGGACCGGCAAGGTAAGAGCCTTCGGCGGAGCGCAGGAAGCCGAAGCCATCCTGCAAAATCTCTAACACGCCGTCGCCGTAAATTTCCTCGCCGCGCTTGGCATGCGCCTTCAGGACCGAAAAGATCACGTCCTGCTTGCGCGCTCGCGCCATGCCCTCGATGCCCATTGATTGGGCAAGGTCGATTAGTTGAGAGGCAGGCTGCTGCTTCAGTTCAGTCAGATTCATTGCAGTGGGTTACTCGAAAAAACGGATTGGGAGAACTCGGGGGAATGTCGCGCCGCGATTGTTATGGTTGTCGTCAGCCGGCGGTTTGCGGCACAACCGCCGGCCGATAAAAACCGCCCATCTCGATGATGGGCGTCATTTCATTCAAAGGTTTGTGTCCAGGAAAGCGGTGAGCTGCGATTTCGACAGCGCGCCGACTTTCTGCGCATGCACGTTGCCATCCTTGAACAACATCAGCGTCGGGATGCCGCGAATGCCGTACTTCGGCGGCGTCTGCGGATTCTCGTCGATGTTCAGCTTGACGAATTTCAGCTTGTCGGCGTAGTCGCCGGCGATATCGTCGATGATCGGCGCGATCATCTTGCACGGACCACACCATTCGGCCCAGTAGTCGACCAGCACCGGCTTGTCCGCCTTGAGTACGTCAGCCTCGAAGCCGGCGTCGCTGGTATGCACAATCTGTTCGCTCACTATGGATAACCTCCTGTCGGGCATCTACCCGTCCGGGCCGGGCCGGGAACAAAAAACGGAAATATGACGTGGCACGCCCAATCGGGCACAATATACGCGTTAGAAATGAGATTTGATGAGGCGGCCACCCCGCGAGGGCGCGGGAAGACTGTCGGAATTTCCTGTATTTGAGCCTAATCCCGGCCGGATTGCAAGAGCCCGGTGAAAATTTTTTCATCCGGCGCCTGTCGCGGTCACGCCGGTTTCCGACGGAATATTACACGGACACATATGAGCGATCAATTCAGCACCATGACATTCGACGCGCTGCCGCTGGCCGAGCCACTCAAGGAGGCGGCAGCCGACATCGGCTTTGAATACTGCACGCCGATCCAGGCGGAATGCCTGCCGATCGCTCTCGAAGGTCGCGACGTGGCCGGCCAGGCGCAGACCGGCACGGGGAAGACGGCCGCATTCCTGCTCGCGCTGTTTCACATCCTGCTGACCGAGGCGCCGGCTGAATCGAGCAAGCCAGCCCAGCCGCGCGCTCTGGTCGTCGCGCCGACGCGTGAGCTGGCGGTGCAGATTCACAAGGATGCCGTCGCCCTCGGCGCCCACACCGGTTTCCGCCTCGGCCTGGTCTACGGCGGTGCGGATTACGATCAGCAGCGCGAGATGCTGCGCGAGGGCGTGGACGTGCTGATCGGCACGCCGGGCCGGCTGATCGACTACCACAAGCAGCGCATCTACGATCTGCACGCGCTGCAGGTAACGGTGCTCGACGAAGCCGACCGGATGTTCGACATGGGCTTCATCAAGGACATCCGCTACCTGCTCCGGCGCATGCCGCACCCGACCGAGCGGCTCAGCATGCTGTTCTCGGCGACGCTGTCGCACCGCGTCCTCGAACTCGCCTACGAGCACATGAACAACCCCGAGTTGATCCGTATCGATCCCGAGCAGATGACGGTCGAAAAAATACGCCAGGTCGTCTACATGCCGGCGATGTCGGAAAAGATCGCGCTGTTGATCGGCCTGTTGAAGCGGCACGATCCGCGGCGTTCGATGGTGTTCGTCAACACCAAACGGGCCGCCGACCGGGTGATGGCGTATCTCGAAGGCAACGGCATTCACGCCGAGGTCTTATCCGGCGACGTGCCGCAGAAAAAGCGCCTGCGGCTGCTCAACCAGTTCAAGGAGGGCGAGTTGCCGGTGCTGGTGACGACCGATGTCGCCTCGCGCGGACTACATATCCCGGACGTAACCCACGTGTTCAATTACGACCTGCCGCAGGATGCGGAAGATTACGTCCATCGCATCGGCCGCACCGCGCGCGCCGGCGCCGAAGGTGACGCGATCAGCTTCGCCTGCGAAGACTACGCCTACTCGCTCCCGGAAATCGAAAGCTACATCGGCGAGACGCTGCCCAAGGAAATGTCGCACGAGGATTTGCTGGCGGAAGTGGCGCCGCCGGCGAAGCTGCCCCATCGGCGCGATCGGCGGCCGCCCGACCGGGGCGGACCGCGCAGGGGCCGCCCACGGCGGACGAGCAAGAGCTAGCGCCATTCCGAAATCTTGTTCCGGCTCACCCGGCCGGGGTATGTTATTTGCATATGACAACTCCAGGAAGGAGACCAAACAAATGGACGTGTTCGCAAGATTCCTGCCATTGGGGGCCGTCGCCGTGCTGCTTGCGGCGTGCGCTTCGGCCCCGCCCCCGACGCTCCCCGATTCCGCGCTGGCCGATGCCCAGACGGCTATTTCGCAGGCCGAACAGGCCGATGCCGGCCGTTATGCGGCCGTGACCCTGGACAATGCGCGCAACAAGCTGACCGCGGCCAGGAACCTGCTCGGCCCCGATCAAGACGCCGAGGACAAGTACGACGACGCCCGCCGGCTGGCCGAGGAAGCGGCCGCCGACGCCGAACTCGCGCGTGCCGAAGCGCTCGCCAGGCAGGCCGAGGCGCAGGCGCAGGCGGCCCAGGAAAAGGCGGCGCATACGCCGGCCCTTAACACGCCGCAGCCGCTTAACCCGCCCGGAGGCGCGTCATGAAATATCGCTACCCTCTCATCATCGTCGCGCTGACGGCGCTGTTTGCCGGCTGCGCCAGCGAGCCGCCACATCCGCGTCTCGATCGGGCCCGCGCCGAAGTGCAGCAGGCACAGGCCAACCCGCTGGTGACCCAGTATGCAGCGTCGGCGCTCGCGCAGGCGCAGGACGCGCTGGCGCGTGCGCAGGCGAGCCTGCAGCAGGATCAGCCGGAGGAAACCGACTACCTCGCCTATATCGCCGAACGGCGCGCGCAGATTGCGGTTGCCAATGCGCGCGAGGCGAAGGCGAAGGAAACGGCCCAGGAAGCGAACATCGCGCGCCAACAGGTATTGCAGTCGGAAACGGCGAATGCCCGCGAGCAGGCGGCCTCAGCCCAGTCTGCCGCGGTGGCCGCACAACAGCAGGCAGCCTCGGCGCAGACCGCCGCGGCCGCCGCCCGTCAACAGGCACAGGCTGCACAGACGCAAGCCGCGCTGGCACAGACGCAAAAAGCGCAGGCGCAATCGCAGTTGCAACTGCTCAAAGGGAAGCTCGCCGACCTGCATCCGCGGCGAACCTCGCAGGGCATCGTGCTGACGCTGGGCGACGTGCTGTTCGGCTTTGGCAAGGCGGATCTCAAGCCAAGCGCCAACCCCACCTTGAATGAATTGGCGGACTTTCTGCGCAACCACCCGGAGGCGCAGATCGCGATCAACGGCTATACCGACAACGTCGGCAGCGAAGCTTACAACCAGCAGTTGTCGGCGGAGCGTGCCGAATCGGTCGCGAGCGCGCTGGAGCAGCGCGGCATCGACAGTAGCCGGATGACGACGCACGGCTTCGGCGAGTCCGACCCGATCGCGACTAACGCAACCGCGGAAGGCCGCGCCAAGAATCGGCGAGTCGAGTTCGTTATCGAGAACATTCAGGGATAGCTGTTTAAAACCTGATCGGGTCGCCGACCGCCAATCCCAGTGCCTGTGCGGCGCTGCTCCGGTTGGCGGCAATCTCAACCAGCCCGTCCGAGTTGACGTACCAGAATGCCTCGCCCGGCGCGACAGTGCCATACGCTTCTGCTTTCGCCAGCCTGCGACCACTTACCTCCAGCGTCGCCGTCGGCGCAAGCTGACTGCCGCGGATGCCGGTGGTGGCATTGCCGAAACCATCGATATAAATGACCTCGTTGAGGTCCGCCGGCCAGTCAACCGGCACGCGTTCTATGGTGACGCCGCCCGCGGCTTCCGGCGTCATGCCGAGGGCCAGCCGCGCCGCCACCGGCGCGTACAGATCGCGGCCATGAAAGCCGACCGACAAGTCATCCGGCCGCCACTCGATCTGCCACCACGCCGCGCTTTCCACGTGGGCCGCCGCGACTTCCAATAAACCATTGTCGGGCCCAACGAACCAGTAGGCGCCGGTGCGTACAATCAGCGGCTCGCGCGCCCCAGCGTCCGGATCGACCACGCCTAGAAAGACCGTCCCGTCCGGTACGTCATGAGCGAGCGCTGCCAGCACGTAAGCGGCGCTGCGCGGCTTGAACCGCGGCGCGTCCGCCATCAGGTGTACGACCGGCACATTCGGCGCGAGACGGTGCAGCACAATTTCAAGCTGACCGAGGTAGGGCCCTTCGCGGCCGAAATCGGTAAAGGTCAGAATCATGCGCGGCTAATCCGTATAATCCGAACGTCAGAAACATAGCATGGGGCAAGGGGGTCTCCCAAAATGATATTACCGGCTTCAGATCTCGCCTGCCGGCCCCTGGCAACGCGCAGTGACGCCGGCATGGCCATCCATGTCAAGTCGCCGGAACGCGGCCTGGGGCCGGCGGCAGGCGAATTCCCTTCGGGCGCCCCGGAGAGCCGCCCGTGCTGCGTTGCTCGTCCTCACCGGAGGGGGCTACGCTTTCGGCCCGGCGCCTTGTCCGGGCGACTCTCCGGCGGCGCTGAAGGCGGCAACATCACCTTGGGAGACCCCATTGTCGGTTGACGCCTGGATCGCGGTCGCGGTCACACTCGGCTGCCTGGGGATGCTGGCGCTGACGCGCATCGCCGCCGATCTGATCATGATTGCCGGGTTGACTGCGCTGATGGCACTGGGGGTGCTGGCGCCGGCCGACGCGCTGGCCGGTTTCGCGAACCAGGGCGTACTGACCATCGCAGCTCTGTATGTGGTGGCCGCGGGCCTGCGCGAAACCGGCGCGGTCAACGTGCTGATCCGCTACGTCTTCGGCCGACCTTCGAGCGTCACAATCGCGCAACTGCGCATGATGCTGCCGGTGACATTCCTCAGCGCTTTCATGAACAACACACCAGTGGTGGCAACGTTCCTGCCGGCGGTGCAGGACTGGGCCAAGCGCCAGCGTATTTCCGTATCGAAACTGATGATTCCGCTGAGCTACGCGGCGATTCTCGGCGGTACCTGCACGTTGATCGGCACCAGCACGAACCTGGTCGTGGATGGCCTGCTGATATCGCGCGCGCACCTGCCCGGCTTCGGCTTTTTCGAACTTACCGCCCTCGGCATTCCATACGCGATCGTCGGTATCGGCTACGTGTTGCTGCTCGGGCGCTGGCGGCTGCCGGAGCGCGTGGCAGCGATGGAAAACCTGCAGGATCCGCGCGAATACACGGTCGAAATGCTCGTCGAACCCGGCAGTCCGCTCGCCGGCATGACCATTCAGCAAGCGGGTCTGCGCCAGTTGCCGGGACTGTTCCTGATCGAAATCGACCGCGACGGCCACATCGTGCCGGCCGCCGGGCCGAACGAGCAGCTGCAGGATGGCGATCGGCTGGTCTTCGCCGGCATCACCGACTCGATCGTCGACCTGCAGCGCATCAAGGGACTGACGCCCGCGACCGACCAGGTTTTCAAACTGCAGTCGCCGCGGCCCGCACGAACGCTGATCGAAGCGGTCATCGCCGGGCATTCGCCGATGTCCGGCCGGACCGTGCGCGAAGGCGCGTTCCGCTCCCGCTACAACGCGGTGGTGATCGCAGTCGCGCGCGACGGCCAGCGCATCCGCCGCAAGATCGGCGATATCGAATTGCGCGCCGGCGACACGCTGCTGCTCGAAACCACGCCCGATTTCATCGACCGCCACGGCCGCTCGCGCGACTTCCTGCTGCTGCGGCCGATCGAGGGTTCGGTGTTCCCCCGCCATGAGCGCAGCTGGCTGGCCTGGCTGATTCTGATCGGCCTGGTCGTCACCGCCAGTCTCGGCGTGCTCAACCTGGTGACAGCCGCCTTTCTCGCCGCGGGCGCGATGCTCCTCACCGGTTGCTGCAGCGTGTCGATCGCGCGCCGCAGCATCGAACTCGAAGTGCTGCTGGTGATTGCCGCCTCGTTCGGCATCGGCCGTGCACTGCAAACGAGCGGCGCCGCCGACGCGTTCGCGAGTTCGCTATTGGCAATGGCGGGCGACCGGCCGTGGGTCCTGCTGACGGTGATCTACTTCCTGACGATGGCGCTGACTGAAACCGTCACCAACAACGCCGCCGCCGTGATCATGTTCCCGCTCGCGCTCGCAACGACCAGCGCGCTGGGGCTCGACTTTCGGCCGTTCGCAATCGCGATTGCATTCGCCGCATCAGCGAGTTTCGCTACGCCGATCGGGTACCAGACGAACCTGATGGTGTATGGACCCGGCGGTTATCGGTTCACCGATTATTTGCGGTTCGGACTACCGTTGAATTTGATTCTGGCAGCGGTTGCGCTGGGGTTGATTCCGGTGATTTGGCCGCTGGGGTGAGGGCGGGAGGACCGAAAAAGAAAATGGCCCGCCGAAGCGGGCCATTTGATGGCTGGGGGACCTGGATTACGCCGGACTATCCTGCCCGGCGCCCTTCGGGCCAGCGGCGGAGCCGCTGTTCAAATTTGTTCCAGACAAATTTGTCGAACCAGGCTGGTTCTCATCCAGGGTTCTTTAATGAAAATGGCCCGCCGAAGCGGGCCATTTGATGGCTGGGGGACCTGGATTCGAACCAGGGTTGGCGGAGTCAGAGTCCGCAGTCCTACCGCTAGACGATCCCCCAATTACTGCAGCCTTCTCGCTCCTTCTCCCTGAGGGAGAAGACTGGCGCATTAGCGCTTCGAGTATTGCGGTGCGCGGCGGGCCTTGTGCAGGCCGACCTTCTTGCGCTCGACTTCACGGTCGTCGCGGGTGACGAAGCCGGCCTTGCGTAATGCCGGGCGATGGGCTTCGTCGTACGCCATCAGGGCGCGCGTCAGGCCGTGGCGGATCGCGCCCGCCTGACCGGTGTTGCCGCCACCGGTCACGGTGACGGTGATGTCGAAGTTCTTCAGCATATCGACGACTTCGAGCGGCTGGCGCACGATCATCCGCGAGGTTTCGCGACCGAAGTAGTCATCCAGCGGCTTGCCGTTGACGTTGATGGCGCCGTTGCCGGAACGCAGGAAGACGCGTGCGACCGAGGTCTTGCGGCGGCCTGTGCCGTAGTGGGCGTTGCTTTCTACCGTAGCCATGTCAGATTTCCAGAGGTTGCGGTTGCTGCGCCGTGTGCTTGTGCTCCGAGCCGGCGTAGACCTTGAGTTTCTTGAACATTGCGCGGCCCAGTGGATTCTTCGGGAGCATGCCGCGCACGGCCTCCTCGATCACGCGCTCCGGCGCCTTCGCGAGCAGCTTCTCCAGCGAAATCGACTTCATGTGGCCGATGTAGCCGGTGTGGTGGTAGTACATCTTGTCGGCACGCTTGTTGCCGGTGACGTGGACCTTCTCGGCATTCACGACCACGATGTAGTCGCCGGTATCCACGTGCGGCGTGTAAACGGGCTTGTGCTTGCCGCGCAGGCGGCGCGCAATTTCGGTCGACAGGCGGCCAAGCGTCTTGCCGGCGGCATCGACGACGTACCAGTCGCGCCTGACTTCGGCCGGCTTGGCTGAAAAAGTGGTCATGGCTCTCGCTCCGAGAGATCGGAAAAGGCGGAAATATTACCGGAGGCGCGGGCACATTTCAACTAAAATGCGCCGCGGAAATCACATCAGCAGGCGTTCTACCACGCGGCCGTGCGCTAAATGCTCGTCCACGATTTCGTTGACGTCGTCCTCGTCGGCGTAGGTGTACCACACGCCTTCCGGGTAGACGACGATGGTCGGGCCCTCCTCGCAGCGATCCATGCAGCCGGCGCGATTGACGCGCACGCCGCCCGGCCCGGCGAGCCCGAGCGCCTTGACGCGCGCCTTGGCGTGCTTGCGCATCCGCTCGGCGTCGTGGTTCTGGCAACACGGCGAACCGTCGTCGCGCTGGTTGGTGCAGAAAAAGATGTGATGCTTGTAGTACGACATTGCCTAAAAAGCGTATTGCAGCGAGACCGCCGTGTAAGTGTCGGTGTTCGCGGTTTGACCAGGAACATTGGTATTGTGCTTGATCGTATACGACAGCACCAGCGCAAAATCCTTCACGATCTTGACCGTCAGGTTGGTCGCGGACTCGATGCGGGTGTTGTTGGTGCCGTATTCTACGACGATCCCCTCGCCAAAGCTGCTGTTGTCAGTGAACTGCCATGAATAATCGCTGGCCAACTGTACGATCGCGGAATTGCGGCTGCCGTCGTTCCGGATGTCCTCCTGGCGCGCACCGACGCCGATCTGGGCGGACCATGTCTGCGTCGGCGTGTGCAGAATCCGGCGCCCATAGCCGATCGCCTCCGAGGTACGCTGCTCGACCCCGGCGAAGTCGTCATGATTGTAGCCGATGTTCTCGAACACGTAGTTGTTCGGCGTGAAGAGGTAATCGCTCTGCTGCTCCGCCTGCAGACTGCTGGCAGTGGTCACGCCCTTGTCAGTGGCGCGAATCTTCTCGGCAGACAACACGTGATACCACCGCCCGGCGCCGTACGCGATCCCGAACTTCGCATCAAGACTGCTGGTGTCGGTGTTGCCGGTGGTCGCGGTATAACCGAGTGCCGCGCTGCCGGAAAAGCCCTGGCTGTATTCGCCCGGCGCGCCGCCGCCGGTAACCGTGTCGAGTTGGCTCGCATCATCCGCCGCGAAGGCGGGCGCGGCTGCAAGTATCAGGCTCAGGGGAAGAATCAGCGGCAGGTAGCGCCGCAACGACGAAGAAACCACTTTGCACTCCTTTGCTTTGGGCTGGTCCGTTGCCGATGCTCGGCCCGCGCATCATAGCGCGTTAGCGCCACCGGCGCGACCTGGACCTCAGGCGGCCATGATCAGAAGCTGTATTGGAGCGAAACGGTGGTGTAGGTGTCGGTGTTGGCGATGCCCGTTTGCACTGTGCTGTTGTGCTTGATCGTGTAGGACACCACCACCGCGAGCGTCGACATCAGGTTGGCCGTCAGACTGGTGATGGACTCGGTGTAGGTGTTGTCGCTGCCTTTCTCGACCGCGATCGCCTGCCCGAACGAACCGTTTTCGTTGAACTGCCACTCGTATTTGCCGCCAAGGCGCACGATGCCGGACGTCTTGTTCGTGTAGACGGTCTGGCCATCAGGGAGCATATCCCGCAGATGGCTTTGCCGCCAACCGGCACCGATTTCGATGTCCAGCGTCTGCTCGTCCGTGCCCAGAATACGACGGCCATAACCAATCGCCTCCGAAGTACGCTGCCTGAAGCCGCCGAAGCCGTTGCGTTCGTAGGACAGGTGCCCGAAGACGTAATTGTGTTCGTTGAACAGGTAGTTGCTCTGGCCGCCGAAGTCGAGGCGGTTGACCGTCAGATCGTGATCCTGAGCCACCCGCTGACGATCCAGCGCAGCATTGTGGAACCAGTGACCGGACGTATAGCTGATCGCGAGCTTCGCGTCGATGCTGCTGGTGTTGGTGTTGCCGGTGGTGCCAATATAGCCGAGCGCGAGCGAGCCCGCCAAGCCCTGTTTGGCGTTCGGCGCGAGCACGCCGGCCGGGGGCCCGTCGCCGGAAATGGCCGAGGGCAATCCCATCGAATCCCAGATGGACCCCGCGTTGGCCGCGCCTGCAAAACAAAGCAGCGCGGCCGGCAAAAGCCACTTGCACAGTGCCAATGAAGCCTCCCTGTTTACCTTTGTTTGAAGCCGCACTCCGACGGCCGTAAGACAATCCGCGCCGGCGATCCCTGCCACGCCCGGTTCGGATTCAACGATTCAGAAGGTGCTAGTATACGCAAATATTAATGCGTATCTACCTCGAATCGTTGCAAAAACATAACCTTGCAAACCTTTTTTGATAAACGACATAACACCGCGGGTTTTCCCGTGCCGCAACAAATCAACAATGCCGCCAAGTCGGATTCTTGCAAGCCGCGTGAGCGACATCAATATGTTCACGGTCGCCTTTATCCCGAAATCGCGACGGGCGTGAAAGCGGCCCCGACAAACGGTTCCGCAGCGCAGCCGCGCGGCGTCGAAGGCCACCCTCGGCACCCCGGTACAGCACCGGCTGGCGGTAGCTGCCGCGCAGTTGCGATAATGGCACCATGTTGACATCGCGCCGATACAATCCGATCGATCATGTTCTCATCGAACTCGATCACGCCGCGCGTACACTGCTTGGCAAGCCGCCGGCACCGCGGCGCGAGTATCCAGCTGCGCGGCTGGACGATCCGGAACTGACCGCCGGTGCGCGCCGGCTGGCGGCGCGGCTGATGCGCATCAATCATGCCGGCGAGATTTCCGCGCAGGCGTTGTACCGGGGCCAGGCCGCGGTGGCGCGGACCGGCCGCATCCGCGACCGGATGATGCGCGCGGCGGACGAGGAGCAGGATCATCTTGCCTGGTGCGCCGCGCGCCTCCACGAACTGGGCGGCGCGCCGAGCCGTCTCGACCCGGCGTGGTACCTGGGCTCCTTCGCGATCGGCGCACTCGCAGGGCTCGCCGGCGACCGTTACAGCCTGGGCTTCGTCGCCGAAACCGAGCGGCAGGTCGAGCGGCATCTGGATGGCCATCTGCGCCGGTTGCCGGCCAACGACGTGCGCAGCCGCGGCGTGCTGGAAATCATGCAGCAGGACGAAGTCCGCCATGGCCGCGCCGCGACACAGGCGGGCGGTAAGCGGCTGCCGCGCAGCGTGCAGAAGGCCATGCGGTGGACGTCGAAGGTGATGACCACACTGGCGTTCTGGATATAGAGCGCTGAGTGACTTTCAGCTAATCTCGGCGCGCGTACCCTTCTTCATGTTGCGCCCGTAGAAAATCTCCAGCATTTCCGATTCGAGGCGGTCGCGGATGCGCCTGGCTTCCTTCGGCGTCAACTCGCCCGCGCCGGTGCCGAACAGGTAGTTGTCGAGGTCGAATTCCTTCAGGATCATCTTGGTGTGAAAGATGTTCTCCTGGTAGACGTTCACGTCCACCATTCGGTAGCGGTCGCGCGTGTCGGCGGACAGGAAGTTCTGGATCGAGTCGATATTGTGGTCGATAAACAGCTTGTTGCCCTTGATGTCGCGGGTGAAGCCGCGCACGCGGTAGTCGGCCGTGACGATGTCGGATTCGAAGCTGTGAATCAGGTAGTTCAGTGCCTTCAGCGGCGAAATCCGCCCGCAGGTGGACACGTCGATGTCCGCCCGGAACGTGCTGATGCCGTTGTCCGGATGGCTCTCCGGATACGTATGCACCGTGATGTGGCTCTTGTCGAGGTGCGCGACGACGGCGTCGGGCAACGGCCCAGGCTCCTCGACGTTGTTCGCCGCGAGGTGCCGCTGCGCCACTATCGGCTCTTCCGAGATCAGCATCGTCACCGATGCGCCCTGCGGCTCGTAGTCCTGGTGGGCGATGTTGAGGATCGTCGCGCCGATGATGTCGGACACATCGGTGAGGATCTGCGTCAGGCGCTCGGCGTTATACGCTTCGTCGATGTACTCGATATACTCGTCGCGATGCCGCGCCGTCTTGGCGTAGCAAATGTCGTAGATATTGAAGCTCAGCGTTTTGGTGAGGTTGTTGAAACCTTGTAACTTGAGCTTCTTCATGGACATCGGCAATGCAGCACTCTCCCGGAGCGACAGTTCCCGGCGGATGGTGGAAAACAACTCGGCAGTGTACACTTCCGAGGCCGGCATTTTAAGCGATTTTCGCGCAGAGCTTGCGCGGCGCCCGCCGGTTCGGTAAAACAGTATCAGTGCAGGGATTTGATCTGCGGCGCCCCGCCGCGCATAGAGGGACCTATGAACAACCATGCGACCACCCTCGGCGATCCGGTTCTCGACCGGCTGCTGGAACATTGCCGGGTCCGCCAGTATGCTTCCAAACGACCGGTAATCCACACCGGCGCCCATTCGGACACGCTGTATCTGATCGTGTCCGGCTCGGTCGCGGTGGCGATCGAGGATGAGGACGGCGACGAGATAGTGCTCGCCTATCTCAATCGCGGCGAGTTCTTCGGCGAGATGGGCCTGTTTCAGCCTGAAGGCACGCGCAGCGCGCGGGTCCGCACCCGCGCCGAAAGCGAGATTGCCGAGATCAGTTACGCGCACTTCCGGGAACTGGTGCAGCAGGATCCGGAACTGCTGTTCGCACTCGCCCGGCAGATGGCGGTGCGGCTGGAGCGGACTTCGCGCAAGGTCGGCGATCTCGCCTTTCTGGACGTTACGGGTCGCATCGCGCGGGCGTTGTTGGATCTGTGCCGGCAACCGGACGCACTGACGCATCCGGACGGCATGCAGATCAAGATCAGTCGCCAGGAAATTGGCCGCATTGTCGGCTGCTCGCGCGAAATGGCCGGCCGGGTGCTGAAGAATCTCGAGGAAGAAGGCCTGATTACGGCGTCGGGGAAGACGATCGTCGTGTTCGGCGCAAGTCGTGAAGGGACCGATGCGAAGCTCGAGGAACAGATTGGGGGCTGACGGCTCTCCGTCATGCCCGCCTTCGCCGGCATGACGGAGATTCCCGCTAACCGAACAGTTCCCGCAATTTGCCGCCCGGATCGGGCGCGCGCATAAAGGCTTCCCCAACCAGAAACCCATGAACCCCCTGCTCCGTTAGCCGCGCCACATCGGCAGCGGTGCGAATTCCACTTTCGGTTATCAGCGTCACGCCCGCCGGCAGCTTCGGCATGAGGTTCAGCGTGGTCGCAATGTCGGTGACGAACGTTTTGAGATCCCGGTTGTTGATGCCGACCAGTTCGGCGCCCGCCGCCAATGCACGTTCCAGCTCGTCGGCGTCATGGACTTCGACCAGGGTATCCAGCCCGACCTCCGTCGCCAGTTGCAGCAATTCGGCCAGGCGCCGGTCGTCGAGCGCGGCGACGATCAGCAGCAGCGCGTCGGCGCCGAGCAGGCGGCTTTCGTAGACCTGCCACGCGTCGATGATGAAGTCCTTGCGCAATGCCGGCACCGGCGCCGCCGCCCGCGCCAGTTCAATGTTGCGGCCCTGTCCCTGAAAATATGTTTCGTCGGTCAGTACGGAGAAGCAGGCGGCGCCGGCTGCCGCGTAGCTTGCCGCGATCGTGCCGACGTCGAAGGGGTCGCGCAGGATGCCGGCGCTGGGGGAAGCACGCTTGATTTCCGCAATGACTGCCGGTTCGCGTCGCGCAATTCTGGTATCCAGTGCACGTCGGAAGCCGCGCGGCGGAGGCAGGTTCGCCGCTGCCGCGCGCAGTTCAGCTAATGGACGGGTATTTTTGCCGGCGGCGACTTCTTCGCGCTTGGTCGCCAGAATGCGTTGAAGAATGTCACCCATGGGCGCTTGTCGCGGCCTTCAACTCTTCAACCTTCGCCGTCGCCGCGCCGCTTACGATCGCCTCGCGCGCGCGATCGACACCGGCACTCATCGTTTCGGCCACGCCGGCTGCATAAAGCGCGGCGCCCGCATTCAGCACAACGATGTCGTGTGCAGCGCCCGGTTTGCCCGCCAGCGCCTGTTCCACCAGCGCCAGACTATCCGCGGCGCTGGCCGCGATCACGTCGTTGAGCGGTTGTCGTTCGAAGCCGAAGTCTTCGGGGGCGATGCGATAGCTGCGGATCTGCCCGTCGGCCAGTTCGGTGACCTGCGTGGGTGCGGCGATGCTGATTTCGTCCAGGCCGTCATGCGAGTGAATGACCAGCACGTGCTCGCTGCCGAGTGCGCGCAGCACCTTGGCGACCGACTCCGCCCAGCGCGGGGCAAATACGCCGAGCAACTGGTTCGGCGCACCGGCCGGGTTGGTCAGCGGCCCGAGCAGGTTGAACAGCGTCCGGGTGCCGAGTTCGCGCCGCGGGGCCGCAGCGTAGCGGGCGGCGGAATGATGTGTGGGCGCGAACATGAAGCCGAGGCCGACGGTGTCGATGCAACGGGCGACGTCGGCCGACTCGAGTTCGAGGTTGACGCCCATCGCTTCCAGCACGTCGGCGCTGCCGGATGAGCCGGACATCGCCCGGTTGCCGTGCTTGGCGACCCGGCCGCCGGCGGCCGCGACCACGAAGGCGGCGGCCGTCGAGATGTTGAACAGGCTTTTGTTGTCGCCGCCGGTGCCGCAGGTGTCGACCAGGTGCCGCTTGTCGACTTCGACGCGTGTTGCCAGCTCGCGCATGACCTGCGCGGCAGCGGTGATTTCGTCGACCGTTTCCCCCTTGGCGCGCAGGCCGGCGAGAAAGCCGCCGATCTGAATCGGGGTTGCACCGCCGGTCATGATCTGGCGCATCACGGCTTCCATGTCGCGCCGCGACAGGTCTTCGCGGTCGACGATGCGGCTGATGGCTTCTTTAATTTCCATTGATAAAGTTCTTGAGCAGTGCGTGCCCGTGCTGGGTCAGAATGGATTCCGGATGAAACTGCACGCCCTCGACCGGCAATTCGCGATGCCGCACGCCCATGATGGCTTCGACCTCGCCGTCGTCACTCTCCGTCCAGGCGGTCATTTCCAGGCAGTCCGGCAGCGACTCCGGGTCGATAACGAGCGAATGGTAGCGCGTGGCTTCGAACGGATCGGGGAGGCCCGCAAAGACTCCACTGTGGTTGTGGCGAATCAGGGATGACTTGCCGTGCATGACGCGCGCCGCGCGCACGATACGGCCACCGTAGACTTGGCCGATCGCCTGGTGTCCGAGGCAGACGCCGAGGATCGGAATCGTGCCGGCGAAGCGCTCAATCAATTTCAGCGACACACCCGCCTCGCTGGGCGTGCATGGCCCCGGGGAGACGACGATACGCGCCGGCGTCAGCGCCTCGATGTCGTCGAGGGTGATGTCGTCATTGCGGTGGACAACTACATCTTCACCCAGCTCGCCCAGGTACTGCACGAGGTTGTAGGTGAACGAGTCGTAATTGTCGATCATCAGCAGCATTACATCTGCCCCGCCAACTCGACCGCGCGAAACACCGCGCGGCCCTTGTTCATCGTCTCCTCCCATTCCTTCGCCGGCACCGAATCGTGCACGATGCCCGCGCCGACCTGCACGTACAGCTGGCCATCGCGAATGACAGCGGTGCGGATCGCGATGGCGGTGTCCATGTTGCCGCTCCAGCCGAGATAGCCGACCGCGCCGGAATAGACTTCGCGGCGCACCGGCTCCAGTTCGTCGATAATTTCCATCGCCCGCACCTTGGGCGCGCCGGACAGCGTACCGGCCGGGAAGCAGGCACGCAGCGCATCGATCGCGCTCAAGCCGTCGCGCAATCGGCCGGCGACGTTGGAGACGATGTGCATCACGTGAGAATAGCGCTCGATCACCATCTGCTCGGTGACGCGGACGCTCCCGGTCGCGCTGATGCGGCCTACATCGTTGCGCCCGAGGTCGATCAGCATCAAATGCTCGGCGCGCTCTTTCGGATCGGCCAACAGTTCTTCGGCAAGCGCGGCATCTTCGGCGGCGTTCGCGCCGCGGCGGCGTGTGCCGGCGATCGGCCGCACTGTCACTTCGCCGTCCTCGACGCGCACCAGCACTTCCGGCGATGAACCCGCCACCTGAAAATCGCCGAAGTTCATGAAATACAAATACGGAGATGGATTCAGCGAGCGCAGCGCGCGATAGACGTTGAGCGGCGCGCCGTCGAACGGCGCCGACATCCGCTGCGACAACACGACCTGCATCACATCGCCGGCAAGAATGTATTCCCGCGCACGCTCGACCGCGGCCTCGAATGCCGGCTGTGGAAACGCGGACTGAAAGCGTGCTTCATCGACGGCGGCACCGGTTGCCGGCGCGCTGTAAGTCAGCGGCTGCCGCAACCGGGCGGCCAGTTTGTCCAGCCGCTTTTCGGCATCGGCAACGCTGTCGGCGCTATCGGCGGGCGCATGGACGATCAGGTACAGCTTGCCGGCCAGGTTATCGAACACTGCCAGCTCGTCCGACACCATAAGCAAGCAGTCCGGCGTATCGATTTCCGGAGACTTGCGTCCGGCCGCGAGGCGCGGTTCGACCGACCTCACGATGTCATAGCCGAAATAGCCGACGAGGCCGCCGGTGAAACGCGGCAGATCCGGATGCGGCTCGACGCGGTAGCGGTTCCGGTAGTGCTCCAGCCAGTTCAGCGGGTCGGATATGCCGGTGACCGTTTCGGCTTCGCCACCGTCGCGCTCGATCTGGATCGTATTGCCGTTGACGACCAGCCGTGTGCGCGCACGCAGCCCGATCACCGAATAACGCCCCCAGACTTCCCCGCCCTGCACCGATTCGAGCAGATAGGTATGTGGGCCGTTGGCTAGCTTGAGGAAGACGCTCAGCGGGGTGTCGAGATCGGCCACGACCTCGCGCACGACCGGCACGTGCGTATAGCCGGCCTGCGCCGGCGCGGCGTCAAGCATCGGACGGCAACTGCTCGCGCAGCGCACCGACGGTCGTGCGGTAGTCGCCGCCTTTGAAAATCGCCGAGCCTGCGACGAACGTGTCGGCGCCCGCGTCGGCGATCGCGCGTATGTTGTCCGCCTTGATGCCGCCATCGACTTCGAGGCGGATGTCGCGGCCACTTTGCGCAATGCGCTCGCGCACGGCACGCACCTTCTCAAGGCTCGTCGGTATGAAAGACTGCCCGCCGAACCCAGGATTGACGGACATGATCAGCACCATGTCGACCTTGTCGATCACCCAGTCCAAGTGGTCGAGCGGCGTCGCCGGGTTGAACGACAGGCTGGCCTTGCAGCCGGCGTCGCGGATCAGTTGCAGCGACCGGTCGACATGCTCGGTCGCTTCCGGATGGATCGTGATGTACGTGGCGCCCGCTGCCGCGAAGTCGCCGATGATCCGGTCGACCGGCTTGACCATCAGATGCACGTCGATCGGCGCATCGATGCCGTAACTACGCAGCGCCTTGCAGACCATCGGGCCGATAGTCAGGTTCGGCACGTAATGGTTGTCCATCACGTCGAAATGAATCATGTCGGCGCCGGCCTCCAGCACGGCCGCCGCCTCCTCGCCCAACCGGGCGAAATCGGCGGACAGAATCGATGGCGCAATCAGGTATTGATTCATGAGCATGCTGCCTGTATCGAGTGGCCGTAACTGTACCGGAGCGGGGGCATAAATTCAGCACGAACGGAATTTAGTGTCACTTCATCCCACGCGCTTCCTTGATGCGCTCGTACGCGGCAATCACCTGCTGCGTTTTCTGCTCGGCGATCTTCATCATTTCTTCCGGCAGCCCTTTCGCCACCAGCTTGTCCGGATGATGCTGATGCAGCAGGCGCCGATAGGCTTTCTTCACCTCGGCGTCGCCGGCCTCGGCGCTGACGCCCAGCACCTTGTATGACTGCGACAGGCTGACGCGGCTCGGCCGCTGTCCCCGACCGGAAGTCTGCTCCCGCCAACCGCCGTGCTGGGCGCGCGTCAACTGTTCGAGCCGGGCGAACTCGGCGCGCGAAATGCCGAGCTGGACACAGATCGTTTCCAGCACCCGGCGCTCGGCGACGTCGATATCGCCGTCCGCCAGCGCCGCGTGCAGCTGAATCTCAACGAACACGCGAAACAGGTCGAGCCGCCGCTGGCACTCTCTGCGAAACTGCGCCAGCACACCTTCCAGATCGAAGCCCGGCTGTTTGCCCTGCTGGAACAGCCGGATCGCGGCGTCGCGTTGCGCAGCATTCAGATTCATCTGCCCCATCACCGCGCGCGCGGCCTCGATCTCGGACTCCGACACGCGGCCGTCCGCCTTGGCGAGATGGCCCATCACGGAGAACGTGGTGGTGAAGAACACTGTCTGGATCCGCTCGCCCGGGTTATAGGTGCCGGCGAGACGCGTCCAGTCGGTCCCGCCGCCGACCATATGCCCGAGCGCCGCGCCGATAATGGCGCCGATCGGCCCGCCGATGACGAAGCCGAGGGTGCCGCCGATGAGCGCGCTCCACCAACTCACGATGCTGCCCCGCGATACGAAAAGACGCCTATTCTACTATTGTTGGACTTTGCGGATGGCGGCAGCGGATAATTCGGCCGTCGGAACAAAAATGCGAGCCGCTCGCCCTGAGCTTGTCGAAGGGCGTCTTCCAATCAAGTCATTTCAGACGTGCTTCGACAAGCTCAGCACGAACGGGAATTCATAAGGCCGTGTCATGCCGGAAACGCTCATCAAAGCGGAACTCAAATCCCTGCCGCTGGTTCACCGCGGCAAGGTCCGCGACATCTTCGCCGTCGGCGACGACCACCTGCTGATCGTGGCCACCGATCGATTGTCGGCCTTCGACGTGATTCTGCCGGATCCGATTCCCGACAAGGGCAGGGTTCTGACGGGCCTTGCTCGCTTCTGGTTCGGGCGCACCCGCCACATCGTGCCGAACCATGTCGCCGACATCCCGCTTGAGGATGCCGTACCCGACGCTGACGATCGGCGCTTGGTGGAAGGTCGCGCGACGGTGGTGCGCAAGCTCAGCCCGTTACCGATCGAGGCGATCGCGCGCGGCTACCTGATCGGCTCGGGCTGGAAAGACTATCAGGCGAACGGCACGCTCTGCGGCTTGCCGCTGCCGGCAGGCCTGCGCCAGGCGGACCGCCTGCCGGAACCGCTGTTTACGCCGTCGTCCAAGGCTGCCCCCGGTCAGCACGACGAGAACATCAACTTCCGCGAAGTGGAGCGGATGGTCGGCCCTGTTATCGCCGCGCAGGTTCGCGACGCGACGCTGGCGCTGTACGAATTCGGGGCGCTGCACGCCGCAGAGCGCGGCGTCATCATCGCCGACACCAAGTTCGAGTTCGGCCTCGACGACAACGGCAAGCTCGTCCTGATAGACGAGGCTCTGACGCCGGACTCCTCGCGGTTCTGGCCCGCCGCAAGCTATCGGTCCGGTATCAGCCCACCGAGCTTCGACAAGCAGTTCGTGCGCGACTACCTGGAAACGCTCGACTGGAACAAGACCGCGCCGGGGCCGACGCTGCCGGTGGAGATTATCGAGAAAACCGCTGAGAAATACCGGGAAGCCTACCGCCTGCTCACCGGCTGAAGCAAGATCCGCCGGGGAGGGGGAATTGTGGACTATACTGAGAAGTGTGTCCTCCACATAATATCGGAGGTGCGATATGAAACGTGGAACAGGAACATTTCTCGCCCTGCTCGGCGCTGCTGCGCTGACCGCAGGCTGTGCAACAAGCCCTTCAACCTCCGCCCCCACCGTCAGTGGCGGCGCAGGTGCTCCCGGATCGTTCAAAGTGTCATCAGGCACCGGCGTTCCGGCGGGTTCCGAAGGTTCATATATCTATCATGTTACGTACCGGTTTACGGTCGCGCCGGATGGTAGTGTTGAAAATCCTGTTGTCGTCGATCGGGACTCGATCCCGTTGATGGTCCTCGCAACGCGGCAGGCGTTGCTTCGTTCAACCTTCGAACCTTGCAGCGACCAGGCCGACCTATGCAACAGGTCCTACACTTTCCGCTACTACATTCCGAAGGTGGAATTTACCGCTCATAACCCGTAGCGGCGCCATCCGACCCGCGCTTCGGCCGCGGGTAACACAAAGCCGCCGGCGGACTGCCGGCGGCCTTCTTGCTATCCCGACTAAGACAAACCCGTACCCGATACAGAGAGGGCGGAATCGAGGCGTGGTAAGGACTGAATTCCAGACCGCGGGTATCGCGCACAACATTCGGAGCCAAAAAAAAGCCGCCGGTGGTGTACCGGCGGCCAAGCTTTGTGAATGCGGGGCCGATTGCTCGGCCCACGCATCCTTTCTTGTTATCCGACTTACAGGAAGTCGTATTCCACGCTGAAGCGGAAGTACCGGGGCTGCTGGAAGCCGCCCTGGAAATCGCAGTTGCAGGTGGGCTTCAGGAAGCCAGGGTTCGGCTGCCCGCTGTCCAGCTGTGACACGAAGTCCACGCTTGTCGCGTTGTGGAAGTTGAAGATATTGATCACATCCATGCCGAACGTCAGACCAGGTGCGAAAGCCGGTGAATAACGCAGGCCGCCGCTCAGGTCGTAGATACGATCGCCATGGCCATAGGAACCCTGCGGCGACAGGAAGTTGCCGGTGGGGCTATAGCAGTAGTGAGCAACCGGGCCGTACAGCGATGCGACGGCATTGCCGCCGTTGATCGGGCCGTTGTAGTAACCCAGGCAGCTGATCGGCTGACCGCTGATGAAGCTGAAGTTGAAGTTCACCGACCATTCGGGCGTGAAGTTGTACGCGCCGAACATCTTGAACTGCCACGTGCGGTTGTTGCTCAATGTACCGTAGGCGCCGTCGGTCAGACCCGGGAAGTCGAACGACTCGGTCAGGCCGGAATCGACCTGGCCGATCGAAGACAGGGTGTAACCTTCCTCGTTGCCATACAGGTGCGACCAGACCAACGACGCATGCAGGAACCACTTGCCGTCGAACGCGCGGTCGAAGAGCAGTTCCACCGCGTTGTAATAACGCGTCGCCTTCGGAACGCCGATCACGCTCGCCGGAATCGTGTAGATCTTGCCGGTCGGGGTCTGCGTGACCGCGTCGGTACCCGGGTTCATCAGGAAGCAGCCCGGGAGCGCATCCGCGGCAGCCTGACCTTCATGCTGCAGGACGTACGGGTAGATCTTGCCACCAAAGCCCGCGGCAAAAGCCGAGAACCCGCACACATCGTCCATACCGGCTTTCAGGTTGCGGCGAATTGCCCGCAGGCCGACCGACCACTGCGTTTCCGCGATGCGGTATTGGCCACCCACGATGAATTCGTCCTCGTACATCGCATTGATGTTCTTGGACACAACCGCACCGGCATCCGGCAGGATGCCCATGCCGCCGTTTTCGTACACGCGCTGGCCGAACTGCTTCGGATTGACAGGCCGCCCGGTGGTCGGGTCGATGCTGTCATAGGTGAAGAAGTCGTAGTAGTCGTATTCCGCGCCGGCAAGGCGGACATTGCTGTCGCCCGACGGCGGGATGAAATAACGACCGGCATTCGCGTACAGCTTCAGGCTCGAATCGCCGAACACGTCCCAGGACAGGCCCAGACGCGGCGCGAGCTTGTTGTTGATGTCGATGTACGCCTGATTAAGCGGGTTGTAGTTGGTGTACGAGACCGTCCGGGCGCCGAAGCGCAGGTAGAAGTTCCCGATACGCCACTTGTCCTGCAAATAAAACGCGTGCTGCTTGTTGGTGAACGTCGCCGCATCCAGGAAGAAGCGACGGCGGACATAGGGTTGGCAGCCCGGGACCGGGCGATTGCCGCCAAGGTCACCGGTTTCGCAGTTCTTCGGTGCAAAGTAAATGAACGTGTAGCCGTTGCCCTGCGGGCCTTCGGTGCCCGAATAGCGAGTATGCGCCGTGGCGAAGAAGTTCTGCATGTCGTAGCCGAACGTAATATCGTGCGGCCCGAGCTGCCATTCGCCGTCGATACGCGCCTGGTGGCGAGCGTCGAAGTCATTCTCACCACTGTAGCCTTGGTACGCAGCGCAACCGATGTGCACGGAGTTTCCGTTGATCTGGTTGAGCACGTAGGGGCAAGTCTCCGTCGGCGAACTTTGCGCGTGACTAAAGGTCACATAGCCCCACATCGCGGAAACGTTGAAGTTGTCCGTCGGCACGAGGGTGTACCGGCCGATGTAGGCCTTGCCGCCACCGTTGACATCAACCGTGCCGTCCGTGGATGCATCAAACCAGTTTGTGTTCGGGTGGACCAAATCGTAAACGTCGCGCTTGGATTCCTGCTGGTTGTCGTAAGCAGTCAGTTCCAGCAGGTTGGCGTCATTGATCTGGTAATCCACCTTCAACAGGCCCTGCGGCTGGGTGTTCTCGTACACCGTGTGCTTGCTGACGCTGTAGGTTTCCTCGTGGGTGTTAACACCCTGGTACAGCGCGTAGAAGAACAGGTGGTCCTTCACGATCGGGCCGCTGGCATAGAGGTTGTAGGTATACTCGCCTTGGGAATTGTCGGAATTGCGGTCGTAATACTGCAGCCCGTTGGGCGTGACTTCCACGACATCCGGAGTCGACGAATACAAGCCCCGCGGCTCCCAGAAAATGTTGGCGCCGGCGTGGAACGTATTCGTGCCGCTCTTGGTGACAACGTTCAGAATGCCGCCCAGCGCACTGCCATAGGCCGCGGTCAGACCGCCGGTCAATACCTGGTATTCCTCGAGGGACTCGAACGGCGGCGTCGAGAAGCTCACGAAGTTGAGGTTGTCGGTGACGTTCAAGCCGTTGAGGAAGTAGGCGTTTTCCGCCGCCGACGAACCGCCGAACGACGTGGTGCTGATACCGAGTGTCGGCGACGAAGGCACGACGGACGGCGCCAGCAGCGTAATCGCGTTCTCGTCACGCGCGACCGGCAGCTGCTTGAACTGGCTCGCATTCAGCACCAGGGACGTGTTGGACGTGGTAACGTCGATCGGGTTGACCGCGCCTCCGACGACCTGGATCGTGCCGAGTTGCTGTGCGCCAGCTGTAAACGTCGCGTGCGTCGACGTGTTAATGGTCACGAGCACCGAAGTGGTGCCGATGACGTTGCCATTCTGCTCTTCCCGAACCGTATAGGTACCGGGCGGCAGGACCTTGAAATTGAAATAGCCGTCGTCTGCCGCCGTAGTCGTACGGGTCAGACCTGACTGGCTGGTGGCAGTCACGGTCGCGCCCGGTTGGGCATGGCCGTAGATACCGCCTGCCGTCTTGCTTGCCGCCATGGCGCCCGTACTGACGCCCAATGCGCCAATAGCAAGCGACAGGACGAGCGACAGCAAGACGCCGCGTCTGTCAAAGAACGATTTCATCAGAAATACCCCCCTCCGACCATTGCTGCGCCTTGGCCGGAGTACAACTAATTTACCTCTCGCCGGCGCAGCCGGCGCCGGGGACAAGGGGGGCGTGGTGCGATGAACGCTCACTGCCACGATTGTTCCCTGGGAACACCGCCGACCCGGTTCCGGCCCAGCGGTTCTGCCTCGATACCGACGGTTTCCCAAGCCGGTGTTCGTGATTTTGGCAGTCCCGAGCGCATGGTGTACGCCTGAAGCAACAAAAAGTCAACCCTTTGTCGTAAATATTCGACCCGCTGGAATCGGCCTCATGTCCACATATGGGCCGACATAGCGGCGCATTTAATTCAGCAATTGTTGCGCTTTAACAACGCTTCGAACGAGGGAAAAATCGGCATAGAGAACAAAAAAAGCCGCCGATGAAGCATCGGCGGCTCAATTTTGGTGGATGAGGGGCCGATTGCTCGGCCCGCGCATCCTTTCTTGTTATCCGACTTAGAAGAAGTCGTACTCGACGCTGAAGCGGAAGTACTGCGGCTGCTGGTAGCCATACACCGCCAGGTACTGCGGCAGCGGCACGCCGTCGCCATTTTCGCCAGCGACCAGAAGCTGCTCGGCGTTGTGGAAGTTAAACAGGTTAACCACCGTCAGGCCGATGTTCAGGCCGGGCGCCCAGCTCGGCATGTAGTGGATGCTGCCGTCGACGTCATAGACGCGCGGGCCGCGGCCCACCGAACCCTGCGGGACCAGCTTGCCGCCGCAATAGTGCGAGTCGCCGCCATACAGCGTGGCGATCGCATTCGGGATCGGGCCGGCGTAGAGGCCCAGGCAGCTCAACGGCTGACCGCTCTGGTAGCGGATGTTCATGCCGACCCGCCATTCCGGAGCAATCTGGTAGGCGCCGAACACCTTGAACACCCAGGTCCGATCATTTGCCAGGTCGCCATAGGCACCCTCGGCGAGACCCGGGAAGTCGAACGACTCGGTCAGACCGGAGTCCACCTGGCCGATCGAAGACAGCGTGTAGCCTTCTTCGTTGCCGTACAGGTGCGACCAGGTCAGGGAGCCGTGCAGGAACCAGGTACCATCGAATGCGCGATCGAAGAGGAATTCGATGGCGCTGTAGTAGCGGACCGCCTTCGGCATGCCGATTACGTCGGCCGGAATAGTGTATTCCTTGCCATCCGGAGCGACGGTCGTGGCGGATGCGCCCGGATTCATCAGGAAGCAGCCCGGCAGATTATCCGCCGCCGCCTGGCCCTGATTCTTGACGACCCACTGATGGACATTGCCATAGGAGATTGCGAACCCGCAGACGTCATCCATGCCGGCCTTCAGGTTGCGGCGAATGCCCTTCAAACCGAGCGACCACTGTGTGCCTTCAATGCGCTTCTGAGCGCCAAGAATGAACTCGTCCTCATACATCGGGTCGAGGTTCTTGGCCACCACGGAAGCAGCGTCCGGCAGATCCCCGTTGTCGCCGTTTTCATAGACGCGATGACCGAACGGGGTCAGCCCGGTCGGGACGCCCGTCGTCGAATTCATGCCGGTGTAGCTGTAGAACTCGTAGTAGTCCCACGCCTGGCCGGACAAGCGGACGTTACTGTCACCCGACGGCGGGATGTAATAGCGCCCGGCACTGGCGTAGAGCTTCAGGCTCGAATCGCCGAACACGTCCCAGGACAGACCCAGACGCGGTGCGATCTTGTTTTTGATATCGATGTACGCATCACCAACCGGGTTGTAGTTGGTGTACGAGATCGTACGGGCGCCGTAGCGGAAGTAGAAGTTACCGATGCGCCAGTTGTCCTGCAGGTAGATGGCCGACTGCAGGTTGGTGAACTCGGCGCCATTGCGGTACACGCGCATGCGTGCATAGCTGCCCTGCGCCTGCACCGATGCCGGAATCGGAATGTCCCCGATACCGGTCACACCGTCGTCAGGAATCGGCAGGTAGAACCAGCCGGCACCGCCACTGTAGTCATTGTGCGACGAGGCAAAGAAAGCCTGCCGGTCGTAGCCGAAGGTGATGTCGTGCGTGCCCAGCTGCCACTCGCCGTCGATGCGCGACTCATGACGCGAATCGAAGTCGTTGGCACCGGCATACAGGATGTTCGTCCAGCAGCCTTTGTGAATCCCGACGCCGGTACGCGCGTCGGTCACACGCGGGCAGTCGCGGGTCGGAGAGTTTTCGCCATGATCAAACGTGACGTAGCCCCACATCGCCGAAACGTTGAAGTTGCTGGTCGGGACCCAGGTGTACTTGCCGATATAGGCCTTGCCACCGCGGTTGTAGTCCGTCTCGATCCGGGCGTTATCGTCCCAGGTAGTGTTCGGATGGACCAGGTCGGACGTGTAGTCAGTGATGTCGTGCTGGCTGTCGTAAGCCGTCACTTCCAGCAGGTTTGCATCGTTGATCTGCCAATCGAGCTTGATGAGACCCTGCGGCGAGCTGCTCTGCTCGTTGGTGAGCTGGGCGGTGCTGTAATAGTTGTCGTTGGAATCGTTGCCCTGATACATCGCGTAGAAGAACACGTGATCCTTGACGACCGGACCGCTCGCGTAGAGGTTGTAGGTCAGATTGTCGTGGCTGTTGTCCGAATTGCGATCGTAGTACTGCAAGTCGGTCGACCCCGGCACGCGAACAACCGTATCGGGCGACGTGGCGTGCAGACCGCGCGGAATCCAGTAAATGCTGGCGCCGGCGTGGTACGTGTTGGTACCGCTCTTGGTGACAAGATTGAGGATACCGCCGAGCGCGCCGCCGTAGGCTGCGGTCAGACCACCGGTCAGAACCTGGTATTCCTGCAGCGCCTCGAAAGGCGGATGCGAATAGCTGACGAAGTTCAGGTTGTCGGTGATGTTCAGTCCGTTCAGATAGTAGGCGTTTTCCGCCGCCGACGAACCGCCGAACGAAGTGGTCTCGATGTTGAGCGTCGGTGCCGACGGAATTACGGACGGCGCCAGCAACGTGACGGCATTCGTGTCGCGCGCTACCGGCAACTGCTTGAACTGCTGCGAATTGAGCACCAGCGAGCTGTTGGAGGTGGTAACGTCGATCGGATTGACCGCGCCGCCGGTGACCTGGATGGTGCCCAGCTGCTGCGCAGCGCCCATGAATGACACGTGCGAAGAATGGTTGATGCTGACCAGCACTGTTTGCGTACCGACAACATTGCCGTTCTGCATTTCCTGAACCTTGTAGGTTCCGGGCGGCAGCGCGGCGAAGTTGAAGTAGCCGCTGTTATCCGCTGCAACGGTACGCGTCAGCCCCGTGTCGGGGTTTTGGGCGGTCACGGTTGCGCCCGCCTGGGCCTCGCCGTAGATACCACCCGACGTCTTGTTCGCCGCCATGGCGCCTGCGCTGACGCCCAGGGCGCCGATCGCGAGCGACAAGACGAGCGAGCGCAAGACGCCGCGTCTGCAAAAAAATGATTTCATCCAAATACCCCCTCCGACCGTCGCTGCGCCTGGCCGAAGAATTGTTACCGCTTGCAGCCGGCGCAGCCGACCGGGGAAAGTGGTGCATGCACTGCTGCATCCACTGCTCCCTGCAGGAAAACCGCCAAAGCGACAGAGGTATCCAACCTATGTTGCTTTTTAGGTACTTCCAGAACATCGAACCGTATCGTTTCAGCAACAGAATGTCAACCACTGCTGTTAGCTCTCATTCCGGTCTAATTTCCTTTGGTATTAAAGGGGTGATGATGAACTCACCCACCGTTAATCAATCCTTCTTGTATATTTACGGCAACAGTACATGAGCATAAATGTTGCATAGTCGCAACGTCCATGCCCAAACGGACCACGCAGCCCTAAACTGCCGCGCGCTGGTATGATTGGCAGATCATGATCCGCCCCGCCACGCTCGATGACCTGGAGCCGCTGGTTCGCCTGGAAGAACGCTGCTTCGACAGCGATCGGCTCAGTCGCCGCAACTTTCGCTACCTGATCGGCCGCGGCAACGCCGCGCTGCTGGTCGATGTCCAGGCGGATGTGCTGCGCGGCTACGCGCTGGTGCTGTTTCGCACCGGCACGTCGCTCGCGCGTCTGTATTCGATTGCGGTGGCGCCGGAACATCGCGGCGCGGGTATCGGGCAGGCGTTGCTGGAGCGCGCGGAGGAAGTCGGCCGCGAGCGTGATTGCATCGCTATGCGGCTCGAAATCCGTGTCGACAATGGGGCGGCCGAGAGGCTGTATCGCAAGATGGGCTACCGGCCGTTCGGCACCTACCCGGATTATTACGAAGATCATGCCGACGCGCTGCGCATGGAGAAGTCGCTGATTGCGCATCTCAAGCCGGCGACGACGCGCGTGCCCTATTACGAACAGACGCTGGATTTCACCTGCGGACCGGCGACTCTGATAATGGCGATGCAGGCGCTTGATCCGGCGCTGGTTCCGAGCCGCAAGCTGGAAATCCGCCTGTGGCGCGAAGCGACGACCGTCTTCATGACGTCCGGCCACGGCGGCTGCGGGCCGTACGGCATGGCATTGTCGGCATGGCACCGGGGCTTCGACGTCGAGATTTTCGTCAACGACAAAAGCGCGCTGTTCGTGGATTCGGTGCGCAACCTGGAAAAGAAGGCGGTGATCCGCCTCACGCAGGAGGATTTTCTCGACGAAATTCGCGAAAGCGCGATCCGGGTGCACTACCGTGCGTTGAGCCTGCGCGCGATGCAGACGCAGTTTGAGGCCGGCGCGATTCCGGTCGTGCTGATCAGTTCGTATCGCATCTACCGCGAGAAGTTTCCGCACTGGGTGACGATGACCGGCTTCGACGACCGATTCGTCTATGTCCACGACCCCTACGTCGAGTACGACAAGCACAAGGTCCCGCTCGACTCGATCAACATGCCGATCCTGAAGCGCGAGTTCGAAGGCATGGCGCGCTACGGAAAGGCGGCACAGCGCGCAGCGCTGGTGATACGGAAACGGGATGATGCGAAAGCCTGATTTTTACCGTCAGTCCCGCGAAAGCGGGAATCCAGTTGGGCAACAAGATAATTTCCGCTTTCGCGGGAATGACAGATAGAGTCATGTCGAACACAATCATCGTCGTTGAAAACAAAAACGACTGGCAGGAGAGCTTTCCGGATCTTCGCGTGGTCACCGCGAAGGAATACCTGTCGGGTGGCGAACTGCAAAGCCAGCGTGGCCTCAAGATCATCAACCTGTGCCGCGGCTACGGCTATCTGAGCGTCGGCTACTACTGTTCCCTGCTCGCCGAGGCGCGCCGCCATCGCGTGATTCCGACCGTGCGGACGATGTCGGAGTTGAGCCGCAAATCGCTGTATTCGCTCGACGCATCCGACCTCGACGATCTGGTGCACAAGCGCCTCAAGCGGTCGGTTCGCGATCGTTTCGATCTGTTCCTGTTTTTCGGGCACGCTCCGGATCCGCGCTTCGAAGACATCGGCCGGCAGATCTTCGAAATGTTCCCCTGCCCGCTGCTGTACGTCGAGTTCCGGAAGGACCAGGAATGGCACATCACGCGCATCCGGCCGGTGTTCCTGAACCAGCTCAAGCCGGCACAGCACGACTCGTTCTCAGAAGCAATCGATGCGCAGCTCAATCGCCGCTGGCGGGCGCGGCGCACGCCGGCGAGCGCGCGCTACGATCTCGCGATCCTGTACAACCGCGATGACCCGCTGCCGCCGTCGGACATGAAGGCGATCCGCAAGTTCGAGCGCGTCGGCAAGAGTCTCGGCTTTGACATCGACGTCATCGCCAGGAAGGATTACGCGCGGCTCGCCGAATACGACGCACTGTTCATTCGCGAAACCACCCGTATCGATCACTACACCTATCGCTTCGCGCGCAAGGCGGAAAGCGAGGGCATGGTGGTGATCGACGATCCGAACTCGATTTTGAAGTGCACCAATAAGGTCTATCTCGCGGAACTGTTGCGCGCCAACCGCGTGCCGCGCCCGAAGACGCTGATTCTGCAAAAAGGCGTGACGGAGACGATCGACGACACCTTGAGCTGGCCGGTGGTGCTGAAGATTCCCGACGGTTCGTTTTCACGCGGCGTGCACAAGGCGAAGGATGCGGCCGAATTCCAGATGCTGACGGCGCAACTGTTCAAGGAGTCGGACCTGATCCTGGCGCAGGAATATGTTTATACTGCGTTCGATTGGCGCATCGGCATTCTCAACCGCCGGGCGATTTTCGCGTGCCGGTATTTCATGTCGAAAAATCACTGGCAGATCGTCAATCATAAGGCCGGCGGACGATTTACCGAGGGCGGCTTCGATACGCTGCCGGTCGAGGACGCACCCGCCGAGGTGGTGGACGCCGCGCTCAAGGCCGCCAACCTGATCGGCGACGGCCTTTACGGCGTGGACATCAAGCAGCATGACGGCAAGCTGTACGTGATCGAAGTAAACGACAACCCGAACATCGACGCGGGCGTCGAAGACAAGCTGCTCGACGAGGCGCTGTACCGCACGATCCTGCTCGAGTTTGCCGCGCGGCTCGATCGCAAGCGGCAGGTCTGAGCCGCAAGCCAGATGCTGGGGAACTATATAGCCAAACGATGGCTCGACCGGCTCTGGGGTATCAAGACTGCCGACCTGCCGTGGTATCGGCGCGTGCCGATCAACATCACGCGCATCGGCTTCGTCGTGGTGCGCGACGCGCTCGAGGGACAGCTGACGCTGCAGGCGATGAGCCTTGTCTACACGACGCTGCTCGCGCTGGTGCCGCTGATTGCGCTGAGCTTTTCGCTGCTCAAGGGCTTCGGCATGCACAACGTGCTGGAGCCCACGCTGTACCAGTTCCTCGCGCCGCTCGGCACGAAAGGCCAGCAACTCGCCGACCAGATCGCCTCCTTCGTCAACAACGTCAACGCGAGCGTGCTCGGCGGCGTCGGCGTGGTGCTGCTGATCATCACGGTCATCTCGATGCTGCAGAAGGTCGAAGGCGCCTTCAACCGCATCTGGCACGTACACCGTGCGCGGCTCTTGCTACGCCGCTTCAGCGACTACCTGAGCGTGGTCATCATTGGTCCGGTACTCACGGTCGGCGCGCTCACGCTGACGGCGACGATCAGTAGCCAGAAGGCCGTCGCGCACCTGACCAGCATCGAGCCGTTCGGCACGCTGGCGCTGATCGGCGCGCATGTTGCGCCCTACATCCTGGTGATCGGCGCGTTCATATTTATCTATATCTTTGCGCCCAACACGCGCGTCAGGTTCAAGCCTGCGCTGATCGGCGGCATCATCGGCGGCGCGCTGTGGCAGACCGCCGGTCTCGCCTTTACGCTCTTCACCGGCTCGACGACGCGCGTAACCGCGATTTACTCCGGTTTCGCCATTGTCATTTTCTTTCTGATATGGCTCTATCTCAGCTGGCTGATTCTGCTGATTGGCGCGGAGATCACGTTCTACGCGCAGAATCCGGACTTCGTCAGCCGCTACCACATTCATCACTACCTCGGCAGCCGTCTGCGCGAAAAACTCGCCCTGCTGGTGATGGTCGCGATCGGCGGTACGTTCCATCGGCGCGAGACACCGTTGTCGATAAACGACCTGACGCACCTCACCCACGCCTCAGGCGATGCGGTCTCCAATATTTGCGACCAGCTTTACGCCGCCAGCCTGTTGCTCACGATCGAGGAGCCGAAGCCCGGCTACGTGCCCGGGCGCGACATGAGCGACATTCCGCTCGCCGAAATACTGATGGCGGTACGTCATTACGAGCCGCAGCCAGGCACAGGCGAACGCGCGCTGCACTCACTCGCGTCGGTGGACCGGATAGCGAACGCCGTGGATCGCGCCATTACCGCCGCGGCCGAGCCGAAGACACTGCGGGACCTCGTGCTGGAGATCGAGAATGAAAAAGTGGACCCAGCGCTGCGCTGGTACGACGGAACGGACAGGCGACGCCATGAACAATAAACTCGACATCGACTACGTCCGCAGCCGCTTTCCGGCACTCGCCGACGGCTGGGCCTATTTCGACAACGCCGGCGGCACACAGGTGCTGGACAGCGTGATCGAACGCGTTGCCGAATACATGACCACCTCGCCCGTGCAGATCGGCGCCACCTACGCCGTGTCGGAACTGGCGACCCGGCGCCAGGACGAAGCCGCCGCGACGATGGCCGCCTTCATCAACGCGCGCGAGCCGAGCGAGGTCGTCTTCGGCCCGTCGAGCAGCGTGATGATCGGCCGGCTGGCGCGAGCGCTTCTGCCGCAATTGAAGGTGGGCGACGAAATTATCGTGACGGACCTTGACCACGAGGCGAACATCACGCCGTGGCGGCGCCTGGCGGCGGCCGGTATCGAAATTCGCGAATGGCGGGTGCGCCCGGAGACGTATCAGCTGCACGTCGAGGACCTCGTCTCACTGTTGAGTGCACGCACGCGGCTGGTGTGCTGCCCGCAGGCCTCGAACGTCATTGGCAGCCTGACGCCGGTCGCCGACATCGTCCACGTAGCGCACGAGCATGGCGCGGACGTGTGTGTGGACGGTGTCGCGGCGGCGGCGCATGGCGCGATCGATGTCACGGCGAGCGATGTGGACTATTACGTCTTCAGCACCTACAAGGTGTTCGGGCCGCACCTCTCAGTGTTGTACGGCAAGCGTGACAAGCTGTTCGCGCTCGCCAATCTCAACCATGAATTCTTTGATCGGGATGCGGTCCCGCTCAAGCTGCAGCCGGGCGGCGCGACGCACGAGCTGGTCTGGGGCACGACCGGCGTGGCCGCGTATTTCCGCGATCTCGGCGAGGATCTCGGCGCCGCACCCGACACGCCGCTACGCGCACATGTCGAGGCCGTCGGGGCGGCCTTCTCGACGCACGAACGCGCCCTCGCGGGCCGGCTGCTCGATTATCTGCGCGACAAGTCCGGCGTGACGATTGTGGGCGACAGACAGGCCGGCAACGATCGCCTGCCAACTATTTCGTTCACCGTCACCGGGCGCGATTCCGGCACGATTCCGCCGCAACTCGACCCGCACCGCGTCGCAGTCCGCTACGGCCATTTTTATGCCAAGCGGCTGATCGACCACCTCGGCCTCGCGCCGCAAAACGGCGTGGTGCGGGTGTCAATGGCGCATTACAACACGCCCGACGAAGTGAACCGGTTAATCGAATGTCTCGAGCGGGTGTTGTAAGCTGGAGCCATGTCGAAACAAAGCTTTCTCACCAACCAATTCCTGATCGCGATGCCGACGCTCGGCGATCCCAACTTCCACGAAACGGTGACGTGGATCTGGGCGCACAACGCGGAGGGCGCCGCCGGTGTCGTCATCAACCGGCCGATGGAAATCACCCTCGGCGAAGTATTTTCGCAGTTGGAGCTGGAGGTGACCGCGCCCGAAGCCGCGTCGCAGACGGTCTTCGCCGGCGGTCCGGTACAGCAGCAACGCGGTTTCGTGGTTCACCGGCCGATCGGCGAGTGGCAGGGCACCATGCAGGTCGCCGATGACATCGGCATCACCAGCTCACAGGACATCGTCGCCGCGATGGCGCAGGGCAACGGGCCAGCGGACAGCCTGTTCGCGCTCGGCTGCGCCGGCTGGGGCGCCGGCCAGCTTGAAGAGGAATTCGCGGCCAACGCCTGGCTGACCACGGCGGCGGATGCATCGCTGCTGTTCGACACGCCGCCCGGCGAGCGGTGGCGGGCGGCGGCGCGGCTGATCGGCATCGATATCAACATGATCTCCGGCGATGCCGGGCATGCATGACTTCTATCCCTCCTCCGCCCACTACCGCTCTTGCATTCGATTTCGGCTTACGGCGCATCGGCGTCGCCGTGGGCCAGAGCGTAACGCAAACCGCCGGCGGCCTAGGCGTAATCGCCGCCCGGGACGGCGAGCCGGACTGGGCGACGATCGAGCGGCTGGCGGCCGAGTGGCATCCGCGAGCACTGGTCGTCGGGCTTCCGTATAATGCCGACGGCAGCGAGCAGCCGCTGACGGCGCGGGCGCGCGATTTCGCGCAGGCGCTCGGCGAGCGCCTCGATCTGCCGGTCTCCCTGGTGGACGAACGCCTGTCGTCACACGCGGCCGAGGCGGAGCTCAAGACCGAGCGCCAGGCCGGCCGGCGGCGGCTGCGCAAGGGCGACATCGACAGCCGCGCGGCGCGGCTGATTCTGGAATCGTGGCTGCGAGAGCGTGAATAACCCATTACCACAGTTCGACGCACAGGGACGCCTGCGCCATCTGCTGACGCTCGACGCCATGCCGGCGGCGGAGCTTGAGGCGTTGCTGACGGCCGCGGAGTCGCTGGTGGCGGCGCCGGGCGAGCCGGTGCATTATCCGCCGGCTCTCGAAGGCCGCACCGTGGCAACATTATTTTTCGAGCCCAGCACGCGTACGCGCTGCTCGTTCGAGTTGGCCGCCAAGCGGCTCGGCGCTCAGGTCGTCAACCTCGGCGTCGCCGGCTCATCCACGGTCAAAGGCGAATCGCTGGCCGATACGCTGTACACGCTTGAAGCGATGAACGTCGATCTGCTGATCGTGCGGCATCGGGAAGCGGGCGTGTGCGCGGAGCTCGCCGCGCTGGCCGGACCCCACACGGCAATCATCAACGCCGGCGAAGGCCGGCGCGATCACCCGACGCAGGGCCTGCTGGACGCGCTGACGATCCGGCGGCACAAGCCGGATTTCGCCAACCTGCGCGTCGCGATCGTCGGCGATATCGCCCATTCGCGCGTCGCCCGCTCGACAATCGCCGCGTTGCGAACGCTCGGCGTCGCCGATCTGCGCCTCGTCGGCCCGGCCGAATGGCTGCCGGACGACCATGCGCCGTTCGGAGGCGCAGCGCAGTTTACCCAGCTTGAAGAAGGCATCGCCGGCGCGGATGTCGTGATGGCGCTGCGCATTCAGAAAGAGCGCATGCAAAGCGCCGAGCTGCCGGACTTCGCCAGCTATTTCGCGCGCTACGGCCTGACCGAGGCGCGCCTTGCGGCCGCCGCGCCGGATGCGATCGTGATGCACCCGGGGCCCATGAACCGCGGCGTCGAAATCGACGACGAAGTCGCCGACGGCTGGCGCTCGGTCATCCGCGAACAGGTCCGCCACGGTGTCGCGGTACGGATGGCCGTCATGCTGCGGCTGCTCGAAAACAATCCGCACCCGCACGACATGATATGAATTCGAATCGCAATTCCATTCTGGTCGAGGAAGCCAAGGTCCTGAGCCAGGAGGCGCATCCGGGCGACCAGTACATCATGCGTTTCAAGGCGCCGCAGGTGGCCGCGCGCGCGCAGCCCGGCAGCTTCGTGCACGTGAGTTGCGACCCGGCGCTGCCCATGCGCCGCCCGATGTCGGTAATGCGCGTCGATGCCAAAATCGGCTGGATCGACGTGCTCTACAAGGTCGTCGGCGACGGCACGCGCCTGCTTGCGCGCCAGCAGGCGGGTGATCTGCTGAGCATCATGGGCCCGATCGGACGGCCGTTCGAACTGCATCCCGAGCGCCCGCGGCCGCTGCTGATCGGCGGCGGCGTCGGCATGCCGCCGATGATCTTTGTCGCCGAGGCGCTGCGCAACGACGACCGGGCCGACTGGCGGCCGCTGGTCGTGCTGGGTTCCGAAGTGCCGTTTCCGTTTCGCAGCCAGCCGTCGGAAATCATGGTGCAGGGGATGCCGGACGGCGTGATCGCCGCGATGCCGCAGCTCGAAGATTGGGGCGTACCCAGCCGCCTTGCCAGCCTGTCAGGCTTTCCCGGCTGCTACGAAGGCTACGTGCCGGACCTCGCGCGCCTCTGGCTCGCGGGCCTGGACGACCCGGCACTCAACGAAATCGAAATCTTCGCCTGCGGTCCCACGCCAATGCTCAAGGCCACCGCGCATCTCGCGCAGGAATACGACCTGCCCTGCCAGGTGTCGCTGGAGGAATTCATGGCATGTGCGGTCGGCGGCTGCGCCGGCTGCACCGTGCTGGTCGAAACGGAGAATGGCCCGGCGATGAAACGCGTCTGCGTGGACGGGCCGGTGTTCGAGGGAAAGACTGTCTTTCCACTTTCGTAGGCAACGTAAGGCCGGAATGCGAATCATCCCGCCGAGTCGGTCCCGTTCTCGCTAAAATCGGCCGGGAAGCGCCCATTGAAGAGCGTGTAGAAACCATCAGTCTGATTAAGACTGAGTCTGGTTTGCAGATACAGCTTTCCTTGCGCCCGCGCACGCTTCCTTGCGGCACCGCTCAAGTCCAGCCCTTGGACATTAACCGAAAAGGTGAAAGTGCCGTGCGGGAAATTCCCGTCTGGACCAATATGCGTCCGCAAGTATTTTTGCAGGCGCCGGAATGACTGGACGCCCGCGGCAGACAGCGCGAACAGATACCAATGTTTGCCGGTCTTCGCTGCACCAACATCCGGCCCCAGCGAAATCCCGGCTCGAATTTTTCCCAGAGGTGCTTGAAACGTCGTGGCCGGCTCTCCGTTGAACACAAGCTTGACGGTCAGGGCGGGCGGTTCGCTGAGGCTGACGCCGTTGTCGAGCTGAACGGCCGCCCTGACATCGGCGGGTTTCACCTGGAGTAGATCATCAGGGCCGAATGAACGGAAATGCCAGAGCGTTGAAGTGGAATACCGGCGCAACCGGTCAGCAGACATGCCCCGATGACGACGCAAACCCACGGCGCCGGAAACACCTTTGTCATTTTTTACCCCCTCGGCGCAGCCCCCGCCGCGCTTGAATCAATCCGCCCCCTCGGTCGCCTCGTCTTTCTTCGCCGGCACCATGATCTTCGCGAAGATAATGCCCAGTTCGTAAAGCCCATACATCGGTAGCGCCAGAAGCGTTTGCGACACCACGTCCGGCGGGGTCAGCAGCATGCCGATCACGAACACGCCTAGCAGCACGTAGGGCCGGTTCTTCTTCAGCCAGGCGACGTTGACGACACCGATCCAGACCAGCAGCACCGTCGCGACCGGGATTTCGAACGCGAAACCGAATGCGAACAGCAGCGCGAACACGAAGTCAAGGTACGCGTTGATGTCGGTCATTACCGTCACACCCTCGGGCGCAGCATGGGCGAAAAAGCCGAACATCATCGGGAACACGACGAAGTAGGCGAACACCATTCCGGTGTAGAACAGCACGGTGCTCGATGCGAGCAGCGGCAGAACCATGCGCCGCTCGGAGCGGTACAGACCAGGAGCGACGAACGCCCACATCTGGTAGAGCAGGATCGGCACCGCGATGAAGATGGCGGTGACCAGCGCGAGCTTGACCGGCGCAATGAACGGCGAGGTTACCTGGGTCGCAATCATGTGGCTGCCGGCCGGCATCTGGTCGATCAGCGGAATCGCAATCCAGGTGAACAGCCGATTGGCGAACGGCACGAGCGCGACGAACACGATGACGACGGCGATGATCGCGTACATCAGCCGCCGGCGCAGTTCGAGCAGGTGCGACAGCAGCGTGCCGGTGCCGAGCGTTTCTTCCGGATCAGCCATCGCGGCTGGCGGGCTCCCGTTTGGATTCTATCGTGGCGGGCGGCGGCTCGGCAGGCAGGGTCTTATTCTTTTTCTGCTCCTCGAAATTGATTTCTTCTTCAAGCTGCGCCTGCAGCGAGTGCATCATCGCCCGTCCGCGCGCGGCGAAGCGGCCCAGCTTGCGCGCAAGGTCGGGCAGCCGCTCGGGGCCGAACACGACCACCGCCAGCACGAAGATGAGGACCAGCTCCCAGAAGCCGATGTCGAACATACCGAGTTCGACCCAGCGTCAGTCTTTGGAAGTGGACGTGGAGCTGGATTTGGTGTCGGCCTGCCGGTCGGCCGCAGTGAATTGGGCGTCCTGCTGGGCCGGCACTTCTTCGTCCTCATGCATGGCTTTTTTGAAGCTCTTGATCGCCTTGCCGACGTCGCCGCCGACATTCGCCAGCCGCTTGGTGCCGAAGATGACGATGGCGATCGCCAGAATGAGGAGTAGTTCCCAGATACCGATTCCGTCAAACATGATGTCTCCTGACCGCGCCCCGATTGGCGGCGGTCGAGACCCATTGTACTACGCCGACAGGGAACCGACGAGTTGCTGGGCTTCGCCGAGGTCCAGGTCGCCTTCGTAGAGCGCCCGGCCTATCACGGCGCCCATTACCCCATCGTCACGCGCCGCGCAGAGACTGCGGATGTCGTCGAGACTGGCGATACCGCCGGCGGCAATGACCGGGATCGCGATTTCCCGCGCCAGCGCTGCGGCCGCTTCCGCATTGACCCCGTTCCGCTTTTCGTCATAATCCAGATCGGTCAGCAGGACTGCTGCAACGCCGTCGCGTTCGAATCTTTGCGCCACTTCGACGACGTCGTGATGGGCCAGCTTGGACCAGCCGTCGGTCGCGATCTTGCCGTCGCGGGCGTCGAGTCCGACGATAACGTGGCCGGCGAATTCGATGCACAGGTCGCGCACGAAGTGCGGCGTGCCGAATGCCCGCGGACCCAGGATGACATAGTCGGCCCCGGCCGAGAGCCAGGCCTCGACACCATCCTCGTCCCGCAACGCGCCTGCGACCTGCAACTCCAGGTCCGGATGCCGCGCCACGATCTCGCGAATCGCCTCGGCGTTCGCAATGCCGCTCTCCGCGCCGTCGAGATCGGCGATATGCAGGCGCCGCGCGCCCGCTTCGACCCAGCGATCGGCGACGGCCGCGGCGTCGCGCTCATCCTCCGTGCACACGCATTGGCCGTCTTTGAGGTCAATGGACGGGATCAGCAACATGATCAGAATCCCCAGTCAGACTTTCAATCGTCGTATCTATCGAGCGGAACCGGTGCCCTTAATATGCATGAATTCGGCGCGGCTGTCTCCCCATGGTTGCGCCGCTCTCAGGCGCCGGTCTGTAGCCAGAATGTCACCGGCCCATCATTGGTCAGCCGCACCTGCATGTTCGCGCCGAAGCGGCCGCACGCCGTCTTGGCGTGCCGCGCGGTGACAATCGCCGCCAGCCGCTCGAACAGCCGCCGAGCCTCGGTCGGCGGTGCCGCGCTGGCGAAGCTCGCGCGCCGGCCCTTGCGGGTATCGGCCGCGAGTGTGAACTGCGGCACCAGCAGAACAGCGCCGCCGATGTCGGTAACGTCCCGGTTCATCTTGCCCGCGGCGTCGGCAAATACGCGGTAGACGAGCAGCCGCTCGGCGAGCCGCGCCGCGGCGCCCTCGTCATCGCCACGTTCGACGCCGACCAGCACCAGTATGCCTCGGCCGATCACGGCAATGTCCTCGCCGTCGACGGCCACTGCGGCCTCGGCGACGCGCTGCAGCAGGCCGATCACGCCAGACGATCGGCCAGCGCGTCGGTGGCGTTCAGTAATGCCGTCTGAATTCCCGGCTCGCTGCTCGCATGGCCGGCATCGTTGACGAATTCAAAGCGCGCCTTCGGCCAGGCGCGATGCAGCGCCCACGCGCCATCCGACGGACAGACGACGTCGTAGCGGCCCTGCACGATGACACCCGGGATATCGGCCAGCCGGCCGGCTTCCTCGATCAACTGGTTGGGACGCATGAAAATATCGTTGACGAAGTAGTGGCACTCGATACGCGCAATCGCGAGCGCGACGTCCGGGTCGGAGAAGAAGCTGACTACCTCCTCGCTCGGCAGCAGCGTCGAGCAACGGCCTTCCCACAACGACCACGCCTTGGCGGCGCGATGGCGGACTTCCGGATCCTCGTCCGTCAGGCGGCGATAATACGCCTGCATCATGTCGCCGCGCTCGGCTTCGGGAATCGGCGCAAGAAAGTCCTCGAAATGATCGGGAAAGATGTGGCTCGCGCCTTCCTGGTAAAACCATTCGAGATCGGAGCGCCGGCACAGGAAAATGCCGCGCAATGTCAGATCGAGCACCCGGTCGGGATGCGCCTCGGCGTAGGCGAGCGCCAGGGTCGAACCCCACGAACCGCCGAACACGGCCCAGCGATCGATGCCGAGCATTTCGCGCACGGTTTCAATGTCGGCAACCAGTGCCTGCGTGTTGTTGTCCGTCAATTCCGCGTGCGGCGTCGAACGCCCCGAGCCGCGCTGGTCGAACAGCACGATCCGAAAGCGCTGGGGGTCGAAGTAGCGCCGGTTGCGGGCCTCGCAGCCGCCGCCGGGGCCGCCGTGCAGGAACACGACCGGGATGCCGTCGGGATTGCCGCACTCCTCGGCGTAAAGGTTGTGAATGTCACTGACCTGAATGCGACGCGTGTCGTAAGGCTCAATCGCGGGATACAAATCTCGCATGGGGGCGCTCCGGGTGATTGGTGAGCCCCAGCCTAATTTGACAATGCGGTTATATCAAGCGGACGGCGTATGATAGTGGGCAAATGGAAGAATACGTCACGATTGCGACTTATGGCACGGCGCCCCAAGCCGATATTGCGGTGGGCCGGCTGCGGGCCGAGGGCGTGAAGGCGCGCCTCGTCGACGAGCATGTCGCCTGGATCGGCTATTCGGTTGCCGTCGGTGGCGTCAAGCTGCAGGTGCCGGAACGCAATGTCGAAAGTGCGAAGCGGATATTGGAAACGGATTATTCGGACGAGCTGAGTTCGTCTGATGAAGGGTAAGCGGTAAAGGAACCATTAACCTCGTACCACTAACCGCTTCCCTACAGTTCCAGCAGCGTTTCCTGCTCTTCCGCCGACGGCTCGAAGCCCCGGTCGCCGTAGTGCTCGAAAATCGCGGCGACGACTTCTTCCGGCTTGTCCACCACCTTCATGAAATCCACGTCGTTCGGGTCAATCATTTCCTCATGGCCGAGGTGATCGCGCATCCAGTCGAGGAAATCGCACCAGAACGCGGAGCCCACCATCAGGATCGGGATCGGCCGCGTCTTGCCCGTCTGCACCAGCGTCAGGATTTCGGCGAGTTCATCGAGCGTGCCGAACCCGCCGGGCATCACGACATAGGCCGAGGCATATTTGACGAACATGACCTTGCGGACGAAGAAATGCTTGAAGGTCAGCGACAGGTCCTGGTACGGGTTGGCCCGCTGCTCGTGCTTGAGCTGGATGTTGAGGCCGATGCTCGGCGACTTGCCGGCGTAAGCGCCCTTGTTCGCTGCTTCCATCAGCCCGGGGCCGCCGCCGGTGACAACCGAAAAGCCGGCGTCGGAGAGCGCGCGGCCGATCTGCTCCGCGAGATCGTAATACGGATGCTCGGGCGCGGTACGCGCCGAGCCGAAGATGCTGACCGACGGCCGAATGCGCGCCAGGCGCTCGTAGCCCTCGACGAACTCGGCCATGATCTGGAAGATTTTCCAGGATTCGCGGTTCAGCATGCCGGTTTCGAGCGGCAACATGCGCGGGTCGTGGGCGCGGTCGTTGAAGTTGTCTATGTCCATTATCCCTCGCGGCCAGCGGCCGCTCCTACAATTTTTCCAATCGGCGCAGGAAAACCTGCATTTCCTTTGCCGCCTGTTTGTCGCCGCGACCGTTCGCGACGTCGATGCCGCGCGTGTACGCCTCGGCGGCATCGGCTTGGCGGCCGGCGGCAACCAGCGCCTTGCCGTACAGCTTCCACGCCGCCGAATAATCGGGATCGAGCTCGACCGCGCGTGCGAGGTGCTCGGCGGCGCGATCGGGCGCATCGACCTTCAGATACTCATTGCCGAGCGAAAAGCGCAGCAGCGCCGAGTCGCGGCCCGCGCTCAGCATCTTCTCGAAGTTGTCGATGGCAGTCATGGCGAACGGCCATGATAGCGCATCGTAGCCTCAGCGCTTCCAGAACGCCGGCGTGAACAGGATCAGCAGCGGGTAGATTTCGAGTCGCCCCAGCAGCATCGCGGCGATCAGCGTCCATTTGGCGACACTGCTCACTCCCTCGAAGCCGAATGTGACACTGCCGAGGCCAGGACCGACATTGTTCATGCAGGTCGCGAGCCCCGAAAAGGCCTCCAGCGGCTGCATCCCGGTCGCCAGCAGGATCATCATCATGATCGCGAACAGCGCGAAATAGGTCGCAACGAAACCGAGCACCGCCTGCAGAATACGGTTCGGCACCGGCGACCGGCCGCTCTTGACGGGGATTTCGGCGCTCGGGTGCAGCAGCCGGCGGATTTCGCGCAGCGCCTGCTTGGTCATCAGGTGGATACGCAGCACCTTGAGGCCGCCGGTCGTGGAACCGACGCAGGCACCCATGAAGCCGATGAAAATCAGCATCATCGGAATGAAGCCGGGCCACTGGCTGAAGTCGGCGGACAGAAAGCCGGTGGTCGTCATCATCGATGTGTACTGGAACACGGACTCGACAAACGATTTGAACGCCGTCGGATAGACATGGCGAAAATACAGGTCGCCGGTCATCGTCGCAACCAGCAAAACGGTGATGCCAAGATAGAAGCGGAATTCGGGATCGCGGAAATAGGTTTTGATTGAACCGGTACGCAGCGCGGCGAAATGCAGCGCAAAATTGGCGCCGGATATGAACATAAAAAATGAGGCGATCAATTCCAGCGCATTGCTGTCGTAGTAACCGAAACTGGCATCGTGCATCGAGAAGCCGCCGGTGGCCACGGTGGCGAAGCTGTTGCCGATCGCGTCGAACAACGGCATGCCTCCCAGCCAGTAGGACAGCGCGCAAGTGAAGGTGATGCCGAGATAGATCAGCCACAGCGCTTTCGCCGTTTCCTGCACGCGCGGCGTCAGCTTGTCCTTGACCGGGCCGGGGGTCTCGGCGCGATAGAGCTGCATGCCGCCCACGCCGAGGATCGGCAGCACCGCGAGCGCCAGCACGATAATGCCCATGCCGCCGAACCAGTGCAGTTGCTGGCGGTAGTAGAGGATCGAATGCGGCAGCTTGTCGAGACCGGTCAGGACGGTCGCGCCCGTGGTCGTGAGGCCGGAGACGGTTTCGAACACGGCATCGGTATACGACATCTGCGGATGGACGGCGAACCAGAACGGCAGCGCGCCCAGCAGCCCGCACAGCACCCAGATCGCCGCAACGATCAGGAAGCCGTCGCGCAGCCGCAAGTCTGGGTGATGATGAGGAGCAAGGGTCCACGCGATCAGGCCGACGCCGACGATAATCGCGAAGCCATACACGAACGGCATCAGCGCGCCGTCGCCGTAAATCCAGTACACCAGCATCGGCACGGCCAATGTCAGCCCGAACAGGGTCAGCATCAGGCCGAGAATGCGTTGGACGGCACCGAGATGCATCGGGATCAGCAGCCGGCGCTACACAAAATCGACGCCCACCTGGAATAGCTTTTCGACCGCCGCGATGTGCTTGCGCTCAATCACGAACAGGATTACGTGGTCGCCGTTTTCGATTACGATGTCGTCGTGCGCCATGAGCACCTCGTCGCCACGAACGATCGCGCTCATCGTCGCCCCCGGCGGCAGGTCGATCTCGTCGACCCGGCGGCCGACGACGCGCGACTTGCCGTTGCCGCCGTGCGCGACCGCCTCGATGGCCTCGGCCGCGCCGCCGCGCAGCGAGTGCACGTTAAGCACGTCGCCACGGCGGATGTAGGTCAAAAGCGCGCCGATCGTCACCTGTTGAGGCGACAGCGCGATGTCGATCGAGCCACTCTGCACCAGATCGACGTACGCCGGCCGGTTGATCAGCGCGAGCACCTTGCGCGCGCCCAGTCGCTTGGCCAGCATCGCCGACAGGATGTTCGCTTCCTCGGCGTTGGTAACGCCGCAGAACACATCGACGTTTTCGATGCTCTCCTCGCGCAGCAATTCCTCGTCGGCAGCGTCGCCGTTGAGCACGATGGTATTGTCGAGCAGTTCGGACACCTTCCGCGCGCGGTCGCGATTGCGCTCGATCAGCTTGACGTTGTGATTGTCCTCGAGCGCATCGGCGAGGCGCACGCCAATATTGCCGGCACCGGCGATAATCACGCGCCGGATCGGCTTGTCAAGCTTGCGCAACTCGCTGATTACGGTCCGGATGTCGCGCCGCGCGGCGATAAAAAAGACCTCGTCGTCCGCCTCGATCACCGTATCGCCAGTCGGAATAATCGGCTGGCCGCGGCGGTAAATCGCCGCCACGCGCGCCTCCACCTGCGGTACATGATCGCGGAGCGCACGCAACTGCTTGCCGACCAAGGGCCCGCCATAGTACGCCTCCACCGCAACAAGGCGCACCTTGCCGTCGGCGAAATCCAGCACCTGCAGCGCGCCGGGGTAATTCATCAGCCGGCTGATGTAGTCGGTGACGAGCTGCTCTGGGCTGATCAGCCGGTCGATACCGAGCGCCCCCTGCTGGAATATTTCCCCGGCGGCGAGATATTCGCTCGCGCGGACCCGTGCGATCTTGGTTGGCGTATGAAACAACGCGTGGGCGATCTGGCAGGCGACGATGTTGACCTCGTCGCTGTCGGTGACGGCGATGAGCATGTCGGCGTCATCGGCGCCGGCTTCGCGGAGGATATTCGGGAACGCCCCTGACCCATGCACGGTGCCGAGATCGAGCCGTTTTTCGAGGTCACCAAGCACTGCCTCGTTGTTGTCGACCACGGTGATGTCGTTGTCGGTCTCCGTGACCAGCTTGTGGGCCACGGTCGTCCCCACCTGGCCGGCACCGAGGATGATTATTTTCATGGCGGCGAGCCTACTGCATTACCGAGCGGAAGGCTAGATTCGGACCTGCAAGCCCATCTCGACTGTCTGATCCGACGGAATCTGATAGTACGCGGTCGCCTTGACGGAATTTCGCACCATGAAGGCGAACAACTGGTCGCGCCAGGTCGGCATGCCCCCCTTCTTGCGGCCGACCAGCAGCGACTGGCGGCCGATGTAGTAGGTGGCGTCGTTGACGTTGATATCGATACCCAACGCCCCGCACGCGGCCAGCTCGGACGGAATATTCGGCCCCTGCATGTAGCCGTAATGCAGGATCACGCGGTAAAAGCCCTGCGGGAAAAACTTGATTTCGATGCGCTCGTCCGCCGGCACCCGCGACGCGTTGCTGGTGAGCACCGTCAGCAGTATCACCTGCTCGTGCAGCACCTTGTTGCGCGCGATGTGGTGGCGTAATGCCGATGGCGTCGCGGTCAGTCTCCCGGTCAGGAATACCGCCGTGCCCGGCACGCGCTGCACTTTCGACTGCGCAAACTCGCCGATAAACGTTTCCAGCTTATCGGCACTTTTCGCGGTTTGCGCCTGCAACAGCGCGCCGCCACGCCGCCAGGTGGACATCAGCGTGAAAAAGATGATGCCGACGATCACCGGGAACCAGCCGCCGTCCGCCAGCTTGACCAGGTTGGACCCGAAGAAGCTCAGGTCAATGAACAGGAAGCCGACGAGAAATGCCACCGCCGCCGGCCAGCGCCAGCCGCCGCGTTCGCGGGCGACGTTGAACGCGAGAATCGTCGTCACCACCATGGTGCCGTTGACGGCGATGCCGTAGGCCGCGGCGAGGTTGCTCGAACTCTGGAAGCCCACGACCAGCCCGATTGCGGCGATCATCAGCACCCAATTGACCGCCGGTACATAAATCTGTCCGCGTGTCTCGGCGGACGTCTGCACGACCCGGAAACGCGGCATCTGGCCGAGCTGGATCGCTTGGCGGGTGAGCGAAAACGAGCCGCTGATAGTCGCCTGCGACGCGATCACGGTGGCAACCGTCGTCAGCACCACCAGCGGATACAGCGCCCAGCCGGGCGCCAGGTTGAAGAACGGCTGCACCGCTTGGTGGGGGTGCGCGAGCAGCATCGCGCCCTGGCCGAAATAGTTGAGCAGCACTGCCGGCAGCACGAACCTGAACCAGGCGCGGCGGATCGGCCCGCGGCCGAAATGACCCATATCCGCGTACAGCGCCTCGCCGCCGGTCGTCACGAGGAAGATCGCGTACAACACCAGGAATGCCGCCCAGCCGGCATGGTGAAAGAACTCGAACGCGTACAGCGGGTTGATGGCCTTGAGCACTTGCGGTTCGTTGACGATGGCGCTTATCCCGAGGCCCGCAAGCACCACAAACCAGACCACCATGATCGGGCCGAACACCGCGCCCACCTTGGCGGTGCCATGCTTCTGGAACGCGAACAGCAGCAGCAGGATGATGATCGTGAGCGGGATCACATAGGGCGCAAATGCCGGCGTGGCCACCTCCAGACCTTCGACGGCGCTGAGGATGGAAATTGCCGGGGTGATCATGATGCCGCCGTACAGGAGCGCGGCGCCGAACAGGCCGGTCATGATCAGCAGCCAGCGCCGTCGGCGTTCGAGGCCCTTCCACGGCCGGAGCAAGCCGATCAGGGCGAAGATGCCGCCTTCGCCGCGGTTGTCCGCGCGCAGCACGAAGGTCATGTACTTGAGCGAGATGACCAGGATCAGCGTCCAGAAAATCAGCGACAGCACGCCGAGGACGTCAGTAGGGTTCACCGGCACCGGGTTCGCACCTTCGAAGCAGGCACGGAACGAATAAATCGGGCTCGTGCCAATGTCGCCATAAACGACGCCCAGGACGGCCAGGCCGGCCGCGATACGTTTGCGGCGATCGCCTTGCGCTGTGCCGGCGCGGCCCCGCAGCGCGATATCCTGCATCGATTTGCTCATCGGTGGTCAGACTTCATGCATGCGGATCCGCTTGTCGGGCTGCATGAGTGCGTTGCTGTCCTCAAGTTGCTTGAGCGCCGCCTGATAGCTGCTGAAATCGATCGCGCCGCTGAGCGCGTGCGCGCGCACCAGCATGCGCACAAACGGCTCGGGGTCGTTCTGGCGCGTCAGCGCGCGCAGCGCGAGCCAGTAATCGCCGCAATAGACCGGCGGAATCAGGACGCGCATCTGGTCGGCCGCGGACAGTTCAGCGTTCATCATCACCCGGGCGATGCGTCCGCTGCCGGAATCGAACGGGTGACACTCGCGGACCAGGAACAACATGAATGCTGCACGGGTAAAGGGCTCCTGCAATTCCCGGTACAACTCGTAGCCGCGCAGCAGCGTCGGGCGAATGTGCTCGGCGGCGATGAAGCGGGTGATGTCGGTCTGCTCGCCCGGCTGGCGAAAGCGTCCAGCCGGCTGGTCGTCGCGCTCCGCGAACAGGACCTGGTGGCGGCGCGTCAGCAGCGTAAGGAAGTCGTCGCCGCTGACCGGCCGCCTACCGAGATCGTTACCGGTCTCGACCAGCCGGAACGTGTTGAGCAGCACCGCCGAGTCCATCGGCCGTTCCGCCAGCGGGCGTTCATCAACAATGACCTCGTGGGCCGCGTCCACGTCGAATTCAAGACCGGCGAGGTAATTGGAAAAGTATGCCTCGAAAAATGCACGGTTGATGTGCCAGCCGGGCGCATGCTCGCCGCGCGGCCGCCCGATGTACTTGCGCTCGCGGAGCACCCGGAACAGGTTCTGAAACAGTTGCAGTCGCTCGCGATCGCAGCCGGCATCGGCGTCGCCCTTCGCAGCATCCGGTTCGGCCGTCGCGCGCCGCGCCAATGCGCCTACCTGTGACAGCGACGAGCGCACCTTCTTCGTGTGCTGCGTGACGCCGCGAAACCGCGTCCAGGCGGCCCTGACGCCGCTGCCGTCCGGCGCGCAGACGTTGTCCAGCAGGTCTTCCAGCAGCCGGAACTCTTCATGCCAGTCGAACTGTGCGGCCAGCTCGCGGGCCCGGCTGCGCAGCCGCTCGCGATCGGCCGGATCGGTGATGCCCCGCAGGTACGCCTGAAGCGCATCGGCCGGCAGGGCGCGCGGTGCGTCCTTACGATGCCGCGACGCCGCCAGGTTCTCGAGAAATGCGCGTGCCGGCGAGGCGAGGTGCAGGTCGTGGGTAAAGGGCCGGTCGCCGGCCAGCGGACCTGGCGCGTTGATTAGCTTCAACGTGTGGCCCGGCAGGGAGACCTTGCGGGTGCCGTGATAGCTCAGGTAAACACAGCCGTCCGGCGACGGCGCCTGCTCGAATGCGGTGCGCCAGCCCACCACCGCGCCCGGCCAGAAGTGCCCCGCGATCGCAAAGATATTGCGGCCGACGATCGCCTCGGGCGGTTCATCGAGATTGGAGGTATAGAGCTTCGGCCCCAGCTTGCGCAACTGGCCGCGGCGGACCAACTCCTCGACGGCATCCGGCGTGAAGCTCGTATCGGTATCGAAGACGATTTCCGGCAGGCTGCCAGCAGTTTTTTCCATGAGGAAGCGCCTGTTCGCGGACGCGTAGTTTACGCTGCCGAATGTGCTGGACAAATCTTTAAAGCCACGCCCGTGACGTCGCCACCTGTCAGACGGATCGGAGGAGCCGCATGCTCAGTGATCCAGTCGCGGCTGCTCCGCCTCTTCGGGTGCGGTGTAGCTGACCAGGCGATAGCCCACACCGGGCTCGGTCTGAATGTAGCGCGGTTCGGTAGGATCGTCACCCAGCTTGTGTCGCAACCGCGCGACGATAACGCGCAGGTAATGGGTGTCTTCTTCGTGAGTCGGACCCCAGATTTCGCGCAGCAGATGTGTTTGCGTCACGACGCGGTCGCGATTCGCAAACAGCGACTTCAGGACCGCGAACTCCTTGCGTGTGAACCGTACCCCCTCGCCGGCCACCTCCACCTGTCGGTGAGCCATATCGATGCTCAGGTAACCGTCATTGTAAAGGCCGCCGCCCGAATCTTCGGGTACCACCACGCGAAGCAGGTTACGTACGCGGGCGAGGAACTCCTGCAATCCGAACGGTTTAGTGACATAGTCATTGGCGCCGGCATCGAGAGCGCGCACTTTCTCGTTTTCGTCGGCGCGCACCGAAAGGATAATTACCGGTACGCTGGACCAACTCCGAATTTCCCGGAGCACGTCCTTACCGTCCACACCGCGCAGGCCGAGGTCCAATACGACGAGTTCGGGCGACCGCGTAGCCGCCAGCTTCATGCCTTCGTCGGCGGTGGCGGCCTCCATGACTTCGTATCCCTGGCTTCCCAAGCTGATGCGCAGGAAGCGTCGGATCTGGACTTCGTCGTCGATGACGAGAATCCGGGTCGGCGGCGCGCCGACTTCATCGTCGCTGATCGCACCGACCATCAACCGAGTCTGACCCTGTTGGCCGCATTCCCGCCGGCAGTGTGCCGCGGCAGGAACTGTCGTACCCGATTCAGTAGGCGATCAAGGGGCTTCACTTCAGACGGCATGGCCCTTGCCGCCCCTCATCTACTCGCTCTGTGCGGATCGCCTTCGCCGCCGAGTAATGCACCGGCCGCGCTGCCTGCGCGACCTTTCATCTGCTCGGCAAGCAGTGAATTGCCGAATTCGTCGAGCGTCTGCGTGATGCTGCCGGAGAATGCCGCAAGCCCGGTGTTGATGAACAAGAGCGGGATAGCGATGCTGAGGCCCAGTACGGTGGCAATCATGGCGTGACCGATACCGGTGGCCATCACCGTCGGATCGCCGCCGCCGGAGGCCACGATCGCATAGAAAGTGATGATCATGCCGGTCACGGTGCCGATCAGCCCAAGGAGTGGACCTGCCGCCACCGCCAGCCGGAGGAACCACTGGAAACGTTCCAGCTTCGGCACTTCCTGCTGGATCGCTTCGTGCAGGTGCAACGCGGCTACGTCGGCGCTTTCCGCCGCCTTCTTGTCGCTGAGATAGGTTGCCAGCAAGCGGCCGAGCGGGTTATCCAGTTTTGGCTCGGATGGATTTTTGAGCTGTGCGCGGACGCCACGGCGCGTCTTCAGCAAATAAAGAACCTGGTACAACGCCAGCAGTACGCCGATGATACCGACCGCAATGATGATGTAGCCCACCATCTGACCCAGCTGTATCCGCTCGAGCCAACTCGGGCGCTGCAGGTACCGGTGAAACAGTCCGCCTCGGGTTACATCGACGACGGCGGGAACATAGCCGGGGCCCGGCGCGGTTTGCGCCAAATCGTGGGCGATGTCCTGGAAATTGCCTGGCATAGAGCCATCAAGTTCCGTTAAGGATTTTACAGTCGAAAGGTAGCCGAGATATTCATCGTCGTGGACGACCGTGAACGGCCCGACCCGCACGACATCGGTAGGCACCGCGGTTCCGGTCGGCTGGCCGTTATCGAGCTGCAGCACATCGGTCCGGTAGCGCACTACCTTGCCTTCACCGACCGTCTCTCTCAGGATTTCAAACCACATCCGCTCCAGATTCTTGATCGAAGGCAGCGACTTCGCCTGGGCCATCCGCAACAGGAACTTCGAGCGCTCTTCCTCTCCCGGCTTCGGTTGAAACTGGGTGCTCAACAACGAGTCGCGCAATTCCTTGGCCGCCTTTGATGAAGCTACCCGGACGACGCCGAACAGCTCACCGAGATCCCCTTGGCGCTGCGTCAGCAATTTGCTGAGCGAGTCGATTTGCGCGTTGTTGTCCTTCAATTGTTTCTGGAGTGCGTCGGCGCGGGCGTTGGCGGCATCCCGACGCGCAACAGCCTTGCGCACCAGTTCTTGCTCATGCGCGAGCTTCTGCTTGGCGTCGTGCAGGCGTTGCGCCGCGGTGGCCGATTGCTTCTTGCGAATCTGACGCACTTCATCGGATAGCTCCGCCAGCGTCTTGGCTCGCTGGCGCGCGGCGGCGGCAGCGGCGGCCTTCGCCTTGGCCGCTTCGGACGCGGAATTTTGCTGTGCCCAAGCCGTGCCCGAGAGCCCTACGGCAATCGAGGCTATGCTCGCCACCAGCAGGGCGCGCGCGCCGCGGCGCAGAGTGACCTTGCCATTTCGATTCAAATTTTTGCACGTCATAGCGGTGCCGTCTCTCTCCACGTCAGTCGCTGCCGCCAGGCTGACTGGCCGCTATCGCGATCTGGTCTATGCCGCCGGCGTGCACCTTATTCATGACTTTCGCCACCACCCCGGCCTGCGAGTCCTTGTCCGCGACAATGACCACGGTGTCGTGCGGGCGCTCGATATGCAGTCGCTGAACCATCGCCGGCAGGTCGTCCAGGCCCACCTGATGCCCGCCCATCCAGATGTCTCCGTTGGGCTCGATGGCAATCAGCAGCTTGCCGGATTTCATTTCCTGGGCGGTCGTGGCATTCGGCCTGAAAACCGTGACGCCGGGCCGGTTGATGAACGACGTCGTGATAATGAAAAAAATCAACAGGTTGATGGTGAAGTCCAGCATCGGGGCGAGGTCGATGCCATGGTGCTCCGATTCAGTCTTTATCCGGCGTTGTCGTATCATCAGGTTCCGCCCGCTGTCGCGAAGGTTACGTTGTAAACGCCCGCCATATGCGCCTGGTCCACCACCTGTACCAGCACCCCGGTGGGGGCGCGTTGATCCGCGACGATCAATACGGTGGCATTAGGGGTGGCGGCAAGCGAGTGTTCAATATCGGCGCGCACCGCTTGCACATCGACGACGCGGCTGCCGATCGATATCTTGCCATCGGCACCGATCTGGACCTGGACCACCTTTTGCTTCGTCTGCTTCTGCTGCTGCTGCTGCGAGGACGGCCGATTGACCACCACCCCGTACTGCTGGATGAACACCGCCGTGATGATGAAAAAGATGAGCAAATTGATACAGAAGTCCAGCATCGGCGCAAGGTCGATACCATGCGTCGCCACTTCGGCATCTGATTGTCGCCGACGCATACGCACGGCTATACGCTCAACTCGTCCGCCAGCTGCTCGGTTTCCCGAGTCGCCCGCGAGCGGAAATAGTAAACGGGGTAGAGACCACTGACCGCGACGGCGAGTCCGGTCATGGTGTTGATCATCGCGGCCGACACGCCGGCGGCCATGGCACGGGCGTCGGCGGTGCCGAGTATGGACATGGAACTGAACACCTGCAGCATACCGGTGACCGTGCCGACCAGTCCGATGAGTGGCGCCATCGCCACCAGCACCGAGAGTACCGGGTGGCCCTTCGTCATGGAGACGTTCAGCCGGGAAATCAGGCCTTCGCGGATTTGCCGCGCGCACCAGGACGTGTGATCCTCGCGGGCATCCCATTCAGCGCGCACTGCTGCCTTTTCCTTTGGCAGCACCCGCCAGAAATACCAGGTGCGCTCAGCGGTGAGGGTCCATAGCAGGACCCCCGTCGCGAAGATCCACAAGACGAGCGTTCCGCCCTGACCGGCGAGGTACGCAATGCTGTCGAGAAGAGGGATATGGCTGAACATCACGCTGTCCCTCCGCGCCGCTCCTTCGCCTTTCCCGCACCGCCTTTGCTCTGTTGCTGCTCAATCCTTTCAGCAAGCATGCCGCTGCTCTGCTTGTCGAGAATCTGCACGATGCTGTCCGACAGGGACTTCAGCAGCGCGTTGCCGAACAACAAGGGGATGGCGACACCGAGGCCGAGCACCGTCGCAATCATCGCGTGGCCAATACCGGTGGCCATCAGCCGCGGATCGGCGGAGCCGGTGTCAGTGATGGTCTGGAACGTCTCAATCATGCCGACCACGGTGCCGATCAGGCCGAGCAGCGGTCCGGAGGCGACGGCGAGACGCAGGTACGACTGGAATCGCTCGAGTCTCGGCTCCTCGCGCAGCACCTGTTCAGTGATGCGCAACTCCGCGATATCGGCTTCTTCCTCGATGCGGTCCGGATCGCCCTTGAACGCCAGCAACACGCGGCCCAACGGATTGTCATTCCTGGGATTGTTCAGATCCTTGAGCTGCTTGTTGACGGCCATCCTCGCGGCGATCAGCCTGAAGATCTGGAAGAAGAACAGGATCGCGCCAATCACGCCGACGGCGATGATGACGTATCCCACCCCTTGGCCGAGCTGGATTCGCTGCAGCCACGTCGGGCGGTTGATGTACAACCCGATCAGCGCTCCGGTGCCGCTCGAATCGATGACCGCACGAGCGTAGCCCTGATGAGTGTCCTGAAAATCAGCCAGGATGCTCCGGAAATTGCCCGGCAGTTCGCGCGGCAGCACGCTCAGAGTGTTGAGATCCGGCAGATATTGAAGGAAGCGACCCTCGGACGTCGCCGTGAACGGCCCGACCCGGGTAACCTTGCTGACAACGCTCTTGTTGTTGGCCTGCACCACCGGCGCCTGGTAACTCACCACCTGCCCCTGGGCGGTCATTTCATGTTGAATGACGTACCACAGCCGCTGGAGATCATCCAGCGTCGGCGTGCCGTTTGAGTTGGCAAGGCCCTGCAGAAACGCAAGACGACCCGTCTTGCCCTGCGGCGGCGAGAACTGGGTATTGGTCAGCGCATTCTGAAGGGTGGTGGCGAGATTATCCGCGTCTTTCTGAGCGGTGCTGAACACGCCCGACAGGTCTGCTGCCTGGGCTTGCGCATTGATCTGATCTTCCATCTTCCCGATCTGCATTTCGTTCGCCGAATACTGATCGGAGGCTTGCGACGCAGCCGCCTTGGCCTGGTTAAGCGCGGCCTCCGCCTGCTTCATCATGGCCTGTTGCTGGTCCGGCGACGCCGCGGCGAATTGCGCGCGGGCCTGGTTCATTTGTGCCTGCTGCTGCTGGCTTACCGATTGAACCTGGTTGAGCAACTGTTCGAGTGAATTTGCATTTGCAGTCGCCGGCGCAGCCTCGGCGAACGTGGAAGCAGCGACGAAAGCAGCGAGTACGATGCCGGTAGCGGCGGCCAACGATTTCCTCACGACTGCGCCCCCTGTTGCGCCGCTTGCGACGCCGGCTGCGGCGCGGGCACGGGCACGGTCAACAACTGGGGCGTGCCCTTCTGGTTAGCCATATTCACGGCATTCTGGAAGGCATCGGCGTAGTCGTTATCGACCACCCATTTGTGTTCGTTCTTGTTCCAGTAGCCCGTTTCGGAGCCGTCGAGGGTCTGGTACATCAGGGATACGCGGCCGATGTGGACAAATTTGACTGCCCGGGCGTTCTGGCCGGTGCCCAGCGTGCCGTCGTAGGAACTAAGAGTCCGTCCGTAATCGAGTTCGGCCAGATAGTCCTGCAGGATGACGCGGTACTTCTCGGAGATCGACACGTCGGGGCGCGTCATCAGGTCCTCGAGATCCTGTATCCGCTTCTCGCGCTCCTTGGGCAGGAAAGGCAGGTCGAGCTTCACGAAGTTCGCCAGCGTCTGGACCATGTTGGCCATCAGCGGCTGGATGCCGCGCTTGGTCACATCGATCTGCTGCATTTGCCGCTTGATCGACGCGATCCGCTCCTGCTGCGCTTGCACCAGGCCGCTCAGCGTCTTGCTGTAGTGTTCGTAGCTTCTGGCTGCCGCCAGCGCTTCCGCATACTTGGTGGCAGCGTCCTGCGTCTTGTCAGTGAGATCGTTGATCTGCTGCTGAGACTTCGCGGCGGCTTTGTTGGCTGCAGCCATCGATGCCATTACGTCGTCGAGGTTTTTGTTGTTGGCAGACATGGCCGGGAAGGCCGCGGCTACCGCGAACATAGCCACTACTGCTACGCAGATCGACTTGGGGGCCGATCTCCGGCGGGCAATCGTCTTGCTCGCATTGGGGTTGCTGGAACGGAAATTCCTCATGGCAATTCATGCCTCCTGTCGCACGCCTTCGGCATCAACGGCGTTGGCTCATTTCTGTCTGGATATTCCCGGCTGGCGTCCGTGACATACGCCGGAACTTGACTTGGTTAATCGCTCGGATTCGAGCGAAAAGCCATTCTGTAGGCGCGGGGTGTATAAAAACTATGGCAAAAGTTGGACGGATGCGTAAAAAATTCGTAAAAAAACATTACCCAACATGGGCGCGCTCCTCCCTGGACTCCTGCGGCAAGGCGATCAACGGCAACCGAATAGCGATCACGGCACCGCGGCTATTCGGCCCCGGCAGAGCCTCAATACTACCTCCGTGCGCAGCTATTATGCCTTGACAGATTGCCAGGCCCAACCCGCTGCCGTGCGGCCCGGTATCGCCGTCGCCACCGGTGAAAAACATGTCGAAGACCCGATCGCGATCGGCTTCCGGTATGCCCGCACCCTGATCGGCCACCGTGATCAGCAACTGCCCGCCTTCCTGTCGGGCGGCGATGCGGACCTCGCCGCCCGACGGCGAAAAGCGTGCGGCATTTTCGATCACATTCACCAGCGCCTGCTCAATGAGCGCGGAGTTCACGTAAAGCAGGGGCAGGTCGGCAGGGATATCGCGCACGATGTGCACTTCCGTCAGCATGTCGCGGGCGCGCTGCAGTGCTGAAGCCACGACGTCCGCCAGCGTCACCCAGTCACGCGGCAGTTTGAGCGTGGTGCCGTCGCCAAGCCGGGTCATGTCAAGGAGATTTTCAATATATCGGTTGAGCCGGAGGCCTTCGCTCAGCACCGCATCGAGCATCTCGTACTTGTCCGTTTCCGAGAGCCGGTCGCCCAGATCGCGCAAGGTGCTCGCCGAGCCGATCATCGACGCGAGCGGCGTGCGCAGGTCATGCGACACCGAGGACAGCAGCGCCGAGCGCAGCCGTTCGGTCTCTTCGGCCACCCGCGCGCGCTCGAGATTCGAGGTCAGTTCCGTGCGCGCGAGGGTCAGCGTCACCTGGTTGGCCAGCGCATCCAGCAGCAGCAGTTGCTCGTTGCGCGGCCTGATCGGCAGTTCGCCAAACTTGACGCCCAGCACGCCATAACGGCTCTCTTCGAGGGTCAGCGGCACGAACCGCCAGCCGACGCCCGGCAGCGTTTCGCCGAGGTAGCCACTCGGCCGGTCGTGTTCGAACGCCCAGTTTGCCGCCGCCTGCAATCTGTCACTCAGGGCGACAGGTTCCGGTGCGGAGGCAGAGAGTTCGATGCCGCCCCGTCCGATTGTCGTCAACAGGCACGTCGGCACGCGCTCGATTTTTGCGATCGCCTCGACCGCCGCGCGACGCACGGCGGCCGAGTCGGGCGCCTCGGCGAGTTGCTTGCTGAACGCAAGCAGGGCCTGGCTCTGGGCGTTCGTTGCGCGCAGTGCCGCAACCTGGACACGCAGACGATGCGCCAGATTGCTGCCGATAATCGCGGCCGCCAGGAACAGCAGCACGGCGATGAACTCGTTGGCGGGATAATTCGCGAGTCCGGATATCGGTCCGATAAACAGGAAGTTGTACGCCAGCGAAGTCAGCACTGCGGCGACCAGCGCGGGCGCCAGCGAGGTACGTACCGCTACGATCAACACACCCACGAGCAGGACCAGCGAAAGGTTGGACAAATCCAACGGCAGCGTGAACGCCAACATCTCCGAAATCGCGGTGCAAATTGCAACGACTATCAGGGCGTAGGAATAGTGACGCCAGGGCGATCCGCGCAGTTCGTCGAGCCACGCTCCCCAGCGTCCCCGCAGCGTCGCGGCCTCGGCCGGCGCCGCACTGACGATGGTAATCTCGAAATCCCCGTGATCCCGCAACAGCCGCTGCGTGAACGTCTGGCGGAAGAACCCCGCGAGAGGCCGTCTGCGGGTGCGGCCGATGACAATCGTGGTGGCGTTGTGGTCGCGCGCATAGGCGACGATCTCGGCGTCGACGGATCGTCCGCGCAGAACAATTGCGTCGCCGCCAAGCCGCTCCACGAGCCGAAAAGCGCGTTCGATGCGCTCCCGCACCGCGGCGCCGGGACGACCGGTTTCGACATGGACCACCGTCCATGGCGCACGCCGTTGATCGGCGATCCGTTTCCCGGCCCGCACGACCCGCTCCGAGTTGCGCCCGCCGTCGATGGCGACCACTACCCGCTTGCGGGCCGCGGTTTCCGGCTTCTCACGAACCGCGCCGCCGGCCGCGCGCGGCCGACGTTCACCATAGTGCCGGACTACCGGCTGCACGTCGGGCGATCGCATGGGCGGGAGGCCGTTGCCGGCAGAAGATGCTGAGCGTCGGCGCGCCGACCTTCAAGACACACGCTGAGAACCATCCATAGAAGAGTTCATCCCGAATGATAACTCCGAAACGGGATCATGGAGCGCCTGCACATCACCGTTTCAGCAGACTTGCAGGTTCGCGTAACCGAGTACGAGCCACTTGGTGCCGACGTCGGCGAAGTTGACTTCAACCCGGGCTTGCGTACCGCTCCCCTCACAATTCAGCACCACGCCTTCGCCGAACTTGGGATGCAGCACGCGCTGCCCCAGGTTGAGGCCGCCCGGCAGCGGCTCGTTCGGGCTCGCACCGCGGTACAGCGGCCGCGATACCTGCACATTGGGGCGCACTTCGTCCACCTCGTCGGCGGGCAGTTCGCGCAGGAAGCGCGACGGCATCGCGTACGTTTCGCGCCCGTGCAGGCGGCGCTTCTCCGCGTAACTTAAATAGAGTGTCTGCATCGCACGCGTCATGCCGACGTAGGCGAGACGCCGCTCTTCCTCGATGCCGGCCGGATCCTCGATGGAACGCTGGTGCGGAAACAGGCCCTCTTCGAGGCCGGCGATGAATACCAGAGGAAATTCGAGGCCCTTGGCCGAGTGCAACGTCATCAGTTGCACGGAATCCTCGCCGGCGTCGGCCTGGTTGTCGCCGGCTTCGAGCGCCGCCTGCGTCAGGAATGCCGTCAGCGGCGGCAGGTCCACTTCCGGATCGGGCTCGAACAGGCGCGCGGCATTGACCAGTTCCTCGAGGTTCTCGACGCGCGCCTCGCCGCGCTCGCCTTTTTCCTGCCGGTAATGCTCAAGCAAGCCGCTGGTCTCGATGACGTGAGCGACCTGCTCGGCGAGCGGCAGCGTCGCGGTCTCCGCTGCCAGCCGGTCGACCAGATCAAGGAAGCCGGTCAGCGCGTTGCCGGCGCGCCCGCCCAACGCATCGTCCTCCACGAGGTGCCGTGAGGCGCTCCACAGCGAAACCCGCCGGTCGCGCGCCTCGGCACGCAACCGTTCAAGCGTGCGTGCGCCGATACCCCGCGCCGGCTGGTTTACCGCGCGCTCGAACGACGGGTCGTCGTCGCAGTTGGCTATCAGGCGCAGATACGCGAGCGCGTCCTTGATTTCGGCGCGTTCGAAGAAGCGCACACCGCCGTAGACACGGTATGGCACGCCCGCAACGATCAGCGCTTCTTCAAAGACGCGCGACTGCGCATTCGAGCGATACAGCACCGCCGCCTCGCGGCGCAGTCCGCCTTCCGCGGCCCAGCGCTGGACGCGCTCGACGACGAACGCCGCCTCGTCCTGTTCGTTGAACGCAGCATATATATGTACCGGCTCGCCGGCCGCGCCGGCGGTCCACAGATTCTTGCCGAGCCGGTCGCGGTTGTTGGCGATCAGCGTGTTGGCCGCGGTCAGGATACGGCCGGTGGAGCGGTAATTCTGTTCGAGACGAATCGTCGTCAGACCTGGGAAATCCTTCTGCAACCGGTGCAGGTTCTCGATCTTCGCGCCGCGCCAGCCGTAGATCGATTGATCGTCGTCGCCGACGATGAACGGCTGTCCGGTCGTGCCGGCGAGCAGCCGCACCCACGCGTACTGGATCGCATTGGTGTCCTGGAACTCGTCGACGAGGATGTGCCGGAAACGCTCGCGGTAGTGCGCGAGCACCTCAGGGTTGTCGCGCCACAACTCGTGTGCGCGCAGCAGCAGTTCGGCGAAATCGACGCAGCCGGAGCGCTCGCAGGTCTCCTCGTAGGCGCGATAGACGCGTACCAGGTGGCGCCGGTAGGGATCGTCGCCTTCGGCAAGATGCGCCGCACGCAGCCCCTCGTCCTTGCGCGCGTTGATGTACCACTGCATCTGCCGCGCGGGCCAGCGTGCCTCATCGATATCCATTTGCTTGAGGATGCGCTTGATGATGCGCAACTGATCTTCGGAGTCGATGATCTGAAAATTCTGCGGCAGGCCGACATCGCGCCAGTGCGCGCGCAGCAACCGGTGGGCGATGCCGTGAAACGTGCCGACCCACAAATGACCCGTCGGCATGCCGAGCAGCGTCTCGATGCGCGACCGCATCTCGCCAGCCGCCTTGTTGGTGAACGTGACGGCGAGAATGCCGTAGGGCGACACGCCCTGCACCCGGATCAACCACGCGATGCGGTGCACCAGCACCCGCGTCTTGCCGCTGCCGGCGCCGGCCAGCACCAGCAGCGGGCCCGGGTCCGCGGTGACGGCTTTACGCTGGGCGTCGTTGAGGGGCTGAAGGATAGACGTGACATCCATCCGACCGATTTTATCAGACTGCGCCACGCCCCCTGGTGGCGCGTAGAATAGACTCAAACAACACGGGCAACGGGATGACCAATCATCTGAGCTTCTTCGGCAACTGGGCCGGCCAGATCGACCTGCTGATCCAGATCGTCTGCGCGATGGTGCTGGGCGCGGCACTGGGGCTGGAACGTGAGCGCGCGCACAAGCCGGCCGGCTTTCGCACGCTGGTGCTGATCGCCGGCAGCACGACGCTGCTGGTCGGACTGGCCCGCGTAATGACCGCCGATTTCGGCGCGATCTTCCCGACCGGCCTCGCCCGCGCCGATCCGGTGCGCGTCATCCAGTCGATCGTCACCGCTGTCGGCTTTCTCGGCGCCGGCACCATCTTCCGCCGCAAGGATGACGACATGGTCGAGGGCCTGACCACCGCCGCGACCGTGCTGCTCGCGGCGGCTGTCGGTATCGCCTGCGCGCTCAACCAGTTCATCGTCGCCATTGGAGTGACGGTTATCGCGTTGATCGTGCTGCGCGCGCTGAGCGTGGTCGAGCGCGCGCGGCGGCACGCCAGGAAATAGGTGACCGCCGGAAACGAAGCATCCGGCGCCACAACCCATCAAAGCAGGTCTTTAATTCCCTCGCGCTCTTCGCGCAACTCCCGCTCGGTCGCCTGCATCTTTTCGTGGCTGAACTCGTCGACGTCGAGCCCCTGCACGATCTTGTACTCGCCGCCGCTGCACGTCACTGGATACGAATAGATGACGCCCGGCTGGATGCCGTAGCTGCCGTCACTCGCGACTGCCATGCTGGTCCAGTCGCCGTCCGCCGTGCCCAGTGCCCAGAGGCGCATGTGGTCGATCGCCGCGGCCGCCGCGGACGCCGCCGACGAGGCGCCGCGCGCCTGGATGATCGCCGCGCCGCGCTTTTGCACTGTCGATATAAAGGTATCCCGGAACCAGCCCTGATCGACCACGTCCGCCGCTGGCTTGCCGTCGATCTCGGCGTGGTGGATATCTGGATACTGCGTGGAGGAATGATTGCCCCAGATGATCATCTTCCTGACCGCCGTCACCGGCTTGCCGGCCTTGGCGGCAAGCTGCGCCAGCGCGCGATTGTGGTCGAGCCGCGTCATCGCGGTGAACTGGTGGTCGCCAAGATCGGGCGCGTTGCTGCGCGCGATCAGCGCATTGGTATTCGCCGGATTGCCGACCACCAGCACGCGCACGTCGCGGCTCGCGTGATCGTTGAGCGCCTTGCCCTGCGGGCCGAAAATCTTTGCATTCTCCTGCAGCAGATCCTTGCGCTCCATCCCCGCGCCGCGCGGCTTAGCGCCGACCAGCAGCGCGTAATCGGCATCCTTGAACGCTTCCTCGGCCTTGTCTGTCGCGATCGCATCGACCAGCAGCGGGAACGCGCAGTCGCGCAACTCCATCACCACGCCCTTAAGCGCATCGAGTGCCGGCGTAATTTCCAGCAGTTGCAGGATCACCGGCTGATCCTTGCCGAGCATTTCGCCGGATGCGATGCGAAACACCAGCGCATAGCCGATATGGCCGGCGGCGCCGGTGATTGCGATGCGGACGGGGTCTTTCATGGTGCGCTCCAATGCAGATTCTTACGGAAGGTAAAACGATAATTTTAACATTCATGGCCGACAAAAAATTTTACGTCGAGGTCTTGCAATTTCAGATTTTGGCGTTATAGTTATCTACAACACCGCTATGGAACCGCGGTGGGGCGGCGCAACTTGAGCGGCCGCAACATTGGTTCAGGAGACAAGGCCATGAAAACAGACAGTTTTTACAGAACGGCGGTCGCTGCGGCGGCCATTCTCTGCATTGGCGGCTTTTCGGTTTCGCGCGCCCGGGCGGCGGACACGCTCGCCCACTCGATGAACACGCTGACCCGCGCCGCGGTGGCGCAGATCAAGGCGGATCAGATCCGGGATCTGCATCGGCAGGCCGCTGCCGTTATCGCGGCAGCGCCACATCGTCCCCTCCGCCGCCACGAGGCGCGTAAGGTTATCGCCAGCCGCTCGCCCCGGCCGACCGAACGCGCGGTGCTGGATATGTTGCGTTCAGTCACGGAGAATGCGGCCTTCGACTGGCTACCGGAAATTTCGTTGCAAAGCCTGCTGCCGCACGACTTGATCCGGCCATAAAGGCACCTGCCCATGGACCCGAACTGGAACGACAACCAACCGATATACCGTCAACTCAGGGATCGGGTTGTGGCGATGATTCTTGAGGACGCCCTGAGCGAAGGCGACGCGCTGCCGTCGGTACGTACGGTGGCGGCCGAATACCAACTCAACCCGCTGACGGTACTCAAGGGGTACCAGGAGCTGGTGGATGAGGATTTGGTCGAGAAGCGCCGCGGCCTCGGCATGTTTGTGCGCGAAGGCGCGCGCAAACGGCTGCTGAAGGCCGAGCGCGAACAGTTTCTCAACCGCGAGTGGCCCGATATCGTGGCACGCATCGGCCGCCTCGAACTCGATTGGCAGAAGCTGGCGGCGGATTTAAAAAAAGCGGCGGGAGACAAGCAATGAGTACGCTGATAACTGCACGCAATCTCGGCAAGCGCTACGGCGATACCGTCGCGCTCGACGACGTGAATTTCCAGATCGACAGCGGCGCGATCGTCGGCCTGATCGGCCCGAACGGCGCCGGCAAGACTACCGCGCTGAAAGCGATCCTCGGCCTGACGCGCTACTCCGGCGAACTCGACGTGCTCGGCCGCGATCCCCGCCGCCAGCGCACCGACCTGATGCGGGACGTCTCGTTCGTAGCCGACGTGGCGGTGCTGCCGCGCTGGTTGAAGGTCGCGAACGCCATCGACTTCGTCGCCGCGGTGCATCCGAATTTCCGCCGCGACAAGGCCACGCAGTTTCTGGGCCGTACGAAAATCCGCCCGGACCGCAAGGTCGGCCAGCTTTCCAAGGGCATGGTCGCGCAATTGCATCTCGCGCTGGTGATGGCGATTGACGCACGCCTGCTGGTGCTCGACGAGCCGACGCTGGGCCTCGACATCCTGTATCGCAAGCAGTTCTACTCGAGCCTGCTGAACGAGTACTTCGACGAGCAGCGCACGATCATCGTGACTACCCACCAGGTCGAGGAGCTGGAGCGGATTCTCACGCACCTGATGTTCATCAACGACGGACGCATCGTGCTCGACGAGTCGATGGATGCGATCGGCGACAAGTACGCCGAACTGCTGACCGGGCCGGAGCATGTCGACGCGGTGCGAGAACTCGGTCCGATTCACGAACACATGGTATTCGGCAAGCACCTGTTCCTGTTCGAGGGACAAAGCGCGGCGCGGCTCCGTGAATTCGGCGAGTTGCACAGCCCGAGCATCGCTGACCTGTTCGTGGCCAAGATGGGGGACGGCAAATGAAAACCTTTATCTGGCTGGTCAAGCGCGAGCTGTGGGAGAACAAAGGTTTCTGGCTGGTGCCGGTAGTGATCACGGTACTGCTGGTGCTCGCGTACATCGCCGGCATCGTGTTTACCTGGGTGCACGGCATCCACGTCATAATCAACGGCCACCCGGCATCCTCACTCGCGACTCTGGCGGCGACGCATCCGGACGATGCGCGCAAGGGGCTGTTTATTTTCTACGTCGTGCTGGCGTCACTATTTAACATCGTACTGATCTTCATGATGGTGCGTTACCTGCTCGGCTGCCTGTACGACGACAGGCGTGACCGCAGCATCCTCTTTTGGCGTTCGCTGCCGGTGTCCGATGCTGCCACGACGCTGTCGAAGCTCGCGGTGGTAATGGTCATCGCACCACTTGCAACATTCTCATGCCTGTTGGTGGCTCAATTGATCGGTACCGGCGCCCTCTCCGCGATTGCGACCCAGTCCGGCGTCAGCGCGACCGCGGTCGTCTGGGGGCAAAGCCATCTGGGCGGCATCTGGGCCTTTCTGATTGTCGGCTTTCTGGTTCAGTCGCTGTGGTACCTGCCGTTTTACGGCTGGTGCCTGATGGCCTCGGCCTGGGCGCGGCGTGCGCCCTTCCTGTGGGCGGCAGTGCCCATACTGGTCGGCGGCATTGTCGAAGGCATCCTGTTCCAGACCAACCACTTCTTTACGCTGGTAGGGCTGCACGCCGCGAGTATCGTGCCGGGGATCGGCGCAAATATAAACATTGGCGCTACCGAGTACGTTCATCTGGGAAATGTCGGATTCTCGATGCACACGCTCGCGACGACGCTCGGCAGTGCTAGCATGTGGATCGGCGTCGGCTTCGGCATCGTCTTCGTCGCCGCGGCCAGCGCGATCCGGCGCTGGCGCGCCGAGGACTATTGAGACAGACAATGAGTAGTGTGACCATGAATCGCCTCGCCCGGCGGGCAATACCGCTCGCCGGCGCGGCCTCACTGCTGATGCTGCTCGCCGGCTGCGTCGTCGCGCTGGATGGCAACTCGCATCCGAAAACCTACACGACCGGCCAGTGGATTCAGCACCAGGCGCAACAGACCAATGCCGAGCGCGGCCTGGCGAGCCGGGTCGCCGCAGCGATCGACGACGACCCGCTGCTGAGCCAGCTGGATATCAGCGTCCGCGTCACCGACGGCATCGTCACGCTGACCGGCCAAGTCTTCGATCTTGCTACATATCAGCACGCGATTCAGGTCGTCCAGAAGGTCGATGGCGTCCAGCGCGTGGTGTCCAGAATCGAACTCGATCTCGGTGAATAGTTAAATTCGTGGACTGGCGCATGGATTGTGCCGCGGTCCAGGCGCTAGGCTGTCGATGAATGGAACACACGTAGCAGGAGGCGCGTTATGGACTGGGACAGAGTCGAGGGCAACTGGAAGCAATTCAAAGGCCAGGCCCGCCAGAAATGGGGCAAGCTCACCGACGACGAGTGGGACCAGATCGCCGGCAACCGTGAGCGGCTGGCCGGCAAACTGCAGGAAAAGTACGGCTACTCCAAGGATATGGCCGACAAGCAGATCAACGAGTTTGGCCAGAGCCTTCACTGAGATCGGGCGTAGGCGGGTGGTCGATCACCGTCATGTGGTCGACCACCCGCTCAACCCCGCTCACCGCACGCGTGGTGGCGAGCGCGCGTTGCCGTACTGCCTGGCTGGGCACGAATCCGCTTAGCTTCACCACCCGGTCGAACGTGCGGACGTCGATCCTGTTCGCCGGCAGGTTCGCGCCGGCGAGTTGTGCATTGACGTGCATCGTAGTCATCGCATCCTGGACGTAATGATAGGGGCCGCTGGTCGAAGCGCAGCCGGCACTCAACAACAACGTCCCAAGCATCGCCATACCGGCCGTAAAACGAACTTTCATCTCTATCTCCCGGCTGGGGCGCTGCCCGCGGTCCAGCGCCGCGTATTCAGAATCTGGTCGATCTCGACTACGAGCTCGGCGAGCGCCGGCGGGGCGCTGCGGCAGCCGTAATCATAATGGATAACTTTGGTCCGCTTGTTGCGGGTGACGCCGATCACTACCTGCGGCTTGCCGCGCTCGGGCGCTTCGCAGCCGGTGCCGCCGGGATGGTAGACGTCGGCGATGGAGAAAAAATCGGCTTGCACCACCGCCCGGTACAGTGCCCGGAGTTGCTGGTCGGACGCCTGGGCGGTGACGGAGCCCGTCGTCGCCACGTTCTTGTCGCCGGCATATCGTATTTTGTGCGAATCACCCTTTACCAGGACCGCGTAGGCTGCGCAACCGCCGATGCAGGGCTGGTGATGCAGGAACACCTGAAAGCCGTGCAGCGCATCCGGCGGGATCGGCCCGGGCTGCTGGCGGGCCGCCTGTTGCCGGGGCATGGCAATCCAGTACAGCGCGCCGGCCAGAACGATGATGATCGCTACCCGGACCAGCAGAAAAAAGGTGTTGCGCGGCATGTCTCAGGGCGCCAGATCGGCCTGTGCCTGGCGGTGCAGTTCACCTGCGTGCGCGCGAATCGCCGCCGCTTCGCCTGGCGCGAGCGCAACCTTGCGCCCGTTCAACGTCTTGGCGGCGCGCGTCACGCGGCCGGTGCCGTCGAACGCAATTTGCACATCGATCTGCGCCGGGTGGGGGTTGACCACGTCTTCACTGCCCGCGCTACCCTGGCCGTGAAAGTAGAACAGCCCGCGCGCGTCATAGTAGTACTTGTTGACGGCATAGCCTTGGGTACGCTCGCCGCCCGCCGTCTCCATGATGTAACGTACGCGGCCGTGATCGAAATACGCGTGATAGATCGACGCGGTGTCCTCGCTCTGCCAGTGACCGGCAACTTCGTGAAGTTGCGGCAGCCGGGCGGTAATTGCGCTGACTTCGGCACGCACCGCTTCGGGACCCGCGGTCTGTGGCTGCGCAGGCTCGCGCGACTGCGTGGCACAGGCGGCCAGCAACACCGCGGCCGCAATGGGGGCGATACGAACAAATTTCATGGCTGCCATGATACCCAATCCCGCTCGCCCGGCACGAATAGCCGCGCCACGTATCCGGTCAGATTAATGCTGCTTCTGCAGGGCAACCTGCACAACCCGCCACTTCTCCAGCTTCTGCTCCCGCGTCAGAGCGGCATTGGCCGGGCTGGTGGAGGGCAGCGTTCGATAATCCAGTGCCTGCAGACGCTGCGGCAAATCCGGCAGCACCATTCGCTCGTAGAGTGCCGCGGCGGTCTTGCCGTTAAAGAATACTGAATGAATGCGGGAGCAATGGGAAAACAGGCTGGCGAAGTCGTTGGCCACCACCGACTCGCGCGCGATGCTCGCGTCAAGACTGCCGGGACGAAAGCAGCGGCCGGCGACGTCCCAGAGGGCAATGCGGTGACGGCGCAGCCTGGCGAGACGTGTGCTGTACGGTAGTTCGCGTCCGGCGCCGAACAACGCACCCATGATGGGCCAGAAGCTGTTGCGTGGATGGGCGTAATACTGCTTCTGGCGCAGCGATTCGACGCCGGGCATCGAACCCAGGATCAGCACGCGCGCCCGGGTGTTGGCCGAGCAATCGAAACTTTCCACGATCATGCCGCGTGACGACGGGCGCGAAAGGCGGTCTTAATGAACAAGAGCACCTGCCACAAGTTTTGTCCGGCGCAGCGCACAAGCGACGTGCACCAGCGCTGGCGCGTCGACCAGGTTTGCGCCCGCCACGACTGCAGCCAGCTTCGGGCCACGGCACTCAGATCGAGCCGGCCGTTCCTGCGCGGGTGCGCGTATAGCGCGGGCACCTGCTTCAGGAAAGCTTCGTTCTCCGATCTCCATGCCACCATGATAAACGCCATGAACAAATAGACACTCCACGGTCCGAGCGCCTCAAAACGACGTGCCGAGGTCGTGAGCCGGCCCGGCAGCGTAATCCAGCTCCCGGCCGCAAACACGCGGTCAGCAAAATCCTGATCCTCCAGAAATGCTCTGCTTTCATCGAAACCGCCCAGCGAGTCGAAAAAGCGGCGCGACAGCAGCATGCCATGGTCGCCGTTAATCGTGGCGGGGCGGTTGAGTGCGGTTTTGGCTTCCATGTAGCGGAATATCAGCCCGTGCCGCGCCCGATTGCGCTCGAAGCGCAGCGGGAAATGCCCGGCGATGCGATCGTGCCCGACTTGCTTTTGCGCCACGGCCAGCGCGCCGATGGCGTCGGCCAGCAGTTGCGGCTCATGGAGTTGCGAATCCGCGTGCAGAAACAGCAGCCAGCCGGCGCGGCTCAGGCGGGCGGCCGCATTCATCTGCGCGCCCCGGCCGCGCGTCCCCGCCGCGACGCGCACTGCTGCCGGCAACGTGTGCAACGACCCATCGGTGGAGCCGCCGTCGGCGACGATGATGTCGAGCGTCACGTCGCGCTGCGCGCCCAGTTGCGCCAGCAGCCGCGGCAGGCGGACGGCTTCGTTCAACGTCGGAACGCACACCGATACAATGGGCGCTTGCTTGGGGTCGAGCTCGTTCATGACCGATCCATTCTATCTGCTGCGGCTTGCTGCGGCCGGCATGACCGATCTGTCCGCCCGCGGCGGCTCGGGCTCGGAATAAGCCAGGCTTCCCTGCTATAGTCCGCTAACGAATTCGACAAATCGGAGAAAGCCGTGGCGGCTATTTTCTGGGCCATTATTGTTGTCGGCGGCGCGATCATCCTCGCCTATCGGCGCGCCAGCCTGGTGACCGCGACAGCCTGGGCGGCGGCGGTCGTGATCGCTTATACGTTCGTCGGCGATTCCGGCTGGCTCAAGCTCTTCTGGTGGGCGCTGCTGATTTGCGCGGCCGCGCTGTTCAACCTCGAAGAACTGCGCCGCCGCTGGCTGACGGAGCCGCTGTTCAATATTTTCCGCAAGGTCATGCCGGAGGTATCAGAAACCGAACGCGCCGCGCTCGAATCCGGCAGCGTCTGGTGGGACGGCGAGCTGTTCAGCGGCAGGCCGGACTGGGACCGGCTGCTGTCGATGCCGGTGCCGGCGGTCAGCGTCGATGAACAGGCATTTCTCGATGGGCCGACCGAAGAACTGTGCGCGATGCTCGACGAGTGGCAGATCACGCACGAGTTGGGCGACCTGCCGCCGGAAGTCTGGACGTTCCTCAAGACGCGTGGATTCTTTTCGATGATCATCGCGAAACAGTACGGGGGCCTGGATTTTTCGGCCGTCGCCGTGTCGCAGGTGCTCACCAGGATCGCCACCCGCAGCCCGACGGCGGCGTCGATTGTGTCGGTACCGAATTCGCTGGGCCCGGCCGAACTGCTGTTGCGCTACGGCACCGAGGAACAGAAGGACCATTACCTGCCGGCGCTGGCGAAGGGCGAAGCGGTGCCCTGCTTTGCGCTCACCGCGCCGACTGCCGGCTCCGATGCCGGCGCGATCGAGGACACCGGCATCGTCTGTCGCGGCCAGTGGCGTGGCGAAGAAGTTCTCGGCATGCGGCTCAACTGGAACAAGCGCTACATTACGCTTGCGCCGATCGCCACCATCCTCGGCCTCGCCTTCAAGCTGTACGACCCGGACCACCTGATCGGCGACAAAGACGCGTATGGCATCACCTGCGCGCTGATTCCGCCCGACCTGCCGGGCGTCACCATCGGCCGGCGCCATTTCCCGCTCAACATTCCGTTCCAGAACGGCCCGACTGAAGGCCATAACGTGTTCGTGCCGCTCGATGCGATCATCGGCGGTCCGAAGATGGCCGGCCACGGCTGGCGGATGCTGACCGAGTGCCTGGCGGCGGGTCGTTCGATTTCGCTGCCGTCGAGCGCGACCGGCAGCGCCAAGCTGGCCGTCTTCGCGAGCGGCGCGTACGCCCGCATCCGCAAGCAGTTCCATTTGCCGATCGCAAAGTTCGGCGGCATCGAGGAAGTGCTCGGCCGCATGGGCGGCACACTGTACGCGATGGAATCGGTGCGGCTGATGACCGCGGGCGGCAACGATCTGGGCGAGACGCCGGCGGTACCGTCGGCGATCTCCAAGTACCACGTCACCGAAATGGGCCGCCAGGTCGTCAACGACGCAATGGACGTGCATGGCGGCAAGGGCATTCAGCTCGGGCCGCGCAATTACCTCGCTCGCCCGTACGAAGCGCTTCCCATCGCGATCACAGTCGAAGGCGCGAACATCCTGACGCGCAGCATGATCATCTTCGGCCAGGGCGCGATTCGCAGCCACCCTTACGTGCTCAAGGAAATGGAAGCAGTGGCGGACGACGATCGCGAGCGCGGCATCGAACGCTTCGACGAAGCCTTCACCGGCCACGCCGGCTTCACACTCAGCAACGCCGCGCGGGCGCTGTGGATGGGCCTGACGCACGCACGCTTCACCGGCACGCCCGGCGACGCCGGCACGCGCCGCTATTTCCAGCAGCTCAATCGCTACAGCGCCGCCTTCGCGCTGGCCGCCGACGTGACGATGTCGATGCTCGGCGGCGGCCTGAAGAAGCGCGAGAAAATTTCGGCACGGCTGGGCGATGTGCTGAGTTATCTGTATATCGCCTCGGCGGTACTCAAACGCTACGAGGACCAGGGCCGCCAGCGCGAGGACCTGCCGCTGGTCGAATGGGCCTGCCGCGACGCGCTGTACAAACTGCAGGAGCAGATTCACGGCCTGTTACGCAACTTCCCCAACCGCTGGGGCGCATTGTTGCTCAGGGTGCTGATCTTCCCGACCGGGCGGACGTTCTCCGCGCCCAGCGACGCCCTCACCGCCGACGTTGCGCAATTGATGACGCATCCCGGTCCGGCGCGCGACCGGCTGACCGAGGGCGTCTACGACCGCGACCGCAAGAGCCCGATCGGGTTGATGAATGAAGCACTGACGCTTGCGGTGCAGGCCGAACCGCTGGAGAAGCGGCTGCATGAAGCCGTGCGCGACGGCAAGCTCCCCCGCGGCGGCGGGCGCGTGCACCTCGATCAGGCGGAAGCGGCCGGCGTGATCGATGCCGACGAATCCGCGCTGCTCAAGCGGCTGGAAGAACTGACTGCGGCGATCGTCGCGGTCGACGATTTCGCGCCGGATGAAATCGGCCGCCGGCCGGTCGTGAAGCGCGCGCGTGTGAAAGCCGCGGCGGCCGAAACAGGTGCCGGCCTCCCCGATGGCGACGACGACGCCTGACCCGAATGGCGACAGCGATGAGTGCGGCCAGCGGTGCGGTGGCGACGATAGCGCCGGTCATCTATGAAGTCACACTGACGGCCGACGCTGCAATCGCGGCCGACTTCGACGCATGGCTCGCGCGGCACGTCGAAGACATGGTGCATCTGCCCGGCTTTCTGGATGCCGATATCGAGCGCGCCGATCCGCCTGACGCCACGCACGTGATGCGCGTGGCGCGCTACCGCGTCGAGAGCCGCGCTGCGCTCGAGCATTATTTCGCCGAATACGCCGCCGGAATGCGCGCCGCCGGCATCGACCGCTTCGGCGACCGCTTCAGCGCTGCGCGCCGGGTTCTCGAACCGGCAGGCGACGATCCGTCGCCCGGCACTGCCATCCAGTTCTGCGGCAACTGCGAGACCCCGCTTCGCGGACGCTATTGCCCCGTCTGCGGCCAGGACTCGTATCACCGCGTTACTTCAATCCGCGAACTGCTGACCGACTTCTTCGGCGAGTTTCTCAACCTGGATTCGCGCCTCGCCCGCAGCCTTCCGCCGCTGATCGGCCGACCGGGTGTGCTGACAAAGGAATATCTGGCAGGGCGGCGCGCACGCTACATCCCGCCGCTCAAGCTGTACCTGTTCATCAGCGTGGCATTTTTCTTTCTGCTGTCGCTCGCATCGTTGCGGCCGGAGTGGCTCAACATACACGTAGCGCAGGGCAATGACGCGCCGGTACATCTGTCGGTCGATGAACAGAACGGGGAGTTGGCCAAGCAACCCGGATGGGTCCAGGAGCTGGTGCGAAAGGGCATGGACGCAAAAAACAATCCGCGCGCCTTCGTCTCGACGATGATCGGCAAGCTGCCGACGATGATGTTCCTGCTGCTGCCGCTGTTCGCGTTCTTTCTGAAGTTGCTCTACATCCGCCGCAAGCGCTACTACGTCGAACATCTGATCTTCAGCCTGCACTACCACGCAGTCGTTTTTATGGCTGCGTTCATATTCCTGGTCGCCTACGCGTTCGCCGATCGGTTCGGCATCGCAGCAGTGACCGGCAATGCAGGGTTGGTGTTGTGGATTTATCTGACGCTGTACCTGATCCTCGCGATGCGCAAAGTCTATGCGCAAGGCTGGATAAAGACCTTCTTCAAATGGTGCGTGCTCGCCTTCTTCTACGGCTTGTCGCTGTCCCTCGTGCTGGCGGGCACCGTAGTGTGGGCGGCGATGACCTAGCCGGGTTTCCGGAAACCTGCTACTGCGGCTGCATCGGCTCAACCGCCGACTCCTCTTCCTCGGCACGCGGATCGAGCTGCGCGATAACCGTCGATGTGCGCGGCATCGCGACGAACGGCGCCTGCTCTTCCGGCGCGACCGGCTTGCGCCGCGGCACGACGAGCGCCGCCACGCCGAGCGCCGCCGAAATCACGGCGACGAACAGAAAGAGGCCCGCCGGCCCGGTAATAGCCGACACCGCCGCCGCGCCCATCGGCCCCAGCGCCGCGCCGACGCCGTAGGACAGAATCAGCGCCGCGCTCGCCGGCACCAGTTCGCTCGCGTCGATGTGGTCGTTGGCGTGCGCGACCGACACCGGATAGGTCGTGAACGTCAGGCCGCCGAAGATGGCGGCGAACAACAGCAGCAGGATCATGGAGCTGCCGCCGACAGCCAGAATCGCCCAGCTCGCCGCCGCGACAGCCAGGCTCAACACGCCGATGACCCGCTGCCGGTCGAACCGATCCGATACCATGCCGACCGGCCACTGCAGCGCGAGACCGCTCAGGATGGTCACGCCCATGAAGATCGCAACCTGCACCACCGCGAGCCCCTCGCGCACCGCGAAGGCCGGCCCGAGCGCATAAAACGCGCCGTTGGCAAGGCCCGCGCCGATGCAACCCCAGATGCCGAATGGCGCTCGTTTGAACAGCTTGCCCACGCGGATGCGTACGTTCTCGACCGGCTGCGGATGCACGGCACGCGTCAGCGTTACCGGAATCAGGCTGAACGCGAACAGGATCGCCACCACGAGAAACAGCGTCGCCCCGGAATGTTCGGCGGCACTGAGCAGGAACTGCCCGGTGCCGAGGCCGAGAAAGGTGGTTGCCATGTAGACCGAAAACACCCGGCCGCGAATGCTGCTCTGCGCGCGTTCGTTGAGCCAGCTTTCGATCACCATGTAAAGGCCCATCATGGCGATGCCGGTACCCAGCCTGAGCAGCCCCCAGGCAAGCGCCGACAAATACAGCGAATGCAGCAGCACGATGATCGTATTCGCCGCGGCGAACGCGGCGAAGGCGCGAATGTGGCCCACCCGGCGCACGATGCCCGGCGCGATGAACGAGCCGAACACCAGGCCTGCATAGTAGCCGGACATCACCAAGCCGGTGATGCCGCCGCCGTAGCCTGCGAGCGTCAGACGCAGGCTGATCAGCGAGCCCAGCAGCCCGCTGCCCAGCATCAGCGCGAGTACGGCGAGAAACAGGGCGCTTAATGACCAGAGGGTGCTTCGCATGGCGCAGCGATGATGCGGAAAAACGGACGCGAAGTATAACATTGGGCACACCGCTCATCGGGCGTTTGACGCCGCTCATCTTGATGTGCTAAAAATCGCTTCAATGTGTCGAATTAGAACTAGAAGGGCGGCTAAACAGGGATGAACGGCTTGCTCGGATATTACGAAGGCGTCTTGGCGCTACTCGACGATCGCATCCGCGGCGGCGATGCCGCTTCCGCTGAAACTACCCCACCCGCCACTGAAACCGCATCGGACGAAACCGATCTCGCCAAACTGATCGCGGCTTCCGTTGAACAGGTCGCCGACAGTGCCACGCCCGAGGAGCTTCGGGCGATGCGCCTGGACATCTGCACGCAGGCACTGGGCGAAGTGGCACGCATCATGAGAGAGCCGCGATGAAGCTGAAGCCGCTGCGCCCGGACGCGTCGTTTGGCCTTGTCGCCATGCCCTGGTTCTGGTCGACCATGCCATCCATTCAGATCGGCATCGTCCGCCAGTTGCTCGCGGACTTCGGCACCACGCGGGCACATGAGTTTTACGTGGACCTGGCCGATCAGGTCGGCTTCGATCTCTATGAAGTGCTTGCCATGGATTCGGGCTTCGTTGCCGAACGGTTGTTTTCGCTGCTGTATTACGCCGAGGGGCTGGAGCACGATCAGGCGAAGACACCGTTCCTGGGCGTGCAATCGAAGGAAGTCGAAGATGCGCTGTTTACCTTCCTGCCGCCGATCATCGACGACCTGATGGAAAAATGGATCGAGGAACTGAGCACGCAAAACTACGATGCCGTGTTCTTCAGCCTGACGATCAACCAGAACGCCGCATCGATGCTGATGGCGAAGCGGCTCAAGGAAAGACGGCCCGACTTGCCAATCATCTTCGGAGGTTCAAGTTGCGCAGGCCCGATGGGTCGAGCGCTCGCGGCAGTATGCCCGGAAGCCGACGTCGTCGTGCATGGCGAGGCTGAAGTGACACTGCCGCACCTGATGAAAGCGTTGCAGCAACCTGAGCCCGATCTGAGCCTGATTCCGGCAATCAGTTGGCGCGACGGCGACGAAATTCGCACCAATCCGCGCCCACCGCTGCACAATCTGCAAGCGCCACGCAATTCGCTCTATTTTGGCGACTACTTCAAGCGAGTCGAAGCCGCGAAGAATCTGGATTTAAACGATGTCTGGATTCCATTTGAAAGTAGTCGCGGCTGCTGGTACGGCACATACAATCAGTGCACGTTCTGCGGCCTGAATGAAATCATCACCTACCGGGAACGAAATAACGATGCACTGGTGGATGAACTCGCGTCCTACCAGGAACAATACGACAGCACGCAGTTCTTCTGCGTCGACCTGATCATGCCGATGCACTTCTTCAAGGACGTGCTGCCGCGGCTCCAACAGGAAGGGAAGGACTGGTCGATTTTCTACGAGATCAAGGCCAACCTGAAGCGCGAGCAAATCGCCCAGCTGGCGAAAAGCGGTATTCGGAGAATCCAGCCCGGCATCGAAAGTCTGCATGACGACGTCCTCAAGCTGATGAAAAAGGGTGTGTCCGCCCTGCAGAATATCCAAACGCTGAAATGGGGCAAGCAATACGGTATCGACGTCGGCTGGAACATCATCACCGGGTTCCCCGGCGAAACGGCGGCCGTATACGAGGACATGGCTGCGCTGATTCCGAAACTGCACCACCTCCAGCCTCCAGTTGACTGCGGCGACTTTCAGGTACACCGGTTCAGTCCGTGCTTTACGAAGCCCGCCGAACATGGCATTCGTGTATTGGGCTCGGACCGACGCTATCGATTTGTCTATCCGGTCGACGACGTCTTGCTGGACGACCTAGTGTACCGGTTCGAGTACGAGCTGTTGCCGGAGTTTCCTTCGACCAACGGCATGAAAGCGCCGCTTCATACCGCTTTCCACAGCTGGCAAGAGGCCGTCCGCAGGGGTGCGGCGTTCGAAATGATCGAACACGCCGACGGTTCTTTTGAATTGATTGATTCACGTGCCTCGGAAACGCCAATACGAACTCATCTTCGGCCGGAAGAAGCAAGCTTATTGGTGTTTCTCGACAATCAGAGAAGCGCCGAAAATATCCCGGATCAATTTGAACGATATGACACGAAGTCATTCGCCGCTTTGGGTGGGAGACAAGGCATTCAAGAGCTGATTACGCAATGGGAAAACAAAAATTTCCTGGTGCGTATCGGATCCAGAGTGGCAGCATTGCCCACCTGGAAGGCGCATGAGCAACAGACTCATGCACACCATGTAAAAAACGGAGGTACCAACGATGAACGCAGTTATGCACAAGCGAGCTGACGAATGGGTCGGCGAAGTAAGGCGGGATCCGGAACGCTATCAGCAGTTGCGGTCCGGCCTTAATGAAGCCAAAACTGGCCAAGAAAGGCTGAAGTTCCTGTCGACCTTTGCCGCACAGCAAAATGCGGCGCAGAATCATGTCGGCAAGCCGCCGACAATGATGTGGTAAGAGTATCTTGAAAATTCCGTCCGCGCTGAACTCGTTGAAGCGCGGACGGAACCTTCCCGCTCTTCGACTTTCAGGCGCAAACCCGATCGCGCCCCAAATCCTTCGCTTCGTATAGTTTCTTGTCCGCCCGCCTTTGCAGTTGCTCCTGGTCGTAACAAGCGCCACCGGCGACGCCAATACTCATCGTAACCCGCAACCCCGGATGCACATACTCCCAGTCATAGTTGCTCATCATGTGACGGATGCGTTCGCATACGTTTAGAGCGCTGTCGACGTCGGTTTCCGGAAAGCAGATTACAAACTCTTCGCCTCCATAACGGGAAATGATGTCGATCGACCGACAGGCGCGCCGTAGAATCTGAGCAGTAATGCGCAAGACTTCGTCGCCGGTGGCGTGCGAGCAACTATCGTTGATTCGTTTGAAGTTGTCGATATCGGCCATCCCAATGGCGATATCGCGCCCGAAGCGTTCGGCGCGCTGCAATTCGATCGTCAGGCGCTCGTCCATGTAGCGGCGATTGTATAGCCCCGTCAAGCTGTCTTCCTTGCTAAGGCGATCGAGTGCATCCGTCTTGCGCTGCAACTCCGTCAGCAGTCGTTCCTTCAGCTTGTTGGCTTCGCGGAGCGAGTCCGTTCGCTCGGCGACCCGATGTTCGAGTTCGAGTTTGTGCTCGGTCAACTCTTCAAAGAGCCGGGCATTGGCAAGTGCCGCGCCCACCTGCCCGGCGAACGTCACCATCAGATCAAGGTCGCTGCGCGTGAACTTGCCGGGAATAAAGTCCTGTACGCTCATGGCCCCCAGTACTCGACCGCGCCAAGTCACTGGCACGCCTAACCAGCACGATGGGGTTTCGCCCACAATTACCGAACGACGCTTCAGCTCGCTGTTATCCCGAGCCCAATTCGAAATCAAGGCCGGCTGATTATGCTCAACGAGCCAGCCGAGTAACCCCTCTCTGGCAGGCACTTGTCTACGAGGCATCCGGCCGGCGCAACTATGATGTAGCACAAAATCGAGTTGCTGCTTCGCTTCGTCATAGAGTACCAAGTGAAATGCAGAGAAACTGAGCAACTGACGGCATTGCGTATAAATTAATTCCACCAACTCATCAAGATGAATCGAAGCGTTAGTCGCTTGCGCCAAGCGGTTCAGCGCCGTCATCTGATGAATGTGCAGTTCCAGGTCACTTCGATTCTGCGCGAATCGCCGCATGAGCAGGGAGAGCAGCAACAAAACCAGTACCAACAGCAAAAAGCTGCCGAGAGGTAGCCGATCATAGGCAATAGCTGTGAACACGGCCAATGGGACCATCGCCAGATCAACCAGATTAGCGAATACCCAAATTGCTTGGCCGAAGGAAAGCCCGCGCACCCGTGACAAGATTCCCATCAATACGTGGTTGACGACTTGCATCGCCAGTGCCATACAAATTACCGCTGCAACCGTTTGGCCATCGAGCTCGGTCAGCGGTGTTGTTCCGCCCAGCGCGTGCCATACGACTCCACCGGACAGGAGAACCAAGCTTTGCATGCCAACATTGTGTAGCGCGCGCCCGGTCGCCAATTTCCAGGAAAAGCCCTTCCTGTAACAGAGCAGAAACGGCCATATCAAATAGGCGAGCGCATTAATAAGTATCGCCGTCAGGGGATCGAAAATCAGAAGAAAGGCGATCTGGCTGACGCGGTCGAGCCCGAGATAGCCAAAGAAAGGGGCGGGGAAAGCCATGGTCAGCGTTAACAGCGTGAACAGGGCAAAGCCGACAATGACAGGGAGTGAGGGTAGCGTTACACCGCCGAGGGCCGCCGTATATAAGAGAGCCGCGCAGCCGCAAGCCGCCATGAAGACGGCATAAATCATCTCTTTTCGTGTTATTCGTTGCGTCATGTGCGGCCCCCCAAGGGCCAACCCCGCGGAAAAACTACTCCACCCCGCGTCCTTTGGCAAGCAGAGCGGCCTTCGTAGCACTACACCTGGCGCTATTTACCCGACGCCCGGCCCGGCCCGAGCAGCCGTTCGGCGATCTCGAACAGCCCCTGCACCACCAGGGCCAGCAGCGCCGCGGGCACCGCGCCTTCCAGGATCAGCGGCACCGACGCGAGGCGGATGCCGGTGAGGATCGGCTGGCCGTAGCCGCCCGCCCCGATCAGCGCCGCGAGCGTGGCGGTGCCGATGTTGATCACCGCGGCGGTCTTGATGCCGGCGAGAATCGGCCGGAGCGCCAGCGGTAGTTCCACAAGACGCAGCCGAGCCAGTGGCGGCAGGCCCAGTGCCTCTGCCGACTCCGCCAGCGCCGGGTCTATATCGATCAGGCCGGCGTGAGTGTTGCGCACGATCGGCAGCAGGCTGTACAGGAACAGCGCCAGCATCGCCGGCGGACCGCCGATGCCGAGCAGCGGAATCATGAACACCAGCAGCGCGAGCGCCGGGATGGTCTGCGCGATGCCGACGACGGCCAGGATCGTCTGCCCCGCCAGCCGCCAGCGCGCCGCGGCGATCCCGAGCGGAATTGCGATCAGGATCGCCGCGGCCAGCGATAGGCCAACCAGGTACAGGTGCTCACCGGTGCGCTGCGCCAGCCTGTCCCAAAAATCGGCCTCGGCCTCGCTGGGCTGGCCGATGAATTGCGCCGCAACAGCTGTGTCCGCGCGACCGTGGAGCTTCACCGCCGCATTCATGCGGCGCATTTCGGCCGTGCTGATCCGGTTGGCGAAGGCCTCGATACGTGCCACCACTTTTGGCGCGCGCTGCGCCAGATCGGCACGGTACAGGAACACCGCGCGGTAGTCCGGGAAGTACTGGCGGTCGTCGCGCAGCAGTCGCAGGTGGTAATAAAGGACGTTGGCGTCGGTCGAGTAGACGTCGGTGACGTCGATCGCGCCGGCTGCCAGCGCCCGGTAGGCCAGCGCGTGCTCGAGCCCCCGCACGTCCGTTTGCGGCAGGTTGTAGGCGCCCTTGAGGCCGGGCCAGCCGTCGCCCCGGTCCATGAACTCGTTGCTGAAGCCGAGACGCAGGTGCGGGTAACGCTTGAGATCGCTGACGGTATGAATGCCTAGCCGCCGCGCTACCTTGCTGGCCATGCCGAGCGCATAGGTATTGTTGAAGCCGAGCGGCGGACCCATGCGAATGTGATGTTTCGCCAGCGCGCGTTCGAGTGCCGCGCGCCGATCCGGCACGTGCTCGCCGGCAAAAATCTCGCGCGCCAGCGTGCCGGTGTAGGCCGCGTAGATATCGATGTCACCGCGCACCAGCGCGTCCCAGACCACGCGCGTACCGCCCAGTTCGCGCCGGTGCGTCACGGTTGCGCCCGCCTCGCGCGCGAGGTCGGCGGCGATGTCGCCGAGAATGATCGATTCGGTGAACGCCTTGGAGCCGATCACCACGTGCGGCGGCGCCGCATGGGCGGCAAATGCAGCCAGCCCCAGCAGCAGCCCCGCGAACAGCTTCACTGCGCGGCCTCGCCGAGGGGCTGGCGCTGCGCGTTGACAAAGCGGCTGACGAACGGCTCGGCGGGCGCGTTGAGCAGGTCGCTGATCGAGCCGCGCTGGACGATGCGCCCGTCGCGCAGCAGGATAATGTCGTCGCCCAGATAGGCGGCTTCTGCCAGATCGTGCGTCACCAGCACCACGGTCTTGTCGAGGCGCCCGAAGATGGCTTTCAGCTCGGCCTGCAAATCGTGGCGGATCAGCGGATCGAGTGCGCCCAATGGCTCGTCGAGCAGCAGGACGTCCGGATCGAGCATCAGCGCGCGCATCAGGGCGACGCGCTGGCGCTGCCCGCCGGACAGCGCCAGCGGATAGCGGTCGAGCTGGTCGTCATCGAGATCTACCAGGTCGGCCAGCTCGGCGACGCGCCGCTCGATCTCCCGCCGCGAGCGTTTCAGGTAGCGCGCTAGCAGGACGACATTGCCGCGTGCAGTCAGATGCGGAAACAGCCCGCCTTCCTGGATGACGTAGCCGAGCCGGCGGCGGTGTTCGAGCGCGTTGGCCGGCGTCAGGGCATGTCCGTCGATTTCGACGCGGCCACCGTCGGCGAAAATGAGCCCCGCGAGCAGCTTTAACGCGGTGGACTTGCCCGAGCCGCTGGGGCCCAGCAGCACCGTCGTCGCCCGCGGCCGGAGCTCGGCCGTGACTCCGCGTAAAGCGGCCACCGGGCCGAACTGCTTGTGTACGTCGCGCAGCAGCATGACCGCAATGTACCTTATTTCAGGCCGTGTCGAATCCGGTTAGACTGGTTTCACAGTCGACTGGAGCAACCGCCGCCACGGATCAGGCGTCAGGAGTCCGCAATGAAAACGGCATTTCGTCTCATGGTTCTACTGGCCGCCGCCGCGCTGGCGGCCTGCGCGACCGTCCCGCAGGTGCAATACAGCCCGCAGGCCAATTTTGCCTCGTACCATTCCTTTTACTGGGAGCCGGTCAAGCACGGGCAACCGGTCAAGAATCCGGTGCTCGACAGCCAGATCCTCGATCAGCGCGTGGAAAGCGCCATAGTCACCACACTCACCAGTCACGGCTACCGGCAGGTCGGCAGCGCCGACCAGGCAGATTTCATTGTCACCTACCGCACCGCCAGTGAGCAGCAGTTGCGCTCGGCGGGCGGCTTTCGCTTCGGCATCGGCTACGGCTATCCATTCGGCTACCCTGTCTTCAACCCCTGGTTCGGCGCGACTTATTATCCGTATGCACCCCAGGTCGAGTCCTACCAGGAAGGTGATTTGATCGTCGACGTCATCGACGCCCGCACGAAGAAGCTGGTCTGGCGCGGCTGGACCAGCGCCGTCGTCAGACCGCAGAACTTCACGCAGCAGGCGGTCAATCAGATGGTCGCGGCGATCCTGGACCGTTTCCCGCCGGGATAACCCTTGCAACATGATGGCGAGTGGAGCAGGCTTTGATTCGATAGCAATGCTGTCGGATCACGCATGTACGCCAATTACTTCGGGCTCAAGGAAAACGCGTTCACGATCACGCCGAACCCGCGCTATCTTTATCTGAGCGCGCGGCACGCGGAGGCGCTGGCGCATCTCGTCTATGGCGTTACCGAAAGCGGCGGCTTCATCCAGCTTACCGGCGAAGTCGGCACCGGCAAGACCACACTGATCCGCAGCCTGCTGGAACAACTGCCGGAACATGCCGACATCGCGCTGATCGTCAATCCGAAAATGGCGCTGACGGAGTTCCTGCGCGCGATCTGCCGCGAACTCGGCGTGCCGCTGGAAGCCGACCTGTCCAGCGCAGACATCACCCAAAAGCTCAACGCCCACCTGCTCGACGCCCATGCGCGGGGCCGCCGCGTGGTGCTGATCGTCGACGAGGCGCAGGGACTGTCGGCGGACCTGCTCGAACAGATCCGGCTGCTGACCAACCTCGAAACCGAAAGCGCCAAGCTGATGCAGATCATCCTGGTCGGTCAGCCGGAACTGCGTGAGGTGCTGGCGCAGCGGGATTTGCGCCAGCTTGCCCAACGCGTCACCGGCCGTTATCACCTGACGCCGCTCGATGCTGCCGAGGCCGGGGCCTACGTCAACCACCGCCTTGAAGTCGCCGGCGCCGGAGGGCCCATTTTTACGCCGGGCGCGTTGCGGCAACTGTATCGCCTCTCCGGCGGCATTCCGCGGTTGATCAACATCCTTGCCGACCGCGCGCTGCTGGGCGCCTATGCCGCACAACGCCGCCAGTGCAATGCGCGGTTGGTGCGGCGCGCGGCGCACGAGGCGCTGGATACGTCGCCCCGACCACGACTTTGGATGGCGACGGCGGCGGCGTTGGTGGCCGTAACGCTGGCGCTGGCCGGACTGATCGTGTACGAGCACGCACTCGTCGCCGCGCCCAAGGCAGCGGCCGACCCGCCCGCCGCTCAACGAACCGACACCCTCACCCAATGGCTGACGCAAGCAGGCACCGCCGCCGACACCGACAGCGCATTTGCGACATTATTTTCGTTATGGGGCACGGCTTACGCCCCCGGCAGCGGCACGCCGGCCTGCCGGCAGGCGGACAATGCGGGACTGCGTTGTCTGTATCAGCATGCATCGTGGCAGGACCTGGTCGCCTACGACCGTCCCGCGATTCTCACCCTGACGCTCGCCAACGGCACCCAGTACCAGGCCGTGATCAGCGGGCTGTCCGGCGGCCTCGTGACCCTGACCGCCGGCACCCATACGCGGACGTTCCCGCTCGCTGCGCTGCGCCGCGACTGGAACGGCGAATTCCTGCTGCTGTGGCAGCCGCCGCCGCACAGTGGCGGTGTGCTGCACGAAGGCATGTCCGGCCCGGCGGTCGCCTGGCTCGATAAACAGCTTGCCAAAGTTGATGGCGGGTCGCTGCCCGGCAGCGGGCTCGCCTACAATGCGGCCCTTGCCGATGCCGTGCGGCAGTTTCAAAAGACGCGCGGCCTGCAAGTTGACGGTATCGCCGGCGAGCAGACGCTGATCGAACTTAACAGCGTACTCAACCGTGCCGGCATTCCTCGATTAACGAAGGGATCGTCATGAGTCTGCTGCTCGACGCCCTCAAGCGATCCGAGCAGGAGCGCGAACAGACGCTGGAAGGCCGGCTGAGCCATGCCGGCCGCGCACCCGGGCTGGCGCGCACACGTACGCCATGGGCGGTTATCATCGCGCTGCTGCTGTGCGTGAATATCGGCCTGCTTGCGATCTGGTTTGATTCGTCGCGACACAAGGTGGCCTCGCAGCGCGTTGAAGCGTCGGTGCCTGCAACCTTGGCGGTGCCCCATGAGGTTCGGTCGCTGGCGCGTGAAGCCGCCCTCGGGGTGACGGCGCAGACTGCCGGCGCGACGCCTGCGCCCGCGCCTCAAGCGGTGGCGGCAGGGACGACTGCTGCATCGAGCAGCGCGCCCAAGGCGTCAGCGGCGGCGCCGGGTGACGCACCGCCCTTGGAGACGCTGCCCCAGTCGGTCCAGCACCAACTGCCGGAACTGCAGATGGAGATTCATGTTTATGCGCCCGATCCGGCCAAGCGTTTCGTGATGATCAACATGCATCGATATGTCGAGGGGGATACGCTTGCTGATGGGCCGAAAGTGGTTTCGATTACGGCTGATGGGGTGGTGTTGCGTTACCAGGGGCAAACGTTCCTGTTACCCGTTCGGGAGTAGGCACAAAACCTAATGAGAGCCTCGGCCACGCGGTCCGTTCAGCAAATTCACCGGTGCGTACTGATCGGTCAACACCGGCGCATCGGGATTCCAGTCGACTTTGTCGCTGGCCAAATCGGCGATGTGATCAATATCTATTCCGAAGCGGCCGAGGTCGTGCGGGTAATCAGCCGCTTGCTTTTGCAGCTCGGCCGGCGACACCGGCTCGCCCTTGCGCGTCAGAATAATCCGGTTGCCGCTTAATCCCTTGACGTTCAGAAACCAGCCGAAGGCTTTTTTATAGGTCACCGATTCGCTGTCGTAGAGATCGCTCGACGAAAAGGTGTTCGCCACCAGCACTCCATTTGATGAGAGCAGCTTACGACATTCCTGCAAAAACTCGACCGTCATCAGGTGCGGTGGAATGTAGTCGCCGTTGAACGCGTCGAGAATAATCATGTCGTAGTGCTCGCCGCCGGCGATCGCATGCTTTATATAGACGCGCGCGTCGCTGACGATGATGTGCTGCGTCCCCGCCGGGTGATAATCGAAGAAGCGCTTGGCGACGTCGACCACCGCCGGGTCGATCTCAACCGTGTCGATCCGGGCCTTCGGATACAGCTCATGCAGCGTATACGGCAGCACTGCGCCGCCCAACCCGGCAATCAGGATGCGCTGCGGGTGGGGATCGAGGATCACGCCGCTCATCGCGTACTCGGTGTACGGAAACACCATCTCGTCGCGGTTGAAATCGTAAATGCAGGACTGCTCCAACGGCACGTGGCGGTGCACCGAAAACTTGAGGCAGCGCACGTGACCGTCGTCAGTCACGACGATGTTGCGGTACAGCGAGGTTTTCTTGTAAACGACCTGCGCATGAAGCAGCGCGGGGGCCAGCAGCAACCCCGCGGCGATCGCGAACAGGTGCAGTCTCATGCCGGCTCCGGGACCGCGCTCGGCAAGCGGGCTGTCCACGCTACGACTCCGCCCAACAGCAGGATGCCGGCCAGTGCGAGAAGAATGTGATTCACTTCGAAATACAGCACCAGGTAAAACGACGTCGTGAGCGTACCGAGCGCGCTGCCGAGCGTGGAAACGAAATATAATTTGCCGGCGACCTGACCGCTTTCGGCGGTGGTCGCCACCAGCAGGCGGATAGCATAGGGCGAGATCACGCCAAGTATCAACGTCGGCAGCAGGAACAGCAGCAGCGCCGCACAGAGCGAGCCGTAGCGCGGGTCGTAGATGCTGGCGAAAATCCATTGCATCACCGGCTCGGCAAACAACACCAGCGGCACGATCGCCGCAGCGGCGAGCGCGAACACCAGCCCCAACTTGCGCAGACTGGGCCGCCTGAGAGACAACTGACCGCCGGCGAGATAGCCTAGCGCGAGCGCCAGCATGAAGACGGTGATGATGCTGCCCCAGACGTAAATGCTGTTGCCGAAGTACGGTGCGAGGATGCGCCCGCCGAGCAACTCGATCGACATGACGCTGTAGCCGGCGATAAAAACCAGCGCGAAGACCAGGCCCCGGAACATGTCGCTCCCTCGGAATGGCTAAGCAGTTCGGCTATCATAGCGGTTTTACCCGAACGACTTCTTCCTGTCTGGAGATTTAGGTGAGATCGCTGAACCCTTCCGATCTGTACGATGTGCGCGCAATGCTCGGCGAAGACGAGCAGATGGTGGCCGACACCGTCGCCCGCTTTATTGACGAACAGGCCCTGCCGATTGTCGCAGAGGCTTTTGAAGCCGCGCGCTTTCCCAAGGAACTGGTGCCGGAAATGGCCAAACTCGGCATTCTCGGCAGCTCGATCGAAGGCTACGGTTGCGCCGGGCTGTCCGGCACTGCGTACGGGCTGATCTGCCAGGAACTGGAGCGCGGCGACAGTGGCTTGCGCAGTTTCGCGTCGGTGCAGTCGAGCCTGGTGATGTTCCCGATTCACGCTTACGGCTCCGAGGAGCAGAAAGAGCGCTGGCTGCCGGCGATGGCCGCGGCCGAGGCGATCGGCTGCTTCGGACTGACCGAGCCGCACGGCGGCTCCGACCCGTCGAACATGAAAACCGTCGCCAAAAAGCAGGGCGGCGACTGGGTGCTGAACGGCGCCAAGATGTGGATCACCAACGGCTCGATCGCCGATGTGGCGCTCGTCTGGGCGATGACCGATGACGGCGTCCGCGGCTTTCTGGTCGAGAAGGATATGAAAGGCTTCGCCGCACCGGAAGTGCATCACAAGATGTCGCTGCGCGCGTCGATCACGTCGGCGCTGTACTTCGACAACGTGCATGTGCCGGAAGCCAATTTGCTGCCGGGCGTCAAAGGCCTCAAGGGCCCGTTGTCGTGCCTGACGCAGGCGCGCTACGGCATCGCCTGGGGCGCGATCGGCGCGGCGCTCGCCTGCTACAACGAGGTGCGCGAATACGTGAAGACGCGCGAGCTGTTCGGTAAGACGCTCGACCACACCCAGTTGGTCCAGCTCCGCCTCGCCGACATGGCGCGGCGCATCACCATGGCGCAGGTACTGGCGATTCGCCTCGGCCAGCTCAAGGACCAGGACCAGTTGCACCCGACGCAGGTGTCGATGGCCAAGTGGAACAACGTCCGCATGGCGCTCGATATTGCCCGCGAGGCGCGTGACATGCTGGGCGGCAGCGGCATAACCACTGAGTTCTGCCCGATCCGCCATGCATTGAATCTGGAAAGCGTGATCACCTATGAAGGGACTGAATCGGTCCATCAGCTGGTGGTCGGCAAGGAAATCACTGGAGTGTCGGCTTTTTAAATGAGCGCCGCCAACAAATCCGCCGCGCGCGCCATCAACCGCGCCGAAATTGTCGATAACAACTTCACCGCCTTCGTCGAATCCTGGGACGAAGACCAGCCGTCGCGGCCGGCGCTCGACGCCCCGCTCGTCGACGGCAGCCCGCTGACCGGCGCAGTTTTCCTCGAATTATTCGAATCCCAACTGCTCTCGCGGCATCTCGACCTGATCGCGCGTGCGATGCGGCTGCGCAACGAGGGCTTTTACACGATCGGCAGCTCGGGGCACGAATGCAACGCGGCGGTGGCGCGGGTCGCCCGCCACACCGACCCGGCGTTTCTGCACTACCGCAGCGGCGGTTTCATGATGGAGCGCGCACGCCATGTGCCGGGCATCGACCCCGTCTACGACACCGCGCTGTCGCTGGCGGCCGGCGCCGAGGACCCGATTTCCGGCGGTCGGCACAAGGTCTGGGGCAGCGTACCGTTATGGGTGCCGCCGCAGACCAGCACCATCGCGAGCCACTTGCCCAAGGCCGTCGGTACCGCGATTGCGATCGCACAATCCACCCGCCTCAAGGCGGGCTTGCCGGTGCCGGCGGACAGCATCGTACTCGCCAGCTTCGGCGATGCGAGCGCCAATCACAGCACCGCGCTGGGCGCGTTCAACGCCGCCCAGTGGACGGCATATCAAAAGCTGCCGGCGCCGATCGTGTTTGTTTGCGAGGACAACGACACCGGTATTTCGGTGAGCACGCCGGCCGGCTGGATCGAAGCAAACTTCAAGACGCGCCCGGGGCTGAAATACTTCCAGGCCGACGGCCTCGATCTCGTCGACACCTACGCAGTCACGAAAGAAGCGATCGACTGGTGCCGCGCGCATCGCGCGCCGGTGTTCCTGCACCTGCGCATGAAGCGGCTGCTCGGTCATGCCGGCACTGATTTCGAAACCGAGTATCGCTCGGTCGAGGCAGTCGAGGCAGTCGAGGCGCAGGACCCGCTGCTGATGAGCGCGGAGACGGCGCTGGAAACGGGGTTGCTGCAGCCTGCCGAAATCGTCGAACGTTACGAAGCGGCCCGCGAGCGCGTCGCTGCGGCCGCCGCGAAAGCGGCCGGCCGACCCAAGTTGACCAGCGCCAAAGCGGTCATGGCACCGCTCGCGCCGTATCACCCGCACGAAGTGAATACCGAAGCGACGCGCGCCGATTACGATGACGCGCGCGACGCAGCCTTCGGCGGTCGTCTGCCGGAAAACGACCCACCGCGCCATCTTGCCATCCAGATCAACCGCGCGCTCGCCGACCTGATGGCGAAGTATCCCGAAGCGACCATTTTCGGCGAGGACGTGGCGCAGAAAGGCGGCGTCTACACCGTCACTACCGGCCTGATGAAAACCTTCAAGTCGGCGCGTGTGTTCAATACGCTGCTCGACGAACAGACCATTCTCGGGATGGCGCAAGGTGCGGCCTACATGGGCCTCTTGCCGATTCCCGAAATCCAGTATCTCGCCTACCTGCACAACGCCTGCGACCAGATTCGCGGCGAAGCGGCGTCGATGCAGTTTTTCTCCAACAACCAGTACCGCAACGGGTTGGTCGCGCGCATCGCCTCGCTCGGCTACCAGAAGGGTTTCGGCGGCCACTTCCACAACGACAACAGCACGACCGCGCTGCGCGACATTCCCGGGCTGATCGTCGCCTGCCCCAGCCGCGGCGACGACGCAGCGATGATGCTGCGCACCTGCACTGCGCTCGCCAAAATCGACGGCCGCGTCGTTATATTCCTCGAGCCGATCGCGCTCTACATGACCAAGGACCTGCACGAGCCGAAGGACGGCGGCTGGCTGTTCGATTACCCGGCGCCGGACCGGGCCGTGCCGCTGGGCGAAGGGCGCGTGTACAACCCGAAGGCGAAAGACCTGCTGATCGTCACCTACGGCAACGGCGTAGTGATGTCGCTACGCGTCGCCAAACGTATCGAGGATGAAACCGGTAAAAAGATTCGTGTACTCGACCTGCGCTGGCTCAAGCCGCTCAACGTCGAGCAGATCGCCCAGCATGCCAACGATGTCGGCAAGGTACTGGTCGTCGACGAGGGCCGCCGCACCGGCGGAATCGCGGAAGAAATTTTCACGGCGCTCGATGAACATGCCGCGCCCGGCGTGCAAAAACGCCGCGTCGCCGGCGAGGACAGCTTTATCCCGCTCGCTGATGCAGCGAATCTGGTGCTGCCTTCGGAAGACCAGATCTATTCAAACGCAATCGCAATCATTAACGTCTGACACCTGACATAGAAGAATCCCCTCCAACCCCCTTTGCCACCGCAGGCGGGAAAGGGGAGTTGAAGGGGGTTCCTTGTTTTTTATCGAACCCGCCGCCAGCGGAAGTCGCGAAGAATCTCCCTGGCCGCGTTGTGACCCGGCGCGCCAGTCACTCCGCCGCCCGGATGCGAGCCTGATCCGCACATATACAGCCCTGCAATCGGACCGCGATAATCGCCATGGCCCAGCACCGGGCGCGCGCTGAACAGTTGGTCCAGGCTCAACGCACCATGGAAAATATCGCCGCCGACCAGACCGAATTTCCGTTCCAGGTCGAGCGGTGACAGCGTTTGCCGGCCCAGCACGCTTGCCTTGAAGTTCGGCGCGTAGTCGTTGACGGTGTCGATAATCCGGTCGGCCGCCGCGTCGCGCTCGTCGTCCCACCGCCGCCCCTGCGGCAATTCGTAACGAAAATGCTGACAGAACAGGCTCGCGACATGCTGGCCCGGCGGCGCGAGCGTATCGTCGAGCGTGCTCGGAATCACCATCTCGACTACCGGTTGACGCGACCATCCGTCATCGCTTGCGTCGCGCCAGGCAGCGTCCATGTATTCGAGTGACGGCGCGATGATGATGCCGGCGCTGTGCTGTGGCTGCGGCCCATCCGGCAAACTCGTAAACCGCGGCAGTTCCGACAGCGCGACGTTCATCCGAAACGTGGCGGATTCGCAGCGGTATTGACGGATGCGCTCCACGAAATCCGCGTCCAGCTCGGTGCATTCCATCAGCCCCAGGTACAACAGCTTCGGATTGACGTTCGCGGCCACGGCGCGTGCGCGAAACTCGCGTCCATCCACCAGCGTCACGCCCGCCGCACGACCATGCCGGACATCGACCCGCGCGACCGGCGTCTCCGTATGCACCTCAACGCCCAGCCGCCGCGCCTCGGCCGCCATCGCCTGAGTGATGGCGCCCATGCCGCCGATCGCATGCCCCCAGACGCCCTGACGGCCGTTCACTTCGCCGAACACGTGGTGCAGCAGCACGTAGGCCGAGCCGGGCGTGTAGGGGCTGGCGAAATTGCCGACGATGGAATCGAACCCAAACACTGCCTTGATCGGATCCGATTCGAACCAGGCATCCAGCATCTCGCCCGCGCTCTTGGTGAACAGCGCCAGCACATCGCGGCGCGTCGCGATCGGCAGCTTTTCGAAGCGCCGTCCGAGGGAAACAGCGCGCAGCAGATCGGTAATACCGCCGCCGCTGTTCGGCGGAGTCTTGAGTATCTGTTCACGCAACAGATTTGCGACAGCGTCCAGCATCGTGGCGTAGCTTGGCAATGCCTCGGCATCGCGCTTCGAAAACCGCGCCACCTCGCGTTGATCGGCCTGCGCCTCGCCCGTCAGCGTCAACGAGCGGCCGTCCGCGAGCGGCAGAAAATTGTTCGCCCGCCGCGGCACGATGCGCAAGCCATGCCTGGCGAGTCGCAAGTCGCGAATGACTTTTGGATTGAGCAGACTGACGGTGTAGCTTGCGACGGAGTTGCGAAAATCCGGATAAAACTCTTCCGTGACCGCCGCGCCGCCGATCACAGGCCGGCGCTCGAACACCGCCACCTTGAGCCCCGCGCGTGCCAGATAGCACGCGCATGTCAGACCGTTGTGGCCGCCGCCGATGATGATGACGTCGTAGTTCATGGACATCCTGAACTTTTGGTAACCTTCACCGCCTAAACCACGGCGGCGGGTTTGCCAGCAAAAGGAAAATTACGTGCATTATACAAACAGACTTCGCCGCGCCTGCGGCGTCAGCCTGACAGTCGGCCTGATGATCGCCGGCCTCGCCCATGCGGCCACGCCGAATGCGACCGAACCGGCGGCGCAGATGGGCCAAATAACTGTGGTCGGTATGCCGCTGCAGCCGCTCGCCGCAGACAACGCAACGCCGGTATTGAACATCGACCAGGCCGAGATCAAGGCGACCGGCCTGAAGTCCGTCGGCGAAATTCTGCAGCGCCTGACGATCGCCGGCTCCGCGCCCAACGCGACCTTCAATTTCAATTCGACCGGCGAAACCAATGTCGATCTCCGCAATCTCGGCAGCCAGCGCGTGCTGGTGCTGGTCAACGGCCGTCGCTGGGTGACCGGCCTCGACGGCAATGTCGATCTGAACACGATTCCGCTGGCGATGATCGACCACATCGAAATCTACAAGGGCGGTCACGCCGCACGCTTCGGCTCCGGCGCGATCACCGGCGTCATCAACCTCGTAACCCGCAAGAACTTTTCCGGTGCAGAGGCAAATGCCTACTATGGCGAATACGTCGAAGGCAGCCACCGGGACGGGCGCACGCAATCCTACAGCTTCACGCTCGGCGCGAGCACCGACCGGGCCAACGTGGTGCTGAACGCGTCGTACTTCGACCGCGAACCGATCTTCGGCGGCGACCGCGCGATCTCGTCGCTACCCCGCTTCGGCACCGGCACGACGCGCGGCAGTTCGACGACACCGCAGGGCCGGTTCATCATCCGGAATCCGAACAGCGGTGAGACGCTCGATTTGACGGTCCGGCAGGGGCAGCCGGGCACGAATCCCGGCGATTTCCGGCCGTTCAACACGCTGACCGACCGCTACAACTTCGCGCCGGTCAACTACCTGCTGACGCCATCGGAGCGCAGCGGAATGTACGTGCAGGGCCTGTACCAGATCGCGCCGGAGGTGGTGTTTCACGCCGATGCGGTGTTCAACCGGCGCAAGTCCGAGCAGCGCGACGGGCCGTCCGAAATCGGGATCGGCGCAAACACCGCGTTCCCGCTGTCGATTGCCGCGTCCAACCCGTACAACCCGTTCGGCTACGACCTGGCCGCGACCGGCCCGGCCCCGACGCTGCTGCTGCTGACCCGCCAGATCACTGAAACCGGTCCGCGGTTTTTTAACGAAAATGTCGACACGTACCAGTTCAGCGGCGGGTTCTCCGGCACCTTCGGCGCCGCTGCCGACGCGATCGGCTGGGGCGTGACCTATCTGTACAACCACAACGAGATGGGTGTGCTGGCGCAGAACCTGCTGAATGTCGCCCGCGTCCGCAACGCCCTCGGCCCGGCCGACCAGTGCGGTCCCGGGTCGGCGCATCCCGACTGCGTACCGCTCGACTTGTTCGGTGGGCAATACCAGGGCGGCACGATCACACCGGCGATGCTCAACTACATCACCTACACCGGACAGCGTCAGGTCAACAGTTCGCTGCGCGACTACACCGCCCGCATGGGCGGCCGGATCGTGAACCTGCCGGCGGGTCCACTCGCGTTTACCGTCGGCTACGAACATCGTGCCGAACGCGGCCAGGATGTACCCGATTCCATCAGCGCCGCCGGCAACTCGTTCGGCGATTTCGAGTCTCCCGCCGCTGGCGGCTTCGACGTCGATGCCGAATTTGCCGGCCTCGACGTGCCGCTGCTCGCCGATCTGCCGGGGGCGCAACAACTTGCTGTTTCGCTCGAAGCGCGCCACGCCGAATTCAACACCTTCGGCAGCGTAGACGCCCATCGCGCCGGTCTCCAATGGCAGCCGAGCGAAAACTGGCTGGTGCGCGCGCACTGGTCGACGGATTTCCGGGCGCCGACAATTCGGGAAATGTTCGGCGGCTCGGGCGTCGGCGCGCCGATGCTCACCGACCCGTGCAGCAACTACAAGGCCGCGGGCGTGGCCGCCGCGGCCTGCGCGGCCGCCGGAGTACCTTCAGGTTACACGCAACAGCCCGCGCAGCAGATACGTACCGTCAGCGGTGCCAATCCGGGCTTGAACCCGGAAACCTCGACCTCGCGCGGCATCGGTCTGGTGTTCGCGCCGACATGGCTGGACACGCTGCAAATCAGCGTCGATTACTGGAAGATCGAAGTCGACAACGCCATCACTCAATTGGACCCGCAGCAGATCCTGAACGGTTGCTACGTCGGTGGCGTGCAAGGCTACTGCGCGCAGATCGAACGTGCCGCGAGCGGCGTCATCACCAGCATCGACAACCGGATGACCAATGCCGGCAATGTGTTGACGTCAGGTTTCGACACCGGCGTCGCCTACGCCTTCCCCGCCACCGACTGGGGCCGGTTCGGCCTCGACTGGCGCACCACCTGGTTGCGCGAGTTCCGGGAAACGCTGACGCACTACTCGGAGAAGGGAGCGAACCCGCTTGCGACCCGCCGGGCCGGCGAGGAATTCGGCCGTATCGGCGGCTTTCCACGGGTGCGCTCGAACCTGGACCTCAACTGGCACCTCGGGGCATGGTCGACGGATCTGCTGATGCGCTATATCAGCGACATGAGCGAAAGCTGCAGTGACTCGTTCGACGGCACCCCGCTGAGCTTCACCAGCCTGGGGCTGTGCTCGTACCCGAACACGACCGACCAGAGCCTGTCGCGCAACAAGCTGGGCGCGACGACGTATTTCGATGTTCGGGCAAGCTACGACTTCAAGGCAATCGATACGACGGTGTCGTTCGGCATTCGCAACTTGTTTGACCGTCAGCCGCCAGTGTCGATGACCGCAAGCGGGAGCTTTGAGCACACGATTTATCCCGTGCCGGGACGGTTTCCGTATGTGAGTCTTGAAGCGCGGTTCTAAAGGTTTGTGCCGCAGACGGCTCAACCTACTGCCGCCGGTACAAGCCTACCAACTCGGCCTCACCAAGTTCATGCCCCCGCATGGCGTGCAAAAGCTCGGCCTTCGTCAGATGACCCTGCGCCGGCAGACGCGCATCCAACGCATAAAGCTTGAAATGATAATGATGAACACCGGAAGGCGGGCACATGCCGGTGTAGGCGGCATCACCGTGGCTGTTGGTGCCGAATTGCGGCGCGCCCGTCGAGGACGTGATGTCCGGTGCGAGATGCGTCATCGCCGCGGGCAAATTATATAGTACCCAGTGGACAAACGTGCCATGCGGCGCGTCCGGATCGTCGACGATCAACGCCAGGCTCTGCGTGCCGCTGGGGACGCCCTGCCACGCGAGGGGCGGCGAAATCCCGCTTCCGTCGCAGGTGTAGCGCACCGGAATGGCATCGCCGGCGGTAAATGCCGGCGACGTTAATTGAAAACCGCCGGCCGCGAGAGCCGCGCCGGCGGTCACCAGAAGCATCGCGGCCGTGTATGCGGCCGCAAGTTTGGATTTCATGGCGACATCTCCATATGCTGCCCGACTTCCGGTTCGGCTTACTTCTCGCCTTCGAACTCGTTCAAAGCCTTGACCATCTCGTCATTGAGATCGTAGCTGTCAGAGGCAAACGCGACGGCTTCGGTGGTGCGATTCAGGATCAGCGTATAGCCGTGCTTCTTGGCGTACTGGGCCAGCACCTTTTTCATATCTTGAATGATCGGCTTCAGCAGATCCGAGCGGCGCTTCTCAACTTCGTTCTGGCTGTTCTGGATATCCTGCTGAAACGCGCCGGCAGACTGCTGAAACGCCGCAACCTTCTTCTTGAACGCGTCGCTCTTCTTGTCCTTGGCTGCCTGCAGGTCCGCCTTGGTGGCCTCGAGCTTTGCCTTTTCCTTGTCGAGTGACGCCTTCTTCTTGTTGTAAAGCGCCTGCAGGGCGTCGTGAGCCGCCTGGCCGCGCTTGGAATGAGAGACGATGTAGTTCACGTCGATGACGCCGATCTTCGGCGTTGTCGCAGCTGCGGCCGCGCCGCTGGCAAATAGTGCTGCGGCGGCGAACAGACCAATCAAAAACTTGTAACGTTGCATGAACCGTACCTGTCAGTTGTAAACAAAAGGCGGCAAGCAGGCCGCCGGGCGCTAGTATAACGTGCGCGCCGGCGTATTCCAGCCATTTTGCGCGTGTCGCGCCGAGCGCCTTTATACACAATGCCGCGATCCGTGTAAAAAACCGGTCGCAATGTTGACGGCAGTCACCGGTGGAACTGCCGCAGCATCCGGTAAGTTATTGAAAAACAGAGCGTTACATGATCTGGCCAAGTTTTGACCGTTTTGAAGAGAAGCCGCTGACGATGCGCCTTCGACCGTGGCGGATGGCCTTCGTCCACAGAGTTATCCACAAATTTTGTGGATAAGCTGGATTCACTTTGCGTTACAGTCGCTTAGGCGTAACTCGTAAGGTTCTGCCTCACCGATACGCGCTAAGCCGGTGCGGATTGTTAACAATCGCTGCCGACGGCCGGTTTCCCGGGGCCGACGAACGGTCATGGGCCTGCACCGCCCTTATCCAGGGATTGCTTCGCACCCTGGTGGCCCACTATAATGCGTGGTTCCATCGCATCAGGCGAACCCAGATTCAGAGGCAACGATGAAACCCGAGATTCATCCCGAATACAAAGAGGTCACTGTGACTTGCAGTTGCGGCGATACCTTCAAGACCCGCTCGACCGCGGGCCACGACCTGCACGTCGAAGTCTGCTCGCAGTGCCACCCGTTTTTTACCGGCAAGCAGAAGATCGTCGACACCGCCGGCCGCGTGGACAAGTTCCGCCGCAAGTACGGCTAAGGCGACGCGGATGCGGATCCAACCGGAAAAGGGCGCGTTACTGCGCCCTTTTTTGTGGACGGTCGTGGCGCTGGTTGCCGCGAGTGCGCCGTTTGCCGCGCGGGCTGCCGATTGCTCCCCGGTTGGCGTACGCCACCGCGCGCACGTGCGGTACGTCATCGACGGCGACACGGTGATCCTCGACGGCGGGCGGCACATTCGCATCGTCGGGTTGAACGCGCCGGAGATCGGCCATGACGGCGCGCCCGACCAGCCGTTCGCCCGCGCTGCGCGCGACCGGTTGATCGCGCTGCTCGCAAATGCGCACGGCCGCATCGTCTGGAGCACGGCTCCCGACCGCCGCGACCATTACGGTCGCACGCTGGCGCACGTTTATATAGATGGTCGCGATGCCGCAGCTCTGCTGCTCAAGGCGGGCCTGGCGGCGGTTATCGCGATCCCGCCCAACGTGCGCCGAAGCGCCTGCTACGACGCCGCCGAAGGGGTGGCGCGCGGAGCACACCGCGGCCTCTGGTCGCGCACCGCCGCCGTGGTGCGCGGCGGAGATGTCGCCGCTACCGGTTTCCAGATTGTGCGCGGCCATGTTGCGCGCGTTTCCGTCAAGCATGCCGGCACGCTGCTGACGCTGGCGGGCGGCCTCGATATCTGGATTCCCGCCGCCGATCGGCCCTTTTTCCGGCGCCCGCCAAAGCGCCTGGATGGCCACGAGGTGTTGGTGCGCGGCTGGCTGCACGACTACCACGGCCGCCCGGAGATCACCGTGCGTCATCCGGCCGTGCTGACGATGCTCGACGGCGCGGCACCTGCATCCGGCTACTGAATTACCTTATAATTCCGGCTTGGCTTGCGCGCGCTTCGCGTGCGCCGTCCCGACCACCCCGGTTTTTCGACACGGCCTCTCGCGAGAGGCTCCGGCGTTCGCCCGCTCGCCTTGTCCAGCTTCCCGAGCTGGAGGTTAGGGACGCTCAAAATTACCAGGAGTTTTTCCAGATGAGCAACAAGACATACAAATTGGCTGGCCCGGAGGGTGGTGAATCGATCGAGCTTGAAGGCCGCACGCCTGCCATCGGCGCGCCCGCGTTCGATATCACCAAGCTGTACAACCAGCATCACCTGCTGGCGTTCGATCCCGGCTTCAAATCCACGGCGAGCTGCGAGAGCGCCATTACCTACATCGACGGCGAGAACGGCGTGCTGCTCTACCGCGGCTACCCAATCGAGCAACTTGCGCACCAGAGCAGCTTTCTGGAAGTCAGCTACCTGCTGCTGAACGGCGAGTTGCCGAACGCGGACGAACTCACGCGCTTCGAAGACGCGCTGAACAGTCATTCGATGCTCAACGAGTCGCTGCGCCGCTTCTACAACGGCTTCCACTACGACGCCCCGCCGATGGCGATGATGACGGCCGTAGTGGGCTCGCTGTCCGCGTTCTACCACGACAGCATGGATATCCATAACCCGGCCGACCGCGACCTGTTCGCGCACCGGATCATCGCCAAGATGCCGACGATGGCCGCCGCGGCCTACAAGCGCTCGGTCGGCCAGCCGTTCGTCTATCCGCGCAACGACCTCGGCTACTGCGAGAACCTGCTCAACATGTTCTTCTCGGTGCCGAGCGACAAGTACGAGATCGACGAAGTCGCGGCCCAGGCGCTCGACCTGCTGTTCATCCTGCACGCCGACCACGAACAGAATGCCAGCGCCTCCACCGTGCGCCTCGCCGGCAGCTCGGGCACCAATCCGTACGCGGCTATCGCCGCCGGCATCGCCTGTCTGTGGGGTCCTGCGCACGGCGGCGCCAACGAAAAAGTGCTGGCGATGCTCAACCAGATCGGCAGCACCAGCAACATCGACAAGTTCATCGCCCGCGCCAAGGATTCGAACGATCCGTTCCGGCTGATGGGTTTCGGCCACCGCGTCTACAAGAATTTCGACCCGCGCGCGACGGTCATCAAGGACATGTGCCACAAGGTCCTCGACCGGCTGGGCCAGAAGGACGACCCGCTGCTGGATCTCGCATTGAAACTGGAAGATATCGCGCTCAAGGACGAATACTTCATCGAGAAGAAGCTGTACCCGAACGTCGATTTCTACTCGGGCATCATTTACAAGGCGCTCGGCATTCCGACCGACATGTTCACGGTGATGTTCGCAATCGCGCGCACCGTCGGCTGGGTCGCGCACTGGCGCGAGATGGTGTCGCAGAAGATGCCGATCGGGCGGCCACGGCAACTCTACATGGGGCCGCAGAAACGGGATTACGTCGAGATAGGTGAACGCTAATAAAAGTAAACAAAGGCATTCTTGACATAAGAGAATAAGAGGCGCTAACGTCTTATGGTCTAATTGCGCCAAAAAAGGAGGGTGAGCGATGAAACGATCAACGCCACCGAAAATTTTTCTGACGATGGTAGCGGTTTCCACTTTAGCTGTCATGTTGCCGATGGGGGCGAATGCCGCTGGTGCGGCTCACCCCACAGTCATGGTATCGACGGCGCTTCCGCTATCTGCCAAGGAACTTCGCATTCGCGGTTTGCTGCCTCCCCAGAATGTTAGGTCAGTTAATGGAATGGTCCCCGGACGGACTAGCTCTGACTTCGTAACCGGCCACTTTCACTATCATGTGGTTTCGAAGCGGGAATCCAGTGGGGGGTGGATAGTTACATCTTTTAAGGCGCAATTTGTTAATAATGCAGACTCCTCCATGATATCGGCTGTTCCAGCGGAACAGGCCAATAGCGACGCCGGAATTTCGGGAAACATACCCGTAACACCAAACATGGGATGTGCGCCCGGAGGTCCCGGTGAATGCGGAAGCTTGCCTGCGCCGGGTCCTTCCGCTTTTCCGCGTCCGACTGGGCCGGGAACGCCGGGAGAAGTCTGGAGTAACTATTACCCAAATTACGAGGGTCAGTTTAACGTCACTATCAAGTACACGTATGGCCCAATCGGCGGCGGCTATTACGGCTGGCAACTAACCTACTTTAATGTGGATAGGATCTGCGGCGGTGCCGGGCAGCCCGCATGTTGATAATCGATTGACAGCACCACTAGCCGACAGGCCTTGGTCTGTCGGCTAACTTTTTGTGTGCTTTTAGGTTGTCGAATTAATGGCACAGTCGGCTGACTTGTGCAGCCTCCATAATGAAGATGGTACTTCTGTCGACTACGTTTGGTCTACTTCGTCCAGCAACGCCTCCACTTCCGCCAGCGCCGCGCGCCGCATCGGTTTGCCATCGACCGGGCTCGCCGGCGCCTGGCGGATCGCGTTGTAGGGAAACACGGTCGCCTCGATCACCACGTCGCCGAGCATGAAGCAATACAGCGGGTAATGCTGGCCTTCGCCGCGCGGCTGTTTCAGCCGGCGCTCGTCGAGTTCGTACTGAATCCGGCGTTCCATCAGGTGAATCGCCACCTGCTCCGGCGTGTCGGCAAACAGGTGCAACTGCACCGGCGCGTACTCGGCGGCCAGCCCGCTCAACACGCCGCCCACCAGCCGCGGCTCAAACGGCGCGAGCAGGTGCATCGCTCGACGCGCGGCTTCGCGCAGCTCGCGCAGGCGCTGCTCGTGACTGTCAGCGTGAAACAATCGGTGATGTTCGGCTAACGCCTCTTCGATCTCGCGATTGGTCGGCAGATTGCGGCTGCGCGGATCCATGCCCAGCCGCTCGGTCGCCTTGCGCTTGGCGAGCAGGAAATCGCGTACGCCCTCTTCGGCCAGTATCCTGGCCGCTTCCTGCGCGATTCGCAGTCGATCCGCCTGATCGGTCCGCGAAACATACTTGTTCATCTCTTCCTCGCTGATTACTGTCCCGGCACCGGCATGTCCAGCGCATGCACCAGGAACGCATATTGATCGGCAATTTCCTCGATCTGCATCCAGGTCGGCTTGCCGGCGCCGTGGCCGGCGCGCGTTTCGATGCGGATCAGCACCGGGTTGTCGCAACCCTGGGCGTGCTGCATCCTCGCCGCAAACTTGTAACTGTTCCACGGCGCGACACGGTTGTCGTGATCGGCCGTCGTAATCAAGGTCGGCGGATAGCACGTGCCCGGCCTGGTATTTTCTACCGGTGAATAGGCGTAGAGCGCCTCGAACATCTTCTTGCTATCGTGCGACGTGCCGTAGTCGCTCGCCCAGCCGGCGGCATTCGCGTTGGCCGTCTGGTAGCGCAGCATGTCCATCACGCCCACCGCCGGCAGCGCCGCGCCGAACAGTTGCGGCTGCTGCGTCAGCACCGCGCCGATCAGCAACCCGCCGTTCGACGCGCCGTGAATCGCGAGCTTGTGAGGGTTGGTGTAGCCGTGGCTCTCAAGATACTTCGCCGCGTAAATAAAGTCGTCGAACACGTTCTGCTTGTTGAGCTTGGTCCCGGCCAGGTGCCAGGCCTGGCCGTACTCGCCGCCGCCGCGCAGGTTAGCCATCGCGAACACGCCGCCCATTTCCAGCCAGGCGAGGCGCGCCGGGCTGTAGTACGGCGTCAGCGAGATGTCGAAGCCGCCGTAGCCGTATAGCAGTGTCGGATTGTTGCCGTCGAGCTTCAGCCCTTTCTTGTGGACGATGAACATCGGCACGCGGGTGCCGTCCTTGCTGTGATAGAACACCTGGTCGACGACGAACGAATCGAGATCGTCCACCGCCACGTCGGGCTTCCGGTAGACAGTGCTCGTACCGCTCGCGATGTCGTAGCGGTAGATCGTCGGCGGCGTCGTGAAGCTGGTGTACATGTAGAACGTCTGCTTCGCATTCGCCGGGCCTTCGAAGCCGCCGGCACTGCCGAGGCCGGGCAGATCGACATCGTGCAGATGATCGCCGAAGTGGTCGTACACCCGTACCAGCGAGTGCGCGTCCTTGAGATACTCGGCGAAGAACTCGCCGCCGGTGTAGTGCACCGCGCTCAAGGTCTCGGCCTGCTCCGGAATAATCGTGCGCCAGTCCTCGGGTGCCGGCGACCGCACATCGATCGCGATCACGCGGCCGCGCGGCGCGTCGTTGGTGGTCTCGAAATAGAACACCGGCCCGTCGTTGCCGATGTACGTGTAGAGCGCGTCCCAGTCATCGAGCAGCTTCACGACCTGCGCGTCCGGCTTGCCCAGCGCTTTGTAATAGACCGCGTTGGCGTTGTAGCCCTCTTCGACGTTGATGATCAGGTATTGGCCGTCCTCGGTGACGCTCGCATACGGCTGCTGCTTGGGATGATCGGGCAGCGCATAGATTTCGCGGTCGGCGCTTTGCGGCGTGCCGAGCTTGTGAAAGTAGATGCTGACGGGCTTCGAACCGTCGGCCTTGCCGTCGGGCCCCACGGGATAGCGGCTGTAATAAAAGCCGCTGTTGTCGGGCGCCCAGGCGGCATCGGTGAACTTGGTGTAATCGATCACGTCGGGCAGGTCTTCGCCGGTCGCGACATTGCGCACGTGCAAGGTCGTCCAGTCGGAGCCGCCGTTCGAAACGGCGTAGGCAATCAGCTTGCCGTCCCAGCTCGGCATCCAGCGCGCGAGCGAATTGGTCGCGTCGGCGCGGAATTTGTTCGGGTCGATCAATACGCGGCCGGCCTTGGCGGGATCCTCGGTCACGTACAGGACGCTCTGGTCCTGCAGACCGTCGTTGTGCGAATAAAAATATTCGCCGCCGCGCTCGAACGGCACGCTCCAGCGCTCGTATTTCCACAGCGACGTCAGGCGCTGCTTGATCCAGTCCTGCCCCGGCAGGTTCTTGAGATACGGCATCGTCAGCGCGTTCTCGGCCTTCACCCACTGCTGCACTTCCGGCGAATCGAGGTTTTCCATCCATTGATATGGAGCGGGAACATCCACATCGAAATAGGTGTCGACGCGGTCGGAGCGGCGGGCTTGCGGATAGGTCATGACGTTATTATCGGCGTTCGGGGCAGTGGGTTGGGCAGGCTTCCATGCACAGCCGGCAACGGTAACAGCGGCAAAGACCGCGATGAGCGCGGGCACAAGCATTTTAGTCATGACGACTCCGGGGAAGGCAAATCTGTGGTATCCCCGTAGTTTCGCAAATTTGCCTGAGCTGTGCACGGGCCAAAAAAAGCCCCGCACGAAGCGGGGCTTTTTCCGTGATGTGCCGAACGGCTTACATCATGCCGCCCATACCGCCCATGTCGGGGGCGCCACCGGCCGGCTCGTCTTCCTTCGGCAGCTCGGCGATCATTGCCTCGGTCGTGATCAAAAGACCCGCCACCGATGCCGCGTTCTGCAGCGCGGTGCGCGTGACTTTGGTCGGATCGAGAATGCCGAGCTCGACCATGTCGCCGAACTGACCCGTCGAAGCGTTGAAGCCGTAGTTGGCCTGGTTCTTCTGAACCTCGGCCAGCACCACGTCGGCCGCACCGCCTGAGTTCGCGACGATCTGACGCAGCGGCTCTTCCATCGCCCGACGCAGAATGGAAATGCCCGTGTTCTGTTCGTTGTTGTCGCCGGCCAGTTTCTCCAGGCCCTTCAGCGCGCGCACCAGCGCCACGCCGCCGCCCGGCACGATGCCTTCCTCGACGGCCGCACGCGTGGCGTGCAGGGCGTCTTCGACACGCGCCTTCTTTTCCTTCATCTCGACTTCGGTCGCGGCGCCGACTTTAATGACGGCTACACCGCCGGCCAGCTTGGCGACACGCTCCTGCAGCTTCTCCTTGTCGTAATCGGAGGTCGCATCCTCGATCTGCTTGCGGATCTGCTCGACGCGGCCCTTGATGTCCTCACCCTTGCCGCCGCCGTCGACGATCGTAGTATTTTCCTTGGTGATCTGTACTTTCTTGGCGGTGCCGAGGTCGTTCAGGGTCGCCTTTTCGAGCGACAGGCCGACTTCCTCGGAGACCACGGTGCCGCCGGTCAGGGTGGCGATGTCTTCGAGCATGGCCTTGCGACGGTCGCCGAAGCCCGGCGCCTTGACGGCCGCAACCTTGACGATGCCGCGGATGGTATTGACCACCAGCGTCGCCAGCGCTTCGCCTTCGACGTCTTCGGCGACGATCAGCAGCGGACGGCTGGACTTGGCCACCGCTTCCAGCACCGGCAGCAGATCGCGAATGTTCGAGATCTTCTTGTCGTGCAGCAGGATGTACGGATTTTCCAGCTCGGCGCTCATGCTCTGCTGGTTGTTGATGAAGTACGGGGAGAGATAGCCGCGGTCGAACTGCATGCCTTCGACGACTTCGAGGTCGTTCTCAAGGCCAGAGCCTTCCTCGACCGTGATTACGCCTTCCTTGCCGACCTTCTGCATCGCATCGGCGATGATCTTGCCGATCTTCTCGTCGGAGTTCGCCGAGATCGTACCGACCTGGGCGATCGCCTTGTCGTCCTTGCACGGCTTGGACAGATTCTTGAGTTCGGCGGTGGCAGCGGCCACGGCCTTGTCGATGCCGCGCTTGAGGTCCATCGGGTTCATGCCCGCGGCCACGGCCTTCATGCCCTCGCGGAGAATCGCCTGCGCCAGCACGGTGGCGGTGGTGGTGCCGTCGCCGGCCTCGTCGGAAGTCTGCGAAGCGACTTCCTTCACCATCTGCGCGCCCATGTTCTCGAACTTGTCTTTCAGCTCGATTTCCTTGGCGACGGAGACGCCGTCCTTGGTGACGGTCGGCGCGCCGAAGCTCTTGTCGAGCACCACGTTGCGGCCCTTCGGGCCCAGCGTCACCTTGACCGCATTGGCCAGCGTGTTGACGCCCTTGACCATGCGCGCGCGCGCATCGTCGCCGAATTTGATTTCTTTAGCAGCCATTGCTGTTTTCCTCTGATCCTTTTGGTTGGACTCGGTTACTTGCCTTCGATGACGGCCATGATGTCGTCTTCTTTCATGACGACCAGCTCTTCACCGTCAATCTTGACCTCGGTGCCCGAATACTTGCCGAACAGCACCTTGTCGCCCTTCTTGATATCCAGCGCGCGGACTTCGCCGTTCTCCAGAATCTTGCCATTGCCGACGGCAATGACTTCGCCGCGAATCGGCTTTTCGGTGGCGGTGTCGGGAATGACGATACCGCCAGCGGAGGTACGTTCTTCTTCCATGCGCTTGATAATCACGCGATCGTGAAGTGGACGCAGTTTCATGGGGTTATTCTCCTCACGAATCAGTAAAAAATAATGATTTTGGGGCCGGAAAGCGATTTATTAGCACTCACCCGGTTTGAGTGCTAATAATAGGGGCGGCATTAGCAGAGTCAAGGGTTAGCCACGATTTTTTCGCTGGCGTAGAATTGCATGAGCGTATGACCAGCGAACTTCTCACCCTCTTTTGCACCTGCCCAGACGCCGCTTGTGCGGAAGGCATTGCCAAGACGCTGGTTGAAGAGCGGCTCGCCGCCTGCGTCAATCTCGTACCCGGCCTGCACTCGTTTTATCGCTGGGAAGACCGGGTGCGGGATGACTCGGAAGTGCTGTTGATCGTCAAGACGGCCCGGGAACGCTTCAAGGCGGTCGAAGCGCGCATCGGCGAACTGCACCCATACGAACTTCCCGAATTGGTCGCGGTCCCAATTACCACCGGCAACGCCAGGTATCTGGCGTGGCTGCGCAACGAAAGCTCGTCGATTAGCTGAATAATGCCTGTCTCGAAAAAATTCATCGCGATTCCAATTTTCGCGGTCGCCGCCGGCGCGGCCGGGTTTCTGTATGCGCGTTCGCAGGCGCCGCAGCCGCCAAATCGGCAGGCGCTGCTGAAACAGGCGGTCGATCTGCATCCGGTCAAGCGCGCGCCGAACTTTGCGCTACCCGATCTCGACGGCAAGCTGCATGCGCTCAGCCAGTGGCGCGGCAAGCTGCGCCTGCTCAATTTCTGGGCGACCTGGTGCGGGCCGTGCCGCGAGGAAGTGCCGGCGCTGGTGGCCTTGCAAAAGCAATATGGCAAACGCGGGCTGCAGATCATCGGCATCGCCACCGACGAGCCGGGCCCCAAGGCGGTCAAGCAGTTTGCCGGCAAATACAAGGTCAACTACCCGTTGCTGATGGATAACGGCCACGCCGCCAACATCGCGCGCCACCTGGGCTTCAACCTGATCGGCCTGCCGGCGAGCATCCTGATTGACGGCAACGGCAATATCATCACCTATCATCTGGGGCCGATCGACCCGGCGACGACACGAAAGCAGATCCAAAAGTTGCTGAACGGTCGAAAAAACGCGACAAATGCCGCCGATCAGCCGCGAACTTGACGAAACCGGGTTGCGGGGTCGCGGCTGATCGGCGACAATAGCCGCTGTTTCCGCCGACTCGACCGCCCAGTGGCCAAAATTCTCGTTATTAACGGGCCGAACCTGAATCTGCTCGGCGCCCGCGAACCCGAACATTACGGCACCGAGACGCTGGACGCCCTGATGGCGCGTGCGACTCGCATCGCGCGGGCCGCCGGATACGAACTGGAGGCCTTCCAGGCCAACGCGGAACATGCACTGGTCGAGCGCGTCCAGCGCGCGATCGACGAAGATATCGGCTTTATCGTCATCAATCCGGCCGCCTTTACCCACACCAGCATTGCGCTGCGCGATGCGCTGGCAGCGGCGGCGATTCCGTTTATCGAAGTGCACCTGAGCAACACGCACCGGCGCGAGTCGTTTCGGCGCCGGTCGTACTTCACCGACCTGGCCGCCGGCACGATTATCGGGCTTGGGGCCCTGGGCTATGAACTCGCCGTTGAAGCCGCCTGCCGGCGGCTGTCAGACGACCAATAAGGAGCTCGGATGGATATCCGCAAAGTCAAAAAGCTCGTCGAACTGCTGGAAGAATCCGGCATCGCCGAAATCGAGATCACCGAGGGCGAAGAATCCGTCCGCATCAGCCGCTATCAGCAGAGCCAGCCGATGATGGCCCCACCGCCCGCGCCAATAATGCCGCAGGCACCGGCACCCGCGCCTGCCACGCCGTCCGCTGCGGCAGGCGAACCTGAGGCCGAGGCGCTGCCGGCCGGCCACGTCGTCAAGGCGCCGATGGTCGGCACGCTTTACCGCGCGCCGTCGCCGGGCGCGAAGGCGTTCGTCGAGGTCGGCCAGACAGTCAACGCCGGCGATACGCTGTGCATCATCGAAGCCATGAAAATGCTCAACCAGATCGAGTCCGACAAGGCCGGCACGGTCAAGGCGATCCTGGTCGAGAACGGCGAGCCAGTCGAATTCGGTCAACCGATGTTCGTGATTGAATAATGATTGACAAGATCGTTATTGCCAATCGCGGCGAAATCGCGCTGCGCATTCTGCGCGCCTGCCGGGAGCTGGGGATCAAGACAGTCGCAGTGCATTCGTCGGCGGACCGGCAGTTGAAGCACGTGCTGCTGGCCGACGAGTCGGTCTGCATCGGGCCGCCCCCGTCGGCGGAAAGTTACCTCAACATGCCGGCGATCATCAGCGCGGCCGAAGTCACCGATGCCGAGGCGATTCATCCCGGCTACGGTTTCCTGTCCGAAAATGCGGACTTTGCCGAGCGCGTCGAGCAAAGCGGCTTCACATTCATCGGCCCGCGCCCCGAAACGATCCGGCTGATGGGCGACAAGGTGTCGGCGATCAAGGCAATGAAAGAAGCCGGCATTCCGACCGTGCCCGGCTCGAACGGCGCGCTGGGCGACGACCCACAGGAAAACGCCCGCCTCGCGCGCGAGATCGGCTACCCCGTCATCATCAAGGCGTCGGGCGGCGGCGGCGGCCGCGGCATGCGCGTGGTCCACGGGGAAGGCGCGCTGCACAACTCAATTGCGATGACGCGCAGCGAGGCCAATGCGGCGTTCGGCAATCCGGAAGTCTACATGGAGAAATTTCTGGAGACGCCGCGCCACGTCGAGTTCCAGGTGCTGGCCGACGGCAGGAATCACGCCATTCACCTCGGCGAGCGCGACTGCTCGATGCAGCGGCGCCACCAGAAAGTCGTCGAGGAAGCGCCCGCCCCCGGCATCACCGAGAAGCAGCGCCGCACGATCGGCGAGCGCTGCGTCGAGGCGTGCCTCGAAATCGGCTATCGCGGCGCCGGCACGTTCGAATTCCTGTACCAGGACGGCCAGTTCTATTTCATCGAAATGAACACGCGCATTCAGGTCGAGCATCCGGTGACGGAACTAATCACCGGCATCGACCTGGTCCGCGAGCAGATCCGGATCGCAGCCGGCGAACCGTTCGAGCTGCGGCAGAAAGATATCGAGATCAAGGGCCACGCGTTCGAATGCCGCATCAACGCCGAGGATCCGCGCAACTTCACGCCGTCGCCGGGGCCGATCACCAATTGGCACGCGCCGGGCGGCCCGGGCATCCGCATCGACTCACACATCTATTCCGGCTACACCGTGCCGCCATTCTACGATTCGCTGATCGGCAAGCTGATCGCCTACGGCGATACGCGCGAAACAGCGCTGGCGCGCATGCGCACCGCGCTTGCCGAGATCATTGTCGAGGGAATCAAGACAAACGTGCCGCTGCACCAGGATATCTTTACCGACGCGGCATTCGCGCAGGGGGGCGTGAGCATTCACTATCTCGAAAAGAAACTGGGGTTGTAGCGCAGTTCGACGTGGCTTGGAAAGAACTGCGATTTCCGCTGGCTGACATGGACGCCGAGCGCGTCGAAGATTCGCTTGAAGATCTGGGCGCGGCGGCGATCACATTGGAAGACGCCGCCGACGATGCGCTGCTCGAACCGGCTCCCGGCGAACAGCCGTTGTGGCCCAGCAGCCGGGTGCGCGCCCTGTTCGACGCAGGCTGCAACCTGGATGAGGTGATTGCCGTGCTGCGCTCAAGGCTGAACCTCGCCGCATCGATCGATTTCGAAGTCACCGCGGTCGAAGACCGGCAATGGGAGACGGCGTGGCGGCAGAATTTCAAGCCGATGCGCTTCGGCCGGCGCCTCTGGGTCTGCCCGACCGGCGAAGCCGCCCCGGCAAACGCCGTCGTCGTGCGTCTTGATCCGGGTCTGGCCTTCGGCACCGGCACGCACGCTACTACTGCTCTTTGCCTGGACTGGCTGGACCGCACGCCGCTCGACGGCGCGACGGTGATCGACTACGGCTGCGGTTCCGGCATTCTCGCGATCGCCGCCGCCAAGCTGGGCGCGGCGCGAGTGATTGCCGTTGATCATGACCCGCAGGCGTTGACGGCGACGCGTGACAACGCGGCCGCAAACGACGTTGCGGCGATAATCGAAACCATGGCGCCGGCGGCCCTGAATTCGCCCATCGCCGATATCGTGGTCGCCAACATCCTGGCGCGGCCGCTGATTGAGCTGGCGGAACGTTTCGCGACGGTGATCGGCGACGGCGGCCGGTTGGCGTTGTCCGGGCTGCTTGCGCCGCAATGTGCCCGGATCGCTGCCACGTACGCACGGTGGTTCGCGATAAATGACGCTATACTGCGGGACGACTGGGCGCTGCTCGAAGGCCGGCGCCACCCTACGATTGCCTAATCAAACGACCATGTTCACCCGCTGCACCAACTGCAACACCTGGTTCCGCCTCGGTCAGAGCGACATTCGGACGGCGCATGGCGAAGTACGCTGCGGCGCGTGCGGCGCCCGCTTCAACGCGCTCGCGAGCCTGTGCGAAGAATTGCCCGCCGCCGCCTTCGAGGGCGTTGCCGCCGAGCAGATCCGGCCGGCAGAACAACCTGCGCCGTCGCCAGAGCCGGTGAACGAGCAAGCCGAGGCATGGACGGAGCCGGCGCCCGCCGAGGCGCCGCCGGAGGTGATCTTCGAGCCCGAGCCGGCACTGGAAGATCCGGAGACCATCGCCGACGAAGCTCGGGCCGAGCAGGAGATTCCGCCCGAACCGGCGAAGCCTGACAAACGCCGTCGGCGCGTACCGCGGTGGGTGTGGTGGACGGTCGGCAGTGTCCTTCTGGTTGCCGCACTGATCAGCCAGGGGATCATCTACGGCCACGCGGCACTACGCGCCAACCCGCTGACTCGCGGTGCGATCGAAAGCCTTTACAGCGCGTTTGGCCATCCGCTGCCGCCGCGCCATGACATTAACGCGTTGACGATCACGGCCGCGCAGGTGTCCACGACGCCGGCTGCGCCCGGCGCACTCATTCTGACAGCGGCGCTGACGAACAGGGCGGATTTCCCGCAACCCTGGCCGCAGTTGCGCGTGGTGTTGACGGATCGTTTCGGCAGCGTGGTGGGACGCGGGATGTTCGGGCCGCGAGATTATCTCCCCGCGCCCAAGACGGACAAACTGGCAGCCGGGGCGACGCAGCCGGTACGGCTGAAGCTGGCCGATCCCGGCAGTAACGCCGTCGGATTCGTGGTCGTGCCGTGTCGGGAAAAGAATGCCAGCCCGGTCTGCGCCGGCGACTGACCTACTTGACGACGCGCAACGGCGCTGCGCCTGTGGTCTTGACCGGCTGGCGCGGCTGGTACTGCGGCACCAGCGCGCGCATCGCCTGAATTAATGCCGTCGCGTCGGCGTTGGCCGCGGCGCGTTCCAGCACGCTCATCGGCTGTTCCAGCGCCGCCATTTTCATTCCGTCGCAACTCGCCAGCAGCAGCTTGGGATGGCTGGTGCCCTGCAGCGTCTCGTTCTTGTAGAACAGCTCTTCGTGCATCTTTTCGCCGGGACGCAAGCCGGTGTAGGCGATCTCGACATCGCGGCCGGGCGTCAGGCCGGACAGCCGGATCAGCTTGTGGGCGAGATCGCGAATGCGGATCGGCTGGCCCATGTCGAGCACGAAGATTTCGCCGCCATGACCCATTGCGCCGGCCTGCAGAATCAGCGATACCGCCTCGGCGATTGTCATGAAAAAGCGCGTCACGTCGGCGTGCGTCACCGTCACCGGCCCGCCCGCCTTGATCTGGCGCTCGAAATGCGGCACAACCGAGCCGGTCGAACCGAGCACGTTGCCGAACCGCGTGGTGATGAAACGCGTGCCCGTCTCGCGGCCCAGCGCTTGGCAATACAGTTCGGCGATGCGCTTGGAGGCGCCCATCACGCTGGTCGGATTGACCGTCTTGTCGGTCGAGATCAGCACGAAGTGCCCGACGCCTGCGCGGACCGCCGCGTCCGCCACTTTCCTGGTGCCGAACACGTTGTTCAACACGCCTTCGACCGGGTTGTCCTCGACCATCGGCACGTGCTTATAGGCGGCGGCGTGAAAGACGATTTCCGGCGCGTAGCGGCGAAACAGCGGCTCCACTACCGCGTTGCCGCGAATGTCGCCGAGCACCTTGGCGAATTTCACTGGCTGCTTGCGCGCCAGCAATTCCTGCTCGATCCGGTACAGATTGTATTCGCTGTGGTCGACGATGATCAGCAGCTCCGGCTCGCGGTCGGCCAACTGTCGGCATAGTTCCGAGCCGATCGACCCGCCGCCGCCGGTCACCAGAATCCGCCGGCCCTTGATGAATTCCGACACCTGCCGCTGATCCAGGCACACCGGCTCACGCCCGAGGAGATCCTCGACCGTCACCGGCCGCATCTGGGAGGCCTCGAGGCGGCCATTGGCCAGCTGGCCGAGCGGCGGCAGAATCCGGCAGCGTGCACCGGCCTCGGCACAAACGCGCACGATCTGCTCCAGCTTCCGGCGCGGCACCTTCGCCATCGCCACCAGCACCACGTCGATTTCGAGGGCCTGGATCAGGTCGCCGAGCGCATCCAGTTGCCCCACCACCCGCACGCCGTGGATTTCGTAGCCCTGCTTACGCTTGTCGTCATCGACCAGCGCCACCGGCGCGAACGGCCCGTGCCGGATCAGGTCGCGAATCAGCGTTTCGCCCGCGTGGCCGGCTCCGACGACCAATGCGCGCTCGAGATCGACGCGCATCGGCTTGAAATGGCGGTCCTTGAGAATCCGGTAGCCGAGCCGCATCGAGCCAGTGCCGAGCCCGAGCAGCACCGGGTACAGCACCAGCACCGAGCGCGGAATGCCCTGCAGGCGCAGAAACAGCGCGACGCCGAGCGCGGTGCCGAGGCCGCCCAGCGCGACGGCTTTGGCAATGCGCGCGAGATCGGGCAGCGATGCAAACCGCCAGATGCCGCGATAGCAGCCGAAAAACCAGAAGGTCAGCGCGTGCAGCGGCAGCGCGATCGCCGCCGTCAGCATCATGCCGTCGAAAAAGTTGTCGGGAATCGGTTCGAGATTGAACCGGAGCCAGTAGGCGAAAAACACGCTGGCCGGCACCCATGCCAGATCGTGCACCACCACAATCCAGCGTCGGCGCAGCGCCAGTATCGCCTGGGCGAAGTTCATGCTGCGTTACCGGCGCACGCGGCAACGGACCGCGTCACCGCGATTCCCAGCATTGCGTAAATCAGAATCCACCCCAACAAAACCGCTGCCCCCAGAGGATTTGCATCGTATGCGCACACGAGGATAGCAGAGCCGGCGCAGCTTGTCATAAGGATGTATTCCCGGAGCGCCATGCGCCGGTGGCTCCAGCCCGCCTGAACCAGCCGCTGATAGGCGTGCACCCGATGCGCCTGCCACGGTTTTTCGCCGGTCGCGGTGCGGCGGAGCAATGTCCAGGTGGCATCGCCGACGAACGGCGAAAACACAAGCACGCCGATCCAGAACGGGAAAATATCGACGCGCGCACCCCACAGCGTGAACAACCCGGCAAGGAAGCCGAGCGTCCCGGAGCCGACGTCCCCCATGAAGATACGGGCGGGCGGAAAATTGAACAGCAGGAAGCCGGCGCTCGCCGCCGCCACGCACAGGCTGAACCAGCCAAAAACGGGAGCGCCCGCAAGCCAGCCCAGCACCGCAAAGGCGCCAAAGCCCAGCACAGCCATGCCGCCGGCCAGGCCATCAATGCCGTCCATGAAGTTGTACAGGTTCAACATCCATATCAAATAAAGAATGCTACCAGCGACGGCGACCCAAGCCGGGAGCACCAGTTCCCAAAACGGAAAATCCAGCCGGTGCAGCGCCATGCCGCCGCCGATGACGATGGCCGCGGCGGCGGCAATATGGACCGCGAGACGGGCCGCCACCGGCGCGCCGCGAACGTCGTCGATAAATGAGATCGCGGCCACCGCCAGCACACACAGCGCAAGCCACAGCGGCCCACCCGGCACGGCGGCCGCCAGCGCGCCGCCACCCGCGGCTAAGCCGAGTACGATCGCGACTCCCCCGGAACGCGGGCGCGGGATGTGGTGCAGGGAGCGTGCGTTGGGATGATCGAGAATCGCCCAGCGGCCCCGGTAGCGGACCAGCCAGGTGGACAAAAGGGCGCTGACCAACAGCGCAATGATCGGACTCCAGAAAACAGGCATATATCTGCACAAAATTTGCCGGCCGCGGCTTATTGTGCCGGAATTAGCCCCGGGCCGGGCAACTGTGGCCGAAATCGAGCCTGAACGGCCCCGGCCGATAATCGAAATCCCGCGCCGCCTCGGCAAGATCGAATGCCATATCCTGATTCATTCGATCGGCCATGGCCGCATTCAGATATCGGTATCGCGGCACGATTCGCGCCGTCGCCAGCGCAGCACGCAACAGCGACGGCGGAATGCGCACACAGCGCGGCTTTTTGCCGAGCGCCAGGAAAATGCGCGCCACCATGTCGCGGTAGCTTAAAACCTCACCGCCCCCGAGGTTGTAGGTGCGGCTGTAGGTGTTCGTATTCGTCAGCACGTCGCCGCACGCTCGCGCGAGGTCGGCGGCATGCACCGGCTGACGCTGTCCCGCCCCTCTACCGACCAGCGGGAAAAAGCCGAACCGCCTGATGAAGCCGGCGATCAGCGCGACGTTCTTGTCGTGTATGCCGTCATAAATCATCGTTGGCCGAAACAGCGTCCACGCAATCGAGTGCGTATCGCATTGCCGGCGAAAAGCCGCCTCGGCCTCAAGCAGCCTGGCGGCCGCGGTCTTTTCGCGGGGATCGGTGGAACTTTGCTTCGTCAGCGCGCCGGTGGAACTGAAGGCAACGAGGCGCTGAACGCGCGGCAAATGATCGTGCGCGAGCGCCTCGACAATCACGCCCAGCGGCGCCAGCGACACGACGGCCTCGGCGGCGGCGACCGCCTCCAGCCGCTGCTGTGCAAGATCGGCCCGAAGCCAGCGCACGGGCGGCCTTACCACCGGCGCGCGCCGGCTCACAGCCGTCACTGTATAACCACGCTCCAGCAATTGCGGCAGCAAAAACCGCCCGATCTGGCTGCTCGCACCGACAACGAGCGCATTGCTCATTGCCGGCGCGCCGCCAGCACATTGCGATATACCGCCAGCGTGTGCTCGACGAACTGTTCAAGGGTGAATTCGGCGCACACCCGGGCGTAGCCCTGCTCGCCCAGGCGACGTGCCTCGTCAGGGTCATTGAGTAACCTCGTAATCGCCCGTGAAAGCGCCTCGACATCGTTCGGCGGCACCGTAAGCCCCTCCTGGCCGTCGCGCGCAACCCAGGCGACGCCGCCATGGATCGAGGTATTGACGACCGGTTTCGCACAGGCCATCGCTTCGAGCTGGACCATACCGAATGCCTCGTTCCGGCCCACCGACGGCAGTACCAGCATCCGGCACGCGTGCATCAACGTCCTGAGCCTGTCCGCCGTAGCGTCGTCTTCGAACGTCACGCGTGCGCCGACGCCCACGGTCTCGGCGAGCCGTTGCAACTCGCCGCGGAGCGGACCGGTACCGACGATGGTCAACTGCCCCTCGACCCGTGGCATCGCGCGAATCAGGTTCTCGAAACCCTTGTACGGCACGAGCCGGCCCACCGCGAGTACCAGCCGCGGCTGTCGTTCGCGCAGCCGTTCGATCCGCCCAACCTGCGCCGGCTCAAGCGAAGTCCACTTGGCGGGATCGATGCCGTACGGCACCACTTCGCACTTACTTCGGAAGTCCCTGAGAATCGGCGACTGCTCGATATGAAACGGCGTGGCAACGATGATGCGGTCCGCACGCCGCAGGCAGCGCCGGATGAGCGGCTCGAGCAAGCGCCCGGTACGCCGCTGCGCAACGATGTCACTGTGCCAATGCACCACCAGCGCGGTGCCCGCGGGGAACCACAGGCTGGCCGCCAGATCGGCGAGCGGAAACGGATAATGGTAGTCGACGATATCGGCGCGCCGCGCGCCGGCCCAGAACCAGAGGGGCAGCGTCGGCGCGACCGGCAGCGCCATCAATTGGCCCGCGGAACTGGTCCGCCGGACCGGCACGCCGTCGACGACTTCCGACCGCCCGAGACCGCGTTCCGCGGCGACCAACACGCGCGCATCGACTTGACCCTGCAGCCCCTTGGCCAGCACCTCGATGACAGAAATGATTCCGCCCCGGAACGGAAGGTACAGCTTGAAGACGTGTAGGACGCGCACGTCTACGAGACGCTAGGCGTCCGGAGCACTGATCAGCACGTCATGCTCGGCCGACCGCGCATGACTTAATGCACGAACGCGGTACAGACCGATCATTACCGCAGCCGGAAAGAAGCACCAGATGCCGATGCCACCCCAGTCCGCGGGGCCGAACAGCCCGATAATTTCATGGGTCAGTGCAGCGCCCTGGCCGGCATAGGTCAGGATGTCGAGCTTCGGCGCCTGGCCGAAGAACTTGGTGTAAATGTCGAATGTGAGATACACCACAAGCCACAGCACGAACCAGCCGACGACGATGCCCGCGGGCACGCCGCGCTTGCGCCGGAACGGCAGGCACAGCAGAAAAACCAGCACGCCCTGCAGCGTCGCCGACAACACGACCGCATGCCAATATTCGCCCAGAATACCGGCACCCCAGTAGAGTTCCATCGCGAGCCCGAACACGAATCCCGAAATCAGCAGCACGCGGCCGTAAGTCTCGGGTGCCGCGCGCAGAAGCTGACGGATAAACCAGTACGTGACTATCGCAGCCAGGCCGACGACGGTCAGCACTGTCGGCACGATGATGATATAGATCACGAGGGCCGCCGCGAGCGCATAAACCAGCTTGCCGTACCAGTGCGGCGAGCGCACCACCCGCTCGCAAAAGCGAAACAGAAACCAGATGCCCCCCAGGCTGCACAGAAAAAACAGGAACGGATTGATCACCAGCGCCGTCGTGCCGCCGGTCTTGAAGATGTCGCCGTACCAGGCATACGGATCGTAGACGAACCCGGCGGTGACGCTGTAAATGCCGGCCGGCGGCGTGTCCGCATATAACCACACCGCATGCCAGTTATTGCCCTTTTGCAGCTCCGGCAGCGTAATCCGGCGACTGTCCGAGCGATACAGACTCGGCTTGCGCAGAAAAGATTCGGACAACCGAAAGCCGGTCTGCTTGGTGCGCGGCGAATAGAAATTGTAGAGCACAGGCAACCGCGCCAGACTGCTGGCCGGAATCAGGCGCGGCACGATCTGGTAGATATTGCGCACCCGCGGCAGATCGTAGTCGATCGTCATCTGCGCCGCCGCCGATGGCGCATGCAAAAAAAGCGAGCCGTCATCATTCATGACATCGACGATGAAATGCAGGTCCTGCGGTGCGCCAAATCGGTAGCGATAGACATCGATCGGCAGTGTCGCAGTCCAGACCGCTTTTCCTGCGGCATCCTTCGCCGGCCGGAGGGTCGCCGCCGCCAGCGTTTGCCGGCCGTTTACGGAGCGGCTGAGCCCAACGCCTTTGCGGCTCATTACGTCCCAATCCAGCAACTGGCCGCCAGCATTGACAACGTGATAGGTCAAGCGCTTGCCGGCGAGCGCGGAACAGGTTGTTGCTACCTGGACGGCCATTGTGGGGTCGCGGTCGAGACGGGCGTAGTCGTACCGAACAACGCCGTCTTGATCCTGTATGGCAAGCTGACAACTGCTGCCGGACACTGACGTTGAACCCGTCGCGATGGCCGCAGCGATGTGCTGCTTGATACCGCTACTGTCCAGGTGAAACGTCAGCGGCGCCGCGTGCAAGTGATATTTGCGGCTCACCCAGAAGCTATCGCCCTTGACCAGATCGGGTCGGACGACGATCGTCTGGTTTCGATAGGCTGCCAGGTCGCCTGCCGTGAGCTTCAGCACCCCGCGGTTGTCATGCAGCGGGAAGTGGGGGTTGTCGAACCGGATCACCTTGCCGTGGCCGTCGTAGACATGAAACGACAAGCTGTACTGGCTCGCATCGACGCCATGGCATTCAACCTGCACCGGCGCAGCGAACACCCTGTCATTCGCGACATCCGCAAAAGTGATCGCGCCGCTCGAGCCCGGCTTCTGAGTCCAGTGCATGGTGCAACTGCCGTCCCCGAGCTTGTCCGGTGTGCTGTGCCTCGCGACGTTGATGGCATGACCAATTACGCCCAGCGCCGTCAGCCCGACCAGCGCAACAGCGACTATTCTAAGCGTCCACAGCCTCATGGCTTGCCCCCCGTCGCCGCAGCAAGATCCTTCGGCCTATGCAGCGACAGCAAGGTGAGTTTGCGGATATTGACCGGTATCCGCTGCTTGACCGGGCTGCCGCGGCTGTCCATACCGACAATGGCGCCGCCGCCCGGCAACAGCACGCTGATGTGCGAATCGGGTAGTCCGCCCACGGCCGTCGCCGGCACCGGCAGGCCCTGCGCCGTCAAAATGGTCGGCACGAGATCCTGCAGACCGCTTGGCCGCTTGACGATACCGGTGCGATTCAGGCCGTAGATCATCATCGTGATCTTGTCATGCGCGGCAGGATCGTGGTTCGGCGGATCGCGGTACTTGATGATCTGGCGGGTGATGCCGCTGTCATGGTCGCCATACAACGCAATTACGCAGTGCTTCAAAAGTCCTTTTTCCTTGAGCAGGTGGAAGAACAGCTTGACCGAGCCATCCAGATATTGCACCGACCGAAGGTAGTCGTTGACGATCCCCTTGTCCGGACCGCCGAACCTTTTCCGCACGCCGTCGAACGGATGATGACTGCTGAGCGTGATAATGTGCATGAACACCTTGCCCTTTTGCGCCGCAAGGATGCCCACCGCCTGCTTCATCACCGAGCGGTCCGATATGCCCCAGCCGATCATATCGTCCTGCTTCAGGTCTTTCATGTAGTACTGCTTTTCGTAGCCAAGCGCCTTGTGGCTCGCCTTGCGATGCCAGAACTGGCCCTCAAAGCCATGCACGGAAATCGTCGTATAGCCGGCCTTGTCGAAGATGCGCGGCACGGCCGGCACCTGGTATAGCGTCTGGTTGGTAAAGACCGGATTGCCCTGAATCGGAATGACGCCGGTCAACGCCAGGAATTCGGCATCGGACGTGCGCCCGGCATCGGTCTCGTCGAATGCGTTTTCGAACCAGAGACTGTGGTTGCGCAACTGCCGCAGGAACGGCGCCACGTAGTGGCCATTCAGCTTGAGCTTCAGCGCGCTCGCGGCAATCGCTTCCATCTGGATGTAAATCACGTAGCGTTTCTTGACGACGGGCATTGTGGTGAGCGCGGCCTGGCGCCGCTTCGCACGCCCGGCGAGAAACTTGCGGTAGGGCGTCGCATCGACGGCCTGCAGATGCTCATCGAACCACCAGTCGTGTACTTCCTGCCAGCCATCATGGAAGACGTAGGCGGTCACGCCCAGCTCATGCAGCACGAAGTTGGTCGTAAAACTGCGGTTGATGAACACCCAGTTGATGTTCCGGTAAGCTGCAACAACCAGCAGCACCAGTGCCGCCGTCACCACCGCCCGGCTGCCGATTCGCCAATACCTAAACATTAAGCGCCTGCCTGTACACTGCCAGCGTTTCGCGCGCGCATTTTTGCCAACTGAAACCGCGCGAGCGCTCCAGCCCCACGCGACCGAGCCGTTCACGCTCACCCGCATCGTCAATGAGACTCACGATCGCTTCGGCGATCGCATCGATATCGTAGGGCTCCACCAATACGCCGGCGTCGCCGACCACCTCGGGCAGCGACGCGCGATTGGATGCAATCACCGGTACCCCGCACGCCATCGCCTCCAACGGCGGCAGGCCGAAGCCTTCATAAATTGACGGATAAACGAGCATTGAGCTGCCGGCATAAACCTGCGGCAACTCGTCGTCGCTCAGATAACCGAGCAGCTTGATTTCATCAGCGGCGACGAGCGGCTCCATCTCGCGACCAAGCTCGCCGTAATGCCAGCCCTTCATGCCGGCGAGAGCGAGCGGGAAGCGGCGACGCACGCCGGGCGGCATTTTCTCATAAGCGCGGATGAGACTGGTAATGTTCTTGCGCGGCTCCAGCGTCCCCACGGCCAGCAGGTAGCGTCCGTACGTCAGTCCATGTTTCGCCAGGCAATCGTGAACCTCGCACGCCTTGCGCGGCCGGAACTGCTCGCTCACGCCATTGTGAATGGCACGCACCTTTGACGGATCGACCGAAAATGTCTCGATAATCTCCCGCGCAATGAACTCCGAAACCGTGATGACGACATCCGATCGCTCGATCGCGGCCGGCAGTTCATCGCCGATCGCACGCACGCGCTCCTTCGGGTGAGTCTCCGGAAACCGCAGAATAGACAGATCGTGGATCGTATTGATGATCGGGCCATCGAACCGGAGCGGGACGAAGTTCGGCTCGTGATAGAGCTGGATTGCATGCTTTTTGACGCCGCGGCTGAAATATCGCTGCTGCAGATGCCGGGCAATCGCATAGGAGTTGGGCACGAACGTGCGCAGCAGATTCCTGATTCGGCTGACGCGCTCCGCCTTCAACCGGCTTTCGAGCGCCGCCTGATCGATCCGTCGTGTATCCCAGACAGGGCCGTAAAAGAACCATGGCTGAAAACCCGGATCCTTCTCGATTTCGCCTATCAGGTTGTAGGTGTATTGGCCCACGCCGGTCAGCGGAGCTAAGAGGCTAATGCCGTTGACTGCTATGTTAGTGGCCATAGCTCCTCCAGAGTTCGGAATAAGCCGGCTGACGCGTCTCTCGCTGATTCACATACAGAGATGGAAAAACAGTGCCCGCTAAGGTTGTGCCTTGTTTCATCTACGAATGCCATATAAGGGCTCTGCCAAATACCTGTATGGCGGCCGAGATATGTACTGGTAACGGCCAGTTCGTATGCAAGCAACGGCCTGTCAGCTAGTTGCGGAGGGAAGTAAACGATGCCCCACCCAAGCTGCAGCAAACGCAAAAAAATCTCCGCATAAACTGATCAATCGCAACAATAGCGCCACACCTGTTGCCGTACCAATGCCGAATGGCTGGCTCAAAAAGATGACTAACAACGCATCTCGCACTCCGGCTCCTGCGGGGGCCCCTGGTATGATGAAACCGGCCACCCACGCCACCGCATATCCACCAGCGACAAATAGAGGGCTCACGGGTCGCGAACCGAATACAAAGTGCCCTAACAAGTCGATAACCCAGCCGAGCACAAGGAAGTTTGCTGCATAAAGAACGAATACGGTGAAAAGAACGCCCCAATGAGGCCAAGCCAAGCTGTCGCGAGCGGAGCCCGATCGACGACTCAAAATCCATTTCGTTAATCTTAGAAGCCCCAATGGTCCCGCCATTGCAACGACAGCGAGTACAACCAATTCGATATAACCCGGCATCACTAGCGTGGTCGGTGCAATAGCGGCGAACTCCGCTACAGCGGTTACGCCAAGCACAGCAGCGACTGAGATCATCCAAGCCATTTCAATGCCCATGCTCACGATCACGTTAGGGATTCGAAGGCTGTAGAAGCGAGATAATGCAATGCGACCAATATGGTGGGCAACATTGCCTGGCACGTATTTGCCGAATTGCGATAACCCGTATATTACAAAGAACGGGCTAGGAGGACGCCGGCTCCCCATACTTCTCATCATGAGGTACCAACAAGATGCGTTTACCGCCATTGTAAGTAAATATGCCGCCAAGCAGAGAATAAGCAGCCCGCCAACCTGTGGCGACCATTCGATGCTCCGGAAAACGGCACGATGGGTCCATAACACAAACAGAAAGTACGCTAGGGCCGCCAACCCCAGAATTCGGCCGATCCAGAACAGGGCCGGACGGTTTAGAGATGCCCAGCGCTGAGCCTCAGCAAAAGCTGAACGCATCCTCAGAACGATAAAATGCACAGGAACCTGGCGTGGACCGCCACACGGCTTCATTTACAACTCAACTTTAAAGCTCCGTCTTCACGGTAGACGCAAATGTTTTCACTTCTTGATGCCGCGTCCGATGGGCTAAGAAGATGTGAGTCGGGATGATTGGCATCATCACATTCAGCACCCATTGTGGCGCCCTTAAGGAAAGCCGTGCAGGCGAGGACATCGGTGCGCGCTCCGCTTCATAGCGAATGGCGCTGCTCCGGAGGTCTATAGAGCCAAATCCGCTGCTTTGCATCAAATTTTCAGCTTTTCGGAACGATAGCGGGTAACAATCATAACAGTCGCCACGTCCGCTCAGTTGCATATAGATGTTTGCTACTGACCGTGGAAGCCAACTTAGAAACGGAAGCCGATAATGCGCCTCCCAGATGCGCCATCTATTAGGAACGGCAAGATATAGAACACCGTCTGGTGCAAGTACACGATGAATTTCGGCGAGGTGCCGTCGTTGACACTCTAGGTCGCCGACATGCTCAATGACGTGATTTGATATTACGATATCAAAGCTATTATTACTGAAAGGCAGATGCTCAGGTGGCACCTGAACAAAGTTGACAATGCCGCGCGTTTGCAACTGATTAACGACGTCAGTCGCAACCACCAGAGCCACGTGATCCGGCAGGGCTGCAATGTGTTCGCTTATTAGGCCTGAACCAGCTCCGACCTCTAGAATGCGCTTGCCCTTTAGAGCCACTTGGCGGCGAAGGAGCGAAATGATCTTTGCGGCCTTCCTTTCACGCGACTCTTGATCAAGCACCGCATGAGTGTGCCGCCCACTGTATCTCTCACTAGTCACGCTCGCTCGCTTCCCGTCTGGCTCTCGCCTTCGGCATGCGAGCAACTCAGATCCAAACATACCTGCGCGTATGCCTCCCATGTCATCGTCCGTTTGTGCCGGCGGATATGGGCAGCCATACTAGACGCCTTCTCCGCCGAAAGGCTACGTAGCAACTCGGCTAGCTTATCGGGCGACTCCGGTGGAACAATAAATCCAGTTTCGCCTTCCACGACAACGTCCGGCAGCCCGCCAACGTTCGTAACAACAACAGGTTTGTCAAAGTTATATGCCAATCCGGTCACAGCGCTTCCCGTCGCACTACGATAGGGCAATATGACAAAATCAGCCCGTTGAAAATAGGAAGAAGCCTCCTCCTCTGGTACATAGCGAGGTACGAACTCAACATTACCTACTAAATCTAAATTGGTGACGAGATCTTTATATTCGTCTTCGCCCTGCCAAAACTCCCCAACTATTTGCAAAAAAAACTGTTCTCGAGGGAGGTATTGCAGAGCCTTCAGAAGAACGTCCAGCCCTTTGTAATGCCTGACAAATCCGAAGAACAAAAGCTCAAGCTTTCCCCTGCGCGGCAGCTTCCGGCTGCCGGCCCCGCCGAATTGCGAATAAACGGGAAGCGGGCAAAGCGATATGGCTCCCCCGCCCAATAACTGGACAAGTGCCTCGCGATCGCTACGATTGTGCACCACGAATCCGGCGCCGCAGCGAAGCACACGCTTAGTAATCTGTAACTTCCATCCGGCCGCTTCATGGTCGACTGCATTGTGGCATAGGAAAATAATCCGGATGCCACGATGCGCAAGGATGCGTGCCATATATAGCACGCAAGGCGCCCAAAATACCGTCCACCACGGTATCAATACGCATTCGACTTGGCGACGTATCATCAAATTCGCCGCCCTTCTCCATGTAAGCGGATTCAGCGAATCCACTATATAATCTACGTTGGGCTCCTTAAAACCGGCGTACTGTGGGTCACGGTCTGTTTCACCTGGAAATAGCCATTTTGGGTATTGGCGAGTAAACGAAATAGTATAAAGCTTGCATTGCTGTGCAAGCGCCCTATGCAACATTGTGGTGTGTTGCGCGATGCCTCCGCGGAACGGCAAGACGGGGCCAATGAGGCCAATGCGCATGGATATTCGCGAGGAGGCGCTGCGCTCTTGGTAACCGCAATCCAGTGATTCCACCATTATTTTCGCGCCGCTTTGCGTTCGTCCTCGGACTCGAAAGCACTCTTCTTTACGATATATTGAATTGATTCTAGGAGACTCCGATTAACCGCAAATAGATCCGCAATAAAGGCGACGAGAATAGTTTGAAACCCGATGCCTAATAGTACGGCAGCCAAAATCAGCGACTGCACATGGCCATCGCCCAGCCCCACAATGAAGAAGTACAGGAATCTAGCGCCGACGACTACGCCCCCTACAAATAGCAAAACCCCGACGGATATGAAGAACCTGAATGGTTTGTAAACAATAAATATTCGAAATATCGTGATCACAGACCGCTTAATGTACGCCGGAATGCTCTTGACAAGTCGCGATGGCCTGAGATCATCATTAACGCGCACCGGAACCGAGACAACTTCCATATTCTTTTGGCCCGCTTGGATAATTGTCTCGAGCGTATAGGTGTACTCATTAAATACATTCAATCGCATCGCTGTATCGCGACTTATGGCGCGAAACCCGCTCGGCGCATCCGGCACATTTGTCTTACTCGCAAAACGAACTACCCAACTACCTACTTGCTGCAACAGCTTTTTGATAGGCGAAAAATGCTGGATGGCGCCGATAGGGCGAGCACCAACGACCATATCAGCCGTGCCAGAGACTATTGGGGCAACTAACGCATCGATATCGACGGCGTTGTACTGATTATCTGCATCAGTATTAACAATGATATCGGCACCAAAGCGAAGTGACGCTTCAATTCCAGTCATGAATGCTCGCGCCAAGCCTTGGTTTCTGGTATGCCGCACAACATGATCCACCCCACAATTTCTAGCTATGTCGGCGGTAGAGTCGGTGCTGCCATCGTCTATAACCAGCCATTCAACGTCATCTACGCCGGGGACAGTTCTAGGCAAGCAGGAGAGCGCGATTGCCAGTGTGTCCGCTTCGTTGAAACAAGGTATCTGTATTATCAGTTTCATATGTTTTATCAATCAATGGTCGGATTACCGGAGGCTATGCTCGGCATCCGGGAAGCCTTCTCCAACGTTACAGACTTCAACTCCAATTCGACGTTTTTTTTGACATAGACGCGAAATTCCACTCGCCGGGCGGGCGTATTCAGCTTGAACCGTATCGTCGCCACCTCGCCGCTTCGACTATTGATAGCGGCTAAAACCAGCTTCTTACGCCTGATTACACGGCTACCATTTTCCGCACTAACATCGACAAAGCCAAAAGTGTCATCGCTTGGTCGTTTAAGCAGCGAGCCATTCCAAGTGACGGTATAGGTTCCGGGCTGAAGCGTCGAGTATGGGCCAAACAGTAGGAAGCCAGCCCGGCCATTTGATTTCAAACCAGTGCCAGCCAATGTTCCCGATCTTGAGTTAAAGGCCGGGCTGGAAACTGGAACAGTTGTCGATACAAACCTGGCGTCAAGGCGTTGTACTACGCCAACGTCAATGCCATAGCACCTGTTATACAGCGTTGTTGGCAAGGCACCTGTAACTTTCGCCAAGTAAAGGCCGCATAACCGGGCGGTTCGGGATATGCGGTAACCGCTGAAAGGCGGCAAAGCGCCGACAATCAAGCGCCCCGAAAAATTGGAACGGATTTGTTCATTCGTGCCCCTCACCCAAATCGTCGGTATCCCGTACGCGAAGGTCAAGAACGACGCGACATGGGCGTTAGTGGTCGCCACCCACGTTGGACGTTCAATTGGCTTTGCACTAACGACTTGCGGTAGATTCTTATCCAGATATTGCGCAAGCTCCGCATATTGCGCGGGCAAGCCGGCAAGCATTGATTTGAACAAAAAGGGCTTAGCCACGACATATGAGTGCCAGCCATAATAGATCATCAGTCCGCCGCACGTACCTGCGATAGCAACTTTTGCTGTGGGAGTGCCACAAATCTGCCAAAGCTCTCGTAGAGAAATGGCCGCGAATAGAACCAGCATCGGTATGGTGTATGGCACCCAGCGTCGAGTTGCCCAAATCAAATCTGGGCTGATCGACGGTTTGAGCGTGTAAACAAAGACAGCAGCACCGGCAATAAGCAAAAGCGGCAGGACGTACTTCCAATTTTTCGAACGAACCGCAAGAAAAAGCCCGATCAGGAAGAACGGGTAGGCAGCCGGGGATACGTACCATCCAAGTTCGACTGATGCGTGTGTCGCCAAACCTTGTCCGAAATGTGGTCGCACGAAGTACGAAAAAATCAACCAAGCTGTCAGACCGACTGCGCCTGCTGCTGCCAGTAATGTCATTCGATTCTTAGCTGCTATCCAATCTATTAGTCTTTCTGGCAGCGCTAACAATATGGCCGAAATCAATATTACGCCGTAGTTCAACCCCACGAGTGCCTTCAAGCTGCCTCGCATCCAGAGATCGTGAAAATATGGGTGAGAGTGAACATATCCGTCTATAAATCCGAGGCTGCTGGCAACTGCGTAACCAGCGATGATAGCAACCACAACTCGGCGAATTTTTGGCGCATATACAATCGCATAAAGACTCGCGCCTACAACTGCGAGCCCCGCAAATCCACCGTCAATTCGATTAAACAGGCTGCAACCCAGCACGATCCCAGCCAAGGCTCCCCAATTTCGACTTCGCGCGTCAATGGCGTTCCATAGGAAGGCCAATCCACCGAACAAAATAGCCATCGAAAGCGCTTCTGTTAGAGTAATACGCGCCTCCCATATCACCGCGGGGCAAATTCCCAATGCGATCATGCTAAGGAGCGCGGGCCAGTAACCGGCAACGCGGCGTGCCGTTATGAAGTAGCCCCATAGAGCGACAACTGCGACAAATGCGTTGGCGCGCACAAGGCCGGCGATACCACCCGCGCTATAGAAATTTGCGGCAAGTGCTGGGAATAGATGTTGAAACTGTGGAATCAGAACACTTGGGTTTGATGAAAGACCGCGCCGAGCTGCATTGTAAAGGGCCGGATAAAACGATGAGGCGAGGGTGCCATACTGTTTATGGGCGGCTCCCAGACCAGGAACATAAAAGTGCAATCCGCCCGTGCGCGCTATATGTTCCGCGAAAAGAAAATATAGTCCTGGATCTCGTCCTCCAAGCATGTAATATGTAGGAAATCCCGCATACAAGACAAGGATTAGGAGGAGCGATGTTGCCAGCAGAATGTGAACCGAGGCCGAATATATAGTGACGTCTTCAGTCGCCACGATTTGCGTAGACCGGGCCATTAATAACCAGCAGAGCGCCGCTACAATGGCTAGTGTTGAAATGGCCGCTGCGATTAACGAATAGGCGCCCAGTCGCGTCAAAATTAAAGAAGTCAGCGCCAAAATCAGGAAGGTCGAAAAGACACTCAGATAGCTACGTTCATCGCCGCGGGATTCGAAGGCGAACCGCCAAAGCAGCGCGATGCTGATAAGAGATGAAGAAATGATGAGGGCTGTCGAAATCGGATGCAAATCAGTTCCCCGGCTTGTGGATTCCTAGGTGCAGGTTGACATTGCTACGCCAACATCCCTGCCGATTGGCGCTCGATTCCAGAAACGATGGCGTCCTTGATCTTATTCTGATCATAATTTGCAATGACGTATGATCTTCCGTTTACGCCTAATTCGCGGCGGATGCTCTCGGATTCGACAGTTTTCAATGCTCGCGCAAAACTGGAGTAGTTATCGTATAACATACCGCCCTTTCCGATAGCTATATGATCCGCCAGAACTTGGCATTTCCCATTAGCAATCACTGGAACACGCTGAGCCATGGCTTCGAGTGCGACAAGGCTTAGGCTCTCATAAGGTGATGGCACGACTACAAAATTGGCGCTCGCAATCAACGTGAACTTCTCCGACTCTGTGGCAAATCCGAGATACTCGATATCCGGGCAATCGGGAATCTCAAGTTCGCTGTTTCCAATCAATAACAAGCGTAAATCCGACGAACTATTCTCATTCTTGTATCGCCGGAAATACTCAAAAAGCTCGGAGCACCCTTTTGCCGGGCTGATGCGACCGCAGTAAAGGATAAAGTTTCCGTGCTCATCGCTTTGCTGAACGCATTCCGTATTTACCGCCATTCCCACCACGTCGCCTTCGAGGTGGCCCCATAACTTGGCACCGAGTCTTGCTTCCGCTGCCGTATTCCAAATCAGATGTCTCGCGCGCCGCGCCACGAACTTATACGCAGGGAGATATGCTGGCGCTTCGTTGTGTAACGTCGGAACGAGTATTGTTTTTTGAACCGGAACGCGTTGAATGCCAAAATACGTGGTCGGGAATAAGTAGGTAAAGAACAGGATAGCGGCGTACTCGCGGGCGTTATCGCCGAGGTAATTGAGCAGGCTCGTTGAATAAGGGCCTTGATGCCTAATGAATTCTTCCTGCAAGGCGAGCGTCCAGCGGGTCTCGATACGGCGCTTGTCACCGTTTTGGAAAGCGTCGAAGTCGGCCAATAGCCGATCATGCAGACTTCGCCAATAGTCACTTCTTCCGATGTCGACAGCAAAACGTCTAACGATTACGCCGGCTCTTTCTTCACTTTTCGCAGGAAGTTCATTATCCCAAGTGACGGCATCCAATGCCGTGGTGGTCAAAACCTCAATATCGAATTTTGACTTCAAAAGCTGAGCGTACTGCCAAGCCTCCGCTTCCGAACCGCCTACGACGGTATCGTGGCAGCGTTGCACAACTATAGCTACGCGAGTCATAGCAGGGCGCTCAACGAGTCCATCAGCATGTCGCCGATCCTGCTATTGGAGAATACTTGCTGAAACCGTTTTTGAGCATTCATGCTCAAGTCAAATCTTAGGCTTTCGTGCCTATGAAGGTAGTCCATCGATTCCGCAAATAGATGGCGCTCGTAGTCTTCCCATACGACCCCGCAACCGTCGACTGTTTCCGGGATTGCCGTGGATCCGTACGCCAGAATTGGCAGTTTCAGCGCCATCGATTCGACCAAGGGCACGCAAAAGCCCTCGTGGTCGCTTGCCGTCACGAACAATGTGCTGGCAAGGTAATGAGCTTTAAGCGATTCGTCAGAAACGGCGCCAGCGAATACCACTTTTTTGGCCACGCCAAATTGCCTTGCGAGAACGCGCAGCGAACTAATGTATCCAGATAGCCGCGGATCTTGAACCCCGACTATCAACAATCTGCTGTTGCTGTTGTAATAGCGGTTATACGTAGCGAATGATTCGAGAAGCCGGTGGTGAGCCTTATTTGGAGCGAGACGTCCGACGGCCAATATGTTGACAGCACCATCGGATAACGAATCCAGCACAGATAGGTCGGCATGCAATTCGTATAATCGATCTGCATGATGAAACGGTGGAACGACAAAACAGCGGCCAAGATCGGCGCCGACGGCCACCAATTCATTCATGTTGAACTGGGAATCCGACAGGAGCACCGCGTCGGGCACTTGAGCAATGCTGGCTAGCTCCTGCCTCCCGACGCTACAAGCGTTCGCGTAGTCTTCGTTGTAAGGCAAAAAATATTCAGCCGGGGTAACGTTATGATATTTCACGGCCTTTCGGCAGCCAATCGATTCCAGCAATTCGATTCCGGACGGCCACCCTACGGAGTGGTGGTAAATGAATACATCCTTCGGATCCCCAAGAAATTCATTTACCTGATCACGCTTTCGGACCGGAATATCCACGCCTTGCGAGCTGTCGGCGAAAATCGCGGCCTCGATACCTTCCGAATTTAAGCGCTGATACATGCCGAACACGTCATTACTAACGGCATCACCGCTTGTAACACGCGGAGTTAAGATGCCGACGCGAGTCATGCCTTGTATCCGATAGCTGCATAATCTTGTGGACCGTAAAAATGCCTATTAATGTGCTGAGTGGCACTATCCGAACCCTGCGCGTGCCACACCTCCGGATATGGGTGCAGGCCCATCACCTCGACATCCGAGAAGCCTCTCGCCTCCAATAAGAACCTGGTCAAATCGACCGGTAATGGGTTGCGGTGGGTCGGGTCCATGTAAAACGTATTGCTTCCGACAAGTACGTTCGCAGGATTCGGCGTCTCAACGATGAGAACGCCACCCGGCGCCAAGGCTCGTAGTGCCTCGTCGAACAGCGCAACAAGGTACCGCGTAGGGACATGTTCGATAATGTGGAAGCCACTTATGACCGCGACGGTATTCGGTTTTTGTTGTCTTAGATAGTCAAGTGCTTCCGACTCGACCACGTCCAGCCCACGCTGCCGACATTCGTCTATCAGAATACGGTTTAGGTCGATTCCTCGGGCAGGAATGTTTGACTGCTGCAGCAACTCCAACCACTCGCCGCGTCCACAGCCTATATCAATAACCTGCCCGTCCGCACGGTTGCTCACCACTTCGGTTACATAGGGCAGATAGATCTTTTGGCGCTCCTTGATTTCCTCACGTGAACCACGAAATTGATCCTCAAAGCTCACGTACATAGCGTCCAGGATATGGTCCTGTTCGGCTTCTGCAACCTCCCTATGTCTCTCGCCCCCGCGGTCACCGGTAGTTGGCTTTCGCATCTCGTCCAAAAGCAAATTCAGACGCCGCTGATTGTCCACAACGCTTCGCCTGTTGAGCAGGACCTGACGCGACATGTCATCCAGTCTGGACCGCTCGTGGGCAATTTTGCCTTCGGACTCCTTGGTCATACCTCCGAAGATATTAAGCAGGTCCTCCAGGCTCTCGATTCGGTCACCCCTACGCCCTGTAGCTCGCTCCTTCGCATCCTCGGAAACATCTTTCAACTTGTTTATTGCTTGACGTAATGCTGGATATTCCTTGATATCGATTTCACCGAGCCCGCTAATAGCCGAGGCGATTGCTTCCAGTTGCTTCACGATGAGAGCATTGGCACGATCGGCCTCTCTCCTCATCTCGGCGTCGCGCCTTAAGGCGTCCGCTGTTTGATGCTGAAGGTGTCGGATAACCGCGGGCAGCCTTGCGACCAAAACGGCCATCCGTAGGCAATAACCCAACACCGGAATGGAATAAACGCGGTGGAGGGTTGTCGCGGTGCGCAGGCCCGATATCGCTACTCGCTCCCGCCGACCTTCGCGCGAATATCTTAATCTGCCCAACAGTTCCAGTCTGGTCAGACGACCCGAACCCAAAGCAGTCAGGTAGGAACGGCGTCCCCTGTCATCAGGCTCCCTTTTTAATATGCCTCGATAGGCGCTATCCAAAAATTCCTCGCCATAAAATCGTAGGAAATCGTTAACCGAATATTCTGACTTTGATTCAAAGGGTTCGGGTTGATGGAGCCTCGGCAGAACAACTTTCGTCGGAATGCTGTCGATGAGCAACCCAATTTCCATTTCAGTGTCGGACAACGACGAGGCCAACTCACAGTTCCCTACCTTTTCTGTAGCTGCCGCACGTATCTCAGCCATAGCCTTGCCCAAGTTTAGTTCTTGTTCGTCACTATGCATGAGCCTTAACCTGCGAAACGGTAACTGAAGGATATAGCCGGCACATACCAATAAAGTAGCTGCCGGATATGCCAGCGACCTCGAAGCTGGTTATCTTGTCGTGCCAATGGAAGCACTGATCAAGATGCGTCTCGTCCGTGTGCACTGCTACAGTCACAGTGTATTTACCCGGCGCGATATCCAGCCGCAATCGAAATTCAACCACATATTCGCTGTCACCTTCCAAACTAAAGGGCTGTTCTAGGTGCCGGGTGTTGGTGCCGAAGACATCCTGCCCATACTTGTCTCTAATCAACAGGCCCACAGAGACATTCTCGAGAGCCTTCGATGCCCCTATTAGGATGCGTAAAATCGCATCTTCGCCTGAGCTTACTATCGTACCTCCCGACGCCAAACCCCTTATTTCGGCCGAGATAATTCGGGCCTCGTAGGTGCCATACTCTGCGGAGTAAAGGTCTTGAAGGACATCTTCGTTCTGCCGGTCTTCCGTTTGGGAAATCAGATAATTGTAAGCATTGACGACCTGCTCGGGTGTCCCTTCTGCGACTGTGCGCCCTTTATCCAGCAGCATCGCCCTGTTACAAAGCATTTTGACTGCGTTCATATCGTGAGAGACAAATATGATTGAGCCACCTTCCGCTCTGAATTGCTTGATCTTCTTCACACACTTCTGTTGAAAGTATGCATCCCCGACCGACAAGGCCTCGTCCACTACAAAACATTTAGGATCGGCATGGATGGCGACCGAAAATGCCAGTCGCATCACCATGCCAGACGAATAGGTTTTTATCGGTTCATGTATAAAGTCACCCAGCTCGGCAAAAGCGATAATAGCATCGCGTTTCGCATCGATTTCCTGGGCGCTCATGTTGAGCAACAAACCGTTCTCGCGAATATTCTGAAGGCCAGTCAATTCGCCATTAAAACCCGTCCCCAATTCGAGAAGTCCCGTGATTTTCCCGTTAATACTCACACGTCCGTTGTCCGGCAGCAGCACGCCGGTCAAAACCTTCAGGAGCGTAGACTTTCCTGCGCCATTGCGCCCTACAATTCCAAAGGATTCCCCGTCCTGGACTTCAAACGATACGTTGTGCAGCGCGTCATAATCGGAGTGGAAATCTCGACGAAATACCAGCTCCTTCAGACGGTCAGCCGGTTTACGGTACAACTTGAACTGCTTTGACACGCCGTCGACGCGGATCATGACAGGCTGCCCTGGAAATATGCAGCCACCACAAACACCAGCGCGAAATAGATACCGCTAACGACGATATCCAGAACGCCGCGGTTATGCCACCGGACGCGTCTGCGCGCGTGGTACCACGATAAAGGTACAACGATCGTTACGGCGGTTAATGTAGCTAGAGTTTGTATCATACGAAGTCGCGGATATCGCGCTCCAGAAATTTGAACAACAGGTAAGCTATCAGGAGCAGACCGTGAGCCAGTAAAACGCTCTTGAAAAGGCCGGGCATGCTGAGATGGACATTCGAGAGAAACATGTCGTGGTAGGCGTTCACAAAAACAAACATTGGATTGTAATGCAAAAGCTTCAAAATCGGAGCCGGAAGAATTGAGCCGACGTAGACAATGGGGGTGAACCAGAACCACAACTGCATGGCTACGCCAACAAATTCCTTCACGTCCCGGACAAAAACATTTAAACAACCACAAATAAGTCCAAGCGCGTACGCGAAAAGCTGTTGCAGCGCATAGATAAACGGGAACAATATGAGCGTCTTGTGAAGCGGGAATCCTGTCGCCAGCAAAAACACCATAAACAAGAGCATCGTGATCAGCATCGTGATCGTTTCCGATACCACGACATACACTGGCAAGCGCATCAACGAAATGTTGATTTTCGATATTACGGGCTTCTTGTCGACGAAGATGGTGGACACACGTGTCACGGTGTTTGTAAATGCCGTCCATGGCACCAATCCCGCGACAAGGTAGATTCCATATCCGTAGACGTTGGCGACGCCCGGAATCCGGGCGCCCATTATGCGGCCAAAGATGACGATGTAGATGGCAATCATCACCAGCGGCCAAATAAACGCCCAGCCTACGCCGATGATCGACCCGGAGTACTTGTCGACGAAGTCTTGTTTCGTAAAGTTAAGCAGTAACGCGCGGTTCATCAGACAATTTCACGCTCTACGCGACGCATGTCGGCGTCGACCATGCCGGCGATCAATTCTTCCAGGCTCGTTTCCGCCTCCCATCCCAGCACGCGCTTTGCCTTGGCAGGATGCCCAAGAAGCACATCGACTTCGGCGGGCCGATAAAACTGCGGATCCTGAACGACGTAGTCTTCGTAATTCAGGCCTACGTGTTCGAAGGCGATGCGGCACATATCGCGAACGGTGGTGGTCCTGCCGGTGGCGACGACGTAGTCATCCGGCTTTTCCTGTTGCAGCATCAGCCACATCGCCTTGACGTAGTCTCCCGCGAATCCCCAGTCGCGCTTTGCGTCCACATTGCCCAGGCGGAGTTCGTTCTGCCGCCCCTGCTTGATGCGGGCGACAGCCTGCGTAACCTTGCGCGTCACGAATTCCGGACCGCGCAGCTTGGACTCGTGGTTGAACAGGATGCCGCTGCTGGCATGCAACCCGTAGCTCTCGCGATAGTTGACCACCGTCCAGTGCCCGAATAGCTTTGCTACGCCGTAAGGGCTGCGCGGGTAGAACGGGGTGCTTTCATCCTGCTGTTCGGCCTGAATGAGGCCAAACATTTCGCTGGTGGATGCCTGGTAAAAATGCACGTCCCGGTTGACCTGCCGAACCGCTTCCAACACTTTGACTACGCTCAAACCGGTCGATTGAGCTGTCAGCAACGGCTGGTTCCACGATGTCGCGACGAAGCTCTGTGCAGCCAGGTTATAAACTTCGCTCGCGCGTGATTGCTCCAGTGCGCGCATCAGCGACGAAAGATCATTGATGTCACCGTCTATGATCCGCACTTGATCGGCGATGCCGAGTTCCCGCAAGCGCCACAAAGAATCGCTGGAGCGGCGGGCGAGCAGACCGTGGACTTCGTACCCCTCGTTCAGAAGGTGTGCGGCAAGATATGCGCCGTCCTGGCCGGAAATGCCTGTTATCAATGCGCTTTTAGTCACTTATGTGCTCCCAGTATTTCAGTGTGTCCGTGAGGGTGGTATCCATAGCGAGTCCGGGCCGCCAGCCGGTGTCTCTGATCAGCTTCTCGTTACAGCCGCAAACACGCCGCTGCTCGCTCGGACGCATACGTTCAGTGTCGCGTACGATTTCGGCTTCGATACCCGCAAGCTCGATCAATCTCTCGAGCAGCAAGCGAATCGTGACTTCGCGGCCCGAACAAACGTTGTAAACCTCGCCGGTGCGTCCATCCTGCAGCAGCGCGAGGTAGGCGCCCACCACGTCCCTGACATCGGTGAAGTCGCGGCTGACGTCGATATCGCCGACATGGATTTCCGGTCGGCGCTTGCCGCGCTTGATTTCCGCAACCTGCCTGGCGAAATCCGCCATGACGAAGCGCGTATCCTGGCCCGGCCCCAAGTGGTTGAATGACCGGGTCATGACGATGTCGAGCCCGTCGGTTTGCGACCATTGGTAGCACAATGCCTCGGCAGCGACCTTACTCACCGCGTACGGATTGCGCGGTTTGAGCGGATGCGTTTCCCGCAATGGAAGGTCGTCCGGCTGCACCAGGCCGTACGCGTCGCCCGAGCCGACAAACAGCATCCGCCCCTGAAAGCCGGTTTCCTTTAACGCCCGAAGCAGGTTCAACGTGCCGTAGAAATTGACGTCGAAGGTCGCGCGCGGATCGTTGAATGCATCCGGTACAAAGCTCTGCGCGGCGAGGTGGACCACGCCGTCGACTTGTGCGTCGGCGACTGCGCGCAGTAATTCGTCGTAATCGCAAATATCCAGGCTGGCATCCGGCGCGACGGCGATGATACCCGAGGCGTCGGATGCGAGTTGCTTCTGCAGCGCATTACCGACGAACCCGCTGTATCCCGTCACGAACAAGCGTTTCACCGGTTTGCCTCTTCCGCACGCTGGCGGACTTCCTGCTCCAGAATCTGCAATTCACGCTCCAGCGCCTCATATTCGGCCCGCTTGTACTGCAGAAAGCGGATCGCCATGCGCGTACGGTCCTGCATCCCCTGCGGCGTCAGATGGTAGAGGTACGCCTTCTTGTTGACGCTGTTACGGAATCGGCTGACTTTGATAAAGCCGCGCTCAATCAATGCCTTGAGGCAGTAGTTGACCTTCCCCAGGCTGATACCCAGCTCGCGCGCCAGCTCGCGCTGGTTAACCTCAGGGTTATCTTCCAGACGCTTCAATATCCGGTAACGGGTGTCGTCGTCCAGCATGTGCCGTGCGTTCAAGGGTTGAACGCTGCATTTAAGCCGAACGGGGAAGCGGAGTCAAGCGCGCCACCCGGGCGCGCCGCAACCGTTACGTAGTGAGTTCAGAATACGGCGTCTGTTCGGTGAACGGCGGATCGTCAAAATCGAGTGTGCCAAAAACTTCGTCCGTCGATACATGGTGAAAGCGGCACTGGCCTTGATGCCGACCGTCCAGCCAAGCGCGCTTCGCGGCCTTGAGCAGAACATGCGTGCCCAAGACATTGGTCTTGATGAACGGGTCGGGGCCATCGATCGACCGATCGACATGTGACTCGGCGGCGAAATGCACGATGGTGTCGATGACCTCTTCGGCCATCAGTCGATCCACCAGCGGTTCATCGCAGATATTGCCTTGAACGAAGCGGAAATTCTCGTTGTCCCGCGCCGACGCCAAGTTGTCAATGTTGCCGGCCTCGGTCAATGCATCGAGGACGACGAGCCGATCGCCTGGGTATTTCGCCATCCAGTGGTGGACGAAATTTGTGCCGACAAAGCCGGCGCCGCCCGTGACGAGGAGGCGGCGGCCGAACTGGTCCCTCTTTATTTTTCCCATCACCCGCACCGGCGGCTGGCAGACGAATAGCTCTCTACCGAATAAACCCCAGGCTTTCCAGCTTGACCACAATCTGGTGCGCCGCCTCGTCGGGCGTGCACTCGCGCGTGTCGATATTCATTTCCGGCTTTTCCGGCGCCTCGTACGGATCGCTGATGCCGGTGAATTCCTTGATCACGCCGGCGCGCGCTTTGGCGTACAGGCCCTTGCGGTCGCGCTGCTCGCAAACTTCGAGCGGCGTCGAGACATGAATTTCCAGGAAGCCGCCGACGGGCTCGATCATCTCGCGCACCTGCCGGCGTGTTTCCGCGTATGGCGCGATCGGTGCGCAAATGGCGACGCCGCCATTTTTGGTGATCTCGCTCGCCACGTAGCCGATGCGCCGGATGTTGATGTCGCGGTGCTCTTTCGAAAAGCCGAGTTCGCTGGACAAATGCTTGCGCACCAGGTCGCCGTCGAGCAACGTAACCGGCCGACCGCCCTGTTCCATCAGCTTGACCATCAGCGCATTGGCGATGGTCGACTTGCCGGAGCCGGACAGGCCGGTGAAGAACACGGTAAAGCCCTGCTTGTAGCGCGGCGGGTGCGTCTTGCGCAGTTCCTCGACGACTTCCGGGTATGAAAACCAGTCGGGAATGTCGAGACCCTCGTGCAGCCGACGGCGAAACTCGGTGCCGGAGATCACCAGTGCGGTCTCGTCGTCGCGCACCTCGTCGGCCGGTGCGTATTCGGCCCGCTCCTTCACGTACACCATCATCTGGAACGGCACCATCTGGATGCCGATTTCGTCCTGGTGCTTGCGCAGCAGTTCCTGCGCCTCGTATGGGCCGTAGAAGGGCTCGCCGTCACTGCCCTTGCCGGGACCAGCATGGTCGCGGCCGACGATAAAGTGCGTGCAGCCGTGGTTCTTGCGAATCAGCGCGTGCCAGATTGCCTCGCGCGGCCCGCCCATGCGCATGCCCAGCGGCAGCAGACTGAGCGCGGTGGTGTTTTCCGGGAAGCGCTTGATCAGGTGCTCGTAGCAACGCACGCGGGTGTAGTGGTCGATGTCGCCCGGCTTGGTCATGCCGACGGTCGGCTGGATCAGCAGGTTGGCTTCGACCTGTTTCGCGGCGCGGAACGTCAACTCCAGGTGCGCGCGGTGCATCGGGTTGCGCGTCTGAAACGCGACGATGCGGTGCCAGCCAAGCTTCTTGAAATAGTCGCGCACTTCTCGCGGCGTACGGCGCAGGTGGCGAAAGTCGTAGTGCGTCGGCGACTCCACGCCGCGCAGCCGGCCACCGATATAAACCGAGTTCGCGGTGCGCATCAGGTAGCGCACGCCGGCGTGCGCCTCGTCGGTGGTCTTGAAGACGCCGCGCGCTTCGGCCGCCTTGTCGGGCTCCCAGATGTCACCGATGTCGAGCAGCGCGATCAGCACGCCTTCCGGGTCGCGCAGCGCAATCGTGTCGCCTTCATTCAACGGCCCGGCAAACTCCCGCGTCACGTCGAGCGTGATCGGCATCGGCCAGAGCGTGCCGGACGCCAGGCGCATGTTCTCGACCACGCCGTCGTAGTCCGCGCGATTCATGAAGCCCGTCAGAGGCGAGAAGCCGCCACTCAACAGCAGCTCGATGTCGCAGAGCTGGCGGTGAGTCAGGTCCCAGGACGGGTAATCGGCCGCGGCCTTTTTAGCCTCGGCCGCGTCCGCCTCGGAAAGATACAGTTCTTGCAGGGCACCGCCATGCGGCGCGATCAGGTCACGTGGGGACATGCAGTCAAACTCCTTTTTTTCTGCGGGTTTGTATTTTAAAACGGAATGTCGTCGTCGAAGTCGTCAGCAACCGCGCCGGGCTTCGTCGCCTGCAGCCGGGGACGCTGGTCGTCCCCGCTACTGCTGTAATCGCCGCCGCCCATACCGGAGCGGCCGCCGAGCATCTGCATTTCGTTGGCGATGATGTCGGTGCTGTAGTGGGTCTGGCCGTCCTTGTCGTAGGTGCTGGTTTCCAGCCGGCCTTCGATGTAAACCTGCGAGCCCTTGCGCAGATATTCGGCGGCGATTTCAGCCAGCCGACCGAAAAACGTGATGCGGTGCCACTCGGTCTTTTCCTGCTGCTCGCCGGTCTGCTTGTCTTTCCAGGCCCGCGTGGTCGCGATCCGGATCTTGGTGATCGCGCTGCCGCCCGCGGTGTAGCGGGTGTCCGGGTCGGCGCCGAGGTTGCCGACGAGAATGACTTTATTGATGCCCCTGGCCATGAACTGCTCCGTTTGGCGGAAATCTGGAATGTTCTGGTAATAAAGAGCAAGGATTCTACGTCGATTGGGCCGCGATTGCATCCGGCGAGGCCGTGTCGAAGGCTTCGAGCGCCGTTTCGTCCAACTCGCGATTGTCAACTTTCAGGTAGGCGACGCCTTCGTCGGCCACGACCACCGCTTCGGCCACGCCCGCGATCGCCAGCAGCCGGGCGCTGAGCCGCTCGCGTTCCTCGCGACTGCGGATTTTCGGGATGCGGATCAACCGGCTCGCTAGGTGCCTGGGCGTGGGCATCGTCATGGCGACCAGCAGCCAGACGACGGCGAGCCCGGTCGTCAGCACGAAGACCGCGAGCAGACCGTGGGGCGCGAACAAACCCTGTAACCAACCGCCGAGGACACCGCCGACGAAGATGCCCAGGAACTGCGAACTCGAATAAACGCCCATCGCCGTGCCCTTGCTGTCGGCGGGCGCGACCTTGGAAATCAGCGACGGCAGACTGGCTTCGAGCAGACTGAAAGCGGCGAAGAAAACCAGCAGACCCGCACCGATCGCCCATAAGTTGGCGTGCCAGACCAGCAGCGAGAGCTGCCCGAGACCGATGGCGGCGACCGCGCCAATGAACACCGGTTTCATCTTGCGGTACTTCTCGCCGATGATGATGAATGGCGTCATCAGCACGAATGCAACGGCCAGGATCGGCAGGTAGAACAGCCAGTGCGACCCACTCCCGCCGGCTTGTCTGAGGGCGAATGGCAGCGCCAGAAAAGTCGCCGTCAGGATCGCGTGCTGCGCGAAAATGCCGAAATCGAGGCGCAGCAGCTCGCCATCGGTCAGCACACGCTTGAACAGCGCCGGTACCGGCTCGGTATCCGCATGGTGGCGAATCAGGTGCGGCTGCGGCACGAGGGTATACAGCACAGCAATCCCGGCGAGCGCCAGCACTGCAGTCAGCCAGAAAATCCCGGGCACCCCCACCCAGCCGTTCAAGAGCGGCCCGACGACCACTGCCAGTGCAAACGACACGCCGATCGTCATGCCGATCATCGCCATCGCCTTGGTGCGGTTCTCTTCGCGGGTGAGATCGGCGCCCAGCGCCAGAATCGTCGAACCGACCGCACCGGCGCCCTGCAGCGTGCGCCCGAGGATCACACCGCCAATCGAGGCGGACATCGCCGCGACGACGCTGCCGATCGCGAACAGGATCAGCCCGGCGGCGATCACCGGCTTGCGGCCGATGCGGTCGGACAGCGTCCCGAACGGGATTTGCAGGATCGCCTGGGCGAGGCCATAGATGCCGAGCGCAAGGCCGATTGTGGCGGCGGTCGCGCCGGACAGATGCTTCGCGTAGACCGCGAACACCGGGTAGATCATGAACAGGCCCAGCATCCGGAGTGCGAAGATCGCCGCCAGCGATAATGCGGCGCGGCCTTCGGTGCGGCTTAAGTTGGTGGTGGGCACGACAGATTTGATGGAGCGAGCGGAGCCGCAGATGATAACACGCGACAGCTTTTCTCTCCGTCATGCCAGCGAAGACTGGCATCCGGATCTTAAGACGAGAACGGGACTTTGCGCCGGACTCCCCCGACAGCGTATATTGATTCGTTTCGTTTCACTCTGTGCGAACTCATGGATACCATCCGCATCCGCGGCGCCCGCACCCACAACCTGCAGAACATCGACGTCGATCTGCCGCGCGACCAGTTGATCGTGATCACCGGCTTGTCCGGCTCCGGCAAATCCTCGCTGGCGTTCGATACGATCTACGCCGAGGGCCAGCGGCGCTACGTCGAATCGCTGTCCGCCTATGCGCGCCAGTTCCTGTCGATGATGGAAAAGCCCGACATCGATCACATCGAAGGGCTGTCGCCGGCGATCTCGATCGAGCAGAAATCGACATCGCACAACCCGCGCTCGACGGTCGGCACTGTCACCGAAATCTACGATTACCTGCGCCTGCTGTACGCGCGCGCCGGTACGCCGCGCTGCCCGGATCACGATATCGAGCTTGAAGCGCAGACCGTCAGCCAGATGGTCGACCAGGCGCTCAACCTGCCCGAAGGCAGCCGGCTTCTGCTGCTCGCGCCGGTGGTGCAGAACCGCAAGGGCGAGCATCTGCAACTCGTTCAGGAACTGCGCTCGCAGGGGTTCATCCGCGCGCGCATCGATGGCAAGGTAGTCGAGCTCGATCAGGCGCCGTCGATGGATCTGCGCCGCAAGCACACGATTGAAGTCGTCGTCGACCGCTTCAAGGTGCGGCCGGATATCGCCCAGCGACTCGCCGAGTCGTTCGAGACCGCACTGCGCCTCGCCGGTGGCATTGCGTCGATCGCGTTTATGGATGAACCGGAGCGCGAAGAGCTGGCATTCTCGGCGAATTTCGCCTGCCCGGTCTGCGGCTACAGCTTGTCGGAACTCGAACCGCGGCTGTTTTCGTTCAACAATCCAGTCGGCGCGTGCCCGACCTGCGACGGCCTGGGCGTGCGCCAGTTCTTCGACCCCGACCGCGTGGTCGGGCACCCGGAACTCAGCCTCGCCGGCGGTGCGGTGCGCGGCTGGGACCGGCGCAACCAGTATTACTTCCAGATAATCCAGTCGCTGGCGGAGCATTTCGACTTCGATATCGAGGTGCCGTTTCGCGAACTGCCGGCGAACATTCGCGACATCATTCTGCACGGCAGCGGCAAGGAAAAGATCAGCTTCCGTTACCCGTCGCCGCGCGGCGGCTGGCGCGAGCGCCGCCACCCCTTCGAAGGCATCCTGCCGAACATGGAGCGGCGCTACCGCGAAACCGAATCCGGCATGGTGCGCGAGGAACTGGCCAAATACCTCGGCACGCGGCCGTGCCCGGAGTGCGGCGGCGCGCGCCTGAATCGGGCAGCGCGCAACGTATTCGTAGCGAACGTCAGCCTGCCCGAAATCGCGCGCATGTCCGTGCATGACGCGGCGAAGTTTTTTAACCGCCTCGACCTGCCCGGCTGGCGCGGCGAAATCGCCGCCAAGGTGGTCAAGGAGATTGGCGAGCGGCTGACGTTCCTGGTCAACGTCGGCCTCGATTACCTGACGCTGGAGCGCAGCGCCGAAACGCTGTCCGGCGGCGAAGCGCAGCGTATTCGGCTTGCGAGCCAGATCGGCTCGGGCCTGGTCGGTGTGATGTACATCCTCGACGAGCCGTCGATCGGCCTGCACCAGCGGGACAACCAGCGCCTGCTCGACACGCTGTTTCACCTCCGCGGCCTCGGCAACACCGTGATCGTCGTCGAACATGACGAGGACGCCATCCGCAGCGCCGATCACGTCCTCGACATGGGCCCGGGCGCGGGTGCGCACGGCGGCCACGTCGTTGCGCAAGGCACCGTCGCCGACATCACCGCGCACAAGGAATCGCTGACCGGCCAATACTTGTCCGGCCGGCGGCAGATCGAGGTGCCGGCCAAGCGCAAACCGCGCGACCCGAAGCGCGAGATCACCATCCGCCAGGCCAGCGGCAACAACCTCAAGGGCATCGACGTCACCATTCCACTCGGCCTGCTGGTGTGCGTGACCGGCGTGTCCGGCTCGGGTAAGTCGACGCTGATCAACGACACGCTGTACCGCTACACCGCGCGCGAGATTAACCGTGCGTCGGCCGATTACGCGCCGTGCGACGACATTGAGGGACTCGACCAGATCGACAAGGTTATCGACATCGACCAGAGTCCGATCGGGCGCACGCCCCGCTCCAATCCGGCGACTTACACCGGCCTGTTCACACCGATCCGCGAGCTGTTCGCCGCCGTGCCGGAAGCGCGGGCGCGTGGCTACAAGCCGGGACGCTTCAGCTTTAACGTCAAGGGCGGGCGCTGCGAAGCCTGCCAGGGCGACGGCGTGATCAAGGTAGAGATGCACTTCCTGCCCGACGTCTACGTTGCCTGCGACGTCTGCAAGGGGCGGCGCTACAACCGCGAAACGCTGGACGTGCGCTACAAGGGTAAAAACATCCACGAAGTGCTGGAAATGACGGTCGAGGAAGCGCTGGATTTCTTCGCCCCGGTGCCGGTGGTCGCGCGCAAGCTGGAAACGCTGATGGCAGTCGGGCTCACCTACGTCAAGCTGGGCCAGAATGCGACCACGCTGTCCGGCGGCGAAGCGCAGCGCGTCAAGCTGGCTCGCGAGCTATCCAAGCGCGACACCGGCAGCACGCTCTACATCCTCGACGAGCCAACCACCGGCCTGCACTTCTACGACATCGAGCAATTGCTCGGCGTGCTGACGCGGCTGCGCGAGGGCGGCAACACGATCGTCGTGATCGAGCACAACCTCGACGTGATCAAGACGGCCGATTGGGTGATCGATCTCGGTCCGGAAGGCGGCGAAGGCGGCGGCCGGGTGATCGCGGCCGGCACCCCGGAGGATGTAGCGGCGAACAAGCGCTCGTACACCGGGCAATATTTGCGGCCGCTGCTGGAAATGCAAAAGAAAAAGAAAACGGCATGAACGATGACGACCTGCTGGAACCGCTGACCCGGATCGCCGAAGCCGCCGGCGCGGCCATCCTCGACATCTACGCGACGGACTTCGATGTAGAGTTGAAAGACGACCGCTCGCCGCTGACCGCTGCCGACACGGCAGCGCACCGCCTGATTTGCGCGCAACTGGCCGAACTCACACCGGACATGCCGGTGCTATCCGAAGAATCGGCTGCGGTTCCGGTGGCCGAGCGGCGCCGCTGGTCGCGCTATTGGCTGGTCGATCCGCTCGACGGGACCAAGGAGTTCATCAAGCGCAACGGCGAATTCACGGTCAACATCGCATTAATGGAAGGCGACCGGCCGGTCGCGGGCGTAGTGCATGCGCCGGTGAAGGAAACGACCTGGTTTGGAATTGACGGTGTGGGCGCGTTTCGTAAAACGACTGCCGGCACCGAGTCGGTCGCCGTGCAAACGCCCGCTGCCGAGCCGGTGCGCGTCGTCTGCAGCCGCTCCCATCTGAACGCGGAAACACAAGCGTTCATCGACCAGCTGGGCCCGCACGAAGCCGTCGCCACCGGCAGCTCGCTCAAGTTCTGCCTGGTCGCGGAAGGCACGGCGGATATTTACCCCCGCTTCGGGCCGACGTCGCATTGGGACACCGCCGCCGCACACGCGGTGGTCGCGGCGGCCGGCGGCGCGGTGGTGACGCTCGGCGGCGATCCATTGCGCTATCCGGCCGCCGAATCGCTGCTCAATCCGCCGTTCCTGGTTTACGGCGACGCCGGTCGCGACTGGCGGCGCTATTTACAAGACTAGCTCGACTTTTTCCCGAGCATCTTCTGCTTCAGGCCGCTGTCAACCGGATTACCACCCAGCCAGATGCTGAAGATCGCGCGCCCGAACATCTCGCCTGGCACCACGCCTTTCTGCTGACCGTTAATCGTTACGCCGGTGCCCTTGCCGGGGATATAGCCGATGATCACCTTGTCGTGTTTTTTCAGGTCGGTGAAGAAGCTCGAGAACTGCTGCCACTTGTTTTGCATCGCGCCCTGATTGCCGGCGTTGGCATTCGGGTTGTTGCTGTTCGTGCCGTTCTGGCCGCCCTGATTGCTGTTCGGCCGGTTGCTCTGGAACGCCTTGTGCAGCGAGTTTACGAAGTCCTTGGCCTTCATGTTCGTCAGCATCGACAGCCAGATCGCCTTCGCACTGTTACCGGAAATGACGTTGGCGGCGGAGTCGGTCGGCTTGGGCAGATACAACGCCGCCACGTACTTGTTGAAGAACCACCACGTCGTGTGCACGCCGGCGCCGTTCAGCGCGAGCCGCCAGTCCTGATACGTGATGTTGCCCGGGACCCGCACGTTGTGCACGGTCCGGTCCGGGAGCTTCGGCGCGTTCATGTGTTGCTGGTTCGCCATCGCACCGGTCGCCGGCATGCCGCCGGTTTGCGGCATGGCCTGGTTGCCGCTTGCGGCTTGCGGCAGGGCCGACGTCATCGGCTGCGGCGCCCCGGTCCTGGTGACCGGCGCACTGAACGATCCTATAGGCGAGTTCGTGGAAGGCGTCGGCGCCTGGCGGGTTTGTACTGTGGGGGGGTTGGTTTGTGACGCCGGCTGCGGCGGCGTGGCGGCAATCGCGGTCACGCTGATCGTGGCCAGCGCAAGAGACGCGAGCGTCGAGATGATCCGTTTCATGGCAAGACCCTCCTTGGCCTTGTTTGTTTTGCGAAAACAGTAGCGTAGCGCAAATTTGCTGCGCTATCTATCTAGCTATTCTCCATAATACACGCATCCGGACTGGCAGGTCTCGGCGACGAGAACATGGTGAAGGTCCGGCAGTGTCGGCGCGAGGCGCTGCCAGATCCAGCGCGCGAGGTTCTCGCTGGTGGGATTGTCGAGGCCGTCGATTTCGTTCAGGTAGGAGTGATCCAGCACCGCGAACAGCGGCTCGAAGGCCGCCTTCAGGTCGGCGAAGTCGCACACCCAGCCGAGCTTCTCGTCCACCCGGCCGCGCAGGTGAATCTCGATGCGGAACGAGTGGCCGTGCAATCGCGCGCACTTATGCCCCTCCGGCACGTTGGGGAGGCGGTGCGCAGCTTCGATCTGGAAAACCTTGAAAATATCCATGCAGCTGATCTTAACTCAGTCAATAAATCTGCCGCGCAAATGCGCGTAACATAATAGGGATGATTTCCTCCGACCGTAAGCTGAGAGAAGAACTCGTCCACCTGCGGACGGAACATCGGGATCTCGATGCCGCAATCGCTGCGCTGGCGGCCCAGCCGGGCGTCGATCAACTCCAGCTCGGCCGCATGAAGCGGCGCAAACTCCAACTCAAGGATTACATCAGCCGACTGGAAAGCCGGCTGATTCCCGATCTCGACGCCTGATACTCGCGACCGGCACCGCGGCGACGATCGGATCGTTCGCTTCCTCCGCCCGTTGCGGCCGCAAGCTCGCAAAATCGAACAGCTCCGGATCGGCCAGCTGCGACGGACGGACGTTTTGCAGCGCCCGAAAAATCATGTCCGCCCGTCCCGGCGTCTCGCGCTCCCAGTCGTGCAGCATCGCCTTGATGCGCTTGCGCTCCATGTTCTCCTGCGATCCACACAGGTTGCACGGAATCAGCGGAAATTCGCGCAGCTGCGCGTAGCGCTCGATGTCGGCCTCGGCGCAATAGGCGAGCGGCCGGATGACGACGTTGCGGCCGTCGTCGCTCGCCAGCTTGGGCGGCATCGCCTTGAGCGTGCCGCCGTGGAACAGGTTCAAAAACAGCGTTTCGATGATGTCGTCGCGATGGTGGCCGAGGGCCATTTTGGTCATGCCGTGCTCGGCGGCGTAGCGATACAGCGCGCCGCGGCGCAGCCGCGAGCACAACCCGCAGGTCGTCTTGCCTTCCGGCACCACGCGCTGGACAACGCTGTAGGTGTCCTGCTCGATGATGTGATACGGCACGCCCAGCGATTCGAGATAGCCCGGCAGCACGTGCTCGGGAAAACCGGGCTGCTTCTGGTCGAGATTGACGGCCAACACGTCGAACGCGACCGGCGCGCTATCGCGCAGCGCCAGCAGGATGTCGAGCATCGCGTAGGAGTCCTTACCGCCCGACAGGCAGACCATCACCCGGTCGCCGGCCTCGATCATGTTGTAGTCGGCGATCGCCTTGCCGACATTGCGACGCAGGCGCTTTTCGAGCTTTTTCGCGTTGACTGACTTGGGATTCATCTAAAACCCGGTGCTAAAAATAATGCCGTAGCCCTGCTGCGCGCCGGTGCGCGCGTAGACGCCGACATGACCGTCGCTGACCGCAAACGCCACTTGCGCATAGCCGCCGCCAACGCTGCCGGCGCTGAAGTCGCGCTGGAACGCGAGCGGCCCGCGCGCCTTTTCGCGGCCGTCGTAATGCTCGAGGTAGCCGCCCGCGGAGACCTGCAGCGGCCCCATGCTCAGCACCGGTCCGAGCTGCAGCGCGGTCTCGCGCCAGGTCATCTCGTCGTATTGGTGATCGACGCGGCCATTGTCCACATTGTGCCAGCGGTAAGCGGCCTGGAGCCGCAGCGACAGCACGCCCGGGATCAGCGTTGGCTCGCTGCGGGCGACGATGCCGAAGAAGCGGCCGGTGAGGTCGTAGCCACCATCGGCCGGGTGATTGTCGAAGCTCACGTGGCTGTAGCCGCCCTGTAGCGCGAGGTCGAACAGCGGCGTGATCGATTCGTCGATGGTCAGGCCAAGTTCGTCGATGTCGGCTTTTTCTGTCGGCGCGTTGGTGAAGTCGAAGTCGGCGCTGTAGCGGGTGTAGGAGATCGCCGCGTCGAGGCTGGCGGCGCGGGCGGCCGGGACAGCGGCAATCAGCAGCAACGTCGCCAATCCGGCACTAATCCTCATGGCTGAAGCCTTCGATGATATAGCCTCCCGAGCGTTCGTCGCGCGCCAGTTGCATCAAACCCTGCTTGGCGGCCTCTTCCAGCAGCGCGTTGAAACTGCGAAAGCCGTAATACGATTCGTTGAAGCTCGGCCGGCGGCGCTTGAGCGTCTGCTTGATCATCGAACCCCATATCTTGTCCTGGTCGCCGCGCTCGCTGGTGAGCGCCTCGACCGTTTCGAGCACGAGATCGAATGCCTCCTGCATCTTGTCGTCTACGGTCTCGACTTTCTTTTTGGTCGCTTTCTTTTTGCGCGTGCGTTTCGGCTTCTCGCGCACCAGATCGTCGTAGAAGATGAACTCGTCGCAGTTTGCCGTCAGCAGATCGGAGGTCGAATCCTTGACCCCGACGCCGATCACAACCTTGTTGTTCTCGCGCAGCTTGCTGACCAGCGGTGAAAAGTCGGAATCGCCGCTGATAATGACAAAGGTATCCACATGATGCTTCGTATAACACAGGTCGAGCGCGTCGACGACCATGCGAATATCGGCTGAATTCTTGCCCGACTGGCGCACATGCGGAATTTCGATCATCTCGAACGAGGCCTCGTGCATGCCGGCCTTGAAGTCCTTGTAGCGCTCCCAGTCGCAGTACGCCTTCTTGACGACGATGTTGCCCTTGAGCAGCAGCCGCTCGAGCACCTTTGTCATGTCGAAGCGATCGTAGTTGGCGTCGCGCGCGCCGAGGGCGATGTTCTCGAAGTCGCAGAAAAGCGCCATGCTCTGGGTGTCGGGTTGGCCGGTCATCGCAAATCCTGGTGAAAGAGGTCGTTTATTCTGACATTGTCTTGCCTATTGAGAAACCGCCACGCCGGCCATCTCACCTCTGGCGGCGCAATCGCGCCGCCGCCGAGCTCAGCGCCTGCCCACCCTCGTTCAACCACGCCTCCAGATTGGGTCGGTGCGGCCGTGCGCCGGAGTTGATGTAAATCGCGATCATGGCGGCAACGGCAAGGATGAGCACGCCGAGCATCACCCCGGCTGCCCGACGCAGCCCGGCGGCGAGCGCCGCGCCGGATTTCCCCTGCAGCATCGCGACGTGCTGCAGCGTCGGCCCGATCAGGAAGTCCGCTTCCGAACGCACCAGTTCGACCAGCGCGAATACCCGGCCGAGAAAGCTGGCTTCGACCGCCATGGCGGCGACAAACAGCCCCGGCGACACGGTGGCGCCGGCGCCTGCCCCCAGCGCGGCAGTCACCCCGAGCAGTAACACCGTCGACGTACCTGTATGCAACGTTACCAGCGCCGCGCCGGCGGCGATCAGCAGCGCCATGCCGGCGACGACGAAATGCGGCAGATAGCGAGTCCGAAACAGCCGGTAGAATATCAGCGCCGCCGCCACCAGCGCGATCACGCCCGGCCACTGCGCGAGACCGGCGGCCGTGGCGCCCGTCTTCAGAACCTTCTCCAGGAACAGTTCGTCGATCAGCAGGAAGGCCACATACGCCGCGCCGCCTGCCATCGCGGCGAGAGTGCCGGCAAGCGGCACAGCGTGCCACACCTTGTGCATCGGAATCAGGCCATCGTGCGATCGGTATTGCGTGACCACCAGCGCGAACAGGCACGCGAGTCCGATCGCCATCGGCAGCCAGAAGATCAGTGAGCCGAAAGAAACAGTCGATCCCAGCCGCGACACCGCGTAAAACGGCAGCGCGGTCCCCAGCAGCGCGTAGAGGAACGCCGGCCAGTCGGGCGGCTGATCCGGATTATGCGCACCCTGAAGCGGGAAGGCGAATGCGGAAACGACGAGGCCAGTAAAGCCGAGACCGCCGAGCGCCGCAAACAACCAGCGCCACAGATGCGGCGCAACGACTGCGCCGATCAGCGGCCCGGCGGTGACGGCGCCAAAGAACGCGATGTTGATAGCCGCCGCCGATAAGGGCAACCGCTCCGCCGGAAACCGCGTTACCAGCGGTGGGACGGCAAACACCAGCAGAAAGCCGGTCGCGAGGCCCTGCAGGATCCGACCGGCGGCGAAAACCGGTGCGGCGGGTGCCACGGCGGAGATTATGAATCCTGCGACGCACAAGCTTTCGGCTGCGAGAAAGCCCGATCGCTGCGGGAAGCGCTGAATCAGGTAACCGGCGATCACCGCGCCGCAGGCATAGCCGGCGTCGCTGAGGCCTTCGGCGATGTTCAGGATGGTCGTTCCGGAACCCAAATCCGCACCCATCGCAGGCGTCAGGAAATGCCAGGCCGTGGTCACCACGATGTGCGGACACAGCGCCAGCAGGACGACGGCGAGCGTCGGCCAATAATCGCCGTTGAGCGGCGGGTTTTCACGGAAAGACGCGCTCACCGCGCGGCCAGCGGTGATCCGCAGCGAAGCATTGCTTTCAGCGGTTCACCATTGGCACAAGGACGTGCCACCATCTTTCAATCTGTATTGAAAAATGAAGCAAATCGGAAACCGCATCTTCGATTTGCGTAGCTGGAAAAAGTCGTGGATGGCTTTTTCAGCATCCAATTGGATCCTCCATGATCTCTCGGTCGAAACGAAAGGCTAGCGCCGGGAACCCGGCGCTAGCAAGGGAGGGAAAGCCCGTTTATTCTTTTCGCTTGTAGACGATCTTGCCGTTCAGAATGGTGTAGTCGACCTTCGCAGCGTCGATTTCATCCGGCGGCACGGTCAGGATATCCTTCGACAACACGACAATATCCGCCAGCTTGCCGGGCGCCAGCGAGCCGAGCTGCTTGGCCTTGAACATGCCGTAGGCATTCCAGATCGTGTACGACTTCAGCGCCTGAATGCGCGTCATATCCTGCTTCGGAAAGAAGTACGAGCCGTCCTTCAACTGCCGCGTAACGGCGCACTTGAAGTTCGGAATCGGGTTTTCGTCTTCGACCGGCACATCGGTGCCATTGTTGAGCATTGCGCCGGTCTTGAGCAGCGACTGCCAGACGTACGCGCCCTGCTTCGCACGCTTTTTGCCAAGGCGCTTGACGACGTACGGACCGTCCGAGCAGGCGTGAATCGCCTGCATCGACGCGATAACGTGCATCTGCCCGAAGCGCGGAATGTCGGCCTGATTGAGATGCTGCGCGTGCTCGATGCGCCACCGCAGGTCGGTTTTTTTCGGGTGTGCCTTGAACACTTTTTCGTACACGTTGAGTACTTCGTGATTGGCACGGTCGCCGATTGCATGCACGGCAAGTTGAAAACCGTTGTCGATTGCGATCTCTGCGGTGCGCTCGATGCTGGACATGGGCGTCACGTCGATGCCGGTGCTCGACGGCAGATCATTGTACGGCTTCAAAAACCAGGCGCTGTGCGTACCGAGCGCGCCGTCGGCGGTAATTTCGCCGATGCCGCGCACCGTCAGAAAGCCGCGCTTGCCGGCGTCGATCACGCCGTAGTCGCCGATGTGCGCAGCGAGCGCCTGGTTCGACTCGCCGTTGATGAACACGTACAGCCTGAGCGGCAGCTTGCCTTCCTTCGCGAGCTTTTTGTACAGGTCGAGGATCTCGAACGGCTCGCCCATGTCCTCGAATGTGGTGATGCCCCTGGACAATGCATCTTCGCCGGCGAGGTGGATGGCCTTGCGCCGCTCGGCCTCGATCTCGGCCGGCGAGCGCTGCGCGCGCCATTGCTTCAGCGCCGCGAGCACCGGATCCTGGGCGTTGTCACGCAGCATGCCGGTCGGCATGCCGTCGCGCTTGTGGACGATTTCGCCGCCTTTCGGATTCGGTGTGTTTCTGGTGATGCCGGCGAGCGCGAGCGCGCGGGCATTGGCGAACACGGCGTGGCCGCTGGCATGAATCAGCACCACCGGGTTGTGCGGCGACACCGCGTTAAGCTTGTCGCCGAGCGGCAGGCCGTCGATATTGGGCTGCGGCGGGTGCGTCCACTTTTCCTGATGCCAGCCGCGGCCGACGATCCATTGGCCGGGCGCCGCCTTGGCCGCCGCCCGCTTGACCATCGCGACGATGTCGCTCCAGGTTTTGGCGGACGTCAGGTCGAGTTCCATCTTCGACCGGCCGAGTTCCATGAAATGCCCGTGACCCTCGATGAAGCCCGGGATCGCAAGCCGGCCGTCGAGATCGATCACCTTGGTGTGCGGGCCGATGTAGGTGTCGATGTCGTCGTCGTCGCCGACCGCGATTATCTCGTTGCCCGCGATCGCAATCGCTTCCCCCTGCGGCGTCTCCGGTGAAACGGTCACGACCTTGCCGTGGTGCAACACCAGGTCGGCGTGGCGCGGCGCCGCCAGAATCGACCCGGCCGCCAGCAGCGCGCCGGCCGCAATCGTCCACCTAAGCCACTTTGGGCATCTCCTCATCGTAATCCTCCGAAACCGTTGCATCGACGCCGTGGTGGGCGCCCGCGAATTTGAACGCGACAGACAGCACCACGCACACCGCGAGATTGAGCGCGAGCGAGTACAGCGCGGCATAACCGGCGACGGTGAAGTCGCCGAGCTTGAGCGGAAAAATCGACGTCGCAAAGTGCTGGGACGCCGCCATCCAGGTGCCGACAATCATACCGACAGCCCAGCCGCCGGCAAGCGCCCAGCGATGCAGCCAGCGCGTGTACAGACCCAGCACGATCGCCGGCAGGGTCTGAATGATCCAGATTCCGCCCAGCAACTGCAACTGGATCGCATATTGGTTGGGGAGGAAGATGATGAAGGCGAGCGCGCCGACCTTGACCAGCAGCGAGACGAACTTGGCGGTGCCGGCCTCATGTTTGGCGCTGCACTCGGGCCGCAGGAACTCGCGGTAGATGTTGCGCGTGAACAGGTTCGCCGCCGCGATCGACATGATCGCTGCCGGCACCAGCGCGCCGATCGCGATCGCCGCGAAGCCCAGGCCTGCGAACCAGTCGGGCAGCTCATGCAGGAACAGCGCCGGGACCGCGAAGTTCGGCCCGTAGCGGTCGAAATAGCTTGCATATTCAGGCAGATGCTGCACGTTCGCGGCGTAGGCCATGTAACCGAGCGCCGCGATCAGCGCCAGCACCAGCGAGTACGCCGGTAGCAGTGCCATGTTGCGCTTGATCGTCTGGCGGCTGCTGGCACTCAAAAGACCGGTGATCGAGTGCGGGTACAGAAACAGCGCGAGCGCCGAGCCGAACGCCAGCGTTGCGTAGGCAGTATAGGCGCCGAAGCTGTCGGAGGTCGGCGGGGCGAGCAGCAGCTTGTCCTTGGGGATCGCATCGAAAATCGCGCCGTAGCCGCCGAGGTGCATCGGGATCACGATTACCGCGACGATCACCGTCAGGTAAATCAGCGCGTCTTTGACGATAGCGATCATCGCCGGCGCGCGCAGCCCGCTGGTGTAGGTGTAGGCGGCGAGAATCAGGAACGCGATGATCAGCGGCAGGTCGCCGACGAGGCCGGTGCCATCGAACCCCATCGCGGCAATCACGACCTGGATGCCGACAAGCTGCAACGCGATATACGGCAAGGTCGCGAGGATTCCGGTGACCGCGACCAGCAGACCCAGCAGCCGGCTGTCGAAGCGCCCGCGCACGAAATCGGCGGCGGTCACGTAGCCGTGGCGTTTCGCGACCGACCACAGCCGCGGAAACACGATGAACACGAACGGAAACACCATCAGCGTGTACGGCAGCGCGAAAAAGCCGATCGCGCCGCGGCCGAACACCAGCGCCGGCACGGCGATGAAGGTGTAGGCGGTGTAGAGATCGCCGCCGAGCAGGAACCAGGTGACGAACGTGCCGAAGCCCCGTCCGCCCAGCCCCCACTCGTTGAGGTGCAGCTTGTCCTC
>DASSJY010000019.1:0-438681 GCA_035690945.1 Gammaproteobacteria bacterium
AGGTATTGATACGGCTTGCCGATTTTGTCGAGTGCCGCCTTGAGTTCCTCGACCTGCGCCGGTGGCGCGCGCCGGTCCTCGCCACCCTCGATCAGGAACAGCGCGCTTTTCAGGCGGCCGACATGACTCACCGGCGAATGCGCCTTCAGTGTCGCCATGTCGTCACCAAGTACACGATGCAGGTAATGCCGGCCAGAGCTGAACTGGGGGACGTCGCCTTTGCTGAACATCATCGGCAGATCGTAGACGCCGTCGTAACCGACGGTGCACCGGTACAAATCGGGCGCCAGCTCCGAACTGCGCAATGCCGCAAAACCGCCGTAGCTGCCGCCGAAGATGCAGACACGTTTGGCGTCGGCGTAGCCTTGCTTTATCGCCCAGTGGGTGCCGTCGATAACGTCGTACTGCATCGTCGTGCCCCAGTGATGGAAGCCGGCCTCTGCATATTTCCGGCCGTACCCCGATGAACCGCGGTAGTTCACCTGCAGCACAGCGTACCCGCGGTTGGCGAAAAGCTGCACCCACGGATTAAAGCTCCAGTCGTCCCGGATGCCGTGCGGCCCGCCATGCACAAAGACGATCATCGGCAGATTCCGGGCCGGCTTGTTGAGCGGCAGAGTCAGGTAGCCGTGAATGATCATGCCGTCGCGTGCCTTGAACTTGATCGGCTTGACGGGCGCCATGTCGCCCGGATTGATTGTGGGACGCTGCTTGAACAGAAACTTCGCTTTCAGGGTCCGGGTATCGACCAGATAAAACCGCCCCGAATCGCGGGCGCTGGAGATTTCTACAATTGCCTCCGAACCGCCACGGCTCCAGCTTACAATGGCCGGGAATTCGCCTGGAAAGCTGGCAGAAAATCCCTTCAGAATCCGTGCCGCGGGGCCGTCCTTATGCAACAGAACAATCTGAGGTCGCCCCGGCGTCAAGGTCAACGCTACCGCGCGGCCATCTTCAGGGCCATACATGACGCCTTCGACATCGGCGTCGGGATTGTCGTACACCAGTTGCTTCCGGCCGGTATCGGGGTTGAATTTGTAGAAGCCGAGCGTCTGCGCGCCGGAGTCGCCAAATTCCAGCAGGTAGATATCCTTGTTGTCCGGCGCGAATCCGATCGGCTGCGCGCCGAGTGCCGGATCAAGCAGCTTGGCGGGCATCCGCTTCCACGGGTCCGAATTGCCGTCGCGATACGACCACACGTGCGCCTCCGTGGCTTTGTCGTAGCCTCGGGCGAGACGTACTTTTCCCGCGTGGTCCGTCTCCAGCGTCCCGGTTTTGAGCGGACTCGCTGCAATCTCGCGGGCAAGCTGGTTGACGCGGCGCGGCTGGGCCGCCAAAAGGGAACTGTCGCGATGCTCCAGATCCACCAGAAATGCGTGCGGCCGCCTGTTTTGCGAAGAGCTGACGGTAATCGCGTGGTCGGGGTCGTCCGGCAGCAAATTGGCAATTCGATAGTGCGTGTAGCTGAGCAACGTGGGACTCTGTTGCACCAGCCGCAGACGGTCTCCCTGCACGTCGATGACATAGATCATGCCGGTGGAAAATGGCTCGTCGAAGGCGCCGATGCGGATCGCCGTACTCAACACGATGCGATCGTCGCTCGCCCAGGCGAATCGGGAAAAAATCTGGCGGCCGTCAAGTGAAAATGTGCGGTATGCCTTCATCTTCTGGAGGTCGATGATGTCGAGTTGGTTACGGTCGGGGTCTCCGCGGACCGGGGCGAGCACGGCCAGATAGCGGCCGCTGGGAGACAGCGCCGGCTTCGAATAGGTATGGCGCGTAAAGAAATCGCTGATCGGCGTGGGCGGCGCTGCCATGAGGGCGCCACTGAACCCCAACAGCACAGCGACGGACAGTCGCCGGACCCAAGCCATCATCGCGGTTATCTCCCAGCCATTATGAGCTGTGTTGTTTATACCATCTTGCGCGGCACTGCGAAAAGGCGGGGCGTGAAAGAAGCACCCATCGAATCAGACGTTGTGAAACCGCAACAACGGCGAACTGTATCGGCGCACAATATCTTGTAAAGCCGCGCGTTTTATGGAAATTATCTTCTAAAAACGCAGTTGACATTCTGTTGTTTCTGAACTATACCAGCCACAACCGGGAGGGTAGGTAGTGGTTGTGCCGGCTAACGGCACACCACTACCATCACCGGCTGCGTCGGGCGCAGCGGACAATCGTTCCGGCATCGGCGCAGCTACGATCGAGATGCGGTACACGGAGGTACACGATGAGATCATTCCTTAGCAAACGCGTATATTCGGCGCTCGTCCTGTCGTCCATGCTTGGGTTGGTAGCGCCGGCGGTATTCGCCGCGCAAACCGGCACTACCGATCAAGGCAACATCAACCAGAGCAAAAAAGAGCGAGCCCAATCGTTAGGCACGATTACGGTCACCGGCACGCACATCCGCCAGACCGACGTCGCAACCGCGCAGCCGATTGTCGTGGTGAGCCACGACGAGATCGAGCATTCCGGCTTCACCAACACCGCCGAACTCTTGCAGAATCTGACGGTGGCGGGTACGCCTCCGATCAGCCGCAGTAACGTGCTGTTGGCCGGTGAAGACGTCGGTGGCTACTACGTCAATCTCCGCAACCTGGGTGCCGCCCGCACCCTGGTGCTGCTGAACGGCAAGCGGCTTGGCGCCAACGAGAGTGGCCTGCAGGATTTGGAGCAGATACCGCTTGCCGCTATTGATCACATCGAAGTCCTGAAGGATGGCGCTTCGGCCGTTTACGGCTCCGATGCCATTGCCGGCGTGGTGAACATCATTACCCGCAACCACTTCAATGGTGCCGAAGCGTCCGCCTATTACGGCCAGTATTCGGACAATAGTGATGGCGACAGGCAGATCTATTCCCTGACCTTCGGGACGAGTAGTGACCGTGGCTCCATCATGATCGCCGCCGAGTACTCAAAGGAGGACCCGGTATGGGCCAAGGATCGCTGGTTCTCGCGCTATCCGGCTACCAATCGTCACCCGGATGCGGGGTGGTCGATCGCGTCGCAATGGGGCGTGTTCTGGAACGCCGATAACGGCCTTGGAGACTGGTGCGGTAACGGTGCCGAGGCGGCGTGTACGCTGAATCCGGGTGGTAACCCCTTCGATCTGAACGATTACCATCCGACGCATTTGAGTGGCACTCAAGACCATTCCAACACCGATCTCGAGCAAATGCTGCAGACCGGATTGAAGCGCAAGGCGGTGTTCGTCCATGCGGACTACAACGTTACCAGCGATATCACCTTGGCGACGGATTTCCTTTACAACCATCGCGACACGCTGCAGCAGATCGCAGGCTATCCGTTCCAGCCGGCATTCACACTGCCGGGCAGCCCCGACATTATCGGGTTGTCGCCATACAGCTACTACGACCCATTCGGCTACGGCCCGAAGGGTAACGGAGCGGGCAATGGACTCCAGTTTTACCGGCGTGGTTGGGAGGTGCCGCGTACCACCGACAGCAAGCTGACCACCTATCGTATCGGCAGCACACTGACCGGTGATTTCAACATCGGCCCCCACCTCTGGAACTGGGACATCGGTGCCTACACCAACGAAAACCAGATTCTCAAGATAGGGCATGGCGACTTCAGCCTGATAGCGCTCTCGGAAGCGCTGGGGCCGTCGTTCCGCGATCCCACCACCGGCCTCGTCACGTGCGGTACGCCGGCCAGTCCCGTCCCTTACGGCGCCACTCCCGGCTCCTGCATTCCCTGGAATCCGATTTACCCCGCGGGCCAGGTCGGTGACGGCTCGTTGACCGGCCATTCCGAATTGCAGCAGTTCCTGTTTCCGTTTTACCACACGACAGGGTCTACCACGACAACCGACTACACGGCCGATATCACCGGACCGGTTGTCACGCTGCCGGCGGGCGATCTCGCGGTTGCCGCGGGCGTTGAGCGTCGTCGGGAAGCCGGCCGGTACGTACCGGATGCCTTCAGCCAGGCCGCCCTCAGCACCAACCTCAGTTCGGGGCCGACCGGGGGTTCATATAACGTCACCGCGTACTACGCCGAGGTGAGTGTCCCGTTGTTAAGCGATGTCCCGGGCGCGCAGTCGCTGGCACTCGATCTGGCCGGACGCCATTCACATTACTCCACGTTCGGCAACACGACGGATGGCAAGTACAGCTTTACCTGGCGGCCAATCCAGACTTTGCTGGTACGTGGCACCTATGCACAAGGCTTCAGGGCGCCGCAGATATCCGATCTGTTCGGCGGCATCAGCGGTACGTTCGATTACTACACTGACCCGTGCGACTTCAGTCATGCCGCCGGTCAGAATGCGGACGTCGCGAAGCGTTGTACGAGTGGCTTCGGCGGGCAGGCGCCCGTACCTGCGGGCTATACCCAGCTTGGACAGGGCGGCCAGCCGTGCAGCACGTTCCCATGCCAGACCGGTACGCAGTTCTTCGCCGGCGGCACGCCGACGCTGCAACCGGAAACCTCCGTCACCAAGACGGCGGGCATTGTGTACAGCCCCGAATGGGCTCAGGGCCTGGATCTGACCGTAGACTGGTATCGCATCCATATTGATAACGCCATTACCGGCGACTCGGTCGACAGCATACTGTACGACTGCTACGTGCTCGGGGTGGCAAGCCGCTGTTCGAGCTCGTTATTCACACGCGATCCCGCCACCGGTGTCGTCAACACTGCACACTACGGCGAGAAGAATGCCGGCTGGACGGAAACGGAAGGCTGGGACTTCGGCATTAAATACACGTTCCCGGTGACTTCATTCGGCTTGTTTTCGGTGACCTGGAACACGACATATACCGATTACCTGAAAAGCAAGGCGGACAACGAGCCCACCACGCCGGTCAACAGCTTCACCGGTTGGACATCACCGGACTGGGGAGCCGCCTTCCGTACCCGATCGAACGCCACCATTGATTGGTCGATGGGCGACTTCGGCGTGACGTGGACGCTGCGTTACTACTCACCAATGAAAGAACAGTGCTCGTGGGACAACACCGCGCAAGGCGGTCCGGAATGCAACATGCCGCAAACCATGCATAACGGAGAGACCATCAATGCAAATGAAATCGGATCGAACACATTCAATGATGTGCAATTCCGCTACAACACGCCGTGGAATAGCACCATCTCGGTAGGCGCGAATAACGTGTTCGATCACTTTGCGTCGCCGCTGTACACTGCTCCGAATTCCCTGTACGCGTACTATGGCGGCTTCGATATCGGTCGGTTCTACTACCTGCGCTATGTCCAGGACTTCTAGACGGCCGGCAATGGTATTCTTGCAGGCGGCCCCGGAAAGGGGCCGCCTTTGCGGAGGCATACCATGAAAATATTCAACTGGAAGCTGCTGTCGATCTCGATCCTGGCCGGGGCCGCAATCGCAGGCTGCGCGAGCAGCACGCCGTTCGCGACTGCAGGCCAGCCGCACGCCACTGTGATTCTCAACGGCAGCCCGCGCGCGCAAGGTCTTTATCCGGTGAGAGTACGAACGATCAACGGACGGCTTACGGCGCGTGAAAATCAGCCCGTATTGCAGTTAAAGCCCGGCCATTACAAGCTCGGTCTCAGTCCTGTGAACATTCAGCACATGGAGAATCTGCCCGGCATGCTCGCCGGCAGTTCGCCCGTGCGCACGCGCGACACGCTGACGCTGACGCTCAATCCGGGCAAGACTTATTACATTGCAGCGCGGATTCGGCAGAATGGCAACTGGCACCCGGTGGTCTGGAAGACGGCCGACTAAAGCACCTCGTTCGCGTAGTCGGCCAGCCGCGAACGCTCGCCCCGCAGCAGGGTGACGTGGCCCGCGTGGGCGCCATTCTTGAAACGGTCGACAACGTAGGTGAGGCCGGAAGTCGTTTCGGTGAGGTAGGGCGTGTCGATCTGCGCGATGTTGCCAAGGCAGACGATCTTGGTCCCCATGCCGGCACGGGTGATGAGCGCCTTCATTTGCTTCGGCGTCAGGTTCTGCGCCTCGTCGACGATGATGTAGCGGTTCAGGAACGTGCTCCCGCGCATGAAGTTCAGCGAGCGGATCTTGATGCGGCTGCGCAGCAGGTCATTGGTCGCTGCGCGGCCCCATTCGCCGCCTTCGCCCGACTGGCTCAGAACTTCGAGGTTGTCCATCAGCGCGCCCATCCACGGCGTCATCTTTTCTTCTTCGGTGCCGGGCAGAAAGCCGATGTCCTCGGCAAGCGGTACCGTCACACGGGTCATGATAATCTCGCGGTAGAGATTGCTTTCAAATGTTTGGGCGAGACCGGCGGCGAGAGCGAGGAGCGTTTTGCCGGTGCCGGCAGGACCCAGCAGCGAGACGAAGTCGACGTCTGAATCCATCAGCAGGTTCATTGCAAAATTCTGTTCGCGGTTGCGCGGGTTGATGCCCCAGACAGTATGACGCGGCGCCCGATAATCCTGCGCACGCTCGATGACCGCACTTTCGTCGTCCACCGATCGCACCAGCGCCTCGATGCCGCCTTCCCCATCGATGTAGATGCATTCCTGCGGATACCATTCCACGACACTCGGGCCGCGTACGCGATAGAACGCGCGGCCGCTCTCCTGCCACGACTCCATGTCCCGGCCGTGCGTCTCCCAGAAGTCGCCGGGCAGCGTCTCGACGCCGGTGAACAGCATGTCCGCGTCTTCAAGCGCCTTGTCGTTGTAATAGTCTTCGGCATGAATACCGATCACGGCCGCCTTGATGCGCAGGTTGATGTCCTTCGACACCAGGACGACGCTGACGTCGGTGTGCTTGTCCTGGAGCGCGAGCGTGACGGCAAGAATGGTGTTATCGGGCGTATGGCCGGGCAGCGAATCCGGCAGCGCAGCCGCCAGCGATTCGGTCTGAAAGAACACCCGGCCACCGTTACCGCCTTCAGCCCTGGCGATACGTGTGCCGCCGATCGGGAGGCCGCTCTTGATGTCGGCCTGAGCGGCGTTCTTCATCATCTCGTCGAGGAAGCGGCTGACCTGGCGGACGTTGCGCGCCGGCTCCGACAGGCCTTTCTTGCCGGCGTCGAGTTCCTCGAGCACCACCATCGGCAGAAAAATGTCGTGTTCGTGAAAGCGGAACAGGGCGCTCGGGTCGTGCATCAGCACGTTGGTGTCGAGAACGAAAAGCTTGCGATTCATTCTTGCCTGGGGGGGATATCCTGCCATAACCATACCGCACCGGCGACCGCCGCGGGCATGACCAGCAGATTCAGAATCGGGAAAAGGGTGACGAATGCTGTCGCGCAGCCAAAGCCGAGGACACGGCCGCGGTGGCGATCGAATATCTGCCGCTGCGACTTGAACCGGTAGCCGCGCTGACCGAGGGCCAAGTCGGAATACCCGAGCGCCAGCATCCAGCCGCCAAAGACAAACCACAGCGCCGGCACCAGCAGGTTGAACCCCGGGATGAACAACAGCACGAGACCGATCGCGGCGACAATCACGGTCCAGACGATCTGGTAACGCAACACCTGCACCAGTGAACTCAAGTCGGCGCCGAACCCGCGCCAGAAGCTTTCCGCAGGGCCTTTCATCGAGCGGCCGTTAAGCGACCGGTCCACCCGCGAGGCGAGGAAGACATTAAACGGAAAGCCGACGATATAAATCAGGAACGTGAAGCAGTAGAAGACGACCAGCAGTGCGAGAACGCCGAACAGTACCCACAGCACCCATCCCAGCCATTGCAGCCAATCCGGCACGTGCGCGATGGTCATCTGTACCGCGTCGGTGAATTCATAGGCGCCGAACACAATGATCGCCGCAAAAACAATGAAGTTGATAATGAAGGGCAATGCCGCGTAGCGCTTGACACCGGGCCGCAGCATCAGATCGAAGCCCTTGATCAGCGCGCCGACGCCGCGGGAAAACTCGCCAACCATCAGGGCAGGTCGATCGCCGGCTGCGCCTGCCAACCTTCGGCGCGATGTTCCGCGACGACCGTCGTGTAAATACCGCCGCGGACGTTGAACTCGGCCGTCAGGCGGAGAAAATTCGGCGCCAGCACCGCCACCAGGTCGTCCAGAATCCGGTTGGTCACGTCCTCGTGGAACGCGCCTTCGTCGCGATACGACCAGACATACAGCTTCAGCGCCTTCAGCTCGACGCAGCGCGCCGCGGGCACATATTCGAGGGTCAGCGTGGCGAAATCCGGCTGCCCGGTGAGCGGGCACAGGCAGGTAAATTCGGGAATCCGGATGCGGACCGTGTAATCCCGCCCTTCGCGTGGATTGGGGAAGGTTTCAAGCTGCTTGGTCGGCTGGGTCGGCATCAATGATTAAGGTCAAATCCGGCCTTTCGGCGATGGGGCGCATACTTTACACTACGGCGCTTCCAACGACCATTGTGCCCGTGGGGTAAAACACGCAGATGCGACTCAGCAAAATCAAGCTTGCGGGCTTTAAGTCCTTCGTCGACCCCACCACCATCACGTTCCCGACCAATCTGACCGGCATCGTCGGCCCGAACGGCTGCGGCAAGTCGAACACCATCGACGCTGTGCGCTGGGTGATGGGCGAAAGTTCGGCCAAACACCTCCGCGGCGACTCGATGGCGGATGTCATCTTCAACGGCTCGACCGCCCGGAAGCCCGTCGGTACCGCCTCGATCGAGTTGGTGTTCGATAACAGCGACGGTGCGGTTGGCGGCCAGTACGCTCAGTACGCGGAAATTTCCGTGCGCCGCGAAGTCTCACGCGACGGGGCGTCCAATTACTTCCTCAACGGCGCGCGCTGCCGGCGCCGCGACATTACCGACATTTTTCTCGGCACCGGCCTCGGACCGCGCAGCTACGCGATCATCGAGCAGGGCACGATTTCCCGTTTGATCGACGCCAAGCCCGAGGAGCTGCGTATCTTTCTGGAAGAGGCGGCCGGCATCTCGAAGTACAAGGAGCGTCGCCGTGAGACTGAAAATCGTATTCGGCATACGCGTGAAAATATCAGTCGCCTCGATGACTTACGCGATGAAATTCAGAAACAACTTCAACATTTGCAGCGCCAGGCCCGCACGGCTGAACGCTACAAGAAGCTGAAGGCCGAGGCGCGCCAGGTCGGCGCCGAACTGCTGGCGCTCAAATGGCGGGGGCTCGATCGCGAACTGGCCGGCGAGGATCACGTCATCGTCGAGCACGACACCGCGTTGCAGGCGGTGCTGGCCCAACTGCGTTCGGTCGAAAGCCAGCTCGAAAAGACCCGGGAGCAGCAACACGACGCGCAGGGCACGTTCGGGCAGGTGCAGGCGCGCTATTACGACATCGGGTCGGCCATCGCCCGCGCCGAGCAGGCGTTGCAGCATGCGCGGGACCTGCGCCAGCGCCATCAAAACGATCTCGAGGAAACCGAGCACGCCTGGCGAACGGCCGAGGCCGAAATCACCCGCGACCGGGAGCAGGTGGCCGAGCTGACCGCGGTACTCGAGGAACTGGAGCCGGCGCTGACGCGGGCTCGCACAGTCGAGGCCGAAGGGCGCGCTGAACTCGACGCGGCCGAGGCGGCGCGCCAGGACTGGCAGACGCGCTGGGACGCCTTCAACCAGGCGCAGAACGAATCGTCCCGGGCGAGTCAGGTGGAGCGTACGCGCATCGACCATCTGGAGCGCCAGTCCGGCCAGACGCTGGGCCGGATCGAAAAGCTGGAAGCCGAGCGTGAGCGGCACTCGACCGAGGCCATTGAAACCGAGATCGGTGAACTCGAGGCCAAAACGACCGAGTTCGAGCGCACGCGCGCGACGCTGAAGACCGAACAGGAAAAGGTGCAGGCGGCCATTGCCGAGCGGCGCGAACGCCTGTCGACGCTGGCGCGCGAGCACAGTGAAAAGCGCAGCGCGCTGGCGGACAAGCGCGGCCGGCTGGGCTCCCTGAAAACGCTGCAGCAGCAGGCACTGGGCAAGAACGAGGCGCGACTGGTCGATTGGCTGAAAGCGCAAGGCCTCGACGACAAGGCGCGCCTCGCCGAAGTCATCAACGTTGACGAGGGCTGGGAACAGGCGGTCGAAACCGTGCTGGGCGGCTATCTGCAGGCAGTGTGCCTGGACGACATGGAGCCGACACTGGAAGCGATGACCGGCATCGAAAACGGTACGCTGCATGTCATTGGCAACAGCTCGGTCGGCAACTGCGAAGCCGGCACCGACAGCCTGGCCGCCAAAGTGCGCGCGCCGGTGTCGCTTGAGCCGTTGCTCGGCAAGGTCTATGCGGCAGCGGACGTCTCCGCGGCCGTTGCCCGACGCGGCATGCTCGCGGCCGACGAATCGCTGATCACGCCCGACGGCATCTGGGTCGGCCCCAACTGGGCGCACGTCGCCCGCGCCGGAGATGCGCGTGCCGGCACCCTCAGCCGCGAACGCGAGATCAAGACGCTTGACCGCGACATCGCCCAGCTTGAGCAGGCGATCGCCGCCGACGCTGAGACCGAGCGGTCGCTCAGCGCCGAACTCAAGGCGCAGGAAGCGCGCCGCGAGACGCTGCAGGACGAACTGAATCGTCACCACCAGCAGGAAGCCGCAGCGCGCGCCGCGCTCAACAGCCGCCGCGAGCGGTTGCGCGAAGTCACGGCACGCCATGAAACGCTGGTTGCCGAGTTGAACGAACTCAAGCCGCAGCAGGAAAAACTCGACGACGAGACCCGGACGGCACGGCGCGATCTCGAACAGGCGCTGGGCTCACTGGCCGAACTGGAAGATCAGCGCGCCGGATTGCAGCGCGAACGTGAAGCCATCAATGAGCGCCTTGAAGCCGCCCGCGAGCGCTTCCGCGAAGATCGCGACCACGTGCAGACGCTGGCGCTGAAGCAGGAAGCGCGCCGTGCCACGCTGGATTCGACGCGCCAGAACCTGGAACGGATGCAGACCCGACTGGCGGAGCTGAGCGCGCGCCGCGAGCAACTGCAGCGGGAACTCGCAGGCGGCATTGAGCCGATCGCCGAGCAGGAGAAATCGCTGCAGGAAAATCTCGCCCGCCGCGGCGAGGTTGAAGCCGAACTGACTACCGCTCGCCGTCAGGTCGAGGCGCTCGACGAGTCGCTGCGCAAGCTGGAGCAGGACCGCCTCACGCATGAGCAGGACGTCGAGTCCAAGCGCACGGCGCTGGAATCGCGGCGTCTCGCGACGCAGGAATTGCGCACTCGCCGCAAGACGATCGAGGAGCAGCTTGAAGCCGAGGGCCAGATGCTGATCGCGGTGCTGGTGCAACTTGAAGAAGACGCCGATGCCGCCGCCTGGGCGGAACGGGCCGAATCGCTCGAACAGCGCATCCAGCGCCTCGGCGCGATCAACCTGGCCGCGATCGAAGAATTCGACGAGCAGTCGGAACGCGCGGAGTATCTCGAAAAGCAGCACACCGATCTCAACGATGCGTTGACGACGCTGGAGAACGCGATCCGCAAGATCGACCGCGAGACCCGCACCCGCTTCAAAGAAACCTTCGACCTGGTCAACGCGGGCCTCAAAGCCAACTTCCCGCGCCTGTTCGGCGGCGGCCACGCCTACCTTGAACTGACCGGCGAAGAACTGCTCGATGCCGGCGTCACCGTCATGGCGCGCCCGCCCGGCAAGCGCAACAGCACGATTCATCTGCTGTCCGGCGGCGAAAAGGCGCTCACCGCGGTCGCGCTGGTGTTCTCGATTTTCGAGCTGAACCCGGCGCCGTTCTGCATGCTCGACGAGGTCGACGCGCCGCTCGACGATGCCAACGTGGGCCGATTCTGCGACCTCGTGCGGGATATGTCGGAGCACGTGCAGTTCATTTATATTACGCACAACAAGGTGACGATGGAGATGGCCTCGCACCTGACCGGCGTAACCATGCATGAACCCGGCGTGTCGCGGCTGGTCGCCGTGGATGTCGAAGAAGCGGCGCGGATGGCGGCGACAGCCTGAGAGTAGTCGTACATGAGCGAATTACGTTGGATCATTCTCGGCATTGGCATCATTGTCATCGCCGCCGTTTATTTTTTCTCGCGACGCAAAAAGAATGTGAAGGCTGGCCGGCAGGAGCCGGCGCAGCGGCGGCAGGCAAGCACCGAGCCGTACCTCGGCGGCTTTGAGTCGGCGCCTGCCGACGACGGCATTACCGTGGAAGCGCCCTCGCGCGACGCGCCGGTATCCAGGCAGTCGCTTGCGGCGTCCGCCGACGAACAACTCATTTTGACGCTCCATGTCCTCGCGCGCTCAAGCCACGGCTTTGCCGCGGATGACGTCGCCACCGCGCTGACTGCTGCCGGCTTACGCTTCGGCCGTTACGGGATTTACCACTTCACCGGCGACGATGATACCGACTGGTTCAGCGCGGCGAACATGGTCGAGCCGGGGCGCTTTCCGGAACCCGGCTCCGCCGAAACCGCGCCGGGCATTACGCTCTTCATGATGATGCCGGGCCTGGCGGAGCCACAGCAGGCGCTGGATGCCTTGCTGGCCGCGGCGCGCCGGCTCGCCGCCGATCTCGACGGGGAACTGGCCGACAATCGCCGCAGGCCGTTTACCGCGCAGGCGGCGCAGCGGATGCGGGAGCAGTTGGCCGACTTCCACGCGCGGCAGGTTGCCGAAAAGATAGCCCCTCTCCCGTCGGGGCGGGCCGGATGAAGCCGAACCACCGGTTCGGCCGGCTGGCCGGCAGTCGGGATGGCTGCCATGAAATTTTCTGCGGAGCAGGGTCGCGCAGCGGAAAATGGGGTTGGGGTGAGGATTACAAGTAGCGAAAGTCGCTGGTTTGTTTTAGCCTTCTCGCAAGCCCGAACCCTCACCCCTCGCCCCTGTCCGGAAGGGAGAGGGGAACAAGAGTGGCTCCAATGACTTCATCCGTACCTTCCCGGCGCGTCGCCGAACTTCGCAAACTCCTGAACCGCGCCGTTATTGCGTACTATGTCGACGACGCGCCCATCATGGACGACGCAGCATACGACGCGCTATACGACGAATTGCGCGCAATTGAGGACGCACACCCGGAGTTGGCCGCGCCGGACTCGCCGACACAACGTGTCGGCGCACCACCATCGGACAAATTCCAAAAGGCGCGTCACGGCACGCCGATGGGCTCCCTCGACAAGGTTACGACGGACGAAGCAATCCAGAAGTGGGCCGACGACGTGCGCAAGCGCCTCGGCACCGACGAGCCGGTCACGTTCGTGCTCGAGCCGAAGATCGACGGCTCGGCAATCAACCTCGTCTATGAAAACGGCGTCTTCGTCCGCGGCGAAACACGCGGCGACGGCATCGAAGGAGAGAACGTGACGCCGAACCTGCGCACCATTCGGGCCATTCCGCTGCGGATGCGCCTGGCCGACGGCGAGGAGCCACCGCCGCTCGTCGAAGTGCGCGGCGAAGTTTACATGCCGCTGCCGGGCTTTCGCGCGTTCAATGAGCGGCTCGCTGCCGAAGGCAAATCGGCTGCGCCAAATCCTCGCAACGCGGCCGCCGGTTCGTTGCGCCAGAAGGATTCGTCCATTACCGCGGAACGACCGCTGTCGATCTGGATTTACGGTACCGGCGAACGCCACGGCCTGGAAGAATTGACAGCGCATTGGGACACGCTCGTCTGGTTGCGTGAGCACGGCTTTCCCACCAATCCCTTTGCCGAGCGACTCGAGACGGTCGAGGCCGTGATGCAACGCTGCCGCGACTGGGAAGCACGCCGCGCAAAACTCGAATACGAGATCGACGGCATCGTCATCAAAGTCGATTCGTTCGCGCAACAGGAACGGCTCGGCGCACTGCACGGGCGACCGCGTTGGGCACGCGCGTTCAAATGGGCGCCGATGACCGCCGTCACGCGGCTCAACAAGATCATGATTCGCGTCGGCCGTACCGGCGCGCTCAATCCATGGGCGATGCTGGAGCCGGTTGAGGTCGGCGGCGTCACCGTGTCGAGCGCGACGCTGCACAATGAGGAAGACATCAATCGCAAGAACATCCGTGAAGGCGACGACGTGATCGTGCAGCGCGCAGGCGATGTGATCCCGCAAGTCGTCGGCCCGGCCGGACCGCATCGGAAAGGCACCGAGCCGTTCAAAATGCCCACGCACTGCCCGCTATGCGGCACCGAGGTTGTCAAGCCTGAGGGCGAGGCGATGCATCGTTGCCCGAATCGCGCTTGTCCGTCGCGAGGCCTGGAAACGTTGATCCATTGGGTCGGCGCGGCGGCTGACATCGAGGGCGTCGGCGAGCAGACCATACGCCGGCTCTGGGATCTGGAACTGGTGCGTTCCCTGCCGGACCTGTACCGGCTGACGGCAGATCAGCTTCTCAATCTGGAAGGCTATGGCGATATCTCGGCGCCCAAGGCGATCGAAGCGATCGAAGCGTCGAAGCAGACGTCATTCGCCCGCGTGTTGTTCGGCCTCAACATTCCCGACGTCGGCTCGGTGACCGCGCTGACGCTTGCGCGGCACTTCGGCGACGTCGATGCGCTCGCCAGTGCGACGCAGGAGGAACTGCAGGCAGTCGAGGGCGTCGGGCCCGAGCGGGCCGAGGGTATCGCCGACTGGTTCCGCGACGCGGACAATCGGCAGCTTGTTGCCGAACTGCGGGCGCTCGGCCTGCGCTTCGAAATGTCCGTCGCGGAGCGTCCGAAGGAGGGGCCGCTGACCGGGCGCACCTACGTTATCACCGGTACGCTCGAGCGTTATACCCGCGATGAAGCAAAAGCTGCGCTTGAGGCGCTGGGGGCGAAGGTGACGGATTCAGTTTCGGCGAAAACGACCGGATTGATTGTTGGTGAGGAACCGGGTGCTTCGAAGTTGCGCAAAGCGCAGAAGACCGGCACACCGGTTTTGTCGGAAGTGGAGCTTTTGGATTTGCTCCGGTGATGTCTTGGCAATGGGTTGTGCCGCCTGCGGCGGCCGCATCAATTCCAATGTTAAAATCAACACAATGATCAGTCACCGCTTTTCAATAGCCCCAATGATGGACTGCACCGACCGCCACTTCCGCTACCTGGCGCGCCTGCTGTCGCGCCACACGCTGTTATACACGGAAATGGTAACGACCGGCGCGCTGCTGCATGGCGACGTCGCGCGCCACTTGGAGTTCGACGCAGCGGAACACCCGCTGGCACTCCAGATCGGCGGCAGCGATCCGGCCGAGTTGACACAGGCGGCGCGCCTCGCCGAGGACTGGGGCTATGACGAAATCAACCTGAACGTCGGCTGCCCCAGCGACCGCGTCCAGTCCGGCCGCTTCGGCGCCTGCCTGATGCGGGAGCCGCAACTGGTTGCCGACGGCGTCGCCGCGATGCAGGCCGTCTGCCGGCTGCCGGTCACCGTCAAGACCCGCGTCGGCATCGACCGCGATCAGGACGGCGAGCGGCTGTTCGAATTCGTCGACACCGTGGCGGCCGCCGGCTGCGACACATTCATTGTTCATGCCCGCAATGCTTGGCTCAAAGGCCTGAGCCCCAGGCAGAACCGCGAAATCCCGCCGTTGCGCTACGACGTCGTTTATCGGCTGAAGCGGGAGCGCCCGGATCTGACGATTGCCATCAATGGCGGCATCAAGAGCCTTGAGGCGGCGCGTAGGCACCTGGAGCAGGTCGACGGCGTGATGGTCGGGCGCGAGGCCTATTCGCAGCCATACTTACTGGCTGCGGTCGACGGTGAAATTTTCGGTGACCGCGCCGCGGCACCCGAGCGCGATGCGGTATTGGAAGCCTATTTGCCGTACGTCTCACGGCAGCGCGCCGACGGCGTGCCGTTCAACCGCGTGGTCAAGCCGCTGTTTGGCCTATATCAAGGTTGCCCGGGCGCGCGGCGCTGGCGGCGGCACTTGAGCGAACACGCGCCGCGCCGCGATGCGGACGAGCGGGTTATTGTCGCGGCCGCGCGCGAAATGCAACAGGCAGCGTAGCCGCCGGAAAGACGATAGAATGAGCCGCTTTGCGGCTCCAACATCAGCCATTCATGCCTCCAAAAAAGCGAACCTCCGCCCAACGGCGGGACCGGCACCGCCTGTACGAAAAAGCCGTGCAGGCCGTCGATGTCGAATGCGATTTCGTGCTCGAAACCTTCACCGATTTGCGCGGCCGCAAGCCGCGCGTGCTGCGTGAGGATTTCTGCGGCACGGCCGCCGCCGCCTGCGAATGGGTCAAGCGCGGCCCGCGTCAGCGCGCGATTGGCGTCGATATCGACCCTGAGGTGCTCGACTGGGGCCGGCGCAACCACCTTGCCAAGCTGCGGCCCGGCGCGCGCAAACGCATCGAACTGATCGAGGCCGATGTCTGCAAGGCCGAGGCCGACCCCGCTGACGTGGCTGTGGCGATGAATTTCAGCTACTGGATTTTCAAGGAGCGGCGCACTCTCAAGCGCTACTTCCGCCATGTGCGCGACGGCCTGGTCGACGACGGCGTATTCATGCTCGACGCGTTCGGCGGCCATGATGCGTTCAAGGTGATGCGCGAGCGCCGCGACTGCGGCGGCTACACCTACATCTGGGATCAGGCCGACTACGATCCGATCAGCGGCGAGATGACCTGCCACATTCACTTCAAGTTTCCGGATGGTTCCAGGATGCGCGAGGCGTTCACCTACACCTGGCGGCTGTGGACGCTGCCGGAAGTACGCGAGCTGCTGAATGAAGCGGGTTTCAGGCGCGTGACGGTGTACTGGCAGGGTACTGACGAAGAGACCGGTGAGGGCAACGGCGAATTCGTGCCGGTGGAGCGGGGCGATCCCGACCCGGCGTGGATTGCGTACATGGTGGCGGAAAAATGACGCGTGCATCCATAACGGTTCTGTTTTCCGACATCGCCGACAGCACCAGCCTCTATGCGGCGCTCGGCGACGTGCCGGGCCGCGAGACCGTCGGCCAGGCGCTGCGACTGATGGAGGCGGTGATCGAGGCAGCCGACGGGCGCGTCATCAAGACCCTCGGCGACGAGATCATGGCAGTGTTCGACGCCGCCCCGCACGCGGCCCGCGCAGCGACGACCATGCAGGAGCGCATCACCGAGCGGAAAAGCAAAATGCAACCGCCATTGGCGATCCGGGTCGGCATGCACACCGGCATGGCACTGGTCGAGGAGGGCGACGTGTACGGCGACGTCGTCAATACCGCCGCGCGCATTACGTCACTCGCCAAGCCCGAGCAGATTCTCGCGACCGACGCGACGGTCGCGGCGCTCGATGACAGCTGGCATGATCACATTCACGAACTCGGTCCGCACACAATTCGCGGCAAGCGCGGTGCCATCGAGCTGTGCGAAATCGTCTGGAGCCGCGCGGACATGACTGTCATCGTCGCGCCGCCGGAGGAATGGGGCGGTACGACGCGCAAGGGGCCGACGCTGGTGCTCAGGCTCGGCTCGTCCAGATGCATGGTCAGTAGCGACAGACCTCGCTGCACCGCTGGTCGCTCCGCTCGCAACGACCTGGTCGTCAGCGATCATTACGCGTCACGGCTGCACGTCGAAATCGAATACCGCGCCGGCAAGTTCGTGCTCACCGATCGCAGCACCAACGGGACGTATATCGAGCCGGAAGACGGCGAGGAAATCATCCTGCGCCGCGATCGAACGACGCTGGAGAAAGGTGGCACGATCGGCCTCGGCCGCCCGCCGCAGGCGGAGCCCGACCTGGCGATCGAGTTCCGTCTGGAAGGCGTAGACGAAGAAGTCAGCGGCTGAAGCGGTCGGCCCTCAGGGCCGCAGATGATGGCCGCACCGCCAGATGCGGCAGCCGGCTTCGAGCGCCTGAAAGGACGCATCGATTCGTTGGAAAGACGCCTCTCCCCAAGGGAGAGGCGCCAAAAGTCCTAGGCCTTTGCGGTCGTCTTGCTGACGGCTTCGCTGACGCGCCGGTGCTCTTCTTTCAGTGCCTGCGGCAAGCGGTCGCCGTAGGTGTCGAAATACTCGCCGATTGCCTCGTATTCCTTCTGCCACTGCTCGTCGCTGATCGCGAGCAGCGCATCGAGCGTCGCCCGGTCGATGTCGAGCCCTGCCGTGTCGATTGCTTCCGGCGTCGGCAGATAGCCGATGGCGGTTTCGACGGCGTCGGCCTTGCCTTCGGCGCGATCCAGAATCCAGCGCAGCACGCGCAGATTTTCGCCGAAGCCCGGCCACAGGAAATCGCCGTCCGAGTCCTGGCGGAACCAGTTGACGTGGAAGATCGCCGGCAGCTTGTCGGACTTGCCTTCGAAGCTCAGCCAGTGACTCCAGTAGTCGGCGAAGTTGTAGCCGCAGAATGGCTTCATCGCCATCGGATCGCGACGCACGATGCCGACCTTGCCGGTCGCGGCGGCGGTGGTTTCGGAACCCATGCCGGCGCCGACGAATACGCCATGCGCCCAGTCCTTCGCCTGGAATACCAGCGGGGCTAGCGCCTTGCGGCGGCCGCCGAAGATGATCGCGGAGATCGGCACACCCTGCGGTGCTTCGGCTTTTTCGGAGTAGCCGGGATTCTGTTTCGCGCTCACCGTGAAGCGCGAGTTCGGATGCGCGGCGGTACCGTTGGCCGGATCGTATTTACGCCCCTGCCAGTCGACGTCCGGATCGCCTTCCTTCTTGCCTTCCCACCACGGCTCGTTGTCGGCCGTAACCGCGACGTTGGTGAAGATCGCGTCGTGGGTGATCATGTCGAAAGCGTTGCGATTAGTCTTGCGGTTGGTGCCCGGCACCACACCGAAATAGCCGGCCTCCGGATTGATCGCCCACAACCGGCCGTCGTCGCCGAGATGCAGCCAGGCGATGTCGTCGCCGACCGTCCAGATTTTCCAGCCCTTGTGCGACTCGGGAGGAATCAGCATCGCGAGGTTGGTTTTGCCGCAGGCGGACGGGAACGCCGCGGCGACGTAGCGCGTTTCACCTTCCGGATTCTGAATGCCGACGATCAGCATGTGCTCGGCGAGCCAGCCTTCATGCCGCGCCTGCCAGCTCGAGATGCGCAGCGCGTGGCACTTCTTGCCGAGCAGCGCATTGCCGCCGTAACCGGAGCCGATGCTCTTGATCGTTTCCTCTTCGGGGAAGTGCATGATGAACCGGTGGTCCGGATTCAGGTCGCCCGTCGAATGCAGGCCGCGCACGAACTTGCCGTCGCGCTCGATGCGCTTGAGCGCCTGGTCGCCCATTCGCGTCATGATTTTCATATTGGCGACGACGTACGGGCTGTCGGTAATTTCAACGCCGCAGCGCGAGTGCGGCGAGTCGATCGGCCCCATGCAGTAGGGGATCACGTACATCGTGCGGCCGCGCATCGCGCCCTTGAACAGGCCGTCAATTTTCTTGTGCGCCTCGGCGGGCTCCATCCAGTGATTGTTCGGGCCGGCGTCCTTTTCGTTGCGGCTGCAGATGAAGGTGAGATGTTCGACGCGCGCAACGTCCTTCGGGTCGGAGCGATGCAAATAGCAGTTCGGATAGGTCTGCTGGTTCAGCTCCAGCAATTCGCCGTTGTCGAGCATCAGATCGACCAATTGGCGGTACTCTTCGTCCGAGCCGGTGCACCAGTGGATTTCGTCGGGCTGAGTGAGGGCGGCGACCTCGTCGACCCAATCGGAGAGGGCTTTATTCGTTGTGGTCATGGCGGTTCCTGATTCGATAGAAAACGCTGCATCCGGCGCGCGAGCGGCGGGGCGGTACAGCAGAAGGCGCGGTTTGCCGGTATTATAACGGATTGAACCCCTGCCGGCCGAATTTCTCTTGACCACGAGTCCTTCCGAAAGCTATTCCGAACTCATGGATGGCGACGGCGCGCTGGCCAGCGCGATCGTCGGCTTTCAACCCCGCCGCGAACAGCAGGTGCTTGCCGAGGCGATCGGCCGCGCACTGGATCACGCCGGGCTGTTGGCGGCTGAAGCCGGCACCGGCGTCGGCAAGACTTTCGCCTATCTCGCGCCGGTGCTGCAGGCCGGCCGCAAGGCGCTGATTTCTACCGGTACCCGGACGTTACAGGACCAGATTTTTCATCGCGACCTGCCGGTCGTGCGCCAGGCGCTCGGCCAGCCCGTCAAGGTCGCGCTGCTCAAGGGGCGCAGCAATTACCTCTGCCGCCACCGCCTCGATCTGGCGCAGGGCGAACGCAACCTGAAGCACACTGACGCGCGCGACCTGATGGCGGTGCAAACGTGGGCCGGGCGCACCACGAGTGGCGACCGCGCCGAGCTTGAAGCGGTGCCGGAAACCTCGCACATCTGGCCCCGCGTGACCTCGACCATCGACAACTGCCTCGGCACCGAATGCCCGGCGTTTTCGAACTGCTGGGTGGTCAAGGCGCGCCGCGAGGCGCAGCAGGCCGATGTCGTGGTGGTCAATCATCACCTGCTGCTCGCCGACATGGCGCTCAAGGACGAAGGCTTCGGCGAACTGCTGCCGAACGTCGATGCAGTGATCGTCGACGAGGCCCACCAGTTCCCGGACGTGGCGGGCCAGTATTTCGGCGAATCCGTATCGGCGCGGCAACTGCGCGAGCTGTCGCGCGACACGCTCGCCGAATATCTGAAGAGCGCCGGCGACATGCCCGAACTGCGGCCGTGCCTCGATCACATGGACACCGCGCTGTCGCAACTGCGTTTGAGCCTCGGCGAGGCCAGCAGGCGGCTCGACTGGAGCGAATGCCGTGACGGCGACGGCTTTGCCGAGCGGCTTGATGTACTGACCGCGGCGCTGGCCGACGTGCGCGACCGGCTCGACGTGCTGGCGGAACGCTCGCGCGGCCTCGATAATTGCTTTCAGCGCGCACAGCGCTTCGCCGGCCGGCTCGCGTCGCTCGGCGAGGTGGAGGACGACGCCAATATCCGCTGGGCGGAAACCTGGAACCGCAACGTTACGTTTCACCTGACGCCGCACGACGTCGCACCGCGCCTGGCCGAGCACATTCACGCCGGTGAAACTGCCTGGATATTCACATCGGCGACGCTTGCCGTCGCAGACAGTCTCGATCACTTCTGCGCCCGCATCGGCCTGGAAAACGCCGAACGCCTCATCCTCGGCAGCCCGTTCGATTACGCACGCAACGCGTTGCTATACACGCCGGCGGGACTGCCGCAGACGAACGCGCCGGGCTACACGGAAGCCGTTATCGACGCGGCGCTGCCATTGATCGAAGCCAACAACGGCCGTGCATTCCTGCTGTTCACCAGTCACCGTGCGTTGCGCCGCGCCGCCGGCTACCTGGCCGATCGCTGCGATTTCGAACTGCTGGTGCAGGGCGATGCGCCGCGCTCGAGGTTGATCGAGCGCTTCCGCCAATCTGGCGAGGCGGTGCTGCTCGGCACCAGCAGCTTCTGGGAAGGCGTGGACGTCAAGGGCGCCGCGTTGAGTCTGGTCGTGATCGACAAGCTGCCGTTCGCCGCGCCCAACGATCCGGTGCTTAAAGCGCGACTGGCAGCGCTCGCCGAAGCCGGCGGCAATCCATTCATGGACATCCAGTTGCCGCAGGCGGTCATCGCGCTGAAGCAGGGCGTCGGCCGCCTGATTCGCGACGCGGCCGATACCGGCGTAATGATGCTCTGCGACCCGCGCCTCACGACGCGCCACTACGGCAAGGTGTTTCTCGCGAGCCTGCCGCCGATGCGGCGCACGGCGGCGCGCGACGAAGCGCTGGCATTCATTGATGAGCGCGTCGCGCCGACACCGGCGGAGCTGTTTGGCTCATGAAACTGCTGGCAATTGATACCGCTACCGAATTGTGTTCCGTTGCCCTTTACAGGGATGGCGCGATCGACGGCCGTGCCGTCAGTGAAGCACGCGCCCATGCGGACAACGTGTTGCCGATGGTGGCCGAGCTGCTGGCGCAAGCAGGCCTGGCGCTGGCGCAACTCGACGGCATCGCCTTCGGCCGCGGACCGGGCGGCTTCACCGGCTTGAGAGTCGCCGCGGCGGTCACACAAGGCCTGGCCCTGGGTGCTGATCTGCCGATCGTCGCCGTCTCCGACCTCGCCGCGCTGGCTTACGGCGCCTTCATCGAGCATGGTTGGCGCGATGTCGCCGCCGCGCTCGATGCGCGCATGGGCGAAATCTACTACGGCGTCTATCGTTGCAGCGAAGATGGCGTCACGGCGCTGACCGACGATGCGCTCGCGCCGCCGGACGAAGTGACGCTGCCGGCGATCGACGGTGCAGCCGGGCCGGGGTGGCAGGCGTACCGTGCCGCGCTTCCCGAGGCGGTCCGCGCCGGAATTGAAAATGCGGACGACAAGCCGCCGCACGCACGCTCGATCGCAGCACTTGGCGCCATCGAATTGGCGGCAGGGCGAGACGCCGCGCCCGAGTCGGCCATTCCCGTTTACCTGCGCGACAAGGTGGCCGAAAAACGTCGCCAATCTTGAGCCGTAGTCGGCGCTCACGGTAAAATTACCGATTCCAACCCATTCCAACCGTTCTCCGGATACATTCATGCAGTTGACCGTACTCAAAGCCAAGCTCCACCGCGCCTGTGTCACCCACGCCAACAAGGACTACGAAGGCTCCTGCGCCATCGATGCCGAGTTGCTGGAAGCGGCGGGCATTCACGAATACGAGCAGATCCAGATCTACAACGTCGCCAATGGCAACCGGCTGACGACGTACGCGATCCTGGCGGAAGCGGGTTCGCGCATTATTTCGGTTAACGGCGCCGCCGCGCACCTGGCTTCGCCCGGCGACCGGGTCATCATTTGTGCTTATGCCAATGTCGACGCGGCTGAAGCCCGGCGTCACAAGCCGCGGCTGATTTACCTAGACGAAAACAACGACATTCAGCGCACGGCGAATACGACGCCAGTGCAAGCGGCTTAAAATTCCCTCTCCGTCAGGGAGAGATCAGGGTGAGGGAGAGTTAATCCGGCACCCCTCATCCTGCCTTCTCCCTGAGGGAGAAGGGGGTACAAAACACGGAAGTGCATTGCGTAAGGAAAGGCGATGTCGAACAACAAAAACTCATCCGAAGCCCGGCGCGCGCTGGAAACGCACCGGGACGCAATCAAGCCGTTGCACCTGCGCGAACTGTTCGCGCAGGACACGGGCCGCGTCAGCGCTTTGTCGCTCGAACTGCCCGGGCTGCTGCTCGACTATTCGCGCCAGCGCATCACGGCCGAAACGCTCACGCTTCTGACCCGGCTCGCCGAGGAGCACGACCTCGACGGCTGGATCGAGCGCATGTTCGCCGGCGCCGAAGTCAACAACACCGAACGCCGATCCGCGCTGCACACGCTGCTTCGGCAGCAGGCCGGGGCTCTGCTGAATGACGCACTGCGCGGCCGCTTCGATGCGGTCACCGCCATGCGCGAACGCATTCGCACCTTCGCCAACGCCATACGCGGCGGCGAATGGCGCGGCGTCGGCGGCGAGCCCATTGCCGACGTAATCAACATCGGCATCGGCGGCTCGCACCTGGGGCCGCAGATGGCGACGGCGGCGCTCGCGTCCGGTACGAATGTCGGGCCGCGCGTGCACTTCCTCGCGAACGTCGATCCGGCGCTCGCCGGCGAGATGCTGGCCGGCCTTGACCCCGCGACCACGCTGGTCGTCGTAGTATCGAAGACCTTCACCACCCAGGAAACGCTCGCCAACGCCGCCACGGTGCGCGACTGGTGGCTGGATGCGACCGGCGAGCGCGACGCGCTCAGCCGCCACTTCGTCGCCGTCACCGCCAATCCCGACAAGGCTGCCGAGTTCGGCATTCCCGGCGACAACATCTTTGAGTTCTGGGACTGGGTCGGCGGGCGCTATTCGATGTGGTCGGCCGTCGGTCTCGCGATCGCGCTGGGCGTCGGGCCGGAGCGATTCGAGGCGCTGCTCGCCGGCGCGCATCGCATGGACCGCCACTTCGCCGACACGCCGCTCGCGCGCAACCTGCCAGTCGTGCTCGGCCTGCTCGAAGTGTGGAATCACGATTTTCTCGACTTCGCGACGCGCGCCGTGATTCCGTATCGGGACAGCCTGCGTTTCCTGCCGGCCTACTTGCAGCAGCTGGAGATGGAAAGCAACGGCAAGCGCGTCCAGCGCGACGGCAGCCCGGTGGCGTGGCAGACGCAGCCGGTCGTCTGGGGCAATGTCGGCACCAACGGCCAGCACGCGTTCTTCCAGATGTTGCACCAGGGCACGCAGATCGTGCCGCTCGATTTCATCGTCGCGTTCGGGGACGACACCGGCAACAGTCGCCAGCAGGATATGCTGGTCGCGAACTGCCTGGCTCAGGCGCAAGCGCTGGCGTTCGGCCGCACGCAGGACGAGACGCGCAAGATGCTGGGCGACGCGCCGGACGCGGATCGCCTCGCGCCGCATCAGACCTTCCCCGGCAATCGGCCAAGCAGCGTCATCGCGCTCGACCGCCTCGATGCCGAAAGCCTTGGCATGCTGGTGGCGCTTTATGAGCACAAGGTATTCGTGACGAGCTGCATCTGGGGCATCAACCCGTTCGACCAGATGGGCGTGGAACTCGGCAAGACGCTCGCCGGGCGCATCCTGAAAGGCATGGCCGGCGAAGGCGTCGGCGAACCGGCTACCGATGCGCTGATCGAACGCTATAAACGCATCAATTCGGGATACTGACATGGAATATCGCCGCCTCGGCCGCTCCGGCCTCAAACTAAGCTGCCTGTCGCTGGGCTCCTGGGTCACCTTCGGCAACCAGGTCGATCGCACCGCCGCCGAAGAGATGCTGACATACGCGTACGAGACCGGCGTGAATTTCTTCGACAGCGCCGAATCCTACGGCCGCGGCGCCGCCGAGACGATCCTCGGCGAAGTGTTGAAAAAGCTCGCGTGGCCGCGCGACACCTGGTGCGTGTCGAGCAAGGTCTATTTCGGCCGCGTGTCGGACCCGATGCCGACGCAGCGCGGCCTGAGCCGCAAGCACGTCGTCGAAGCCTGCCACGAGGCGCTGCGCCGGCTGCAAGTCGATTACCTCGACCTCTATTTCTGCCACCGCCCGGACCCCGATACGCCGATCGAGGAGACCGTGCGCGCGATGGACGAACTGGTGCGCCAGGGCAAGGTGCTGTATTGGGGCACGTCGGAATGGCCGGCCGATTCGATCGCCGAAGCCTATAAGCTTGCGCGCGAAAACTGCCTCACGCCGCCGACGATGGAGCAGCCCGAGTACAACCTGTTCGCGCGCGATCGGGTCGAGCGCGAATACGCGCCGCTGTACGACGAGTTCGGCCTGGGCACGACGATCTGGTCGCCGCTCAAGTCGGGCCTGCTGACCGGCAAATACAACAACGGTATTCCGGAAGACTCGCGCCTCAACCTGGCGTCGTTTTCGTGGCTCAAGGAAAGCGTACTGGGACCGGATGCGGACGCGCGCGTCGCCGCGGTGCAAAAGCTCGCCGGCATTGCGGACCGTCTTGGCGTCAGCATGACGCAGCTTGCGATTGCATGGTGCCTCGCGAATCCGAACGTCAGCACTGTCATTCTCGGCGCATCCAGGCTTGAGCAGTTGAAGGAAAATCTCGGCGCGATCAACGTCACGATCGACAATGAAACGTTGAAGGAAATCGAAAGCGCCATTTCTTAACCCTTTTCCTAAGCGAGAAGGGGGTCAGGCACGTGGGAAGGAGACCAATATGAAACTCACCGCTTTATTTGCCGTCGTCATTGGCGCTACCTTCACGACAGTCGCCGCCGCAATACCGCCACCAGCACCGATCTCCAACGTCGATGCCCACTGCGCGAAAGACAACGGCGGCATCCATCTTCCCAAAGGCTTCTGCGCAATAGTCGTAGCTGACGAAATCGGCGGCGCCCGCCACCTGACCGTCAACAAAAACGGCGACATCTATGTCGCCCTCAGCCGGGAGCACGACGGCGGTGGCATTGCCGCGCTGCGCGACACCACCGGCAACGGCAAGGCCGACGTTATCAAGTACTTTGGCGACTACACCGGTACCGGCATCCGCATTCATGACGGCTACCTGTATTTCGCGCCGAACGAGGCCATATTGCGCTATCGGCTCAAGCAGGGCCAACTCGTGCCGGACGGCCAACTGCAGAAGATCGTGGAGAATCTGCCGGAGCAGCACGAACACTCCGCCAAGACCTTCGCATTCGACGAAAACGGCCATTTGTACGTCAACATCGGCGCGCCATCCAACTCATGCCAGAAGCAGGACCGCGCGCCGCATTCGCCTGGCATCATGCCTTGTCCGCTGCTCAAGCAGCACGGCGGCATCTGGCGCTTTCAGGCCGACAAGCGAAACCAGACCCAGAGCGACGGCATGCGCTTCGCGACCGGCATCCGTAACGCCGTCGCGATCGGCTGGAATCCGCTGGACAACCACCTTTACGTCGTCCAGATGGGGCGCGACCAGTTGCACGATCTGTGGCCGGAACAGTTCACTGTCGAGCAGAATTCGAAGCTGCCCGGAGAAGAATTCTTCAAGGTGGACAAAGGCGACAATTTCGGCTGGCCGTATTGCTACTACGACCAGATCCAGGGCAAGAAGGTGCACGCGCCGGAATACGGCGGCAACGGCAAGGATGTCGGCCCGTGTGCGAAATACGAGCGGCCGATCATGGCGTTCCCGGGCCACTGGGCGCCGGAAGCGCTGCTTTTTTACACCGGCAAGCAGTTTCCGAAACGCTACCGGGGCGGCGCGTTCATCGCCTTCCATGGTTCGTGGAATCGCGCTCCGCAGCCGCAGGCGGGCTACAACGTCGTCTTTGTCGCGTTCAAGAACGGCAAAGCCGTTGGCAAATACCAGGTCTTCGCGAGCGGTTTCAAGGGCACGCAAACGCTGCAATCGCCTGACAGCGCAAAGTATCGTCCGGTAGGACTGGCACAGGGGCCGGACGGCTCCCTCTACATCGCCGATTCGCAGCAGGGCCGCATCTGGCGCGTCATCTATGTCGGTGGCCATGACTAAGCTTGACACCGAGCGGCGCGCCGCTACAATGTCACGTCCCGGGCGGGAATAGCTCAGCTGGTAGAGCGCAACCTTGCCAAGGTTGAGGTCGCGAGTTCGAACCTCGTTTCCCGCTCCAGATTCGCTTCTTGCGCAGCCCCGGTTCGCCGGGGCTTTTTGTTTACGTCCCCGGCAGCGCCGACGTAAATATGCTAGATTTCGCCGCCTACCGTTAAAGACTAGGCCAAGTGGCAGAGTGGTTATGCAGCGGCCTGCAAAGCCGTGTACGCCGGTTCGATTCCGACCTTGGCCTCCATCTTTTTTAATTCTTACGCCCGGGTGGCGGAACAGGTAGACGCAAGGGACTTAAAATCCCTCGGCCGAAAGGCCATGCCGGTTCGATTCCGGCTCCGGGCACCAGCACCCCACCTGCAAAAAGGACATTGCAATGACACAACCTGTTGAGATCAATCGCCTCGGCTTCGGTGCAATGCGCATTACCGGGCCGGGGATATGGGGACCGCCGGAGGATCGGGCCGAGGCACTGCGGGTATTGCGGCGCCTTCCCGAACTGGAGGTCAACTTTATCGATACCGCCGACTCCTACGGTCCCGACGTTTCCGAACCGCTGATACGCGAAGCGCTGCATCCTTACGACGGGATACTTGTCGCGACCAAGGCCGGGCTGACGCGCAGCGGGCCGGCCCAATGGGACCCGGTGGGGCGGCCGGAATATCTTCGTCAACAAGCTTTGATGAGTCTGCGCCGGCTGGGTGTCGACCAGATCGGCTTGTGGCAGTTGCACCGGATCGATCCGAAAGTGCCGCACGACGAGCAGTTCGACGCCGTCAAGTCGTTGCTCGACGACGGCATTATCGCGCGCGCCGGTCTGAGCGAAGTGTCGGTTGCGGACATTGAAGAGGCGTCGAAGTATTTTCCGGTGGCGACCGTACAGAACCGGTACAACGTCCTCGACCGCAAGAGCGAAGATGTGCTCGATTACTGCGAGCAGCACAACATCGGATTCATTCCATGGTATCCGCTCGCGGCGGGGGATTTGCCGGAAGATTCGGCGCTGGAACAGGTTGCCCGTGCGCATGGCGCGACCGTTCGCCAGATCGCAATTGCCTGGCTGCTGGCGCGCAGCCCGGTGATGCTACCGATTCCGGGGACGTCCAAGGTCGATCACCTGGAGGAGAATGTCGCGTCGGAGGACATTCAACTTTCCAGCGAAGAGATGGATTCGCTGAATGGACTGGCGACCGTTGCCGAGGGCGGACAGGGCGACTAGCGGCTGTTTGAAGCGCCCTTCGACGGGCTCAGGGCGAAGGAGTATGGCCGCCGCCAACGCGCAATCGGGCCGATTTACAGGTAAGATTCGGCCCCGGTGTCATTCCGGGATGTCTCTATGTCGGCCAGCGTGCCGTTCGCGTCAGAAGCGCGCCTGCAAGCACGCGACCTTGAGGTCTGGCGTGGCCAGCGGCGGCTGCTGCGTGAGTTCGGGTTTTTGCTCGCCGCCGGGCAACTGGGGCGCCTGACGGGTCCGAACGGTAGTGGCAAAACCTCGCTGATCCGCGTCCTGCTGGGCCTGTCGCTGCCCGAAATCGGCACGATCGAATGGTGCGGCGAGAACATTCGTCGCAGCGCCGGCTATCGGGACACGATCGCGTATGTCGGCCATGTCAGCGGTATTACCGATAGCCTGAGCGCGCGCGAAAACCTGCGCTATGCAACCAGCCTGATGCCGACGAAGCCGCGCGTGTCAATTGACGAGGCGCTGGCGGAAGTCGAATTGAAGCGCGTCGGTGAACGCCCGGCGATAACGTTTTCAGCCGGGCAACGGCGCCGGCTGGCGCTGGCGCGGCTGCTGATGTCGCCGGCGCAGTTGTGGTTTCTGGACGAGCCGCTGACCAATCTCGATACGTCCGGCACGGCACTGATCGGCAAGCTGCTGCGCGCGCATCTCTCCGCCGGCGGCATGGCGGTCGTCGCGAGCCATCAGGCAATCGATTGCGAGCCGCAGTCGGTGGTCGAACTGGACCTCGCCAAATGATCGCGGTCGCCTGCCGCGAACTGCTGCGCCGCGATCTCACGCTGGCGTACCGCCGCCGCGGCGAAATACTGACGCCGCTGATCTTCTTTGTCATCGTCACGGCATTGTTCCCGCTCGCACTCAATCCGACGCCGCAATTGCTGAGCGTGATTGCACCGGCGGTGGTGTGGGTCGCGGCACTGCTCGCAGGGCTGCTCGCGCAATCGGCACTGTTCGGTCACGACTACGAGGACGGCACGCTCGAACAACTGGTGCTAAGCCCGCAGCCGCTCGAACTGCTGGTGCTGGTGCGCGTGCTGGCGCACTGGCTGGTGACCGGGCTGCCGCTGGTTATTCTGTCGCCGCTGATGGCGACGATGCTGGCGTTCCCGGCGCATTCGATGTGGGCGCTGGTCTCGGGGCTGGCGCTCGGCACGCCGGTGTTGAGCATGCTGGGCGCGATCGGCTCGTCGGTAACGGTCGGCCTCCGGCGCAGCGGCATGCTGCTGCCGATCCTCGTGCTGCCGCTGTGCGTTCCGGTGCTGGTGTTCGGCGCGCGCGGCGCGGCACTGGCGGCGGAGGCCGCGCCGATCACCGGCCCGTTGTATCTGCTCGGCGCGCTTCTGGCGTTGAGCCTTACGCTCGGGCCGCTGGCGGTCGCGGCCGGATTGCGGGTCAGCATGGAGACTTAGCCGCAATCGCTTGATATTGCTCAAGACAAACGGCGCCGCAGAGCGTAAAATAGCGCTGTTTTTGATTCGCCTCTGGTCGCACGGATGCGTCCCCGCCGTTGTACAGATGCCGAAATTTTTCCATCAACTTGCTTCGCCGCCGCATTTCTACCGGATCGCAGGGCCGTGGGCCCGCTGGTTCGGATGGATCGCGCTGGTGCTCATCCTCGCCGGCCTGTATGGCGGCCTGTGGTGGGCGCCGCCGGATTACCAGCAGGGCGACGGCTTCCGCATTATCTACATCCACGTCCCGAGCGCGTGGATGTCGCTGTTCATCTACGTGACGATGGCAATCAGCGCCGGCATCGGCCTGATCTGGCGCATTAAGCTCGCACACGTTGTAGCCGCCGCGGCAGCGCCGATCGGCGCGTCGTTCACGTTTCTCGCACTGGTCACGGGCTCGCTGTGGGGCAAGCCGATGTGGGGCACGTATTGGGTCTGGGATGCACGCCTGACGTCGGAACTGTTACTGCTGTTCCTGTATCTCGGTTATATCTCGCTGAACCGCGCGTTCCCGGACCAGCGCACCGGCGATCGCGCCAGCGCCATTCTCGCGCTGGTGGGTGTGATCAACGTGCCCATCATTCATTATTCGGTGCAGTGGTGGAACACGCTGCACCAGGGGCCGACCGTGTTCAAGGCGGGCGGCCCGTCCATCGCGCCGGACATGCTGATTCCGCTGCTGGTCATGGCGCTGGGCTTCATGGCGTACTTCGGCTCCGTGGTGCTGATCCGCGTTCGTACGGACGTGCTCGAGCGCGAACGGCACAAGAACTGGGCTCAATTAGTCGTGGAAAATGAATAGCTTACATGAGTTTCTTACCATGGGAGGTTACGCCGCTTATGTGTGGCCGGCCTACGGCATCGTCGCAATCGTGATGATCGCCAATGTCGTCATTGCGCGGCGCCGTCATCGGCGGGTTCTCGCGGACCTGCAACGGCGTGTCGAACTCGACGGCCAGGAGGTCGCATGACGCCGCGGCGCAAGCGGATGATGTTCGTCGCCGCCATCGTCCTCGGCGTCGGCGCAGCCACGGCGCTCGGCCTTCAGGCATTTCGCGGCAATCTGCTGTACTACTTTACGCCGACCCAGATCGCCGCCGGCAAGGCGCCGATCGGCCAGCGCTTTCGCATGGGCGGGCTGGTGGTGCCGGGCAGCATTCATCGCAAGCCTGGCAGCATGACGGTACATTTCACACTGACCGACAATCACGACAAGGTGCCTGTCACCTATACCGGCATTCTGCCGGACCTGTTCCGCGAAGGACAAGGCATCGTGGTGCATGGCAAGCTGCTCCCCGACCACAAATTTGTTGCCGATGAGGTGCTCGCCAAGCACAGCGCCGACTACATGCCGCCGGCCGTCGCGGCCGAGCTGAAAGCCCACAAGGGCGCCAAGGCGCTCGCCGCAACCAACGAGTTCAAATGATCCCCGAGATCGGCCACCTTGCATTGATTCTGGCGCTGGCGCTCGCGCTCGCGCAAGGCGTTTTCGGACTCGCCGGCGCGCACCGGCGCGACCTGTCGTGGATGGGCAGCGTGCGCACCATCGCCTACGGCCAGTTCGCGTTCGTGCTGATCTCGTTCGGCTGTCTGATGTATTCGTTCGCGATCAGCGACTTCACCGTCCGCTATGTTGCGGAGAACTCGAACACGCAACTGCCACTGGTATACAAGCTGACGGCCGTGTGGGGCGCGCACGAAGGCTCGCTGCTGTTGTGGATACTGATCTTGACCATCTGGACGGCCGGCGTGGCGCGCTTTAGTCGCAAGCTGCCGCTCGAGTTCGTCAGCCGCGTGCTCGGCGTGATGGGCCTGATCAGCCTCGGCTTTCTGCTGTTCAGCCTGACGACTTCCAATCCGTTTCTGCGCCTGCTGCCGGCGCCGCTGCAGGGCCGCGACCTCAACCCGATCCTGCAAGACCCGATGCTCGCCGCGCATCCGCCGATGCTGTACATGGGCTATGTCGGCATGTCGGTCGCGTTCGCGTTCGCGGTCGCCGCGTTGATCGGCGGCAAGATGGACGCGATCTGGGCGCGCTGGTCGCGGCCGTGGACGACGGCGGCGTGGCTGTTTCTGACCGTCGGTATCACCCTCGGCAGCTGGTGGGCCTACTACGAACTCGGCTGGGGCGGCTGGTGGTTCTGGGACCCGGTCGAAAACGCATCGTTCATGCCGTGGCTCGCCGGCACTGCCTTGATTCACTCGCTCGCGGTGACCGAAAAGCGCGGCGCATTCAAGAGCTGGACGGCGCTGCTCGCGATCATCACGTTCGCATTGAGCCTGCTCGGCACGTTCCTGGTGCGCTCCGGCGTGCTGGTGTCCGTGCATGCGTTCGCGATCAGCCCGACGCGCGGCATTTTCGTGCTCGGCCTGATCGGGGTGGTGCTGGGCGCGGCGCTTGCGTTGTACGCGTGGCGTGCGCCGTCGCTATCCGGCAGCGGCGGCGGCTTCAAGTGGTTCTCGCGCGAGACGTTCCTGCTGCTCAACAACGTGCTGCTAACGGTTGCCGCGGCCGCCGTACTGCTCGGCACGCTGTATCCGCTGATTCTGGCGGCGCTCGGTCTCGGCAAGATTTCGGTCGGCCCGCCGTACTTCAATCGCGTGTTTTTCCCGCTGATCGTGCCACTGTTCATCGTGATCGGCATCGGCCCCTACGTGAACTGGAAGCGCGGGCAGGGCAAACGCCTGGGCAGGCGCCTTGCGGCACCGGCGGCCGTCGCGATCGGCGCCGGCATTCTGGCCGCGATCGTCGGCTGGGCCAGCATTCCGTGGCCGGCGCTCGCTGGCGGCACGCTCGGTCTGTGGGTGCTGGCGAGTGCGCTGATCGAACCGATTTCCCGTCTGCGCCAACGCCGTACGGCCGGCCGCAGCCTTAAGGTGCCGCGTCACGTGCTCGGCATGAGCATGGCACACTTCGGCGCCGGCCTGCTGGTGCTGGGCGTGACGGTATCGAGCACGATGAGCATCGCGAAAAATGTGAGCGTGACACCGGGGCAGGTGGTTCATGCGGGCAGTTACGCATTTACGTTTCATGGCGTGCATGACGTCCGGGGCCCGAATTACAGCGCCAAGCAGGCGCTGGTGACGGCCAGCGAGAATGGCGAACCCGCGGCCGTTCTGCGTCCGGAAAAGCGCATCTTCAGCCACGATGGAACTACAACCACCGAAGCGGCGGTCGACGCAGGCGTGTTCCGCGACTTGTACGTCGCGATCGGCAAGCCGCTGGGCGGCAACGCGTGGAGCCTGCGCGTGCAGTACAAGCCGATGGTGCACTTCATCTGGTTCGGCGGCATCGTGATGGCACTCGGTGGTTTGCTGGCATTGAGCGATCGACGCTATCGGGTGCGGAGCAAGGCCGATGCCATGGCGGACGATTCTCCTGCCGGGGCGATGCCGTCCAAGGGGCGTCTGGACACGCCGGCGCCGGCGCTGGCCGAGGAGCGGCGCTGATGTGGCGTTACCTGCTGCCGCTGGTTCTGCTCGTCGGGTTCATCGGCGTCTTCTGGCACGGCCTGCACTCGGATCCGTCGCGCGTGCCGTCGCCGCTGATCGGCAAGCACGTCCCGGCATTCACGCTGCCGGCGCTGAAGCAGCCGTCGAAAACGGTCAGCAACAAGGAATTCAACGGGCAGATATCGCTGCTGAATGTGTGGGCGACGTGGTGCTTCGAATGCAAAGCGGAACATCCGACGCTGGTGCAATTCTCCAAACGCCACAACGTTCCGTTGTACGGTCTCGACTACCGCGACAATCGCGGCAAGGCTCTCGCCTGGCTCAAGAAAGCCGGTAATCCCTACGACAAGGTCGCGTTCGACGCGACCGGCGCGGTGGCCATCAACTGGGGCGTGTACGGCGCGCCCGAGACCTACCTGATCGACTCGCACGGAATTATTCGCCACAAGTACATCGGTCCGCTGACACCGCAACAGATCAAGAACGATCTAATGCCGCGGATCGCGAAGCTGCGCGCGGAACAATGAAGACCGTCTCGTTGATATTGGCGCTGTTGCTGATGGCGGCCAACGCGTGGGCGATCGACACGAACCATCTGCCGACGCCGGCGCTGCAAGCACGTTACGAAACGCTGACGCACCAGTTCCGCTGCCTCGTCTGCCAGGATGAGGACATCTACACTTCCAATGCCGACCTTGCCGTGCAGCTGCGCGACAAGGTGCGCGACATGCTCGTTGCCGGCAAAACCAACCAGCAGATCATCGACTACATGGTCGATCGTTACGGCAACTTTGTGCTGTACAAGCCACCGGTGGAGGGCAACACGCTGCTGCTGTGGTTCGGGCCGTTCGCGCTGCTGCTGATTGCGCTGGGCGGCGTCGCCTGGATCGTGAAGCGGCGCTCGGCGATGACGACTGACGACCCCACGGAACGCGCAACACCATGAGTTTCATCATTATCGGAGCGGCCATGCTGCTGGTCGCGATCGGCATCATGGCCGTGCCGCTGCTGCGGCAGCGGCAAACGGCGCCGGTGGAAGCCGTGGCCGCCAGTCGCGAGCTTTACGCGGCGCGGCTGGACGAATTGCGCGTCGATCTCGAAACCGGTGCGCTCGCCGCCGAGGACTTCGAGTCGGCGCGGCGCGATCTGGAGGCCGATTTTCAGACCGACGACGCGGCGTCGAAGCCGGCCGGCCGGCGCCGCGGCTGGTGGGCGGCGGTCGCCGTTGCGGCCATCGTGCCGATCGCCACGGCGGTGCTGTATCTGCAATGGGGCAACTGGCAAAGCGCGCTGTACGGCGACGAGTCGATGCCGGCGGTAATGGCGAACGTCCAGAATCGGCTGCAACAGTCACCGAACGATCCCGAGGGGTGGGCGTTCCTGGGACGCATCTATTCAGCGTCCGGCCATTACGACAAGGCCATACACGCCTTCCATCGCGCGGTGGCGCTGACCGGCGGCAACAACGCTGCTATGCTGGCGGCGCTTGGCTCGACCGAAATGCTCGCCACCAACATGCAGACGACGCCGGCGACGGCAGCATTATTCGACAAGGTGCTCAAGCTCGACCCCGACAACACCCGCGGCCTGTTGTTTGGCGGTATCGTCGCGATGCAGCAGGGCGACAAACAGACGGCCATCGAGCGCTGGCAGCGGCTTTTGAGCCAGAACCCGCCCGCGCCATTGCGCCGGATACTGGCCGCGCGTATCAAGGCCGCCGGTGGCGTCGTGCCGGCAGCCGGCGCCGTTGCAGCGGCGGCCGCGCCGGCGCGGTCAATCCACGTTGATGTCAAGCTAGACGCGGCACTCAAGGCACGGGTGCCGGAACATGCTACGTTATTCGTGTTTGTACGGCCGGTGGGGTCGGACAGCGGACCACCGCTCGCCGTGCGGCGCCTGAGCGTCGCTCAGTTCCCGGTCAAGGTAAAGCTGTCCGATGCCGACGCAATGATTCCGGGCCGGCATATCGAGGACTACAAGAACCTGCGAGTAGTGGCGCGGATTTCCAAATCGGGTGCGCCGCTCGAACATCCCGGCGACGTTTACGGTAGCGCAAAGTTCGCCTGGAGCAACAAGAGCGCGCCGCTCAACATTGTGCTGAATCAAGTCGTTTCGGACTAGTTTCCGCCGAAAGGGTTAATGGCTGCGGGTCGTCGGCGGCGTGTTCATCGTCGACGGCGTCGGCAGCGGCGCGTTCCCGGCAGGGGCGGGCGCCATTTTATGCTCGTACCCATGCTCATTCATTTCCATTTCTTCGCCGCCGGCGCTCAATTGCTTGTAGCGTTCCGGCGTCATCCCCGGCAGCGCCTTCAGAAACGCCACGATCGCCCACAAATCGTGCTCGCTGTGCGTCGGGCCCCAGGCCGGCATTGCCGTCATGCGGATGCCGTTCTTGACGATCCAGTACGCTTCATTGGGTTCGATGTACTTGGCGATGCGCGGCAGATTCGGCGGGCGTGGATTGAGGCCTGCGCGTGTTTCGGAATCCTTTTCGCCCGGTGCAAGATGGCAGACAGCACACATGCCGGCGTAATGCTTGGCGCCGAGCGCGATCATTTGCGGGCTGTCCAGATTGACGTCGGACGGCACCTTGACGTCATCGACGCGCGATTCAATCGAATGTTCGCGGGTAGTGCGAATAATCCAGTCGACCCAGCCGGGATTGTCCTGCGTCGCGGCGACGTTGAAGGCGCCGGAATAGATGTAGGCGAGGAAGCCGCCCACGATCAGCAGGATAACGATAATGAAGGCTTGCAGGCATCTCACGGCGCGCTCCTTGTTATTGCGGCCTCTCGTCGCGGATCATCGTACCACCGCGCGCCTCGTTTTCCACGCGCCGGCGCAACGCCTCGTTCATCGCACTAAAGCCGCGTTCGATGCGGTGCTTGAGAAAAGGCCACACGAACGGGACCAGAATGCCTCTGAAGATTTCATGATGCACAAAGCGCGTCCGGCCACCTTCTTCCGGTTCCAGTGCAAGACTGTGTTCGCCGTCGAACAGCCCGGCAACGCCGGCATGGCCGATCCAGCGCAGTTCCCGCTCGTCGATTACGCGCACCACGATCGGCCGGAAGCGTAGCGGCCGGTCGGACTTGAGGGCGAGGGCTGCATCAAGGCGCCGGCCCAGTTCCAGGCGGCCTTCGAGCCGCACGATGAACGGGTTCCACTCAGGGTAGCGTCCCGTATTCGTCAGAACCTTCCAGACGTCCGCCGGCGGCGCGGCGATGACGATTTCCGACCAGACTGTTTTTTTCATCGGGCTCCCTTTCCGTATCCAGCGGCAGGCAAATCGTCGCCCGCAAGCCGGGATGATTATTTTGCAGATCGACGCGGCCGCCATGCAGGCGAACGATCGCGCGTACCAGGCTCAAACCGAGGCCGTTGCCACGCAAGCTGCGGCTGCGATCGAGACGCACAAAACGCTGGAAGACGTGTTCGCGTTCCGCTGCCGGAATACCCGGGCCTGAATCGGCCAACGTCAACACGGCATTGCCGTCTTCCGTCCTGAGCGTGAGGTCAACGCGACCGCCCGCGGGCGTATATTTCACCGCGTTGTCGAGCAGATTGCCAACCGCCTGCGCCAGCAGCCGGCGATGGCCGCGCACGCGTGCCGGGACAATCGCGCAATTCAGCGTCAGTTGCTTGTCCTCGGCGAGTGGCTCGTAGACCGACGCGACGTCGTCGCATAGTGAATGAAATTCGATCGGCTGGCGCGGCTCGCGGCTCATACCCGCTTCCAGTTCGGCCAGGTTCAACATCGCGTTGAACGTCTGCAGCAGCTCGTCGGCATCGGCGAGGGCGCGCGTCATTGCCGCGCGGTATTCGGCCGGTTCGCGTGCCTGCGCGAGTGTCACGTCGAGTCGGCCCCGCAGGCGGTTGAGCGGACTGCGCAGGTCGTGGGCGACATTGTCGGTCACCTGCCGCAGGCCGTTCATCAGCTCCTCGATGCGCGCCAGCATGGCATTCAGCGTCAGCGCCAGGTTGTCGAATTCGTCATGGCGCGAACCCACCGGCAGTCGACGAGTGAGGTCGCCGGCCATGATCGCGGTGGCCGCGCCGCGCACCGACTCAAGCCGCGTCACAACGTGGCGGCCCATCCAGATGCCGCCCGCCAGGCCGAAGATCAATATGACGCCGATTGCCGCCAACAGCGAATACAAAATGTAATCACTCAGCTCCTCGGCTTCGTCGAGTGTTTCGACGACCAGCAGGCGCTGGCCGCCCGGCAGGGCAGTGGCGAGGCCGCGGACCTCGATGTTGTCGTCGGCATCGAAATCGGCAGGCTTTTCGAGGCCGGCACGCACTGCCGCGCGGGCGTTGATGGTGTAGCTGAGCCACTCGGCTGAGGCGTTGTCGCTGTCGCTGCTGACGTCAGCTTCGGGCCACGCCGGCAAGTCGCCGGCGAGATGTTTATCGCTCGCGCCGACGAGCAGGTAATAGCGCGTGCCGGAATCGCGCACGTCGCTGAAATGCCGCGCCGATGGGCTGCTGCGCTTGGCAACGGCCTTGCGCAGCGAAGCGATGCCCTGGGCGCGGTACAACGTGACCAGCGCGTCGGTTTCGGCTTTGAGGCCGGCATCCATTTGCGCGCCGATTTCGGACGTCGTCGCACCATAGACGATGGCCAGGATAATCGCGGTCAATAGCGCATATACGCCGGCGTATGTCAGCGTCAGACGGAAAGCGGTAGTGCGGCGCAGCTCGCCGCTGAAAATCGTCACTCGACCGTGTCACCCGCTCGCAAAATGTAACCTGTTCCGCGCACAGTATGCAGCAGCGGCGGCGAGAAGTCCTTGTCGATTTTCGCGCGCAGGCGGCTGATATGGACGTCGATGACGTTGGTCTGCGGGTCGAAATGATAGTCCCAGACGTTTTCCAGCAGCATGCTCCGGGTGACGGCCTGGTCGGCATGCATCATCAGGAATTCGAGCAACCGGAATTCGCGCGGCTGCAGGTTGATATTCTGCCCGTCGCGGGTGACGCGCCGCTTGATGCGGTTGAGCTTCAGATCGCCCACCTGCAGCACCTTTTCGACCAGCTCCGGGCGGCGCCGCCGCACCAGCGCTTCCAGGCGCGCCAGCAGTTCGGCGAACGCGAACGGCTTGACGAGATAATCGTCGCCGCCGGCGCGCAGGCCGGTAACACGCTCGTCGGTGTCGCTTAACGCACTCAGGATCAGGATCGGGATGTTGACGTGCTGTTCGCGCAGTTTGGCAATCACCGCGAGGCCATCCAGTTCCGGCAACATGCGGTCCAGCACAATGCTGTCGAATGAGGCCTCGAGCGCTCGGTGCAAGCCCTCGCGACCGTCGTAGGCACATTGCGCCAGATGGCCGCTTTCCTTCAGGCCCTGGGCGACAAAGGCCGCGGCTTCACGGTCGTCTTCCACCACCAATACACGCATGGTCTGATATTGTGCCCGTTCAACGGGCGGCGCGCATTGCCGTTTGGTAATCGCGGCGGCGGATTTCGGTGCGATAAGCTATGGCGGCCAACTCCTTCTATATGAATTATAAATGTGCGGTATCAGCGGCATCGTGACTTCGCCAGGCGCGCGCGGCGCGTCCCTGGGGGAGCTTGTCAGCCAGATGATCCCGCACCTCGCGCATCGCGGCCCCGACGACCGTGGCATCTGGGCCGACAGCCGCGCTGGCGTCGCGCTGGGACACCGCCGCTTGGCGATCATCGACGGTTCGGCGGCGGGGCACCAGCCGATGCTGTCCCGTTGCGGCCGCTACATGCTCGTCTATAACGGCGAAATCTATAATTTCCGCCAGTTGCGCCGAGAACTGGAAGCGGCCGGCGAGACATTTGCCAGCCATACCGATACCGAGGTTCTGCTCGCGGCCATCGTGCATTACGGCCTCGAGCCGGCGCTGCGGCGCCTGGTCGGTATGTTCGCGTTCGGCTTCTGGGACCGGCGCGAGCGGACGCTGTACCTCGCGCGCGACCGCATAGGCCAAAAGCCCCTGTACTACGGTCGCATCGACGACCGATTCCTGTTCATGTCCGAGCTGAAAGCACTTGCCGGACTGCACGCGCCGTTACCGGCTATCGACAACAATGCGTTGCACGGCTTTTTGCGTTACGGCTATGTGCCGGGCCCCGGCACCATCTACCGCGGGTTTTCGAAGCTGCCGGCCGGGGCATATCTGCGCGTGCGAGCGGGCGAAGAGCCGCTGCTGCGCGTCTGGTGGTCGGTGGCCGACGCCGCGCGTAACGGCCGCTCATCACGCATCGACCGCGCCGATGAGGCGGCCGCGGCACTCAATGGCACGCTCAGGACGGCCGTCGGGGACCGGCTGGTCGCGGATGTTCCGCTGGGCGTATTTCTGTCCGGGGGCATCGATTCGTCGCTCGTGGCGGCGCTGGCGCAGGCGCAATCCAGCCGGCCGGTCAAGACGTTTTCGATCGGCTTCCGCGACCCCCATTTCAATGAAGCGCATTACGCCCGCGCGGTCGCCGCGCATCTCGGCACGGAACATACCGAATTGACGGTGGGGCCGGATGACGTGCTCGAGGCCGTGCCGCACATGGCGGATGTGTACGACGAGCCGTTCGCCGACAATTCGCAGGTGCCGACCTGGTTGCTGTGCGCCCTGGCGCGCCGTCACGTTACAGCGGCGCTGACCGGCGACGGTGGCGACGAGTTGTTTTTCGGCTACCGTCGTTATTTCCGGGCGCGGCGCGCCGCGCTGTGGTGGCCATTTGTTCCGCGCCTGCTCAAAGCCGGTCTCGGCCGTTATCTCGACGACGCCGAAAACGAAGGCCCTCGGCAACGGCTCGTCGCGGATCTGGCGGCGGCATCGCCGCTCGACATGTACCGCAACCGCGTCACGAAATGGCAACATCCGGAGGCCGTGCTCCTGCATCCGGGCGCGGCCGTTGAAGCGATCGCGTCGGCGGGCGGCAAACTCGGCTTTGAAGCCGACATGCTGCTGTTCGATCAGCGCCAGGGCCTGTGCGACGGCATGCTCGTCAAAGTCGATCGCGCCAGCATGGCCGTGGGCCTCGAAGCGCGCGCGCCGCTGCTCGATCATCGCGTGGTGGAACTGGCCTGGCGACTGCCGCAGCGCTTTCAACATCGGAACGGGCAGGGCAAGTGGCTTCTGAGGCAAGTGCTGGCGCAATATGTGCCGCAGGAACTGATCGATCGCCCGAAGCAAGGATTCGGCGCGCCCGTCGGTACCTGGCTGCGCTCGCCGGCATTGCGCGAATGGGCGGAAGATCTGCTGGCGCCTGCGCGCCTCGAACGGCAAGGCTTTTTCAACGTGGCACCGATCCGCTCTATGTGGGCCGACCTGCAAAAGGGCGACGGCCGCTGGCGCCTGCATTTGTGGTACGTGCTGATGTTCCAGGCCTGGTATGCAGCGCAGCGCGCGCGGAGTCGCATCAGTTCGATGGCGGCGGCATGAAGCGGACCGCCGCTACAATTGGCGCTGCATCGGCGTTACTCGCCGGCTGCGCGACCTATCATCCACTGCCGCTGCCGACCGCGCCGGATTTGAAACATTCGGTGACGGAACTGACGGTGCCCGTCGCGCGCCTGCGGCTGCCGGGACTGCCGCCGCACGAGTTCAACGCGGCCGACGGACTGGATCCGGTCGAACTGGCGACGCTCGCCGTGATCAATAATCCGCAACTCAAAGCGGAGCGGAAGCAGGCGGAGGTCGCGCATGCCCAGTTGTTCAATGCGAAACTGCTGCCGGATCCGCAACTCGGTTTAAGCTACGCCAGCACAACCACGGCGGAAACGCCGGCAACCGGACCATTGACCAATGAATGGAACGCGTCGCTGAGCGAACAGATCAATCAGCTGGTGAGCCGCGGCGCGACGATCAGCGCCGAGCGTGCGGCGCTGCAACAGGTGAATCTGCAGATTCTGTGGAAGGAATGGCAGGTCGCGCAGCAGGCGCGCCAACTTTTTATCGAGAAGCGCGGCAATGATCGGCTGCTCAAGATCGTGGTGGCGACGCGCAAAGCGGAAACGAAGCGCCTCGACAATGCTCGCCAGGCGCTTGCAAAGCATGACGTCACCCTGGACACCTACGGCAACGATCTGGCCGTGCTGCTGAACACGCGCTCGCAGGAACGCGGCATTCGCGATCAGCTCAACACGATCGACCACGACCTCGACCGCCTGCTGGGCCTTGCACCCGACACGCCGCTCAAGCTGACCGGTAAAATTCCGGCGACGCCGCCGAGCGCGAAGGCGTATCGGCAGGCCGCGCAGCATCTTGCGACGCGCCGGCCCGACCTGCTGGCGCTGGCGGCGGGCTACAAGAGCCAGGACGCGGCGGTGCGCAAGGCGATTCTGGAGCAGTTTCCATCGCTCAGTATCGGTATCGATCGCGCGCGCGACAACTCCGACATTTACTCGACCGGCTTCAGCGTTTCCCTAAGCCTGCCTTTTCTTAACGGCAACCGCGGCCAGATTGCGATTGCCCGCGCGACACGCAAGCAACTGTACGCGGACTACCAGGCGCGGTTGGACGAAGCCCGCGGCAGCGCCGACGAACTGTGGGACAGCATTCGGCTGATGCGCGCGGAGCTTGACCACCTCGACCAGTCGCTGCCGGAGTTGCGCAAAACCGCCGCCGCCGCGAAACGTGCATTTGCCGCGGGCAACTTCAGTGCGGCAAGCTTTTTCAATCTGCAAAGCACGCTGCTGTCGAGCGAGGCCGCGCGCGAGAATCTGGTCGTGAATCTGGGAACGTCGCTGGTGGCGCTGCAAACAATGCTGGGCTATCCATTCCTGGCCGACACGGGGAACGGCTCATGATGTACAAGGTGGGATTGTTTTTTTTGTGCGTGCCGTTGTTGTTGGGCACCGCCACGGTTGCGCACGCAGACGACACGGGCCAGCCGCAACAAAGCGTGCTGGTCAAGACAATCACGCTCAAGCCCCGCAGGCTGACCGATACGCTGATCGCCTACGGCCGCGTCGAACCCGATCCCGCCGCCGTTCAAGGCATCAGCGTCGCGCACAGTGGACGGGTGGAGGCGTTGCTGGTCGCCGCCGGGCAGACAGTCGCCGCGGGTCAGGCGTTACTGAAGCTTGCGGCGAGTCCGCAGGCGCGGCTGGCCTATTCGCAGGCCAGCGCACAACTCGACTACGCGAAGCAGAATGTCGCTCACGTCAAAGCGCTGTATGCGCAGCAACTCGCCACCAACGACGAACTGGCGGCGGCCAAAAAGCAACTGGCCACCGCGAAGGCTGAACTGGCCGCGGCGAAAGCGCAGGGCAGCAATCAGTCGGCTGCCGTCATTCGCGCGCCATTTCACGGTGTCGTCGGTGCGATCAAAGTGTCGCCGGGAGATCGTGTGGCAGCGGATACCGTGCTGCTGACAATGCTCAATCCGGCCCGTCTGCGCGTGGCCCTGGGCGTGTCGCCAACTGATCTTGCCCGCATCAAACCGGGGCTGCCGGTGACGCTGACGCCGGTATTCGACGATACGCTCAGGGTCAGCGCGCAGCTGGATCAGCTGCAAAGCATCGTCGATCCGAACACACATTTGATGGACGCGCTGGTCGCGCTCAAGGGCACACAGACCAATGGCCTCAAACCCGGCATGTGGGTGACGGGCCTGATCGCGGTGCGCGAAGCCACCGAACTCGCCGTGCCGCGGCAGGCGGTATTGCGCGACACGCAGGGCAGCTACATTTTCGTCGTCGCACAGAACAAGGCACGGCAGGTGTACGTCCAGACCGATTTCGCCAGTAGTGCGGCAGGGCGCTGGATCGGCGTGCGGGCGAAAGGACTGCAGGCGGGCGACATAGTGGTGGTGCTGGGGAACTACGAGCTGCACGACGGGATGGCGGTACGGGAGACGACGGCGCAGTGAGTGCTGTAGCGTGGGCTCGGCGTCATGCGCGCTCGGTCCTGTTTCTCATCGCGATCCTCGCCATCGGCGGCGCGTTCAGTGCATTTCAGATGCCGGTGTCGCTGTTCCCGCAAATCTCGTTTCCGCGTCTCCGCATCGAGTTGAGCGCCGGCGAACGGCCCGCGACGCAAATGGAATTGCTGGTCACGCGGCCAATGGAAATCGCGGTGCGCGGCGTGCCGGGCGTGCGTGCGATCCACTCGACCACGAGCCGCGGCACGACCGACATCATCGCCGATTTCGACTGGGGCACGGACATGACCTCGGCCATGCTTCGCGTCGAATCGGCGGTTTCCGAAGCGATACCGCAGGTGCCGTCCGATGCCGCATTCAGCGTGGCGAAGATGGAGCCGACCACGCTGTACCCGGTGACGGCCTACAGCCTCACGTCGAAAAAGGAAACGCCGGTCGAGTTGCGCGATCTCGCCTTGTACGAGCTGCGCCCGCTGCTGTCGACGATCACCGGCGTGCGGAGCGTGGGCGTGCAGGGCGGCAAGCAGGCCGAGTACCAAGTGAGCATCAAGCCGGGGCGACTGGAGGCGCTGGGCTTGTCGGTGGCCGATGTCGCCAATGCGCTGGCGGCGTCGAATGTGCTCAACGCGGTCGGGCGGCTGACGGATCATTACCAGCTTTATCTCGGCGTTGCCGACAGCCGCTTCAACAGCATCGACGAGATCCGCCAGGTCATTGTCAAAACCGGCGCCTCCGGGGCGGTGCGGCTGGGCCAGATTGCCAACGTCACGCTCGCGACCGTGCCGCAGTGGGTGTACATCGCGGCCGACAAGCAGCCGGCGGTGTTGCTCAACGTGTTTCAGCAGCCTGGCGGGAACACCGTCGATATCAATCGCAAGGTTGCCGCCAAGCTTGCCGCGTATCGCTCGCACCTTCCGCCCGACGTGCATCTCAAGAAATGGTACGACCAGAGTCAGCTCGTGAGCGCGTCGGAGGGCAGCGTGCGCGACGCGATGATCATCGGCGTCATTATCGCCGGGCTGGTACTGCTGGTGTTTCTGCGCAGCCTGAAAATTTCGGCTATCGCTATCGTCGCCGTACCGCTGGTGCTCGGGATCACGATCCTGATCCTGCGCGCGCTCAACCAGAGTTTCAACATCATGACGCTCGGCGGCATGGCGGCCGCGATCGGGCTGATCATCGATGACATGGTGGTGATGTCCGAGCATATTATCCGTCGGCTGCGCGAACGAAAACACGACGCACACGAACGGTCGGTGCTTGCCGCCGCGCGCGAATTCACGCAACCGCTCGCGGGTTCCTCGGCCGCGACGATCGTCATCTTTTTGCCGCTGGCGTTTCTGGGTGGCGTGACCGGCGCGTTCTTCAACGCGCTGTCGATCACGATGGCGAGCGCGCTGATCGTGTCGTTCGCCATGGCATGGCTGGCGGTGCCCATCCTGGCTTCCGGCTGGCTCGACGAAAAAGACGCCACGAAAGAGGCAAGCGGCCGGATCGGTCTGAGGATCAATGCCGGCTATCGCCGCCTGATGACACGGCTGCTGCGTCGGCCGCTATGGCTGCTGGCGATATTGATTCCGATCGCGGTGCTCGGTTACGTCGGCTATCGGCAGGTCGGCTCCGGCTTTCTGCCGCAAATGGACGAGGGCGGTTTCGTACTCGATTTCGTTTCCGCACCGGGCATGTCGTTGCAGGAAACGCGGCGGCTGCTGAACCAGGTCGGCGCGATACTCGACGCCGACCCTGCGGTGGCGACCTATTCGGTGCGTGCCGGGGCGCAGCTCGGCGGCGGCATTACCGAAGCCAACAGCGGCGATTTTTTCATTCAGCTCAAGCCGTTTCCGCGTCCGCCGCTGAGCGAGGTCATGGATCGCATTCGCCAGGCGGTGGAGGCGAAAGTGCCGAGTCTCGATATCGAGACCTTTCAGCTCATGGAGGACATCATCGGCGACCTGACGGCGGTGCCGGAACCGGTGGACGTCAAGCTGTTCGGCAACAACGATCAGCAGCTGCTGGCACTCGCGCCGAAGGTCGCCGTGGCAATCGGCAAGGTCAACGGCATCGTCGAGGTGCACAACGGTATCGTCGTCGCCGGCAACTCGGTGAATATCCATATCGATCGCGCCGAGGCGGCGCTGGAAGGGATGACGCCTGACGCCGTCAGCAGCCAGGTGCAAGGCTACCTGCAGGGCCGCGTGGCCACGCAGGTCAGGCGCGGCATCAAGTTTATCGGCGTGCGGGCATGGGTGCCGAAACAGTTTCGCGATACGGTCGGCCAGATCGGACAGTTCCTGATTCGCGCACCGGACGGGCACGCGTTTCCGCTGCAGCGCGTGGCAACGATCAGGATCATCAAGGGCGAGCCGCAAATCACTCGCGAAGACCTCAAGCGCTACGTCGCCGTGACCGCGCGCATTAGCGGCCGCGATCTGGGATCGACGATTGCCGCGGTCAAGCAAGTGTTACAGAAGCCGGGACTGATTCCCGAAAACGTCTCCTACACGCTGGGCGGTTTGTATAAGCAGCAGCAAATCGCTTTTGTCGGTCTCGCCAAGGTATTTGTCAGTGCATTCGCGTTAATCTTCGTGCTGCTGCTGTTTCTTTACGAGCGCTTCAGCGTCGTGTTCGCGATCATCATCGCGCCGCTGCTCGCGGTACTGGTGGTGTTTTTCGGGTTGTGGATTACCGGCATCGAACTCAATATCACGGCGATTATGGGTATGACGATGATCCTCGGCATCGTCACCGAAATCGCCATTTTCTATTTCACCGAATTGTACGAGTTGGAAAACGATCTGCCATTCGAAGAATCGTTGATACAGGCCGGTTGGAACCGCATGCGGCCGATATTTCTCACGACGCTCGCTTTCATTCTGGCCCTCGTACCGCTGGCAATGAACATTGGGCAGGGCGCCGCCATGCTGCAACCGCTCGCGATCGCGATCATCTTCGGCCTGCTGGCGCAGATGGGCCTCGTGCTGGTGATCATGCCGGTGATTTATTATCTGTTTTGCGGCGGGGGGCACAAGCGCGAACGAGCTTAAACGGAGCGCATGTGGCGATCGAATTAGAACTTCACTTCGGTCCAGACACCGATCTCGCCCGTCTTGAGGCTGTGTTGCGCGTCGCTTTTGCTTTCGCGCTTGTAGGCAAGCGCAACCTCGATATTGTCGCGCGCCTGGAATGACACGCCGACGTTGTAGTATTTATCTTCCAGAGAAGGATTAAGATCATTGCTCAATGAGGCGTGGTCGTAGCGCGCGAAGACGTTCAGGTTGCGGGCGACGGCAGCGCTTGCAAATATCGAATAGCCGTCCGCTGAATCCGTCGTCAGTGTCGTTACATTGTCCCAGTTGCTGGCACGAAAATACTCGGCTCCAAACCGAAAACCGGGATGCACATAGGCTACCAGCGCATCGTAGCGCGTCGCTGTATGATTTGCCGGCGCATCGCTGAAGTCTTTATCGCGGTGACCGTCGTAACCGCCGATGGCAATCGTCAGGCCAGCGATGGGTTCAAAGCCAACCCGTGCCGCAATGTCCATACCGTCACTGCGAGAGGGATTCTTGTATCCGCCTCCATTGACCAGAGAAACCTGATAGCTGAGCGAGCCGTGCGGCTTACCCAACAGATGCACGCCCCAATCTGCCGAGTTCGCGAATCCCAACCGGTCTGTGATCGTCTTTTCGACAAATCGGTAGCCGTAGACCTGCTCGACGAAAGGAATCCATGGCATGTCCGCGGAACCGGCACGCAAGGTTGCTGCCTTGTCGAATGCCGCCTGGATATAGGCCTTTTTGACGAAGAGTTGCGTTTTGCCGTCTTGGCTAACGTAGTCGAAATCAGTCGTGAGATCGGCCGACCAGACATCGTCGAACCCGTGATCGACGCTCAGGTAAAACCGTTTGACGTCGAGGCCGTAGCCGGACGCAGCCGTATCCTGATCATCCAGTTCCTGCTTAAGCCACGTCAGATCCGCGTATATTTTGCCGCCGATCGTGGTCGAGTCGGCCCCACCGGCAAATGCCGGAACTGTCATTCCGCCGGTCATCGCCAAAATTATTGCTGCCGTCAGCGCGTTCTTCATTGCTAGCTCCTGTTGATTGTTTGCAGATCGTCGTCGCTACATTGCGCATATTGACGACGCGGCATTACAGGACGATGAATATCCGATGACGCCTTCGTGACACAGTTAATCAAAGATGATGCGCGCGGGCGGAAACCGGCAACTAAAAACGGCGCCCGCACCGGGGCGGCTTTCGATATCCAAATGACTATCGTGGCGTTCGAGCGCGTGCTTGACGATGGCGAGTCCCAATCCAGTACCGCCCGTTGCGCGTGAACGGGCGACGTTGACCCGGTAGAAGCGCTCTGTCAGGCGCGGGATATCTTCAGCCGGAATACCTTGCCCGTCGTCACATACCTCGAAAACGGCCTCGTGGCCCTGCCGGCGCCAGAGAACGTCAATCCGGGTACCCGGGGGCGTGTGCTGTATCGCATTGAATACGAGGTTTGAAAGGGCATTTTCAAGCTCGGCCGCCTGGCCTAGCAAATCCAGTCCGCCTTGCACGTCAAGTTGAATGGTATGGCTGCCTTGCGACATTGATTCGGCCTGCCGCATGATTTTGTCCAACATCACGGAAACGTCAACGCGTTCCTCGCTGCGCGCCGACCCTTCCACCTCCAGCCGCGCGAGCGTCAGCATATCGCCAATAATCCGCTCCATGCGTTCCGCTTGTTGACCCATGTTTTCGAGCGGGTCGCGCCACGGCTCAAGCGCGCCACCGGCGGCTGCTTCTTCATTCATCATATCGAGATATCCGCGCAATACCGTCAGCGGTGTGCGCAATTCGTGCGACGCGTTGGCGACGAAATCGCGCCGAATCTGGTCGATGCGCTCGAGATCGCCCCTGGTCCGCTTGTCAGTCATGGCGCACCGAAAGCCGGTAACCGCTGCCGCGCACCGTTTGTATCAGGCGGTCGTAGCCGTAAGGCGCGAGCGCCTTGCGCAGCCGCCGGATATGCACATCCACGGTGCGCTCGTCGATGTAAACATTGTGTCCCCAGACCCGATCCAGCAGTTGGTCGCGGCTGTAAACGCGCTCCTGGTGACCGGCCAGGAATGTCAGCAGCCGATATTCCGTCGGCCCCAGCGCAATCGAATGACCATCAGTGCTGACGCGCTGGCCGGCGCCGTCGATAATCAGGCCGCCCAGTTCAATGCGCTGCTCGGCGCCGCCCGGCGATGTCCGCCGCAGAACCGCGCGGATGCGCGCCACGAGTTCCGACGGGGAAAAAGGCTTCGTGACATAGTCGTCGCAGCCAAAATCGAGGCCGCGGACCCGATCTTCTTCCTCGACACGCGCCGTCACCATGATGATGGGAAGGTCTCGGGTTGCCGCGTCCGCACGCAGTTCTCGCGCCAGTTCAAGGCCGCTCACACCCGGCAGCATCCAGTCGAGCAGCACAAGATCGGGACGCGTTTCGGAGATTGCATGACGCGCGGCCGCTGCATCGGCCGCATCGCTGACCCGGAATTGCGCCCGCTCCAGGCTGAACCGGATCATCCGCCGAATCGGCTCCTCGTCCTCGACCACCAGTATGTGCTTGTCTTGCATGGCTCTTTGTTGTCCGTCTGCGGAACGCAAGTCTATTGGCGCAATGTGACAATTGTGTGACGGCTCGTCCCGCCATTGTCGCGTGAAACTACCCTATCGGCCAATGTGGCCGGAAGATTACGCAATCGTAAGTTGATCGAGCGGATGCGCGTCTTTAGGCTGCCAACGAGTCCCCGCCGCGTAGCCGCCCTTGCAAATCCGCGATTCAAGTCTGCCGCAGCCCGATACAAGAAGCCATTTCGGCGCCTGGGGTGAACGGCTCGCGTGGAGCGCAGACCATCCTCTTGCTGTCCTGCTGACGGCCGTCGGCACGATTTTTGCCGTGGCACTGTTCAATCATGCGCCGGTACCGTCGATGGAGCCGCGCTTCGCCGAAGTCATTCGCGAGATGACGGCGCAAGGCCAATACCTCATTCCGATCAAGAATGGCGTACCGTACATCGAGTACCCGCCGCTGTATTTCTGGCTGGGGCTTGCAGGCCACCTGGCGGGGCTGCCGATTCCGGCTGCCATCCGCCTGCCGGGCTACCTCGCGCTGCTGCTGTGGATCGGCTGGCTACCGAGACTGCAACGCCGGCTGTTTCCAGGCTGGCCGACGATTATGTTGCCGCTGGCGGCGGCCGCATTGCCGGGCGTCCTGTACGCATTTTTTACCGCGCAGTCCGACAGCGTGCTGATCCTCGGCACGCTGATCGCGTTCAGCGGCTACGCCGGCGGCCGCCGCGGCTTCAACTGGGAGCTGTGGGGCGGGGTCGCTCTGGCGACGCTCGCGAAAGGGCCGGTGGGTCTGGCGATTACCTTGCCGGCCTTCGGTCTCGACATGCTGGTCGCCAACAGCATCGAACATGGCGGATTTGCCGGTCTGTGGCGGTGCATTGCCTCAACAAAGCCGTTCCGGGGTATCGGATTCGTGCTGCTGGTCAACGCGCCGTGGTATATCGCGGCGGGCTTCGTTGTCGGCTGGGATTTTGTGCGCGCGGTCGTGGTTTATCAAAACGTCGTTCGCTTTCTCGTCGGCTTCGATCACCTGCAACCGTGGTGGTATTACTGCAAAACGATCTTCTACGATCTGTTCCCGCTCGCCTTCCTGTTCCCGATCGGCATCGTGTTCGCGCTCAGGCGCATGCGCCGGCCGGAATGGCGGCTGCCGCTGATATGGGCGCTGTGGACGCTGCTGTTCTTCTCGCTGTCACAGTCGAAGCAGGGCAAATACATTCTTCCGGCCGCGCCCGCGATTGCAATGTTGGCCCTGGCCGTGCCGGGCTGCGTTTCGCACCGCATCAGCGCCGCGCGGGTCCACGCGTGGTTGCGGCGCTGCGCGGCGGGCATTCTGGCGGTATTTGCGGCGCTGGTAATTGTCGTGCTGCCGATCGCCGGGCCGCATTTGCTTGACATGACAGCCTACGCAAAGCTGCAGGCGACGGTCGATGCGCGTCCCGGCAAGCTGATCACATATCAATGGCCACGTTCGATGGAGCTGTATGAACTTGGCGCGCCGTTGCCGTACGTCGAGTCCGCGCGCGCCCTCTATCGAGAGTTGCACGACGGCCATATCGAGCCGGGCGATTACGTGCTGGTCAACCGCGATTATCTGGCGGGCGGCCACAGCGACGACACCGATCAGCGGCTTTCGCCGGCACCGGCGCCCCCATATTTCGAGAAAGTTAAAACGTTCAAGGCGGAGGACGGCCTGACGCTGTTCCGCGTCCTGCCGGGTGCGGACAAGTTGCCAATTCCGCCGACACCGGACCCGCCGGCGCATCATTGGTGGGATCAATTCGACACGGACTAGGATCATGAAACAGAACAACAAGCTATCAGCCGCATACCGGCTTTCGGTGCCGCTATTTCTTTGCCTGCTCGGCCTGGCGGTCGGCGGCGTCGCCGACGCACGTCAAGGCGCCCGACCCGTCAGCGCTGTCATTGCAATACCCGGCGGATCACGCGGCATCGGCTTTGACGATCTTGAATTTTCTTCCCGGCTCGACCGTGTTCTGGTGCCTGCCGGTGCGACGGGCGACCTCGACCTGGTCAACCCGGCGACGCTTTCCGTCGTAACAGCAGGACCGTTGACCGGCGGATCCCAGTACCGGGGCGGCCACGGCGAAGGCGTTACGTCGGTCGCGGAGGACGGCAACCTGCTGTTCGTAACCGATCGCACCAATCAGCAAATCATTGTCGTCAACGCCACCGACGACAAAGTGTTGCTGCACGCACCGCTGCAGTCCGGGCCGGACTATGTCCGCTATCTCGCCGCCGGGCATGAAGTGTGGGTCACCGAGCCGGACAAGAAGCAGATTGAAGTGTTCAAGCTGACGTCGCGCAACGGCAAGCCGATATTGCGGCACAGCACGGACATCGCGATTCCCGGTGGTCCCGAAGCACTGGTGTTTGATCATGCGCGGCAGCGCGCCTACACCAATCTGTGGCGCAGCACGACGGTGGCCATTAATACGCGCACCAAAAAAGTGGCGGCAAGATGGTACAACACCTGCCAAGGCTCGCGCGGCCTGGCGCTCGCCGGCCACAACCACCTGCTGGTCGCCTGCACCGAAGGCAAGGTCGCTGAACTGTCAACTGCAACCGGCAAGGTTATTGCGAGCATCGAGGCGCCGGCCGGCATCGACATCATCGCGTACAGCAGTCGCCTTCATCATCTGTACGTGCCTGGGGCGAAGCAGGGCAGACTGGCTGTGATTGCCGTAAACCGCAGCGGGAAGTTGCGCCGCATCGGCATTTGGCGCACCGCCAAGGGCGCTCACTGCGTGACTACAAGTGGCAGTAAGGCGTTCGTCTGCGATCCGGCCCACGGCAAAATCCTTGTGATCGACGACCACGGCAGCAACGACACGCGACGTTAAGAAATCGTAATTTTGCGTCGCCGCTGACCATGGTAGCTTCGTTCGAAGACTCCCTCTCATGGCAATGAAGTTGCCGAACGCATCGCGCGAGCCATGCCTTATCCCGTTCATCGTCGCCGACTCGGCCTGGCCCCCTTTCTGTTGGTCGTCGCATGGCTGGCACTGACACCCGCGCAAGCACAGCCGACATGGCGGTTGCGTCTGTCTGTTCAACGGGGCACCCCCAGCGGTCGGATTCGCGTCCGGGAGTTCGACAGGCGCGGGACACCGCTGAAGCTCTCGGGCGACCTTGGAATTGATCGGTTGCAAACGGTAGATCTGTCTGCCGACCGGTCGCTTGGCGACGTGGCAGCAATCCACCTCGGCATCAATAGCATGAGCTTGACCGGCAGCGCGATTTTGGCGCATCCGATCGAATTCAATGGAACCCGGATTGCGTCGGGCGAAATCTCAACTGTCACGGGGTTTCCGAATTTTCTTCGCGTGGATGCAAGCTACCGCCACCAGCTCGCAAGCTTCGGTCACGGCGCCGGCTTATGGGGCGGAATAGGCGTCACCTACGTAATGCTGAACTTCAAGTTGCATGCGACGGTGGCGGCCGATAGCCGCGGCCACGAGACCAAGGAAGATTTCCTGACGCAGGAACTGCCGGTACCGATGCTGTCGCTGCATTTTATCTATCCGTTGACGACCGGGCTGGATCTGTTTGCAGATCTCGATGGAGGCCATCTCCCATGGGTGAACAGCTTGCGGAAGGAGGGCGGTGAGGTGCGGCTTACCCAGACCAATACCGACGCCCGCATCGGATTGAGCTACCGATTCGCGCAACGGTGGAACGTCGCCGTATTCGGATACAGCCGTTATTTCATGCAAGGCGAGCGCAGCTCGGAGGACGGCAACTATTTTCATCTGCACGACCACGGCATCGGCTTGGGCGTCATGTATCTTTTTTAACGATCGACAAGGGGTTGTATGTATCTGTCCAAAATAAGTTTCCGCTTGCGAATATCCGCCCGACGCTTGTCCTGGCTACTTTGCATTGGCCTGCTGGCCGCGCCGGCGGCATGGGCGGCCGGCGGTCCTCTCGGCATCGATCATCGCGTGAATTATGACAACAGCGGCATCTGGCAGCGCAACATCCAACTCGATGTCGTGCGCGGCGTGCTGGTAGCCGAAATCGCCGGCGCGCTATGGGAAGGCGGCGAAAACCGCATCGGCAAAACATTCTGGCAGTCGATCGATGCCTCCGTCATCGCAGGCGGTTCAACTTTCATCCTGAAGCGCGTTTTTCAGCGCGCGCGACCGAACCAGACGTCCGATCCGGACCAGTTCTTTCAGGGTTGCTGCAGCTATCTCAGTTTCCCCAGTGCCGAAGTGTCTGCAGTTACCGCGTCGATTACGCCGTTCGTGCTGGAATACGGTCACGACAATCCGTGGGTTTACGCGCTGGAGATCCTGCCGGCTTACGACATGGCCGCACGGGTGAAAACCTGGGGCCATTGGCAGACGGATGTGTTGGCGGGCTATGCAGTCGGATTCCTGGCGGGCTGGTACGCACACCAGATCAAAGTACCGCTGGTGCTGAGCATCATGCCGCATGGAATCTATATCGGGTTGAAGATGGATTTCTGAATATCTCTTTAATATAACATAATATACATTATGCGAAGTACCGACAGGATTGCCTCATCCTGGCGGGTACTGTTTCGGCAACAACACTCTGAATATGACGCCGAGGTTGCGCTCGGATTCCACCTCCAGCACCGCGTTAAGCAATTCGCACAGGTGATGGACGATTGCCAAGCCGATACCTTCGCCGCGGCCGTCGACCGCGTCAGCGCCATCGGAGGCAGATCCATTGTGTTCAGGCGACGCCGCCGGCAGGTCGCAAAGATGCGGTGCGACGCCGGGATGAACCTTGCCCTCGCGTGTTTCCGCTTCCTCCAAGCTGTCGGCCAATCGGCCGGCGGTAGAGTCTCGCAGCCCCCTGGTATCGCGAACGTAGAAAAGCCAGCGGCGTGCGGCGACCGATTCCCAACCCACCTGCACTTCACCCTCGGGCATGTGCTTCAACGCGTTCAGGATGAGGGTCTGTGCGATTCGTCGCACCTTCGCCGGATCGCCTTGGACAGGCAGCGATCGGGTACCCTGCGCTACCAATGCCAGCCCCTCGGCCTCTGCCAACGGCCGCAGGCTCTGGCACAGATCGTTAAGCAGCTTCGCTGCGTCAAACGCTTCCACGCAGCGGGTCTCCCGGCCGGCATCCAGCCGCGCAAGATCGCGCAAGTCCCGCAGCAGTTGGCTGATGTTTTCAGTGGCGTGGCCGACCGCCGTGACAACTTCGTCGCCACTTCGCTCGGTCTTGAGCGATTCATAGGACATTTGCAGCACCTTAAGGCTGCCGCGCAAGTCGTGCGATACGCCGTCGAGGTGCCGCCCGTAGCGGTCTCTTTGGTCCCGCCGATCCAGCGCGGCTTCCAAATCGCGTAAACGCGCGTCCGCCTCCACGCGCTGGCGGGCATGGAATTCCTCCAGGCTTGCCGTGATGGCCTGGTGAATTTCGTCGGCAAGCAGGCGATATGCCGCGCCTTGCACCGCCGTCACATCGACGCCCGGCTCCGGCTTCACCGCCGCGATATGATCGATCAGCACACGATGCAGTACGCCCCATTCCTGCGTCACAACCCGGATATTGGCTCCATGTTGCCAGCGATGCGCGCCGTGCTTCGCCGCCAGCCTCATGGGCGCGGCCGGGTCTTCGCCGAGGAATACGCCGCTCAAGCGGTCGAGAAAGTCTGGGATATGATCGCAGAATTCGGCCAGTGACAGTTGGGCGAGTTCGGATCTCTCTTTACGCGCGTCCACGCGCGCCTGCCATTGCGCCAGAATGTCGGCCTGATCGCGCAACAGCCGATAGGCCAAAGTGCTCAGCCAAAGGGTGAGCGGGCGTTGGGGCAGACTCATATCGCTACTCGTTGCGGAAAGGAAGCTGGATGCCGACGTACCAGATGCTGGCGCATCTGTGGCCGCCAATTACGCTCCTTGTAATTGCGCCCCAATGGCTCTCAGGGAAAAGTGTGTAGGGAGCACTATATACGGGAAAACGGCAGGTTTGCCAAATCGAGCGGACATATCTGGAAGCGAGCTTTTTTCCTTAAAGCTTGGCGCCCGACAATCGGCTAGATGTTCGACTGCTCGCCGTCGCTTTCGCCGAGCGGCGGCGCGCCGCGCCCGAGTTCCGAGTGCAGGTCCGGATGCACGCCCAGCCCATAAGCCGTCATCGACAGCGACCCCATCGCGAAGCCCGTGATCAGCGTTTTGGTCGGTTCGCCGGCGGCAGCGGCCAAACCGGCGAGATACAGCAGCGGAATGAAATGATCGGGCGTCGGAACGGCCGCGTGAAAATCGGGATGTTCCTGTAGTCCTGGAATGTCATCGGGTCGGCTTTCCATTATCGCCGTGGCCGCCTCGTCGAAACGCTGGTTCCAGTCGAACGCGGCATCCGGCTGCGCCCATTCGATCCGACGCAGATTGTGCACCACGTTGCCGCTGCACAGAACCAATATGTTTCTGTCGCGCAACGATGCGAGCCGCCTGCCGAGATCAAAGTGATAGTCGAACGGTTTCAGCGCGTTGATGGCCAGTTGCACCACCGGAATGTCGGCGTTTGGAAACATGTGCACCAGCACCGACCAGGTACCATGATCAATGCCCCAGCTGTCGCGATCCAGCCCGGCCGCAACCGGCTTGACGACTTCGGCGACTTCCGCGGCAATGTCCGGCGCGCCCGGTGCGGGATATTCGACGTCGAATAACGCCTGCGGAAAGCCGTAAAAGTCGTGAATCGTGCGCGGCGAGTCCATAGCGGTAACGGCGGTGGCATTGACATACCAGTGCGCCGAGACGGCGAGTATGGCTTTCGGCCGCGGGACACCCGCTCCCACCAGCCGCCAGGCCTCCGTATACCGGTTGCGGTCGAGCGCGTTCATCGGCGTCCCGTGACCGATAAAGACAGCGGGCATGGCGCTAATGGGCATTCTCCCTTGATGCATTCCGGCCGCAAACCAGATGCGCCCCGCGCTTAAGCCCGAGTTGCGCCGCGCGTCCTGCCGCGATTTCAAGCGCCGCGGCATAGGGCGACTTGGGACGGTACAGCTTCTGCCCTGGCACCATGTGCAGCACGGCGATCACGCGGCCCGCATCATTCATAAACGCAATGTCCAACGGCGCAAGCATTTGCCGCATATTGAAATACCAGCCGACGCTCGCCGACGGCGGATGATTCGCGCCGCCGCCGAATGAAAATGTCGAATCGGTGATTGGCGCGCCTTGCGGCGGGTAAACGAACAAAATCGCTGCGTGTTCGATAAGAGCCGGTGGCGCTTCGCCGAAGCCCTGGGCGCGCTCGGCGACAGTGGCGGCAATATGAACCGGGAACGAATGCCCGTCCACCGCACAATGTGTTTCCGCGGGAGGTAAATGGTAAGTCGCCGCGTGTGCCGCGGCGGCCGAAAGGATGCCGGCGATAACCCATATACCGCGCATGTCAGTGAGGACCGCGACTCAGCCGCCGTCCTTTTCCCCCTCAGATGAAAGCAGCACGATCTTGCCATGGCTGTTCGATTCCATCACCGCCCGGTGCGCCTCCGCGGCTTCGGCCAGTGTAAAGCGCCGTCCAATAACCGGCGAAAGGCTGCCGTTCGTGAGACCTGCACCCAGGCCGGCATGGATGCTGTGCGTTTCCTTTTCGCTGGCGTTGAACAGCGTCATGCCCAAAATCGCCGTTTCCTTTTGCATCGTCCGGCGCGGATCGATCTCGACGCGGCCGCGGCTGCCAATTACGACGACGCGGCCACCCGGCGCGAGCACCTCGAGGTCCCGGTCAAGATTGACGTTGGCGAGCATTTCCAGCACGAGATCAACACCGCCGCTGTGCACCCGGATGCGCTCAAGATAATCGTCGGAGTGATGATCGAAGACCTCGTGAGCGCCCTGCTCCAGCACCAGTTCACGACCTTCCTCACTGCCGCCGGTCGCGAAGATGCGCAGGCCGGCCGCGGAGGCAAGTTGTACCGCGGCCAACCCGACGCCGCCGGTGGCGCCGTGTACCAGCAGGCTTTCTCCGGCGGCTGCGCGACCACGTTGAAACAGCGCGCGCCAGGCGGTCGCATAAGGTGTCCCGAGCGCCGCGCCTTGCACAAATTCGTTACGGACCGGCAGGCGAAACACCTGCCAATCGTTGCAGATCGCGTAATCCGCGTAGCTGCCAGACACCGTGCCAGAAGTATAGACACGGTCGCCGGCGGCAAGACCTTCGACGTCGCGGCCGATTGCCGCGACGACGCCGGCCGCATCGGAACCAGGCGTATAGGGCAGATCGGGTTTGCGGGCGTAGGTGCCGGCGCGGATGTAGGTATCGACGGGATTCACGCCGGCGGCGTGCACCTGGACAAGCACCTGTCGCGGCCCGGGCGACGGGATCGGCGCGTCTTCATAGCGCAGGACTTCCGGACCGCCGAATTCGTAAACGCGCACCGCTTTCATCAAACGGTCGGGCATAAGCAGTTGTTCCTTATTTTTTCAACGAGGCGCTCATGGTGATGTCAGCATTCAGCACCTTCGACACCGGACAGCCCGCCTTTGCAGCGTTCGCGGCCTTTTCGAAAGCGCTCTCGTCGGCACCGGGAATGCGGGCCAGGACATCAAGATGAATCGTGTCGATCGTGAAACCTTCGCCCTGCTTGTCGATATTGACGGCGGCGCTGGTCTCGATGCTGTCTGGGGTGAGGCCGACCTTGCTCAGTTCGAGCGCCAGCGCCATTGAAAAGCAGCCGGCGTGCGCGGCCGCGATCAATTCTTCAGGATTGGTCCCTTGCCGGCTTTCAAATCGGCTACCGAACGAATACGGTTGCTCCGACAGTGCTTTGCTTTCGGTAGAAATGCTGCCGCGCCCGTCCTTGATCGAGCCCTGCCAGCGAACAGAAGCCTTGCGTTTCATCACGTCCCTCCATGGAGATACTGGCGGCGGCCCGAAGGCCGCCACGCGATGAATCTACTTTACCAAATCCGCGCCGGGCGCGAATTACCAGTTGCTCGGAGTCCAGTGCTGTTCCGAGCCGTCCTTGAGCTGGCCGACCATGATTTCCTTGTCGTTGATGAAATAGTACGGCGGTACCGGCAGATTGGCCGGCGCGGGGGAACCCTGAAACACCCGGCCGGCCAGATCGTAGCGCGAGCCGTGACAAGGGCAATGATATCCGCCCTCCCAGCGGGGGCTGACAGAGCCGGGCTTCGGCTTGTAATCCGGAATGCAGCCCAGGTGCGTGCAGATGCCGACCACGACGAATATATGCGGCCGCAGCGAGCGCGTCGGGTTGGCGTATTGCGGTAACTGCTGCGCCGCCGTCGACTTCGGATCCTTGAGCTGGTTGTCGCGCTTTTGCAGCGTCGCGAGTTGCTCGTCGCTACGATGCAGCACCCAGACAGGCTTGTGCTGCCACATCACCTGAATCTGCCGGCCCGGCTCGACTTTGCTGATGTCAATTTTTACCGGCTGCGCTTCGGCCACCGCCTTGCGGCTGGGGAACATCGTCTCGACGAACGGATACACCACGCCGGCGAATCCGGCGGCCCCGACGACCGAAGTCGCACTGATCAGAAACTTGCGGCGGTTGGCATCGATTTCTTCGGCCGACGGAGCGGTCTCTTTGCGCATTCGTGACTCCTGGATCTGCGGTCTGGTTAAAACCCTGCCCGAGCAGGGCCGCCCTGCCCGCCGCGCAGAATAATTTGGTATTTAGAAAAAAGGGTCGTCTAAAGCCGAGAAATTATACTATAGCCAGCGCCGGCCCAGCCACCCGACGAATTCCATGACCCGATCCCGCAGGCCGCGCCGGACCCAGTGATCGAGCCGGACCTCCTCCGCTTCCCGGATATCCTTCAGAAACTGCTCTTCGAGGACCGAGGCCAGCCGCGGGTCGGCGGTCACGAGATTCAGTTCGTAATTGAGGAAAAAGCTGCGATAGTCGAGATTCGCCGTGCCGACGGTGCTCCAGTTGCCGTCCACGACGGCGGTTTTCGCGTGCAGCACGCGCGGCAGATATTCATAAATCCGCACCCCCTTACGCAGCAGGGCATCATAGGCCGCATGCGCCGCCCACTGCGCCAGCCGGCTGTCGCTGTGGCGCGGCACCAGCAGGCGCACATCCACTCCACGCCGCGCCGCCGCCGTCATCCCGCGCTGGGTGCGCAGGTCCGGCACCAGGTATGGCGTGGTAAGATAGATTTTGCTTTTTGCGGCCGCGAAAGCGTTGCCATAGAGCCGTCTGAGCAGGTGTTTCCAGCGCCGCGGCCGATTGGTGATCAGCGCCGTGTCATGCAGCGTGATGTCCTCGCACGGCGGCTCGCGACGGTGGCGCCAGAGCGCATCGAACAGGTCTATCGCCTGCTGCACGAGCGGCCCGCGCAGCGCGAAATGCGTATCGCGCCAGCGGGTCTGCCCGAACACGCTGAGCGAGTTTTCGCGATGCACGTTCATGCCGCCGAGATAGACGACGGCATCGTCGACGATCAGCATTTTCCGGTGGTTGCGGCGGTTGTAGCGGACCGGACTTAAGCCGATTCGGTGGTACCACTGGACCCGGACGCCGTGTTCCTGCAAGTGCCGCGGCAAGCGCCGCGACAGCCAGAGCAGCGATCCTGCCGCGTCGATGTGCACGCGGACGTCGACGCCGCGATCGGCCTGCTTCGCCAGCGCTTCGGCGAAGCGCCAGCCGATTTCATCGTCGGCCAGGATGTAGGCTTCCAGGCGGATTGCCCGGCGCGCGCCCGCGATAGCGGCCAGCATCGCCTCGTAGGCGATATCGCCTTCGATAAAGCAATCAAAGTCGAGAGCTTCGCGTGCCGCGATGGTGGGTTGTTCAGCAGTCATGGGGCTTATGATATACAAAGCGGTGTTCTGACGAAGCGATGCGATTTCTGCTGTACAACATGCGCTATGCCACAGGATCCGGCCTGGCGTTTAACTGGCCGCTGCCGGGTATCGGCTATATCAAGGATACTGCCCATAACCTGCGCCGGATCACGAAATTCGTCGTCGAAACGCAGCCGGATATTGCCGGTCTGATCGAGGTCGACACCGGCTCGCTGCGCTCCCGGACCGTCAACCAGGCCGACGCGATTGCCGCCGCCCTCGGCCACGCCAGTTCTTACCAGACCAAGTACGGCGTCAAGTCGTTCGGCAACCACTTGCCGATCATGCGCAAGCAGGGCAACGCTTTCATCACCGGCAGCCACATCAGCAGCGAACACATCCACTATTTCGACGCCGGCATCAAGCGGCTGATCCTCGAACTCGAACTCGACAACCTGAGCGTGTTCCTGGTGCATTTGTCGCTGAAATACCGTCACCGCCATTATCAGCTGCGGCATTTGCACACGCTCGTCCAGAGGACGGACAAGCCGCTGATCGTCGCCGGCGACTTCAACACTCTGCGCGGCGACTACGAAATCGAGCTGTTCATGGCCGCCACCGGGCTGAAGAGCGCCAACCGGCTGGCCGAGCCGTCGTACCCGAGCCACTCGCCGCGCAAGCAGCTCGACTTCATCCTGTACGGCAAGGGCATCCGCGTGACCGACTTTCACATTCCGAAAGTCCCCTATTCCGATCATTTGCCGCTGGTGTGCGACTTTGAAATCGAAGCCGACGCGGCACCGCGCCTCGTTCAGTCGACCGGCACGGAGCCGCGGTGAACGGCGTCCCCGTCTCGGCCGTCATCATTTCGATCGTGATCGGCGCGATGGCCGGCGGCGCCGTCTTCGGCGCGCTATTCCTGACCTTGCGCGCCTCGATGCGGCGGCGCCTGAAGCCGGCACCGCAGCCGGATTCCGCCGCGGTCTCCATCGACGATATCTGGCTGGCCTGGCGCCAGGGTGTGCTCGCGCCAGCCGCCGCGTTTGCCGACGAGGCGCCGGCAACGACGCTCGACAATGCGGCGCTCGCAGCCGTGCGCAACGAACTGCTCGAGACCGAGAGCCGGGTCCTGCAGCAGCCACAACCGCTGACGGCGCTGCGCGAGGAAATCATGGCGGCCATCGACCGCCGAATGCTGCTTCTGGAAGGCATGGCGGCGCGCAGCGAGACCGCCGGGAAGCCGGCGACGGACGCCATTCATCACGACCTGGCCGCAAATACGCTGCGCACGCGGCTGCTACGCTATTATGGCGCCGCGAAATTCGGCGATCGTGCAGAACACGACTGGTATGATGTTTATCGGCAGGCCGCACAACTCAAGCGGAAAAGCTTTCGCAACTTTATAGCGCAGCCCGCGGCGGATGCCGGCAACGGCCGCTATCGCACCGCGGTTATCGTTGGCGAGCACATCCGCCAACAGCTGCTCGCGACGCCGCCGGGGACAAGCTTTATCGACCGCCCCGCACAAACGGAGAATAACCATGGCTGACAGCGATCGACACTCACCTGAGCGAACAGACGACCGGCACTGGCGCCTCGAGGATGGTGGCCACGGCCTCATCTGGCTGCGCTTCGACAAGGCCGGTTCAGGCACCAACGTGCTCGCCGCCGAGGTGATCGCCGAGCTGAACGACAAGCTCGCCCGGGTCGAGGCGATGAACCCAAAAGCCGTCGTCATCTACTCGGCCAAAAAGAACGGCTTTATCGCCGGCGCGGATATCAACGAATTCACTACGCTGCAAAACCCGGAGCAGGCGTTCGAGCACATCCGCCAGGGTCAGAAAGTTTTTGCACGGCTCGAAGCCCTGCCCTGCACCACCGTCGCCATGATTCACGGCTTCGCGCTCGGCGGCGGACTGGAGCTGGCGCTCGCCTGCGATTATCGCGTCGCCGCCGACGATTCGCGCACCGTGCTTGGCTTTCCCGAGGTGCAGCTTGGCATTCATCCGGGCTTCGGCGGCACGGTGCGCTCGGTCGCCGTCACCGGCGTGTTCGCCGCGATGGACCTGATGCTGACAGGCCGCAATGTGCATGCGCGCAAGGCGAAGGAGACAGGCCTGGTCGATCAGCTCGCCGGGCCCGATCATCTCAAGGACGTTACCACGCAACTGGCGCTCAACCCGCCACCAAAGACGCAGCCGTCGCCATGGCTCAAGCTGTTGCAGTTAGCGCCGTTTCGCCCGATCGTCGCAGGCGATCTTCGCAAGCGCGTCGCGGCGCGGGTGAAGCGGAAGCATTACCCGGCGCCGTACGCGATCATCGACCTCTGGCAGCACCACGCCGGCGCGTCCGAAGCGAGCTATATCGCCGAAGCGCGCTCGATCGCCGAGCTGATGTGCGGCGAAACTGCGCGCAACCTGGTGCGCGTGTTCCTGCTGCGCGACCGGCTGAAGTCGCTCGGCAAGCAATCCGACGCGACGTTCAACCACGTTCACGTCATCGGCGCCGGAACGATGGGAGGCGACATCGCCTCGTGGTGTGCGCTGCAGGGTCTCGACGTGACGCTGCAGGATCGCGAGCAGCGTTACATCGACCCGGCGCTCGAACGCGGCCGCAAGCTGTTCGAAAAGAAGCTGAAAAGCGATGCCAAGGTTCGGGAGGCGCAGCAGCGCCTGCGGTCCGATCTCGAGGGCAGTGGCGTCAGCAAGGCCGACGTTATCGTCGAGGCGATCATCGAAGATGCGGAGGCCAAGGAAAACCTGTACCGCGAGGTCGAGCCGAAGATGGGCGCGCAGGCACTGCTGGCGACCAACACGTCCAGCATCCGTCTGGAAACGCTGGAAACTGCGCTGCAGCATCCGGACCGTTTCGCCGGGCTGCATTTCTTCAACCCGGTCGCAAAGATGCAGCTCGTCGAAGTCATTCACGCCGATTCGACCACGCAAACCGCGACCGACAAGGCGCTCGCGTTCGCGCGCCGCATCAACCGCCTGCCGGTGCCGGTGAAAAGCTCGCCCGGTTTTCTCGTCAACCGCATCCTGATGCCATACCTGATGGAAGCCCTCGAAGCGGTCGGCGAAGGCATCGCGCCCGAGGCGGTCGACAAGGCCGCCACCGATTTCGGTATGCCGATGGGGCCGGTCGAACTGGCCGATACAGTCGGACTCGACATTTGCCTCTCCGTCGGCAAAATTCTCGCCCAGGCCTATGACAAGCCGGTACCGCGGCAACTGGAAGACAAGGTCAAGGCGAAGCAGCTCGGCCGCAAGACCGGCCAGGGCTTTTACCGCTACGAAGACGGCAAGCCGAACAAGGACAAGAGTAAGGCGCGCAACCGCCCCGACGACCTGACCGACCGGCTGATTCTGCCGATGGTCAACGAAGCCGTCGCCTGCCTGCGCGAAGGGATCGTCGCCGATGGCGACTTGATCGACGCCGGCGTCATCTTCGGCACCGGCTTCGCACCTTTCCGCGGCGGCCCGATACAATATGCGCGCAGCGCGGGCGCGGCAAATCTGCGCGATCGCCTGCAAACGCTCGCGGCACGCTACGGCGAACGGTTTACGCCCGACGCCGGCTGGGACACTTTTAAATAACGGGAACCGACATGTACTTCGATCATCCGCCTGTCGATCAGGAGGCAATGGTGCGCACCCTCGCCATGCCGAAGGACACCAACAGCCTCGGCGATATTTTCGGCGGCTGGCTGATGGCCCACGCCGACATGGCCGCCGCCATCCCTGCCTTCCGGCGCGCCGGCGGCCGCGTCGTCACCGTCTCGGTGAACGAGTTCCAGTTTCTGAACCCGGTATACGTCGGCGACGTGGTCAGCTTCTACGCCAACGTCAGCCGCATCGGCAACACGTCGCTGACGGTCGATGTGACCGTCTTTGCCAGTCAGACCGGCGAAGCGGAACGCAGCCGCAGGGTTGCAACGGCGCAAATGACCTACGTCCACGTCGGCGACGACCGGCGCCCCTGCCCGATCGAAAAAAGGCAGACTGATGAGTCATGACGAGTCGCTCCAATTCAAGCGAACTCGCGGAGCGGATTAAGGCGCACGGCCGCAAACTCGGCTTTCAGCAGGTCGGAATTGCCGACGTCGACCTCGACGTCGAAGAGGCGCGGTTAATCACGTGGCTGCGCGAACAACGACATGGTTCGATGCATTACATGGCGCGCCACGGCCGCCGTCGTACGCATCCGGCGGAACTCGTTGTCGGTACATTGCGCGTCATTTCTGCGCGCATGGATTATTGGCCGGCTGCCGCCGCGGACGCCGAAGCCAATCTTGCCGATAACCGCCGCGCCTACATCTCCCGCTACGCACTCGGCCGCGACTACCACAAGCTGCTACGTAAACGCCTCCAGCAACTCGCCGATCTGGTCAGGGAAGACAGCGGTGTGTTCGGCTATCGTGTATTCACCGACAGTGCACCGGTGATGGAAAAGCCGCTCGCGCGCAACGCCGGGCTCGGCTGGATCGGCAAGCATACCAACCTGATCAACCGCCGCGCCGGCTCGTGGTTTTTCCTTGGCGAAATCTACACCGATCTGCCGATAGCCGTGGATACGCCCGAGCAGGATCACTGCGGCTCCTGCCACGCCTGCATCGACGTCTGTCCGACGCAGGCGATCACCGGGCCGTATCAACTCGATGCCCGCCGCTGCATTTCCTACCTGACGATCGAAAACCGCGATGCGATTCCGGTGGCGTTCCGCAAAGCCATCGGCAACCGCATCTACGGCTGCGACGACTGCCAGTTGGTCTGCCCCTGGAACAAGTTCGCGCATCCCACGGCTGAGGCGGATTTCGCGCCGCGGCACGGCCTCGACAACGCTACCTTGGTGGAATTGTTCAACTGGGATGAAGCGACGTTCCTGAAGAACACCGAAGGCAGCGCAATCCGCCGCGTAGGCTACGAAGGCTGGCTACGCAACTGTGCGGTCGCACTCGGAAATGCGCCGTCGGAGCCCGAGGTCGTCGCCGCCCTCGAGGCTCGGCGAACCCATCCGTCAACGCTCGTGCGCGAGCATGTCGAGTGGGCGCTGGCTCAGCATTAGGACGCCTTGTTCTCGGCCTCCACTTCCCGCACCGAGTTCGACTTCCGCCAACTGCTCAAGCACAGCCGCAATTCGCGCGCCATCGCAGCCCCGCTTTGGTAACGCTCGCCGGGCGCTTTCTGCAGCGCCTTGTCGATGATGCGCGCGAGGCAAGCCGGAACATCGCTGCGTACTGAACGCACCGGCGGATGCGGTTCGGTCGCGATGCGGTACATCAGTGTCGCAATCGGCTGGCCGTTGAACGGGAGTTCGCCGGTCGCCAATTGAAACAGGGTTACGCCGAGCGAGAAGATGTCCGAGCGCCCGTCAAGCGGCTTGCCCTGCACCTGTTCCGGCGACATGTACGACGGGCTGCCAAGGACGGCCGCCGAGCGCGTGGCATTGCCGTCGGCGAGGAACGCGACACCGAAATCGGTGACTTTGACGCGGCCGGTTTCGGCTTCGTAGACGATGTTCCCCGGCTTGATGTCGCGGTGCACGACCTGGTTGGCGTGCGCGTAGTCGAGCGCATCCGCCACACGCGAACCGATCTTCATGATCTCGTCGAAATCCAGCAGGTTGTTCGGCTGGCAGCGGCTCTTGAGATCGTCGCCGCAGAGGTAATCCATGGCGATATAGGCGACACCCTGGTCCTCGCCGACGTCGTAGATCGTGACGATATTGGGGTGGCTCAGGCGACCCGCAGCCTTGGCTTCCTGAAAGAAGCGCCGGCTCACTTCGCGCGGATCGGACTCGTCGTCGCGTGCCAGCGTCAGGGTTTTGATCGCGACGGTCCGGCCGATGCGCGGATCCTTGCCGAGGTAGACGATGCCCATCGAGCCGCGACCAATCTGCTCTTCGATCGAGTAGCGCCCCAGCATCGGCTTGCTGATGCCTTCCGAATCGATGATCAAGCCTTCGACCGGTTGCGTCGCCGTGCCGCCCAGCACCATGCGGTTTTCGATGTCGTTGAGCCGTTCCAGGCGCCGTTCCACATCGAGATAATTCGGATCGATCTTGCGCACGGCGCGGAAGCTGGTGGCGGCCTTGGCGAACTGGCGCTTGCTCTCGTAGCTCAGACCCAGATCGTAATAGTCCGCCGCCAGCCGCGGCGAAGGCAGGCAGTGCTGATAGCGCGCCAGCGCCAGATCGAGCTGCCCCTGCTCCTGGTAACTCTGCCCCAGCAACCGGTTGGTCTCCGACAGGTCGGACTGGAAGCGGACGATGCGCATGTCGAGGAAGCGTTTGAAGCCGAGCACGATGTGCGTCAGCACCAGCGCGATGATCGGCGCCGCGAACGGTAGCCATAGTGCTTTTCCGATGATCAGCAGCAGTTCGGCGTTAAGCAGCACCAGCGCGAACACAACGCTGATGGCGACCGCCGTCGGATACCGCAGGCGCGGCACGATGAAGACGAAATACAGCGCAATCAAAAACAGCAGTCCAGCGCTCAATCCAACGCCCCAGGCCGGCACCGAATACAACTCGCCCCTGAGGATGCTGGAGATGACGTTGGCCTGGAAAATTACCGGCGTCATCGCATTGCCCTGCGGCGTCGCCTGCCCCGTCACGGCCGCCGGCGCGGTGACGCCGACCAGCACGATCTTGTTGCGGAACGTGTCCTGGGGCAGCGAGCCGCCGATCACCGTATCGGCCTGATAGACCGGGAATGACGCGAGGCCCCCGGCATAGAAATACGGGTACAGCTGAAAGCGCGAGTCGGTCGGCAGCACGCGCTCACCGAAATCGATCGCGCGGCCGTTGCCGCGAATGATGTCGAGGTTGTTCAGATTGAGCGCGCGCGCAGCCACTTCGACCGCAAAGTCGGGCATGATCGCGTCGCCCGTGCGCAGCACCGCCGGCTCGGCGCCGGTCAACGCGGATGAATCGGTAAGCACACCGACGCCCACGGCCGCCGACGCCAGCGGCGCGGGCGGTACGTTGAGCTGGACGCGCAACGCACGCACCGGCATGAAGCGCGACAGCAGATCGCTGCGAGGTTGCGGATTACCGAAGCGCGGCAGCGCGTTCAGAGCGATGCTGTCCGGCAACTCGGTCGCCCCGCCCGACGCCGCATCGTCGTCCGCGGCACCCGCGACGGTCGCGGCCAGCACAACATTATGTGCGGCAGCAATACTGGCCAGGAAAGTAGCCTGATCATCGTCGGGCGGATTCAGGGAAGCAGTCGAGCCTTTGGCAGATGTCGCCGCCAAAGTGCCCGCGGGATCGCCGAAATCGCCGGCAGCGGCGAGCTGGTCCGGCGGTAGTACAAAGCCGATCACGCCGGCACCGGCAGCATCCAACTTTGCGGTAACGCCGGTCAGCGTCTGGTTCAGCTTGTCCGAGGATGCGGCGACCGCCGGGTCGACACTGACTACTGCAACTCGATCGGTGGGTTCGCGGGCAGCAGAGAAGCGCATGCCCCACGCATAGACGTTGTTGTCGAATACGGCAAGATTACCGGTCGCACCGGCTGCCGCGATAATACCGACCACCAGCAGAGCCAACCACCAGTCCGACCTGGGCCAAAACCATCTCACTGTCTGTTCAGACTCCGCTTGCTCTTGCCGGACGGCTCAGGCCGTCGTATGTGTCGGTGCGCTCCTTGTTTGTTTGGATTATGCAGGTTACGGGAATCAACGCGCCTTGAGACGTAACAGGATCCATCCAGTCGCATCGGCACTCTCCTTATGATTCCGGTAACTATGTCACAACGTCACCAGGCGGACCCGAGTATTGTAGCGCGTTTCAGTGCGACTGAAACCTCATTTCACTTATCAGCCATGGGCCTGCATCCGCGGCCAGGCCGCGCGTAGATAGGCGGTCATCGACCACAGCGTCAACAGCGCGGCGAGGAACACCAGCGCCAGCCCGAGCAGATAGATCGGGAAGCCGCCGAGCGACCACCGGAACAGCATCAACGTGATCGCGACCATCTGCGTCGCCGTCTTGACCTTACCCAGTGGCGACACCGCCACGATACCGCGCTCGCCCATCTCGGCCATCCATTCGCGCAGTGCCGACACCGTAATTTCGCGGCCGATGATAACGGCGGCGGCAATCGCGACGTACCAGTGCGGGTGCGCGAGCACCAGCAGCACCAGCGCGACAGCGACCATCAGCTTGTCGGCGACGGGGTCGAGGAATGCGCCGAAAGGCGAGCTCTGTTGCAGCCGGCGAGCCAGATAGCCATCGAACCAATCGGTGATGGCCGCGAGCGCGAAGATGCCTGCGCTCGCCGGGGCCGTCCAGTGACCCGGCATGAAAAACACGACGACGAACACCGGAATCAGCGCAATGCGGAACAGCGTCAACGTGTTGGGGATATTGAGCATTTTAACGGTCTTGCCACGCGATTCAGTTCGCGGTTTGCCGCAAGCGGTGCTATCCATTCTCAGATGTCACCATGAAATCCATCGTAGATGCGCTGCGCCAGCGCCTGGCTGATGCCGGGTGCGCGCTGCAGGTCACCGACGCCGGCACGGCGAATGCCCTGCAGGCCGCCGAACTGCTTCAGTAGCTGCTGGCGTCGCTTCGGCCCCAGCCCCGGTATTTCTTCCAGTACCGATTCGGTCCGCCGCTTGGCGCGGCGGGCGCGGTGGCCGACGATCGCGAAACGGTGCGCTTCATCGCGGATCCGTTGAATCAAATGCAGGCCAAACGACTCCGCGGGCAGTATAAGCGGCTGCCGACGGCCCGACAACCACAGCTTTTCCAGCCCCGGCTTGCGCGTCGGGCCTTTCGAGATGCCCACCACGCACAGTCCCTCGATCTGCAGATCCTCCAGCACGCTGCAGGCCTCGGCCAACTGACCTCGACCACCGTCGATAAACAGCACGTCCGGCATCGGCGCCTCCCCCTTCTTGATACGTTGGTAGCGGCGCCGAACCGCCTGGTGAATCGCGCCGTAATCGTCGCCGGGTGCGACGCCTTCGATGTTGTAACGGCGGTAGTCCGACTTAAGCGGCCCACGGCTGTCGAACACGACGCAGGAGGCGACGGTCGACTCGCCCCCGGTGTGGCTGATGTCGAAGCATTCCAGCCGCGCCGGCAGTTGTTCGAGTCCCAATGCCTCCTGCAACTGTTCGAGCCGCGCGGCCATGTCGGCGTCGATCGCGAGCCGCGTTGCCAGTGCCTGCTTCAGATTCGTCCCGGCCATTTCCAGCCAGCGGCGGCGCTCGCCCCGCACCTGGTGACCGATGGCGACCCGGTGGCCCGTCTGCTCGGTCAGCGTCGCTTCCAGCACCTCGCGCTCATCCACCGGCAGGTTGCAGATGATGCGGTGCGGTGCATCGCGGCCGAGATAATATTGCGGCAGGAACGCCTGCAGGATTTCCGTCGGCTCCGCCTCGCCGTGCGTGCGGGGGAAAAACGTCTTGCTGCCCAGGTTGCGCCCGCCGCGGATCGCCACCAGCGTGACGCAACCGAGCCGACCGGAGCTGCCGGCGGCGATCACGTCGACATCGCCGTTGCCGTGTGGCGCACTCACATACTGGTGCTCCTGCGCCTGTTGCAGTCGCGAAATCTGATCCCGCAGGCGTGCCGCCTGCTCGAAATCGAGCGCCTCCGAAGCTGCCTCCATCCGCGCCACCAGGCGAGTGATCACCTGCTGGTTCTTGCCCTCCAGGAACAGCACTGCGTTTTCGACATCGCGCCGGTACGTCGCCTCGTCGATGAACCCGACGCACGGTGCCGAGCAGCGCTGGATCTGGTATTGCAGGCACGGCCGGCTGCGGTTCTTGAAGAAGGTGTCGTTGCAACTGCGCAGCAAAAACAGCTTCTGCAGATGGTGCAGCGTCTCGCGCACCGCGCCCGCGCTCGGATATGGGCCGAAAAACCGGTCTTTCTCGCGCCGCCGGCCGCGATAAAAGCTCAGTCGCGCAAACTGATGCCCCTCCTCCAGCCGGATGTAAGGGTAGCTTTTGTCGTCGCGCAGCAGCACGTTGTAGCGCGGCCGGTAGCGCTTGATCAGGTTGTTTTCCAGCAGCAGCGCCTCGGTTTCGGTGTGCGTCACCGTGACCTCGACCGAGCACATCTGCCTCATCATCGCAGCGGTCTTCGGCGGCAGGCTGCTATGGAAGTAGCTGCCGACACGGTTGCGCAGATTGGACGCCTTGCCGACATAGATAATCGTCCCCTCCTCGTCCAGCATCCGATAGACGCCGGGGGCGCTGGTGAGGCTCTTGAGGAATCGTCGGGAATCGAATTGCGCGGCCGCAGGCTGGCTCATACCAATATTATACGGCGGATAAAAAAACGGGCCGCTTGCGCGGCCCGTGTATTGGCATCGTGGAAGATCACCCAATTAATGCGCTTGCGCGGGCTCCGCGGACAGCGCCGCAGCCAACCGGGCGACGTTCGGCGTGCCGACGCCGGATGCCGGGTCGTAGCCCGGCGCGCCCTGCCAATACCAATTATTGCCATGCGTAATGTCATTGAACGGTGAATCAGGCCCATAGCCGTACTCGCTCAGCAAGCGATACAACTGCGGATTCAACAAACCGATGCGGGTACCGGCCTTCTGACCAATTAGCGCAGCGATACCGTTCAACTGGGGAGCGACGAAACTGGTTCCGCCCTCGCCGCCAATCAGTGCGCCCCCAAAGAGGTACAGGTAGCCGGAGTAAGGATCGGCGTTCATCGAAATATCCGGTATGTTTCTACCGGCAAAACCGGCCAGCAGATCCAACCCCCCAAAGAACGGGAAATATTGCCCCGCCTGACTGAGCTGGATACCGGCCAAACCATCCTGGTACGACGGACGATGCCAGAATACGCTGACGCCGCCGCCATCACCCACTGAGAAGGCCTTCGCGCCAAAACATTGGTACGCCGCGGCTACATAGTCCCAGGACCATGCGCGTCTATGCGGAACGTCAATCGGATATTTCTGACCGTTGCAGAGAAAATAATAGCCAGCAAGGATCGGCAAGGTCGTGCCACCCGCTGCTGTAATGTATGGCGAACTTGCCGGCCAGTCGACAGCCAACGGTGCCGAACCCTGCGGCTGGAAATAATCCCGCACGGTATCGTACGCTCCGGAGTCGCCGGTCGCGGCAAAAACGGACATACCTTGCACAGCCGCTTCCATGAACGCCTGGTTTTGCGCCGTCATTGTGTCCGTGAAATCGACTCCGCCATTCAGTTCGGGAAAATAAAATATTTCCGGCAGGCCCCAGCTATAGGACAGCGTGTCGGCTTTGTTGTCCGAGACGATTGTATAAAACATATCGATGCCGCCGAGACTCGAGTTCGGCGCGTCGTAAACGATGACATTCGCAGCCGGTGCGAGACCGCCTGACTGCTCAACATCCAGCGTCGTCTCACCGCCGGCAAACCCGGCGCCACCATCCACGTGGACCCTGCTGATCCGATCGGACTTGTAATTCAGCCCGATAATATCCCAATAACCATAAGCATCTGCGGGGTCAACGGTGCTATAGCTCGCGATACCTAAGGTCATGCCGGTGCCACTTATGCCGGCTGCATACAACGGGTTGATATTGTAGATGTTGGCAACATCGCCCACCGTCAGTTGACCGGGCACTCCGGTAGCAATCGTATTGCCGTCTGACGACATCACCGGCAGTCTCGCCGTACTCCCTGCATGCGGTACAGGCGTATGCACATGCATCGGCTTGAACTGGTATTCGTTGCTCAAGCCGACGACCGCCAGCACGTCGTTGTCCTGCAACAACTTCGGCAGATGCGGCTGACTCTTCGGCCGATGAAAATGTCCGCGCCGGTGCGGGTGCGCAGCCGGTGCCGTTTCCTGATAGTTCGCCAGTTCGGTATTGAATACCTGGTTGAACGCGCTGGCAGGACCGCTGACGGTCATAGCCAGATGATCCGCATAGACTTTGTCAACCTTGATGCCGAAGCTTTCGAGGTAGCGCGCTGTTTTCTGTATTTGCCCGCGGTGCGGCGCATAGTGAACGACGAACTCTTGCACTGACAAAAAATCGCGGTAGTGCGGGCTTCCCGGCGTGACGGTCTCATGAATGTAGCGTGCCAGCTTGTCCGGGTGCGTTACGTTGAAAACAATGGTTGTAGTAATGGTCTCGTCGGCCGGCGTCGCGCCGGTCGGCTGCACGTCAGCTAATGCGGACGTGGCACCGAGGGTGAGCGCAATGCCCGCAGTCAGCGAACATAAAAGCGAAAGGGATCTTCTTCTGGACATTTGTTCCTCCAAATCCGGATTCCTGTCCGGAGAATTGCAATGATTGGCGTTATGCCGCCTCTTCTCCGAGCGGGGAGGCGAAATCAGCCGCAAGCCTTTGTTTTTATTCAGGATGGTCAAGCTCTCCTTGCTTATATTTTTTATATTTTTAACGTAGGCCGTACCCTGTCAGGAACGACCTGTACAAGGTATAGGTTAATTCCCAAGCCTGTGTCAAGAAGTAGTTGTTTGGCCCCTCATTCCGCTGGCGTCGTCGGCGGCAACTCCAGTTGCCGATCGCGCGTGCGGCGGACCCAGATGCGGATAATCGCGTGCACCAGCGTCGCCAGCGGAATGGCGAAAAATACGCCCCAGAAGCCCCATATGCCGCCGAAGAACAGTACCGCGATCATGATCGCGACCGGATGGACGTTAACCACTTCCGAGTACAGGATCGGAATCAGCACGTTGCCGTCGATGATGTGGATGGCCGAATAGAACGCGATCAGCCACCAGAAGTGCACGCTCAGGCCGAACTGGAAATAGGCGACGGCGACGACCGGAATGCTAACGGCGATTGCACCGACATACGGCACCACTACCGACAGGCCGACCAGCAGGCTCAGCAGGACGCTGAAGTTCAGCCCCATGATCGAGAACAGGATCCACGCCGCCGCCCAGACGATCAAGATTTCCCAGACCTTGCCGCGAATGAAGTTCGCGATCTGTGCGTTGACGTCCTCCCACACCGCCGTCACCAGGTCGCGATTGCGCGGCAGGTAGCTTGCAAGCCAAGCCAGAATCTCATCCTTGTCCTTGAGAAAAAAGAACACCAGCAACGGCATGAGGATCAGGTAAATCAGGAACGTGATCGCGCTGATCAGCGACGCGAGCGAGTGCGACAGGACGGCTTTGCCCATCGACGTCAACTCGTTCTGGATGTTGTCGTTGATCGCCTGGGCCTGCATCGGGGTAATGAGGTCCGGATAGCGTTCCGGCAGGTGCGAAATGAAGGCCTGAAAGTGCGCCAGCATATCGGGCAGGCCCTGGAAGAACTGCGTCGCCTGGTGCGACAGGACCGGCACCAGCCCGAACAGCGCACCGATCAGCGCGCACATGAAGATCACGAACAGGATGACGACTGCCGCGAGCCGCGGCACACCCCAGCGCGACAGCAGCCGGACGCCTGCCTCCAGCAGATACGCAATCACGATACTGGCGAGCACCGGCGCGAGAATCTGCCCGACCCAGACGATCACCGCCACGCCCATGAAGATGAACACGAGCAGGATGACGATCTGCGGGTCCGAGAAGTAGCGCCGCAGCCAGTTTGTCAGCACATTCATGCGCCCGAACTGCCCTCATTGTTGGTATGCCGCCGCCCTTTATAACATGCGCGGCCCGCGGCGGCGATGCGCGGGAACGGCCGGAGATTACAATTTGGTCTTGGCTATGCTTCAATAGGGCGCGTTACCACCAGCGGGGATGACCATGAATCATAAAGCGGGTATCAAACTGGCTGTTTCCCTGGCCACGGCGGCTGCCATCGTCCTTCCGGGGCTCGCTCATGCGGGCGGTTTTGCGCTGCTGGAACAAAGCGCGCGCAGCCTCGGTCGAGCCCATTCGGGTGGCGCGGCGCTGGTGAACGATGCCAGCTCGATCTTCTATAACCCGGCCGGCCTGACGGAACTGACGCAGCCGCAGATCATGGGTGGCCTCACGTGGATTGATCTGCAGGCGGATTTCACCAAGGGGATTGCCGTCGATGCGGCGGGCCGGCCGCTATCGGGTCCCGAAGACGGTGGTGCGAACAAGCCTGGCTACGTCCCGTCGCTGTTCTTCGGCACGCCGCTCAACAACGGCTGGGCGTTCGGCGTCGGCCTCTATGCGCCCTACGGCCTGAACACGGACTACCCACCGAATTCGATCGCGCGTTATCAGGCAATCTACAGCGGCGTCGCGGGCGTCAATCTGACACCCACCGTCGCCTGGCAGATCAATGACATCTGGTCGATCGGCCTCGGAGTGGACATCCAGTACTTCAGCGCCAAACTCACCAGCGACATCGACTATGGCGCTGTCTGCTTCGGCTCGCTCGATCCGGTGACGTGCTCCAGTCTCGGACTCACGCCGCAAAGCCACGACGGCTATTTCGGCCTCAGCGGCAACGATACCGGATATGGCTGGAATCTCGGTGTGCTGGCCAATTTCGGCAGGACCAAGGTCGGCTTCACCTATCGCAGCAGCATTAATCACGACATCGACGGCAAGGTACGCTTTGAAGCGGTACCGGCATTATTCGCTGCTCAGGGCCTGTTCCAGGACGGTAGCGCGAGCACCAGCATCAAGACGCCCGCACAGGCCAGTTTGAGCTTTGCGCACGAACTCAACGACCGCTGGACGATCAGCGCCGACGTCACCTGGATGGGCTGGAACAGCTTCGACGCGATCAACATCGACTTTCAGAATCCCAAGCAGCCGGACACGATCCAGCCTGAAAACTGGCAGAACAGCTGGCGCTACAGCGTTGGCGTCGATTGGCACTACAATGATGCGTGGACTTTCCGTGGCGGCCTCGCGTACGACCAGACTCCGATCCAGGACCAGTACCGGACGCCGCGACTGCCGGGCAACACCCGCAAGTGGATCGCGCTCGGTGCGACCTGGCATTTGAGCAATGCGCTGGACCTGGATATCGGCTATGCGCACCTGTTCGTTGGCGACAATATCCCGATGGACCAGACCGGCCAGAGCGGCGATCATCTCGTTGGAACTTATGATGTTGCCACGGATATCGTATCGATCGGATTTCGCTACGGTTTCTAGTGGCTGCGCTATAATGCAGACATGAAACGCTTGGCCTGGACTCTGCTGGCGTTGATGGTCGGACTGGCACCGGGGGCCGGCTTTGCGGCCAACGCCGACGTTGTGCCCGGCCGATACGACCTGCCCAGGCTGGGCGATCCGGGCGGCGGTGCCATCAGCCCCGCCGAACTGGATGAAATCGGCCGTCAGGAACTGGTTCAGTTACGTCGCTATGACCTCATCCTGCAGGATCCGCTGGTTACGGATTACATTCGGGATGTCGGTCATCGCATTGCGGCGGAAAGCGATTCGCCGGGGATGGATATTCACTATTACGTAATCGCCACGCCGGTCATGAATTCGTTTGCCTTTCCCGGCCAGAATGTCGCTATTTTCACCGGGCTTTTCACCGCAACCGATAATGAAAATGAGCTGGCCGGCGTTATCGCGCATGAAACCGCACATGTGACTCAGCATCATATGGCGCGCCAGGTGGCCGACATGCAAGGCATGGGCTGGAAGGAACTGGCAGGCTTGCTGGGCGGCGTGATCCTAGGCATTGCGACAGGGAATCCCCAAGTTGGCATGGCGACTGTCATGGGAACGCAGGCAGCGATCATTCAGCACCAGATCAATTTCACCCGTCATGACGAGGAGGAAGCCGACCGGGTCGGTATCGGCTTCATGGCGCGCGCCGGCTACAACCCCGTCGGCATGGCGCAGATATTCCAGAAATTCGAGATCATGTCGCGCGGCGAACTGAAGCCGCCCGCCTTCCTGATGACCCACCCGATGGACACTGTCCGTATCAGCGACGCCAGCGAACGTGCCCGCCAGATGCCGAAAATCACGCACAAGAACAGTCGCAGTTATTTGCTGATGCGTGCGCGAGCGCGAGTGTTGGTCGCCGATCGTGTCGATGACGCACTGGCGTATTTCAACGGCGTCGATACGAGCAAGCTGTCGCAAACCGGCAAGAACGCGATCGCTTATGGCCGCGCCCTCTGTCTGATCCGCATGCATCGCGCCGCAAAGGCGCTCGCGATCCTGAATCCGCTACTCGACAAGCACCCCGACGTGGTGGCCTACCATCTCGGTGTGGGAAATGCCGAACTTAAGAACGGCAACCTCGATAAGGCACTGGCGACGTTCGAACATGCCGCAAAAGTGTTCCCGGACAGCCTCGCCGTCCAGGTGGATCAGGCGCAGGCCCTGCTGGCAGCCAATCGCGCCGCCGATGCCAAAACCGTGCTGCAAAACGCCGCCATGGACAATGGCAACAATCCTCTGGTACTGCACCTGCTGGCGGAAGCCTCGAGTCAGGCCGGCAACCTCGGCGAAGCGCGTTATTACCTGTCGCAATACTACGAGTTGAACGGCAAGCTCGGCGCGGCGATTACGCAAATCCGGCTGGCGCTGGACGACGCGCACCCCGATTCCTACGAAAAGGCGCGCTACCGGGCGCGGCTCGACGATCTACAGAAGACCCGCAAGCTGCAGAAGAAGGACGCGCGCAACCAGATGAGCTGGCACCTGGGCGTTCAGCGCGCCCCGCAGCCTTATGAACCAGGCTTTCTGCCACCGCCTCCGAGAGAGCAATAACACCGTGATGAAGCAATTCACCGCCCTCGCGGGCGGAAGGCTGCTTGCGGCCGCCGCGACCCTGATGCTGACCGGCTGCGCCACCGCACCATCACAATCCGGTGCGCCGGCGCCGGACCCGTTGCAGCGCCTGAACCGGATTACCGCGACAATGAACAGCGTCATGGACGACGTCGTCGTCCGGCCGGTGACAAAGACGTACGTCAAGGTCACGCCCAAGCCGGTGCAGACGAGCGTTCACAACTTCTTTCTCAATCTGGAAGAGCCGATCGTGATCGTCAACGATCTGCTGCAGGGCAAATTCAAGCAGTCGGGCGCGGATACGGGCCGCTTCCTGGCCAATTCCAGTTTCGGCGTGCTGGGGCTGTTCGACGTGGCCACACCGATGGGGCTGGAACAGCACGACGAGGATCTGGGCCAGACGCTTGCAGTCTGGGGCGTGCCAAGCGGGCCGTACCTGGTACTGCCACTGCTGGGGCCGAGCACATTTCGCGATGCCTTCGGGCGCTACGCCGATGGCATCTACAATCCGACCAGTATTTACGAGATCAATGACGCCGGCACCCGCGACGCTGCGATAATTTTCTACGGCGTCGACCAGCGCGCCCAGCTGCTCGACCTCCAGGGCCAGGTGGAGAACGCGTTTGACCCGTACGTCTTCATCCGCGACGCGTTCCTGCAGCACCGCCAGTTCCTGATCTACGACGGCAATCCCCCGCCGCCGCAATATCCCGACCTGCCGCCGGACGATTCGAACTCGAACTAGGCCTCGGCCTCCTCTTCGATTATCGGCAGCAGGCTTTCGACCTCGCTGATCACGGCGAGCGCAGCGAGTTGCTGCGGCACATGCCTGAGGCGGATTTCCTTGCCATCGCGCCCGGCGCGACTGACCCATTCAATCAATACGGCGAGTCCGGCGCTGTCGCTTTCGTCGACGTGCGCCAGATCGAGGTCGAGTTCCTGAAAATGTTCGAACAGGCGCTCGCCTTCCGAGAGCGCCGTATTCGCGGTCCCGAAAGTCAGCGCGCCGCTGACCAGGAAGCGGCCGTTGCCGAGGCTTTCCAGTTCGATCCCTTGCCCCACTACGAACGGGCCTTGCTGGTGGTTTGCTTCGCCTTTGTCTCCGCCTTCTGTTGCAACCGCTTGATCAGCGCCTCAAGGCTCGTCTGGTTGATTTCGTTGTCGAAGGTATTGCGGTAGCTCATCACGTACGAAATGCCTTCGGCGCGAACGTCAAAGGCCTTCCAGCCACCGTCGGTGCGATGCATGGCGTAGTCGACCTGGATCGGCTTGCCGTTTTCCGGAATGACCGTTGTGCGGATATTGGCCCGCTCGTCGCTCGCCGAGCCGCGGAACGGCTCCACTTTCACCTTGGCGCCGGCCTGCTTCACCAGTTCGTCGGCATAACTGTTGACGAGATAATGCTCGAACGCCTCGATGAAGGCTTTGCGCTGCTGCTCGCTCGCATCGCGCCAGTGCCGGCCGAGCACGAGCCGTGCCGCGTATTCAAAATCGAAATGCGGCGCCATGTCCTTCTGGACCAACTCGTACACCGCGTGTGGATTGTGGCTGAACTTGTTCTGGTTCTTGCGAATGGTGCTGAGTACGTCCGTGGCCGTCTGCTCGACAACCCTGTCCGGCGGTGCGAGGTTGCTGTTGTTCGAAGCGGCGGCAAACGCCGGCGACAGCGCGAGCAGGCCCGCGATTAACGCGAGCGGTAAAAATAGCTTGTGCATCATTGTCATTTCTCCGATGAACCCGATGAACCCATACCGGCCACGAACTGGCCGATCAGATGCTCCAGGATGATAGCCGATTGAGTAAACTGAATCCGGTCGCCGTCCTGCAAATATTCACTCGAGGCGCCGGGACTCAGGCCGACGTACTGCTCGCCGAGCAGCCCTGCCGTCAAAATGCTTGCCGCGGTGTCCTTCGGCAGCTTGTCATACTTCTGGTCGATGCTGATCGTCACCACCGCTTCGAGGCGCTGCGGATCGAGATCGATCGCAGTGACACGGCCGATCTTCACGCCCGCCATGCTGACCGGAGCGCGCACCTTCAGGCCGCCGATGTTCTGGAACACCGCGGTCACTTGGTACGCATTGCCGGAAACGTACTGGAAATTGGTGGTCTGCGTTGCGAGGAAAAACAACGCCAGAATGCCGAACAGGATGAACAGTCCCGTTCCGAACTCCACCGCTCTTGTTTGCTTCATCTGTTATATGCCCCTGTACATGAACGCGGTGAGGATATAGTCGAGCGCAAAGATCGTGATCGAACTGATCACCACCGTGCGCGTGGTGGCGCGGCCGACGCCTTCGGCGGTCGGCCACGCGTTATAACCTTCGAACAGCGCAATCATTGTCACCACACCACCGAAGATGATGGCCTTGAAAAAGCCGTTGAGGATGTCGTTGACCAGCGCAACGTTGGCGCGCATCTGGCCCCAGAAGGCCCCCGGGTCGACGCCCAAATACGGCACCACCAGGATGTAGCCACCGAGAATGCCGATCGCGCTGAAGATCATCGCCAGCAGCGGCAATGAAATGGCACCGGCGAGGAAACGCGGCACGATGATCCGGCGAATCGGATCCACCGCCATCATCTGCATGCCGGAGATCTGGTCGGTTGCGCGCATCAAACCGATTTCGGACGCGAGTTGGGTACCCGAACGACCGACAAACAGCAGTGCCGTAATCACCGGCCCGAGTTCGCGGAACAGCGCCAGCGCGAGCAGCGTGCCGACCTCGCCGGTGGCCCCGAACTTGGACAGCGACTGGTAGCTTTGCAGCGCCATCACCAGGCCGACGAAGAAGCCTGAAAAGGCAATCAGCACGACCGCGCCGGCGCCGACCGAATAGATCTGGTGAATCACCAGCCGCGGGCGAACCAGGGTGCGCGGCGAATACGCCAGCAACCGCGCCAGGAACAACTGCGATGCGCCGAAGGTTTCGATAAAGTCCTGGACCGAATAACGCAGATATCGCAGGAGTGCCATCAGACTTCCTCGCCAAAAAGCTGCTCGCGATAATCCGGCCCCGGATAATGAAACGGCACCGGGCCATCCGCCAGGCCCTTCATGAACTGGCGCACCTGCGCCGACGCGCTGTGCTCCAGTTCTTCCGGCGTGCCGCGCGCCTGCACCCGGCCGCCGGCGATCAGGTAGCTTTGATCGGCCACGGTCGCGATCTCGGCGACATCGTGCGACACGATAATGCTGGTGAGGTTCAGCGTATCGTTGAGCATCTTGATCAGGCGCACGATGACGCCCATCGAGATTGGATCGAGGCCGGTGAACGGCTCGTCGTAGAAGATCATCTGCGGGTCCATGATGATCGCCCTCGCCAGCGCCACGCGCCGTGCCATGCCACCGGACAGGTCGCCCGGCATCATGTTCCAGGTGCCGCGCAGACCCACCGCCTGCAGCTTCATCAGCACCAGATGGCGAATCAGACTTTCCGGCAGATCGGTGTGCTCGCGCAGCGGAAACGCGACGTTTTCGAAGACCGTCAGATCGGTGAGCAGCGCGCCGTTCTGGAACAGCATGCCCATCCGGCGACGCAGCTTGTACAAATCCCTGGTCCTCAGCCGCGGCACATCCTCTCCATCCACGAGGATCTCGCCGCGATCGGGCAGCAACTGGCCCGTGATCAGCCTGAGCAGCGTCGTCTTGCCGGTGCCGCTCGGGCCCATGATCGCGGTGATTTTGCCGCGCTCGATGTCGATATCGAGATTGTCGAAGATGACGTGCTCGCCGCGCGTATAGCGCAGCCCGCGAATCTCGATAATCTGATTGCTCGCCGTCATCGGCTCCCCATGGTAATTGGAAATTGAAGCGCGCCGATTGCGGGCGCGGCTACGCCGCGCCCGCGGAGACAGCGTCAGGCTGCCGCCTGCTTCTCCATCGCGGTGGAATAGTCGCCGCGAGTTGCGGCGGAATTGCATTCGGCGCGATGCCGGAAGGCCTGCTTGGCGGCCGCGACGTTGCTCTCCTTGCCGCGCCACCGGTCGAGTGCCGGCGCCTGCAGGGCGCGGCCGTAAGAGAAGCTCAGCGACCACGGGTGCGGGCCCAGCTTGTGCATCGCGTTCAGATGCTCGGTCGCAAGCTCCGCGCTCTGGCCGCCCGACAGGAAGACGATGCCCGGAACTGCCGCGGGCACGAAGCGGCGCAGGCAGCGCACCGTTGCCGCGGCGACTTCGTCGACACTCGCCTGGCGCGGGCAGTCCTCGCCAGAAATCACCATGTTCGGCTTGAGCAGCATGCCCTCGAGGCGGACACCCTGCTCCACCAGCGCGTCGAATACGGCTTTCAGCGTTGCGCCGGTGACGGCTTCGCAACGCTCGATGTCGTGCGCGCCGTCCATCAGCACTTCCGGCTCGACGATCGGCACAATGCCGGCTTCCTGGCACAGCGTCGCGTAACGTGCCAGTGCGTGCGCATTGACCGCGATGCAGGCGTGGCTCGGAATTCCGTCGCCGATCGTGATGACGCCGCGCCACTTGGCGAACTTCGCGCCGAGGTCGGCGTATTCCTTCAGGCGGTCGCGCAGGCCGTCCAGCCCTTCCGTGACCTTCTCGTCAGGATGCCCGGCCAGCGGCTTCGCACCCTTGTCGACCTTAATGCCCGGAATGACGCCGAGCCCGGCCAAGTACTTCGGAAACAGTTTGCCGTCTGCCGTGCTCTGGCGGATGGTCTCATCGTAAAGGATAACGCCGCTGATGAACTGTTCCATGTCCGGCGTCGTGAACAGCAAGTCGCGATACGCGCGACGGGTTTCCTCGGTCGACTCGACATTAATCACGTCAAAGCGCTTCTTGATGGTTCCCGTGCTCTCGTCCGCCGCGAGAATGCCCTTGCCTTCCGTGACCAGCGCGCGCGCCGTCTTGTTCAATCCTTCCAAATCCATGATTTGCCTCCGGCTCGCCGCAAATCGACGAGCGCCTTTTTGATTGGTTCGAAAAGCGGGATTTTACCAGAGACTCGAGGCGGCGAAATGGAATTATGGGGGGAGAGCACGAACCGAGGGAAATGCAGCTTGGACGGTTGCTACTTCGCGACATCACGAAGCAAATGCGCTATCATTCGGCCCTCCGGGGCGTAGCGCAGTCTGGTAGCGCACCTGCATGGGGTGCAGGTGGTCGGAGGTTCAAATCCTCTCGCCCCGACCAATCCCTCTCTCTAACGTTTCAGCAGCTGCAGAATATCTTCCAGCTCTACCCGGAGCTGATGGACAATCTGATGGCTCTGGCTGATGTCGCCCTTGGCGGCTTCACCGGAGAGCTGCTGGCGCGCGCCGCCGATCGTGAAGCCTTGCTCGTACAGCAGGCTCCGGATCTGGCGAATCATGAGGACATCGTGGCGCTGATAGTAACGTCGGTTGCCGCGCCGCTTAACCGGCTTGAGCTGCGGAAATTCCTGCTCCCAGTACCGCAGCACGTGCGCCTTGACGCCGCACAGTTCGCCGACCTCCCCGATCGTGAAGTACCGCTTCCCCGGGATCGGGGGTAGCTCGTTGTTATTCCCCGCTTCCAGCATAAGCTTCCACCTTGGCTTTGAGCTTCTGGCCGGGACGGAACGTCACCACCCGCCGCGCGGAAATGGGAATTTCCTCACCGGTCTTGGGATTGCGCCCCGGGCGCTGATTTTTCTCGCGCAAGTCGAAGTTGCCGAAGCCCGACAGTTTCACCTGCTCCCCGTTCGACAGCGCGTTTCGTATTTCTTCAAAGAACAGATCGACCAGTTCTTTCGATTCGCGCTTGTTTAGCCCCAAGTCGTTGAACAACGACTCGGCCATTTCGGCTTTGGTCAGTGCCATGGCTGTTCCCGCAAAAGCTAATCTCTCAATACCGCGTTGAAGTCGCGCTGTAATCGCAACAGCACACGCCCCATCACTTTTTCCAAATCGTTATCCGTAAGCGTGCGCGAAGTTTCCTGTAAAATCAAGCCTAAAGCGATACTTTTTCGTCCTGAATCTACGCCACGGCCTCTGTATATGTCAAAAATTCTCAGTTCGCGCAGCAATTCCCCGGCCTCCGTCGCCACAGCTTCCTGCACCGCCCGCGCAGGGACGTCGTCGTCAACCACGATGGCAATGTCGCGTCGCACACTCGGAAAACGCGAAAATTCCTTGTATTCCGGGAGGGTGGATTCGCTTATTAATACATAATCCAACTCGAACAGCAAAGGCGCACGCTCCAGGCCGAACTTGCCGACCAGCGCCGGATGCAGCTCGCCGAGCCACCCGACGATAGTTTCGCCCCGTCGGATGCGCGCGGACCGGCCTGGATGCAGCGCCGGATGCACCTCCGCCTCGAAAATACAGGATTCTGCGTGGCCGCCCAGCGCCAGCAGCGCTTCGAGATCGGCCTTGGCATCAAAGAAATCGCCCGGCTGCGGCGCCGCGCCCCACTGTTCCGGCCACCGACTGCCATCGAGAACCCCTGAAAGTGTCTTTTCTTCTTTTATTTCATCAGCTTGCAAGAAGAACTTCACGCCGATTTCGAACAGACGAACACGATCCTGCTGATGGTTTGCGTTGTACCGCAGGGTCTGCAACAGGCCCGGCCAAAGCGAACGGCGCAACTGCGACATGTCGGTCGACAGCGGGTTGGACAGTACGGCCACGCCGCCGCCCAGACCCATGTCAATTTCCAGCGACGGCTCGATGAAGCTGTAGGTCACCACTTCCTGATAACCGCGATCGACCATTGCCGCACGAATTCGCGGGTCCGACAGGGTCCTCTCGCTAACTGGCTTCAATACGACCGCCGCCGGCAGCGGCTCTACCGGAACGCGGTCAAAGCCGACGATCCTGCCAATTTCCTCGATCAGATCGTGCTCGCCCTCAATATCGAAGCGGGCACTGGGTGCCGTGGCGCTCCAGCCTTCGGCCGTCTTTTTCGGTGCGAACCCCAGCCGGTCGAGGATCCCGCCAACCTCCTCGTCCGGCAAGGTGATCGCGAGCACGCGGTCGAGCCGGCCTCTGCGGAGGCTCACCGTCGCCGGCTTCGGCAACGCCGTGCGCCGCTCCGCGACCGTCACCGGCCCCGCTTCGCCCCCGGCGATCTCTAATAACAGGCTGGTTGCCCGCTCCAACGCGGCACGCGACAGCTCGGGATCGACGCCGCGCTCGTAGCGATGGGAGGCGTCAGTGTGCAGCCCATAGCGTCGCGCGCGGCCGGCAACCGCGAAAGGCGTGAAAAAGGCGCTCTCGAAAAAGACATCGCGGGTACCGGGCTGCACACCCGAATGCTCGCCACCCATGATGCCGGCCATGGCCTTCGGGCCGACATGATCCGCGATTACCAACACGTCCGGGTCCAGCGTTACTTCGCGCCCGTCCAGCAGCACCAGCTTTTCGCCCTTTTCCGCGCGGCGGACGACGATGCCGCCATTGAGGTCGGCAAGGTCGAAGCCGTGCATCGGCTGGCCGAGTTCCAGCATCACGTAATTGGTTACGTCGACGACCGGATGAATCGGCCTGAGACTCGCGCGCCGCAGGCGCTCCGCCAGCCAGGTGGGCGTCGTCGCCTTCGGATCGATCCCCCGGATAACGCGGCCGGCGTAACGCGGGCAGCCGTCGAAGTCGTTGATCTCGATCGGGAAAACACTGTCGCCGGTCGCCGGGACATCCTGAAACTCCGGTTCCGAAACTTGCGCGCCGGTGATCGCGCCCACCTCGCGGGCGACCCCGCGAATGCTCAGGCAGTCGCCGCGGTTCGGCGTCAGTTCGAGCTCCAGCACCCGGTCGTCGAGCTGCAGATACTCCTGAAGCACAACGCCGACCGGCGCGTCGGCCGACAGTTCCATCAGCCCGGAAGCGTCGGCGTTCAAATCAAGTTCACGCGCCGAACACAGCATCCCCGCCGACGGTTGTCCGCGCAGCTTCGCCGCACGAATTTTGACGCCGCCAGGCAGTTTTGCGCCCACCAGCGCAACCGGCACCTTCATCCCGACCCGCACATTGGGCGCGCCGCAGACGATCGTCAGCCGCTCCTTCCGGCCGGCATCGACTTCCGCGATCCGCAGCTTGTCGGCATCGGGATGCGCGCGCAGCGCGGTGACTTCGCCGACGACCACGTCCGAAAATTCGGCGCCGACGGGTTCAGGCGCACCACATTCGAGGCCCGCCAGCGTCAGCGCTTCGGCCAACTGGGCGGCATCCAGCGCCGGATTCACCCATTCGCGCAGCCAGGATTCACTAATCCGCATGGAACTGCTCCAGGAATCGCAGATCGTTTTCGAAAAACAGGCGCAGATCGTTCACACCGTAGCGCAGCATCGCCAGCCGCTCGATGCCCATGCCGGCGGCGTAGCCGGAATACTCGTCCGGGTCGATGCCGACATTGCGGAACACGTTCGGATGCACCATCCCGCAGCCCAGAACCTCCAGCCAACCGGTGCGCTTGCACACAGCGCAGCCGGTGCCGCTGCAGTTGACGCATTCCACGTCCACCTCGGCGGACGGCTCGGTAAAGGGAAAATAGGACGGCCGCAGGCGAATCTTCAGCTCGCGCTCGAAAAACCGGTTCAGGAAGTCCGAGAGGATGTGCTTGAGATGCGCCATGCTGACATGCCGGTCCACCACCAGAATCTCGACCTGGTGGAACATCGGTGTATGCGTCAGATCGGAATCGCGTCGGTAGACGCGGCCCGGGGCGATCAGCCGCAACGGCAACTCGCCGCGCATCAGCGTACGAATCTGCATCGGCGAAGTATGGGTACGCAGCACCTTGCCGTCCGGCAGGTAGAACGTATCCTGCATTGCGCGCGCCGGATGGTGTGCCGGAATATTCAGCGCTTCGAAATTGTGGAACTCGTCCTCGACCTCCGGACCGTCAGCGACGTCGAAGCCGGCGGAGCGAAACAGTTCGATGATGCGATGCAGCGTTTGCGTGACCGGGTGCAGACCGCCAGGATGCTGGCCACGACCCGGCAACGTCACATCGATGCTCTCCGATTCCAGGCGCGCGTTCATCGCCGCCCGGCCCAAGTCCGTTTTGCGCTCCGCCAGCCACTCGCTGAACTGCTGCTTGGCGCGGTTGATCTCGGCACCGGCCTTCGGCCGCTCCTCGGCCGACAACGAACCGAGCTGCTTCAACAGCCCCGTCAGCGTGCCTTTTTTGCCGAGGTATCCGACGCGCACCTCGTCCAGCGCCGCGAGGTCCGCGGCTTCATCAAGCTCTTTTCGGGCTTGATCTAGGAGTTCGTTCAAATCCCGCATTTTCGCCCCTTCAGCCGGTCCTCCTTCTCCCTCAGGAGAAGGTTGGGATGAGGGAGTTCAAATTAACTCCCTCGGCCCTTAAAACACGAAGGGGAAAGGCTGCCGCCTTTCCCCTTCCATATCCGCTGATTGTGCAGGTGTACTCAGGAAGCCAGGGCGGCTTTGGCCTTTTCCGCCAACGCCGCAAAACCAGCCTTGTCGTACACCGCAATATCAGCCAGCATCTTGCGGTCGATCTCGACCTCTGCAAGGCTCAAGCCGTTGATCAACCGGCTGTACGACAAACCGCACTCGCGCGCGGCCGCGTTGATGCGCGTGATCCACAGCGCCCGGAACTGGCGCTTGCGCTGCCGGCGGTCGCGGTAGGCATACTGCCCCGCCTTCAGAACCGCCTGATTGGCAATGCGCCAGGACTTGTGGCGCATCCCATAGTAACCCTTCGCCTTGGCAAGCGTTTTCTTGTGCTTCGCCCGGCCCGTTACACCACGTTTGACTCGTGCCATGTCCCGACCTCCTTAAACGTACGGCAGCATCTGGCGGATGCTTTCGTTATCGCAATCAGCAACCATCGCGGTGCCACGCAGGCCGCGTTTCCGTTTCTGATCTTTCTTGGTCAGGATGTGACGGTGATGCGAGTGGCCGCGCTTGAAGCCGCCTCCGCCCGTCTTCTTGAAGCGCTTCGCAGCGCCCCGGTTGGTCTTCAGTTTAGGCATTGCCTGTCTCCATCGTTTATCGGTCTGGTCCTGACGACGTCAGCGTTTGAAAACCAGACGGCGGTGCGGCCGTGGCCACCCGCTTTTGTAGTCCCCGGAAACCCGGAGCGAATCGTGCTATTTCTTCTTCGGTGCGAGCACCATCACCATCTGCCGGCCTTCGAGCTTGGGTCGCTGCTCGACGGTGGCCAGTTCGACCAGGTCGTTTTCAACCCGGTCGAGCAGCTGTCTGCCCAGTTCCTGGTGGAGCATTTCCCGCCCCCGAAACCGCAGCGTCACCTTGGTCTTGTCGCCTTCTTCCAGAAAGCGCGTCAGATTGCGAAGCTTGACATTGTAGTCGCCCTCGTCCGTGCCCGGGCGGAACTTCACTTCCTTGATCTGAATCTGCTTCTGCTTTTTCTTGGCGGACTGCGATTTCTTGCTTTGCTCGAACAGGTACTTGCCGAAATCCATGATCCGGCAAACCGGTGGATCGGCGTTGGGTGAAACCTCGACCAGATCCATGTCATCCTCGCCCGCGACGTTGATGGCCTCACGGGTCGCCATGATGCCGATCTGGGAGCCGTCCGAGCCGATCACCCGCACTTTGGGCGCGAGTATTTCCCCGTTGCGACGAGCGCGTTTTTCCGCAGCGATATGTCAGTCCTCCAAAGCAAAGCGGGCACGCACCGCCACATCCCGCCGAAGGCGATCCGAAAAAGCCGCTAGCGGCTCGCTTCCGAGATCCTTGCCTTCACGGGTGCGGACGGCGACAGCGCCGGAATCCATCTCGCGATCGCCTATTACCAGCAGGTACGGGACGCGCGCAATGGTGTGTTCGCGGATTTTAAAGCCAATTTTCTCGTTTCTCAAGTCCGCGTCAACACGGAAGCCTTGACCCTCAAGGGTTTTGGCGACCTCGTAGCCGTAGTCGTTCTGACGATCGGTGATCGTCGCGACAACCGCCTGCACCGGCGCGAGCCACGCCGGCAGCGACCCGGCATAATGTTCCAGCAATACGCCGATGAAACGCTCCACCGAGCCGAGGATTGCGCGGTGCAGCATCACCGGCGTCTGCCGCTCGCTGTTTTCGTCCACGTATTCGGCCCCGAGCCGGCCGGGCATCGAAAAATCCAACTGCATCGTGCCGAGTTGCCAGGTGCGGCCGATCGAGTCGCGCAGAGACACGTCGATCTTCGGCCCGTAAAATGCGCCGTCGCCCGGATTCAGATGCCAGTCAAGGTCCTTCTCCTCCAAAACGCTCTGCAGCGCTTTCTCCGCCTTGTCCCACAGCGCCTCGGCGCCGACCCGCCTTTCAGGACGCGTGGAGAGCGCCACGCTGACGTCGGTAAAGCCAAAGTCGCTGTACACCTCGAACATCAGGTCGATGAAGCGCGACACCTCGTCCTGGATCTGGTCTTCGGTGCAGAAGATGTGCGCATCGTCCTGCACGAAATTGCGCACCCGCATCAGGCCGTGCAGCGTGCCGGAAAACTCATTGCGATGGCAGGAGCCGAACTCGGACAGGCGCAGCGGCAGATCACGGTAGCTCTTCAGCCCCTGCTTGTACACCTGGACGTGCGCCGGGCAGTTCATCGGCTTGATCGCGAACTCGCGCTCCTCCGAGCGCGTCGTGAACATGTGCTCCTTGTAGTTCTCCCAGTGCCCCGACTTCTCCCACAGCGAGCGGTCGATAATCTCCGGCGTATGTATCTCCTGGTAACCGTGCGCGCGCAGCTTGCCGCGCAGATAATCCTGGATCTGCAGGTACAACCGCCAGCCATGGTCATGCCAGAAAATCATGCCCGGCGCCTCTTCCTGCGTGTGGAACAGGTCGAGCAGTTTGCCGAAACGGCGATGGTCGCGCTTCTCCGCCTCTTCGAGCCGATGCAGATACGCCTTGAGCGCCTTCTTGTCCGCCCAGGCGGTGCCGTAGATGCGCTGCAGCATCTCGTTGCGCGAATCGCCGCGCCAGTAGGCGCCCGCCACCTTCATCAGCTTGAACGCGCCGAGGTGGCCGGTGCTGGGGACGTGCGGCCCGCGGCACAAATCGACGAACTCCCCCTGCCGGTACAGCGAGATTTCCTCGTTGGTCGGAATACTCGCGATGATCTCGGCCTTGTACTCCTCGCCCATGTCGCGGAAGAAACCGACTGCCGTGTCGCGCGGCATCACCGAGCGGCTCACGTCGAAGTCCGCCCTCGCAAGCTCGGCCATCTTGTTTTCGATCGCCTCGAGATCCTCGGGCGTAAACGGCCGCTTGTAGGCGAAGTCGTAGTAGAAGCCATCCTCGATCACCGGACCGATGGTCACCTGCGCGTCCGGGAACAGCTCCTTCACGGCCTGCGCCAGCAGATGCGCGGTGGAATGGCGAATGACGTCGAGGCCTTCCGCGTCGCGACCGGTGACGATCGCGAGCTGCGCGTCGTCCTGTATCCGGTACGAGGTATCGACCAGCTTGCCGTCGACCTTGCCGGCCAGCGCCGCCTTGGCCAGTCCCGGGCCAATATCGGCGGCCACCTCGGCGACGGTCACCGGATGATCGTACTTGCGCTGGGAACTATCGGGGAGCGTGATCGAGATCATTGTTCTGCACAGTGGCGACCGGTACGAGGAGCCGCATGTTTTCGGATTTCAGGAAAAAGTGGTAGGCGCGATTGGACTCGAACCAACGACCCCCACCATGTCAAGGTGGTGCTCTAACCAGCTGAGCTACGCGCCTGCGAGGGCGGAAAGATACACTATCTGCGCCACCGGAAGCAAGGAACCCGCCCCTGCAGCCAAGCCATCTTCAACGGCTGCCACCGCCCCGGACATCTATCGGAATGGCATCCTGGGGAAGCGAAGTCGGTCCGCATTGCTCGCGTGATGTCCAGCCCCGCCAGCCTGCAGCCCAAGAAGCGGCTTCCTCTGCGCCCATCGGCCGCGCAACATAGTAGCCCTGGGCAATATCGCAGCCGATTGTCCTCAGATAATCCAGCGTCTCGACGTCTTCCACGCCCTCCGCGACTGTCCGCAACCCCAGGCTGTGGCCGAGATCAACCGTGGCCTTGACGATCGCCCGGGCCTGCGGCGATCTCGAAGCCGCCATGACGAACGATTTGTCGGCCTTGATCTCCGAGAACGGCAGCCGGGACAACTGCATCATCGACGAATAGCCGGTGCCGAAGTCGTCGATCGACAAATCGAAACCTTTTATGCGCAAGCGCGTGAGCATGCCCAGCGCAAGCGCGGGATCGTCCATGGCCGCGGTTTCGGTCAGCTCGAGCGTCAGGCGTTCCGGCGCAAACGAAAACTCGTCGCAGGCGGCGGCGAGGCGATCGGCGAGCCCCCGACTCGACAGGCCCTTGGCGGAAATATTGACGGCGAGCGACAACTTGTCGGCACGATCATCGGCGGCCGTCATCCAGCTCAAGGCCTGGCGCACGACCTGGCGAGTGAGCGGCTCGATCAGGGCGTTTGCCTCAGCTACCGGGATAAAGCGATCAGGGTTGATGATGCCGAACTCCGGATGGCGCCAGCGGGCCAGCGCCTCGAAACCCAGCAGCACACCGGTCGCGCATTCCACTTTCGGCTGATAGGCCAGCTCGAACTGGTTGCCCATGACCGCTCTTTTCAGGTCGGCTTCCGTGATCGGCGCGTCGTTGCGCGGTTCGTCCTGCAGACGTCGCGCCGACAGCGTCGCGTCGACGGCGGCGATCACCTCGCCGAGCTCGGCGCGAGTGAAGGGTTTGGCCAGCGAACCGGCCACGTGCAGGTTGTTTTCCGCCGCCGCGCGAAGAGCCGCATCGCGAATGCGATCTTCAACGCCGCTCGAAATGACTATCGCTGCGTTGCAATTGCGTTCGGCGAGGCGCTGGATGATCTGCACCCCGTCCATTTCCGGCATCAGCAGGTCGAGCAGGATGTAAGTCGGCTCCCACGCTTCGAGCTGCTCGAAAAATTCGTCCGGCACCGTGACCGAACGGTGTGCCAGTCCCAGGCTGCCCGCCATGAACTCGATGATGCGGCCGACATTCCGGTCGTCATCGAGAATCAGCAGGCGCCGGGCGGCCACCTCCCTCGTCCTCAACCGCTCCCTCATATATACCTCGTCTTCCCGGACGGATTGTTGATTATGTAACAGTCTATACCATTCCAATGGTCCGGCAAGCCTGTTCTGATGGGCTCAGAGACCGACTGCCGGTTCCTGCCAAAACGCAGTGGCGAAGGCATCGCCGTAGTCAACCGGCCGCCTTTTCGGGCAATCCGAAGCCCTCGCGGCGCATGGCCTCGATCTGGTCGCGCAACCGCGCCGCCTGCTCGAACTCCAGATTGCGGGCATGATTGTACATCTGCTGCTCCAACGCCTTGATTTCGCGCAGCAATTTCTCGGGGCTCATTGCCCGGTACTCAGCCTGACGTTCGGCCACTGCCGCCGCACGCAACTTCGGCTTGACCTCGGCCACGTTGCGCCGCGCCCCCTCCATCACGTCAGCCACCGCCTTGCGGATGCCGCGCGGCGAAATGTGGTGCTCGGTGTTGAATGCCATCTGCTTCTCGCGGCGCCGGTTCGTTTCGGCGATGGCGCGCTCCATCGAGCCGGTGACGCGCTCAGCATACAGGATTGCCTTGCCGTTGACGTTGCGCGCCGCGCGGCCAATAGTCTGGATCAGCGAACCCTCGGAGCGCAAGAAGCCCTCCTTGTCAGCGTCGAGAATGGCAACTAAGGAAACCTCTGGTAAATCAAGGCCTTCCCGCAACAAGTTAATGCCTACCAGCACATCGAACTCGCCCAATCGCAGATCGCGGATGATCTCGCTGCGCTCGACCGTGTCGATGTCGGAATGCAGGTACCGGACCCGCACGCCGTGCTCGTCGAGATACTCGGTCAGGTCTTCGGCCATGCGCTTGGTCAGCGTGGTGACCAGCACGCGCTCGTGGCTTTCGACCACGCGCCGCACTTCCGACAGCAGGTCGTCGACCTGGCTGCGCGCCGGGCGGACTTCGACCTCCGGATCGAGCAACCCGGTCGGACGCACGACCTGTTCCACCGTCGCATCGGCATGCTGGCGCTCGTACGGCCCCGGCGTTGCGGAGACGTAGATCGTCTGCGGCGCCATGCGCTCGAACTCATCGAAGCGCAGCGGCCGGTTGTCCAGCGCCGACGGCAGTCGGAAACCGTAGTTGACCAGCGTCTCCTTGCGCGAGCGGTCGCCGCGGTACATGCCATTCAACTGCGGAATCGTCACGTGGCTTTCGTCGATCACCAGCAACGCGTCGTTGGGCAGGTAGTCGAACAGGGTCGGCGGCGGCTGGCCGGCCAGGCGACCGGACAGGTAGCGCGAGTAATTTTCGATGCCGGAGCAGTAACCCAGCTCCATGATCATCTCGATGTCGAATGCCGTGCGCTGCTCCAGCCGCTGCGCTTCCACCAGCTTATTCTGTTCCCGCAGCTCGGCCAGCCGTTGCTTGAGTTCAATGCGGATGTTTTCCACCGCGTCGAGCAGCTTTGCCCGCGGCGTGACGTAATGGCTGCTCGGAAAAATCGTCACGCGCGGCGTCTTGCGCAGCAACTCGCCGGTCAACGGATCGAAATAGCTGATCGCCTCGATCTCGTCGTCGAACAACTCGACCCGCACCGCCTCGCGCTGCGACTCCGCCGGAAAGATGTCGATGACTTCGCCGCGTACCCGGTAAGTCGCCGGCGCCAGCTCCATCTCGTTGCGCGTGTACTGCAATTCGGTCAGTCGGCGCAGCAGTTTGCGCTGGTCGATGCGGTCGCCGCGATCGAGATGCAGCACCATGCTGAGGTAAGATTCCGGATCGCCCAGCCCGTAAATGGCGGACACCGTAGCGACGATAATCGCATCCGGCCGTTCCATCAGCGCCTTGGTCGCCGACAGCCGCATCTGCTCGATGTGTTCGTTGATCGATGCGTCTTTCTCAATGTACGTGTCTGACGACGGCACGTAGGCTTCCGGCTGATAGTAGTCGTAATAGGACACGAAGTACTCGACCGCGTTGTGCGGAAAGAACTCGCGCATCTCGCCGTAAAGTTGCGCGGCGAGCGTCTTGTTCGGGGCGAGCACCAGTGTCGGGCGCTGCTGGCTTTCGATCACGTTGGCGATCGTGAACGTCTTGCCCGAGCCGGTCACGCCCAGCAATGTCTGCTTCGCCAGCCCGCTCTCGATCCCGTCGACCAGCGACGCAATCGCCTCCGGTTGGTCACCGGACGGTTTGTAGCCCGATTTGATTTGAAATCCGTTGTCAGCCATTAGATATTTGCAAAGGCGTTCTTTATCATAGGGGGCTTAAATTCATGGATGGCCTACTACCTTGACGATCTCACTTTCCGACCGCGTTCAGCAAATCCAGCCCTCCCCCACGCTTGCCGTCACCGCCCGCGCCGCCGAACTGCGCGCCGCCGGCCAGGACGTCATCGGTCTGGGCGCCGGCGAGCCCGACTTCGACACGCCGGACCACATCAAGCGGGCCGCGGTCGCCGCGCTGGAGCAAGGCGCCACCAAATATACGCCGGTCGACGGCATCGCGCCGCTGAAGAACGCGATTCGCAGCAAGTTCAAGCGCGACAATGGTCTCGATTACGCCGCGGACCAGATCCTGGTGTCCGCCGGAGCCAAGCAGACGTTGTTCAACCTTGCTCAAGCGCTGCTGAATCCGGGCGACGAAGCCATCATCCCGGCGCCCTACTGGGTGTCGTACCCGGCCATCGTATCGCTCGCCGGCGCGCAGCCGGTCATCGTCAGCGCCGGTATCGAAGACCGTTTCAAGATCACCCCGGACAAGCTCGCTGCGGCGATCACCGACCGCACCCGGCTCATTATACTGAACACGCCATCGAACCCGACCGGCATCGCCTACAGTGGCAACGAGTTGGCGGCGCTCGGCGAAGTGCTGAAGGCGCACCCGAACATCGTCATCGCGACCGATGACATCTACGAACAGATAGTGTGGACGGACGAGCCTTTCACCAATCTGGTGATGGCGTGCCCCGAGCTTTATGACCGTGCCGTCGTCGTCAACGGCGTCTCCAAAACCTACGCGATGACCGGCTGGCGAATCGGCTATTGCGGCGGCCCGAAGCCGCTGGTTCAGGCGATGAAAAAGGTGCAGTCCCAAAGCACGTCCGGTGCGAACTCGATCGCGCAGGCCGCTGCGGTCGCGGCCATTGACGGCGATCAAAGCTGCATCGTACCGATGGTGCGCGCGTTCAAGGAGCGCCACGACTACGTCGTCGACGCATTGAACGCGCTGCCCGGCATCCGCTGCCTGGCGGGCGACGGTACGTTCTATGCGTTCGCCGACTGCCGCGAAGCGATCGCCCGGCTGGACGGCATCGGCGACGACGTCCAGCTGAGTGAAGCGCTGATCGAACGCTGCGGCGTCGCGCTGGTGCCCGGCTCCGCTTTCGGCGCCCCCGGATACGCGCGTATCACTTTCGCGACGAGCATGGAACAACTGCGTTTCGCGATGCAGCGCCTTGCAAAAGTGTTTGCCGGAGAACCGGTCCCCGGTTGACCGGCATCGGCGGCTTAATTACCATACGCAGCTTCCTGATTATTCCCCGGTAGCTCAGTCGGTAGAGCGGGTGACTGTTAATCACTAGGTCGGCGGTTCGAGCCCGTCCCGGGGAGCCAACAAAATCAAGCGCTTACAACGATATTTGCGCTGATCGCAGAGCTTCAACGCCATGGTGCGAAACTAGTAGCGGGAGAATCGCTGCTGTTTCCATGGCTACCATCCGAAAAAGAATCAACGACAGGACCGACCAGGTCACTTCAAGAACCGGCCACCCCCCGCAAATACTGCAAATCGAGCAGCCCGCCCGAGCCAAGCTGAAGTCACTTCCTCACTTGAGATTCCACGATCTGCGTCATGAAGCGACCAGTCGGTTTTTCGAAAAAAGGCCTGAACCCGTAGCCATCTCCTTTCGATCTCGCACGTCGAGGTTATATAAATCATAGTCGTTGCCGACATGCGTTCCCGGTTTCCTCGCGAATAATCTCCGCCAACCGCAACACACCCGGACCGGCCGCATCGCGGTCCGGGAACACGAGATACATCTGGATGTTGCGCTCGATACCGCCGCGCAGGGGTAGCGGCTTGAGGATGCCTTCGGCAAGTTCGCCGCGGATTTTGTCCGCGGGGAGCCAGGCAAAGCCGTAACCCCGGCAGGCAGCGCCGATGGATGTCGGCATGTTGGAGACGGTCCAGCGCTGCTCTGCATTGAGCACTGAAGATTCTTTATCGCGCTGACTGGTGGTATCGCGGACGACGAGTTGGCGGTGCCTCCTCAGATCGCGCGGTGTGATTTCGCGGCTAAGTTGGTGTAGCGGGTGCTCCGGATGCGCGACTGGAATGGCGCTGATCAACATCAGTGGCTCGCCGCTGAAGCCGGGAGGGATGTGCGGCGTGAGTGCAATATCCACATCGTATTCGAGAAGCGCCGCGGGGCCGCCGCCGGTCACGGTTTCGTAGAGTTCGATGCGTGTCTGCGGGCTTTCCGCACCGAACGCATCGAGACAATCCAGTATCAGCCAGGTCGGAAACAACACTTCCACCGCAAGCGTGATCTCGGCTTCCCAACCCGCGGATGCCTTGCGTGCGGCGCGTTCGAGACCGCCGGCTTCGTCAAGCAACAGCCGGGCACGGCGACAAAGGAGTTCGCCGCTGGGCGTGAGCACAGCTTTACGGCCGCGAATTTCAAACGCCTTCACGTCCAGCAGTTCTTCGAGCTTCTGTACCGCGTACGTCACAGACGACTGGCTCTTGTGCAGCGTTTCGGCGGCTTTCGCGTAGCCACCCGCGTCAACGACGGCGACCAGGCAACGCCACTGTTCAAGAGTGATCCGGGGAGCCGATTTTGTGGGCATTAATCTATTTTTCCGATGGATTAAGGCTATATTTTGCGCTTTTATTTCGACTAATCCAATCGTTAAATAGGTGCCGTCAATTCACTCGTGAGTGTCCCCCACATGAAAATCGTTCTTAAAATACAAGCCAGCCTGTTCGGCGCGGACGGCCAGTCATCAAAGCTCGCCGACCGCTTCATCGAGGGTGTCCGGAAGAAGCATGGTGAGATTCGCGTCGTCACCCGCGACCTTGCCACGGGATCCATTCCTGCACTCACGCTCGAGCGATTTCAGGCGCTAATCGCGCAGCCGGAAGACCGTAGCGTCGAGCAGCAGGTGGTCGTCGATTTCTCGGACGCGCTGATCGCCGAGCTTAAGAGTGCGGATATCATCGTGTTCGCCGTGCCCATGTACAACTTCAATATTCCGGCGGCGCTGCACAATTATTTCGATCACGTGGCGCGCGCGGGCGTGACGTTCCGCTACACGGCGGGCGGTCCGGAAGGACTCATTAAGGGAAAGCAGGTCGCGGTGTTCATCACGCGCGGCGGCAACTATGGAGAAGACCACTCGCAGACGGCGTTCCTGCGACAGTTCCTGTCGTTCATAGGGCTTGACGATGCGACGTACTTTCATGCCGAGGGCCTTGCGATCAGCGATGAATCGCGCGAGAAAAGCCTGGCGGTCGCGCGGAATGAAATCGCCAAAGCGCTCCGCCCGCTGGCGAGCGCCGCATAAACGGAGAAGATCCATGACACAACGCAGCATTCTCGCCGTCCACACCGCTCGTCCGGAACGCCTTGGCGGTTTGGAAACACGCAATCCGCTGAGCGAACCCATTCGCAGCTTCGATCCGTTTCTGATCCTCGGTCATCACGGCCCGCAGGTCTTCGGGCCGAATAACGGCGGCATGCCGTTCGACGACCATCCGCATCGCGGGTTCGAGACGGTGACGTTCATACTCGAAGGGGCCGTTGTCCATACCGATTCGAGCGGACACCGCCGGGTGGTCAACAAAGGCGGCGTGCAGTGGATGACAGCCGGGGCCGGCGTGGTGCACAACGAACAGGTCACGCCCGCGTTTCTCAAGGAGGGCGGCCTGCTTGAGGTCATCCAACTTTGGATCAACCTGCCGGCGAGGTTGAAGACCGCCCCGCCAACCTACGTCGGCGTGCAGGCCAACGCGATTGTTTCATGTCCGCTTGAGGGCGAGAGCGGGATGCTCCACCTGGTCTCCGGACGTTACGGCGAGGCAACCGGGCCGATCCAATCGTTGACCCACGTTTTTATGTCCTGGGTCGATCTCACCGCTGGTGCGCGCGTGCGCCTGCCCGCCCCGTCCGGACGCACGATTCTCCTTTACGTGATTCGCGGCGACGTCCGAATCGCGGGAAGAACCGCGACCGGGGGCGACCTGGTGAAGTTTGCTGACGATGGTGATGCGATCGATATGGCGACGTCTTCCGATGCCGCGCTTCTATTCGCTCATGCTGATCCGATCGACGAACCCGTCGCGGCACGGGGCCCGTTCGTCATGAATACGGAGGAAGAGGTCGCGCAGGCATTTCGGGACTATCGGGCCGGTGCGTTCAGATCGACCATGAACGCTGCCGAAATCAAATGATAAAATCCATTCGATGCGCTCTCGTATCAATCGTCCGCCATGCCTCGGAGAAGCCGTTGGGCAGGGGGGAAGCATGAGCCCTGATTCGAACGCTCGAAAACCCATTGATACTGCTTTCGAGATTTGAATGGCACACTTGGCTAGTCCTCAGAACCCGTGATTACCAGGACGAAAGGAGCTGCGGACAATAGCCTCTTTCCCGATATATCGCTGTATATATAAATATCCCAAAATCGCATTGTTAATCACTGGGTCGGCGGTTAGAGCCGTCCCGGGGCGTCATTTTCGAAACAGCAAACGCTTCGATCATCTGTCCGATCTTCGCGGGATCGATCGGCTTGACCATGTGCTGGTCGAAACCGGCATTCCTGGCGCGGTCGCGGTCCTTGTCCTGGCCATACCCGCTCATCGCTATCAGAACCAGGTCCTCGAGCCCGGACATCTGGCGCAGCCGCCGAGCGACTTCGTAGCCATCCATCACCGGCAAACCGATGTCGATCAAGGCGACCGCCGGCTCGAACTCTCCCGCCAACTTCAGAGCGGCCGCGCCGTTATAGGCGACGCGGGTTTCGAAATCCTGCATTTCCAGCAGTTCCGCCGTGCTGTCGGCAACATCCTCGTAGTCGTCGACAATCAGCACCCGGGGCCTGAGTCGCGACCCTCGCGCGTCCCGCTCGTACCTGGCGTCCGGTCTGGCACTCTCTTGCTTCGCGGCCACCGAGAGCTCGATTCTCGGCAGACGCACGATAAACTCGCTGCCACGCCCATGTCCTTCGCTGCGGGCTTCAACGCTGCCGCCGTGCAGTTCCACCAGGTTGCGGACCAGCGCCAGCCCCAAGCCCAGCCCGCCCTCGGAACGGTCGATTGACTGCGCGCTTTGCGTAAAAAGGTCGAAGACGAGCGGTAGCAGATCCGGCTCGATGCCGATGCCCTCGTCCCGCACCCGAAGCAAAGCCATACTCTCGTCGGCCTGTGCGCTGACACGGATCGTGCTTTGCGACGGCGAGTACTTGGCGGCATTCGTTAATAAATTGGTAACGACCTGGAGCAGTCGCCGCGGATCGCCGTCGACCACTAGGGTGCCATCGACTGTCGTCTCTACCCGCTGCTGACGTCGCTCGATCAACGGATCGACCGTCTCGATTGCCTGGACAATCAACTCGCCCAGATCGGCCGGCTGTCGCTTCAACTCGATTTTGCCGCGGACGATACGCGCAACGTCCAACAGGTCGTCAACCAGACCCGCCATGTGCCGGACCTGCTTCTCGATAATGGTTCGCTCGCGAACAACGGCATCGGGGCTGCGCATACGCATCAACTGCAGCGCCGTCATGATCGGCGATAGCGGATTGCGCAACTCGTGCCCGAGCATTGCCAGGAACTCGTCCTTGGCCCGGTTGGCCTTGTGCAGCGACAATTCCGCTTTCTTGCGCAAGGTAATGTCCGTCGCCGAACCGAACCATTCACAAATCTCGCCGGCCTTGTCGAACAGCGGCACGGCGCGCGAATGGGTCCAGGCCAAGGTGCTGTCCTTGCGCCGGATGCGATGAGTCAACTTGAAAACGCTGCGGTTACGAATGGCTTCACTGATGGCCGCGATCACCCGTTGCTGATCTTGAGGGGGAATGTAGTCATTCAACCAGTTCGGATTGGGCTCCTCCATGTCGTCGGGGAAATGCTGACCGCGCAGTTCACGCATCTCGCTCCAGTCGGCGCTCATTCGAAACAGGACATCGGTGCTGGCGATCGCCAGCGCGTGCAGGCGGTTTTCCGATTCACGCAGCGCATCTTCGGCGCGGACGCGCTCCACGGCCTCCCATGTGCGCTCGCCTACTTCTTCGGCCAGCGCCACTTCGCTATCCGTCCAGACGCGCGACGCCTTCTGATGAACGTAAAAAATCGCGACCAGCCGACCCTTCTTCACCAGCGGCACGCCGATGCCGCTTCTGGCATTGCCTTTGCCGGGGTAGGCGCACTTCACTCCGCGCGTTCGCTCATCGGTCAGCCAGTCCTCCATCCGGACCGTCCGACCCGATTGAAAGTCGCGTTCAAGGCCCTGCCCCAGATCGGACAGGCGGATATCGCCGGCAAGACTGGGCATCTCACCGTCGGTCCAGTCGCGTTCGACACGGAAGCATTCGCCACGCTCGTCCAACCGTTCGCCGTAGCCACACCGGCCGACACCGAGGTGACTGCCGACCATCCGGCTCGCAACTTCCATTATCGCGGCGCTGTCGGAAGCGCAATGCAGGGCGTCACTCAGCCCGACGAGGAAATTGTCGCGCTCCTCGCGCTGCTTGCGATCGGTGACGTCGCGGGTCGTGCCGCCCACGGCTTCGACCTTGTTGTCCGGCCCGAGAATGGGAACAAAAATGTATTCGTAAATGCGATGACCATCGGCGCCACTGAAGGGGGCTTCGCCCTTGACCGCCTGCCGCGCCGCAATGACCTTGTCGATCTCCCGGTCAAGCATCGCGGCATGCCGCGCGGGATAGCCGAGTTCATGGAAGGTTTTGCCGATGGCCTCGTCCCGTGTCCTTTCCCACATGGCGAGCATGGCACGGTTGGCGTAGGTGAAGCGATGATCGAGGTCGAAGATACAGGCCAGATCCGGGACCGCAGACAGCAATTGGTCGTAGCTGCGGGCACGCGCTACTTCCACTTCGAGCCGCGCGGCGAGCTGATCTTCCGACACGGTTTCTGCGGGTTCCGGCCTGTTCATCAAAGTGTCCAAGGCCACGGCGTTTGGTGGAGTATAGGAGGCCGCCAGGGTGGCGGCAAGCCGCGTCAAATACCGCTAGGGTCCACCCGCTGGCAACATAACCCCGGCGGCTCTGGTCAGCAACAAGCCGCGGCGCCCAGTATGTCGTCGATGTCCACCGGCTTCACCAGGAAGCGCTTGCTGCCCATGCCGGCCGCCTTGGCCTCGGCATTGGCATCCGCCGACATGACAATCACCGGAATGGAGGCCAACGCAGGGTCAAGTTGCTGCTCGCGCCGGAATTCGTAGCCGTCCTTCACCGGCATCATCAAGTCGAGCAGAATCAGGTCCGGCAGGGTCTCGGCGGCGCGCAGATAATCGAGGGCGATCTGGCCGTTTTCTGCGGCGATGGCGGAATAGCCTTCCATTTCCAGCAGGGACATCATGCCCTGCAGAATGTCCCGATCGTCTTCAATAACCAGAATTCGCTTGGTCATAGCTCCAAATCAACTTGACAAAAATTTGGGGAAAAATAAGGGAAGGTGAAGGCTGCGAGGCTACGATTGGCCGGAGTTGCTTCGCATTTATAACGGCCAGGCATATGGCAGTGCCACAAAGGTAAATGGTGCCGATCATCGAACGCACCAAGATCGGGCTTCTCCGGAGCCGGTTGAGCGGATGCCCGTACTCCGGAAGGGGACTTTTGCGCTTGCTCGACAACATGGCGCCCAGTTTCAGAGCAAGCCGGACAACCTTCAAGCGGTTCGCGCCCAAGCGGCCGGTTAAAGCCGCCGAGCGTACAACGCCCGCCCATCCGCGTCGGCAACCCGCCGTCAGACCCCGTTTCGGCGCGGGTTCATTGCTCTTTGTCGTCCGGATCGATGACGCGCTCGTGGCCGTTTTCGATGTGCAGGCGCGAGTGTTCCTTGCGCGCCAGTTCACGTGCCTTTTCGAGCGCTTCCTCCTTGGAGGCATAGAGGCTCGTCTGGTGTTCGCCCGTCGGCGAAACGACCGCCCAACCCTCCTCGTGCGGCGTTACGTACTTCTCCGGGTCGGTGGGCGCGACATGACCGCCGGCGGTCGATTGGTCTTCCTGTGTCATTCGGCCGATTGCGGTTCGAATCGCCTGCTGCTCGGGATAACCTTCTTCCTCGAGTTGCTTTGCCAGCTTTGCCGCGCGGCTGCGCGCGTCCGGGTCCAGGTGTGCCATTTCAGGCGGGTAATCGGGTTTTTCCGGGGGCATGACGTTCTCCGAATGCGGCTTAGATGAAGGTTGTCGCGTACTGAATGAAGTTGATCAACGGGTCAGGATAGACGCCGATCCAGATTACGGCGAGGGTAAAGGCTGCCAGGGATATCGCACCGGCGTAGATTGCGCCGACATGTGCTCTTCCAATTGCGAGCGCCGGAGCGGCCGGCATGGCCTCCTCCTCCGGATTGGTGTACAGCGCCACGATGATGCGCAGGTAGTAGAACAACCCGATCGCGCTGCCGGTGACCAGCGTGAACACCAGCCACCAACTCTCGATGTGCACGCCCGCGGCGAGTGCATAGAATTTGGCGACGAAGCCGGCAGTGAACGGAATTCCGGCGAGCGACAGCAGCATCAGGGTGAAGATGCCTGCGATCCACGGCCGGCGCCAGAACAGCCCGCGGTACTGGTTCAGATCGTCGATGTCCTCGTCGGATCCGGCCGACGACAACATGCTGACGACACCGAACGCGCCGAGCGACGTAAGGACGTACGCAGCGAGGTAGTAATTGACTGCTTCAACCGCTTGGCTGCCACCGGCGAGGAAGGCCACCAGCAGATAGCCCATGTGCGCGATCGACGAATACGCCAGGACCCGTTTGACGTTGTGCTGCATCAGCGCAAGCAGGTTGCCGGCCAGCATCGACGCGATCGCGATGATCGTCAGCACCAGGTAGACCGCCGAATAGCGGTAAGCGTCAATCTCAATCCAATAGCGCAACAGGAGCGCAAAGACGGCAGCCTTGGACACGGTCGCGATAAACGCCGTGACAGGTGCCGGCGCGCCCTGGTACACGTCCGGCGTCCACAGGTGAAACGGCACCAGCGATATCTTGAAACCGAGCCCGACGACAATCAGCGCGAGACCGATCAGCATCCACGGGTCGGCGAGCACATGCTGCGCGGCAATCGCCTTCACAATCAGGCCGAACTGCATCGTGCCGAGCGTGACATAAATCAGCGCGAGGCCGAACATCAGCATCGCCGACGACAGCCCGGTCAGGATCAGGTATTTCAACGCGGCTTCAAGCGGGCCGTCGCGGTTGAACGCGTAACCGATCATGCCGAACAGGCTGACACTCAGCAGCTCCAACCCCAGGAACAGCGAAGCGAAATGGCTGGCGGCGACGAGCACCATGCCGCCGAGCGTCGCCGTCAGCAGCAGGACGTAAAACTCTTCCTTGAGACCGCCGTAATTGCTGAAGTACGCGTAAGCCAGCAACGCGGTCCCGGCGGCGGTCACCAGCAGCATGCCGACGTAATACCATGCATACGCGTCGATCACGAGCAGCGGCGTAACCTGGCGCGGCATCATGCTGCCGGTCGGAAACAGCCAGAAGAACGACACCGCGATCGTCAGCAGCGTGAGAGCGAGCGTCAGCGAATGACTGCGGCAAAACGCGATCACCACCATCACCACGACGACACCCAGCGCCATCACATCGTACGGCAGTATCGTATAAAGGCCGGCGAGCGTCATGGCTGCAGAATCCCGCCGAGCATCGGCTTGAGCACATCGAACAGCGGCTGCGGGTAAAAGCCGAGCAGTACCAGGATCACGATCATCGGCGCCATGATCGTCAGTTCGCGCAGCCCTAAGTCGGCGAACATGCTCGCGCCGCTGCGCGGCCCGAAGAACACGCGCTTCATGATCGCGAGCGAGTAGATGACCGAGATCACCAAGCCGCAGGCGCCGACGACGGTGAGCGCGAGATTAACCGGCCACGAGCCCAGCAGCACCAGGAATTCGCCGACGAAGTTGCCAAGACCAGGCAAGCCGAGCGACGCCAGCACGAAGAACAGCGTGACCGCCCCAATCCGCGGCATTGCCTGCCACAGCCCGCCCATTTCGCGCATGTCGCGGGTGTGCAGGCGCTCCTGCAACACGCCGACGAGCATAAACAGCGCGCCCGTGCTGATGCCGTGCGCAACCATCTGCATCACCGCGCCCTGCAACGCGATCGCGTTAAACGCAAAGATGCCGAGTAGCACGAAGCCCAAGTGGCTGATGCTGCTGTAGGCGACCAGACGTTTGAAGTCCGTTTGCGCGAAGGCCAGGAAACCACCGTAAACGATTCCGACGACACCGAGCAGCATCGGCACGAACGCGAACCAGTGCGCGGCATCCGGAAACAACGGCCCGACGAAGCGGATCAGGCCATAGGCGCCCGTCTTCAGCAGCACGCCGGCGAGAATGACGCTGCCGGCGGTCGGCGCTTCCGTATGCGCATCCGGCAGCCAGACGTGGAATGGGAACGCCGGCAGTTTGACGATGAACGCAATGAAAAAACCCAGCATCAGCCACACCGACGTCCACCAGCTCATCGACGTGTCGAGCAGGCTGAAGTAGTCGAACGTAAAAACGCCGGTGGCGGCATGATGCACGAACACCAGCGCCAGGATAGACACCAGCATCAGCAGGCCACTCGCCTGCGTGAAGATAAAAAATTTGATCGCGGCGTAGGTGCGGTTCTCGTGGCCCCAGATGCTGATCAGGAAATACATCGGCACCAGCATCAGTTCCCACATGAAGAAGAACAGGAAAAGGTCGAGCGACAGAAACACGCCGAGCGCGCCGGCGACGCTCCACAGCAGGTTGAAGTGGAAAAAGCCGACGCGGTCGGTGATGTCGCGCCACGAAATCAGCACCGACGCAACACCGAGGATCGCAGTCAGCAGCACCATCAGCAGGCTCAGGCCGTCCAGCGCGAGATGAAAGCTGATGCCCAGCGATGGAATCCACGGCAGCCACAACTGCGTAATCCAGCCGCCCTGCGGGCCGATGCTGATGACAGTGCCGCCCGCGACCCACAGCGCGATGGCAATCGCGAGGTCGGCCAGCATCGCCGCCAGCGAAACCCAGCGCGTCCACTGCTTGCCATAGGGCGCGACGGCCCAGGCGACAATGCCGCCCACGGCGGGAGCGATCAACAGCCAGGCTAGCAACATGCCGACCTCCTCATCGCCACACCGCCAACGCCACAAAGGCGACCGCACCGGCTGCGATACCGGTTGCATACCAGCGCAGCCGGCCGGTCTGCGTCGCGCTCAGCATGTAATAACAGCCGCGCGTCAGGGCGGCGATGGCGGTATAAAACGAATCGACCACATCGTTGCGATCGATCTCGGCGAGACGCCAGTACGGCCGCTTCAGCGCGCGCAGATACACCCAGTCGAAGCCGCAGCCGACGGCGTAAAACTGCTTGATCGCCCTGCCCCCGCGCGAGCGCGCCAGCATGTTGAACAGCGGCGCGCGGCGGGCAAACAGCAGTGCGGCCATCGCGATGCTGCCGAACGCCACCAGCCCCGCGGCGATCTGCAGCCACGCAAGCGTCGCCGAGGGGACCGGCTGCGTCGTCAGCAGCACGGTCGGCAGCGCACTCGCCATAAACGTCGTAAATGCGGCGATGTCGCCGAGATGCGGCGGAATCTCGACGAAGCCGCCGACGATCGACAAAAACGACAGGATGCAAAGCGGGATCACGACGCGCAGTTTCGGGTAATGCGTAACAGCGCGCCGCGCCTCGCCGAAGAACGCGACGAACACCGCGCGAAAAATATAAAGCCCCGTCAAACCCGCGCCGACGATGCCCATCACCCACAACCACCATGCGCCGTTTTGCGACGTCCACGCGTCGGTCAGGATCAGGTCTTTGCTGTAATAACCGGCGGTAATCAGCGGCAGCGCTGTGAGTGCCGCACTACCGATCAAAAATGGCCAGAATGCGATTTTCAGCGTCTTGCGCAGGCCGCCCATCTTGAAGATGTCATGCTCGCCATCCATCGCATGAATCACCACGCCGGCGGCAAGGAACAGCAACGCCTTGAAGAACGCATGCGTCATCAGGTGAAAGATGGCTGCCGACCACGCGCCGACACCAAGGGCGAGGAACATATAGCCGATCTGGCTGATCGTCGAATACGCCAGAATCCGCTTGATGTCATCCTGGCCAAGCGCGCTAAAGCCGGCGATCAGCAGCGTCAGCGCGCCGATGATCGCCACCAGCAACTGAATGGCCGGCGCGAGCTGGAAGAGCACGTGCGTACGCGCAATGATGTACACGCCGGCGGTGACCATTGTCGCCGCATGAATCAACGCGCTGACCGGCGTCGGACCGGCCATCGCATCCGGCAGCCACACTTGCAGCGGGAACTGCGCCGATTTGCCGACGGCGCCGCCGAGAATCAGCGCCGACCCCGCGATCGCCATGCCCTGCCCGGTCACCCAGGCCGTGCTGGCCCGGTGCATCAACTCCTGAATGTTGAGCGTGCCAAGCGAGTTGAACAGCAGGAAAAAGCCGATCGCCATCGCCGTATCGCCGATACGCGTGACGATAAACGCCTTGCGTGCCGCCTGATCGAAAGCGGCGTTGTTGTACCAGAAACCGATCAGCAGGTAACTGCACAGCCCGACGCCTTCCCAGCCAACGTAGAAAAACAGCAGGTTCGCGGCCATCACCAGGATCAGCATCGAGCCGACGAACAGGTTCATGTAGGCGAAGAAGCGACTGTAGCTCGCGTCGTCCTCCATGTACTCGTTCGAATACAGGTGGATCAGAAAACTGACAAAAGTGACCACCGACATCATGATCAACGCCAAATGATCGATGTAAAACGAAATCGTCGGCGTAAAGCCGCCGACACTCATCCACTGCCAAAGCACTTCCGTATAGCCGCCGTTCGGCAGCGGCGTGAAGCCGACCTGCACCCAGATCGCCAGCACCGCCAGCATCGACAACCCCACGGATGCCGTACCGACCGCACCCGCGACCAGCTTGGGCAGCCGACCTGCAGTGACGGCGAGAATGAAGAAACCGATTAGCGGCAGTGCGGGGATGAGCCAGATGTAATGCAGCATCAGTGGCTCCCGTTATCCCTTCATCCGGCTGAGAGCGTCGGCATCGAGCGTGCCATAGCGCCGGTGAATCAACAGGATCAGCGCCAGCCCGATCGCCACCTCCGCCGCCGCCAGCGTAAGGATCAACAAAAACAGCACCTGCCCGTCCGCCTGACCCCAGCGGGCACCGCCGACAATAAATACGAGCCCCGCCGCATTCAGCATGATCTCGATGCACATAAGCATGAACACGATGTTGCGCCGCACCAGCAGCCCCGCCATCCCGATCGCAAACAAAATGACCGCAAGCCAGACGCCGTAGTTGGGAACGATAGCAACCATCACGCCTCCCTCCCCGGCCGTTCGCCGCCATGCCGCCGACCAAAGTGATACGCACCAATCAGGCCCGCCAGCAGCAGCATTGAAGCAATCTCCACCGCCAGCACGTAGCGCGTATACAACGCGACGCCTACGGCAGCGGGACCAACGTAATGCACCGGCTGCGCCGTCACCGGCCCCGCCACCAGCATGTAAATAATCTCGCCGAACAGAATCAACGACATCACGCCGGGGCCGATCCACATCCTCGAATTCAACCAGCGCCGCTCGAGACTCGTCATATCCGCAAGATTCAGCATCATCACCACGAACACGAACAGCACCATGATCGCGCCGGCGTAAACGATCACCTCCAGCGCCGCCGCAAACGGCGCGCCCAAGGTGTAGAACACGACCGCGACGGACAGCAGCGACACGACCAGATACAGCAACGCGTGAATCGCGTTATAGCGCGTCACCGTCAGCAAAGTTGCTGCGATAGCGATTAGCGTTGAAATGTAGAATGCGACTGGCATGTCCTTATGCTTTGTTCTTCACGGCAACAACGTCCGAACATCAACAGGCGGCCGCTCATTCTCGGCCTCGCCCTTATCCTTGCCGCCGATAGCCTTACCGGCCACCTTCCAGAAGTTGTACTCGTGATACTTCCCGGTGCCGTCGATCAGCAAATCCTCTTTCTCGTACACCATGTTGTTTCGATCGTATTCGCACATCTCGAAATCCGGCGTCAACTGAATCGCGTGCGTCGGACACGCCTCCTCGCAATAGCCGCAATAAATACAGCGCGAAAAGTTGATGCGGAAAAACTCCGGATACCAGCGACCCGTCTCATCCTCCGTCTTCTGCAGCGAAATACAATCGACCGGACAGGCCACCGCGCACAAATAACAGGCTACACACCGCTCCGCCCCATCCGGATCGCGCGACAAGATTATCCGACCGCGCCAGCGCGGCGGCAGCGGCGTCCGCTCCTCCGGATACTCCACCGTTACCTTCGGCTTGAACAGGAACGTAAATACATTGAAGATCGTCCGCATCGTGCTGAACGGTTCAGTCTTGAGGAACTTCGAAATCGCTTTCGCCATCACGTACCTCCATGCGGCAATACGACGAGCACGATGATGCCCGTGGCCAGAAAATTCAGCAGCGCCAGCGGCAACATCGCCTTCCAGCCGAATGCCGTAAGCTGGTCGTAGCGGGGCCGCGGCAGCGCCGCGCGCAGCAGAATAAAAAACAGCATGAAGAAAATCGTCTTCAGCATGAACCACAGCCATCCCGGCAACAGCGGCCCGTGCCAGCCACCGAAATACAGCGCCGTGATCAATGCCGATATCAGAATTACGCCGAGATACTCGCCGAGAAAATACATGCCGAACTTCATGCTCGAATACTCGGTGTGATAACCGGCGACCAGTTCCTGCTCGCCTTCCGGCAGGTCGTACGGCAGGCGCCGCGTTTCGGCCAGGCCGGCAATCATGAACACCACGAAGCCGAAGAACTGCGGCAGCGCAAACCACATATTGTCCTGCGCCTCGACAATTTTGGTCAGATTGAATGTGCCGGTAATCATCACCACGCCCATCAGCGCGAGCCCCATGAAGACCTCGTAAGCCAGCATCTGCGAAGCGCCGCGCAAACCGCCGAGCAGCGAGTACTTGTTGTTCGACGCCCAGCCGCCAAGCACCGCGCTGTACACCGTCAGCGACGACATTGCCAGGAAGAACAGAATACCGATATTGAGATTGGGGCTTATCCCGATATCCTTTGCAATTGGCAGGATGCCGAACGACATGACCACGGCGACCACCAGCGAAGCCGGCGCAATGATGAACACCACGCGGTCGCCGTAATTCGGCGTGAAATCCTCTTTCGTCAGCAGCTTGATAATGTCGGCAACGACCTGCGCCACACCGCCCGGCCCGACCCGGTTCGGCCCCCAGCGTTCCTGCCAGAGACCCAGCATGCGCCGCTCCACCCACGTCAGAATCGCGGCCCACAGGATTGCGACCAGCATGATGAACACGATGTTGAGCAGCGGGTAGCCGATTGACTGCATCAGCGTCATCGCGCCGCCTCCCGGATCGATACCACCGCCGGCAACCGCACCGAAAATGCCGGCGCGCCCAGGACGCCAATAACATTGCTCGGCAGCTCGGGCGCGATCCGCAATGGCAACGTGCAATGCGAACCGTCGACGGCCAATTCAATCTTTGCGCCGTCCGCAAGACCCAGCCGCTCCGCCGCCTGGGCGTTGAGCGCCGCATGCGCCGCCGGCGCACGCGCCTGCAATGCCGGTGCGTGCCGCGACATCTCCTCGGTACCGAACACATGGTGCAACGGCACCGCCAGCCATTCACCGTCACGGGGTGCGAATCGCTCGGGAACAGCGTCCAAAAACGCACGCCCGCCACGCGGCTCGAACAGCCGCTTGCCCGACTCGCCCGCCGCCAGCGTCCCGGCAATTTCATCCTGGAACTTATTGACCGCCTGCTGGTTCGAGTTCCAGCCGGGCGCCCAGAAGAAAGACTGGATCGAGCCCGGTACCGCGCCCTGATAGCCTTCCATCGTGTAGGACAGCGCGCTGTCCGGATCCTCGGGCGGCTTCGGCTCGCAAATCGTGCGGTTGGCCAGCATTGCGGTGCGGCCGCTGTAACGTGTCGGCTCGCGTACCGCCTTGCTGCCGGCGATGCGGTAATCGCTGGCCACCGCGGCATCCTCGATTCCGGCCAGCACCGGCAGCGCCTGCGCGCAAGCCACTGTCAACTGATCCAGTCGGTGCCAGCCGCGCACTTCCTCCCGGCCGTTGGCGCGCAGCGCATCGCGCAGCCATTCCCACCCGGCGCGAATATCGGTTTCCGGCTCGAACAGTCGAAAGAAGCGCTGCGCCCGGCCCTCATTGTTAACCAGCGTGCCGTCGGCCTCAGCGAACGTGCCCGTCGCCAGCACCAGGTCGGCCGCGCTGCTCACGTCGCTTTCGATGCTGTCGAGCGCGACCACGTACGCCGCGGCATCCAGCGTGGCGGTTATCGCCGGTGCATCGACGCGTCGGAACAGGTCGTTCTCCAGCACCACCAGCGTATCCGCCTCGCCCTCGCGCAGCGTTTCGAGCGCAGCTTCGACGTCCAACCCGCCGGCCAGCGCCGCACCCATGCTGTTGCATTCCGGCACGACCATGTTCAGCATCGATTCGCTGTTTGTTGCTGCCAGTGCATCGGCGATATTCGCAGCCGCATTAATCAGGGCCACATCGCCGCACCCGGTGCCGGCTACCACCAGCGGGCGCTTTGCCTCCTTGAGTACCGCGGCAATGCGATCGGCGCTGGCGCGTGTGGTGTCGTCGAGGTCGGGAACTGCCGGCGCATCGGCAGCGATTGCGTGGGCAATCGCAAAACCGAGCCGCGCGATATCCTGCGGCGCCAGCCGCAGCGTGTTCACCGCCACGTCGTCGAGCCGCGTCGCCGCCGCCGTCGCAATAAAGAACGGGCTCTGGAAATGCGTGCCGATGTCGCGGACACTCGCATCGTTCCAGTAGTCGACGCCGATCTCCCGGGCAATGTCGTAAGACTTGCTGCGCACCGTCTGGCGCAACGCCAGCGCTAGGCGCGGCGCGGTGTTGCTGACATCCTCGCCCAGCACCAGCACCGCATCGGCCTGCTCGGTCTGTTTGAGTGTCGGCAGCCGTGCCTTACCATCGCGCAATGCGGCGAGTGCCGCATCGACCAGTATTGCTTCCCTGCGCGCCATTCCGTGCGAGAAGCGCTCGGCGCCCACCAGTGTGCGCAGCGCGAAATTGGCTTCGAGCGATGCACGCGGCGAGCCGATGCCGACGAGGCGGCGCGGGTCGACCGTCAGCGTCGCCAGCCGCGCCAGTGCATCGTCGTGGTCCAACGCCTCACCTTCGAAACGCGAGCGACGGATGCGGGCGGTCGAGTTGACGAATTGGTAACCGTACCGGCCGCGATCGCAAATGAAATAGCCATTCACATCGTGGTTGTAACGATTTACGATGCGCCGCAGTTCGCCATAGCGCTCACCGGGGCCGATATTGCAGCCGAGACTGCAATGGTGGCAGATCGACGGGGCGGCGCGGATATCCCATTTGCGCGTGTAGCGTTCGCCCAGCGTCTTGTCGGTAAACACGCCGGTCGGGCAGACTTCAGCGAGATTACCGCTGAACTCGCTTTCCAGCGTGCCGTCATGCGCACGGCCAAAGTAAACGTTGTCGTGAATATGGAAGGCTTCCAGATCGTGTCCGCCCGCGTACTTGTAAAAACGCACACAGCGGTAACACTGGATGCAGCGGTTCATCTCGTGGCCAATACAGGGTCCGAGATTCTGGTTGCGATAAGTTCGTTTCGGGAAACGCGTACGCCGGAACGAATGGCCGGCCATCACGGTCATGTCCTGCAGATGGCACTCGCCACCCTCTTCGCAAACCGGGCAATCGTGGGGATGATTCAACATCAGCCATTCGATGATCGTCTTGCGGAACGTGCGCGATTGCTCGTCCTTTAGTGCAATCCGCGTGCCGTCAGCCGCCGGCGTCATGCACGCCATCACGATTCGACCGTGATCGTCGTTTTCGTCCTTGTACTGCGTGACGGCGCACTGCCGGCACGCACCGACGGAGTGCATTGCCGGGTGCCAGCAGAAGTACGGCAGGTTGAAGCCCAGCGACAGACACTCGTGCAACAGGTTGTTGTCCGGGTTCACCTCAAACGGCTGGTTGTCGATGTAAACAGTGGCCATCCGTTACCGATACGGGCAATGCCGTTCCCTGATATGCCGGTCAAAATCGTCCCTGAACACATCCAGTCCGCTTTCCAGCGGCATCATCGCGCCGGGCGCATGCGCACAGAATGTATTCTTGCCGCTTAAAAACTGTGTGTGCATCGACAGTACGTCGATGTCTTCGCTCCGGCCGTCGCCATTGTCGATCGCGAGCAGCAGCCGCTCGGTCCACGGCAGGCCTTCGCGACACGGCGTGCACCAGCCGCACGACTCCTGCGAAAAAAAATGTTCGAGGTTTGCAAGCGCGCCGATCGGGCAGGTCTTGTCGTCGAGCACGATCATCGTCCCGGTGCCCAGCCGCGCGCCGGCTTTCGCCATCGAGTCGAAATCCATCGGCACGTCGAGCTTTTCCGGGCCGACGAATTGCGTGGACGCGCCACCCGGCTGGAACGCGCGCAACGCGTAGCCGTCGCGCATGCCGCCGGCATAGTCTTCGATCAGTTCGCGTGCCGGCGTGCCCATCGGCAGTTCCCACAGCCCCGGCCGCTTGACGCGGCCGCTCGCGCCATACAATTTGGTGCCGCCGTCCTTGCCCTGGGCGAGGCTTAAGTCGTTGAACCAGTCGGCGCCGCGCCCCACGATGTGCGGCACGTTGCATAGCGTCTCGACGTTATTGACGACGGTCGGCTGGCCCCACAGGCCGGCCATCTGCGGCAGCGGCGGCTTCCAGCGCGGCGTCGCGCGAATGCCTTCCATCGCGTTGAGCAGCGAGGTTTCCTCGCCGCAAATGTAACGGCCGGCGCTGCGGTGCAACACGATATCGAGGCTGTAATCCGAGCCGCAAATCTTCTGGCCGATGTAGCCCTTGTTGCGGGCTTCGGTCAGCGCCTTTGACAACCTTCGCGCCGATTCGTGATACGCGGACCGTAGAAAGATAAACACCGCCTGCGCCTGAATCGCGTAAGCCGAGATAATGAACGCCTCGAGGCACTGGTGCGGGTCGCCTTCCATCAGCAACCGGTCCTTGAACGTGCCCGGTTCCATTTCGTCGGCGTTGACCAGCAGGTACACCGGCGGTCGCGCGTTGTCGCCCTGCGGAATCGCCGCCCACTTGATGCCGGTCGGGAAGCCGCCGCCGCCGCGCCCGCGCAGATTCGACTGCTTGACCGTTTCGATAATCTCGCTCGGCGCCAGGTCCCGGAGCGCCTTGCGCAAGGCCTGGTAGCCGCCGGCTTTCTCGTAGGCATCGATGTCGAGCGGCTCGCGGTCGGCGCTGATGTTTTTAGTAAGCACCGCCTCCATTATTCGTACCGCTCCAGGATGCCATCGAGATTGTCGGCCGTGACATCGTTATGCAGGTCCTCGTCGATCATCACGGCCGGCGCGTGATCGCAATTGCCGAGACACGGAATAGGCAGCAGCGTGAAACGGCCGTCGGAGGTGGTGCCGCCGAGCTTCACCTCCAGCTTTTGTTGCAACGTGTCGCACATCCTTTCGTAACCCATGACCCAACAACTGATGCTGTCGCAGGCGTGGATCACGTGGCGGCCGACCGGCTGCCGGTAAATCAAGCTGTAAAAGGTTGCGACGCCTTCGACCTCGGCTACCGACAAGCCGAGGTAATCGGCGACATCCTTGAGGCTGTCGTCCGAAACCCAGCCGCGCGATTTCTGCACGATCTTGAGCGCCTCGACGCTCACCGCCCGGTTGTCCGGGTACTGTCTGCGCTCTTCCTCGATCTCGTTTTTTTCTTCTTCGGTCAACATCATCAATAGTGCTAAGTTGCTAATGCCTGGAACTGGGTTAAAGAACGTCTCTCTTACTTAGTCCCGGCGACTCCTGTTTATCTGTCCACATCCGCCATGACAAAGTCGATGCTCCCGAGCAGCGCGATCAGGTCCTGTACCATTAGCCCGCGCGCGATCAGCGGGATCATCTGCAAGTGCGGAAACGACGGCGTGCGGATGCGCACGCGGTACGGCATCGTACTGCCATCGCTGATGAGGTAGTAGCTGTTGTTGCCCTTGGTCGCCTCGATGCCGACGCTGCATTCGCCGGCAGGAATGACCGGACCCCAGCTTACGTTCAGGAAATGCGTGATCAGGGTTTCGATGTCGTGCAGCGTGCGCTCCTTTGGCGGCGGTGTGGTCAGCGGATGATGAGCCTTGATCGGCCCTTCCGGCATGTGGTTGAGGCACTGTTCGATGATGCGCAGGCTCTGGCGCATCTCCTCGAAGCGCACGATGATGCGGTCGTAGCAATCGCCGTTTGTGCCGGTCGGGATGTCGAAATCGAAGCGCTCGTAGCCGGAATACGGCCGGTCCTTGCGAAAGTCCCAATGGAGCCCGCAGGCGCGCAGACCGGGGCCGGTCACGCCCCAGTCGATCGCCTCATCCAGCGTATAGCGCGCGATACCGACCGTACGTTCGCGAATCAGGCCGTTGTTCAACATGATCTTTTCGTATTTCGCGAGCCGCGCCGGGAAGTAATCGACCATCTCGCGCACCAGCGCTTCCCAGCCTTCCGGCAGATCGTCCACCAAACCGCCGATTCGAAACCAGTTCGGGTGCATGCGTTCGCCCATGATGCCGGCGGTGACGTCGTAGACGCGCTCGCGGTCGGCGAACATGTAGAACACCGGCGACATCTGGCCGAGATCCTGCGCCATCGTGCCGAGGAACAGCAGGTGCGACATGATACGGAAGCACTCGACCAGCATGATACGAATCGTTTCGACGCGCTCCGATACCTCGATACCGGCCAGCTTCTCGACCGCCAGCACGTACGGCAGATTGTTCATCACGCCGCCGAGGTAGTCGATGCGGTCGGTGTATGGAATAAACGTATGCCACGATTGCCGCTCGCCCATCTTCTCGGCGCCGCGGTGGTGGTAGCCGATGTCCGGCACGCAATCGACGACCTCCTCGCCATCGAGCTGCAGCACGATGCGGAACACGCCGTGCACACTCGGATGGTTCGGCCCGAGATTCAGAAACATGAAATCGGTGTCTTCGTCGCCGGGATGCATGCCCCACCACGAGGGATCGAATTCCAGCGCGTCCTGCTCGATCTCCTGCTGCTTGTCCGGCAGCTTGAAAATGCCCATCTCGGTCGCGCGCGCCGGGTGATCCTTGCGCAGCGGATGGCCCTCCCACGTCGGCGGCAGCAGAATCCGGCGCAGCGCAGGATGCCCGTCGAACACGACGCCGAACATGTCCCAGACTTCGCATTCGTACCAGTTAGCGGCGGGCCAGATGTCGGTAATCGACGACAGCTTGAGGTCATTCCGGTTGAGCGCGACCTTGAGGCGGATGTCCGCGTTGCGCTCGTAGGACAGCAAGTGATAGACGACGGTGAAATCGCTGTCAGGCTGACCGCGTCGATGCTTGCGAACGCGCTCGTCGATCGCCGTCAGATCATAGAGGCACTTGTACGGCTGGGTGATCTCGTACTTCAGGTAACGCAGAATTCGATGGGTATCGCCGCGCCCGATCCACAGCGTCGGAATCCGGTCGACAGTCGACTGCCCGACGAAGGCCGCTTCGCCGAACTGCTCGAACAACATCCTTGTTGTCGGGGTGCGATCCAGCATTGCCTACCCGCGCTTGCCCAGCCTGTGGTCCAGGTAACCCTCCAGCTTATTCGGGTCGCGCAACTCGCGCGTACGCATGCGATCGTTGCGTTTTCTGTCGCGCATGCTCGGCGCCGCCGGGCGTTCGACGCCGCCCGTGCCGATAGTCCACGACAGCGGCCGGCGCTCGGTGCCGATCGCTTCCTGCAGCATGATCAGCCCCTCGAGAAACGCATCCGGCCGAGGCGGGCAACCGGGCACATAGACATCTACCGGCATGAATGTGTCGACGCCCTGCACGACGCTGTAAATATCGTACATGCCGCCGGAGTTGGCGCACGAACCCATCGAGATCACGTAGCGCGGTTCCATCATCTGGTCGTACAGGCGCCTGATCACCGGCGCCATTTTGCGGAATACGGTGCCGGAAATGACAATGACATCAGCCTGGCGCGGCGAGCCGCGCAGCACCTCGGCGCCGAACCGCGCGATGTCGTAGGGGCTGGTGAAGGCAGTCGTCATTTCGACGTAGCAGCACGACAGCCCGAAGTTGAACGGCCACAACGAATTCTTGCGGCCCCACGACACCAGGTCTTCCAGCTTCGCCATGACAATATTGCGGCGGACCGCGTCGCTGAAGCGCTCGTCCTCCGCCGGCGGCGTGTTCACCTTGCTCAACGACCATTCCATCAGCCGGGCTGCTCGCTATTGTGTTCGTTATGGTGCGCGTGATGGTGAAAGCCGCGGCGTTCGTCCCAGATGCCGCGCTGCCCGAACGGCTGTCGCCAACGGTAGGTGGCGAATTCGAGCGCCCCCGACTTCCACAGGTAAGCGAGCGCCGCGGCCAGAATACCGACGAAGACGACCATCTCGTAATAACTGCTCCAGCCAACGCGGCGCAATGCAATCGCGCCGGCGTACAGGAACACGGATTCGAGATCGAAGATCACGAAAAACATCGCGATCATGTAGAACTTGACGGGAAAGCGGTAACGGGCGTCGCCGTACGATTTGACACCGGATTCGAACGGCGTCTGCGTCGCCTGGTCGTTGTGGTGCGGTCCGATCAACCACGACAGCAGCACGACAAGTGCCACCAGCAGCACCGCCGCCCCGAACAGGACGGCTAATGGCCAGAATACATTGGTCGACGGCGAAGCGCCGTTCATGACGCGCAGACTCCTTTCCGCGGTTTATTATTCCGCTTCTATACTACTCGCTGCGGATGAAGTTACAAGCGGAGGACCGCGGCGTCGCGGGTAACCCCCAACGCTGTTTTGCAGTCGATCAGCCGGTTGGGATAGTCAGAACGTCGCCCACCTGGATCGTACTGCCGCTCAACCCGTTCACGGCTTGCAGCGCCTGCAGGCTCACGTCAAAGCGGTCAGCAATACCGGACAACGTATCGCCGCGGTTGATTACGTAGCGATGGCTGGGGAACCGCCCGTGATGCTCGGCCAGCAATGTGCCGGGCGGCGGCTGATTTTCGAAATACGACATGACGCCGTTCAGCACCGCCGTCGCCATCTTTTCCTGGTAGTGGGAACTGCCGAGCAGATGTTCCTGGTGCGAATTGCTGATGAAGGCCGTCTCGACCAGGATCGATGGAATATCCGGCGACTTCAGCACCACGAACGCAGCCTGCTCCACCTTGCTGCGATGCAACGGTTCAAGTTGGCCCATTTGCTTGAGCACGTCGCGTGCCACCTTGAGGCTGGCGCTGATCGTCGCGGTCTGCGACAGGTCGAGCAGGACCGAAGCCAGCATCGGCGGCTTGTTGCTCAACGATACCCCGCCGAGCTTGTCCGCATCGTTTTCGCGATTGGCCAGCCAGCGGGCCGCTTCGCTGGTTGCGCCGTGCTGCGACAACGCGAACACTGCGCCGCCGTAGGCATCGTTGTCGCGCGAAGCGTTGCAATGAATCGAGACGAAAAGATCGGCATGTGCCTTACGCGCAATCTCGGTGCGCTGGCGCAATTTCAGGTAGCGGTCATCCTTGCGGGTCAGAACCGCATGCATGCCGGGAACTGCATCTATCAGTGCCGCAAGCTTCTTCGAAATCGCCAGCGTCACGTCCTTTTCGAGCAGACCGTCGGGACCGTGCGCGCCCGGATCGAATCCGCCGTGGCCGGCATCGACCGCAACCACGATATCGCGCGGCTGTGCCGTCTGGCTGGGCATCGATATGGCAACCGGCGTCGGCGCGGCCTGCTGCTGGCCGTAGACATCGACTACGAGGCGCGCTGCCTGGCTACCATGGGCGGGCAGGAAAAAACTGCGCGGCACGCCGCGCGTGGTCAGGTCGAATACGATGCGCACGCCATGGCCGTGGCGACCGCTGCGAAGATCGGCAACCACGCCGGCGCCTGCCGGCAGCTTCGCATTCAATTGCGCGTGGTCGACGTCGAGCACCACGCGGTTCGGATTCTTGAGGGTGAAAATCTTGTGGTCGACCGGCCCGGACAGGTCGAATGTCACGCGCGTGTAGTCCTGATGCGCCCCCACGTCGATCGACTCGATATGCGCGGTTCCGGCGAATGCGGCCACAGGCAGCCAGCACAGCAGCAGGATGAGTTTTTTCATTGCTCCCCGACCCCAATCCCCGGTTTTTCCGAGGCTGGCCTTGCTTCTACAACCCAAATAATAGCGGAAATCTCAGAAATTTCCACTAAATTTCGATTGAATTTAACAAGATAGAAGAGGAAGCTCAACCTCCGCGCTAAGAATCGGCTCCAATATCGCCCATTTCGGCGACCGCAGACCGGCCGCGTGAGCTCGCTGGACGCAGGTTCACTTCTCGTCCTCGCGGCTCCGCAACGGCAATGCGGACGGCCAGGTCCGCCGCGGGCAGCAGCTGCCCGCCCCGCTCCGGCCATTCAATAAAAATGAGGTCATTGGCGGGATCGAGGTCGCGCACGCCCAGGAATTCCAGCTCCTCCGGGTCGGCCACCCGGTAAAGATCGAGGTGGAAGGCCCGCCGGCCGGCGATGTCGTAGGGCTCGACCAGCGTATAGGTCGGACTGCGAACGTGGCCGGTGACGCCGAGCGTACGCAGCATCGCGCGGACCAGCGTCGTTTTACCCGCGCCGAGGTCGCCGCGCAACGTGACGACGAGACCGGAATCGGGCAGCGCGGCCGCCAGGCGGCAGCCGAGCGTGATCATGTCCGGTTCGTCCGGAATGGTCAGTTTCATGGATTGAGCACCGCTCGCAGTTCGCCCACCAGGTCGAGCGCTGCCAGGCCGCGCTCGCCGCCCGCGGCCGCACGATCGCCGGCGACGGCATGGGCATACGCGCCAATACGCGCGGCGTCGAAGGGTGACCCGGTTTGTGCCAGAACCGCGGCGATGATGCCGGTCAGAATGTCGCCCATGCCGCCCGCAGCCATCCCGGGATTGCCGCGGTCAATCAGCGCCGGCGTCCTGTCGGGCGCGGAAACGATCGTGCCAACGCCTTTGAGAACAACGACCGCATTGTAGCGAGCAGCCAGTTCGGCCGCGGCGCTGAAGCGATTCGCCTGCACGTCCGCGACCGAGCGGCCCAGCAACCGTGCTGCTTCCCCAGGGTGCGGTGTCAGTATCCAGTTGCCGCGCGCGGCCGGCTCCGCGGCGAGCAGATTCAGCCCATCGGCGTCGACCACCAGCGGCTTGTCCGAGGCTATCGCCCGCGCCAGTAGCGCGCGGCCGAAGTCGCCGCGACCGAGCCCCGGCCCCACGGCGACAACCGTTGCCTTCTCGACCATTTCGACCAGGCCATCGGCATCATCGCCGCCGTGGCACATGAGTTCCGGTCGCGTCGCCACCACGGCCGCGACATGCGCCGGCCGCGTATAGACGCTGACGAGGCCCGCGCCGCTGCGCAGCGCCGCTTCGGCCGCCATGCGCACGGCGCCCGGCATGCCGAGGTCGCCGCCGGCGATCAGCACGTGGCCGAACTTCCCCTTGTGGGCGTCGCGTTCGCGCGGCGGCAGGGCCGCGCGCAGGTCCGCTTCGACGACGCGCCGGGCGGCGGGTGCCAGCCCTTCGCGCACACTCGCCGGCACGTCCAGTCCGGCGAAATCCACGGCGCCGGTGAACGCCGGCCCGCGGCCGGTGAACAGGCCGCATTTGGCGCCGATAAAGGTAACTGTCGCCGCGGCGCGCACTGCACAACCCATTACCGCGCCGGTGTCGGCGTGCAGGCCGCTGGGAATGTCGATTGCGAAACAGGGCGCGGCATTCGCATTAATCGCTTCGACCGCCCGGGCGAAATCACCCTGTAGCTCCCGGTCGAGGCCGGTGCCCATGAGTGCGTCGACGACCAGATCAAAGGCGCCGGCAGCAAAATGCTTGCAGGGTGTGAGGTGGCCGCCGGCCTCGGCATAGCGCGCCGCGGCACGCGCCGCATCGCCGTCGGCTTTCGGGTCGCGCAATGCAAAGACCGCCGCATCCAGGCCGTGCGCCCGGGCCAGCCGCGCGACCACGTAGCCGTCGCCGCCGTTATTGCCGCCGCCCGCGACGACGCCGATACGGCGTGCGGCCGGCCAGCGCCTGCGCATTGCCGCAAATGCCGCCGCGCCGGCGCGTTCCATTAGCTTGCCGTCGCCGAGGTCACGGTCCTCCATCGCACGCCGATCCATCTCGCGCACATCGGCGGCGCGATATAAATCGACAGGCAGAGAAAAATCGGCGCCGCTCACATTGTCAGCGTCGGGGTCTCCGAATCCAGCATGCCGGCGAGCGCGGCTTCAATCTTTTTCTGGTTGGAGCCGCCGTCCTGTTCGCTGAATTGAATCCCGATACCGGCACGGCGCTTGCCTTGCGCACCGATGGGCGTCACCCATACGACGCGGCCGGCGATCGGCAGACGCTCGCGTTCCTCGATCAGGTTGACCAGCACGAAGACCTCGTCGCCGATCCGGTACGGCTTGTCCGTGGGCACGAACAGGCCGCCATTCTTGATATACGGCATGTAGGCCGCGTACAGCGCCTTCTTGTCCGGAATTTCGAGTTTAAGCAGGCCCTGCTGCGGGCCCGGCGAGTTGGCCATCTATCTTTTTCCTTGAGTGGGCGCCAGCGGCGCCAGCAACGACTCCAGCAACAACTGTGGATTAATCGAAGTATCGCGCAGTTTTTCCGCCTCGTACAAGCGATCGAGTGCGGCGAACAGCTTGCGCGGCCCCAGCCGCTCCACAGCGGGATCCGATTCGTCCGTCCCGCCCAGGCCGGCTCGCGCCAGCGACGCGACCCAGCCGATCAATACTTCGAGCGTCTCGTCCAGCGGCGCGTTGCTCAAGCTGGCTGCAACGGTAACGGGATTGCGCTTGCCGAGCACGATGTCGCGGGCGGCCGCCGGAACGGCTTCAAAACGATCAGTGTCCTCGGCTTCATTCAGCGCCAGCGCCTTCAGTGGCCGCCCTCCGGCCGTCGCCAACAATCTGGCGGCAGCCGACTCCTTCACACCCTGCGCCACCAGCCAGTCGATCGCCATTTGCGATGGCGGAGCGGCAAACGTGATTTGCCGGCAGCGGCTCCGCGCCGTTGCCGGCAAGCGCGCCGGCCGCGCTGTGACCAGAATCAGCACCGCCAAGCCCGGCGGCTCCTCCAGCGTCTTCAGCAGGCTGTTGGCAGCGTTGGTATTCATTGCATCGGCCGGCTCGATCACGGCGATCCGCCGGCCGCCGCCATGGCTCGTCAGCGTAAGCGTCTCGATCAGATCCCGGATCTGGTCGACGCCGATGGTTTTCTTGTCCTCGAGCGGCTCGACCGGGAAGAAGTCCGGCGAGGTACCGGCGGCAAACTGGCGGCACGATTTGCATTCGCCACAAGGCTCCTCGCCGCCCTGCGTGCACAGCAATGTCTGTGCCAATCGGCGCGCGAACGCGCCTTTTCCGAGGCCGGTGCGGCCGCGCAGCAACATTGCGTGCGGCAGCCGGTCCGCCGCGCGCGCCCGCTGCAGCCGGTCCCAATTGTCCGCGTGCCACGGCAACGGGCTATTCAACGGCCGCTCCTTCGAGACGTTCCGCGAGGCGCTCGATGATTTCGGCGCTGACCCGCTTGGGCGGCTTGCGGTTCGCTTCGATGACGATGAAGCGACCCGGAAACGCCCGCGCGCGTTCCAGATAGGCGTCGCGCACACGCCGGAAAAACTGCACCTTCTCCTTTTCGAAACGATCCGGCACACCGCGCCGGTGCGCGCGCTCGAGCCCCAGTTCGACCGGCACGTCGATCAGGATCGTCACGTCCGGCTGCGCAGCCGCCGGCAGCCAGCCTGTGAGCACGTCGATCTGTTCCGCGGGCAGGCCACGTCCACCACCCTGGTATGCGTATGTGGCGTCCACAAAGCGATCGCAAAGCACGGTTTTCCCGGCGGCAAGCGCCGGTTCGATCACGTTCTCGATATGGCTGACGCGCGCCGCGAACATGAGCAGCAGTTCCGCGAGCGGCGACACGTCCTGCTCGGCGCCGAGCACCACGTCGCGGACAGATTCGGCCAGCGGCGTGCCGCCCGGCTCGCGCGTCATCACAACATCATGACCGCGGCTCGCCAGCCAATCGCGGACTGTGCCCATCTGCGTGGACTTGCCGGCGCCCTCGCCACCTTCGAGCGTAATGAAGAGGCCGTTACGGCTCACTGGCCTCTCCCGTCCAGCTGATACTTTCGCACCGCGCGCCGCTGTTCGGCCAGCGTCGCTGAAAACGCATGGCTGCCGTCGCCCTTGCTGACAAAGTACAGTGCATCGCCGCGCGCAGGGTGCATCGCGGCATGAATCGCGGCGAGGCTCGGCAACGAAATCGGCGTCGGCGGCAGACCCCTGCGGGTATAAGTGTTGTACGGCGTGTCGCTGCGGAGATCGTTGTAGGTGATGTCGCCGTCGTAGCTCTTGCCGAGGCCGTAAATGACGGTCGGGTCGCTCTGCAGGCGCATGCCACGCCGCAGCCGGCGGACAAATACGCCCGCGATGCGCGGCAGTTCGGAAAGCTTGCCGCTCTCCTTTTCGACGATCGAAGCGAGAATCAGGCTCTTGTAGGGCGAATCCAGGCTCATGTCCGGATCGCGCCCGGCCCACGCCTTGCGCAGATGTTCCTGCATCAAGTCGTAGGCGTGGCGCAGAAAGGTAACGTCCGACATCCCGCGCGGAAACTTGTAGGTATCGGGGAAAAATCGGCCTTCCGGCTGCTCGTCGGGATGGCCGATTTGCGCCATGATCTGGGCGTCGGACAATCCCGTTAACGTGTGTTCGAGCAGCGGATCGGCCTCGAGCCGCTTCATCAGTTCGTGGAAGGTCCAGCCGTCGATGACGGTAAAGCTGTGCAGAATGACATTGCCGCTGACCAGCTTGTCGAGCAGGCTCGCCGTGGTCGCATGCGGCGGCACAGCGTATTCGCCGGCGCGCACGTCGGTGGATTTGCCTTCCAGCCGCGCCAGCCACACGAGGTCCCACGACTGGTAGAGCATGCCCTGTTGTTTGAGTGCGGCGGCGGTGGCGCTAAGCGGCTTGCCGGCCTCAACCACGACGGTCGTTTGCGAAGCCGGCGGCAACGGGCGCACGAACCAGCGCCAGTAGAGGAAGCCGGCCGCGATGATGGCCAGCACTGCCACTACACCTGCAATGGGTGCCAGGCGTTTCATGGGTGCGATTGTGTGGGTTCGGCTATCAAGATAGCTCCCATTTTAAGCTTTTGTGGCGGTGAGGTTGTTGCGGGACGGCCCTCTCCTTGAGAGAGGGTTTAAGAGCCCAGAAGCCGAAAGGAGACACCCCTCCGTTCCCGTGCCTGCCCTACCGCCAGCGATTGATCTCGTCTCTTAATCTGCAAGCCGCTTCACCCGCCGCTTCGGCGAAATCGGCCCCATCCCCTGCATAAATAATTCCGCGCGACGAATTCACTATCATCCCCGTCCCGGCCGCCGTTTTTCCGTTCTTCACGCACTGCTCGACATCGCCGCCCTGCACGCCGATGCCGGGTACCAGCAGCGGCATATCGCCCACTACGGCGCGGACTTCGCCCAGTTCCTGCGGATAGGTGGCGCCGACGACCAACAGTACATTGCCGTTCCCGTTCCAGTCATGCGCGGCCTTTTCAGCGACGTGCTGATACAGCTTCTGCCCGTTGAACTCGACGTTCTGGAAATCGATCGCGCCCGGGTTCGAAGTGCGGCACAGGATGATGACGCCCTTGTCGGCGTGCGAAAGAAACGGCTTCAGCGTATCGCCGCCCATATACGGGTTGACCGTGACTGCATCGGCTTGGTAGCGATCGAACGCTTCGCTGGCGTACATCGTCGCCGTCGCGCCGATGTCGCCGCGCTTGGCGTCGAGAATGACCGGAATGTCCGGATACGACTCGTGAATATAGGCGATGGTCTGCTCGAGTTCGCCCTCGGCGCCGACCGCAGCGTAATACGCAATCTGCGGCTTGAACGCGCAGGCGTATTCTGCGGTGGCGTCGATGATCGCCTTGTTGAACGCGAAGATCGGCTGCGGCTGGTTGCGGACCTGCGCCGGGATGCGCTCCAGCGCGGGGTCAAGCCCGACACACACGAGCGAATTTTTCCGCGCCCACGTCTGCTCGAGTTGTTCGATGAACGTCATTTACAGCGTGGCGAATCGCTTATTCCGCGCGACGGAACACCAGCGTGCCGTTGGTGCCGCCGAAGCCGAACGAGTTGGACACCGCGACATTCATCTTCATCTGCCGGGCCTCGTGCGGAACGTAGTCGAGATCGCACTCGGGATCCGGGTTGTCGAGGTTGATCGTCGGCGGCGCGACCTGGTCGCGCAGCGCAAGCACCGAGAAAATCGCCTCGACCCCACCGGCGGCGCCGAGCAGGTGACCGGTCATCGATTTCGTGGAGCTGACTGCGAGCGACTTCGCGTGGTCGCCGAAGCAGCGCTTGATCGCTATCGTCTCGCCCTTGTCGCCCACCTGCGTCGACGTGCCGTGGGCGTTGATGTAATCGACTTCGTCTTTATTGATGCCGGCATCGGCGATTGCGTTCGCCATGCACAGTCGCGCGCCTTCGCCGTCTTCCGGCGGCGCAGTGATGTGATGCGCATCGCCGCTCATGCCGAAGCCGACCAGCTCGGCGTAGATGTTCGCGCCGCGCGCCCTGGCGCGCTCGTATTCTTCCAGCACCAGGATGCCGGAACCGTCGGACAACACGAAGCCGTCGCGGTCGCGATCCCACGGCCGGCTGGCTTTCTGCGGCTCGTCGTTACGCGTCGACAGCGCGCGCGCCTGGCAGAATCCGCCGACGGCGGTCGGCGTGGTGGACATTTCCGCGCCGCCCGCCAGCATCGCGTCGGCGTCGCCGTAGGCGATCGTGCGCGCGGCAATGCCGATGTTATGCGTGGCGGTCGTGCAGGCGGTGACGATTGCGAGGTTCGGCCCCTTGAGGCCGTAGCGAATCGACAGGTTGCCCGAAATCATGTTGATAATGCAGCTCGGCACGAAGAACGGCGATATCTTCTTCGGCTTGCCGGTTTCGAGATAGCTCGCGTAGGCCTTCTCGATGCCGTGAATCCCGCCGATGCCGGCGCCTACGGCGACGCCGACCCGCGGCGCGTCCGCCTCGCTCACCTCAAGTCCGGCGTCGGCCACCGCCTGCGCGGCCGCGGCCATCCCGTAATGGATGAACGGGTCCATTTTGCGGGCGTCCTTGGCATCGAGGTATTTACTGACGTCGAAGTCGTGCACTTCGCCGGCGAATTTGGTCGGAAATGGCCCGGTGTCGAAATGCGTAATGGGGCCGATCCCGCTGTTGCCAGCGAGCACGTTGCGCCAAGCGTCGGCGACGTTCAGCCCGACCGGCGAAACGATGCCCATTCCGGTGACGACGACACGTCGTTTCATTAGTGCACCTTCAAAGACTGCTTCAATGACACGCGCGCCGGGAATAACCCGTTGGGCGGGTCGTTCCCGGCGCATGCATGGAGCGTTTGACTGCCGCCACGGGCATGCGGCGACAGCACGGAGGAGGAACCGGCGTCAGGCGTCGCCGAGGTGTTCCTTAACGTAATCGACAGCCTGCTGAACGGTGGTGATTTTTTCGGCGTCCTCATCGGGGATTTCGCATTCGAACTCCTCCTCCAGCGCCATCACCAGCTCCACAGTGTCGAGCGAATCGGCACCCAGATCATCGACGAACGATGCTTCCGGCTTGACGTCTTCTTCTTTAACGCCAAGCTGTTCGACGACAATCTTCTTGACCCGTTCTTCGACGCTACTCATAGCAAATTCATCCTCCCAACCAGGAAAAACACAGACCGGACACACCGGTCGTTACTACCGCGCCGGACATCCGGCGACCGGCCTGCGCAGCGTATTGTATTGGAATACCCTGATGCAATCTACAATTTTCTGGACCGTGCTTTAAACCATCAGCATACCGCCATTGACGTGCAGCGTCTCGCCGGTGACGTAGGCTGCGTCCGGCGAAGCCAGGAACCGGACCGCCGCAGCGACGTCCTCGGGCCGGCCCAGCCGGTGCAGCGGCACCTGCGCCAGCATTGGTTCGCGCTGCGCCTCGGTCAGCGCCTGGGTCATTTCGGTGTCGATAAATCCGGGCGCCACCGCATTCACCGTAATGTCGCGCGAGGCCACCTCGCGCGCCAGCGATTTGGTGAAACCCAGCATGCCGGCCTTGGCGGCCGAATAGTTCGTCTGCCCCGGATTGCCGGACACGCCCACCACCGAGGCGATATTAATGATGCGGCCATGGCGGGCCTTCATCATGCCGCGCAGGCAGGCGCGCGACAGGCGGTAGATCGCGCCGAGGTTCGTATCCAGCACCTCGGCCCACTCTTCCGGCTTCATGCGCAGTAACAGGTTGTCGCGGGTGATGCCGGCATTGTTGACGAGAATCGTGATCGCGCCGTAGTCCGCGCCGATCTTCCTGACCACCTCGTCGATGGCGGCAGGGTCGGTCACGTCGAGCACCATGCCGGTGCCTTTGACGGCCTTTTCTGCCAGTGCCGCGCCGATGCGGTCGGCGCCGGCTGTGCTGGTTGCGGTGCCGATGACGGTCGCGCCGGCTTCACTCAAAGCGGCGGCGATGGCTCGGCCGATGCCACGCGTCGCACCTGTGACAAGCGCTATTTCATCTTTTAAATTCAATTGCTTACCCCCACTTCTTCAAGTTCTTTGTTGAGTGAATCCGGGCTGTTGACCGCCGCCCCGGACAGGCTTTTGTCGATGCGTTTAACGAGGCCGGTCAGCACCTTGCCCGGGCCGAATTCCAGCACCTTGTCGACGCCCCGCTCCGCCATTGCGCGGACTCCGGCCGCCCACAGCACCGGCTCGGAAAGCTGCGCGATCAGTGCGTCGCGAATCGCCGCGGGGTCGGACTTCGCCGTCACGTCGCAATTGTGAATTACCGGCACTTCCGGCGACCGGATATCAACATCCGCCAGGCGCCGTGCAAGCTGGTCCGCCGCCGGCCGCATCAGTTCGCAATGCGACGGTACGCTGACTGGCAGCATCACCGCACGCTTGGCGCCCGCGGCCTTCGCCGCTTCGACCGCGCGCTGAACAGCGACGCTGTGGCCGGAAATCACCACCTGCCCCGGCGAGTTGAAATTCGCCGCCGCGACGATGTCGCCAACGTCCGCCGCTTCCCGGCAAACCGCGCGCACGCGATCGTCGTCGAGGCCGAGGATCGCCGCCATCGCGCCCGAACCCGTCGGCGCGGCATCCTGCATCGCCCGGCCGCGGAATTGCACCAGCGCCACCGCGTCCTCGAATGCAATCGAGCCGGCCGCGACCAGCGCCGTGTATTCGCCGAGGCTGTGGCCGGCCATGACTGCCGGCTGCGCCCCGCCGCGCTCGCGCCACGCCCGCCACACCGCGACGCCCGCGGTCAGCAGCGCCGGCTGGGTGCGCTCGGTCGCATTGAGATCGTCCGCCGGCCCCTCGGCGGCGAGCTGCCACAAATCGTAATTCAGCACGGTCGAGGCGGCATCGAATGTCTTGCGCACCACCGGCGCCGCCTCGGCCAGTTCGCCGAGCATCCCGACGGCCTGCGAGCCCTGGCCGGGAAACACTACCGCGAAGGTCATATCACTTCCTTTGGTTGGTTGGTTGCCTGATTGGATGGAACGTGGATACGCTGCCCGGGCAGCATCGCGAGGCCGACCAGCAGCCCGCCGACCGAGCCCCACAAATGCGCGGCAGTTACGACCGGATCGGACAGCAGCGCCTCCGAGAACGGCATCGGCCCGATGCTCTGCTCCCAGATCAGCTTGACGATCAGCCCGGCGAACAGCAGCCAGCCTTCGCGGTAGCGCCGCGCGATCAGCAGCAGCGCGCCGGCGGCCCAGTAGGTGTGCAGCACGCCGGAAATACCGACGTACCACGCGACCGATGGCGCGAACAGCAGCAACCCGAGGCCCACCGCGACCATGCCGACAGCGGTCGTCACGAGCCACCGCCAGCCGGCCATGACCGGCGCGCACAGTATCCACAGCAAGCCGAGGCCCGACAGGTCCATCAGCAGGTGGTCGATGCCCAGATGCACGAAGTTGCCGCTGACGATGCGCCACCACTGCCCAGCGAGGATTGCACTGCGTTGATATTCGAGCGCCTGGTGCCAGCCGGCGCCGCCCAGCGCAATCGCCACGCAGACGGCGGCGACGAGCCACGCCGGCCATGCGTGGCGGAGCGCGCGCAGCATCGACGGATGGCTGAAAATTTGCCTTACGCGTGCGTTCATTAAGGGTATTTGTGTAGTATGGTGGCGCTTTGACTGCTAAGTCGTCACTTTAATTGTCATGCCCCACATTCGCAATCCGATAGCGCATAAACACACGCGCCACGCCGGCTTTACACTCATCGAAGTCATGGTCGTGGTGGTGATTCTAGGTATCCTCGCCGCGATCATCGTTCCCAAGGTCATGAGCAAACCGGACCAGGCACGCGTCGTCAAAGCCAAGCAGGATATTCGCGCGATCGAGTCGGCGCTGAATATGTATAAGCTGGACAATTACGTCTATCCGACTACCGACCAGGGCCTGCAGGCACTGGTGAAAAAACCGACGACCAATCCGGTGCCACCGCACTGGGCACAGGACGGTTATCTCCCCCGCCTGCCAGTCGATCCATGGGGTCACCCGTATCAGTATCTCAACCCCGGCACACACGGCGCGATCGACATCTATTCGCTGGGCGCCGACGGGCAGCCCGGCGGCGAAGGGATTAACTCGGACATCGGCAACTGGAACCTGAATTGAGCATGATGCAACGTTCCACCCGTGCCGCGAACCGCGGCCTGACGCTGATGGAAATTCTGGTTGTGCTGGTGATCATCGCCGTGGTCGCCGGTTTCGCCGTGCTGTCGACCGTGTCGCTGGGCGGCGATACGCCGCAGGAACGCACCGCCCGGCGCGTCGCCGCGCTGATTCAACTGGCGTCGGAAAACGCCGTCATGGGCAGCAAGCAATACGGCATCGAGATCCAGCCGCACGGCTACAGTTTCTTTGTCTATAACGGGACGAGCTGGCAGCCGATCACCAAGGATCAAACGTTTCACCCGCGCCATCTCGACAGCAGCATCGTCCTGACGCTGCAACTGGAAGGCCGGCCGATCACGCTGCCGCAGCCGGTCACGGCAATGTCGGCCGTGGCAGGTGTGCCTGCGCCCGTCACGACCACGCTGGCACAAAACAGCGATAACGGCACACAGGCGACCACGGGGCCGCATCCGCAAATTCTCGCCTTGTCGAGCGGCGAGCTGACGGCGTTCGACCTCGAAATCTCGGATGTCGGCCACAAGACCAGCTACCACGTGCGCGGCCACATGAACGGCAAGATTCAACTCATCCCGCCGAAGACCCGCGTTCTGAACCGATAGGATTCCGATGAGTCGCCGCCAGTCCGGCTTCACGCTCATGGAAGTGCTGATCGCGCTGGCGATCCTGGGCATCGGCATGCTCGCCGTCATCTCCACCGTCGGCCACAGCACCAGCACCGCCCTCGAACTCAAACAGCGCACGTTCGCCCACTGGGTCGCAATGAACGAAGCCACACGGCTGCGGACGTCGCTCCAGTGGCCGGATGTCGGCGAGCAAAACGGCACCGTGCAGTTGGCCCGGGAAACCTGGCGCTGGACCGCCGATATTTCCAAGACAGTCGCGCCGAACCTGCGCCGCGCGGATATCAGCGTCGCACTCGACAGTAAGCCGGACGCGCCCGTTTCCACGCTGATCGTCTTCATCGGCAAGCCGATGCCGGCCGGGTCGTCGGCACTGCCACCCGGCGCACCAAACGCTCAACCGACTGGCGGGAAATGACCTCGTCTTCCCGACCCCGGATTTCGAATCGCGGCTTCACCCTGCTCGAAATCCTCGTCGCTATTTCGATTTTCGCGGTCGTCGCGGCGATGGCCTACGGCGGCCTGAACGGCATCATTCATCAACGTCACGCGGTGCGCACCGCAATGACACGCGTCAAGGCGCTGCAGCAGGGCTTCACCTTTCTTACCCGCGATTTGAGCCAGGCCGCGCCGCGCGCCATTCGCGACACCATCGACGCCGCGCCGCGTCCCGCGTTCGCCGGCGCGACCCGGAACATCCCGGCGCTGGTGCTGACGCACGGCGGCTGGAGCAATCCCCTCGGCGATGCCCGCAGCACGTTGCAGCGCGTCGCCTATGAACTCGATGGCGACAAGTTGGTGCGCCTGTCGTGGCCGGTGCTCGACCGTTCGCGCGAGATCGACCCGCTGCGCCAGGTGCTGTTCGACCACGTCGTCAGCTTCCGGCTGCGATTCATGGACGCCGGGGGCCAATGGCAGGAGCAATGGCCGCCGCTTAACCAGCCGCCGCAGGAATACCTGAAACGGCTGCCGAAGGCCGTCGAAGTGGTCATCGATTTCAAGGACGAAGGTGAAATCACGCGAATTGTGGAACTGCCGGAATGAAATTCCACTCTTCCCGAACCCCGGCGGGCCGCCAACGCGGCGTCGCCGTTCTGGTAGCGCTGGTCGTGCTGGCGATCGCCGCCACGCTGTCCAGCGCCATGCTCTGGGACCGCAACCTCGACGTGCATCGAACCGGCAACATCCTGCACCTGGCCCAGGCGCGCGAGTACCTGCTGGGCGCGGAGGATTGGTCGGAGCAAATCCTTGTGCGCGACCGTCAGCACAGCCAGACCGACTCGCTCGGCGAAGCCTGGGCATCGCAACTGCCGGCGATGCCGGTGCAGGGCGGCGCGCTAACCGGCCGCCTCGTCGATATGCAGGGTCGCTTCAACCTCAACAGCCTCGTCGGCAGCAACGGCAAGATCAATAAAACGGCCTACGCGCAATTCGAACGGCTGCTCATCATTCTCAAGATCGATCCGACGATCGCGGCCGCGGTTGCCGACTGGATTGACCCGAACTCGACGCCAATCGAACCCGGCGGCGCCGAAGACGGCTATTACGCCGGGCTGGAGGTGCCTTACCTGGCCGCCGATCAACCGCTCGCCGGCGTCAGCGAACTGCTGGAAATCAAGGGTGTGACGGACCGCGACTACCAGCGGCTGCTGCCCTACATCGCCGCACTGCCGACCTCCGCCGGTGCAATCAACGTCAACACGGCGCCCTGGCCGGTCATCATGTCTCTCGCCAATGGCATCACGGCCGCCGAAGCGCAAGAGGTAGCGGCCCAACGCGGCGCCAAGGGCTTCCAGTCGATCGCCGACTTTCAGCGCCTGCTGCACGAGCGCGTGCCGGCCGGTTCGGTCGGTTTGTCGAGCAGTTTTTTCCGGCTCGTCGCCACCGCCAGGATTGGCAGTTCGAGCCTGACCCTGTACAGTCTGCTCGAGCGCGGTCGAACGGGGGCCGTGTACTGCATCCGGCAGACACTGGGGACGTTGTAGTGATACGCACTAATGGCTGAACGCCTGATAATAAGGCTGCACGATGAGGGACCGGTCGAGTGGCTGGTGCTGGACGATCATCACAACCGCATCGGCGCGATCCAGACGGGCACGCTCGACATGCTGACGCAGCAGGCCGCCGGCCGGCGCGTAATCGTGTTCGTGCCCGGCATCCACGTGACGCTGCTGCACGCCCACCTGCCGAGCCAGAACGCGCAAAAGATCGCGCAGGCTCTGCCCTACGCGCTCGAAGAACGGCTGGCCGAAGACATCGATGAACTGCATTTCGCGGCCGGCCCCGCCGAGTCCGGCGGCCGCCGCGGCGTCGCGGTTGTTCGGCGCGCAAAGATGGACACCTGGCTTGCGCGGCTTGCGGACGCCGGGCTGCGCGCGGATTTGCTGCTGCCCGATACCCTCCTCCTGCCGACCGTCGCCGGTGAATGGCACGTCGCCGCCGAAGCCGACGCGGTGCTGGTTCGCAGCGGCGCGCTCGCCGGTTTCGAGAGTGACAAGATGATGGCCGAAACCGTCGTCGCCTTGAAACTTGAGCACATGGCGGAGACAGAACGGCCGGACACGATTGCGATCCATGCCGCGGACCCGGACAATCCGGAAATCGCGGCGCTGGCCACCGCCTGCGCCGCTGCCGGTATCGACGTACCCGGAATCGACCCGCTGCCGGGTGGGACGGCGCTGGCACTTGCCGGCGCGGGACTCTCCGCCACCACCGGATTTACGCTGCTGCAGGGCGACTACCGGCCGCGGCGCGACTGGGAGCAGCGCTGGCGCCGCTGGCGTCTTGCCGCCGTGCTCGCGGCCGCCTGGCTGATTATCGCGGCCGCATGGCAGGGCGTAGGTTACTACCGCATGGATCAGCAGGAAGCCCAGCTGAACAAGGCGATCGCCACGCAATTCCGGCGCGCGCTGCCGGGCACACACCGAATGGTCAACCCGCGCGCGCAACTCGAATCGCACCTGCGCGCACTCCGCGCCGCGGCCGGCAACGGTCCGCACAACGGGCTGCTCGCGATGCTTGGCGCCCTCGGCGAAGGCATCGGCAACCAGTCGCGCCTCACCACGCTAAGCTGGCACGACAATGTGCTCGAATTGCAGGTTACGACGCCCAACGTGCAGACGCTGGGCGAACTGCGCAACAAGCTCGCGAAGAAAACCGGCCTCAACGTCCAGATCGAATCAGCCAACGCGCAGGGCAACAGCGTCGACGGCCGCTTGCGCATGGGCGGCACGTCATGAACGGCATCGGCGGATTGCGCGACTGGTACCTCACGCTGGCACCACGCGAGCGGCTGGTGGTCACGTGGGGCGCCGCCGCGCTGCTGTTGATCGTGATCTGGCTGGCGATCATCGCGCCGTGGCTGGGCGCGAAGGCGTCGCTGCAATCGGATGTCGAAGCCGATACGCAACTACTGGCCTGGATGCGGCAGGCCACCGCCGAAATCAAACAACTGGAAAAGGTCGCGCCGGCCGCCGCGCCGCAGGTCAACCAATCGTTATTCGCGACGGTCGAGCAAACCGCGCGCACCTCGCCGATCGGCAACGCCATCAAGCAGTTCCAGCCGCAGGGCAACGACAGCGTACAAGTCCACCTCGACGCCGCACCGTTCGACGCGCTGGTCAGCTGGCTCGGCCGGCTGCAGGCCCAACACGGCGTCCTCGTCACGGCGTTCGGCATGCAGCGCGCCGACAAGCCCGGCACGGTCAATGCCGACATCACGCTGGAACGCCCGAAATCGTGAGCACCACTCGGGTTAAGCGCATCGCCCTGTTCACCGGCGTCGGCATCGTCGCCTACCTGTTCTTTCTCGCGCTGACGCTGCCGGCGTCGATGCTGTTCCGCTGGGTGCTGCCCGCCGACGGCGCGGTCGCCGTAATCGCCCCGCAAGGAACCCCGTGGAATGGAAAGGCGCATCAACTCCAGGTCAACGGCGCAATGCTCGGCCGCGTGAGCTGGAGCGTCCACCCGTGGGAGCTGTTCACCGGCAAGCTCGACTACGACCTGCGAGTTCACGGCGCTGCAACCGATCTGAGCGGCGAAGCCGTACTCACACCGGGCGGCAAGATTGTCGTCACCAATGTCCACGGACCGCTGGACCTGACACCGGCGCTAGGCTGGCTGCACCTGCCCCCCGACAGCGCAACCGGCCGCGTGATTTTTGATCTCGACCGTTTCGTGATGACGGACAACCACCCGACCGCGCTCATCGGCCGCATTAGCGTAGATCACCTGCACGCCCAATGGCCGCAGCCGATGGACTTGGGCGGCTACGTCGCCACCTTCACAACCGACGCCAACGGCATCATCCACGGCCGCGCCCACGACAGCGGCGGCCCGATCGACCTCGACGCGACGGTAACCGTAAGCAAAAACGGCCAGTACCAATGCCGCGGCGCGATGACAGCCCGCGGCAACGCGGCCCCGGGCCTGAAACAAGCGTTAGGTTTCCTCGGCCGCACTGACAACAGCGGCACAACGCACTTCGCATTCAGTGGCCGCCTGGCCATCTGAAGTTTCAACTAAAAGGGAGAAAAACATGTCCAAAATACTGACCATTGCCTTCATCGGCATGCTTGTCGCCATCCAACCTGCAATGGCAGCCGACAGCCAGCCGAGCCAGGCATCGGTACGCAAACTGCTGCAGGTAACGCATGCAAAAAAGCTGGTTGATATGGTGCCCGCCCAGGTCGACTCGATGATGCGGGCGTCGATAAAGGCGAAGCTGGGTGATCAGAAACTGACTGCGGCTCAGCAAAAAGTTTTGGCAAACATGCGCGCGAAGCTCACGCGTCTGATCAAACAAAACCTGAACTGGGCGTCGCTGGAACCACACTACGTCGACATCTATCAAAAGTCGTTCGATCAGCGGGAAATCAACAGCATGCTGGCGTTCTACAGTTCACCGGCAGGACAAGCTGTAATCGCAAAAATGCCACGCGTCATGAAGCGAACGATGCAACTGGTGCAATCGCAGCTAAGCGTCCTGATGCCGCAGGCCCGCCAAATTGGCCAGGAAACAGCCAAAAAACTGGAAGCCGCAGGCCATTAATTCTTGATTCTTAGCCGGCCATGACGGCCGGCCTCTTCTCCCAGACATCGAGTGCAGACTTCGGAAAGTCCGCAGCACAGGATGTGCTGCGGACCAGGCGACAGGAACAGTGGCTTTGGTACCGCCGCCAAAGGCGGCACAAAACCATTTACTTTCCGCCGGAGCCCGCCTCAGCAGGCAGCGCCGGCAAATGCGGATGATAATTCCGCCAGGGCGCCCGCTTGTAATGCGGCGCCGGATGCTCCTTGATCTGCTTCAAAGCAATCTGAACCGCCCTCTCGAGCTGCGGATCACGTCCCTCCCGCACGGCAGCAGGATTCTGCCAAACAGCCACATCCGGCGAAATCCCATGATTTTCGACCGGGAACGTCCCGTTCAGCCCTTCAATACCAAACCGCGGCGCAGTAATACTGCCGCCATCCATTAACTGCGGATAGCCACTGATACCGACCAGGCCGCCCCAGGTGCGCTGACCCACGAGCGTACCGATGTTGTCCATCTTGAAATACCACGGCAACGCATCACCACCGGAGCCCGCGTACTGGTTGATGATCATCACCTTCGGCCCGAAGATCGCCTCCGGCGGGAACAGGACCGTGCGCCGGCCCCAACGCTCGACGCCCAGGCTCATCGGCTTACGCTTCAGATACTGGATGATGTAGTCGGACAGATAGCCACCATGGTTGAAGCGCTCGTCGATAATGACGCCCTGCTTGTCCACCTGCGAGAAGAAATACCGGTTGAAATTGGTAAAGCCGCCCCAGCCGGTGTCGGGCAGATAAACGTAGCCGAGCTTGCCGTGGGACAGTTTGTTCACGACTTCCATGTTGTGCCGGATCCACGCGGTGTTGCGCAACTCGAACTCGCTCGGAATCGTCTTGACAACAACTTGGTGGCTGCCCTGGATGCCCGGGTTCGGGCCGACCGTCAGCGTCACTTTCTTGCCGGCGAGATTGGTAAAGGCCTGGTAAATATTGTCGCCCGCGTCGAGCGACTTGCCGTTCACCGCCAGCACGTAATCGCCGACCTTCACCTTCAACCCCGGCTGCGCCAGAGGCGCATACAAGTCCGGGTTCCACTTGCCGTTGTCGAAGATGCGGGTAATGCGGTAGTGACCGTGATCGATCTCGTAGTTCGCGCCCAGCAGGCCAACCTTGATGTCCTGCATCTTCGGCTGGTGGCCGCCGCGAATAAACATGTGGCCGACCGACATGTAGCTCATCATTTCGCGGAACAGGAACGTCAGACCGTCGCGGCTGGCGATGCCCGGCAGGTAATGCGCAAACTCCTTCTCGGCCTTGCCGATGTCGAGGCCGTCGAATATCGGGCTGTAGAAGAACGCGCGCTCGATCCGCCACGCGTCGTGATACATCTCCGCCCACTCTTCCTGCGGCACCGCAAACACGCGCATCGAGCCGACGTCGAGCTTCGTCGGCTTGGCGTCCGGCTTGGCATCGCTGATGAACCACTGGCCGTGCTGCTCGTACAGCATCTTGTCGCCGTTCGCGGCCAGCTTGAAGTTCGTCACGCCGTCCTGCAACGTCTTTGTCTTCTGCTTGTCGAGATCGAAGCGCACGACGGAGACCGCGACACCGTCGCGGCTCATGTCCTCCGGCAGCACCACGCGCGGCGCCTTCTCCAGGTACAGGACGCCACTGTCGCCGGCTGCGAGGCCGGTGTAATTCGCGCCCTCGACCGGCAGCGCAACGGTGCGCGAGACGATGTCGTGAAAGTCGATCGACACCTTCGGCGCGTTATCGTCGTGCTTGTCCTGATCAGCCTTGTTCGGCTGTTCGAACCCTGCCTGCGGCGCGAGCGGCGACGGCGTGCCGGATTGCAGCATCACCGCGTACACATGCCGTGTAATCGGATGCGCGATACGCGACATGTGCAGGTAGCCCTCGCTCAAGGCCATGCTCGTGCTGCCGGTGAAGTAAAGGTATTTGCCGTCGGCATCGAACGCGAGATAGCGGGAATCGCTCGAGCCGTCGGTCACCTCGTGCGTCTTGTGATCGCCGAGCGAATATACGTACACGCCGTGCATAAAATTCGGCATCACCTTCGTATAGGCGATCCAGCGGCTGTCCGGCGACCAGGTCGGGTCGAGGTGGCTCATCAGCACGTAGGTATCGGTATCGACCTTGACGGGCTGCGGATGCCGCGACGACAGGTCGACGTACCAGAGATTGAGCTTCTGGTCGCTGAACAGCAGCTTGTGGTTGTCCGGCGACCAGGTCAGGTTGTAGTAAAAGGCATTGTCCTGGCCGAGCGTGATCTTGCGCGCCCCGCCGGTGCCGTCCTGCGCGCGGACATACAGATCGTATTCGCCGTCACGGTCGGCAAAATACGCAACCCACTTGCCGTTCGGCGACCATGCCGGGTCGCGATCCTCGACGCCCGGTGTGTGCGTCAGATTAACGATGCTGCCGTGCTCGGTCGGCACCGACAGAATGTCGCCATGCGCCTCGAACAGCGCGCGCACGCCATTGGGCGAAATCGCATCCTGCACGATGTCCTTGGCCACTTTCTGCCAGTGCGGCCGGCGCTGCGGCAAATCGCCGGACACCGTCACCGATACAGCGTGCACCTTGCCGGTGGCAAAGTCGTAAATGTGAAGCTGGCCGAACTGCGAATAGACGATCCCGCCGGGACCGGCCGACGCGGACGTGATGTCGAAGCCGGTGTTATTGATCAGCCGGGTGACGTTCCCGGAGCCGACGTGATAGGCGAACAGCGTAATCGGGCCGCCCCGGTTGGACAGGAAATAGACCGTGTTGCCGACCCACATCGGGCTGTTTTCGTTGACACCCGCGCGCGGGATTTTGACCACGCTCGAGTCCGACAGTCGCGCCAGCCAGATCTGCGTAGTCTGTCCGCCGCGGTAATGCTTCCAGAATGGCTCCCACTGGAAGCCGGGGACGTAGGCAATGTGGCTGCCATCGGGCGAGTATGAGCCATCTTCCGCCATCGGCAGCGGCAGTTCGTGCGGAAAACCGCCGGCGACGGGCACGGTATAGAGTTGATCCGGATCGGAGAAACTCCGCCGATGCGAGCGGAACAGCACGTCCTTGCCGTCGGGCGTCCAGCCGACGGCGACGTCCGGGCCCGGGTGATACGTCAGCCGGTGCGGATCGCCGCCGGTCGCCGGCACCACATAGACGTCGGTATTGCCGTCGTAGGTGCCGGTGTAGGCGATCATCGAGCCGTCGGGCGAAAAGATCGGCCGCATCAGGCGGTCCATGCCGGTCGCGAGGCGATGTGCCTGACCGCCCGAGCGAGGCACCGTCCAGATGACGCCGCCGTATTCGAAGGCGATGGTCGTTTTCGACATCGTCGGCGAGCGCAGCAACAGCAAGGGATTGTCGGCGGCTTGCGCCGCACCAAACGAAAGCAGCGCGAGGGCCGCGATGATCCACTTCGACATGGTGCCTCCAAACGGCTTTATTCTTGAGTCTAAGGACATTCCCTGACTCCATTGGTTCCGGCTACGCTTCCCAAACCTCCTGTTCCTCGACCGGCAGCGTCGGAAAACCTTCCAGCGGCGCCAGCTCCTCCTTGTCGCGCAGGAAGGTCGGTTCGCTTTGCGCATAGCAGGTCATCAGCTCGGCGAGCGACAGCAACGCGTTCATGTGCGTACGCTCGTAGCCGTGTGTCGCGTCGACGCCGAAGCAGGTCAGCGCGTTGCGGATGTCGTTGCCGGCCTCGATCGCCGAGGCGCTGTCGGAATGATAGTAGCGGAATACATCGCGCCGGTGCGGAATATCCGCCGCGCAGCAAAGCTCCAAAAGCTTGTGCGTCAGATGATAATCGAACGGCCCGTCGGAATCCTGCATCGCAATGGTCACACCGAACTCACGCGCATTCTGGCCGGGCGCACTGGGCGCGGTGTCGATCGTGACCATTTCAGCCACGTCGCGATGCAGCACGGCGGACGCGCCCGAGCCGACTTCCTCCGAAATCGTGAACAGCAGGTGGCAGTCGACCGGCAGCTCGGCCTGGTGCTCTTGCAAGCTTTTGGCAGCCGCGAGCACCACGGCGACGCCCGCCTTGTCGTCCAGGTGGCGCGAATTGATAAACCCGGTGCTGTCGATTTCCGGGTTCGCGTCGACGGCGATGAAGTCGCCCACATTGATCCCCAGTTCGGCCAGGTCGTGAATGCTCTCCGCAACCTCGTCGACGCGCACCTCGACATTGGTCCAGGCCACCGGTTGCGTATCGACTTCCTCGTTGAACGTGTGGCCCGACGCCTTGAGCGGCAGAATGGTGCCGCGCAGCGGCCGATGATCGGTGAAGATCGTCACCCGTGCGCCTTCGGCGAAGCGTGCCGACCAGGTGCCGACCGACACGATCTCCAGTCGGCCGTTCTCCTTCAGGTCCTTGACCATCGCGCCGATGGTGTCGAGATGCACGACGATCGCGCGATCGGGGCTTGCCTGCCGCCCTTTCAGATCGGCGCGAATCGCGCCGCGCCGCGTCAGCTCGAACGGGATGCCGAGTTCCTTGAGGCGCTCGCCGGTGTAACGCACGATTTCGTCGGTGAAGCCGGTGGGGCTCGGTATGTTGAGCATTTCCAGCATGACACGGGCCAGATAGTCAGCGTCAATGGACAGTTTTGACATTCATTCTCCTGTTCGCACTAGCCCGCCGTCGCCGGAAACAGCAGATCGATGAAACGCTCGGCCGTTGGCTGCGGCTCGTGATTGGCAAGACCGGGGCGCTCGTTGGCTTCAAGAATCGCGTACCGATCGCCGTTGATCGCCGGCACGATGAAATCGAGGCCGACCACGGGAATGTCGAGCGCCCGCGCCGCCTCTTCCGCCTTTTGCCGCAACACCGGACCAAGCTGCGGCGTAACGTCTTCAAGCAGTCCGCCGACGTGCAGGTTGGCGGCGTCGCGCACCTGCAGCACTTCGCCGGCCGGCAGCACATCGTCGAGATCATAGCCGCGCGCGCCGATGCAGCGGCGGGTTTCGTCATCGACCGGGATACGGCTCTCGCCATCGGTCGCCGCGGCGCGGCGGCGGCTCTGCTTGTCGATCAACTGCGCGATCGTATGCTCGCCGCTGCCGGTAATCGCCGGCGGCCGGCGCACCGCCGCTGCCACCAGTGTGCAGTCGATGACGATCAGCCGCAACTCGATGCCATCGATAAATTCCTCCAGGATCACGTCGTCGCAAACCTTTTGCGCCGCGGCGACGGCCGGCGCCAGTTCGGCCGACTCCCGCAGGTTGACGCTGATCCCACGGCCCTGTTCGCCACGCGCCGGCTTTACCACCACCGCGCCGTACCGTTTCAGAAATGCGGCGTTTGCGTCGGGATCCTCCGCTGATTGCTGCGCCGGCACGTTCAGGCCCGCGCGCGCGAGCAGGCGCCGCGTGACACGCTTGTCGTCGCAGCGGCTCATCGCCACGGCCGTCGTCAATTCGCTCAACGATTCTCGACAGACGATGCGCCGGCCGCCCACCGCGAGCGCGAAGTAGCCGCCTTCGGCGTCGATCACTTCAACCGCGATGCCGCGGCGGCGCGCTTCGTTGACGATAATCGTCGCATACGGGTTCAACTGTTCCTCCGGCTGCGGGCCGATGAACAACTGCTCGTTGATCGAATTCTTGTGCTTGATGCAAAACACCGGCACGCGCTGAAAACCGAGCTTTTCGTACAGTCCGATCGCGGACGCGTTGTCGTGCATCACGGACAGGTCCATGAACGAACGGCCGCGCGCGTGGTAATGATCGGCGAGATGCGTGACCAACGCTTCGCCGATACCCGGAGAGCGCGCCTGCGGGTCCACGGCTAGACACCACAGGCTGGAGCCATTCTCGGGATCGTTGAACGCGTGCTTGTGGTCGACGCCGGTGACGGTGCCGACGATGCGTCCATCGTCGTCGACCTCGGCCACCAGGTACGTCAGGTTGCGTTCCTTGCGATTGCGCCAGACGAACGCCGGATCGACCTCCACCATGCCGCGCTTGCGGTAGATGTCGTTGACGGCTTCAGCATCGCCACGCGTGCGCAGCCGGCGCACGTTGAAGCCGTGCGGGCGCACGCGCGCAGCGCGGTAATTGTGCATCCACAGCCGGAACGTGTGCGATGGATCGAGAAACAGGCGCTGCGGCGCGAGCGCCAGAATGACGTGCGGATCCTGGATGTACAACGCGATGTCGCGCCGGTCGGGCGACTCGTCCTCCAGCGTGTCGACGAGCGCCTGCGGGTCGTCGAACGTATGCGCGAAGATCAGCCGGCCCCAGCCGCACTCCAGCACCACGTTGCGCGGCAACTGCTCCTGCGTGGTCTGATCGACGCCTTCGTGCCAGATCTTGAGCGACGGCGCGCTCTGGCGTTCGACGCGATGGTGGAGACGATCTTTGTCGGCCATGACGCTTAAATACCAGGTTCCCTGTAGGAGCGACCGCTCCTGCTCATACTCCATGAGTCTGCAGCCAATACTCCAATAATGCCACCTGCCAGAGCTTCGAGCCGCGCAGCGGCGTGATGTGCTCTTCCGGCTCGCCCAGCAGGCGCTCGACATAGCCCGGCTGGAAAATGCCGCGGCTGCGCGCGGCATCGCTGCCCAGCACGTCGCGCACGAATTGGAGATACGGGCCGCGCAGGTACTTCAGCGCCGGCACCGGGAAATAACCTTTGGGCCGGTCGATGACCGCCGCTGGAATCACCCGGCGCGCAGTTTCCTTCAGCACGTGTTTGCCACCGCCCTTGACCTTATATTCGGCAGGGATGCGCGCGGCCAGCTCCACCAGTTCGTGATCGAGAAACGGCACGCGCGCTTCGAGCCCCCACGCCATCGTCATGTTATCGACGCGCTTGACCGGATCGTCGACCAGCATGATCGTCGTATCGAGTCGCAGCGCCATGTCGACTGACAGGCTCGCGCCCGGCATCGCGAAATGATCGTGAACAAAGCGGCGACTGTAGTCGTCGCCGACGAGTTCCGGCATGACGGCTTCGGCGAACTCGGCATGATCGCGATCGAAGAACACGCGTGCATAATCCGCCACCGGATGCCGGCTCCCCACCATCGGCGGGTACCAGTGATAGCCGCCGAACACCTCGTCGGCGCCCTGCCCGCTCTGCACTACCTTGACGCGCTTCGCGACCTCGCGCGACAGCAGGTAAAAGCCGATCACGTCGTGGCTGACCATCGGCTCGGACATCGCGGCGACGCAATCGGCGAGCGCCGGCAGCAACTCGTTCGAATCGACGAACAGCTTGTGATGGCGCGTCTCGAAACGTTCGGCGACGACATCCGAATACTCGAACTCATCACCCTTCTCGCGACCGACGCTCTCGAAGCCGACCGAAAACGTTTCCAGTCCCGTCTGGCCGGCCTCGGCCAGCAGACCCACGATCAGGCTCGAATCCAGCCCGCCGGACAGCAGCACACCGACCGGCACGTCGGCCACCAGCCGCCGCTGCACCGCCTCGCGCAGTGCCTTGAGCAGCACATCCTGCCATTCCTCGAACGAACGTGACTCGTCCGGCGCGTAATCAAGCTCCCAGTAACGCCGCTCCTGGCGGTGGCCGTCCGGCTGAATGACCATGACAGTCGCGGGCGGCAGCTTGCGCACCGACTTGAGCATCGTGTGCGGCGCGGGCACGACGGAGTGAAACGTCATGTAGTGATGCAGCGCCACCGGATCGATGCTGCGATCGCTGACACCGCCGGCGAGCAGCGCGGGTAGTGACGATGCGAAATAAAACGCTTTATCGTCGGTATGGTAATACAGCGGCTTGATGCCCAGCCGATCGCGCGCCAATATTACGCGGCCGCTGTCGCGTTCGGCGATCGCGAAGGCGAACATGCCGTTGAAGCGTTTGACGCAATCGTCGCCCCAGGCGTGATAGCCCTTCAGGATGACTTCGGTGTCGCTGGACGAAAAGAAACGGTAGCCTTTGCCTTCAAGCTCGCGGCGCAGTTCGCGGTGGTTGTAGATGCAGCCGTTGAACGCAAGCGTCAGCCCCAGTTCGCTGTCCACCATCGGCTGCGCGCCGCGCTCCGACAGGTCGATGATCTTCAGACGACGATGACCGAGTGCGATGCCGCCGTGCGCGACGAGGCCGTCGCCATCCGGGCCGCGGCGGTGCATCGCCGCGACGGTCTTCAGCAACCCGGTGAGTTCCGGCTCGTGATCATCAAAACGAATTGCGCCGGCGATGCCGCACATACCTATCCCTGGTGGACGCGAACCTGGTTGCCTTCACCCTTGCGCGCCGCTTGCAACGCCTCACGCGCGTCCTTCAGCAACGTCGTGAAATCCCGGGTCGGATCGGTGACATTTGCCAAGCCGATATTCATCACCAGGTTGTCGATGCCGGTTTCCGCGCCGGCGGCGCGCAGCAGCCGCTCTGCGACCCTCACCGCAATCTCCCGATCCGCCTCCGGCAGCAGCACCGCGAGCGTATCGGCCTCGTAGCGCCCGACGACATCGAAATAGCGCAGGCTGCCGCGAAACGCATTGGCGATCTGGCGCAGCACCGCGTCGCCCGCGTGGTTGCCATCGCGCGCATTGAGATCGGTAAGGCTATCGATACCGCACAGCAGCACCGACAGCGCGCGCTGATAACGCAGGCTGCGGTTGAACTCAAGTTCGAGCAGTTCCAGGAAGTAGCGTTGATTGTGCAGGTGCGTGACCGCATCCTGCGTCGCCGCCTGCTTGAGTTCGGCGCGCAACCGCAGGGCTTCGAGCCGCATCAGCGCATGGCCGGCGGCACCTTCGACCAGCCCGCGTGCGCCGGTATTGTTGAGCGCGGAAGGCGGCTGCAGCGCGACGACACCGGTCTGCTGCCCCCGCGCCACGGTCGTCAGCGCGTACTCGGCCTCCGGCTGTTCGAGCTTGACGATGCGCGCCGTCTGCGGCGTCGGCGTGGCCAGGTTCGCATCCGCTTCCAGGCGACCCCGAAGCTTCTCGGCCACGGACGCATCCATGCCATGCGTCGCGTTGATCCGGAACTCGACGTCGTCGCGCACGTAGAACGCGAGCGCCTGGCAGTCGAGCGTCGTCGCCAGTTCCTCGAGCAGCGCCTCTCCCAGCTCGGTTTCCGACGCCCGGCCGGCCCAGTTGATCTGGTCCAGGCGCTGCATGATCGCGGCGAGTCGCGCTACCGGCTGGCCCGGCTGCATCATGCCTCGTTCGCGAACGCACCGGCGCACGCGGTCATAGACGCTCGCGCAAATCAGCCCGACAATGAAGGCGACGCCGACAAAGACGTAGACCGCCACCAGCCTCAACTACCCGAGTAACGCCGGAAAAAGTCGAGCAGCATCGCCCAGGATTCCTCGGCCGCGGCGGCGTTGTAGCTGGGACGCGCGTCGCAGAAAAACGCATGACCGGTATCGGCGAACACCTGCAGGCCGTAGCGCAACCCGGCGTTGCCGAGCGCCTCGGCAATACGGCCGTGCTCGTCCGGTCGGATCGACTGGTCGTTGGCGCCGTAAAACAGCATCAGCGGCGCGCGCATGCGTTCGACCTGGCCGAGCAGCGGCTCGCGGCCAAAACGTGCCTCGCGCGGCGCAATGCCGCCGCCGTAGAAGCAGCCGGTCGCCGTCACGCGGTCGGCAAGCACCGCATGGGCGCGAAACGCGAGCCGGCCGCCGAGGCAGAAGCCGACCAGCAGGTTGCGCTCCGTGTCGCATTCCGGCCGCTTCGCGAGCACGTCGAGCGTCGCAGCGGCCTCGGACATCACCTGCTCTTCGTCGAGCGTCTTGATCCTGCCGAGCGCGCCGTCGAGGTCGTCGTAGTCGAACACATCGCCGTGGTAGATATCGGGAACGACGGCACAAAAGCCGGCTTCGGCGAAGCGCTCCGCCACCTCGCGAAAATGGTCGGTGACGCCGAAGGCTTCGATGAAGCACAAAACGACCGGGTACGGCCCGCCACCCGCCGGCGCGGCGTACCACGCCCGCAACTCGGCATCGATCGACAGCCAGTCGGCTTTGACGGTAATCCTTTCCATTCGTGTTATCTCCTGGGGCTCTATTGTAACGCGTCTCAATAACCCGCCGCCGAACCGGCCGCTTCGCGTGGATCGCTGGCGCCTTCGAGCAGCCCGGTCTTCGGGTTGACGACGATCGCTTCGGCTGCGCCCCACGGTCCGGCCGTCTTGAAGGAGTAGCCGCGCTGCTCCAGCACCTGCTTCACCTCCGGCTTGAGCGCGTGCGGCTCGACCTCCACCAGTTCCGGCAGCCACTGCTGGTGAATGCGCGGCGCGTCGATCGCCTGCTGCACATTCATGCCGTAGTCGATCACGTTGAGGATGCTCTCCAGCGTAATCGTGATGATGCGCGAGCCGCCCGGGCTACCGGTCACCATGAACAGCTTGCCGTTGTGCGTGACGATCGTCGGCGTCATCGACGACAGTGGCCGCTTGCCGGGCGCGATTGCGTTGGCCTTGCCCTGCACTAGACCGAAACTGTTCGGCACGCCCGGCTTCGAGGTGAAGTCGTCCATTTCGTTGTTGAGGAAGAAGCCGGTGTTGCCGGCGATGTGACCGCTGCCGAAATACCAGTTGATCGTGTACGTCACCGCGACCGCGTTGCCATGCTTGTCCACTACCGAAAAATGCGTGGTGTCGTCGCCCTCCGGCAGCGTCATGCCGCCATTAAGCTCGCTCGACGGCGTCGGCTTTTTCGGATCGATCCTGGCGCGAATTGCCTTCGCGTGCTTCGCGGACAACAGCTTGTCGATCGGGTTGTGCACGAAGTCCGGGTCGCCAAGCTTGGTGTTGCGGTCCGCGTAGCTGAAGCGCATCGCCTCGGCGAGATAATGCACGGAATCCACCGAATGAAAGCCGAACTTCGGCAGCGGATAGCCGCTGACGATATTCAGGATTTCGCACATCGTCGTGCCGCCGGAACTCGGCGGCGGCGACGACCACACGTCGTAACCGCGATAGTCGCAGTGAATCGGCGTCTCCCACTCGACGTTGTATTGCTCGAAATCTTTCTTCGTGAATAAACCGCCGTGGGCCTGGCTCGCCTTGACCAGCGCGTCGGCGATCGGGCCGTCATAGAACGCCTTGGTGCCGTTCTTCGCGATCAGCTTGAGCGTGTGCGCGAGCCTCTTTTGCACCAGCCGGTCGCCGACCTGGTACGGCTTGCCGTGATTGAGGAAGATGCTCGCGACGTTCGGCTGTGCGGCAAAAGTTTTGCTGCGCGTGTGCAGGATCGACACGTCGCCCGGCACCAGAATGAAACCCTTTTCGGCCAGCTTGATCGCCGGCGCCATCACCTGCTTGAGGCTCATCGTGCCGTATTTCTTCAGCGCGGTATCGAGTCCCATCACGGTGCCGGGCACGCCGATCCCCTTCCAGCTCTTGGTGCTCATGCCGTGAACGACCTTGCCCTGCTCGTTCTGATACATGTCGGCCGAGGCCGCCAGCGGCGCCTTTTCGCGAAAGTTCAGGAATGCCTTCTTGCCGTTCGCAAGGCGGACCAGCATGAAGCCGCCGCCACCGACGTTGCCGCAGCAGGGGTCGACGACCGCGAGCGCGTAACCGACCGCCACTGCCGCGTCGATTGCATTGCCGCCCTGCTTGAGGATGTCGACGCCCACCTGCGTCGCGAGATGCTGCGCCGTGACCACCATGCCGTGTTTGGCGGTAACCGGCTGCGGCACGCCGCGGGCCGGCGCGCGCGGCGCGAGTGCGACCGCGGCAAGAATCAATACGAACGAGGAAAAAACTTTCGTCATCGGAGGCTTCCCGGGAAATTGGAGGCGTCATTTTGACCCGAGCGCGGGCCGAAGTCCAAAAATGAAGGCCGGCTCCGCGTATAATGGCGCGCCTCGCGGAAGCGGCCCCGGCCGCCACCAACGAAGACAACCATGACAAGAAAAACTGTTCTGATAACCGGAGCGACCTCCGGCCTCGGACTCGCGACCGCGCACGAACTGGCGCGGCGCGACTACCGCGTGATCGTCGGCGGGCGTACCGAGTACCGCTGCGACAAGGCCGTCGCGGCGATTCGCGCGGCGTCCGGTAACGACGATATCGACGCAGTTGCTTGTCCGCTGTCGTCGCGCGATCACGTCAATCATGCGGCCGACATCGTGCTGGGAAAGTGCGATCGCCTCGACGTGCTGATCAACAACGCGGCGACGCTGCTGCCGACCCGGCGCACGACGCTGGACGGCCTCGAAGCCACCTTCATGGTCAACTACCTCGCGCCGTTCATGCTGACCCAGCGGCTGCTGGAGCGCATGCAGGCGAGTGTGCCGGCACGCATCCTCAACATCGCCTCGCGCATGCACCAGTATGTCGACGGCATCAACTTCGACGATCTGCAAAGCCTGCAGAACTACGACGCATTCTACGGCGCGTTCACGCAGAGCAAGCTCGCGCTGATCATGTTCAGCTACGAACTCGCGCGCCGCCTCGAAGGCAGCGGCGTGACGGTGAACTGCATCGATCCGGGTCTGTTCCGGACCTCGCTGTCGCAGTCGCGCGCGGCTCCGTTTTATCTCAAGCTGCTGCGCCCGCTGTTACTGAGCACGCCGGAGCATGCGGCGGAAACGGTGGTCGCGGCGGTGGATTCGGCGGACTACGCGCAGGTGACCGGGGCATGTATCGCCCGCGAAGGCGTGATTGAGACATCGGATGCTTCGCGCGATCGCGAGGCGCAGGCGCGGCTTTGGGACGTGAGCCTGGATCTGGCGGAGATGGCTAAGCCCGGCTGAATTTTGCCACCCGATCGGTCGGCGCCGAAAAATCGATCTCCGGCCCGATCGGCACGATCCGCGTCGGGTTCACCGTCGGCTGGCTGCGGTAATAGTGCTGCTTGATGTGGTCGAGATTCACCGTCTCGGCCACGCCCGGCACCTGGTACAGTTCGCGGCAGTAATTCCACAGGTTCGAATAGTCGCGTAACTGGCGGCGGTTGCACTTGAAGTGGCTGTAGTAAACGCTGTCGAACCGAAACAGCGTCGTCAGCAGCCTCCAGTCGGCTTCCGTGATCGTATCGCCCACCAGGTAATGCTGCCGGCCCAGCAGCGCTTCCAGTTCGTCCAGCGTCTCGAACAGCGTCGTTGCCGCTTCCTGATACGCTTCCTGCGTCGTCGCGAAACCGGCCTTGTACACGCCGTTGTTGACGTTGTTGTAGACCGTGTCGTTAATCGCGTCGATGTCCGCGCGCAGCGGCTCGGGGTAATAATCGCCCGGCTTCGCGCCGACGCCGTCGAACGCGCTGTTGAACATGCGGATAATCTCGGACGACTCGTTGTTGACGATCGTCTGCTTTTCCTTGTCCCACAGCGTCGGCACGCTGACGCGGCCGGTATAGTCCGGCACCGCCTTCGTGTACAGCTCGCGCAGAAACTTGAAGCCATTGACCGTGTCCGGAATGCAGCCCGGCCCGTCGGAAAAGAACCAGCCGTCGTCGCCCATGAACGGATCCACGATCGACAGGCCGATCATCGATTCCAGCCCCTTGAGCTTGCGGAAGATCAGCCCGCGATGCGCCCATGGACAGGCGAGCGACACGTACAGGTGGTAACGCCCCGGCGCGGCCGGGAATTCGGCGTTCGGATCGGGCTCAATGCGATGCCGGAAAGGCGCGTCCGGCCGCACGAAGCGGCCGCCGCTCTTTTTGGTGTCATACCAGTCGGTATGCCATTCGCCGTTGACGAGTAATCCCATTAGTCAGTCGCCGCAGAGTTTATGCGTAATCTCGGCCATGTGATGCGCCTGGAAGCGCATTACGTTCAGCTCGTTTTTGCTCGGCATACGACTGCCGTCGGAGCCGGCGATCGTCGACGCGCCATAGGGCGAGCCGCCGCTCATCTCGTTCGTCTCGCTGATGCCGGAACAGGTGTAGGGACAACCGACCACGACGAAGCCCAGATGAAACAGCGTGGTATGAAACGACGTGATCGTCGTTTCCTGCCCACCATGCTGGGTGTTCGTACTGGAAAAAACCGTCGCGGCCCGGCCGGTCAGTACACCGGTTTGCCACAGCGGGCCGGTCTGGTCGAGGAAGTTGCGCATCTGGCCGCACATGTTGCCGTAGCGCGTCGGCGTGCCGAAGATGATGCCATCGTAGTCGCCCAGCTCGCCAGGCTTCGCAATCGGCGCCGCCTGGTCGAGCTTGACGCCCGCCTGCTTCGCCACATCTTCCGGAATCAGCTCCGGCACGCGCTTGATCGTCACCTCCGTGTTCGGCACCTCGCGCGCGCCGGCCGCTGCTTCCTCGGCCATCCGTTCGATGTGGCCGTACATGCTGTAATACAGCACGAGTATTTTTGCCATTGTCCGCCTCCTTGCGAAATGGATTCAGAAAATCACTATACCTCGCGACCGATCGCCACGTCGCCCTCGGGCGTTTCCGGCCGGACGCCGCCGCCGCGCAGCGACGGGTCTTCGCCGATCAGCCGCTTGAGCCACGGGACCAGCAAGGCCGCAATGATCGCCGCAATCAGCGCCGCAATGCCGAGCTTGGTGAACAGGCCCGTGAACAGCGAAATCGACTGCGTAGGATCGGTGACGTTTTCCGGCACGGACGCGATCGTCGCCACCACGCTGCCGAGGTACTGGCTGATCGCGGTGGCGAGGAAAAATGCGCCCAGCAGCAGGCCGCGCAGCCGCTCCGGCACCAGCTTGACGATCATCGACAGACCCAGCGCGCTGATAATCAGCTCGGCGCACGACTGCAGGCCGTAGCCCGCCACCAGCCACCAGCCCGACACGATGCCGTCGGAACCGGCCGCCAGGCCGCTCGCCGCGAACACGAAGAACGCGAGGCTCGAGACGAACAGGCCGGCCGCATACTTGGTGGGCATCGAAAAATCGCCCTTCGTGTTGGCGCGATGCGTGTAGTAACCCGCCATGATCGGGCTCAGGATCACGATCCAGAACGGATTGAAGTCCTGGAACTGCGCCGGCAGAATCGAAATGCCGAGTATGCCGTGGCTGGCCACGCCCGGGCCCATCTTCGCGTTATACACGTTGTGCTTCGCGAACAGCGTCAGCGACGTGGACATCTGCTGGTAGTAGATGAAGAACACGATCACGATCGCGAGCAGCACCAGGCACGCCGCAAGGCGGCCGCGATATTGCGGCTCCGTCTTCATCAGGTAGGCGAAAATCCCCAGGGCCGCGATCGCAAACGCGATAATGACGGCTCGCGTCACGTCGTTGTAGCGGATAACGTAGGAGACGATCACGGCGATCACGAGAGAGCCGACGATCACGCCGATCAACTTGCCCCAGTGCAGCTTCTCGAAATCGGGCGCCGAACCGTACGGCTGCACGGCCCTGCGCATGAAGAAATAGTTGAGCAGGCCGAGCGCGAGGCCGATCGCGCTGACGCCGAAAGCGATATGCCAGCCGAAAGTGTTCGCGACAATCGGCGTGGCAGCGATCGAAATCAGCGAGCCGATGTTGATCGACATGTAATAGATGGTAAAGGTCGAGTCGAGCTTGCTCGGATCGTTCGGGTAAAGCCTCGAAACCAGGTTGTTCGGGTTGACCTTGAACAGCCCGTTGCCGATCGAAATCACGCCCATCGCAAAGAACAGCGTGGATGCCGATGGAATCGCCAGCAGCACGTAACCGATCATCAACGTGATCGCGCCGAGCGTCATCGTGCGCCGCGCGCCCAGCACCTTGTCGCCGACGAAGCCGCCGACCATGGTCAGCGCGTACACCATCGAGACCATTGCGCCCCAGATCAGTACGGCGCGCGTTTCGGGATTGCCACCGTCGAGGCCCGCCGCCTTGGCGAGGCTGGCGTTGTTGGTCAGCGCGTCCACCAGGAACAGCACCATGATGGCCTGCATGCCGTAATAGCCGAAGCGCTCCCACATTTCGATGAAGAACAGGGCAGCGAACGCCTTCTTTGGCTGTGGTTGCAGTTGATCAGGCTGATGCATACAAAGTACCCGGAAATTGTGACCGGGCAACCTTACAGGGTTTTCACTACGGGCGTCTAGCGAGAATTGGCTCGAGATGCTCAACGACGAGTTGCAATCGACTTTCGCCGCGCCAGACGTTCACGTCCGGCCGATAGACCAGCCGAATGCGCTCGCAGCCCGTAACGGCACTTTCGTCCAAGTTGAACGCTATCGCATCGAGCGGTGGTGCGACATCGGAGACACGAACGCGCAGGCGCAAATGCCGCTCGCCGACGACGCGCGTCGCGGCGATGCCGAACTCGCCGTCGAACAGCGGTTCCGGAAAGCCCTGCCCCCACGGCCCGGCGGATCGCAGCAATTCCGCAACCTCCAGCGTCAGTTCGTCCGGCGTCAGCTCACCGTCCGTCAGCACCTGCTTGACCGGCTCCTCGCCGCCCAATGCGCGGCGGACTTCGGCGTCGAACGCCGCCGCGAACGCGTCTAAATCGGCCGCAGCCAGCGTCAGCCCGGCGGCCATCGCGTGGCCGCCGAATTTCTGCAGCAGCCCCGGCCGGTGCGCATCGACTGCCGCCAGCACATCACGGATATTGAGGCCCGGCACCGAGCGCGCCGAGCCCTTGAGCGTCGCGTCGTCAGCGCGCGCGAACGCGACCACCGGCCGGTGCGCGTGATCCTTGACACGCCCCGCAACCAGTCCGATCACGCCCTGGTGCCAGCTTTCCTCGAACAGGCACAAGCCCAGCGCGCCGATGCCTTCCACGCCGGCCAGCAGCGGCTCGGTCAGCGCCAGCGCCTCGGCGCGCATGCCGGCTTCAATCTCGCGCCGCTCACGGTTGAGCGCGTCGAGCTGCGCGGCGAGCACCAGCGCGCGATCGGCATCGTCCGTCAGCAGGCATTCGATGCCCACGGACATATCGTCCAGCCGCCCCGCCGCATTCAGCCGCGGCGCAATGGCGAAGCCCAGATCGGCCGGCGTCAGCCGCGCCAGCTCGCGTCCGCCCACCTGCGCCAGCGCCGCGATGCCCGCCGCGCAGCGGCCGGCACGCATCCGTCGCAAACCCTGCTCGACCAGAATACGGTTGTTGTCGTCCAGCGGCACCATGTCCGCCACCGTGCCCAGCGCGACCAGATCGAGCCAGTCCGCGAGCGCCGGCTCCGCCACCCCGCGCCCGGCGAACCAGCCGCGCTCGCGCAGGCGCTCGCGCAGCGCGATCAGCACGTAGAACAGGACACCGACGCCCGCCAGCGCCTTGCTCGGGAACCTATCACCCGGCACATTCGGATTGACGATCACGTTCGCATTCGGCAGCGTGTCGCCGGGCAAGTGGTGATCGGTGACGAGCACGTCGATGCCGCGTTCGCGCAAGGCGGCGACGCCGGCATGATTGGCGATGCCGTTATCGACCGTCACGACCAGCGCCGGCTCGCGTGCGATCGCGAGCGCGGCGATTTCCGGCGTCAGACCATAGCCGTATTCGAAGCGATTGGGGACGAGATAGCCGACTTCCGCCGCGCCCAGCGCCCGCAACGCCCGCACCCCGAGCGCCGAGCTGGTCGCGCCGTCGGTGTCGAAATCGCCGACGATCAGGATCGGGCGCTGGTTCTCGATCGTATCGGCAAGCAAATCGGCGGCCGCATCGATGCCGCCGAGCTGCGTGTGCGGCGCCAACCGCGCGAGGCGATAATCGACCGCCGCCGCGGTCGCGACACCGCGCGCGGCGTAGAGGCGTTTCAGCAGTGGGGGAATGTCGTCGCCGAGTCCGTCGGCAGGGCCGGCCGTGCGGCGCTTGATCTGGGGCGTTAAGATAGGCACAGCCATTGGCGAGCATTATTCCCGACTTGAAGTTGAAATGAAAATCGAACAGGCCCTTCCCTCCGCGGACGCCAAAACCATCCGCCGCTACGGCCCCGGCTACATCGTCATCAACGACGACGAGTTCAGGACCAGCCTGATCCTCGCGCCGACCGAGCTCGACGCCGACTGGGCGCCGCAGACTTTCGCCGACCTTGCGGCCGAGCATTGGGACGCGCTGCTTGCGCGCAAACCGGACCTGGTGCTGCTCGGCACCGGCAAATCGCAGCAGTTTCCCGCGCCGGAAGTCATGGCGCCGCTATATCGCGCCGGTGTCGGGGTGGAAGTGATGAAAACCGCCGCCGCCTGCCGGACGTTCAATATTCTGACGAATGAGGGGCGAAATGTGGTGGCGGGTTTGTTGATGATTGAAGAATAGAACTCAGCCGAACACGGAATCGACCGACAACCCGTCCTCCTCGAACAGCCGCCGCAACCTTCCCAGCGCCTGCGTCTGAATCTGCCGCGCCCGCTCCCGCGTCACCCCGATCTCGCGCCCGACCTGCTCCAGCGTCCGCACGCCCAGCCCGTCGAGTCCGAAGCGCAATTCCACCACCGCACGCTGCCGATCCGACAGCCGCGCCAACCATTTGCCTATCGCCTCGCGCAGATCGTCGCCTTCGAGCTGCCGCGATGGATCGTTCGCATCGTCGTCCGGCATCGCGTCGAGCAGCGGGCGCTCGTCCTCCTCGTCCATCGCCCGATCGACCGACAACGCCTGCCCGCACAGCCGCAGCAGGCGCTCGACGTCCTCGATCGGCTGGTCGAGCTTGGCGGCAATCTCGCCGGGGCGCGCCTCGCGTTCATGTTGCTGCGCCAGCTCGCGCGCGGCGCGCATGCAACGGCTGACCTCGCGAATCACGTGCACCGGCAACCGCACGGTGCGCGCCTGGTTCATCAGCGCGCGCTCGACGCTCTGCTTGATCCAGAACGTCGCGTAGGTCGAAAAGCGGAAACCGCGGTCGGGGTCGAATTTCTCCACCGCGTGAATCAGGCCGATGTTGCCCTCCTCGATCAGGTCGAGCAGCGGCAGGCCTCGGTTAACGTAGCGCCGCGCAATGTTGACCACGAGGCGCAGGTTGCACTCGATCATCCGCTGGCGCGCATCGGCGTCGCCGGCGCGGGCGCGGCGCGCGCAGTCGGCTTCTTCTTCAGCGGAGAGCAGCGGCGAAAACCCGATTTCGCCGAGATACAGGCGAGTGGCGTCCGGCGTGTCGTCGCCGTTGCCCCGCTTTGCGCGATCTCCGATCATCGCGCGGCGTCAGTCAATGCCGCGACGGCAGGTAATGCATCGGATCGACGGGCTTGCCGTCGTCGCGAATTTCAAAATGCAGCAGCGCCTTGCCATCGTTGCCCCGCCCCATGGTTGCGATTTTCTGACCGGCCTTGACCTCATCGCCTTCCTGCACCAGTCGCTGCCGATTATGCGCGTATGCGCTCAAGTAATGGTTATTGTGTTTGATGATAATAAGCTCGCCGTAACCCGCAAGTCCATTACCGCTGTAAACGACGCGCCCGGCCGCCGTCGCACGCACCGGCTCGCCGAGCTTGCCGGCGATGTCGATGCCCTTGCCGTTGACCTTGTCCGGATCGAAGCCTTCGACGACGCTGCCGGCCGCCGGCCAGCGCCAGGTGCCGATGTGGCGCTCCGTATCCGCGGCGGTGACGCGGGTCGCGGGCGACGTTTCCGGTTGGCTCGTCGAGGTCGACGGAGCATTGTGCGCAACAGTGGGCGAAGATGCCGACGCAGACTGGGCGTAGCGCGCATGTGCGCGAGTCAGCACAAGTCGCTCGCCGGCATGAATGGTGTACGGCGGCGGGATGTTGTTCCACTGCGCGAGATCGCGGTAATTGACATCGAAATGCCATGCCACGGAATAAAGGGTATCGCCCGGCTGCACGACGTAATCGTAATTGCGCCAGCGCAGCGCATTAATGCACCCGGCGAGTGCAACAGCGACAACCGCCATCAGAAGGAACTGAAATAAAACTCTCATATCGCGGCCGGCGGCCGCTCCTATACTTTTCCGCCCAGCAAAGGCACGAAGCTGACTTTATCGAGCGTCTCCTGCTCGTAATGATCATCGTACCGGGTAATGCGCACCAGCTCCTGCAAGCCGCGACCGCCAACCGGAATCACCATCCGCCCGCCCGGCGCCAACTGCTCCAGCAGCGCGTTCGGCACCTCCTCGGGCGCGGCGGTGACAAGAATCGCATCGTACGGCCCCTGCTCCGGCCAGCCCCAACTGCCGTCGGCGTACTTGAACTTGACGTTGCGCACGTCGATCTGGCGTAGCAGGCGGCGCGCGCGATCGATCAGCGGCTGAATGCGCTCGACCGTGAACACGGCCGGCACGAGGCGGGACAATACCGCCGTCTGGTAGCCCGAGCCGGTGCCGACTTCGAGCACCTTCTCCGGCACGCCGGCGGCGAGAATCGCGCTGGTCATCGCGGCGACGACGAACGGTTGGGAAATGGTCTGGCCGTGGCCGATCGGCAGCGCAGTATCTTCGTAGGCGCGGCTCGCGAGCGCCTCATCGACGAACAGGTGGCGCGGCGTCTCGCGAATCGCGTTCAGCACCGGCACGCTGTCGACGCCCTTCGCGCGCAGCCTTTCAATCAGCCGCTCGCGCGTGCGCGCCGACGTCATCCCAATGCCATTTTCGGCTATCATCCATTCCCCGCTATTATCGTCGGCCCGCCTTCCGACGGCTCATTCTCCAGCCAATCGCGAAGCTCGCCCAGCAGATCGTGCCGGGTGAGATCGACCTTGAGCGGCGTGATCGACACGTAACCGGCGCGCACCGCGGCAAAGTCCGTGCCGGCGCCGCCGTCTTCCGCGGTACCGACCGCGCCGACCCAGTAGATCGGCCGGCCGCGCGGATCCTCGGCGCGCACGATCGGCTCGGCGCGATGCCGGTGGCCGAGCCGCGTCGCGACGATGCCGGCCAACGCCGCTTCCGGCACGTCCGGCACGTTCACGTTCAGAATTGTATCAGGCGACAGATTGCCGCGGGCCAGCATCGTCACCAGCCGGCGCACGACGCTCGCGGCGGTGGCGTAATGCTCGGGATGATCGCCCGCCATCGACACCGCGATCGCCGGCAGGCCCAGAAAGCGCCCCTCCATCGCCGCCGCGACCGTGCCCGAATACAGCACGTCGTCGCCGAGGTTGGGGCCGGAATTGATGCCGGAGACGACGATATCCGGCTCCTCGTCCAGCAGCCCGGTGATCGCCAGATGCACGCAGTCGGTCGGCGTGCCGTCGACGCAATAGACACCGTCGTCATGCCGATGCGCCCGGATCGGCGACTCCAGCGTCAGCGAATTGCTCGCCCCGCTGCGGTTGCGATCCGGCGCGACGACCGTCACCTCGCCCAGGCTCGCGAGCGCGTCCCGGAGGCACAACAGGCCCTCGGCCTCGCAGCCATCGTCGTTACTCAGCAGGATTCTCATTGGGCGTTACTATAATAAAAATTTTTATACACTGTACGCATGGCCAAGCACTGGATCATATCCGCCGAAGATGTCGCCCTGTTCCGCGAGCACGTCGGCAACGTCCGCCGCATCCAGGCGGATACGGCCGAGTTCGAGCGCAAGCGGCCCGCGCCGCGCGCGCGATTCCGCCGCGCCGACGAACTTCAAGTGCTGGAAGACAGCCTGGGCGGGCACATCGACCCGAGCGAAGTGGGCCACGGCGATGCGCTCTTCTACGCGCAGCCGGGCGTCGATCAGCGGGTATTGAAGCGGCTGCGCCGCGGCCAGATCGAAGTCAGCGCCGAATGCGACCTGCACGGCCTGACGGTTGCCGCCGCACGCGCCGTGGTAAGCGAGTTCCTCGCCGAATGCGGCAACTTCGACGTCCGCTGCGCCCGCATCATCCACGGCAAGGGCCTGAGGTCCGGCCGCCGCGGTCCGATCCTCAAGCAACAGGTAGCCGGCTGGCTCAGCCAGCGCGCCGACGTAGCAGCGTTCTGCTCCGCCCGCCCGGCAGACGGCGGCACCGGCGCAGTCTACGTCCTGCTACGCCGTCCTTAGAAGACTAGGGCGTCTCGACGTCCACCTCATCCACAACCACCACCTCCGGCTCAGGCCACCGCCCGAACGGAAACGGCCGCTCCTCCGTGTTGTAAGTCATATACCGAGTGATCTGATACAGATACTGGCTCAGGCTGCTGCCGAGCCGGACCACATTCAGGTTACGCTGCCCGGTAAACAACACGGTAAAGAACTGAAACAGCACCACGGCAATCGCGACCGTCTCGGCAATGCCGAAGCAGATCGCCAGAATCACCATATTAAACAGCCGCAGCCAGGTGCTCTTCGACTGCAAATGCTCTTCAATCTTCCGGGGTTCGTCCGACATGGCCCCTCCTCCACTGGATTTCGGCGGTATTGTAGCGCAAACGGCAGGATTTATAGCGAGAACCCGTAGATAAGGCCGTTCAGCAGGTAGAGGTCGCATTTATTGGGAAGAAAGTTGTATGGTTTACCCGAGACGCCGGAGGCCGGAAGCGTAGCGGTGCCGTAACGAAAGGCAGATTAGGGTGCATAACGACGGGCTTGCGGCGCCTATTAATTTTCCGCGATGTCGAATGGAGTGAGCATAAGGAGCACGATGGACATATCTACATTCGAAGATGATCTGCTTGACCTCTCCGAATTCGCAAGCAGGCTTGAAGAGTTTATTAACATTGAGCGCCATTTCGTGTCCGGCGGCCTTGTTCTTGCCCTGAGTTCACGGTTCGGCTCAGGAAAGACAACATTCTTACGGATGTGGAATGCGTCGCTGAACAATCGCAAACAAGATGAGAGGCATACGATTGTCATCACCCTGAATGCTTGGGAAAGCGACTATTACGGCGATCCACTTTTTGCGATTCTTTCCAGTCTTATTGAGGCGCTTCAATCTGGCGGAAAACGAGCAAAACCCATCATTGATGCTGCGAAAGATATTGGTTGGTTTGCGACAGCCATCGGCAATCAAATCACCAAAAAACTTACGGGGATTGACGCCATAGCTGCAGGCGCCGTAGCCGCGAAGAAGAAAGAAAACAGAAATAGTTCAAATGCTGCCTTCGATGCCTTCTCTATATTTGAACAACGCAAGAAAGCGATGCGTCACCTTCAATCTGTTATCCGCGAGTTCATCACGTATTCTAAGCTTCAGATTTGGTTCCTCGTTGATGAACTTGACCGATGCCGTCCGGATTACGCAATTTCGTATCTTGAGACAATCAAGCATATTTTTGACATCAACGGAGCGATGTTTATTCTTGCAGCGGACCGCGACCAACTTGAAAATTCCGCCAAAACAGCATTTGGTAACGAGCTCGACTTCGACGAGTACTATCGCAAGTTCATTCATAGGGAAGTAACACTACCGCCTATTTCTGATACCAGTTATAAGAAGCTGGCGTCGACTTATGTTCGGCACTATCTTGAACGGGATGAAGTGCGTATCTGCTTCATGGAGCTTGCTCCGAACCGTATTGAAAGCGTTGTTGAACTGATCGCGGCACTCCGGCTCACCCCTCGGCAAATTCAAGAGGTGTTCCGAATTCTCGGGCATGCCTTTGCTACGTCGAAAGACAATCGTGGGCGCCTACTGTGGTGCATCGCGACAGGTACTATTGCAATGGCCGCCTTTAAAGTTGCCAACCGGCATCTTACGAGTCATTTGGGGAAGGTCGTTTTACGCCGAAAGCAGCATTTATGTTCCTCTCTTCACTATTTAAGGGCAACCTCCTTGAATGGTGGTTCACTTTGTTCCTCACTGGCGACGGTATGGCGGTACCAAACGATACACCCGCTAAGGAAGTTATGATTCAGGTAGGCCTTATCGAAGCATCTGATGAGCCTTCGCCGCGGGATGATCTAATCCAATGGCGACAAGGATGGGGCCATTCCTCACGGAATCGGGTTCCTGAAATCCGCGAGCATATAGATCAAATCGTGCAATGGAAGTAACAGCATGTGTTAGCTATGCGTTAATGGTTCCCTGCAACCTACCGCCATTCCGGCGTGGAAGCCTTCGGGGGCGCATCCGATTAGCGAGTAAAGACGTGATGGCTCTTGTTCTCCAACAACAAGTATCAAGTCAGTTCGCGCGGGCTAACGCGAGAATAACATTGGAAAAGCCAGTTGCTTTAAAGTATGTGCAAAAACATCTATAACCTGAGGCGTCGAGGGAGACGGAGAAAGAGTGTTCCGAACAGAAAATATATGTTTGGGGTTCGAAATTTGAGCAGGTGCATCAGTATGGAGAGATCCCGTTTCAGCGCTCTCTCGTGCTTTTCCGTCGTAATCTTCGGGATCTATAGGCTCGGTCCCGCGTCGCGGTGGGTCTACAATCCACCATTGGGAAGAATCTGTGGGGTCTCGATAGAGACGGCGAAGCTTGGAGCCTCGTCTGTTTTTGAAGGATGTGAGGGCTATCTTCATTCCCGCTTTCGAGATCAATGAGCTCATAGGGCGGAAGTTAACGGATAATTGGCAGGGGGCTGAATGTAGTAGTTGATCAAGAGGGTTGTAGCCCACATTCGGGTACATTTGGACGCGCTCACACCAGTCGTTCAACATGGCCGTAATGATTTTTATTAACGCGTTCTAGGCCGACGCCGCTGATCGGGAAGCCGTTTAACGCGAACGTTAGTTTCAGGGGGAAATATATGTCTTTCTTATTTTGCAATGTCGGATGGATGGAGCGTTACGAAGGACTGGGTTCGAGGGACTCGATTATTGGAGGCGGCGCATACGTCAAAAAGGAAGGGCACGGATTGGAGGTGTGCAATTTCAGGAAGCACCGAAACAAACTCTATGGATACGTGCAGGTGCCGGGCGAAGAAATCGATATTGAGCGCATCGGGGCAAAGCCCGAAGATGACTCAATATCTCGTGTCACCGTGATCTGGACAGCCACCCGGCCAACTGGCGGTACTGCCGTAGTCGGATGGTATAAGGATGCGACCGTTTATCGCAGCTATCAGCAATTTAAGCATACACCAGCAGCGCACCGAAGAAATAGATTGGACGGATACTGGATTGAAGTAGACGCCGACCGTGCCACGTTACTTCCTATCGATGAACGGACATGTGAGATTCCGCGGCGCCAGAAGGGGGGAATGGGCCAGTCTAATATCTGGTATGCAGATAATCCGCTGAGCGGGCCCATCGTAACGGAAGTGATGCGCCTGGTTAACGGCGCCAAGCCGCGACCGGCCGCTCAAAGGAATGGAAAGCGCAAGCAGGATCAAGAGCGAAAATCTCAGATCGAAAAAGCTGCGATCCGCATGTGCTGGGAACACTTCGAACATCTTGGCTATAATTTGAGAAGTGTGGAAAAGGATAATGTCGGGTGGGATCTTGTAGCTCAATCTGGACGTTCAACGCTACACATTGAGGTTAAAGGCTTGTCCGGCAACGTATTTTCCGTAGAACTTACGCCTAATGAGTATCATGCGTTTTCGGAGAAATCAGCAGCCTATCGACTGGCGGTAATTATCAAGTCTTTGGACAATCCTACACTTTTCATTTGCCGTTTTAGCCGAGAACTAGACGCATGGGTCGTTGATGGCCACGAAGGCCGATTGCTTGAAATTCAACCCAAAGAGAGCGCTTGTATAAGATCCAGCTAAGGTGGCCTTCGACTTGGCCCTGCTAAGCGGCGGCGCGCATAGAGTTCCTTTCCGCGGACTTCGGCCGGTCCGGCGGCAGGTTAGCTTAGGCGTTGGAAGCGGGAAAAAGGATATGAAGCGAGGCGGGATTGGGGTTCAGTTCTCGCATTGTATTCCAGGTATGGCGGCAATTAATTCCGGAAGCGGATGCTAGGATGCGAGAATTGCCCTATGCTCTTGCGTGGCCGCTTTAAGCGCTCGCGCGGTTAAAGCTTCCTCCGCTGGCTCCGGCAGCTTCGGCGGCAGGTGAACTAAGGCATTGGGCAATAGTGGGAGAAGAACTATGCGTATCACATGGCTTTTACTTTGCGCGTTACTAACGGTTTTCGCCATTGGCGGATGCTCATCGGAAGACCCATCAAAATACCCTGAACTCAGCTCATCCTACGAGGAGACAAGTGCCGATGTCGGCTGTGGCAGCAAATACAGCGACGACATGAAGGAAGACTTCTTCAATAGAGTTTTTAAGAACCATTGGATGACATGGCGTGGGACAGTAGTGCTTGCGTCATCGGATGATGCGTCGCTTAACCTAGATGGTAAAGGCACTCAAGACTTACAGGTCGAGTTCGCCGACGATCATGCTGGATATTTTCTTGAGAAGGGCGAAGTCATTACTGTCCGGTTCGTTATGAAGACCATGGGCGGTTGCATATTGCCGTTCTCTGGCGAATACGCGACCATCCTTAAATAGTCGCTCGTTCTTCAGGTTCAGTTATTCCTGGACGACGAACGGCAGATGTTCCTGCGGACGCTGGCAGAGGTAGTGAAGCGGTTCAACTGGTTATGCCACGCCTACTGCCTGATGACGAATCATTACCATCTCATGGTAGAAACGCCGGATGGGAACCTCTCGAAAGGCATGCGGCAGCTGAACGGTGTTTTTACTCAAGCCAGCAATCGGCGCCACCGGCGGACGGGGCATCTGTTCCAAGGTCGTTTCAAGGGCATCCTGGTCGACAAGGACAGCTATCTGCTGGAACTGGCCCGCTACGTCGTCCTCAACCCGGTCCGCGCCGGCATGGTTCGGAAGCCCGGCCAGTGGCCCTGGAGCAGCTACCGGGCCATGGTGGGAGAGACTCCGGTGCCCGAGTGGCTTTCCACCGACAATCTGCTCAGCCAGTTCGGCAAACGCCGGACCAACGCCCGAAGGAAGTATCGACAGTTTGTGGACGAAGGTGTCGACCAGGAAAGCATTTGGACGCATCTTCGTCAGCAGGTTTACCTGGGCGATGATCGGTTCGTAGAAAGGATGCAAAAGCGAGCTCAGGTGCAGGGAGATGAGTTGAGCATTGCCAAGATTCAGCGGAGAGCGCCGGCACCGCCACTGGCGGTAATTGCCAAGAAGCATCAGGAGCGGGATGAGGCCATTGTTGCAGCTTATGCGACCGGCGTTTATAGCTATCGTGAGATTGCCGAACACTTCGATTTACATCTGGCGACGGTAGGGCGGATAGTCCGGAAGCGGATGTTATGATGCAAACTGACCCTATTCTTCCGCTGGCAGCTAGCCCAGTAAAGAGAAAAGAGATTTGCAATGTCAAAAGTAAGCGTCCGTTACATCGTGGACAATGTAGATACGGCAATTGGATTTTATACGGAGCATTTTGGTTTTAGCGTTGTCATGCATCCCGCCCCTGCCTTCGCCATGCTGGATCGCGGCGATCTAAGGTTGCTGCTCAGCGCGCCGAATTCGGAAGGCGGTGGCGGTCAAGCGATGCCCGACGGTACGGAACCTAAACCGGGCGGCTGGAATCGCATTTCTTTACAAGTCGCCGATCTGAACAGCATTGTTGAAAATTTGCGTCAGAAGCATGTTCGCTTTCGTAATGACATCGTTCATGGTATCGGCGGAAATCAAATACTTGTCGAAGATCCGGCAGGTAACTGCATTGAGTTATTTGAACCCAAACGGGGCTAACATTACGCCCGACCCGATCGCGTCACAGAGCACTGGACCGCTGCGCCGTTCGCCGGCGGCTGATTCGGTGTTAGACCTGTGGAGGTAGCTCTATGCATATCGGTAGTTGTCTTTGCGGCGCAGTAAAGTACGAAATCGACGGCGCCCTTGGCCGAACGTATTACTGCCACTGCTCCCGCTGTCGCAAGACGAGCGGCTCGGCTTTCGCGGCAAACGCCGTCATTTCGCCAAACCAGTTCCGTATTACCGAAGGAGAGGACCTTCTTGCGTCCTTTATCGCTTCTAACGGCGCAAACCGAATTTTTTGCTCGCGTTGCGGCTCTCATCTCGCGGTGAGCCAAGGCGACCAGATGCGCCTGCGTCTCGGCAGCCTGGACACACCGCTCAATGCCCCGCTTGATATGCACATTTTTGTCGCATCAAAAGCGGACTGGCACCAGATTTTTGACGATTTGCCGCAATACGATGAACGGCCACAGGTCTAACAAGGGACAGTACCATGCTTACAGGTTCATGCCATTGCGGGGCGGTGAAGATCGAAGTGGCACGCAAGCCACGGCGCCTCACAAGCTGCAACTGTTCAATCTGCCGTCGCCACGCCGGGTTGTGGGGCTACTACGACAAAAGCAAAGTGAAGATCGTGGCCCGCAGAGGTGCGCTCGAGCGTTATGTTTGGGGTGACAAGTGCCTTGCGCTCTGTAGATGCGCTACCTGCGGTTGCGTAACGCACTGGGTGCCCATCGGTCGCACTGGCAACAGAATGGGCGTTAACTTCCGCAACTTTGACCCATCCGTGATTGAGGCGACTCGGATTCGGAGACTGGATGGTGCCAGCACCTGGAAATTCCTGGACTAAGCGGCGTTCCGGTGATGCAGTAGCGCGTCGCGGCTGAACTCCAAACGTTGGGTATCAAGAGAGAGGACTATGCAAGGCGAACGCACCGTAGAACCGGACGACACGGCCGTTCGCACGGCCTTATGGCGAGCGTTGCATGTGCAGGCCGATGCACCGCCGCACGTATTCGAAGATGAAATCGGCTTGAAACTGGTTGCGCCCGATGACGATTGGCGCAACCGTCCAGACATGAGTCCGTTTACCCAGCCATTCCGTGCTGCCATTCTGGCTCGGGCCCGATTCATCGAAGACCTGGTCGCGGAGCAAGCCTCCTCCGGCGTCGGTCAGTATGTTCTCCTCGGCGCGGGTTTGGACACGTTTGTACAACGCAAGCCTGAGCTTGCATCGCGGCTGCGCGTATTCGAGCTGGATCAACCGGGGCCACAAGAATGGAAGCGACAGCGCCTCTTGTCTGTCGGCCTCGGCATCCCCGCTTACCTCAAGCTTGTGCCGGTTGACTTTGAGGCAGGCGACGATTGGCTGGAGCGGTTACTTGCAGCGGGCTTCGACGCCACCCGCCCGGCGGTCGTAACATCCACCGGTGTAAGCATGTATTTAACCAGAGACGCTATCGTCGCGACCTTGCGCCAGATCGCCGCACTCGCTTCGGGTTCAACGTTTGTTATGTCGTTCCTGTGCCCACTTGAGATGCTGGATCCAGAGATACGCATCGCGGCCGAGCGTGCCGCCGAAGGTGCGCGCGCCAATGGCACACCTTGGATCAGCTTCTTTAAGCCGGACGAAATAATGTCTCTTGCGCGCGAGGCAGGTTTTAAGGAGGTGCAACATGTGTCGGCCGCTGCGCTCGCTCAACGCTATTTCGCAGACAGAACTGACGGCTTGCGCCCGCCGAATAACTCCGAAGAACTGCTAGCAGCAACGGTTTGAATGCCCTACTCCGACCGTTGCCATCCTTCCTCTCGTTTTGCTTGGCCGGATCGATCAGGGACTACATCTGCTCTTTGATCCCCAGTCTAATCAGCCGCCAGGTCATCGGATAGGCGGTAACGAAGCCGGCCATCATGGCGACCTGCATCATGAACCAGAACTCTAAGGAATCATAAGCCGAGCTTCCTCTGTTCAATCCGCGTCAGCGTTACGGGATCAGTTCTCGCACGGCGTCAAATTCTTCTGCCATACGGTCCCTCGTTCGCCGGGGACACGATGAGCATCGCTATGCGACGTCTTCGATCACAAGCTTCCTCCCGTTGAACTCTACGGTCTCGCCGACCCGTGCTCCCTGGATTGCCTCGAAAATCGGGGCCATTGTGGAAATCCCCATAACCTCTCGACCATCGCATGTGAACTTGCTGGTCGAGACGGCAATGACGAAGTATCGGCCAGAAAGCCGCACGAGTGCTCCTTCAGTAACGGTCGACTTTGGCCCGAAGTCGACCTCTCTCAACTTGTCCGCCTTGTCGGTATGATCGTGGAGGGTATCGTCCAGGCCTTCGGAAAGATCACTGGCGAATTCCGCCTGGGCCTGCTCATCGTTTTCGATCGGTTCGCTCCGGTCGAGACGAGCATCAGCAACGTACTCGAGGTAATTTTCGCGGGCGCTGCGAAGGGCCGCGCCCTCAAGCGAAAGCATCGTCTCTTTGATGATGTTCTTGTCCATTGTTACCTCCTTGAGGAACGCCGTTGAACTTACGGGCGAACGCGGATGATCGTCTTGCCCTTGCGTCGCGCGGTCGGGTTGAGAGCCGCAACGGCATCGTCGAGGCTCGCGACGTTGCCGATGTTCGTCCGCAGTCGTCCGTCCCGCACCCGCTGGACGATCTCGCCCAGTTGGGTACGATTGGACTCGACAACGAAGTCGATCGCGAGGCCGTCCGCCGGCCGCGCCTCGGTCGGGCCGACGACGGACACCAGGATCCCTCCGGCCCGGATCAGGTCTGCGGACCGCTTCTGGATGTCGCCGCCGATGACATCAAAAACCAGATCGACTCCGCCGACATCTTCCAGGGCATCGTTTTCGAGGTCGACGAACTCCTGCGCGCCGAAGTCGAGGGCCTTTTGGCTGTCGGCGGCGCGACCGGTGCCGATAACGTAGGCACCAAACTCATGTGCGAGTTGCGTCACCATCGCCCCGACCGCGCCGGCCGCGCCATGCACGAGCACGCTCTGCCCCGCTTGAAGGCGGCCGTGTTCGAACAGCCCTTGCCATGCCGTCAACCCAGAGATTGGCAGGCTCGCGCCCACGGTGAAGTCGACGTCGCCCGGCAGCGGCGCGAGGTTGCGCGCCTCGATCGCCACATATTCCGCCAGGGCACCGTCACGATGCCAGTCGCTGAGGCCGAACACCCGTTGTCCTACAGACAGTCCGGTCGTGCCATAGCCGAGGGCGGTGACCACTCCGGCCAGTTCGTGCCCAGGGATCGACGGTGTTCGATCACGGCCGGCGCGATCGGTCCAGGTCGAGGGCCACTCCATCTCGGTGGGGACGAATCCCGACGCATGAATCTGAACGATGACGTCGTTTATCGCTGCCGGCGGCTCGGGCCGATCCGCCAGCGTCATCCCGGCTGTTCCCGCGGCCTGGTCCGTAACCACTATGGCCTTCATAGGAATTGCCTCCTCGAAATCATGGCCGACAGTCGGTAGCGAGCGCTGCCGGATCATCGGAGGCAAAGTTCGTTTTCTGTCGAGTTCGCTTACGGTATGTCGTCGGGTCTTCGCCATAGCGCTCATGGAATCGCGAGCTGAAATGGCTGCGGCTGGAAAACCCCACGGCTGTCGCAATCGATGTGATCGAATCCTCAGTCGCCATAATCAGATCACGCGCCTTGGCAAGGCGCGCGCGCGACACGAATTCGATCGGCGTTGTGCCTGTCGTTTCCACGAATGCTTTGGCGAAGGCGGAACGGCTCATACCCGCGGCCTTGGCCAGCGACGCCACGGTGTGCGCGGCTGATGGCTGTGAAAGGATGGCGATGACTGATCGGCCCACTCCCGGCTTCAGGAGGATTGCCGGCGAGCTACCAGGTTGCTGCAATTGATCAAGGTCGTGCCGCAGAAGCTCGACCAGACACGCCTTCATTAAAGTGTTCGCGAGAATCTGGGAACCGGCCGTGCGGAATCGAGTCTCGTCGAGCATGGTTTCAAACGCGCTTCTGACAAAAGCGTCGTTGTCCGGCTTGGCGCTTATGGGGCGTACGAGTCCATCGAATGCATCGAAATCCGGGGCAAGACCAATCCGGATTCGGCCACACAGCACACGAATTTCAGGTTCTGCACCAACGAACGCGTCAAGGTACATGAGGTTATGAAGCCCCATATGGAGGGCTTCTTCGACACCGAACGTTCGATTGACCGATTCCTGACCCGCCAGCGTACGCGCAAGATTCTTGGGCAGCAGAATAATGCTGCCTGGCGGCGACACCAGCGGTTCGTGGCCTTCAACGGACAGACGCAACGTACCCTTGAGCACATACATGATCTTCAGGTCGGAGATTGCCGGGACGACGAGCGCCGCGTTCCGGGCGATCCGGCATATCGCGAAAGCCTCGACACGCACATCCATCGAATCAAGGATTCGTTCCGCCAGCGATGCGAGCGAGCCGGGTGGACCCGACACGGCGGGATCCCGGCGAAACAAATTATCGAAATCAGAGCTTTTCATGGGAACGCAACCACGCCGTGAGATTCCATTCAAAGGCATTCGATGCGGGTCCATTCTCCCGCGACGACGGCTGTCGGGCAACCCGGTTTTTCGCGCGTGCGTGCCGCATAGTCCAGATGTCGTGCGTCACCGTCCAAATTTGCGCGCAAGGCCCCTGAATCGCTGGTAGCGGCCCCTCCGGCTGATCATACTGTCGATGTCTTTTCACCGGCACGAAAAGGAGACCAGTAGATGAAAATCAATCGCTATGTAAACGCCGCATTGCTTGCTGTGGCGGCGACCGCATTATCGTCGGCGCTGGTATTCGCTGCATCCGGCCGGGCCCAAGTGGCCGACGCTACTCCAGGATCGGCACCGCCCGTTGACGCGAAAGGGAATTTGCATGTTCCGTCGAATTACCGCCAGGCCTACGAATATCTGGGGTCCTGGGCGATCGCTGCCGACAGCGGCTCGGGATCGAAACAGATTCACGAAGTCTATGCGTCGCCGGGAACGATTGAGGCCTATCGCAAGACCGGAAAATTCCCCAACGGCACCACACTCATCAAGGAAGTTTTCGCAACACAAACGTCCCCAATGACAACTGGAACCGTCAGCCGCGTCGGCAAGCTCCAAGGCTGGTTTGTAATGGTGAGAGATAACAAAGACGACCATCCCGGCAATCCGCTATGGGCTCACGGCTGGGGCTGGTCCTGGTTCGACGCGGGCAACCACAAAAAGACGACCTCGACGAGCTTCCAGGCGAACTGCCAAGGCTGTCATACTCCTGCGCGCAATACCGACTGGGTCTATGTCCAGGGCTACGCGCCGCTCAGACATTAAACCGAACACGATCTTCATTTCACATTGAAACAAGGAGGAAACAATGGCTACTTACTACAAAAACCCGGAAACGATCGCAAAGCTGTCGCCCGAGCAATTTCGTGTGACGCAGGAAAGCGAAACGGAACGCCCCGGCACCGGCGCTTATCTGCACAACAAGGAAGCAGGCATCTACGTGGACATCGTGTCAGGCGAACCGCTGTTCGCGTCGTCGGACAAATTTGACTCCGACTGCGGCTGGCCAAGCTTCACCAAACCGATCGAATCCACTCATGTCAACGAGTTGAAAGACACCACGCATGGCATGGTCCGGACCGAAGTGCGCTCGGCGCACGGTGACAGCCATCTCGGTCACGTCTTTCCCGATGGTCCGCGCGACAAGGGCGGTTTACGCTACTGCATCAACTCGGCGTCCCTTCGTTTCGTGCCCAAGGCCGAAATGGAGGCACAAGGATATGGCGCCTATCTCGATCAAGTGGAGGACATCCAATGACTACCGAACGCGCCGTTCTCGCAGGCGGCTGTTTCTGGGGCATGCAGGACCTGATCCGCAAACTGCCCGGCGTCGTTTCCACCCGGGTCGGTTATACCGGCGGCGACGTACCCAATGCCACCTATCGCAACCATGGCGGCCACGCAGAGGCGATCGAGATCCTCTTCGACCCTAAGCAGACCACCTATCGCCGCCTGCTCGAATTCTTTTTCCAGATCCACGACCCGACGACGCTCAATCGTCAGGGGAACGATCGCGGTACCAGCTATCGCTCGGCCATTTTTTTCACCAGCGAAGAGCAAAAAGCGGTGGCCCTGGACACGATCGCCGATGTCGAGGCCTCAGGCCTGTGGCCCGGCAAAGTCGTGACCGAAGTGGAGCCGGCCGGCGATTTCTGGGAAGCAGAGCCGGAGCACCAGGATTATCTCGAGCGAATCCCGAATGGTTATACCTGCCATTTTGCGCGGCCGGGCTGGGTACTGCCCGTTCGTGCGGAGACTAAAGCCCAGCCGGTGGCGCACCAATGAAAACGGCATATTGAGCGTCAAACGCCCGCTTGTACGCGGGCCGCGCTTCGCCACGGGCGACATAGGCGGCGAGGTTCCGGTATTCGTCCAGAATGCCCGATGATCTCAGCCGGAGCAGCACCGACACCATCATCAGATCGCCTGCGCTGAATGCACCATCGAGCCAGTCGGCATCGCCGAGGCGGGCGGAAAGTCGTTCCAACCGATTTCGGATACGCTCCTCGACCAGGGGCAGGCGCTCTTTAGCCCAGGGCTTGTCGCCCTCCAGCAGCTTGACGGTTACCAAGCCGAGGAGTGGTGGCTCTACCGTATTGACGGCGGCAAACATCCACATGATCGCGCGAGCGCGGGCGTTGGCGTCGTTCGGCAGCAGGCCCGCATGGCGCTCTGCGATGTGGAGCACGATCGCCCCCGTCTCGAACAGAACGAGATCGCCCTCCTCGTAAGTCGGAATCTGACCGAAAGGTTGGAGCGCCAGATGCGCAGGTTCCTTCATTGCTCGGAATGAAAGCAGGCGAACCTCGTAAGGTTGGCCCACTTCTTCAAGCGCCCAGCGCACGCGCGAATCGCGCGCCAGCCCCTTGCCGCCATCGGGCGAGTGTTCAAAGGCGGTAATAGTCGGCAAGTCTGTTGTCATGGCGGTCGCTCCTTTGCTCGGGATAGTCGGTTGCCCGGCCTTCAATGTATAGTCGAACGACCCGGCAAAGTTCGACAAGCCGGACAAAAAAATTTCTCCGGCCATTGCTGGTGCCAACTATGCAGAACGATGAGCAGGATATCCGCGAACTTATTTCTACGTGGCTGGCGGCGAGTAAAGCCGGCGACACCGAAAAGGTCTTGTCGCTGATAACCGACGACGTAGTCTTCCTCGTTGCCGGCCAGCCTGCCTCTGTCATGCGCAAGGCCGACTTTGCTGCTGCCTTGCAAGCGCAGGCTGGCCCGGATGCACCGGAAATCGAGGGGTCGAGCGACATCCAGGAGATCAAGGTGCTCGGCGACTGGGCTTTCCTGTGGCAGAAGCTTTCCGTCACCATGACGCCGCCCGGCGATGCCAAGCCGATGACGCGTGCCGGTTACACGCTGACGATCGTCAGGAAGGAAGGCGGCAAATGGAAGCTCGCGCGCGACGCTAATATGCTGGGGACGACGGAAACTTAGCCGGAGCTACAACCGCACGCGCGACAGCCGCAGCGCGTTCGTCACCACCGACACCGACGACAGGCTCATCGCCAGCGCCGCGATCATCGGCGACAGCGTCACGCCCAGCCACGGATACAACACGCCTGCGGCGATGGGCACGCCGATGCCGTTGTAGACGAACGCGAAAAACAGGTTCTGGTGGATGTTGCCGACGGTGGCCTGCGACAGCGCGCGGGCGCGGCTGATGGCGCCCAGGTCGCCCTTCACCAGCGTCACGCCGGCGCTCTCCATTGCGATATCCGTGCCGCTGCCCATCGCGATGCCGACATCGGCGGCGGCCAGCGCGGGCGCGTCGTTGATGCCGTCGCCGGCCATTGCCACGCGGCGCCCCTCCGCTTGCAGCGCCTCGACTACGGCGGCCTTGTCCGCCGGCGATACGTCGGCGTGGACGCTGTCGATGCCCAGCTCGCGTGCGACCGCTTGCGCGGTGGTGGCGGTGTCGCCGGTCAGCATGACGATATGCAGACCTTCGCGATGCAGCGCCGCAATCGCTTCCGGCGTGGCGGGTTTGATGCGGTCGGCGACCGCGACCAGCGCGGCCGGTGATCCGTCGACTGCCAGGAACATTACCGTTGCGCCGTCGCCGCGCATGGTTTCGGCGCGTGCCGCAGTCGAGTCGTTGATGGCGATGCCGAGTTCGTCGAGCAGTCGGGCGTTGCCCAGCGCGATGGATTTACGGTCGATGCGGCCGGTGACGCCGCGCCCGGTTAGCGTGCGGAAGTCGTCGGCTTCCGGCATTGCGGCACCGGCTGCCTGCGCGCTCGCGACGATCGCCCGCGCCAGCGGATGCTCGCTCGGTTTTTCCAGCGCGGCCGCCAGCGCCAGAGCGCGTTCCCGCGATACATCGCCCAGCGGCACGACCTCTCTCAACGTCGGCTTGCCTTCCGTCAGCGTGCCGGTTTTGTCCACCACCAGCGTGTCAACGCCTCGCAGCGCTTCGATGGCACCGGCATCCTTAAACAGGACGCCGTTACGCGCGCCGCGACCGCTGGCGACCATGATTGAAATCGGCGTGGCGAGGCCCAGCGCGCACGGACAGGCAATGATCAGCACCGACACCGCCGCGAGCAGCGCGTGCGCGAGACTCGGTTCGGGGCCGGCTACCGCCCAGCCGATGTAGGCCAGCACCGCGATGCTCACCACCGTCGGCACAAACCAGGCGGCGACGCGGTCGGCGACGCGCTGCAGCGGCGCCTTGCTGCGCTGCGCCTCGGCCACCAGCGCGACGATCTGGGCAAGCAACGTATCGCCGCCGACTTTCTCGGCGCGCATCGTCAATGCGCCGTCCTGGTTGACGGTGCCGCCGGTGAGTTTATCGCCTTCGATCTTGGCTGCCGGCAGCGGTTCGCCGGTCAGCATCGCCTCGTCGACGTGGCTTTCGCCCGACAGTACCACGCCGTCGACCGGCACTTTTTCGCCGGGGCGCACGCGCAGCACGTTCCCTTTCTCGACCGTCTCCAGCGGTACGTCCGCCTCGCTGCCGTCGGCGGCAATGCGGCGTGCGGTTTTCGGCGCAAGGCCCATCAGCGCCTTGAGCGCATCGCCGGTGCGGCTACGTGCGCGCAGTTCGAGGAAATCGCCAAGCGTCACCAGCGTGACGATCACCGCCGCCGATTCGAAATACACGCCGACGCGTCCGTGGCTGTCGTGAAATGTCGCCGGAAACAGGTCCGGAGCGAGGAACGCGAGCACGCTGTAGACCCAGGCGACGCCGGTGCCTATGGAAATCAGCGTATACATATTCGGCGAGCGCGCGGTCACTGAACGCCAACCGCGAATGAAAAACGGCGCCCCGCCCCACAGCACCACGACCGATGCCAGCACCGCTTCGATCCAGCCGGTGACGCCGACCCACGGCGCCGGCCAGTGCCACCCGAACAGGTGCGGCCCCATTGCCAGCACGATTACCGGCAGCGTCAGTCCGGCCAGCGTCCACCAGCGCCACGCCATCGCGCGCACTTCGCCGCCGTCGTCCGCATCGGCAACCGGCGTCAGCGGCGTCAGCGCCATGCCGCACTTCGGGCAGTCGCCGGGGCCGATCTGCCGCACGTCCGGATGCATCGGGCAGGTGTAGACGGTGCCGGGAGCCACCTTGGACGGCGCCGGCGGTACATCTTCCAGGTAGCGCGCCGGCGTGGCGAGGAACTTGTCGCCGCAGCCGGCGCAGCAGAAGTTGTAGACGTGCCCTTCGTGCGTCGTGCTGTGGCGCGGGTTGTCCGGATCGGTGCGCATCCCGCAGACCGGGTCGAGCCGGCCTTGGTCGATTTCGCGACGGCGATCATTGGCAGCGGCGTTCATTGCGATGCCTCCTCGTTCGACAGTGCGTGCAGGATCGGGCATTCCTCGAGCGGCCCGTGCCCTGGGCAGGCGGCGATCAACTGCTTGAGGCCTTTTTGCACCCGCTTCAATTCGCGGATCCGATCCTCGACAGCGGCCAGCCGCGCTTCGGCGCGCTGCTTGACACCTTTGACGCCGCGCTCGCGGTCGGCCGACAGCGCCAGCAGTTCGCGAATCTCGCGCAGGCTGAAGCCGAGGTCCTTGGCGCGGCGGATAAATTGCAGCCGCGCCACCGCCTCGCTACCGTAATCGCGATAGCCGGACGCGCGCCGGCGTGGCGGCGGCAACAGGCCCTCGCGTTCGTAGTAGCGGATCGCGTCGACGCCGATGCCGGCCCGCCGCGCGACCGCACCGATGGTGAGATGGGATTGGGTTTGCGTATTCATGGCCCTCATCCTAAGCCTGGAGTCTGGTCAAGAGTCAAGAGTTTGATTTGCGGCGGCGGTCGGGGAGTCCGGCACGGCTTGCGGGATGTATCATAGGAGCATCTTCGTATAGGAGGTTCGGCCATGTACCACCGGATCGGCAACGTCTTTCTCCTCATCGCCGGCGCGCTGTTCATTGCGGCTGCCGCCAACGCCCAACCCACTTCCACCTCCGGCAGCACCGACGCGCAGCTCAAGGCTGCGGTCAACGGCAGTTGGCGCTCCGCAGACCACAAAGCGCGCGATCGCTACCGCCACCCGGTCAAGACGCTGGAGTTTTTCGGCATTCAGCCGAACATGACGGTAATCGAGCTGGATGCCGGCGATGGCTGGTACACCGAAATCCTGGCGCCTTATTTGTACGCGCACGGCCACCTGATCGAGCCGACGGTGCCATCGGGCGCTAGCAGCTACGCGCGCCGCAGTGCCAAAGCCTTTAATGCGAAGCTGAAGTCCGATCCGAAAGTGTATGGACATGTCGAGCGCGGCCTGCCGTTCGCGCCGCCGAAACAGGTCAAGCTGGGACCGGATAATTCGGCCGACATGGTGTTGACGTTCCGTAACGTGCATGACTTTCTGAACGCACAAGCGCTGGATGCAGTGTTCAAGGCCGCCTATAACGTCCTCAAGTCGGGCGGCGTGTTCGGCATTACCGATCACCGCGCGAGGCCCAACACCGATGCGCGGGTGGTCGCGAGGGAGCTGCACCGCATTCCGGAGCATTACGTGATCAACGCCGGGCTCAAGGCCGGCTTCCGGCTGGCGGGTACGTCGGAGATCAACGCCAACCCGAAGGATCCGGAAGACATTCTCGTGTTTCGCCTGCCGCCGGCATTGTCCGGACCCGCGAGCGAGCACGCGAAGATGAAGGCGATTGGCGAATCGGACCGCATGACGATCAAGTTCGTCAAACCTTGAGGTTGCGTCTCTTCCAGGTCGACGCGTTTGCGGAACGGCCGTTTGAAGGCAATCCGGCGGCGGTCTGCCCGCTCGATGCGTGGCTGGACGACGTGCTGCTGCAGGCGATCGCGGAAGAGAACAACCTGTCGGAGACGGCGTTTTTCGTGCCGGCCGGCGATGCGTTTGAATTGCGCTGGTTTACGCCCGTCGAGGAAGTTGATCTTTGCGGCCATGCGACGCTCGCAAGCGCGCATGTGCTGTTTGAGCAGCTTGATTACCGTCAGCCCGCGGTACGATTTGAGACGCGCAGCGGTGTGCTAACGGCGTCGAAAAACGCTGCCGGGTTGACGATGGATTTTCCCGCCGCGCCGCCGGAACCGCTGGCCATGTCGGATGCGCTGGCCGAGGCGCTGGGGCGACGGCCGTCGGCACTGCTGGCGGCGTTCGATTATGTCGCGGTTTACGAATCGGAAGACGACATCCGTGCGCTGGCGCCGGATTTTGCCGCGCTGGCGAAGCTCGATAAGCGTGGAGTCGTCGCGACGGCGCCGGGGCGTGAAGTCGATTTTGTCAGCCGCTGTTTCTTCCCGGCGCTGCGGATCAACGAAGACCCGGTGACCGGCTCGGCACATTGCGAGACGGCGCCGTATTGGGCCGGGCGGCTGGGCGGGAATCGGCTTGAGGCGCGCCAGCTTTCCCAGCGCGGCGGCGCGATCGGCTGCGAGGTTCGTGGGGATCGCGTCAGCCTCACCGGGCGCGCGGCGAGCTACCTCGTCGGCGAGATCGTCGTCCAGGGGCCGTCTGGAAGCTGACCGCACCGCGGCGTATCATGCGCCGGATGCATTGCATCGATATCGGCGCCAATCTGACGCACGACAGTTTCGATTACGACCGAGACGCCGTTATCGAGCGCGCCCGCGCAGTCGGCGTCGAGACAATGATCGTGACCGGCGCGGATGTGGCCGGCAGTAAGGCGGCGCTCGAGCTGGCTCGCGAATGCCCGCACTGTCTGTTTGCGACGGCGGGCGTACATCCACATCACGCCGCCGATTACGACGGTCGGACTACCGCGCAGTTACGCGTTTTAGCGAGTCATGTCGAGGTGGTCGCGATTGGCGAATGCGGCCTCGATTACTTCCGCAACTTCTCCCCTCGCCCGGCGCAGGAAACCGCGTTTGCAGCGCAACTGGAACTGGCGGCCGAACTCGGCATGCCGGTCTTCATGCATCAGCGCGACGCGCATGCCGACTTCATCGATATTTACGACCGCTATCGGTCCGGCATTGTCCGCGGCGTCGTGCATTGCTTCACCGGCACGGCCGAAGAACTGGACGATTACATTGCGCGCGATTTATACATCGGCATTACCGGCTGGATTTGCGACGAGCGCCGCGGCCTGCACCTGCGCGAATTCGTCGATCGTATTCCGGCGGACCGGCTGATGATCGAAACCGACGCGCCGTACCTGCTGCCGCGCGACCTCAAGCCGAAGCCTGCGACGCGGCGCAACGAACCGGTGCATCTGCCGCATATCGCGCGGGTGCTGGCGGAATGCCGCGGCGACGATCTCGAACAATTGGCGGCGCAGACGACCGCCAACGCACAACGATTTTTTGCCCTTCGAAACCAAGAGAACCAGCAACATGAACAAGGACACGCTGCAGCAATTCGTTAACCGCCGGTGGGATGAGTCGATCCTGCCGGTGTTGCAGGAGTACGTGCGCATCCCCAACAAGTCGCCGACGTTCGACCCGGACTGGGCCGCGCACGGCCACATGGACCGCGCGATCGGGCTGGCGGAAAGTTGGTGCCACGAACAGGGCTTCGACGACGCGCACCTCGAGATCATGCGCCTGGAAGGCCGGACGCCGCTGCTGTTCATGGAGATACCGGGCGACTCGGACGACACCGTCCTGCTTTACGGCCACCTCGACAAGCAGCCGGAGTTCAGTGGCTGGGAAGCCGGTTTAAGCCCCTGGGAGCCGGTGTTTCGCGGCGACAAGCTCTACGGCCGTGGCGCAGCGGATGACGGTTACGCGGTATTCGCATCGCTGACCGCCCTGCGCGCGCTGCGCGAGCAGGACATCCCGCACTCGCGTTGCGTCGTGGTAATCGAGTGCTGCGAGGAAAGCGGCAGCGACGACCTGCCCCACTACATCGACGCGCTCGGCGACCGCATCGGCAACGTCAGCCTGGTGGTCTGCCTGGACGCGGAATGCGGCAATTACGATCAGCTCTGGTGCACGACTTCGCTGCGCGGCAACCTCGTCGGCACGCTGACCGTCAACGTGCTCACCGAGGGCGTCCACTCCGGCGCAGCGAGCGGCGTCGTCGCCGACAGCTTCCGGGTGATTCGCGAACTGCTGGCGCGGGTTGAGGATTCGGCCAGCGGCGACATTTTGCTCGATGAACTGCACGTCGATATTCCGGCGATGCGGCAGGAGCAGGCGGCTCGCGCAGCCGCGGTGCTTAAGGACCTGGTCTGGCAAAAGTTCCCGTTCGCCGGCAACACCGGGCCGATTGCGAAGGATCCGGAGACACTGCTGCTCAACAACACCTGGCTGCCGGCACTGGCGGTCACCGGCGCGGAAGGCCTGCCGGCGCTCGGCAACGCGGGCAACGTGCTGCGCCCGGAAACCACGCTCAAGCTGTCGTTCCGGCTGCCGCCGACGGCCAATGCCGCGACTGCGGCCAAGGCGGTGAAGACGGCGCTGGAGACGGATCCGCCCTACGGCGCGACTGTCGCGTTCAAAAGCGGCTCGGCAATGGGCGGCTGGAATGCGCCCGCCGTCAACGAATGGCTGGCGCAGTCGATGAAGGCGGCATCACAGGATTTCTTCGGCGCCGACGCGATGTACATGGGCACCGGCGGCAGCATTCCGTTCATGGGGCTGCTGGGCGAGAAGTTCCCGGAATCGCAGTTCCTGGTGACGGGGCTGCTGGGGCCGAAGTCGAATGCCCACGGGCCGAACGAGTTTTTGCATGTTCCGACGGCAAAGAAGCTGACGGCATGCGTGGCGCGGGTGGTGGCCGATCACCTGAAGCGGAAGTAACTCCTTCTCCCAGGCAGAAGGTTGGGATGGGCGGAGTTAATTAGATTCAGGGAGAGGGGACGAGTCGTTCGAACCGGATTCCGCCTGTTTCACGACCTCTTGCCAGGCCTCGGCGTAGCTTTCCGTGTTCGCCGTCTTCGGCCGCTCCGCAAGTTCCCGCAACAGACAAACCTTCTCCGGCCGCCCCTTCGGAAACTCGCTTCCGTCGCTGAACACGATGCACCCATCCACCGGCAGTTCCGGCGCCAGCGCCCGCACTGCCGTGATTCGGTCCTGCAGGCCGCCCAGCGGATTGCGCAGCGGGTGACGGCCGCGGTCGTTCAGAACGGCCCACTCTTCCAGCCGCTCGCCGGCGAAGACCGTGCCGGCAACATTCTTGAACTCGACCACCAGCGCGCCCTGCTCCGTCAGCACCAGCCGATCGATATGAATCTGACCGTCCACCGCGTCGGGAATGACGATGTCGCGCAACTCGCCCGCGCCGATGCGTTTCAGCACGCGGTCGAGCCGCCGGTACGGATTTTTGCGACGGCGCACGAGCCAGGCGATCAGGATCGCGAGCACGACAGCGGCGATTACCGCCACCGGAATGAGCGGGATATTCGTGTTGAGCATGATGCTGCGGATTATACCGGGGTAGGCCCGCATTTCTCACCAACCTTCTACTGCGCCGGCCCAATGACACGCCCTGAGCGGCTTTCGCTCTGTCAGAGTGCTCAACGTAATAAAGCTACGCCTGCGCCCTCCTCGGTCGCAAAACCCGCTCATGCCGCGCCCTTGATCCGGCTCGCTACGAACGCTGGTAAGAAATGCCGGCCGGACTTCCTTCGGGGCTGTAATAGTACTAAAATAGTCCCCATTATGGAGGCGGGATCGACATGCTCCGGCTAAGCAAACTGACGGACTACGGCACGGTGGTGCTGGCCCACATGGCCGTGCAGCCGCAAACGGTGCACACGGCCACCGATCTCGCGGCCCGCACGCATCTCGCGTTGCCGACGGTATCGAAGCTGCTGAAGCTGTTCGCCAGGGGTGGTCTCGTGCAGTCGTACCGCGGCGCGCAAGGCGGCTACAAGCTCGCGCGCAAGCCCGAGGAGATTACCGCCGTGCAGATCATCGACGCGGTGGAAGGGCCGGTCGGGATCACCGAATGCAGCGTGCGCGACGGGTTGTGCAACCTGGAGCCGGTCTGCGCGATCGGCCACAACTGGCAGCGCATCAGCCTGAGCATCCGTGAGGCACTGAAAACGGTCACCCTGGCCGAGTTGGCGGGGCCGATGCCCCCGCATCCGCCGCAGATGAAGGTCACGTCCGCCCGCGCGCGGGCGACAGTCAAATAGGACTCGCTAATGGCGACACGATCAAACGAAGTTGAAAACCTCGTTCGGCGCGAATACCAGCACGGATTCGTTACGGATATCGAAGCCGACACGGTTCCGCCGGGCCTGAACGAGGACGTGATCCGGCTGATTTCGGCACGCAAGAACGAGCCGAAGTTCATGCTCGAGTGGCGCCTCAAGGCGTACCAGCATTGGCTGACGATGCGCGAGCCGAAGTGGGCTCACGTGCACCATGACCCGATCGATTACCAGTCGATTTCGTACTACTCGGCGCCGAAGAAAAAGACGAGCCCGAAGAGTCTCGACGAGGTCGATCCGAAGCTGCTGGAAACCTACGACAAGCTCGGCATTCCGCTGCACGAGCAAAAGCAGTTGGCGGGCGTGGCCGTCGATGCGGTGTTCGACAGCGTGTCGGTGGCGACGACCTTCAAGAAGAAACTCGCCGAAGCCGGCGTGCTTTTCTGCCCGATCTCCGAGGCGGTGCAGAAATATCCGGAACTGGTGCAGGAATATCTCGGCTCCGTCGTGCCCTACTCCGACAATTTCTTCGCCACGCTCAATTCGGCGGTGTTTACCGACGGATCTTTCGTGTACATACCGAAAGGCGTGCGCTGTCCACTGGAACTGTCGACCTACTTCCGCATCAACGCGGCCAACACCGGCCAGTTCGAGCGCACGCTGATCATTGCCGACGAAGGCAGCCACGTCAGCTACCTCGAAGGCTGCACCGCGCCGATGCGCGACGAAAACCAGTTGCACGCGGCGGTCGTCGAACTGGTAGCGCTCAAGGATGCGCAGATCAAGTATTCGACCGTGCAGAACTGGTACCCCGGCGACGAGAACGGCAAGGGCGGCATTTACAATTTCGTCACCAAGCGCGGCGAGTGCCGCGGCGACAACTCGAAGATTGCGTGGACGCAGGTCGAAACGGGCTCGGCGATCACGTGGAAATATCCCGGCTGCGTGCTGACCGGCAATAACTCCGTCGGCGAGTTTTACTCGGTGGCCGTCGCGAACAACTACCAGCAGGCCGATACCGGCACCAAGATGGTGCACATCGGCAACAACACGCGCAGCACGATTGTTTCCAAAGGCATCTCCGCAGGCCACGGGCAGAACGCGTACCGCGGACTGGTCAAGGTGATCGGCAAGGCGAGTGGCGCGCGGAACTATACGCGGTGCGACTCGTTGCTGATGGGCAACGAGTGCGGTGCGCACACGTTCCCGTACATCGAGGCGAAAAATCCGACCGCGCAAATCGAGCACGAGGCGACGACGACCAAGATCGGCGAAGACCAGTTGTTCTATCTGCGTCAACGCGGGTTGTCGGAGGAAGATGCGGTCAACATGATCGTCAACGGTTTCTGCAAACAGGTCTTCAAGGAACTGCCGATGGAGTTCGCGGTCGAGGCGCAGAAGTTGCTGGGTGTGACTCTTGAAGGTGCAGTCGGATAAATCGGAATCACTATGCTTGAAATCAAAAATCTACATGCCAAAGTCGATGGCAAGGAGATTCTGAAGGGAATCAATTTGACCATCGGCGCCGGCGAAGTCCACGCCATTATGGGTCCCAACGGCTCGGGCAAGAGCACGCTGGCGCACGTTCTCGCCGGCCGCGGCGGCTACGAGATCACCGGCGGCAGCGTCGATTATCGCGGCCATGCCCTGCTCGAGATGGAGCCGGAAGAGCGCGCCCGCGAAGGCGTGTTTCTCGCCTTCCAGTACCCGGTCGAGATTCCCGGCGTCAACAACGTTTACCTGCTGAAGGCGGGTCTGAACGCGGTGCGCAAATCGCGCGGCGAGCAGGAGCTGGATGCCTACGATTTCCTCAGTCTGGTCAAGGCCAGGATGAAAATCATGGGCATGGACGACAGCTTCCTGAACCGCGCCGTCAACGAAGGCTTCTCCGGCGGCGAAAAGAAACGCAACGAGATTCTGCAGATGCTGGTGCTGGAGCCGGCGCTGGCGATTCTCGACGAAACCGATTCGGGTCTCGACATCGATGCGCTCAAGGTGGTGTCCGAGGGCGTCAACACGTTGCGCGGTCCCGATCGCAGCATGATTCTGGTGACGCACTATCAGCGACTACTGAACTACATCCAGCCGGATTTTGTCCACGTGCTCGCGAACGGCAGGGTCGTCAAGTCCGGCGGCAAAGAGTTGGCGCTGGAGCTTGAGGAACGCGGCTACGACTGGCTGCGCGAGGAGGCGGTCAGCGCATGAATGCGGTGGTTGCCGAGAGCACGCAGCGTTACCTCGATGCGTGGGAAAAGCTGAAGGCGCGCGACGACCGGCTGGGCGAACTGCGTCGCGGCGCCCTCGCCCGCTTCGCCGAGCACGGCTTTCCCGGTACGCGCGTCGAGGAATGGAAGTACACGAACCTCCGTCCGCTGGAGCGGCGCGAATTTGAGCTGGCGCAGGAACTGCCGCCGAATCTGCCGGAAGCAGCCGGCCTGCCGCTGGCCGACGCTGGCCTGCCGACGGTGGTATTCGTAAATGGGCAATTCGCCGCCGGCCTGTCGCGCCTGGATAACTTGCCTGAGGGCATTCAGGTGCGCAGTATCGCCGCGCTGCTGGACGAGCAGCCGGAGGCCGTGCGGACGCACCTCGAAACCGCCGCGACCGCTGACGACAATGTTGCCGGTGCGCTGGCCGAACTGAATACCGCCTTTTTCATCGACGGCGCCGCGATCGACATCGCCGCCGGCGTGCGGCTTGACCTGCCGTTGCACCTGCTGTTCATTTCGCAGCGGGCGGATGCGTCGGTGGTCTCGCACCCGCGAGTGATCGTCAACGCCGGCCGCGGCAGTGAGATTGCCATTGTCGAGCATCACCTCGGTATCGACGATGCCGCCAATTTCAGCAACGGCGTTGCCCAGATCGTGCTTCAGGACAACGCGATGCTGCGTCACTACCGCGTGCAGCAGGAGAACGCGCAGAGCTTTCACATCAGCAACACGCGCGTGTGGCAGTCGCGCGACAGCCGCTACTTCTCGCTTAATATCGACCTGGGCGGCCTGCTGGTGCGCCACGATCTGCACACGTATCTCCAAGGCACGAACGCCCAAGCCATTCTGGATGGCCTGTTCGTGCTCAGTGGTCGTCAGCACTGCGACAACCATACCTGGGTCAACCACATCGGTCCGCACACGCGCAGCCGCGAACGCTACAAGGGCATTCTCGGCGGCCGCTCGCGCGGCGTTTTCAACGGCAAGGTGTACGTCGAGCCGAGCGCGCAGAAGACGGATTCGAACCAGGCCAGCCACAACCTGCTGTTGTCGGACAACGCGGAGATCGATACCAAGCCGGAACTCGAAATCTACGCCGATGATGTGAAGTGCAACCACGGCGCGACGGTCGGCCAGCTTGATGAAACCGCCCTTTTCTACCTGCGCACGCGCGGGCTGGGTGCGGATGAAGCGCGGCGGCTGTTGATCACTGCCTTTGCGCGCGAAATGCTGGATTCGATTGAAGCCGCGCCGGTGAAGAAATATTTGGAAGACGCGTTGGAAGTTGCTTTAGGAGGCTCTCACGGATGAGTACATTGATTAAGGAGGCGGCCGCGCCGGCCTTCGACGTCGAGCGCGTGCGCCGTGATTTTCCGATTCTCGCCGCTACCGTGCGGGGCAAGCCGCTGGCCTACCTCGACAACGCCGCGACTACGCAAAAGCCGCAGTCGGTGATCGACGCTATCCAGCAGTACTACACCCACGGCAATGCCAACGTGCATCGCGGCGTGCACCTGCTGAGCGAAACGGCGACGGAAGCCTACGAAGGCGCGCGCGAGACGATTCGCCGCTTTATCAATGCGGCGAACGCGCACGAAATCATCTTTACGCGCGGCACCAGCGAATCAATCAACCTGGTGGCGCAGAGCTACGGCGGCGACAAGTTTCAGCCTGGCGACGAGATCGTGCTGACGGCGCTGGAGCATCATTCCAACATCGTGCCGTGGCAGTTGATTGCCCAGCGCACCGGCGCGAAGCTGCGGGTTGCGAACATCAACGATGCGGGCGAAGTAGACCTGGCGCATTTCCGCAGCCTGTTCAGCGAGCGCACCCGCTTTGCGGCGCTGGGCCATGTGTCGAACGCGCTTGGCACGGTCAATCCGGTCGAGGAGATGGTTGCGTTCGCGCACGAACACGGCGTGCCGGTACTGCTCGACGGCGCGCAGGCGCTGCCGCATCTGCCGGTGGACGTACAGGCGATCGGCTGCGACTTCTACGCGGCGTCGGGGCATAAAGCATTCGGCCCCACCGGCATCGGCTTTCTGTATGGCAGGGAATCGCTGCTGGAAGCCATGCCGCCCTGGCAGGGTGGCGGCGACATGATTCGCATGGTGACGTTCGAGCGCACCGAGTACGCGGGCCTGCCGCACAAGTTCGAGGCCGGCACGCCGCATATCGCCGGCGCCATCGGCTTCGGCACGGCGCTGGAATACCTGGAACAAACCAGCCTTGACGCAATCGAACGTTATGAAAGCGACCTGCTCGAATACGGCACGGAACGGCTGAGCGATATCGACGGACTGCGCCTGATCGGCACCGCGCGCCGCAAGGCGGGCGTGCTGTCGTTCGTGATGGATCGCATCCATCCGCACGATCTCGGCACCATTGTCGACCGGCACGGTGTCGCGATCCGCACCGGTCATCACTGCGCGATGCCGGTGATGGAGCGTTTCGCCGTGCCGGCCACCGCGCGCGCCTCGCTTGCCTTCTACAATACGCGGGCCGAAATAGACACACTCTGCGATGCGCTGCAAAGCGCGAAAGAGGTTTTCGCCTAATGGACCTGAGCGACCTTTATCAGGACATTATCATCGATCACAACCGCTCGCCGCGGAATTTCCGCCGCATCGATCCGGCAACGCGCCAAGCGGAAGGTTTCAACCCGCTGTGCGGCGACAAGCTGACGGTGTACCTGAAGCTTGCCGGCGATCGCGTCGAAGACGTGAGCTTCGAAGGCTCCGGCTGTGCGATCTCGGTCGCGTCGGCGTCGCTGATGACGGACATGCTGAAAGGCAAGACGCAGGCCGAAGCCGAGGCGCTGTTCAAAGACATGCACGCGCTGCTCACCGGCCAAAGCGATGAGGCACCGGAACGACTCGGCAAGCTTGCCGCGCTCGCTGGTGTGCGCGACTATCCTTCGCGCGTGAAGTGCGCCACGTTGTGCTGGCATACGGTGCAGGCCGCGCTCCAGCAGCGCGAAGTGGCGACGACGGAGTAAAACGGAGACAACGAATGTTTCGTGGTGAGACTACGACATTGACGCGCGACTGCGAAGCGGTGTTGGTACCGGCCGGGCATCGCGTCATTATTCCCGAAGGCACGGAAGTGACCATCACGCAGTCACTCGGCGGCAGCTTCACGATCTACGCCGGCGGGAGCCTGGCGCGTGTCGACGGTGAGGACGGCGACGCACTCGGTCGCGAGCCGCTGGAGCAGTTCGAGATTGCCGAGGACGCATCGCGCGAAGACGTCGAAGCCGCGATTACTGCGCAGTTGAAGACCGTGTTCGATCCCGAGATTCCGATCAACATCGTCGACCTGGGGCTGGTTTACGAGTGCGCCACGGTGGAACTTGCACCGTATCAATACAAGGTGGAAGCCAAGCTCACGCTGACCGCGCCCGGCTGCGGCATGGGCGACATCCTGATCGACGATGCGCGCACGAAGCTGATGACCATTCCGCAGGTCAAGGATGTGGATATCGAACTGGTATTCGACCCGCCGTGGAATCAGACGATGATGTCGGACGAGGCACGGTTGCAGACAGGCATGTACTATTGATGGCGGATTGGATAGACGTCGCGCCCGCCGACGGTTTTGCGCCGGGCAACTTCAAGATAACCGACTTTGGGGACATCGAAATCGCCGTCATTAATGTCGACGGCGACTTCTATGCAATCGAAGACGTCTGCACACATGACGGGGGCGAACTCACGGGCGGCGTGATCGAGGACGACCAGATCGAATGCCCCCGCCACGGTGCCCGCTTTTGCATTCGCACCGGCGCGGTGCTCGCCCCGCCGGCCTATGAAGATATCGCTACGTTTCCATGCCGCGTCGAAGCGGGCATGGTGCAGGTCCGCGACAACCGCGACGACTGAATCCGCCTACGGCAGCACATCCTTGCCGTCGCCGCCGAACCGCTCGTGGTAGTCGGCTCGCGCGGCGTTAATTACCTCGCACGCCCGCTCGCGGCCGTAGGGCTCCTCGATCTCGACGCCCATATTGTGGCCCGGAATCCACTTGTACGTGAAGAAATAGTGCATCAGGCGCTCGACGATCTGCTCCGGAATGCCGGATAGATCCTGCGCGTCGCCCCAGAAATGGTCGCCGTCCAGCACCGCGATGATCTTGTCGTCGGCTTCGCCGTGGTCGTTCATGCGCAGGCCGCCGACGACACGCGCCGACATCAGAATCTGGCTGCGCTGAATCGGCCGCTCGGAAATTACGCAAATGTCGAGCGGATCGCCGTCGCCCTTGAGTTGGGTCTCGCCGAGCGCCCCGACCCGGTCGCCGCAATACGTCCGCGGGATGAAGCCATAAAGCGTCGGCGGTTGCGCCGAACTGCGCTGCGGCCGATCCACCAACAGGTAACCCGTTTCCTTGTCGACTTCGTACTTGACGAGGTCGAATGGCGTCATTTCAATGTAGGCGTTGACGAGTTCGGGGGGCGAGTCGCCAACCTCCAGTCCGTGCCAGGGATGCGGGCGCCACTGGTAGTAGGATTTCACTAGAATCTCCGTGTAGTTTCTTCGCTCAAAAAGCCGGCAATTATACCGGCTTTCGGGCGTTCCAGCTTCTATCCGTGCCGTGTTTTATCTCGTCGTTCCTCAACTTGGTATTCCCCTTCAATGAAATCGCCCTCGGGCTCCTTGTGGGCCATGTGGCGTCGGAATTTATGCTGCAACCACCACACACGCGCCGCGACGATCGCGACCAGAATCGCCGCCATTCCGGCAAGTACCAGAAAGGCGACGAAGCCGAACAGCAGGCTGACACCGACCGCGATAGCGGCGACAAACAGCGTCAACGCACGAGCAAAGGGGTTGCTTGAAGGCGGCAAAGCTTGGGGCATAGGGGATAGATGGGGGCGGTTCGCTGGAATGCAAGCAGACTGCGGGAGTGGCGGAGAGGGTGGGATTACTCCGGGCAGTCCTGCCCTCCGCCCCTTCGGGGCCCGCCTTCGGCGGTTCAAAATCGCTCCCGGCGATTTTGTTGAACCATCAATTACAACTTCGTGGGTTCAAAATAGGCATCCTTGGTATGACCATCTTTATTGCGCGAGATGCCCGGGAATTTGGCGGAGAGGGTGGGATTTGAACCCACGAAGGACTTGCGCCCTTGCCGGTTTTCAAGACCGGTGCATTCAACCGCTCTGCCACCTCTCCGGAGGAAGGGATGATAATCGAACCGGCCGCTTTCATCCAATCGTACACAAAACGCTATACTGGCGCGGTTTCCGTATGCAGCCATAATCAATGAAGCAGCGAACTGCCGCCGTCATTCGGCACATTGCGTTCGAAGATGCCGCCTCGCTCGGCCGCCCGCTCGCCGCCGCAGGCTTCGAGATGCACTATCTCGACGCGAGTTCGGGGCGGATCGATGTCGACACCGCCGTCGAGGCCGACCTGCTGGTGGTTCTGGGCGGCCCCATCGGCGTCGGAAACCTGAATGAATTTCCGGTACTGCACCAGGAAATCGACGCGATCAGGCAACGGCTGGACGACACGCGCCCGATCCTGGGCATCTGTCTCGGCGCGCAACTCATCGCACATGCGCTCGGCGCCCGCATCACGTCCGGTGCCCCGGAAATCGGGTGGACGCCGTTGACGCTGACAACACAGGGCCGCGAAGGTCCACTGCGCCATTTCGACATCCCCGTTCTGCACTGGCACAACGACCGCTCCGAACTGCCTGCCGACGCAACCTGCCTGGCCTCCACCGCCTCGACGCCCAACCAGGCATTCGCCTGGCGGAACACGCTGGCGATGCAGTTTCATCCCGAAGTGACGGCCACCGGACTCGAACCTTGGTACATCGGCCACCACCGCGGCATTGTGGCGAACGGCCTGACCGTTCAGGAGATGCGGGCTGCCGGCGAACGCCATGCGCCCGAATTGATTGCACGCAGCCATCTCATGTTCGCAGAATGGCTCGAATCGATAGAACTGACCCAGGGGGCATAACCGATGCGATATTTTCCTCGCCGCTATTCGCGCCCAGGTGCCGCACCGGGCACGCTCACCGACCACGACACCGCACCTGCCTTTCCGCCCACCAGGCGGCTGATTCAATTCAACGCGCAGGAAATCGTGGACAGACCGATCGAGCCGGGTGAGCCCTGGCCGTCGACGCGGGAGGGCTACGTCACCTGGCTGCACCTGCAGGGGACACCTACGACGGACTTGATACAGCAGTTGGGCAGCCAGTACGGGTTGCATCCGCTGGCGCTGGAAGATGTCATCAATGCCGGCCAGCGACCGAAATTTGACGAGTATGACACCTACTACTTTATCGTGATGAATTACCTGGTCCGCCACAACGGCCGGCTCACTGCCGAACAGATCAGCCTGTTCCTGGGTGACAACTTCATCATCAGCATTCACGAGGGGCCGGATGATGTTTTCGATCCTGTTCGCGCCCGGCTACAAGCAAAGAAGACGCTCCGCAACGGCGGAGCCGATTTTCTGATACTCGCGCTGCTCGATCTGATCGTCGATCACGGTTTTCCGCTCGTCGAGGACATGGCCGACCGCCTCGAGCAAATTGAAGATGCGGTTCTCGACAACCCGGACACCGAAACGCTGGACCGCATCCACGTCACCCGCCGCGAACTGGCGTTCATGCGGCGCGTACTGTGGCCGCAACGCGAAATCGTCAACAGTCTCACGCGCAGCAACGGTGAAGTCATCTCGGATACGACCCGCCCATACGTGCGCGACGTTTACGACCATACGGTCCAGCTACTCGAGTTGATAGAGGGCTATCGCGACCTCGGATCGAGCCTGCTTGAACTGTACATGTCGACGATCAACAACCGGATGAACGAGGTGATGAAAGTCCTGACGATGATCGCGACAATCTTCCTGCCGCTATCTTTCATCGCCGGCTTGTACGGCATGAACTTCAGCCCGGAAGCGAGCCATTGGAACATGCCCGAACTGCATTGGCACTACGGCTACTTTTACGCACTGTTCGTCATGCTGATCATCGCGATCGGGATGATCATTGTCTTCAAGCGCAAGCGGTGGTTTTAACGGAGGCAGTCAACTCCGCCCATGTACGGCCGCAAAGCTTCGGGCACTTTGATTGCGCCGTCTTCCTGTTGATAGTTCTCCATTACTGCAATCAGCGCGCGGCCGATGGCGACGCCCGAGCCGTTCAGTGTGTGCAGCAGTTCCGGCTTGCCCGTTTCAGGGTCGCGCCAGCGTGTTTGCATGCGGCGGGCCTGGAAATCTTCGCAGTTGCTGCATGACGAAATTTCGCGATAACGGTTCTGGCCGGGCAGCCAGACTTCCAGATCGTAGGTCTTGGCGGCGGAGAAGCCGATGTCGCCGGCGCACAGGCTCATGACGCGGTATGGCAGCTCCAGCGCCTGCAGCACCTTTTCGGCATGACCGGTGAGTTCTTCAAGCGCCTGATACGAATCTTCCGGCTTCACGAGCTGTACCAGCTCGACCTTGTCGAACTGATGCTGGCGGATCATGCCGCGCGTGTCCTTGCCGTAGGCGCCCGCCTCGGCGCGGAAGCACGGCGTGTGCGCGACGTAGCGGCGCGGTAGCTTGTCGGCATCGAGAATATCGCCGCGTGACAGATTGGTGAGCGGCACCTCGGCCGTCGGGATCAGAAAATAGCCGCTGTCCCCGGCGAGCGCGAAAAGGTCGTCCGCGAACTTGGGGAGCTGGCCGGTGCCGGTCAGTGTTTCGGTGCTGACGAGATACGGCACGTACATTTCCTGGTAGCCATGTTCTCCGGTGTGTAGATCGAGCATGAACTGCGCTAGTGCACGGTGCATTCGCGCGAGCGTTCCGCGCAGGACGACGAACCGCGCACCGGCGAGCTTGCTGGCGGATTCGAAATCCATGGTGCCGAGACGTTCGCCAAGCGCCACATGATCGGCCGGCTCGAAATCGAACTTCGGCGGCTCGCCCCATTGGCGCACTTCCTGGTTCGCATTTTCGTCGGCACCGTCCGGCACCGATTCGCTCAGCAGGTTCGGCAGGCCGAGGTGGATATCGTCGAGGCTGGCCTGTACCTCGGCAAACTCCGCTTCCGCCTTTTTAAGCCTGTCGCCGACCGCTTCGACTGCCTCGCGCAACGGTGCAATATCTTCGCCTGCCGCCTTGGCCTTGCCGATCGCGCGCGAACGTTCATTGCGTTCGTTGCGCAGCGATTCCGTTTCGGTCTGCAGTGCCTTGCGGCGCGATTCAAGTTCCCCGTACGCGGCGACATTGAACTCGAAACCGCGACGCCGCAAGTTGGCTGCGACGGCGTCGGGATCATTCCTCAGTAGTTTTGGATCAAGCATATTGGTTTCAACAGGTCGTTATTTGCTGCTTTTTCGCGCCTCGCGATCACGTTGACGCAGTGTCGCCAGCTTGTCCGCGATCTTGATTTCGAGGCCGCGCCGTACCGGATTGTAATAGCGCCGTTCGCCCATTCCGTCCGGAAAATACGTTTCGCCGGCGGCGTACGCATCCGGCTCGTCGTGTGCATAGCGGTAGCGCTCGCCGTAGCCCAATTCCTTCATCAGCCGCGTCGGCGCGTTGCGCAATTTGACCGGCACGGGCAGCGATCCGCCCGCCTCAGCGTCCTTGCGGGCCGCGCCGAAGGCCGTGTAAACCGCGTTGCTCTTCGCCGCGCAGGCAAGATACACGACTGCCTGCGCAATCGCGAGTTCGCCTTCCGGCGAGCCGAGCCGCTCCTGTGCTTCCCATGCGTCCAGCGCGAGGCGCAGTCCGCGCGGGTCGGCATTGCCGATGTCCTCCGATGCCATGCGCACAACGCGCCGGGCAATGTAGAGCGGATCGCAGCCGCCGTCGAGCATGCGGGCCAGCCAGTACAGCGCGCCATCGGGCGATGAGCCCCGTACGGATTTATGCAGCGCGGAGATCTGGTCGTAGAAGGCATCGCCACCCTTGTCGAAGCGCCGGAAGCCGCCGCCGATGGCTGCCGCGACCGCGGATTCTTCCAGGGCATGCCCGCCGGCCGGTACCAGTTCGGCGGCTGCCTGCAACAAGTTGAGTGCGCGGCGCGCATCGCCGTCGGCGGCTTCGGCCAGCTTGTCGCGCAATTCGGGCGACAACGTCAGCTTTCGTTCGCCCAGGCCTCGTGCCTCATTCGAAAGCGCGCGCTCGATTACGTCGCCCAGCTCTTCACGCGTCAGCGACTTGAGCACGTAAACCTGCGCGCGCGACAACAGCGCGTTGTTCAATTCGAACGACGGATTTTCGGTGGTGGCGCCGATAAACGTCAGCGTGCCGTCCTCGACGAACGGCAGGAATGCGTCCTGCTGCGCCTTGTTGAAGCGATGCACCTCGTCGAGAAAAAGGACCGTCGCACGTTGCTTGTCGCGGCGCACGGCTTCAGCCTGCGCCACCGCGGCGCGCACATCCTTGACACCGGCCATCACCGCCGAGAGCGCGATGAATTCAGCATCCGACGCGGACGCGATCAGGCGAGCCAGCGTGGTCTTGCCGGTGCCGGGCGGACCCCAGAAGATCACAGAATGCAGCCGGCCGCCGGCGAGGATGCGCGTTAACGGCTTCCCGGAACCAAGCAGGTGCGTCTGGCCGATCACCTCCTCGAGAGAGCCAGGCCGCATCCGGTCAGCGAGCGGTCGCGGATCAGCCTCCCTGGGCACCTTGCGCGCCAATGACATCCGCGCCTTTCGGCGGCGTGAACTTGAAAGCCTTGTCCGGAATCGACGGGTTGCGGACCACGTTGTGGAACTCGATGCGCGTCACCTGGCCGAGATTGGCGCCCGTCAGTTCCATGACCTGGATTGTTTTCGGCCCGAGCCCGATGCGGATTTTGCTGAACGCCGCCCTGCTCTGCTTCGGCTTCAGTGTGACCCACTCAAGGCCGCCATCCGTGCCGCTGGCGGCGATCTCGTACCCCTCCTGCAATGAGCCCTGCCCGCTCAGCAGAATGGCCGCGCTGCTGGCCAGGGTGGTCTTGAGCGGCCTGACCGTTACCTGTTCCAGCTCCGCGTCGTAAATCCAGATGTGCTTGCCGTCGGAGTCGATGATCTGCTTGTTCGGCGCGACGTAGTTCCAGCGAAAGTGGTTCGGGCGTTTGATCAGGACGGTACCGTGGGACTTCGTGGCGCCAGGGAGGGTTGAGTGGGTCACGGTCTGGGTAAAGTCGGCCTTGAGGCTGTGGACGTCGTTCAGGAAATGCTGCAGGCGCGCGACGGCGTCGCTTTTGGGCGCGGCGCTGACTGAAAAAGCAAGAAGCAGGAGTGCCGCACACGATGCGGCGCGTTTGATGGCCATTGGCGTTTCCATTTGTACTCCTCCGGGAGAGGAGCGTAAAAATCAGTCTTCCGGTGGCGGCGGGGCGAGCACTTCCCGTGAACCGTTGGTCTCCAGCGGCCCGACAATGCCGGCAGCTTCCATGTCTTCGACCATTCTTGCCGCCCGATTGTAACCAATCTTGAGCCGCCGCTGGACACCGGAGATCGACGCCTTGCGGGTCTGGGTGACGATCGCCACCGCCTGATCGTAGAGCGGGTCCTGCTCAGAGCCGCTCTCGGACTCCAAGCCCGGAATGGCTGCGGAAGAATCCGCCGGGCCTTCGAGCACCTGGTCGATATATTGCGGTTCGCCGGCCGACTTCAGCGACGCCACGACGCGATGCACTTCGGCGTCGGAGACGAAAGCGCCGTGAACGCGTTGCGGCAGCCCGGTGCCCGGCGGCAGGTACAGCATGTCGCCGTGGCCGAGCAACGCTTCGGCGCCCATCTGGTCGAGGATCGTGCGGGAGTCGACCCGCGCCGACACCTGGAATGCGATGCGCGCCGGGATGTTGGCCTTGATCAGGCCGGTAATGACGTCGACCGAGGGGCGCTGAGTGGCGAGAATCAAGTGAATGCCGGAGGCGCGCGCTTTCTGCGCCAGCCGCGCGATCAGCTCCTCGACCTTCTTGCCGACCACCATCATCATGTCGGCCAGCTCGTCGACGATCACCACCACATACGGGAGCGTCTCCAGCGTCGGTATCTCGACATCGTCGTCCGCGATATCCTCCGGCTTCACCAGCGGATCCTTGATCGGGCTGCCCTTGGCGATCGCGTCCTTGACCTTGCGGTTGTAGCTCGCGATGTTGCGCACGCCGAGCGCCGCCATCAGCTTGTAGCGCCGCTCCATTTCGGCAACGCACCAGCGTAGCGCGTTGGCCGCTTCCTTCATGTCGGTGACGACCGGCGCAAGCAGATGCGGAATGCCCTCGTACACGGACAGTTCGAGCATCTTTGGGTCGATCATGATCAGCCGCGTATCGGCTGCCGTGGTCTTGTAGAGCAGGCTCAGAATCATCGCGTTAATCGCGACCGATTTGCCCGCGCCGGTGGTGCCGGCGATCAGCAGGTGCGGCATGCGGCCCAGTTCGGCGACGATCGGGTTGCCGCTGATGTCCTTGCCGAGCGCGAGCGTCAACGGGCCGGCAGCCGAATCGTAGGCCTTGGAACGCAGGATTTCGCCCAGCGTCACCAGCTCGCGCGTTTCGTTCGGAATCTCCAGGCCGACCACGGACTTGCCCGGAATCACCTCGACCACCCGCACGCTGATCGCCGACAGCGCCCGCGCCAGATCCTTGGACAGGTTGCTGATCTGGCTGACCTTGACGCCGGCAGCAGGCTGCAACTCGAAGCGCGTGACCACCGGACCCGGATTCACGGCCACCACCTGGACCTCGACGCCGAAGTCCTTCAGCTTCAACTCGACCTGGCGCGACATGGCCTCCAGCGCCGATTTTGAATAGCCGGATTGCTTTGCCGGTGGATCGTCGAGCAGCGACAGCGGCGGCAACTCGCCCGCGGCGACCGGTTCGAACAACGGGACCTGACGTTCTTTCTCGACGCGCGGGCTGGGTTCGATCGGCTTGATCACCGGCTCGATCTTGGGCTTAGCGCGTTTCTCGCGTGCCACGCGCTCCGTCTTGACCGTCTGCTGGCGCGCCTTGCGCTCGCGCCGTCCGGCGAATGCCTGCCTGATGCTCGCGATGCGGTTGCGCACCATCGCCAGGCCGCCCATTACGCCGCGGCCGATCAGGTCCATGACGCCGATCCACGACAGGCTGGTCGAGAGCGTCACACAACCGAGGAACACGGCGATCAGCAGCAGCGTCGCGCCGATATAGCTCAAGCCCGCCATCAGCGACAGGCCGATGGCGCGGCCAATGACGCCGCCCGCCGCCAGCCGGTCAAGCGGCAGGTGGTGGAACGGCGCGGTGATGTTGAGGGTGGCGATGGCGCTGGCAGCTGCGAGACCCAGCAGAAGCGCGCTGACGCGAATGGTGACCGCCAGCTTGGAAACCGGCGTCTCCGGCGGCCGGCGGCGAAACACCAGCCAGCCGGAATACGCCACCAGCACCGGGAACAGATAAGCGGGATAACCGAATACCAGCAGCAGCAGGTCGGCAATCCACGCGCCGACTTCGCCGATGGCGTTGTGAACGGGGGCGCCCGAGCCGCTGTGCGAGAAGCCGGGATCGGCCGGTGAGTAGGTCGCCAGCGCGATCAGCAGCAAGACCGCAAGCGCGATGAACACCAGCAATGCAGATTCGCGCAGGCCGTTGCCGACCTGCGCGCCTACAAGCTGGGTGTCCGATCGTTTGCGGGTGGCTTGAGACACCTCATCTCCCGTATTAAGTGCCGCTTATAAGTTGTTATTTTTATTTGGGTTACTTTACTTCAACAATGCCGGATGGACAACCTTGCCTCCGGTCACGTTAATGCCCTTCTTCAGCGACGCCACCGACTCCCAGTTGCCCTCGGCCAGGCGAATCGCGTACGGCGTAATCGCAGCCGACAGCGCCTGCGAGGCGGTGCGCGGCACGGCGCCCGGCATGTTGCTGACGGTGAAGTGCGTCACGCCTTCCCAGACGTAGGTCGGATCTTCATACGTGGTCGGATGCGTCGTTTCGATGCAGCCGCCCTGGTCCACCGAAATATCGACGACCACGCTGCCCGGCTGCATCGCGCGGACCATGTCGGCGCTGATGACGTGCGGGGCGCGCTCGCCGGTCACCAGCACTGCGCCGACTACGATATCGGCATCGGCCACGGCTTCGGCGATGTCGGCGCTGTGCGCGTGCAGGCCGGTGACGTTGGGGCCGAGCGCGCGCGCTGCCTCAAGCTTGTCGCGGTTCATATCGAAAACAGTCACCTCGGCGCCGAGGCCGGCCGCCACAATGGCAGCGTTGCTGCCCGCGACGCCGCCACCGACGATGACAACCTTGCCGCGCGGCGCGGCCGGTACGCCGCCCAGCAGCAGGCCCTTGCCGCCCTGCGGCTGGTGCAGCAGGTGCGTCGCGACCTGCGTCGACAGGCGCCCGGCGATCTCGCTCATCGGCGCCAACAGTGGCAGCCGGCGACGCTCGTCCTCGACCGTCTCAAAGGCGACTGCGGTCAGGCCGATGTCGCACAAGCGCTGCGTCAATTCCGGCAGCGCGGCCAGGTGGAGATAGCAGAACAGCAGATGATCCTTGCGCAGGCGGTCGAGGTCGGGGGCGATCGGCTCCTTGACCTTGACGATCATTTCGGCCTGCCCGAACACTTCGTCGGCGCTCGCCAGCACCTGAACCCCGGCCTTCTCGTACTGCTCATTCGCATAGCCGCTTTTGACGCCGGCGTCAGCTTCAATGACAACCTTGTGACCGTGCTTCACCAACTCGGCAGCAGCAGCGGGCACCAGGCCGACGCGGCCTTCGCGCGGCTTCAGTTCGCGGGGAATACCTATGCGCATGAGATCTGATCTCCTTTACCGGCTCGGCCGGGTTGATAGAATGGTGGAAGGGCAATCGGGAATTATACATGAGCAAGCATTGTCGAGTTCTGATTCTGGGTTCCGGTCCGGCCGGCTATACGGCCGCGGTGTACGCGGCGCGCGGCAACCTGGACCCGGTACTGATCACCGGCGTCGAGCAGGGCGGCCAGTTGATGACGACCACCGACGTCGATAACTGGCCGGGGGACGTGACCGGCCTGCAGGGCCCGGCGCTGATGGAACGGTTGCGCCGGCACGCCGAGCGCTTCGACACCGAGATCATCAACGACCACATCAACAAGGTCGATCTCGGCCGGCGGCCGTTCTACCTCGAGGGCGACAGCGGCACCTACACCTGCGATGCGCTGATTGTCGCGACCGGCGCGACGGCCAAGTACCTGGGTCTGCCATCCGAGGAGGCCTTCAAGGGCAAGGGCGTATCCGCCTGCGCGACCTGCGACGGGTTTTTCTACCGCGGCCGCGAAGTAGCCGTGATCGGCGGTGGCAATACAGCCGTCGAAGAAGCGCTGTACCTGTCGAACATCGCGTCGAAGGTGACGGTGATTCATCGTCGCGACCAGTTCCGCGCCGAGAAGATTCTGGCCAGCCAGCTGATGGAGAAAGCCAATAACGGCAACGTCGAAATTCTCTGGGACCACGTGCTCGACGAGGTCATTGGCGATGATTCCGGGGTAACCGGCATGCGGATCCGCAGCACGGTCGATCCCGACGCCACGCGCGAGATCGATCTGCATGGCGTGTTTATAGCCATCGGCCATAAGCCGAATACGGAGCTGTTCGTCGATCAGCTCGAGATGGACGGTGGCTACATTACGGTCAAGAGCGGCTCGAATGGCGATGCGACCGCGACCAGCGTGCCGGGCGTGTTTGCGGCCGGCGATGTGATGGATCACGTTTATCGGCAGGCGATTACGTCCGCCGGCACCGGCTGCATGGCGGCGCTGGATGCGGAGCGGTATCTCGATCAGCTTGAGGCGAAGAAGCGCGGGCGGGTTGCTGTTACTCGGGCGCATGTGGAAGAGGCTTAATGTTGCGGAAGGGCGGCGGTGCGGTACAGCTCCTTTGAGCCCTGGGTTCTTCTTTGCCTGACAGTGTGCGCATTCACGCTGCGATCTCCGAAATCGAGTCGGCGGATTGGGATGCGCTGGCCGGCGACAATCCATTCCTGCGTCACGCGTTTCTGAACGCGCTGGAAACGACCGGCTGCGCGAGCGCCAAGACCGGCTGGCAGCCGGCGCATCTGACTCTGCGCGAGGGCGATCGTCTCGCCGCCGCCATGCCGCTATATTTGAAATCGCATTCCTACGGCGAGTTCGTGTTCGATTGGGCATGGGCCGATGCTTACCATCGCCACGGCCTGCACTACTATCCCAAGCTGTTATGCGCGGTGCCGTTTTCGCCGGTCACCGGGCTACGCCTACTGGGGGAGCCGAGCGCCCTGCCCCGGTTGGCGGCGGCAGCGGTCGAGCTGGCCGGGGAGCGGGAGCTGTCGTCGATTCATTGTCTTTTTCCGACGGCCGCACAGGCTGATGCGTTGAGCGGCCAGGGCTGGCTGATTCGCACTGACTGCCAGTTCCATTGGCGCAATCGCGGCTATCGCGACTTCGATGATTTTCTCGATACGTTCAGTTCGGCGAAGCGCAAGAAGGTGCGCCGCGAACGGCGGCGCGTGGCCGAAGCCGGTATTCATTTTCGTGTGTTGCACGGCGGCGATCTCGATGCGCCGATACTCGATGCTATTTATCGGTTTTATTGCCTGACGTATTTCGAGCGCGGCCGTACCCCTTACCTGAACCGGGAGTTCTTCGCGATCATCGCCGAACAGCTGGGTCGTGCACTGGTGATCATGCTCGCCTGTCGCGACGCCGACCCGGTCGGTGCTGCCATCTGCTTGCGCAGCGGCGATACGCTCTATGGCCGACACTGGGGCAGCGACCAGGAGTTTCACAGCCTGCATTTCGAGACCTGCTACTACCAGGGCATCGACTATTGTCTGCGCGAAGGCTTGCAGCATTTCGACCCCGGCGCGCAGGGCCAGCACAAAATCAGCCGTGGATTTGAACCGACTGCAACATACTCGGCGCACTGGATCGCGGATTTGGAATTTCGCGAAGCGATCGCCCAATATCTGTCGCGCGAGCGGTCAATGATGGCCGACTATCGCGAAGATGCGCGCGAACATCTGCCGTTCAAGTCTCCCGGTAAGAAAACATGAACGGGTTTAGTCTGCATTGGATAGACGAGCGGGATCCGCCGAATGCCTTCCCGCCGGTCGAGCGCGCTTTACGGGAACCGAACGGCCTGCTCGCCGCCGGCGGTGATTTGTCGATCGCCCGTCTGCTGGCCGCGTATCGCCGCGGCATTTTCCCGTGGTATGAGGACGGCCAGCCGATCCTGTGGTGGTCGCCCGACCCGCGGATGGTGCTGTTTCCCGACGAGTTGCACATGTCGCACAGCCTGCGCAAAACGCTGCGGCGCAACATATTCGAAATCACCGTCGATCAGGCCTTTGCGGATGTCATCCACGCCTGTGCGGCGCCGCGTGGTGATCATGGCACCTGGCTCACGAACGACATGCAGCAGGCCTATCTGCGCCTGCATCAGGCCGGGCATGCGCATTCCATCGAAGCGTGGCGCGACGGCCGCCTGGCCGGGGGGTTGTACGGGATCGAGCTGGGACGCGTGTTTTTTGGCGAATCGATGTTCAGCCGCGAGAGCGACGCTTCCAAGGCGGCCCTCGCCCATTTGTGCCGGCGCGATTACGACCTGATCGACTGCCAGGTCGAGTCGTCGCATCTGGTCCGATTGGGCGCGCGACCGATTCCGCGCCGGCAGTTTCTCAAGCGTCTCGACGCTGGCTGCGCCGACGCATACAATGAAACCGTCACCTGAACAATTGATAGCTGCCATGGCCGCACGCGCGCTGGACAAATGGAACTTGTACCTGTCGCCGGAACATCCGTGTCATTACCTCGAGGGCCGGCGGGCGCGGATTGTTGTGCTCGACGACGAAGCTCCGCTGGGAAAGCGAATGTTCTCGTACTTCAGCGCGCGCGGCTTTCGGCGCAGCGGCAGCTACCTGTACCGACCGGCTTGTTCGAGCTGCCGCGCCTGCCAATCGTTGCGCATTCCGGTCCATGACTTCCGCCCCAACCGCAGTCAGCGGCGCACGCTGAAGCGCAACGCCGATTTACGTGTCGGCGCACTCGCGCCACGCTTCGATGAGGAACATTACGCGCTGTTTCGGCGCTACATCGAAAACCGCCACCGCGACGGCGGCATGGAAGATACCAGTCGGGAGGCGTACATGAGTTTTCTCGATGGCGGGTGGACCGATACATTATTCTATGAGTTTCGCGACGGCCGCCGGCTGCTGGCGGTGGCGGTAGCCGATCGCCTCGCCGACGGGTTATCCGCCGTTTACACATTCTTCGATCCTGAAGAAGCGGACCGCGGCCTCGGCAATTATGCGATACTGACGGAAATCGACGCGGCACGCCGCGACGGTCTTTCCTGGCTGTACCTGGGCTACTGGGTCGGCGAATCCGAGAAGATGCATTACAAAAACCGCTTTCGGCCGCACGAAATCCTGACTGCCGACGGCTGGCGACTGGTTTCCTGATTTCTTGAATCGGCCACGCGCATGCGGCAAAATCGCCCGCGTCCTGCTGCTGCCGTATGTTAGCAAAGAGTAATTATGCCTAAAGAAGACCATATTCAAATGGAAGGCAAGGTCACTGAAACCTTGCCCAACACGACCTTTCGCGTGGAACTGGAAAACGGCCACGTCGTCACCGCGCATATCTCCGGGCGCATGCGCAAGCATTACATCCGGATTCTGACCGGCGATACCGTGACCGTCGAACTGACGCCGTACGATCTGACGAAGGGCCGCATCGTTTATCGGGGACGTTAAAGTCCCGTCGCGGCCACTCCCGCACCTCTAGCCTCACGACCTGTCTAATGAAGACTCTCGGATATGCCGCCGAAAACGCCGGCGCACCCCTAGCACCGTTTACGTTTGAACGCCGCGCGTTGCGCGACGACGATGTCGCGATGGAGATTCTCTACTGCGGCATCTGCCACTCGGACCTGCACCAGGCGCACAACGATTGGGGCGCTGCCACCTATCCTCTCGTGCCGGGCCACGAGATCATCGGCCGCGTCACCGACGTCGGGAGCGACGTGACCCGCTTCAAGGCAGGCGACGCGGTGGCAGTGGGCTGCATGGTCGATTCCTGTCAGCACTGCGACCAGTGCCGGGATGGTGAAGAGCAATTTTGTCGGGAAGGCATGACGCCGACGTATGGCGGCCGCGACCGCATCACCGGCGACACGACCTACGGCGGCTATTCAAAGCACATCGTGGTGCGCGACAAATTCGTCCTCGCGGTGCCGGATGGGCTGGATCTCGCGCGCGCCGCGCCGCTGCTGTGCGCCGGTATTACCACCTACTCGCCGTTACGCGCTTGGGGGGTAGGACCGGATAGCCGGGTCGGCGTTGTCGGCCTGGGCGGCCTTGGGCATATGGCAGTGAAACTGGCTGTCGGCCTGGGCGCCCGCGTCACCGTCATCAGCCGATCCGACGCCAAGGCGGCGGATGCGAAGGCGCTGGGAGCCGATGATTTTCTGGTTTCCACCGACGCGGAAGCCGTGAAGAAGGCACGCTCCGGATTCGACCTGATCATCGACACGGTGCCCGTCCGGCATGATGTTGCGTCATACATGCCGCTGCTGGATATCGATGGCACATTGGTGATCGTCGGACACATCGGCCCGATTGAGGAGCAACTCACCGCACCCATGGTGCGCGGCCGACGGAAACTGACGGGCTCGTTGATTGGCGGTATCGCCGAGACGCAGGAAGTGCTCGATTTTTGCGCCGCGAACAACATTTTGCCCGACTGCGAGATGATCCGGATCGACCAGATCAACGAGGCGTTTGAGCGAATGAAGCGCGCAGACGTGCGCTACCGCTTTGTGATCGATATGGGGTCGTTGTAGTCGGAACGAGGGGAACTGATTCAGCACCCCTCGCCCCACCCATTTCTCGCTACGCAATCCTGCCTCGCCCCCGAGGGAGACGGTTTCAGATCAAACGCTTATTTGTCCGTAACCGCTTCTTCTTCCTTCGGCGTCGTCTCGAGCGCCAGCTCGCCATTCTTGACCGTCACGTCCACGTGGCCGCCACCAGCCAACTGGCCGAACAGCAGTTCTTCCGCCAGCGGCTTCTTGATCGACTCCTGCAGTACACGGGCCATGGGGCGCGCGCCCATTTGCGGATCGTAACCTCGTTCGGCGAGCAGTTCGCGCGCCGACTCGTCGACATGCAACGTGACGCCCTTCTGCTCGAGCTGCGTTTCGAGTTCAATGATGAACTTGTCGACTACCCGCGCAATGGTCGGCGCGTCGAGCGCCTCGAACTGGATGATGCCGTCGAGCCGGTTGCGGAACTCGGGGCTGAACATCCGGCGGATGGTTTCCATTGCGTCGGTCGCGTGGTTCTGCTCTGTGAAACCGATCGAACGGCGGCTGCTTTCCTGTGCGCCCGCATTCGTCGTCATGACGATGATGACGTTGCGGAAGTCCGCTTTCCGGCCGTTGTTGTCGGTCAGCGTGCCGTGGTCCATTACCTGCAACAGGATGTTGAAAACCTCGGGATGCGCCTTTTCGATTTCGTCGAGCAGCAGCACCGAATGTGGCTGTTTGATAATCGCCTCAGTCAGCAATCCGCCCTGGTCGAAGCCGACATAGCCGGGCGGCGCGCCGATCAGCCGCGAGACCGTGTGGCGCTCCATGTACTCGGACATGTCGAAGCGCACCAACTCAATGCCCATGATCATCGCGAGCTGCCGCGTAACTTCGGTCTTGCCGACGCCGGTCGGGCCAGCGAACAGGAACGAGCCGATCGGCTTGCGCGTATCGCCCAGCCCCGAGCGGCTCATCTTGATCGCGGTCGACAGCGTTTCGACCGCCTTGTCCTGGCCGTAAATCACCAGTTTCAGGTCGCGTTCCAGGTTGCGGAGCGACTCCTTGTCGGAGTTCGACACGGTCTTCGGCGGAATGCGGGCGATCTTGGCGACGATCGTCTCGATGTCCTCGACCGAGATCGTCTTGCGCCGCCGGCTCGGCACACGCAGGCGCATGTTGGCGCCCGCCTCGTCGATGATGTCGATGGCCTTGTCGGGCAGATGGCGGTCGTTGATGTAACGCGCCGCCAACTCCGCCGCGACCTCGAGCACCTTGTTCGGATACTTGACGCTGTGGTGTTCCTCGAAGCGCGAACGCAGTCCCTTCAAAATCTCGGCCGTCTCGGCCACCGTCGGCTCCGGCACGTCGATCTTCTGGAACCGGCGCGCCAGCGCGCGATCCTTCTCGAACACGCCGCGATATTCCTGGTAGGTCGTCGAACCGATACACTTCAGGTCGCCGCTGGCAAGCACCGGCTTGATCAGGTTCGACGCATCCATCACGCCGCCCGAGGCCGCACCGGCCCCGATCACCGTGTGAATCTCGTCGATAAACAGAATTGAGTTCGGCCGACGCTTGAGTTCCGCCAGTACGCCCTTCAGGCGCTTCTCGAAATCGCCGCGATACTTGGTACCGGCGATCAGCGAACCGAGGTCGAGCGAGTAGATCGTGCTGTGCTGCAACAATTCCGGTACGCGCCGCTCGACGATCTGGCGCGCAAGCCCTTCGGCCAGCGCCGTCTTGCCGACGCCGGCCTCGCCGACGAACAGCGGGTTGTTCTTGCGTCGCCGGCACAGAATCTGGATCGTGCGTTCGATCTCGTGCTCGCGGCCGATCAGCGGGTCGATCTTGCCCTCTCGGGCGCGCTTGTTGAGATTGGTTGCATACGTATCCAGCGCACTCTTGTTGCCGGACGCCGCTTCGTCGTCCTCATCGACCTCCTCGGCCGCGCCTTCCATGCCCTCCTCGCCATGAATCTTGGAAATGCCGTGCGAGACGTAGTTGACCACGTCGAGCCGGCTCACGCCGTGACGGCCGAGCAGGTAAACGGCCTGCGACTCTTTTTCGCCGAAGATCGCGACCAGCACATTGGTCGCCGTGACTTCGGATTCCCCGGACGACTGGACGTGAAACACCGCCCGTTGCAGCACACGCTGAAAGCCCAGCGTCGGCTGCACGTCCTGCGACTCGCGCGCACCGAGGCTCGGCGTGTGCTCATCGATATAGGTATTCAACTCGCGGCGCAGCTTTTCGACTTCCGCCCCGCACGCCTTCAGGGTATCCACCACCTTCGGCGTATCAAGAATCGCCAGCAGCAGGTGCTCGACCGTCATGAATTCATGACGTTTCTCACGCGCCTGCTTGAAGGCGACATTCAGGCAAACTTCAAGTTCGCGGCTCAACATGGCTTTCAGGCCTCCTCCATTGTGCACAACAGCGGATGCTGGTGCTTGCGCGCGTACTCACTCACCTGCGCGACTTTGGTTTCGGCAATTTCGTAACTGAACACCCCGCATACGCCCTTGCCACGCGTATGCACGTGCAACATGATCTGGGTTGCGCGACTGCGGTCGAGGTGAAAAAACTGCTCCAGAACTTCAACGACGAACTCCATCGGCGTGTAGTCGTCGTTCAATAACACGACCTTGTAATTCGGCGGCTCCTTTAACCGCGGCTTCGCCTCCTCCAGAACGAGGCCATGATGGTCTTGATGACGTTCGTTGCTCATGGGTTTTATATTAGCCCTCTCATTAAATTCGACAAGGTGGAAGTTCAAAAAATTCCGACAAAACCGGCTTCCGCGGATCACATTTGGCGACAAGCGGCCGTGTACAAAAATCAGGCAGCGCCGGCCGGACTTGGTATGATAGGGTTTGAGCTATTACACAAGGGTTGACGGCACGGCATTGAAGGGCAACTGGCGCATTTCGGGCGACGATATCAAGACGCGCGTCGACGCCGCATGGCTGGTGCAGCGTGCGCCTGACGCGGCCTGTCTGGGCCTGATTATCGCAATTGCCTGGGTGCTGGCACAGCTCACCTGGCTGGCAGTGCCCTCGCCCGATCAGCCTGGTGCGGCCGCGCTGCCACAGCCCCCCGTGGCGGTTGCCGCGACGCCGGGGCAGGTCGACACGCTGCAATTGGCTGACCGGGTCGCGTCGATGCACCTGTTCGGCCGCGCTGCAGCACCGGTGGCCGGCGGCGAGCCGGTCAATGCACCGGAAACCAACCTGAACGTGACGCTGCACGGGATTATCGCCGCGAGCGATCCGGACGAGTCGCGCGCAATCATCTCGGCCGGCAGCGGCGCCAACGACTCCAAAAGCTATCGCATCGGCGCAAGTATTCCCGGCGGTGCCAGCATTCACGGCATATACGCCGACCGTGTGATCCTGTCGCGCAACGGCCGCCTGGAGGCGCTCAAGCTGCCTCAAACCGACGAGAACCACGGCAGCATCCGGCGGGTGCCGCAGCAGGCTCCGCAGGCGACGCAGCCGCAGCCTGTCCAGGAGCGTCGCGTCCCGCCGCGCCTGCGCCACAGTGTGGCCGCAATGGGCCACCTGCTGCGTGCGCAGCGGGCGGTGGTCAATGGCAAACTGGTGGGTTATCGCGTCTATCCGGCCAGCAACCCGGCCGAGTTCATCGCCGCCGGACTGCAGCCGGGCGACGTGATCAAGGCGGTCAACGGCAAATCACTCTCCAACCCTGCCAATCTGATGGCGCTGATGGGACATTACAAGGCCGGCGAGCCGATTCACCTGACGGTGGAACGCAACGGCCAGACGAAACAGATCCAGGTTTCGGCGCCGCAGCGTTGATGTTGACGGTCCGATGGAAATCATGCTGAATGCGGCAACGGCGCATGAATCGAGGGAATAGCGTGTCTTTTTGCATAAAATCGTTGGGGGTCGCCATTCTGATGGCAGCGATGTCCATGCCGGCACTTGCCGCCGCGGCCGCTGCCGCGCCGCAAAAGGCCGGCTCACAGGCGAAGATTTCACTTAACTTCAAGGACGCCGACATTCGCCAGGTCGCCGAGAGCATCGGCCAGATCGTCGGCAAGGACTTTATCCTCGATCCGCAGGTGCAGGGGCGCGTGACGGTCGTGTCGGCCAAGCCGATCAGCGCCGATGCGGTTTACAGCGTATTTCTGTCGGTGCTCGAAGTGCATGGTTTTGCTGCGGTACCGGCGGGCGCGGTGACCAAGATCATCCCGGCGCTGAAGGCGCGCCAGCAGCCAGGCATCGGCCCCTCGCACATCGGCAACGCCCCGGGCGACGCCATGGTGACCCAGGTCGTGCCGGTCGAGAACGTGCCGGCGGCGCAACTCGTGCCGGTGCTGCGGCCCCTGATGTCCACGCAGGCGCAGCTCGCGTCGTACGCGCCGTCGAACCTGCTGATCCTCTCCGGCCGCGTCGACAATGTGAAGCGCATGATTCGCATCATTCACCGCATCGACCAGTCAGGTTCCAACGCGGTCGACATCATCCCGCTGCAATATGCCTCGGCGACCGACGTGGTGCGCGTTCTGGGCAGCCTGCTGCAAGGGGCGCAGCAAGGCAGCGGCAACCCGGTCAAGCTGGGCGCCGACGAGCGCACCAACAGCGTGCTGATCGGCGGCGGCAAAGCCGATCGACTGCGCGTCAAGGCGCTGATCGCCGAACTCGACACGCCGCAGAAAACCGGCGGCAACACGCAGGTCATTTATCTGCATTACGCGAAGGCGAAGGATATCGCCAAGGAACTGACCAGCTTCGTTACCGCCAGCGAGAAGCTGAAAAATGCCAAAAGCGGCAGTCAGGCGACCAGCGGCCTCGGCTCGGCGGCGATTCTCGCGGACGAAGGCACCAATTCTCTGGTCGTGACCGCGCCGCCAAAGATGATGCGGTCGATAAAAAACGTGATCGACAAGCTCGACATCCGGCGTGCGGAAGTCTTCGTTCAAGCGATCATCGCCGAACTCAGCTCCGACCGCTCTGCGGAACTCGGCATTACTTGGGCCGCCGACGCAATCCAGAACCACGGCACAGTGGGACTAACCAACTTCAGTGGCACCGGCACGGGCATAGCCCAGTTGGCCGGCGCCGCGGCCACGGCCGGCCAGGTTGGCGGCACCAGCTTCGGCGGTGTGGGCGGCGTGGGGGGAATTGGCGGCGGATCGGTCGCCAGCGCGATTCCCGACGGACTGACGCTCGGCGTCGGCAAGATCGTCAGCGGCGGCTTCAGCTTTGCCGCGCTGCTGCGCGCGCTGGCCGGTGACTCGCATACCAACATTCTGTCCGCGCCGAGCCTGGTCACGCTGGACAACGAGAAAGCCAAGATCACCGTTGGCCAGCAGGTGCCGTTCGTGACCGGCTCCTACACGAATGGCGGCATCGGTGCCAGCGGCGGTGCGGCTGGTGGTCTGGGCACCGGTTTCGTCAACCCGTTCCAGACGGTCAATCGCCAGCAAGTCGGCATCACGCTCGAAATCACGCCGCAGGTCAGCCAGGGCAGGACCGTCACGCTCAAGATTCACCAGACAGTCTCAAGCCTCGCCGGGAGCAGCCAGGGCGCCGTCGATCTGATCACCAACAATCGCGAGATTTCGACCAACGTGGTTGCGCGCAGCGGGCAAATCATCGTGCTGGGCGGGCTGATGCAGAACAACCTGCGCGAAAGCGAGCAGAAGGTGCCGCTGTTGGGCGATATTCCCCTGCTCGGCAACCTGTTCAAGTATCGGTCGAGCAACAATACCAAGCAGAACCTGATGGTTTTCATCCGCCCGACGATTCTGCGCGACCAGAATTCGGTGACCTACTACACCAACGCGAAATATCAATTCATGCGCCAGCTTGAACTCAGCAACAAGAAGCCGGTGTCGCTGATGCCCGAGGTCAAGCGACCGCTGCTGCCGCCGTTCAACGCAATCAAGACGCACCCGAACGGTCGGACCCCGACCAACAGCAAACCGCCGGCGGACGCAGGCGACGATGGCTCTCAGACCGGAAACTGATATGGACGTGCGCGCCACGGAGCTTGCGCCGGAGATCGCGGCGCCGCTGGAGGAGACGCGCCAAGCGGCGACGCCGACGCGCCTGCCGTTTTCGTTTGCGAAGCGCTACGGGCTGCTGTTGAAGGATAGCGGCAGCGGCGCCGCCGAACTGCGGCTGATCCGCCGCGGCGATGCCTCGCCGGAAGCAATCCTCGAAGCGCGCCGTTACCTTGGCCGGCCATTCAAGCTCGACGTCGTCAGCCGCGAGGAGTTCGACCGGCAACTGCAACAGACCTACGAGGACCGTTCCGGCAGCGCGATGGATATGGTCGAAGGACTCGACGACGACGACACCGACCTGTTCAGCGCAGCCGAGCAGCTCCCGGAGCCCGAGGACCTGCTGGAGAGCGAGGACGACGCGCCGATCATCCGCCTGATCAACGCGCTGCTGACCGCGGCGATCAAGGAAAACGCCTCCGACATTCACATCGAGCCGTTCGAGAACCGCCTTGTGGTGCGTTTCCGCGTCGACGGCGTGCTGCGCGAAGTCCTGCAGACCCGCCACGCGGTCGCGCCGCTGCTGGTGTCGCGCATCAAGGTCATGGCCAAGCTCGACATCGCCGAGAAGCGCCTGCCGCAGGACGGGCGCATCTCGCTGCGCATCGCCAACCGCGCGGTTGACGTGCGTGTATCGACGATTCCGTCCGGCCACGGCGAGCGTGTCGTGCTGCGTCTGCTCGACAAGCAGGCGGGCCGGCTCGATCTCGACCACCTCGGCATGGAACCGGGAACGCAGGACGTCATCGACGACGTCATCCGCAAGCCGCACGGCATCATCCTCGTCACCGGTCCCACCGGCTCGGGCAAGACCACGACGCTGTACGCCGCGCTGTCCAAGCTCAACGATCACAGCCGCAACATCATGACGGTCGAGGACCCGATCGAGTACTACCTCGACGGCGTCGGCCAGACGCAGGTCAACACACGCGTCGACATGACTTTCGCGCGCGGCCTGCGCGCGATCCTGCGCCAGGACCCGGACGTAGTGATGGTCGGCGAAATCCGTGACCTGGAAACGGCTGAAATCGCCGTGCAGGCGAGCTTGACGGGCCACCTGGTGCTGTCGACGCTGCACACCAACACCGCCGTCGGCGCGATCACCCGGCTACGCGATATGGGCGTCGAGCCGTTCCTGCTTGCGTCGAGTATCATCGGCCTGCTCGCGCAGCGGTTGGTGCGCGTGCTCTGCCCGCACTGCAAAGAGGCCTACACGGCAAGCCCGCCAGAAACGGAACTGCTCGGTCTCGACCCGGCAACTCCACCGCAACTCTACCGCCCGCGCGGCTGTCCGGATTGCAACGACTCCGGGTACCACGGCCGCACCGGCATCTACGAACTCGTGCCGGTCGACGACGACCTGCGCACCATGATTCACGACGGCTCCGGCGAACAGGCGCTGGAACGCTATGCCCGCACGTTGAGCCCCAGCATCCGCCAGGACGGCCGCCGCCGCGTACTCGCCGGCGAGACCACCGTCGAAGAAGTCGTGCGCGTTACCCAGGAAGACTGATGGGCGCGTTTGAATATCAGGCGCTCGATACTCGCGGGCGCACCAAAAAAGGCGTCCTCGAAGGCGACACCGCCCGCCAAATCCGTCAGCAACTGCGCGAACAGGGTCTGACGCCGCTGGCGGTCGCCGGCGTCGCGGGCGAGAAAAAGGAAGCCGCCGGCCGCGCATTCAGCTTCACCTTGAAGCGCGGCATCAGCGCGACCGAACTCGCGCTCGTCACCCGCCAGCTCGCCACGCTGGTGCGCTCGGCGCTGCCGGTCGAGGAAGCCCTGCTCGCCGCCGCGCAACAGAATGAATCGCAACGCTTGAAGAGCATGTTGCTCGCGGTGCGCGCCCGCGTGCTCGAAGGCCACACCCTCGCCCACGGCCTCGCCCAGTTCCCGCAGGCGTTCCCGGAAATCTTCCGCGCCACCGTCGCCGCCGGCGAACAGACCGGCCACCTCGACGCCGTGCTCGAGCGCCTTGCCGACTACGCCGAAAGCCGCCAGGTCCTGCGCCAGAAGCTCGGCCTCGCGATGATCTACCCGATCCTGCTGACCGCCATGTCGATCATCATCGTCGCGTTCCTGCTGACCTACGTCGTACCGCAGGTCGTGACCGTGTTCAACAACATCGGCCACCAGCTGCCGTTTCTGACCCGCGCCCTGATCGCCCTCAGCGGTTTCCTGCGCGCCGACGGCATTTACCTGCTGATTGCAATCGTCGCCGCCGGCTTCGGTATTTATTACTGGTTGAAGCGCCCCGAACCCAAACGACAATTTCACCGTCTGCTGCTCCGGCTGCCGCTGATCGGCCGCGTCGTCCGCGGCCTCAACACCTCCCGCTTCACGCGTACGTTGAGCATCCTCGCCGGTAGCGGCGTGCCGGTGCTCGAGGCGCTGCGGATTGCCGGCGAAGTCGTCGCCAACGTGCCGATGCGCGAAGCGGTAGATGAAGCTGCCAATCGGGTTCGGGAAGGGTCGCCGATTAATCGGGCGCTTGCGGTTAGCGGGTTGTTTCCGCCTATGACTGTGCATTTGATTGCCAGTGGCGAGACCAGCGGGCAGCTCCGCACGATGCTCGAGCGGGCGGCGCAGAATCAGGAACGGGAACTTGAGACTTTATTGGCTACCATGCTGGGGATTCTTGAACCGGCGATGATTTTGATTATGGGTGTTGTAGTACTCATTATTGTTTTGGCTATTATGTTGCCGATATTCGACCTTAACACTTTGGTTAAGTAGGTTTTGTGCTGCCTGCGGCACGGGTGCCGCCCCCTGCGGCGAGCCCTCCACCACAACCTTAAAACTACCTCTCCTCCAACCGATCCAACAAAGCCTTCAATTCCTCGCCGAGCGGCGCATCGAACGCCAGTGGTACGTCATTCCACGGTGCCGTAAATCCAATGCTGGCCGCATGCAAGAACATCCGCTTCAACCCCAACCTGCGCCATTCGCGATTCGTCGCGTGCTCGCCGTACTTGTCATCGCCCGCCACCGGATGACCCAGATGCGCCGCATGCACACGAATCTGGTGAGTGCGGCCGGTGCTGATTCTTGCCTCCACCAGCGTGCCTCGCTCGTAGATCGTCAGCGGCTTGAAATGCGTTTCGGCGGCCTTGCCCGTCTCATCCACGTGCACGCGGCGCTCGCCGCCGGCGACCGGGTGCTTGCGCAGCGCGACGTCGACCGTCCCCGCATCGTTCAGGCGGCCCGACAGCAGCGCCAGGTATTTCTTTTCCACCTCGCCGTTGCGCAGCAGCTCGTGCATCGCGCGCAGCCGGCTGCGCCGCTTCGCGATCAGCAGGCAACCGCTGGTCTCGCGGTCCAGGCGATGCACCAGCTCCAGATACGGTGCCTGCGGCCTCAGCGCGCGCAGCGCTTCGATTGCGCCCAGGCTCAAACCGCTGCCGCCATGCACCGCCAAGCCCGCCGGCTTGTTCAGCACCAGCAGGCTATTGTCCTCGTAAATAATGCAATCGGCCAGCCAGCCTAGATCCTGCGCGCCCTGGAGCGGCGGCTGTGCGCTTGCCTGCTGCACCGGCGGAATACGAATGTCGTCGCCGTCCTCCAGTCGGCGGGTCGGCTTCACCCGGCGGCCGTTCACCCGCACCTGGCCGGTGCGCAGCAGTCGGTAGACGTGCCCTTTCGGCACGCCCTTCAGCGTCCTGAACAAAAAGTTGTCGATGCGCTGGCCAGCGTCCTCCGCGCCGGCCACGGCATGACGAGCGGCTTTGTCGGCTGCGCTCAATGTGATGCTCCAAGCGGTTGGAAATTAAAGAAAAGTTCCCGGATCGATTGCGGCGAAGCGTCTTCAGTTGCTATAGTACGCAACCGGTGGCTGTGGCGCGACTGCGCAACCTAACATAAAGTTGATCCGGCCACCGTATTTATTGGAATTATTTCGGCTGCTCGCCACATGCGGGCGGCGAATAATTAATTAAACATTGGCGCTCCCATGCGCGGCATGGTCACGCAGCGCTGACGCTGGCAAGGATTCAGGCAGCCACGCAAGTTCGCGGCGCCGAACAGGGAATCCAACCGCAACCGTCAGCCGCGCGGCGCAGAGCTTACGCGTATCCGGTCGAGTGCCTGAGAGATTGGCACAATGAAACGCATGCTTGTCAACGCAACTCAGAAGGAAGAGTTGCGCGTCGCCATGGTCGATGGTCAGACGCTTTACGATCTGGACATTGAAGTCCCCGGCCGCGAACAGAAAAAAGCCAACATCTACAAGGGACGCATCACCCGCGTCGAACCCAGCCTCGAAGCCGCTTTTGTCGATTATGGCGCCGAGCGCCATGGCTTCCTGCCGCTGAAGGAAATTTCCCGCAGCTACTTCACCTCGTCGCACGACGGCGACAGCGGCCGCGTCAACATCAAGGACGTAGTGCGCGAAGGCCAGGAGCTGATCGTCCAGATCGACAAGGAGGAACGTGGCACCAAGGGTGCGGCGCTGACCACCTTCGTCAGCATGGCCGGCCGGTTCCTGGTGCTGATGCCCAACAATCCGCGCGCCGGCGGCGTCTCGCGGCGCATCGAGGGCGAGGATCGCGAGGAGCTGCGCGCGGCGCTGGCGACGCTGAATGTCCCCGAGGGAATGGGCATGATCGTTCGCACTGCCGGCGTCGGCCGCGGCGCCGAAGAACTGCAGTGGGATCTCGATTATCTCGCCCAGGTCTGGCGGGCCATTGAAGAAGCCGCCGCGCAAAAGCCCGCGCCGTTCCTGATCTACCAGGAAAGCAACGTCATCATCCGCGCGCTGCGCGACTACCTGCGCACCGACATCGGCGAGATACTCGTCGACGATCCGGGCGTCTTCGAACACGCGCGCGACTTCATGCAGCGCGTCATGCCGCAGAGCCTGCCGAAGCTCAAGGTGTACGACGACGACGTACCGTTGTTCAACCGTTTCCAGATTGAAAGCCAGATCGAGGCGGCGTTCGGTCGCGACGTGCGCCTGCCGTCGGGCGGCGCGCTGGTCATCGACCACACCGAAGCGCTGGTGTCGATCGACATCAACTCGGCGCGCGCAACCAAGGGCGCCGACATCGAGGAAACTGCGCTCAACACCAATCTCGAAGCCGCCGACGAAATCGCCCGCCAGCTGCGCCTGCGCGACATCGGCGGCCTGGTTGTGATCGACTTCATCGACATGGGGCCGGTGCGCAATCAGCGCGAAGTCGAAAACCGGTTGCGCGCGGCGCTCAAGATGGACCGCGCGCGCATCCAGGTGGGACGTATCTCGCGCTTTGGCCTGATGGAGATGTCACGGCAGCGGCTGCGTCCGTCACTGGGCGAGTTCACCCAGATCGTCTGTCCGCGCTGCGCCGGCGAAGGCCGCATTCGCGGCATCGAGTCGCTGGCGCTGTCGATCCTGCGGCTGGTCGAAGAAGAAGCAATGAAGGAAGGCACCGGCCGCGTCGCCGCACACCTGCCGGTCGACGTCGCGACCTACTTGCTGAACGAAAAACGGGAGGCGGTGATCGCTATCGAAAGCCGCTGCCGCACCAACGTCGTGCTGGTACCGAACCCGTTGTTCGAGACGCCGCACTTCGAAATCCATCGCAGCCGGGATAACGATCTGCCGACGGACCAGGTTGAATCCAGCTACAAGATGGCCGCTACAAACGTCCCGGAAGCCAATGGCTATCTGCGACAACGGACTGCAGGGCAGCCGGAGGAGCCGGCCGTCAAGGCTATCTCCCCAAGCGCGCCCGCACCGGTGGCGGCACCTGACAGGCGCGCCGCCGCACCCGCCAGGGGCGGCCTGTTGGCGCGCCTGTGGGCGCTGCTGTTTGCTCCTGTGCCTGAAAAGCCGGCACCGCGCAAAAGCGCCGCGAGCGGCAAGCCGCGCCCCGCTCCGGCGAAGCGACCAGCGCGCAAATCACCCGGTACGCGCACCAGCGGCAATGGCGAAGGCCGGTCGCGCAGCAGCTCAAGAACTCGAAAGAGCGCCGGCGGACGCGACAGCAATCGTCAACAAGGCAACGGTCGTGCCGGCAATGGCGCAGCGCCGAAGCCATCGACACCAGCGGCCGCTTCGGCCGAAACCAGCCAAGCCGGCGCATCGCCGGCGAAGCCGGGCGCAGGTCCGTCCGAGGGCACAGTAGCCAACGAACAGAAATCCAGCCGCAGTGGCCGAAGCACCCGCCGCGGCCGCCGCGGTGGCCGCCGCCGGCGCCGCGCGCGTGGCGAGAACCGCGACGAACAACAAGGCAGCTCGCCGCAAAACAACGGGAATGCCGGAAACAATGCAGCGGAACGCGACCATACTGCGAAGCCTGCTGCCGCGAACGACAAACCCGTGTCCGGAAATGGCACGACTCCGGCTCCGGCGGAACCGAAGCCCGCAGCCACCGTACCGGAAGCAAAGCCGCATCAGCCAATGCCGGAACCGAAGCCGGAACATCGCGAGCCATCCCCGCCGCCGCCGATCTCAACCGGTAACGCGTCACCGCCGCCGGCGCTTCGCGAGATTTACGAACAGCGGCGCCGCGATGAATCGGTCAGCGCTGATCGTTCGACGGAATCTTCCGGCGAGGATGCATCACGCAAATCTGATTGACCGTCGGCCGAACGTATTCCCAAGCGGCGCGTATCATCGCGCCGCTTTCACTGCTCCATCATTGCGATAGCCGGATCGAGTTTCGCCGCTCGGCGCGCCGGCAGCCAGCAGGCAACCAGCGTGATGGCGCACAACACGAGCGCGCTGCCGATCAATGTCGCCGGGTCGAACGGCGCGATGCCGAACAACTGCGCAGACAACAGGTAACCGGACAGCACCGCCAGCCCCAGGCCGACTACCAATCCGACGGTGAGCAGCTTGAGGCCGTCCTTCAATATCAGCCACGACAGGTCCTCCGGCACCGCGCCCAACGCGAGACGGACACCGCATTCGACGCGTCGCTGGCCGACGGCATAGCTCATCACCGCATAGACGCCGACGATCGCGAGCGCGAGCGCGATACCGCCAAAGACGAGTAATAATGTCATCGTCGTCTCCTTGTGGCGCAGCAGGTTGGACATCTGATCGCGCATTGTGTGCACATGATTCACTGCGAATTCGGGGGCCGCGGTCGCCAGCAGGTCTTTCAACGGCTTTATCAGCGCGCCTGACGGCAACGCGGTATGGATCATCAGGTACATGCTGCTGGACGTCGAGGTATCCATGTTGCGATACACCGCGAACGTCGGCTGCAACTGGGACAAATTCGAGTACTTGATCGACGGTACCACGCCCACGATCGTCCAGTTGTGGCCTTCGAGCTGCAGTTGCTGACCGATCGGATCGGCACCGCGGAAATACTTCTCCGCCACGCCGGCATCGACGATCGCACGCCGTTTTCCCGCGTCACGCTCGTCGAAGCGTCGGCCGCGCAGGATCGGAATGCCGAGCGTCTTGAAGTAATCGGGGGTGACACGATCCACCATCGCGACCGGCGGATTGCCCGCAAGCGCCTTCTGGCCGACGATCGCAATGGGTTGCTTATGAATCGCACCAGTTAACGGTGTCAGCTCGGAAATGGCGGCGCTGCGTACGCCGGGCAGCGCATCAACGCGTCGTACCACCTCGCTGTAAGCATTGGTCAACGCCTGATCGCTGGAGAAATCGCCCCACGACGCCGTGAGATGTGCGATCAGCACATGATCCGTGCGGTACCCTGGATCGACGCTGCGGAGATTCATGAAGCTGTGGAGCAACAATCCGGCCATGGCGAGCAAACCCGTCGCCAGGGTCAACTCCGCTACAACCAGCGCGTTGCGCGTGCGTTTCGCGGCGTGCCCGCCGCTGCTGGTGTGGCTGCCTTCCTGCAAGACTACTTGCAGCTCGGTTTGGGCGAGATGGCGAATCGGCAGCGCACTAACCAGTGCGGCGGTCAACAGGACGGCGCCCAGCGCGAACAGCCCGACGCGCCAGTCAAGCGCAACGTTGAATATCCCGCCGCCCGCGCCGAGCGCGGAACCGGCGAGAAAATGCAGCGCTGCCCACGCAAGCGCCACGCCAACCAGTCCACCCGGAACTGTCAGGCACAGCGCCTCGCTGAGTAGCTGACGCGTCAGGGCCGCGCGCGTGGCACCCAGGGCGCTCCGCATCGCCATCTCGTGGCTGCGACCGAGGATCCGCGACAACAGGAGGTTGGCGACATTGACGCAGGTAATCAGCAGGACCAGCAGCACCGCGCCCTGCAGCAACCACAGGGTCGCCGGACGATCGCCGAGCAACTCTTGTCGGTAAGATCGTGCGTGTATCGCGAACCCGGCATTTTGCAACAACTTCTCAGTGGTTCGGCCGATCATGTCCATCTTCACGGGAAGATGACCATCCAGCCACCCCTGAATCGCCCGTTGAATCTGCCGGTCGGCGGCATTCGCGCTGACGCCGGGCTTGAGCCACCCGACCAACGTCCCATTCATACCGAAAAATCGTTTCGGCTTGAAATCGTTCGGGCCGACCGTCATCGGCGTCCACATCTCGGCACCGTGGTCGGGAAACGCGAAGCCTTTCGGCATGACGCCGACTATCTCGTAGGCCTCCCCATGCAACTCGACCGTTTTACCGACGACGCCGGGGTCTGCACCGAAGCTGCTGCGCCACATGCCATAGCTTATAACGGCCACCTGATCGTGGCCCTTGAGCATGTCTGCGGCGGTGAATGCGCGGCCGAGTAATGGATGAACGCCCAGCACGTCGAACAGCGACGCGGTGACGTTGTAGTCGTAGACGTCCAGTGCGCGGTCGCCCGCCTTCACATAGTAATTGTCACCGTAGTAGAGCGCCGTCGCCGCGAAAGCATCCGTCTTTTCCTGAATGATTTGCTTCATCAATAGCGAAACAGGCAGTTCACCGGCCGCGAATTTCGGCACTTCCATGGACACCTTCGCCAGCCGGCCGGCGTGCGGATACGGCAGCGGTTTGAACAGGTAACCGCTGAGCACGCTGAAGACGGCCGTATTTGCGCCGATGCCGAGGGCGAGCGTGAGAATTGCCGCGGCCGCAAAGCCGGGTTGGGTGGTGAGTTGCCGCAGGCCGAAGCGCAGGCCGTTCAGGAATCCGCTCACGTTCTTGCTCCCCGCCGACGAAACATCTCATGCTGCAAAGGGAGCAAAAAACGTGCCAACTACATTGAATTTTTTAATATCAATGTGTTGTGCTAGTAATTTAAAGTTATTTCTCGAAAAGAACGTTCGGAAATGGGATGACGCGTCCCATTCCCGAACACATCCGGAGGTCGCTCCTACAGTTATCGCTTGCCGGCGCCGCCTACGACGACGGCTGCAGCCTGGCGGCGGCGCAGATGCGCGATCAGGCCGTCGCTGGCCTCTTCCACCAGATCGAGTACGTGACCAAACCCGTCCTGGCCGCCGTAATACGGGTCGGGGACCGAGCGTTCGCCGGCGTCGGGGGCGAACTCGAGAAACAGCTTGAGCCGCGACTGGTATTCCGGCGGGCACATCGCCTGCAGGTAATTGAGGTTCGCCTCGTCCATCGCGAGGACATAATCGAAGTGGGCGAAGTCCTGATCGCCGACGACGCGCGCCCGCATCTCGGCGAGGTCCACGCCCCGCTCCCGCGCGGCAGCCTGCGCGCGCGCGTCCGGTGCGGCGCCGAGGTGGTAGGCGTGGGTTCCGGCCGAATCGATTTCAACCTCGAGTTCCGGCGCCTTCTCTGCCAAGCGCTTGCGGAACACTCCTTCGGCGGTCGGCGACCGGCAGATATTGCCCATGCAAACAAAAAGTACTGATGTTTTAATCACTTGAGGAACTTTGTTTAGAATAAATATTAGGTTATCGCCATGGCCGCTTCGACACGCGCCAGGTCTGCTGCGGTGTCGACGCCGGCCGGGGGCGCGGGATCGACGGTCCCGACGACAATGTCGATGCCTAGCCACAGGGCTCGCAACTGCTCAAGGCGCTCCGCCAGTTCAAGCGGGCACGGCGGCGTTCGCGTCAGCGTTTGCAGTGTCTCAACGCGATATGCGTACAGGCCGATGTGGCGCAGCCCCAGCGCCTCACCGGGCTCGACGTCTGCTGCGCGATTCACCGGAATCGGCGCGCGGCTGAAGTAGAGAGCATGCGCTTCGGCATCGCACACTACTTTGACGGCGTTCGGGTTTTCAAATTCCGTTGTATCGGTGATCGGCGTTGCCAGCGTCGCGATTCCAACGGCACCGGCGGTAGCCAGCTTTTGCGCAACCTCCGCGATCAACGCTGGCGGCATCAGCGGCTCGTCACCCTGCAGGTTGATGACAATGTCGTCGGGCCGCCAGCAACGTGTTGCGGCGACTTCGGCAACCCGGTCGGTACCGCTGGCGTGCGTGGACGCAGTCAACATCGCGTCCGCGCCGAAAACCCGGCATGCGTCGGCAATGCGCCGGTCGTCGGTGGCGACCGTCACGTCAATCGCGCCGCTGGCGATCGCCCGCTCGAACGTGTGCTGCACCAGCGGCTTGCCGGCGATCATCGCGAGCGGTTTGGCCGGCAGGCGCTCAGACCCGTAGCGTGCCGGAATTACGACGTGGAACTGAGGGCGGCGCACTAGGCCGACACTTCTTCGTCCGGCTCCAGCGTGCGGGCCTCGTCCTCCAGCATCACCGGGATATCGTCCCGGATGGGATATGCGAGCCGGTCCAGTTTGCAGATCAGTTCGCCGGCGGCCTTGTCGTACACCAGCGGGCCCTTGCAGATCGGGCAGGCGAGAATGTCGAGGAGCTTTTTATCCATGGGCTGTCCTGTAGTCTGGTCGAGGTCATTTTACGCGGACCAGGCCGCCGATGCGCGCCAGCAGGTCCTCGGCCTCGACTTGCGGCAGCCGGGCTTCAGCCGGCACCGTCCAGAGTCGCTCGTCATTGACGGCGAGAAGTTTGACGGCATCCTTTTCGGTCATCAGCACCGGCAAGTCGTCGCCGAAGGTGACGTCCTCGATACACAGCTCGGCATGATCCGGGAACGGATGCGCGATCACGTCGAGGCCGTGCTCACGCAGCATGGCAAAAAATTGAGCCGGATGGCCAATACCGGCAACCGCATGAACCGCCGAATCCCGGAACGATTCAAGAGGGCGAATGTTTCCGTTAGCCAGCGAACGTGCTGTCGGCAGATCAAGTGTCATCGACAGTGCACCCGGCAGCGCAAAGCGACCGGCGTCGCCCTTGATGACGATGCAATCCACGCGGTCCAGCCGCGCGGCCGTTTCGCGCAGCGGGCCGGCCGGCAGCAGCCAGCCGTTGCCAAGGCCGCGTTCGCCGTCAATCGTTGCGATTTCGAAATCGCGCGCCAGCCCGTAATGTTGCAGGCCGTCGTCGGCGATGATGACGTCCACCGCCTCGTTGTCGAGCAGCCGCGCGGCGGCGGCCGCCCGATCCGGGCCGGCGACGACCGGGCATTGTGTCGCCCGCGCGAGCAGCACCGCTTCGTCGCCGACTTCCGCCGCGACACTCGTTGGCGTCACGTCGCGTGGCCAGTAGCGGGCCTGGCCGCCGTAGCCGCGCGTGACGATACCGGCCCTGATGTCGCGTTCGCGCAATGCTCTGGCCAGCCAGATCGTGAACGGCGTCTTGCCGCTGCCGCCGGCGGTAATATTGCCGACGACCACCACCGGCACAGCGAGCCGACGGCTCGGCAGCAGCCCGCGCCGGTAGCCGGCACGGCGCAGCGCGATCGCGCCGCGGAACACGTAGGCAAGGAGTTGCAGGCCGAACGGCGGCGGTCGCTTGCCGTACCAGGTCGCGACCAGCGCGCGTTCGAGCTTATTCCCTGAGCGGGGCATCCGGTTCCCGGAACTGCATGCGGTACAGGTTGGCATAGGCGCCCTCCGCGGCCAACAGGCTCTTATGCGTGCCGGTTTCGATCATGCGGCCGTGATCCAGCATGACGATCTGGTCGGCCTTTTCAATCGTCGACAGCCGGTGCGCGATGACGAGCGTGGTTCGCTCCCGCATCAGCGCCTCAAGCGCCTGCTGGATGTGCCGCTCGGCGGTCACGTCGAGCGCCGATGTCGCTTCGTCCAGGATCAGGATCGGCGCATCCTTGAGCAGCGCCCGCGCAATAGCGATACGCTGGCGCTGACCGCCCGAAAGCAGCAGGCCGCGGTCGCCGACGATGGTATCGAGCCCATCCGGCAATGCGCGAACGAAGTCCAGCGCATGCGCCGCATCGAGCGCTGCTTCGATGGCCGCGCGGTCGGTCTCTTGGAGGGCGCCGTAGGCGACGTTATGCGCTAGCGTGTCATTGAACAGCGTGACATCCTGGCTGACCAGCGCGATCTGGCGGCGCAGATCCGGGAGGCGGTACTCGCGCAGGTCGCGCCCATCGAGCAATACGCATCCATGCTGCGGATCGTAAAAGCGCGGCAACAGGTTGGCGAGAGTACTTTTGCCGCTGCCGGAATGGCCCACGAGCGCCAGTGTCCGCCCGGCTTCGACCTTGCACGATACACTCCGCAGTACGTCGCCCTTGGCCGGATCGTAGGCAAAATGAATGTCGCGAAACTCGACGTCGCCGCGCGCGCGCGCGATCGGCGTCGGCCCGCCGGCGTCTTCGGAATCGGCATCCAGCAGCTCAAAAATACTCTCGCCGGCGGCGATACCTTTTTGCAGTGGCGAGGCGACACTCGTCAGGTGACGGAGCGGCGCCATCAGCATTAATGTCGCCGTCAGAAACGACACGAAACTGCCGACCGTGATCGAATGCAGCACCGTCCCGCTGGTGGCGAGGAAGATAATGGCCGCAATGCCAAGGCCGGCTATAAACTGCACTACCGGCATGCTGGCCGCGTTGGTCGCGGCAAGCTTCACATTCAGATAACGGTTGCGCTCGTTGACCGTCTCGAACTGCCGGTTCTCGTACTCTTCGCCGCCGAAGATCTTGATGACGCGGTGGCCGGTAATGGCCTCCTCCGTCAATCGCGTCACGTCACCCATCGAATCCTGAATGCGCCGGCTGTAACGGCGAAACCGCGCGCTCACGTAACGAATCAGCCAACCGATGATCGGGCCCAGCACAATCACCAGCAGCGACAGCTTCCAACTGACCCAGAACATCCAGACAAGCAAGCCGATTACCGTCAAACTGTCCTGCACCAGCGTTGTCACCGCGGTACTGGTCGCCTCCGCCACCTGCTCGATGTTGTAGGTGAGCTTCGACACCAGCACGCCGGCCGCGCTGCGGTCGTAGTATGCCGTTGGCAGTGTCAGGAACTTGTGAAATACGTCGGCGCGCAGCGACTTGATGACGCGCCGGCCGACCCAGTTGATATAGAACTTGGAAAGAAAGGCGGCGACGCCGCGCAGAATAAAGATACCGACAATCGCAAGCGGCACCGCGCGAATCGCCTCCGGATCGTGATGCACGAAGCTCCCGTCGAGCAGCGGTTTCATCAGGTAGGCGAAGGCCGGCTGCGTGAACGCGTAAACGACCATCCCGACCATCGCCAGCGTGAACAGCTTCCAGTATGGCCGCACATAGGCGAGCAGCCGTCGGTAAATCGCGAGCGAGCGCGTGTCGAGCGGCTGCTTGCTCATGTCATCAACTTACTTGGTCGACTGCGTGTGCGTAGTGACAATGTTGAGATGCACGAAGCCCAGTTCGCCGGCGACGTCCATTGCCGTCACTACCGACTGATGCGTCGTGCGGGCGTCGGCGCGAATCGTCAGCGGCCGCTTGAACTGGCCATCGGCCGCCGCCGCCAATGTTTTCTTCAACGCGTCGGCGCTGCCGTTGGTCAACCGGCGCCCGTTAATGTAGTAATGGCCTTTTGCGTCGATCGCCACGACAATGGCGGACTGCGCCGCCTGCGCTGCCGACGCTGCCGCCTTCGGCAACTCAATCTGCACGTCGCCATGCTTGACGAACGTGCTCGTCAGCATGAAGAACACCAGCAGCACCAGCACCACGTCAACCAGGTTGATGATGTTGAGTTCGGGCTCCTCGACCGGCCGCCGGGTGAGCTTCACGCCGCCTCGTCCTGCAATTCGTCGTCCCGGCGCTCGCTGATCGTATCGACGAGCTTGATCGCTTCCTGCTCCATCATCACGACCAGGTACTCGATCCGCCCCCGCAGGTAGCGATAAGCGATCAGCGCAGGGATCGCGACCGCGAGACCGGCCGCGGTAGTCACCAATGCCTGCGCCACACCGGCCGCCATCATCGTCGGGTCGCCGCCGGCGCGGGCGCCCAGCGCGCCGAACGCACTCATGATGCCAATTACTGTGCCGAGCAGACCCAGCAGTGGCGAAATCGACGCAATGGTGCCGAGCGTATTGAGATAACGCTCCAGCTCGTGCACGACATGCCGACCGGTATCCTCGATGCTTTCCTTCATCAGCATGCGGTCCCGATGCCGATTCTCCAGCCCCGCCGCGAGCATGCACCCTAGCGGCGAGCCCTTCCGCAGCGCATCGAGATTTTCCTCGGTCAGTTCATTCTTGCTCAGCCAGCTCCAGATCTGCGCCCGCAGATGCGCCGGCAGCACCCGCTTGGGCTGCAGCGTCCACAGCCGCTCGAAAATGATGCTCACGCCGATCACCGAGCACAGGATGATCGGCCACATGATCCAGCCGCCGGCTTCGATTATTTCAAGCATTTACCCTTACTTCCCCAGCGAAATCCAAACTGACGCGAGGCGGTGGTGCGGTGCCTCCTCTCAGGGCTGTGTGAGGCAGGAGCCGAACCCAGAGCCTACAGGGACGTATTCACGGCGTCCCTGAGAGGGGGCACCGCTCCGCCGCCCCCAAACGAAAGCTCACGGAATCATACTGGATTTCGCCACTATTCACAGGACGTTTCGCCCGCCCGCGTCCACAAACGGCGATGATCCGGCCGCCAGGCGGCGACCAATTTGACCTTTTCCCCAACACGCAGATGAATCGCGCCGCACGCGGCCGTATTAAGCAGATCGGCCCCGACCGCGCGATAACGCGCCTTCACGCTCGAACGCGGAAAATCCCACTGATTCCGGTAGCCGACGGGAAACAGCACGAAATCCGGATCGACCGCCCGCACAAACGGCATACTCGACGAACTGGCGCTGCCATGATGCGGCGCGATCAGAATATCGCTACGCAACTTCGCGCGATCCTCCGCCACCAGCCGCTGCTCGGCCTCCACCTCGATATCACCGGTCAGCAGCGCGCTACCGCCGGCCGCCGATACCTTGAGTACGCAGGAACGGTTATTGTCCGACTCGAGGCCATCAGCGCTCGGCGGGTTAAGAATCGCGAACGCCACCCCATCCCAGCGCCAATGCTCACCGGCGACACAGGCGGTCGAACCGGGAAACTGCGAGCCCGCGCTCGTCAGTACCGGCAACTGCGGGTATGCCGCCAGCACGGACTGCGCCCCGCCGGCATGGTCGCTGTCGCCGTGACTGATCAGCAGCATGTCCGGGTTGACGATATCGAGGCTGCGCAAATAAGGCACAACGACGAGTTCGCCGGTGTCTGAACCGCTGCCGAAATCGGGGCCGGTATCGAAAATCAGCGTATGCGCACGTGTTCGCACGACGGCAGAAAGCCCCTGCCCCACATCAAGCAGCGTCAGATCGAAACCACCCTTCGGCGGAATCGCACGCGGCGCGAGCAGCAAAGGCGCGATCATCACCGCGCCCAACCAGCGTGCCGGAACCCCACGCGGCGCAAGCAGTAATATCACCCCCACAACAGCCAGCAGGACCAGCCAGATCGGCGGTGTCGGCAAATGCATCTGCGCCTGCGGCAGCGACGCGAACCACGTCAACACAGGCCACAGTCCCTTCAGACACAATGCCGCCCCGCCCAGGAAAAACTGGCCCGCCGGCAGCCAGATTGCACCGGCCACCACGCCCACCAATGCCAGCGGCACCACTGCCAGCTCGAATACCGGAATCGCAACCAGGTTCGCGAACGGCCCGACAATCGATGCCTGCCCGAAGAACAGCGTCAGAAACGGCAACAAACTGATGCTGACGGCTACCTGTGCCCAGAGCATCGTCCGCAGCCAGCCACGCCTTGGCCGGCCGGCGAAGACGTAAATCAGCACCGCCACCGCGCCGAACGATAACCAGAAACCGGGCGACGCGGGCGCCAGCGGATCGATCAGCAGCACACCGATCAGCGCCACCGCCAGAATTAAAAGCGGTCGCGTTTCGCGCCCCCGCCAAAGCGCAACGGCGGCCACCGCGAACATAATCAGCGCGCGCTGAATCGGAATGCCAAACCCGGCGATCAGTGAATAAGCGATGGCGACGACCAAACCGCCGGCCACCGCCGCCCGCCGCGCCGCCAATCGCTCGCAAAACCACAAGCTGCGCCGCCAGAAAAAGCCAATCAACCACCCGATGAAACCGGCCACCAGCACGATGTGTGAGCCTGAGATCACCACCAAGTGAGTAATGCCCGTGCGACGGAACAAATCCCACTGAGCGCCGGGAATGTCGTGGCCGTCACCGATGGTCACACCCTTCAGAATGCCGGCATAAGGACTGCCGGGCACCGCGTGATCGATCACCGTCGCGAAGCGGCGCCGCCAGTGCAACAGCAATCCGCCGCCGTCGGTGCCAACACGCTTCGCCCGCCCATGGCGGACGTAACCGGTCGCATCGATGCCGTTCCGAAACAGCCATCCCTCGTAATCGAACCCGCCGGGATTCTGAAAGCCGTTCGGCCGCTTAAGGCGGACACGGAAACGCCAGGTCTCGCCGGGGCGTGGCATCGTGTCCGGCCAGTACCAGTTCAGGCGAATGTTACGCGGTGGCTTCGCAAGCGGCGTCGGGCTGCCGAAATGCGTCACACGCAACGTCATCCGCACCAGCCGCCCCTCACGTTTCGGAAACGGCTGCACGACGCCGGCAACATTGAGATCGACGCCTTCGAGTCCCGGCGACAAGCGATGCTGCAGCGCCTCGTGAGCCGGAAACCAGGCCCAGGCAAAACCAAACACAACGATCACCAGATAGCGCCCGAGCGGCCACCGCCAGGCCAGCACCAATGGCGCGAGCAGCACCAGCCAACGCACCGGCGGCAGCACCGGCAGATAATCGAGCAACAAGACGCCGAAGAGAAAGGCGAGCGCCGCGACAGGCAAGTTGAGAGCTACATCACTCTTGTTTTCTGCTACTACTTCTTTTTGCAGTATTACAGCGCCAGGCAATCAATCCCCCTTGTATGATCAACACCCCCGGCTGAATAGTCCGCCGCAGGCGGCACAAAACTCTTACGCCAAAACCCCATCCGCAAGCGTATAAACGCGTCCCATACGCTGCGCTAATTCCCCGTCATGCGTAACCACAACCATACTCGTCCCCAGTTCTTCATTAAGCTCAATCATCAAATCGTAAACGTTATTCCCGGCAGCCGCATCGAGATTACCCGTTGGCTCATCAGCCAACACACAAGCAGGCCGCGTAATCAAAGCCCGCGCAACAGCGGCCCGCTGCCGTTCCCCGCCCGACAATTCCCCCGGCTTGTGTTTAAGCCGCTCGCCAAGCCCCACGCGGTCGAGCAGATTCGCCGCCGCCGCTTCCGCCGCTCCCGGCGCATCGCCGCGAATCAACAACGGCATGGCCACATTCTCGAGTGCAGTGAATTCCGGCAGCAAATGATGAAACTGATAAACGAACCCGATAGCGCGGTTGCGCAGCTCCCCCTGCCTGACGCGATTCATGCGGCTGATGTTTTGCCCGTCGATAAGCACTTCACCACCGGTGGGTCGATCGAGACCGCCGAGCAGATGCAGCAACGTGCTTTTCCCCGATCCGGATGCGCCGACAATCGCCACCAGTTCGCCGCGTCCCAGCGTGAAGTTCACATCACGCAGCACCTGCACTTCCAGCCCGCCTTCGACGTACCGGTGGGCGAGATGCCGGCACTCGATCACCGGCGCGTCTTCGGCGACGGCAGCGCTATTCATAGCGAAGCGCCTGCGCGGGCCGGACGCGCGATGCGCGCCACGCCGGATACAACGTCGACAGCAGCGTCAGCACAAACGCCGAGCAGACGATCTTGATCACCTGCCCCCACTGCAACTGCGACGGCAGATCGCTGATGAAATAGACGCTCGCGGGCAGCAGGTTGACGTGGAACACGTGCTCAAGAAACTTCATGATGTCGTTGACATTCTGCGCCAGCAGAATGCCGAAAATCAGACCGAGGATGATGCCCGCAAGGCCAATCAGCGTACCCTGTACGATGAACACGCGCATGATCGCGCCCGGCCGCGCGCCGAGCGTGCGCAGAATCGCGATGTCGGCCTGCTTGTCGTTGACGACCATCACCAGCGTCGAAACGATGTTGAGCGCAGACACCAGGATGATCAGCGACAGGATCACGAACATGACGCCTTTTTCAGTCTGAATCGCATGGAAAAAATTGGCGCGTGTCTGCGTCCAGTCCTGGACGTAATACTGGCCATGAAATTTGTGTATCAGCTTGCGCGCCACCGCGGGCGCGAGAAACAGGTTGTCGAGCTTGAGACGCACGCCGGTGACTGCCGAGCCGAGGCTGTACAGCTTGCGTGCATCCTGAATGTTGATTTCGGCCAGCGTCGTATCGTAGGTGTATTCACCGGCTTCAAATATGCCGACCACGTGAAAGCGCCGATGGCGCGGGATCACGCCCGCCACGGTGAAGTTGCCCTGCGGCACCATCAAGATCACGTTGTCGCCGACGCCCACTCCGAGCTTCATCGCCAGGTAACGCCCGAGGACGATGCCCCAGCTTCCCGGCGTGAGCGCCTTGAAACTGCCTTCGATCATCTTGTTCGCGACCGTCGACACCTGCTCCTCTCTGTCGGGCGCCACACCGCGAACAAGGGCGCCGCTGGCATTGTTGCCGTTCGCGAGCAGGCCCTGACCGGAAACATATGGCGCAACTCCGATCACGTGCGGATTGTCGCCGGCGACACCGGCGACGTGTCGCCAGTTCGGAAGCTGGCCGTCGAACCCGCTGATCGTCACGTGCGACGTGAAGGCGAGAATCCGCGAGCGCAGTTCCTTGTCGAAGCCGTTCATTACCGACAGCACCGTGATCAGCGCCATGACGCCGACGATGATGCCGAGCACCGAGATCACGGAAATAAACGAAATGAAATGATTACGCCGCTTGGCGCGCAGGTAGCGCAGGCCGACGAAAAGTTCGAACGGTCGAAACATGGGCGGCCATTAAACCACAATCCAGCCCGCCATATGCTATATTTTCGAGCGCCCGAACCTATGGGAGGCGGCCATGAAAACGATTCCAGCTCTCTTGCTCGGCGGCGCGCTGCTCGCGCTCGCGGCCGGCGCGGCGGCGGCCGATCAGCAGTCCGCGACACAATCGACACATTCGGTAAGTCAGCCCGTTCACGGCATGACGATGCAGAACGTGGCGCATATTTTCGGCGAGCCGATCAAAAAGATTCCGGCGGTGGGCGATCCGCCGATTACGCGCTGGGTGTATCCGCACTACATCGTCTATTTCGAACGCAACATCGTGCTGCATACGGTGTCCAAGGCCAAGCCGTTTCATGACGCGCCGCCGACGCCCGTGACTCATATAATCAGTGGCACAACCGGCTGATCGGCGGCTGCCCGCCGAGTGGGAGCCGCAAAGCGGCGTCCTGCTGACATGGCCGCGCCCGGACGGCGCCTGGGCGTCGATGCTCGGGCCGGTCGAGCGCGTCTTCGCCCGGATCGCGCGCGAAATCAGCCGCCGCGAACGGCTGCTGGTGGTGGTCGCCGATGCCGCTCACCGCGCGCACGTGCGCGGGCTGATCGCCACGGCGGGCGGCAACATGGAGCGCCTCGACCTGCACATCGCGGCGTCCGACGATACCTGGGCGCGTGACCACGGCCCGATCACCGTTGAGACAGCCGACGGCCCGCGGCTCCTCGATTTCACGTTCAACGGCTGGGGCGGAAAATATCCCGCTTCGCGCGACAATGGCATCAGCCGCGAACTCGCTATGCACGGCCGCTTCGGCAAGACGCCGATCGAATCGATCGACCTGGTACTCGAAGGCGGCAGCATCGATACCGACGGTGCCGGCACGTTGCTGACTACGCGTCGCTGCTTGCTGCACCCCGGCCGCAACCCCGGCTTGACCGCCGCCGACATCGAGGCACGGCTGCGCGACGCCTTCGGCCTGGCACGCGTGCTGTGGCTGGAACACGGCGCGCTGGCCGGCGACGACACCGACAGCCATGTCGACACACTCGCCCGATTCGCTAGTCCAGGTACGGTTCTGTATCAGGCGTGCGAAGATGAGAGAGATGAAAATTATATTGAACTCAAGGAGATGGAGCGCGAACTTAAGGAATTACATGACGCAGCGGGCGCGCCATACCGGCTCGTTCCACTGCCGTCGCCACACCCGGTTCACGACGAACAAGGCCGGCGCCTGCCGGCCAGCTATGCGAACTTCCTGATCATCAATGGCGCCGTCCTCGTGCCGTCGTACGACGATCCGACGGACGAAATTGCACGCGAGTCGGTTGCCGGCTGCTTCCCCGGGCGCGACACTGTCGGCGTCGATTGCCTGCCGCTGATCCATCAGTTCGGCAGCCTGCACTGCGTCACCATGCAACTTCCGGAGGGCGTACTTGGAACGGACGAATAACCGCCTGCGCGTTGCACTGGTCCAGCACGCCTGCGGCACCGACCGCGAAACTAACCTGGCGGCGACGATCGATGGCATTCGCACGGCGGCGAAGGAAGGCGCGCGACTGGTGCTGCTGCAGGAACTGCACGCCGGCCCCTATTTCTGCCAGCGCGAAGACACGCAGGCTTTCGACTGGGCGGAATCCATACCCGGGCCCACCACCGACAAGCTGGGCGAAGTCGCGCGCGAGCTGAATATCGTGATCGTCGCCTCGTTATTCGAGCGGCGCGCGCCCGGCATTTATCACAACACCGCCGTAGTGATCGAAACGGACGGCAGCATCGCCGGACGCTATCGGAAGATGCACATCCCGGACGACCCGGGCTACTACGAAAAGTTTTACTTCACGCCGGGCGATCTGGGCTTCCGGCCCGTCGACACATCGGTCGGCAAACTCGGCGTGCTGGTCTGCTGGGATCAGTGGTATCCGGAAGCCGCCCGCCTGATGGCGCTCGCCGGCGCCGACATGCTCCTCTACCCGACCGCGATCGGCTGGTCGGCCGAAGACAACAAGGACGAGCAGACGCGCCAGCGCGAAGCCTGGACGACGATCCAGCGCGGCCACGCCATCGCCAATGGCCTCCCCGTCCTCGCCTGCAACCGCACCGGCTTCGAGCCCGATCCGGCGGACGAACAACACGGCATCGACTTCTGGGGGTCGAGCTTCGTCTGCGGGCCGCAGGGAGAAGTACTGGCGCAGTCGCCGGTCGACCAGCCCGATGTGCTGATTGCGGATATTGACCTGACGCGTTCGGAAGACGTACGCCGTATCTGGCCGTATTTCCGCGACCGGCGGATTGACGCCTATGACGATCTGCTGAAGCGGTTCAGGGATTAACTCGGCGCCCGTCAGATGTAGCCAAACATTGGCGGGAAGATGACGACGACAAGCGCCGCCCAGACCGCGTACACCGGCAGGTAATCCGTCTGCCACCGCTCCAGGCTCGTAAACGGAACGCGGCCGCGCAGGAAGCGGATGTAGAGCGCGGCAGACCATGCCAGATTCGCCAGCAGAATCACGTTCTCACCCAGAGCCGCTACACGGTTGGGCGTGAAGCCAAACTCGCTAATGCGCGCAGCGATCGCCCAGAGCGCAACCGCGTCGGCCACCAGCGCACTCACCACCAGCACGACCTGCACCACGTCAAAGACGCCGGGAGGCGAGTTGGCATCGCGTGCCGAAATGCAATAGAGCAGCAGACCCAGGACTACGACCAGGAGCAGATCGAACCCGATGAGGACGTTGCGTTGGATATCGACGCCATGCCCGGTCCAGACGAGCGCGCCGAGAAAGGCGAGCAGCGCGACGGCGAACAGCGGCGTGAAGAGACGCGTCAACACCGGCGCCATGTTCTCGATCACGCTCTGCTTGGCCTCCACCAGCCAGGAGCCGACCAGCACGGCGCCGAGCGCGCCGCACGGCAGCAGCCAGAAGGTGAAGAACGGTTCCGCGTCGATTCCGATCGCTTTGAACAGCAACGCCATGAAGCCGGTGAGGACGCCGCCGCCGAGAGCAATCAGTACGTAGTAAATGAAAAGCTCGCCGGAGAATCGAATAAAGTCCATGCGGCCCGCGACCTCGCCCCAGCGGCCGCCGGCATAGGCAATACCGACGATGAACCAGAGCGCGATCGGCAGGTGTAGTGCTGCGAGCGCTTCCGTCTCGCCGCCCGAAGCGAAGGGATAAATGTTGGCGAATACGGCCGCCGCGGCGAATGCCACGGCCAGCCACCGGTAGGTGCGGATATCCAGCCGTCGTTTCCAAACGAAATAGCCGGTTAGCAGGGGCAGTGCAAACAGGCTCAGGTTGCGGGCATAGACGCCGCCGCCCTGCGTCAGGAACTCGGTGTTCCCGTTCAATTCGAGTCCGAAGAGCGTGGGGATCTTGAACGCCACGGCCGCCGCCACCGCGAGACAGAAGGCGACGATGGCATCCGTCCGCACCCGCGCAGATTCCCCGGAATCGGCGGAGACAACGACGAGCTGCTTCCAGAGGCGCTCCGAGTGCTCGCGCGCGAACTCACGCGACAGTGCGTCGAGGTTGCCCATGCGCTTTACCGCCACCAGGAAAGCTTCTTCGGCGGCGAGCCCTGCGTCGACCAATGCCGTGATCTGCTCGCGCAGATGGTCTTCCAGTTCCGCGACATCGCCCGACTGAATCGTCTGCCGGCGCCGGACGTAGCTCCGCCACTGGTCAATCTGTTCCTCGAGAGACAGTACCGCCGACATCGCTCAGACTCCTTCGGGGAGCGGCGCGGCTGACGCCATCCCGGCGGGAAGGGACAATCCCTCCCAGATGCGCCGCAGCGTCGCATCGACCGCCTGCCACTGCCGGTGTTCCTCGGCCAATTGGCTGCGGCCGGAACGGGTGATGCGGTAATACTTGCGCCGGCGGCCGCTGTCCGCAACCTCCCACCGCGCCTTAATGTGGCCAAGCCGTTCGAGCCGATGCAGGACGGGGTAAAGCATGCCGTCGGTCCACTCCATCCGCCCGCCGGACATCTCCCGAACGCGCTTGAGGATGGCGTAGCCGTAGCTGTCGTCGTCCGCCAGGATCGCCAGCACGATCGGCGTCGAGGAAGCTGCTATCAGATCCTTGTTGATCGCCATCCCTTCACCCGGACCCGTCGATTCCAAGATACATGATGCTGTTATACATTGCGCTGCTATGCACGTCAAGATCGCAGAAATGTCCCGCATCGCCGCCGCAAAACCGTGTGCGATAATAGGCGCTCCCATAGATCACGCCCTTTCCGTTCAATGCCCGTCGCCAAACTCAACGACCCTACCCTGCCCCGATCCGGCCAGCGCATCGCCTGGCGCGGTCTATTCGGCTCCGCCGCCGCACTTGCGCTCGCCCACGCCGCGCGCAAGGCCGGTGGGCCACTGCTCGTCGTCGCCGCAAGTGCCCGCGACGCCGATCGGCTCGAAGGCGAATTGCGCTATTTTCTCGGCGACGGCAGCCTGCCGGTGCTGCACTTCCGCGACCGCGAAACGCTGCCCTATGACATTTTTTCCAGCCATCAGGACATCGTGTCCGACCGGCTCAGCGCGCTGTTCGCGTTGAGCCAGCTCGAACGCGGCATCGTGCTGGCCGCGGCGCCGACGCTGCTGGAACGGCTGCCGCCCAAGCCGTATGTCGCGACCAATTCGCTGGTCCTCGAAGTGGGCCAGAAGATCGACCCGGACACGCTGCGCGCGCGGCTGGAGACCGCCGGCTATCGCTGCGTGTCGCAGGTGATGGAGCATGGCGAATTCGCGGTGCGCGGCGCACTGATCGATCTTTTCCCGATGGGTGCGAATACGCCGTACCGGCTCGACCTGTTCGACGACGAACTCGACACGCTGCGGACGTTCGACCCGGAAAACCAGCTGTCGCTCGACAAACTCGAACGCGTGCGCCTGCTGCCGGCGCGCGAGTTCCCGCTGGACGACGACGGCATCCGTGGTTTTCGCCAGCGCTACCGCAGCCGCTTCGAAGGCGACCCGCAGCGCAGCCAGATTTATCGCGACATCAGCAACGGCATCGCGCCCGGCGGCATCGAGTACTACCTGCCGCTGTTTTTCGACGAAACCTGCCACCTCGGCGACTATGTGCCGGGCAACGCCGTGGTTGCGACCATGGAAGGCGCCGAGACGGCTCTGCAGCAAACCTGGGAACAGATCGGCCAGCGTTTCGAGCAGCGCGGGCACGACATCGAACGGCCGCTGCTGCCGCCGGCGGAAGCGTTTATCGCACCGGGCGTGTTGCAGGCGGCTTTCGAACAGCGGGCGACGATCCGGCTCGCCGACTCGGCCGTTGACGAATCCACCAGCGAATATCGCAGCGATCCCCCGCCGGCGCTGCTGGTGGACACGCGGTCTGATGAACCGTTGCGTGCGCTGCTCGATTTTGCGGCCGACAATCCCGACACGCGCATTCTGTTTGCGGTGGAGTCGGCCGGCCACCGCGAAAGTCTCGCCAACCTGCTGCGCCGCCGCGACATTGCGCCGCGACCGGCGGCCACTTGGGCCGATTTCGTCGGCGGCGACGCGCGATTTAACCTCGGCATCGCGCCGATCGAAAAGGGCCTGCTGCTGCCACAGGTCAATCTCGCCGTCATCACCGAAGACCAGCTTTTCGGCGAGCGCGTCAGCCAGCGGCGCCAGCGCCGCGTCGGCCGCGATCCCGACAAGATCATCCGCGATCTGACCGACCTCAGTGTCGGCGCGCCGGTGGTCCATGAGGATCATGGCGTCGGCCGTTACCTGGGCCTGCAGACGCTGGCGGTCTCCGGCGTCGAAACCGAATTCCTCACCCTCGAATACGCCGGCGGCGACAAGCTGTACGTGCCGGTCGCGCAACTGCACCTGATCAGCCGCTATACCGGTGGCTCCCCGGAAAGTGCGCCGCTGCACAGGCTTGGCGGCGATCAGTGGTCCAGGGCGAAGCGTCGCGCCGCCGAGCAGGCGCGCGACGTTGCGGCTGAGCTGCTGGACGTTTATGCACGCCGCGCGGCGAACACCGGCCATGCGTTCCAGTTTGACGAAGCCGATTACCAAGCGTTCGTATCCGCGTTCCCGTTCGAAGAAACGCCGGACCAGATCACGGCGATCGAACAGGTGCGCAATGACATGCGCTCGCCTCGGGCAATGGACCGCGTCGTCTGCGGTGACGTCGGCTTCGGCAAAACGGAAGTCGCGGTGCGCGCGGCGTTTATTGCCGTGCAGGACGGCAAGCAGGTTGCGGTGCTTGCGCCGACGACACTGCTTGCACAACAGCACTTTCAAACATTTCAGGATCGCTTTGCGGACTGGCCGGTGCGCGTCGAAGTGCTGTCGCGATTCCGTAACGCCGCTGCGCAAAAGAAGGTCGGGGAAAGCCTGGAAGCCGGCGGTGTCGATATTGTCGTCGGCACGCACGCGCTGTTAAAGGATCGGCTGAAATTCAAAAACCTGGGGCTGGTCATCATCGATGAAGAGCAGCGCTTCGGCGTGCGCCACAAGGAAAAGCTCAAGAGCCTGCGCGCCGAAGTCGACGTACTGACGCTGACGGCCACGCCGATTCCGCGCACGCTCAACATGGCACTCGCGGGCATTCGCGACCTGTCGATCATCGCGACGCCGCCCGCCGAACGCCTTGCCGTCAAGACCTTCGTCAGCCGCTGGAACAACGCGCTGATCGTCGAAGCCTGCCTGCGCGAAATCAAACGTGGCGGCCAGGTCTTCTTTGTCCACAACAAGGTCGAGACGATCGAAAAAGCGGCGCGCGATTTGCGCGAACTGGTGCCGGAAGCTGAAGTACGCGTCGCGCACGGCCAGATGCGCGAACGCGAGCTTGAGCAAGTGATGCTGGATTTCTATCACCGCCGCTTCAACGTGCTGGTGTGCTCGACCATCATCGAAAACGGCATCGACGTACCGACCGCGAACACGATCATTATCGATCGCGCCGATCATTTCGGCCTCGCGCAGTTGCATCAGCTTCGCGGCCGCGTGGGCCGTTCGCATCACCGCGCCTACGCTTACATGCTCACGCCGCCGAAGAAGCTGATGACGCCGGACGCGGTCAAGCGCCTCGACGCAATTGCCTCGCTGGACGAACTCGGCGCCGGCTTCACGCTCGCGACGCACGACCTCGAAATCCGCGGCGCAGGCGAACTGCTGGGTGCCGAACAGAGCGGCCAGATTCACGAAGTCGGCTTCAGTCTCTATACCGATTTGCTCGACCGCGCCGTCAAGGCGTTAAAATCCGGCAAGATACCGGAACTGGAATTGCCGCTGCATCGCGAGGCCGAAATCGATCTGGGCATCCCGGCGCTGCTGCCGGCCGACTACATGCCCGACGTGCACATGCGCCTGGTGCTGTACAAGCGGATCGCCGGGGCAGAAACGGCAAGCGACCTGGACGATCTGCAGGTCGAGATGATCGACCGCTTCGGGTTGCTGCCGGAGCCGGCGAAAAACCTGTTCCGGCTCGCCGAGCTGAGACTGAAAGCTAAACCGATCGGCATCCGCAAAATCGAAGCCGGCGGCCAGGGCGGCCGGCTGCTGTTCGAACCGCAACCGGCCGTGGATCCGCAGACGGTGTTGCGGTTGGTGCAGGAACAGCCGAAAACCTACAAACTGCAAGGCGGCGATCAGTTGAAGTTCACGAAGCCGCTGCCGGAAGCGGCGGATCGGATTGCAGCGGTAGAGGCGCTGCTGCAACGGCTAGAACTGCGCGAAGCCGCGTAGCAACAAAGATCAAGGGTGTTTTAATGAAGTGTATTCGAATCGCCGTGGCGACCATCATGGGGCTGGCCACCGCCGGCGCTGCTTTCGCTCAACAATCAAATGCCAAGCCGGAGCAGCACTGGTTCGCGGTCGAGGTGATCGTGTTTCGCCCGACGACGAATATGGCCGGCGGCAATGAAATGTGGCCGGCCGATCCGAAGCTGCCGAACCTGAAGAATGCGGTCGTCCCGGCAGCGCCGGAACCCGCCACCACTCAACCGGCCGGCATGACGACCTTCGCCGTGCCATCGACGACGACAACGCCGGCCGTGGCGACGGTCAAGCCGGAAGGTGACTTGGTGCTGCCATTGCCCGTCAAGCAGTACCAACTGCAAGGCGTCTGGAACCGGCTTGCGCAGTCGGGCCGTTATCAGCCGCTGGTTCATACCGGCTGGATCGAGCAAGGCGTGCCGCCCCGGCAGGCGCCAAAGGTGTCCATCACGCCGCTGGTCCTGCCGGCATCCACGGGTCTGCCGGTCTCGACCAATTTGCCGGTCTCCACCACGCTGCCGACCGCGACCACTGTTTTTTCGGATAACACGCTGGCACCGGCGCCGGTTAGTTCGCAGCAGCCTGCAGTAGCGAAAGTGACGACTGCACCCCAAGAAAAGACCGCGCCGCCGACGGCACCGGCATTCGGCACGATCAAGCTGACCTACGACAGGTTCCTGCACCTGGCACTGAACATTGCTTACCGGCCGGTGAACCCGACCTCGCTTAGAACCTGGCAACCCAAGGACGGTGAACTCGCCGTGCCGTCACCCGCGACCACGGCATCAGCGTCATTCGCCGGTTTCGGCCCCTATTTCAGCCCGCAACCGCCGAAGCCGCAAGCGATCGTCATGGACGAGTCGCGCCGGATCAGCCCGAAGACAATCAATTACTTCGACAACCCGTTGTTCGGCGTCATCGTTCAGGTCACGCCGATCGAGCCGCCCGCGGCCGCCACTGTGCCGGCACCGACGCATTGAATATCCAGCGAATCATTCACGTGCGACTGGCGATGCCGAAAGATTGGTAAATAGACCACGGGGTTCACACCAGCGGCATTAATGCGGCCAACAGCCGGCCCACCTGTTCCATGCCTTGGCGGAGGCTGTCCTTGAGTTCGTCATGGATCGGTTTGTCGCCGCGACCCGCGGCCCAGTTGGCGACGACGGCACAGCAGGCGTAAGCCAGCCCCAATTCGCGCGCCAGCGCCGTTTCCGGCATCCCTGTCATGCCGATCATGTCGCAGCCGTCGCGCTCCAGCCGGTTGACCTCGGCGGCCGTTTCCAGCCGCGGTCCCTGCATTGCGCCGTAAACACCACCCGGCGCGAACTCCAGCTGCGCGGCTTCCGCCGCCTTCAGCAACGCGCCGCGCAACTCCTCGTCGTACGGCCAGGTGAAGTCGATGTGCGTGACGTGCTCGAGATTCTCTTCGAAATACGTGTTGTCGCGGCCGTAAGTATAGTCGAGGATCTGGGCAGGAAAGGCGATGCGACCTGGCGCCATATCACTGCGAATGCCGCCGACGGATGCGACCGCCAGGATTCGCCCGACGCCGATATTCTTCAGCGCCCAGATGTTGGCACGATAGTTCACCTTGTGCGGCGGGATCGTGTGGCCGTAGCCGTGGCGCGGCAGAAAGACGATGTCGCGGCCGCCGAGCCGGCCATGCGTCATCGGGCCGGAGGGCTGGCCGTACGGCGTGTAAACGACTTCGCGGCGGGTGATTTCCAGTTCCGGCAAAGACGTCAGGCCGGTGCCGCCAATAATCGCGAGGTCTGTCATGAATCGGTCTCTTTCAAAAAAGTGGCGTTAACGGCATAAATTGCCGGCAGGTTGCGCAGGTAATTCTTGTAGTCGAGCCCGCAGCCAAACACGTAACGGTCCTCGACTTCCAGGCCGACAATGTCGGGTTCGATGCCGCCGAAGTTGCGTTGATGGCGCTTGCGCACCAGCACGGCACTCGCGACATTCGCGGCGCCTTGCTCACGGCAATAGTCGACCAACTGGCGCAGCGTGATGCCCTCGTCGTAAATGTCATCGATCAGCAGCACGTGGCGCCCTGCAAGTGGGAACTTCGGCTTGGCCCGCCAGGTCATCTCATCGCTGCCGCTGGTGTCGCCGTCGTAGCGGGTCAGATGCACGTAGTCGATCTGCAGCGGAAAATCGAGCCGCTCGGCGAGCCAGGTTGTCGTCATCACGCCGCCGGTCATCACGCACAGCAGCAATGGGTTCTTGTCCGCGAGCCATTCGCGCACGGCGGTTGCCATCCGCTCGACCGCGGCATGCACCTCTGCATCTGAATGCAACAGGTCCGCACTGGCCCGGACGGCTTCAATTTCATTTAGAACATTATTGTTGTTCATCAACCATTTGTCGAACTTATTTAACGTTTAACATCAAGCGCGAGTTCATTTTGTGGCCGATCCATCAGGTCAGCCAGCAGACGCTGCCCCTTCTGCCAGGTGTCGCCGGCTTCCAGGCGGGCGCGGTCCATCCGCGGCCGCGCATGCAGGCGCGCCAGGCGCAGACGCGAATTCGGATTCTCATAGGCGCCGGCGTGATCGAGCAACCGTTCAACCGTCGCCCGGTTGTTGCACACCGGTAGCATATCGCAGCCGGCGCCGAGAGCCTGCCGGGCGATCTCGACGATGTCGCCGCGCGCGGCCACTGCATGCATGCTCAGATCGTCGGAAAAGACCGCGCCATCAAAGTGCAGTCGGTGGCGAAGCTCCTCTTTAATCCAGCGCCGCGACGAACTGGCGGGCTCGCTGTCGACAGCCGGATAAACGACGTGCGCCATCATGATCGCCGCAATGTCCAAGGCGATCATGCGACGAAACGGCGCCATATCCGCATGCGCGATCGCATCGTATTCGCGCGGGTCCTCCACGATGCTGGTATGCGAATCGGGAATGACGGAGCCATGGCCGGGAAAGTGCTTCGCGACCGCTATCTGTCCCGCGCGCCGGACGCCGTTCACCCACGCTCGCGCGAGCGTCGCCACTATTGCGGGATCTTTATGGAACGCGCGATCGCCGATCACGCTGCTGATACCCAGGTCGAGATCCACCACCGGCGCGAAGCTGAAATCGACGCCGGCGGCCGCGAGTTCCGCGGCCATGGTCCACGCCGCCGTCTCCGCAAGTTCGGCCGCCAGTCGCGGATTTTCTGCGTAGCTGTTGCCGATCAGGCGCAGCGGCGGAAGCCGGGTAAAGCCGTCGCGAAAACGCTGCACGCGCCCGCCTTCCTGGTCGACCGCAATCAGCAGCGGCGGCGTCTTGATCGCATGAATGTCGGCGGTCAGGGCTTCAAGTTGCGGCAGGCTTTCATAATTGCGCGAAAACAGGATGACGCCGCCAACCAGCGGGTGCGCCAGCAGTTCGCCGTCTTCGGCGGTGAGCGCATGCCCGGCGATGTCCACCATCAGTGGACCGATGGTCACACGGCGCCCTCCTCCGCAGGCTGGACGGCCCAGGCATCGACGAACTGCTTCAGGTGCGCGCGGCCATCGTCGAGCAGCGCCGAGCGAATCTGCTCGCAGCGCTCCCGGTAGCCATCCGGCCCCAGCCGCCCGCGCATCAGTTCGAAGCGCAGATAAATCAGAAACGTGTTGAGCGCATCGGTTTCGCAGTAATTGCGAATCGCTTCGACCCCGCCTTCAAGCCACGCATCCCAGACCTTGCTGCCGTGCATGCCGAGCTTGCCGGGCAGGCCGAGCATGACGGCGACCTCGTCGAGCGGTGCAACCGCACGCATCTGGAAACTCGACAGCACATCCATCAGATCGAGATGCCGCCAGTGGTAGCGCGACAGGTAGTTGTTCCAGCGGAAGGTCTGCTCCCCGTCGCCGGTGTCCCAGTAGCGCGGCGCCGAGACGCCGTGCAGCATCGCGCGGTAGTGCAGCACCGGCAGATCAAAGCCGCCGCCGTTCCACGACACCAGGTCCGGCGAAAACTTGTCGATGCCATCAAAGAAGCGGCTGACCAGTTCGCGTTCGTCGGAGGCCGGATCGCCCAGCGACCAGACCTTGAAGCCGTCGCGGTTGGCCATCGCCACCGAGATCGCAACCACGCGGTGCAGGTGCAGCGGCAGGAAGTCGCTGCCGCCGGTCTGCTGCCGGCGACGATGGAACATGGCGCGCGCGGTATCCGCGTCGTCCAACCCGTCAAGCTGGTACAGCCGGCGGCCGGAGTCGACGTCCGGCACGGTTTCTATATCGAACGCGAGAACATTCATGCGGGGCAAGTCTAGCAAAATGCGGCTGCCGCGGTTGTCTTAGGCGGCCGCCCGCATCAGAACTGCGAACGCCAGCGCCATGCCCTTTTCATCGCTCAGACTGACGAAGCCCTCGCCGGCGCCGAGGCGATGGCAGACCGCGAGCGCACGAGGTGCCATTTCCACGCACGGCTTGCCCCATTCGTCCGGATAGAAGCCGACGTCACGAATCCAGACGCCGTGCGCGAAGCCGGTGCCCATCGCCTTGACGATCGCTTCCTTCGCGGCGAAGTGCATGGCGAGAAAGCGCACCTTGCGGCGGGTTTTGTCGAACAGCACGCGCTCGCGATCCGTCAGCAACCGATCAACGAAGTGCACGCCGTAACGCTCGTAGGTGCGCTCGATGCGAGCGATTTCGACCAGGTCGGTGCCGACGCCGAAGATCAAGTCGCTGCCCGCGCGACCAGCGATTTCATTTCCCTCACCGCCGCATCAAGTCCGACGAGGACTGCGCGGGCGACAATCGAGTGGCCGATGTTGAGTTCCTGTATCGCCGGCAGGGCTGCGACTCGTTTGACGTTGTGATAATGCAGGCCGTGGCCGCCGTTGACAGTCAAACCCTTCCTGTGCGCGTGCTCGACCGCCTGCCGGACGCGCTCGAATTCGGTGTCGCGCTCGGCTGCAGTGATCGCATCGGCGTAGCGGCCGGTATGAATTTCGACCGCCGGCGCTTGCAGCTCGGCGGCGGCATCGACTTGAGACTCGTCGGGATCGATGAACAGCGAGACGACGACGCCGGCTGCGGCCAGCCTTTTGCACACGTCGCCGATGTGAGTCAACTGGCCTTTGACGTCCAGGCCGCCTTCGGTGGTCAGCTCCTGGCGCTTCTCGGGGACGAGACAGCAATGCTCGGGTGCAACGTCGACTGCGATCGCCAGCACCTCGTCGGCCGCCGCGAGTTCCAGGTTCATCGGCGTCGTCAACGTCTGCTTCAACAGCCGCACGTCGCGCTCCTGGATGTGGCGGCGATCCTCGCGCAGGTGCAGCGTGATGCCGTCCGCGCCGGCCCGCTCAGCGATAAATGCCGCTTCAACGGGGTCGGGATAGCGCGTGCCGCGCGCCCGGCGCAGCGTCGCGATGTGATCAATATTGACGCCGAGCAGAGGCACGGTCAGCTTTCGTCGAACGGATGCCGCAACACAATGGTTTCCGCACGATCGGCGCCGGTGGAAATTATGTCCACCGTCACGCCGGTCAGCTCTTCCAGCTTCTTGAGATAACCGCGCGCGTTCTCCGGCAGATCATCATACTTCGTGATGCCGACGGTCGATTGTTTCCAGCCGGGCAACTCGATGTAAACGGGCGACGATGCGGCGATACCTTCCGCGCCGACCGGCGCGATCGACAACTCGCCTTCGGGCGTCTTGTACCCGACGCAAATGCGGATCGTATCCAGCCCGTCGAGCACGTCGAGCTTGGTGACGCACAGGCCGGACACGCTGTTGTTGATAATCGAGCGGCGCAGCAGCACCACGTCGAACCAGCCGCAGCGCCGTGGCCGGCCGGTGGTTGCACCAAACTCGTGGCCGCGGCGCGCGAGATGCTCGCCCATCTTGTCGAACAGTTCGGTCGGGAACGGCCCCGCGCCGACGCGCGTGGTGTAGGCCTTGACGATGCCGAGGACGAAATCGAAGCAGCGCGGCCCGAGGCCGGTGCCGGTCGCCGCCCCCCCCGCGGTCGTGTTCGACGAGGTGACGAATGGATAGGTGCCGTGATCGACATCGAGCAGCGCACCCTGCGCGCCTTCGAACAGCACGCTTTCGCCGCGATCGTGATAGCCCTTCAGAAGCGCGGTCACGTCGCCGGTCATCGGTGCGATTTCTTCGGCGTAACGCAGGTAGTCTTCGAGCACCTGCTGGAACGAGACCGGGTCCGTGTGGAAGTAATGCTGCAAAACGAAGTTGTGATAATCGAGCGCTTCGCCGAGCTTGGCCGCGAGCCGTTCGCGGTGAAACAGGTCCGCGATACGCACTGCCCGCCGCGCGACCTTGTCTTCGTATGCGGGGCCGATGCCGCGACCGGTGGTGCCAATCGCGCCGGCGCCGCGTGAGAGCTCCCTTGCCTTGTCGAGCGCGACGTGCGACGGCAGGATCAGCGGGCACGCCGGGCTGATAGACAGCCGCTCGCGTGCCGGAATCCCCTTGGCCTCCAGGCTCTTTACCTCGTCGAGCAACGCATCCGGCGCGACCACCACGCCGCTGCCGATCAGGCAGCGGACGTTGTCGCGCAGCACGCCCGACGGGACGAGGTGCAACACCGTCTTTTCGCCGTTGATGACCAGTGTATGCCCGGCATTGTGGCCACCCTGGAAACGCGCCACGGCGGCGGCGCGATCGGTCAGCAGGTCGACAACCTTGCCCTTGCCCTCGTCACCCCATTGGGTGCCGATGACGATAACGTTTTTGCCCACGGTTATCCTTACAGAATCAGCAACTCTTGCCGCACCCTTTCGGGGTTTCGAGGTACTGGAAGAAACGACTGTCGGGGCTCAGCACGAGCACGCTGTTGTCCCCCTTGAGACTGGCGCGATACGCGCGCAGGCTGCGGTAGAAGGCGTAGAACGCCGGATCCTTGTTATACGCTACAGCGTAAATCGCCGCCGCTTTCGCATCGCCCTCGCCGCGAATCTGCTGCGCCTTTTTTTGCGCGTCCGCGACGATGATCGTGTGCTGTTTGTCAGCCTTGGCGCGAATCTGCTCGGCCAGCCGCGCACCTTCCGCGCGATAGCGCTTGGCGACCTGCGCGCGCTCCGAACGCATGCGGTCGAATACGGCGCCGCTGACTTCCGTCGGCAGGTCGATGCGCTTGATGCGCACATCGACGATCTTGACGCCGAAGTCGTCGGTCGCCTTATTGGCTTCCACGCGCAAATCCTGCATCAGCTCGGCACGCTCGCCGGTCACCGCCTGTTGCACGGTGCGGGTGCCGAACTGTGCGCGCAACTCGTTCTTGACGATCTCGCCCAGACGCGCGCGCGCGGCATCTTCATTGCCGCCGGTCGCACGATAGAACTTGACCGGGTCGGTGATCTGCCACTTGGCGAAATAATCGACCAGCAGATTCTTCTTGTTGACGGTCAGGAATCGCTCCGGCGGACTGTCGAGCGTCAGCACGCGCTTGTCGAGCCTCACCACCTGATTGATGAACGGCGCCTTGAAATGAATGCCGGGATCGAACTGCGTCTCGACGATCTTGCCGAAGCGCAGCATCAACGCCCACTGCGCGGGATTGACGGTGAAGATCGCCAGATCGAGCAACAGCAATACTATGGCGGTGGCGACGAGACCTGCGAGCCATTTTGCACTCATTGCGCACCCTCCCCGTTCGCCTGCGCGACGGATGTCGACTTCGATTCCGTTTTCGGTTTCGGTTTCGACTTGAACAGCTTGTCGAGCGGCATGTACAACAGGCTGCCCCTGGCGCTTGGGTCGATCACGATCTTGTGCGTGTTTTTCAGCACGTCGGCGACGCCGTCGATGTAAAGCCGCTCGCGCGTCACCCGGGGCGCCTTCTTGTATTGCGCGAGAATCGCGTCGAAACGGCTGGTACGACCCTGCGCCTCGGCGACCACCTGCGCCTTGTAGGCCTCGGCACCTTGCACGATGTGCGCGGCATCGCCCTGCGCCTTCGGCACCACCGAATTGGCATACGCCTGCGCCTCGTTCTGCAGGCGCTGCTTGTCCTCGCGCGCCTTGTTGACGTCGTCGAACGCATCCTGCACTTCGCGCGGCGGCTGGTCCTTCTGCAGGTTGACCGACAGCACCTTGAGGCCGGCGTCGTAGCGGTTCAGGATCGACTGCATCTTCTGCTTCGCTGCGGCGGCGATTTCGCTCTGGCCGGTGCCGAGAATGTAGTTCATCTTGTTCTTGCCGACGACCTGGCGAATCGCCGCCTCGGACACCTCGCCCAGCGTTCGGTTGGGCTGACGCACGTTGAACAGGTACTTGTACGGGTTATCGACAACGTACTGCACCGCGATTGCAACCTGGACGATGTTCTCGTCCGCGGTCAGCATTTCGTTGGAATACGGGAACGAACGCACCCGCGCAACATTGACAAGATCCGCGCGCGCCATCGGCCACGGCAGATGCCAGTGCAGGCCGGGGCCGGTAGTCGTCTGGTAGGCACCGAAGCGCAGCACGACCGCCTGCTCCGCGGAATCGACGCGATAAAAGCCGGTCAGAAGCCAGATCACGACCAGCACGGGAAGAAGCCAGAGGATACCGCTGCCGCCGGACTTTTTGCCGTGCGGCTTATTGCTGAAGAGACCCTGAACGCGGTGCTGGATGTTGCGAATCAGCTCATCCAGATCAGCGGGTTTGTGATTATTGCCCCAGGGATCCTTGTCGTGACCGGGTTCGTTCCAGCTCATTCGCACTCTCGTTGCCGCGCGGCACAAAGTGCATATCGTAGCATCCCTTAGGTATCAATCGGAAAGACCGCCCATCCCTTCATGCAGTTGCAGCTGCTGATAATCGCGACGCGGCAAACATACTTTCAACACCCAGTCGCCGGCGCCGGTCAGATGTTCCTCCCGCACAGCGCCCAGGCCGAACAGCCGCGAGCGCAGCCGGCCCTGGTTCGCCGACAGCGTCAGCCAGCCGCCGACCGTGTCGCGCGCGACGATACGGGCTATTTCCCTGCTCAGCAAATCGAGGCCCGCGCCGGTCTCGGCCGATACCCAGACGCGCCGCGCCAGACCGTCGTCGCCATACTCGCAGCCGGGCTCGCGACCGGCGACGTCGATCTTGTTGAATATCTCGATCTGGGCTACGTCGGCCGCGCCGATTTCCGCCAATACCGCATTGACGGTGCGAATGTGCTCCACTCGATCGTCGTCGGCCGCATCGATCACGTGCAGCAGGAGATCGGCCTCTTCGGTTTCCTGCAAAGTCGAGTGGAATGCGGCGACCAGATCGTGCGGCAGATCGCGAATGAAGCCCACGGTGTCGGCGACGACCGCTTCGCCCGCGCCGTCCAGCGGTAGCCGCCTGATGGTCGGATCGAGAGTTGCAAACAGCTGGTCGGCGGAATAAACGCCCGCGCCGGTGAGGCGGTTGAACAACGTCGACTTACCGGCATTGGTGTAGCCGACCAGCGAAATCGAAGGCACGTCGCGCCGGCGGCGATTGCGCCGACCCTGCGCGCGCTGCTTCTGCACCTTTTCGAGTTTGCGGTTGATCTGCTTGATGCGCCCGCCGATCAGGCGACGGTCCGTTTCGAGCTGGGTTTCGCCCGGCCCGCGGAGGCCGATGCCGCCCTTCTGCCGCTCAAGATGCGTCCAGCCGCGCACCAGACGCGTCGACAGATGCTTGAGCTGTGCCAGTTCGACTTGCAGCTTGCCTTCGAACGAGCGCGCACGGCGCGCGAAGATATCGAGAATCAGGCCGGTACGGCCGAGCACGCGGCACTTCAATGCGCGTTCGAGGTTGCGTTCCTGGCTGGGCGACAGCGCGTGATTGAACAGCACGATGTCCGCCTTGTGCGCAACCACCGCGGCACGGATTTCCTCGACCTTGCCGACGCCGGCAAACGAATGCGGATCCGGCGCATGTCGATGACCGGTGATCGCTGCCACGGGATCGGCGCCCGCCGAACGTGCCAGTTCGGCAAACTCGGCCGCGCGATCGGAACCCCGCGCAGGCTCGAGGTCGATGTCGAGGTGGACGAGGACCGCCCGCTCGCTATTTTGGGAGTCAGCAGCGGCCAATCAGCAGTCCGTGGGAATGAAGTCGCTCAGTCGTGCGACTCCTCGTCGCCATCCTCCAGCGCAATATGGACCGGCCGCCCGGGCACAACGGTCGAGATCGCATGCTTGTAAACCATCTGGCTGACGCTGTTCTTCAACAACACGACGAATTGATCAAAAGATTCGACTTGGCCCTGCAACTTGATGCCGTTGACCAGGTAGATCGAAACCGGAATTCTTTCTTTGCGGAGTGCATTCAGGAATGGTTCCTGAAGAGACTGGCCTTTCGCCATCGCAGTTCTCCTTGGCTTTGCTCTAGTTATGACCTTACTGCTGATGCAGTGCCGGAAAGTGGAATTATACGGGCCAGCCGCCTTTTTATGCTAGTGGGGTATGAACTCACACGCTTTCAATGCAAGCCGATCGATCAGATCGCCGGCTTGGGCATCAAGATGGCAAACGTCCGGCTCCGATCGCAGCCAGGTGATCTGGCGCTTGGCATAGCGGCGCGTAGCGACGATACCGTCGGTGATCGCCTGCTCTTGGCTACAGCGGCCGTCGAGATACGCCCACAGTTGCCGATAGCCGACGGCCCGCATCGATGCGTGCGCCGCGGTCAGGTTCGGGCGCGCCCGCAATGCGGCAACTTCGTCGACAAAGCCGGCCGCGACCATCGCTTCGAAGCGCGCCGCGATGCGCTCGCGCAACAACGTGCGCGAGACCGGCACGAGGGCGAGCCGCAACAACCGGTACGGCGGCGGCTCGTGGCGTTCCTGAAGATGCCGGCTCATCGGCTTGCCTGTCAGGCGATGCACCTCGAGCGCGCGCTGGATACGTTGCGCGTCGTTGGGATGAATGCGCGCGGCGGCCTCGGGATCGACTTCAGCGAGGCGCGAATGCAACACTGGCCAGCCCGATCGTGCCGCCTCGCGTTCAATCTCGGCACGATAATCGGGGTCGGCCTCAGGCAGCGGTGCGAGCCCGCGCGCCAATGCACGAAAGTACAACAGCGTGCCGCCGACCAGCAGCGGCACGCCGCCGCGTGCCGTAACGTCGGCCATTGCCGCCAGCGCATCGGCACGAAACTGCGCGGCGGAATAGCTCTGCTCCGGATCGAGGATATCGATCAGATGATGCGGCACCGCCGCCCGCTCGGCCACGGATGGCTTGGCGGTACCGATGTCCATGCCGCGATACACCATCGCCGAATCGACGCTGACGATCTCGACCGGCAGGCGGTCCGCGAGGGCGAGTGCCGCGTCAGACTTGCCGGTCGCGGTCGGCCCCATCAACAGGATTGCGGGCGGTAGTTGAGTGGTCACTGCCCGCGCAAGAACAGGCGATCCAGTTCCGCGAGGCTCAGCCGCGTCCAGGTGGGGCGGCCGTGGTTGCATTGATCGGCGCGGTCGGTTTTTTCCATCGCGCGCAGCAACGCATTCATTTCCGCGAGCGTCAGTTGCCGTCCGGCGCGTACGGCGCGATGACAGGCGAGCGTCGCCAGCACCCGTTCAATCGATGCGCTCAACCCCTTGCTGCCGCCTTCTGCGATCAGATCGGCGGCAATTTCGCGTACCAGCGCCGCAGTGTCGGCGCCGCGTAATTCGAGCGGCAAACTGCGGACCGCGACGCTTGATGGCCCCAGCCGATCGATTTCCAACCCCAGCCGCGCCATCTCCCCGGCTGCCTCGCAGAGCTGCTCGACTTCGGCTGCGGTCAGGTCGACTGTGACCGGCACCAGCAGCGGCGCGGCAGTAATCCCACCGGCCGCCAATGCCCGCTTCATGTGCTCGTATGTGACACGCTCGTGTGCCGCGTGCATGTCGATCAGCACCAGCCCGTCGCTGCGCTGCGCGAGGATGTAGATACCTCGATACTGACCGATGGCAATGCCCAGCGGCGGTTCGTCGTCCGGTTCAGGCAGTTCACGCGCCGCCGCCGCCGATGCGGGTGCCGGTTCGCTGAGTCGCGCATAAGCCACGAGGCTTTCCGCCACGTTACCCGTGCGTTCCGGCATTGCGAAGCGTGCCTGTTGCGGCGGCGCGCGTTCCGGCAAAGCTTCGGCATGCGCCACCGGGGCGACGCCCGAAACGACCGTCTTCGGTCGCGTCGTTGCCAGCGCCTCGTGCAGCACGTGGAAGATCTGGTCGTGCACCCGCCGGCCGTCGCGGAAGCGCACCTCGTGCTTCGCCGGATGCGCGTTCACATCGACCAGCGCCGGATCGATATCGAGATACAGCACGAAGCTCGGATGGCGACCGTGGAACAGCACGTCGTCGTACGCCTGGCGCACCGCGTGCGCGATCAGCTTGTCCCGGACCATGCGGCCGTTGACGTAAAAGTACTGCCGGTCGGTGCGCGTCCGCGCCGCGGTCGGCAGGCCGATCCACCCGCGCAGGCCGACGCCGCCCCGCTCGTGCTCGATATACAGCGTCCGGTCGACGAAGTCGCCGCCGCACAAGGCCGCAATACGCGCCTCGCTCGCCGTGCGATCGTCGCACAGCGGCAGCCGCCAGACTTCGCGGCCGTTGTGCGTCAGCCGCCAGCGCACGTCGTAGTGGCTCAGCGCCAGGCGCCGGACCACTGTTTCCAGGTGGCCGAACTCGGTCGCCTCGGTGCGCAGGAACTTGCGCCGCGCTGGGACGCTGAAAAACAACTCGCGCACCTCGATGGTGGTGCCGTCGGCGTGCGCGGCCGGCGCCGGTTCGCTGAGGCCGCCGCGCCCGTCGGCGCGAATGTGCCAGGCGTCCGCCGCGCCGCGCGCCCGCGACGTCAGGCTCAATTCCGCCACCGAACCGATGCTCGGCAGCGCCTCGCCGCGGAAGCCGAGCGTGCCGACGCGCTCGAGGTCGGCGAGCGCCGCAATCTTGCTGGTCGCGTGCCGCGCCAGCGCCAGCGACAACTCGGCCTTGCCGATGCCGCAACCGTCATCGCGCACCAGCATCCGGCTGATGCCGCCGCGTTCCGCCTCGACTTCAATCGAACGCGCGCCGGCGTCGAGACTGTTCTCAACCAGTTCCTTGACCACCGACGCCGGCCGCTCGATGACCTCGCCGGCGGCGATCTGGTTAATCAATTGCTCAGGAAGAACCCGGATAGACATGCGGCGCAAGCTTACCAGCTTTTCGGTGGCCGGGCCCCGCGACCCACTCGACTGCCTCAAGCGTGACGGCGGCCCGGATTGCGGTCGTGCTCTCGAGTTATAAAGGGTCAAATTCCGAAAACGGATTTCCCGCCCCAGTCAAAGGAAGAACATCATGATGGACGTGATCCGCATCATTCTGTCGATCATCATTCCGCCGCTCGGCGTGTTTCTGCAGGTCGGCATCGGCGTGCAGTTCTGGATCAACATTCTGCTGACGATTCTCGGCTACATCCCGGGCGTGATTCACGCGATTTACATCATCGTCACGCGCGACTGAAGCCACCGGTCTTTCAGCCCCTACCCCTCGCCGAGCACGTGCGGCGTGTCGTTAAGGATGTCCTCGATGTACAGCACCTGGACGATGATGGTGATCGTCACCGCGAGCGGCGCGGCCAGAATGATACCGATGATGCCGGCCATCAGCCCGCCAAGCAGTTGCACCCCGATCAGAAAGGCCGGCGCAAGATGCACCACCCGGCGTTGAATCAGCGGCGAGATAACGTAGCCCTCGAGCGCATGCGCGGTGAGATACAACAGGCCCACGTAAAGCGCGGTCGTCGGACCCTGCAGCAGCCCGATCAGGATGGCGGGAACCGCCGAAATGATCGCGCCCAGGTAAGGAATGAATGTCAGTGCGGCCGCGATCATGCCAAGCAGCACTGCAAGCGGAACGTTCAGGAACGACAAGCCGACGGTCGTCAGGATACCGGTGAAGATCATCGACAGGAAGCGGCCGAGCAGCCAGCGCCTGAGCGCATGACCGAGCGTTTCGAACAACTCGTGAAACCTTTTTCGCTTGCGGATCGGCACCAGCCTCAGTGCGCTACGGATGTAGTAGTCGGGGGCGGAGCCGAGGTAAATTCCCACGATCAGCACGATGAAGATGTCGGTGATCGCGCCGATCGTTATCGCCACCAAGCCTCGTACGTGCTGCACTATCGTTGCACCGAACGACAGCGTCTCGCTGGTCGATGAAGGCGACTTCGGCGCCTGCGAACCACTACCGCCCGACTGCACCGATTCCAGCGCCTTGCGCCCAAGTTCGCTGCGCCGCAATTGCGAATGAAGCTGATTGAGCGATTTGCTGACCTGGCGACTGAGCTTGGGCGCCTGTTGCGCCACCCGCATGCCGCCGACGCTGCCCGCCAGCGCGACCAGCAATGCAAGGCCGACAACGATAATGCCGAACGCCCACCCGGGCGGCACCGGCGTGTTCAGAAACAGCAGGCGCGCGAGGCCATGCAGCAGTACCGCAAACAGCGCGCCCGCGAACAGCACCAGCAACCCATAGCTGACAACGTTCAGGAAATAGATGATCACGAACGCCAGGATGCCCAGCCCGATGGCGACCAGCACCTTGCGGGCGAATGGCGACAGCGCCATCAAATCCTGCATTTCATCTCCTTTGGTCCGCGGATTGCACGATCGGCCGGAAGCCGGTTTCCGCCTCGATGAACACCCGCTTGACGTGCCGAAACCGCGCCTTGATCTCACTGTCCAGTCGCGCGGCCGCGTCGGCCACCTGATGGGCGTTGATGTCGTCCTTGAAGGCGACGCTGATGTTGACCAGGATGAAGTTCGGCCCGACATGCATCGTCAGCGTTTCGTGAATCGCCTCAATTTCCGGAAAGGACAAGGCCAGTTCGCGAATACCGCGCACGACCGGTCGATTGGCGCTCTCGCCAATCAGCAGTCCCTTGACCTCGCGCCCCAGCAGCGCCGCCGTCACGCCCAGAATCACGCCGATCAGGATCGATGCGATCCCGTCGAACACCTCGTCACCGGTATGCATGGTCAAAAACACGCCGAGGAACGCGACCGCGATACCGAGAATGGCCGCCGTGTCCTCGAATATCACCATGAACATGGTCGGGTCCTTGCCGCGCCGGATCGCCTCAAAGTAGCTGCGCCGGCCTTTCTCCTTCGAGAAGTTATATACCGCGAAACCCCAGCTCGACCCTTCGAACACCAGCGCGAGGCCCAGCACGATATAGCTGACACGCGCGTCCTCGAGCGGCGAGCCACGGACGATGTGCTGCACGCCGTCGTACACCGAAAACACCGCGCCGATGCCGAACAGCTGGACCGCGACGACAAAGCTCCAGAAGTAGACTTCCTTGCCGTAGCCGAACGGGAAATCCTCGTCGGCCGGCCGCTTGGCGCGGTGCATGCCGTACAGCAGCAGCGCTTGGTTGATGGTATCGACCGTCGAATGAATCCCTTCGGAGAACATGCCGGCGCTGCCGCTCAACAGCGCCGCGATGAACTTGATCACCGCGATTACCGCGTTGCCGCTGAGCGCGGCGAGGACGACCAGCCTTGATGAACCTTCCATGCCGGCCTTTGTACCTTAGGCGGCAGAGCGGTGCAATCAAGGCCGGCCTGGGCGCCGGCAGTAGGGCAACCCCCGGTGTGGCGGCCGCGCCGCAACGGCTATCATTTTTGGATGAAGGTCGGCATGCACAGCTTCGAAATTTCGCATCGGGACAAGCTGCTGTTTCCCGACGCCGGGCTGACCAAGGGCGATCTCGTGGATTATTACGCGCGCATCGCCGACGTGATGCTGCCGCACATCGCCAACCGGGCGCTGACGTTGTACCGCTTTCCGGAAGGCGCCGGCGGGACAGGCTTTTTTCAAAAGAACGCGTCGGATTACTTTCCCGACTGGATCGAGCGTGCGCGCCTCGGCAAGGAGGACGTGGCGAATTACTGCGTCTGCCGCAATCCAGCGGACCTGGTCTATCTCGCGAGCCAGGTGAGCACGTTTCACATCTGGCTGTCGCGCGTCGACCGGCCCGACCATCCGGACCGGCTGATTTTCGACCTCGACCCGGGGCCCGATACCACGTTCGATGTCGTGCGCGCGGCGGCGAAGATGCTGTCGGAGCTGCTGCTCGACCTCGGTCTGGTCGCCTTTCTGATGTCCACCGGTTCGCGCGGCCTGCACGTCGTCGCACCGCTCGACCGCCGCGCCGACTTCGCGGCGGTGCGCGATTTCGCCCACGGCGTCGCCGATCTGCTGGCCGCCCGCACGCCCGACCAACTCACGACGGAGCAGCGTAAAAGCAAGCGTGGCGGCCGCCTGTTCATCGACACCTACCGCAACGCGTACGGCCAGACGGCGATCGCCCCCTACGCCGTACGAGCCAAATCCGGCGCACCGATCGCGACGCCGCTCGAATGGGACGCGCTCGACGACGCCAAACTACGTTCCGATCGCTATGGCATTAAAAACATCTTCCGGCGTCTCGGCCAGAAACAGGATCCGTGGCAGGACATCGACCACCACGCCGCAAACCTCAAAGTTCCGCGCCAGCGACTCGACCGGCTGCAACGTCGCGATGCGCGCCGCCGCGCGTAACCAACTAGCGGGAACTCACGCCAAGGAGAGACATATGGCCGAAGCAGCCGATTACGGCGAAATGGAAAATGCGCTCCGCCAGCAGCGCGCGGAACTGCGCGGCGCGATCGAACAGCAACTGCTTGAATCGGAGGAGGACCAATTCCGCGACATTGCGCATCGCGTGCGCGACGCGGGCGAAGCGTCCGTTTACGATTTGGTCAAGAGCCTGGAGTTTGACAGTATCGAGCGCGAATCCCGCGAGCTGGAATCGGTCGAGCATGCGCTGACCAAGTTCGACAACGGCCAATACGGCCGGTGCGAAAATTGTGGCGTGCATATCGAGCGGGAGCGGCTGCGTGCAGAGCCTACCGCGCTGCGCTGCCTGGCCTGCCAAGAGAAACACGAAATCGAATTCGAGTCGCGCCGCAGACCGTCGCTGTAATATGATTGGCGGCGCCATGAACGACGCCGACCTAAAAGCAACAATAGACGCTGCGTTCGACCATCGCGCCGAACTAAGCCCGGCGCAATGCGATGCTACCGTCCGCAACGCAATCGAGATCGTCATCGATCGGCTCGATAGCGGCACGTTGCGCGTAGCCGAGCCGACCGCCACCGGCTGGATCTGTCACGAATGGATCAAGAAAGCCGTCCTGCTGTTGTACCGCATCGCCCCCAATGACGTCATGCAGCAGGGCGACGCACGCTACTTCGACAAGATTCCACTCAAGTATAGCCGCCACGACGCCGCCGCGTTTGAACGCGAAGGCGTGCGCGTGGTGCCGCCGGCGACCGTGCGGCGCGGTGCGTTTATCGAGCCGGGAGCGGTGCTGATGCCCAGCTACATCAACATCGGCTCCCGCATCGGCGCCAGCTCTATGATCGACACCTGGGCGACGGTCGGCTCGTGCGCGCAAATCGGCGCGAATGTTCACATTGCCGGCGGCGTCGGCATCGGCGGCGTGCTCGAACCACTGCAGGCCACGCCGACAATCATTGAAGACGACTGCTTCATCGGCGCACGCTCGGAAGTCGTTGAAGGTGTCATCGTCGAACGCGGTGCGGTGCTGTCGATGGGCGTCTACGTCGGCCAGAGCACGCGCATCTACGACCGCGAAAGCGGTGAAATCAGCTACGGCCGCATCCCGCCCGGCGCCGTCGTCGTGCCCGGCAACCTGCCGGCGAGCGACGGTCGCTACAGCCTGTACGCCGCGATCATCGTCAAGCGCGTGGACGCGAAGACCCGTAGCAAGATCGGCCTGAACGAACTGCTGCGCACCGCGGCACGAGAAGCGTGAAGGACCCGCTCGATCTTGCCCGGGAGCTGATCGCCCGGCGCTCCGTCACCCCCGACGACGCCGGCTGCCAAACAGTAATCGCGGAGCGGCTGGCGACAGTCGGATTCGCGATCGAACACCTCCCTTTCGGACCGGTATCGAACCTCTGGGCTCGGCTCGGTAACAGCGCTCCGCTGGTCGTTTTTGCCGGCCATACCGACGTCGTACCGCCCGGTCCCGAAAGCGCCTGGTCGACACCTCCATTTATCCCGACCCTTCGCGACGGCCACCTCTACGGCCGCGGCGCCGCAGACATGAAAGGGTCGCTGGCTGCCATGATCGCCGCGGCAGAAGACTTCGCCGCCGGCGGCGAACCCCAAGGTTCGCTTGCCTTCCTGATCACCAGCGACGAAGAAGGCACGGCCGTAGACGGCACGGCCCGTGTCATCGAGACTCTCACCGGACGCGGCATCAAGATCGACCACTGCATCGTCGGCGAAGCCTCCAGCCGCGACCGCGTCGGAGACATGATCCGCCACGGCCGACGCGGCTCGCTGCACGGTCGCCTGACCGTCCACGGTATCCAGGGCCACGTCGCCTACCCCGACACAGCCCGCAACCCGATTCACGCCGCCCTCCCCGCACTTGCGGAACTGACCGCGACGCGCTGGGACGACGGCAACGAACATTTCCCGCCCACCAGCCTGCAAATTTCGAATCTGCACGCCGGCACCGGCGTCGACAACGTCATTCCCGGCAGTGCGGAAGCCCTGTTCAACTTTCGCTACAGCACCGCATCAACGGTCGCAAGCCTGCAAGCGGCCGTTGAGGCGCTGCTACAACGACATGGACTGGAACATTCACTCGCCTGGCGCGACGGCGGGCGCCCCTTTTTGACCGAACCCGGCAAGCTGACGGATGCCGTCACGCACGCAATTCGCGCCGAAACGGGTTATGAGCCGGAACTTTCCACGGGGGGCGGTACATCCGACGGCCGCTTCATCGCGCCAGCCGGCGCGGCGGTAGTCGAGCTGGGGCCGGTGAATGCGTCAATTCACAAGGTTGACGAACATGTTTCCATCGACGATCTGCGCCAACTCGCGCGGATTTATAGGCGGGTTCTTGAAGAATTGTTGAGGCCGGCATAAGACCGGAAGAAGCCGTCGACAAGCTCAGGGCGAGCGGTCGCCTCTTTTCGAAATTGGCGGCAGCGCAGGTGCGCGGACGCCGAAAAAAACGCCTCAGACTCGGCCGAACGCAGGGGCGATGGAAGGCAACCGCCGCCAGTTCACCCACACGCCAAACGCCCCCAGCAACACAAACCAGATGAGCGTCCAGCCGGGCATGCTGAGACCGAGGAAGGTCCAGTGAACAATCGCGCAATCGCCACTGCCCGTGAACACGCGCTTGATAACATCGAATATCGGCAGATTCTGCATCATATAGCCGAGATTCGGCCCGCAGCTCGCCACCGCGTCCGGATGCGCCTGCACCCATAGGTGCCGCGCCGACGTCAGCGCCCCGGCAATCGCAAACAGGCCCAGTAACACCGCCCAGACCCGCGCGCCGCGACCGCGAAAACTGAAGATAGCCGCCAGCAGAAACAGCAGCCCGACGATGATGACGCCGATGCGCTGAAAAATGCACAGCGGGCACGGCTGCAGCCCGACGTAAAGCTGCAGGTAATACGCGTAGGCCAACAGCCCGGCGCAAATCGAAAAACCGGCCAGGTTAAGCCAGCGGCGCGAATTGCCGGTTTCCGTAAACATTATCAAATCGCCTCCGCGTTAAACTCGCGGTCGAGCAGTTGCAGCAATTCATCCGTGCGCGCACGCATCAGCGCATCATCGCCGCGGCTCTCGACATTCAACCGTACCAGCGGCTCCGTGTTGGACGAACGCAGATTGAAACGCCAGTCGTCGAACGCCATGCTCAGGCCATCGACATGCGCGACAGCCACCGCATCGGCACGATAACGCGCCTCGATCGCCGTAAGCGCCGCAGTCGGCTCGCCAATGCGACGATTGATTTCACCGCTGACCGGAAATTGTGCCTGCCGCTCCGCCACCAGCGCCGACAGCGCCTCGTTGCGCCGGCTCATCAGCTCCGTGACCAGCAGCCACGGAATCATGCCGCTGTCGCAATAGGAGAAATCGCGAAAATAATGATGGGCACTCATCTCACCGCCGTAAATCGCATTTTCGGCGCGCATGCGCTCCTTGATGAACGCGTGGCCGGTTTTGCTTTCGACCGCCTTGCCGCCGAGTCCGCTCACGATATCGATCGTGTTCCACGTCAGCCGCGGATCGTGCACGATCTTCTCGCCGTCGTGCTGGCGCAGAAATGCTTCCGCGAGCAGGCCGACGATGTAATAGCCCTCGATGAAGGCGCCGCGTTCGTCGAACAAAAAGCAGCGATCGAAATCGCCATCCCAGGCAATACCGAGATCCGCCCTTTCGGCCACAATCCTCTCGCTCGTCGCCTGCCGATTCTCCGGCAGCAGCGGATTGGGGACGCCGTGCGGAAATGTGCCGTCAGCCTCGTGATGCAGCTTGGCGAACGTGAACGGCAAATGTGGTTCCAGTTCGTCGACAATCGCACCTGCGCCGCCATTGCCGGCGTTGACCACGATCTTGAGCGGCTTGAGCGCGTTTGTGTCGATGTACCCAAGGAGATGCCGGATGTAATCCGGTCGCGCATCGAGCGAGTGATATCTGCCCGGTGCCGCGGCATCGGCAAAATCCGCCGATTCCGCCAAGGCGCGAATATCGTTCAGGCCGGTGTCGCCACTGATCGGCCGAGCGCCCTCGCGCACAAACTTCATGCCGTTGTAATCCGGCGGGTTATGACTCGCGGTCACCATGATCCCGCCGTCAAGCTTGGCATGGGCCGTGGCGAAATAGATTTCTTCTGTGCCGCACACGCCGATGTCGTGCACGTTCACGCCGCCGGCCATCAGGCCGCGCGACACCGCATCGGCAATCCTGCCGCTGCTGAGCCGGATATCGCGCCCGACCGCGACGTTGTGCGGCTTGAGAAATTCGGCATAGGCACGACCGATGCGCCAAGCGATGTCTTCGTTCAGTTCGTCCGGGAAGCGGCCGCGAATGTCATAAGCCTTGAAGCAGGTCAACGGGGTGGCGCCCGCCATCAGGCCTTCTCCTCGACACGGCCGTAGACATCGTCGTAGCGCACGATATCGTCCTCGCCGAGATAGGCGCCCGACTGCACCTCGATTAACTCCAGCGGAATCTTGCCCGGATTGGCAAGCCGGTGGCGCGTACCCATCGGGATGTAGACCGATTCGTTTTCGCCCACCAGGAATGTTTCGTCGTCGCGCGTCACTTCGGCGGTGCCCCGCACCACGACCCAATGCTCGGCACGATGATGATGTTTTTGCAGCGACAGCCGCGCGCCAGGCTTCACCACCAGCCGCTTGACCTGGAAGCGGTCGCCCTGATCGACGCCATCGTAGGATCCCCACGGCCGGCTGACCTTGCGATGCAGCAACGTCTCGCTGCGCCCTTCCGCACCCAGGCGCTTGACGATTGTCTTGACGTCCTGCACTCGGTCCTTGCGCGCGATCAGCACCGCATCGACAGTCTCGACCACGACGTAATCTTCCAGGCCCACCACCGCCAGCATGCGCCCGCTCGCGTGCAGGTAGCAGTTGCGCGCGTCTTCGGCGACCACATCGCCGACCATCACGTTGCCATTGGCGTCGGCCGGATGCAGGTCGGCGAGCGCCGCCCACGAGCCGACATCGCTCCAACCGGCATCGAGCGGTACCACGACCGCATTATCGGTCTTTTCCATCACCGCGTAATCAATGGAGTCGGATGGACAGGCGCTGAAGGCCTCGTGATCCAGTCGGGTGAAATCGAGATCGCCGGCGGCGCCTTCGAGCGCGCGGCGGCAAGCGGCCACCATCTCGGGCGCGAACTTCTCCAGTTCTTCCAGGTAGCGCGAAGCCCGGAACATGAACATGCCGCTGTTCCAGTAGTAATCGCCGCTCTTGAGATAGCCTTCCGCGGTCCCGCGGTCCGGCTTCTCGACGAACGCGTCGACCTTGTAGACGCTTTTGCCGGCTCCGCGGCGAATATAACCGTAGCCGGTTTCAGGCGCGGTCGGCACCACGCCGAACACCACCAGCTTGCCATCGCGCGCGGACTGCACGCCCGCTTCGAGCGCATGCCGGAACGCGGGCTGGTCGGTAATCACGTGATCGGCCGGCAGCACGATCAGGATGGGGTCGTCATCGTACTTCGCCGCAAACAGCGCCGCCGCAGCCACCGCCGGCGCTGTGTTGCGGCCGACCGGTTCGAGCATGATCGCGGCCGGCTCGCTGCCGATCTCGCGCAGCTGCTCGGCAGCCAGAAACCGGTGATTGGCGTTGCAGGTGATGATCGGGCTGGTGCAGCCGTCGAGCCCGTCGAGGCGCCTGAGCGTCTCCTGCAGCATGGTACCCCTGCCGACCAGCGGCAGAAACTGTTTTGGGTACAACTCCCGCGACAGCGGCCACAGCCGGGTGCCCGAGCCGCCAACGAGAATGGTGGGAATGATTCGTTCTTTCATGGCCGGGTATCATAATCGGCGTGCGCGCCACGCGCCACCCAACGCGCCGCCTGCGTTGCATATTCGCGCCGGGAAGCACCATAATCGGCCCGGCTGAGTCCTGAAATCCATTGAAGGAGCCTGCAATGGTTGATGACGCCCTCACCGCCAATCGCGCCGGCACCGCCCCGGCCGGCCGGACCCTCACCTGGATCGGCTTTGCGCTGGCATTCGCCGGCGCGATTATGGTGCTGGTCACCGGGCCGGGCTATCACGGCCGGTTCTGGGGGCTCGGCACCGCCTTCGAAATGATTCGCTGGGGCGCGTACTGCGGTGGCGCGGGCGCGATCCTGTCGCTGTTCGGGACGATCCTGCTGTTCGTCGGCCACGCGCGCCGGTGGCGGGCGATGGGCATTCTCGGCATCATCATTGGCGTTATCGCAATCGGCGTGCCTTGGGGATGGGCGCAGACGGCGCAGTCCGTGCCGCCCATTCACGACATCACCACCGACACGGCCCATCCGCCGACTTTCGATCCTGCGCTGCTCGCCAAGCGGCAACACGCAGTGAACTCGCCCGTCTACGGCGGCCCCGAAATCGCGGCGCAGCAGTTGAAGGCCTATCCGGATATCAAGCCACTGCTTGTTGACGCGTCGCCGGATGCGGTATTCAAGGCAGCGCTCGCGCTCGTCAAGCACAACGGATGGGTTGTGCAGACGGCAAACCCGGCGACGCACAAGATCGACGCGACGGCGACGACGTTGTGGTTCGGTTTCAAGGACGACGTCGTCATCCGGATCCAGCCGCACGGAGCCGGCACCCGCGTCGACATGCGCTCCGAGTCGCGCATCGGCAAAAGCGACATCGGCAAGAACGCCAAGCGCGTCCGCCACTTTTTGCAGCAGCTCAAGCAAAAATTCACTAGTTGAGTAGCAACAACAAAAAGGTGGCCCTGCGCATTCTCATTGCGCTGGTCGTGCTCGCGCTGATCGCAAGCTTCTTCGTATTCGATCTCGGCCGCTATCTCAATCTCCATTATTTGCAGGCCGAACGCGAACACCTTGGCGCTGTTGTCGCCGCGCACCCGTGGCAGACGGCTGCCATCTTTTTCGGCATTTACGTCTTCGTCACCGCGCTCTCGCTGCCCGGCGCAATCTGGCTCACCCTCGCCGCCGGCGCCATCTTCGGCCTCGGCATCGGCACGCTGCTGGCGTCGTTCGCCTCGACGATCGGCGCCACCTGCGCCTTTCTGATCGCGCGGTTCCTGTTTCGCGACGCGCTGCAACATCGCTTCGGCGACCGGTTGCGGACAGTCAACCGCGGCATCGAAAGAGACGGCGCGTTTTATCTCTTCACGCTGCGCCTTGTGCCGCTGTTTCCGTTTTTCGTTATCAACATCGTGATGGCGCTGACACCAATCCGGACGCTGACCTTTTACCTCGTCAGCCAGGTCGGCATGCTGGCGGGCACTATCGTGTACGTCAATGCCGGCACGCAACTGGGGCAACTGCATTCGCTGAGCGGAATCGTGTCGGCGGACGTCATCGGCTCGCTCGTGCTGCTCGGCGTGTTTCCGCTGATTGCGAAGAAGGCCGTCGATTTTTATCGTGCGCGGCGCGTCTATCGGCCTTATCGCAAGCCGAAGCATTTCGATTGCAACGTGATTGTTATCGGCGCCGGGTCGGCCGGGCTGATTGCCGCTTACGTTGCGGCAACCGTGAAAGCCCAAGTCACGCTCATCGAAAAGAACCGGATGGGCGGCGATTGCCTGAATACCGGCTGCGTGCCGTCGAAGGCGCTGATCCGTTCGGCGCGGTTCCTGCACGACGCGCGGCGCTCCGACGCGCTCGGCTTTCGCACCGCGAGCATCGATTTCGACTTTGCCGACGTGATGGACCGCGTGCAGCGCGTGATTGCCACGGTTGCGCCACATGATTCATCAGAGCGCTACGCTGCCCTCGGCGTCGAGTGCATTAACGGCGAAGCGCGAATCGAGTCGCCGTACAGCGTCACGGTCAATGGCCGCACCCTGACCACACGCGCGATCGTCCTCGCCACCGGAGCGCGGCCGATCGTTCCGCCAATCGACGGGCTCAGTACGATCGACTATTTCACCTCGGAAACCGTCTGGAACCTGCGCGATCTGCCGAAGCGGCTGATCGTGCTCGGCGGCGGCCCGATCGGGTGCGAGCTGGCGCAATGCTTCGCTCGCTTCGGCAGCAAGGTGACGTTGGTCGAGATGGGCGTGCGGTTGTTGCCGAACGAAGACCCGGATGCCGGCGATTACGTTCATCGGCAACTGGTATCGGAAGGGATCGAGATCCGGACGAAACATGAGGCCGTCGCCGTTCGCGTTGTCGAGGGGGAAAAGCAACTGGTCTGCCGGCATCGGAACGACGAGGCTGCCCTGCCCTTCGATGCCCTGCTGATCGCCGTCGGCCGCAAACCCAACGTCGCCGGCTTTGGACTGGAAGAACTCGGCATGGTGCTGACCGGAACCGGCACGATTGAAGTCAACGAATACCTGCAGACACGCTTCCCGAACATCTATGCCTGCGGCGATGCCATCGCCCCGTATCAGTTCACCCACGTCGCCGGGCATGAAGCGTGGTATGCCGGCATCAATGCTCTGTTCGGCGGCCTGAAGAAAGTCAAGGCCGACTATGCCGTCATTCCCTGGTGTACGTTTACCGACCCCGAAGTGGCGCGTGTCGGTCTGAACGAAACCGAGGCGAAGGCAAAGAACATTGATTACGAAGTGAGCCGATTCGATCTCGGGGAATCGGATCGGGCCATTGCGGAAGAAGCCGCTCGCGGATTCGTCAAGGTACTGACGGTGCCGGGCAAGGACAAAATTCTCGGCGCGACAATCGTCGGCGAGCATGCCGGCGAATGGATTGTCGAATACGTCAGCGCAATGCGCCACGGGCTGGGCCTCAAAAAAATCATGCGCACGATTCACATCTATCCGACCCTCGCCGAAGCCAACAAAATGGCGGCGGGCCAATGGCAGCGGGCGCATGCGCCGCACAAGCTGCTGCCGTGGGTCGAACGTTACCACGCATGGCGACGAAGATAATCACCCTGTAGGAGCGGCCGCCGGCCGCGATTATTTTGAATCGCGAGCAGCGCTCGCTCCTACAATACAAGACAATGCATTCCACAAAGATACTCATTTTCGCCAAAGCGCCGGAACCGGGGCGCACGAAAACCCGCCTGATTCCGAAACTCGGAGCCGAAGGCGCAGCGGATTTGCACGCACAACTGATCCGGCACGCGGTAACAACGGCCTGCGCCGCCAGCCTCGGGCCGGTCGAACTCTGGTGTACCCCGTCGACGGATCATCCACTGTTCACCGATCTCGCTGCGGACGGCTCAATTCGACTGCGCGAACAACCGCCCGGCGATCTCGGCGCACGCATGCATGCCGCACTCGACGATGCGCTCGCAATGCACACGCACGCGCTGCTGATCGGCAGCGATTGCCCCGGCTATTCGGTCGAGTACTTCCAAAGCGCAGGGGCTGCCCTCGCGTCCGGCAGCGAGGCTGTTCTCGGTCCCGCGGCCGACGGCGGCTATGTCCTGATCGGGCTAACGAAGAATCACTCCAACCTGTTCAGCAATGTCCCCTGGGGCACTGGCAACGTTCTGCAAATGACGCGTCAACGACTGCACCATCTTGGCTGGCGCCTTACCGAACTCGCCACCCTGCGCGATATCGACCGGCCGGAAGACATGGACTATATCGGCCCGGCCCGGTGATATGATGCGATCCCGTGTCTAAAGAAAAAACAACCACCGTCGGCTGGCGCGAATGGGTCGCATTGCCCGAACTCGGCATTGCCGCGATCAAGGCCAAGATGGATACCGGCGCCCGGACTTCTGCCTTGCACGCGTTTTCGCTGGAGCGCTTCCGCCGGCACGGCGAAGCCTGGGTACGCTTCGGCGTCCATCCGGAACAGGGTCCGGACGGGCCGGAACTGCACGCGGAGGCGCCCGTCATAGATGAACGCTGGGTGCGGGATTCGGGTGGGCATCGCGAAAAGCGCCTGGTGATCGCGACGCAGATCGTTATCGCCGATGTCGCGTGGCCCATTGAGTTGACACTGACCGGCCGCGATACAATGCGCTTCCGAATGCTGGTCGGACGCACCGCGCTCCGCAACCGGCTGAGGGTCGACCCGGGCGCGTCCTTTGTTACCGGATTGAGGCGCGAACAGGCAAAACAACTCAGGGATGGTTAGTGGCCTTTCAAGGCGATATTGTCTTGTTCAGAACGCCTATGCGCTTCAAGCACAAGGCGCGCGACCGCGGCATAGCCGTAGCTCTGGCAAGGGAGCGCAACGCCGTGATTGGAGCGCATAGGCGTTCCCGCTATATAGTTACGACATTGATGGGCGAGGCTGCCCGCGCCCGTGGTCTGCGTTGCGCCGCTTGTCAATGGAACTACCATTACCTGCGCGCCGCGCCTTGCCCCGAACGCGGGCAGTCTCGCTGAACAAGACAATATCGCCTTGAAAGGCCACCAAAATGAAAATCGCGATACTTTCGAGAAACCCGAAGCTCTATTCGACGGAACGGCTCGTTAAAGCGGGTGAATCGCGCGGCCACGAGGTGCGCGTCATTGACCCGCTGCGCTGCTACATGAACATCGCCGCGCACAATCCGGAAATTCATTACAAGGGCCGCAAGCTGACGGGTTTCGACGCTGTGATTCCGCGCATCGGCGCGTCAATTACTTTTTACGCAACGGCAGTGCTGCGGCAGTTCGAAATGACCGGCGTTTTTCCGCTCAACGAGTCGGTCGCGGTGGGCCGCTCGCGCGACAAGTTGCGCTCGCTGCAACTGCTGTCGCGCAAGGGGATCGGTCTGCCGGTAACCGGCTTCGCGCACTCGCCGGACGACACCGAGGATCTGCTGAACCTGGTAGGTGGTGCGCCCGTCGTCATCAAGCTGACCGAGGGGGCGCAGGGCATCGGCGTTGTGCTGACCGAAACGCGCAAGGCGGCGGAAAGCGTGATCGAAGCCTTCCGCGGGCTGGATGCGCATTTCCTGGTGCAGGAGTTCATCAAGGAAGCCGGCGGCGCCGATATCCGCTGCTTCGTAATCGGCGAGAAAGTCGTCGCGTCGATAAAGCGCCAGGCGAAGGAAGGCGAGTTCCGCTCCAACCTGCACCGCGGCGGGACCGCTGAAGTCATCCGCATCACGCCGGAAGAGCGTTCAACCGCCACGCGCGCGGCCAAAATCATGGGCCTCAATGTCGCCGGTGTCGATATTCTGCGTTCCAACCACGGGCCGGTGGTCATGGAAGTCAATTCATCGCCGGGCCTCGAAGGGATCGAGGGAGCGACCGGCAAGGACATCGCCGGCATGATCATCGGCTTTATCGAAAAGAACGCCAAACCCGGCAAAACGCGCACCAAGGGCGCTGGATGAAACCATTGATCCTGGGCGGGGCCGAAATCGCTCCCGGCAGCCGCGCCACGTTCCATCTCCCGCTCGGCCAACTCTATACCCACAACCCGATCAGCATGCCGGTGCACGTGATCCACGGTCGCCGCGCGGGCCCGTGCCTGTTCGTCTCGGCCGCGATCCACGGCGATGAACTGAACGGCATCGAGATCATCCGCCGTCTGCTGGTCCGCCCGGCGCTGAACCATTTACGCGGCACACTGCTCGCCGTGCCGATCGTCAACGTCCTCGGCGTGCTGCAGCAGTCGCGCTACCTCCCCGACCGGCGCGACCTCAACCGCAGCTTTCCCGGCACCGAAAAAGGCTCGCTGACCGCGCGGCAGGCGAACCTGTTCATGACCGAAATCGTCGCCAAGGCGAATTACGGCATCGACCTGCATACCGGCGCGATCAACCGCAGCAATCTGCCGCAAATCCGCGCCAACCTCGACGACGCGGAAACCCGGCGATTGGCCGACGCATTCGGCACGCCGGTGATTCTGGACTCGGACTTGCGCGAAGGCTCGCTGCGCGAAGTCGCATCGCAACTCGGCATTACCACCCTGCTCTACGAAGCCGGCGAAGCGTTGCGCTTCGACGAACTGAGCATCCGCGCCGGCGTGCGAGGAGTGATGAACGTTATGCGCGCCATCGGGATGCTGCCGCCGTCACGATCGAAGCACGCCCATGCAAAGCCTGCCCTGGCTGCCGGCAGCAATTGGGTGCGCGCGCCGGTGAGCGGCGTAGCACGGTTTGAGGTGTCGCTCGGCGCATGGGTCAAAAAAGGGGAACTGCTGGGGCGAATCGCCGACCCCTTCGGCGAGCAGGAGGTGGATGTGGGCGCGCCGTTCGCCGGCCTCGTGATCGGCTGCACCAACATTCCGCTGGTCTATGAAGGCGATGCAATGTTTCACCTCGCCCACTTTGACCAGTCGCGCGGCATCGCGACAAGGGTGGAAGCGTTCCGCAACGGCTTCAGCGACCCCGCGTCTTAACCCTCTCTCCCGAAAGGAGAGGGGACAAGAGGTCAATGTGCGTTCGCCATCGCCTCGAGTCGTCGGATGCGATCCTCGGTCGGCGGGTGCGTCGAAAACAGCTTTGCGAACCCACCCTTCAGCGGATTGACGATAAACAGATGCGACGTCGCCGGGTGCGCCTGCGCGCGCGGCATGACCATCCGCCGATTTGCATCATCCAGTTTGCGCAGCGCGCTCGCGAGCCAGAGCGGATGGCCGGTCAATTCCGCACCGCCTTCGTCCGCGCCGTATTCGCGCGAGTGCGATACCGCAAGCTGAATCAGCGTCGCCGCCAGCGGCGCGACGATCATCATCACCAGCAGCCCGCCAACGCCCAGCCCGTCATCGTCGTCGTCACCGCCGAAGCCGCCGAAAATCAGCGCCCACTGCGCCATGTTAGCCAGCATCGCAATGGCGCCGCCGAGGGTGGCGGCAATCGCGCTCACCAGCGTATCCCGGTGGCGCACGTGCGACAGTTCGTGCGCCAGCACGCCCGTCAGCTCCTCGCGCGTCATCATTCTTAGCAGCCCGCTGGTGGCCGCGACCGCCGCGTGTTCCGGACCGCGTCCGGTCGCAAAGGCGTTGGGCACGTCGCTGTCGACGATATAAACCCGTGGCATCGGCATCGACGCCCGTTGCGCGAGTTCTGCGACCACCGAGTGCAACTCCGGCGCCTCGCCCGACCCCACTTCGCGCGCACGGTACATCCGCAGCACCAGCTTGTCCGAAAACCAGTAGCTGCCGATATTCATCGCCGCGGCAAAAAGAAAGGCGATCACCAGCCCGGCCATGCCGCCGAGCGCGTGACCAACCCACATAAACAGCACCGTCAGGGCAGCCAGAAGGAGAGTCGTACGTAGCGCGTTCATGCCGGAAATCATGGGGACATACCGGACGTTTGACAAGTCCTGCTGCGGCTGCTGCCAAATCCGCATCAGGGGGCTTTCGGCGTTGGCAACCGTGCCGCCTTTTCAGGATAATGGTCACCTTTACTTCATCGCATACCGATTCCCGATGCCGCAATACATTTACACCATGAATCGGGTGGGCAAAGTTGTACCCCCCAAGCGCGAGATTCTCAAAGACATTTCGCTGTCCTTTTTCCCGGGGGCCAAGATCGGCGTGCTGGGCCTGAACGGAGCCGGCAAATCGAGCCTGCTCCGGATCATGGCCGGCATCGATACCGAAATTAACGGCGAGGCGCGCCCGCAGCCCGGCATCAACATCGGCTACCTGCCGCAGGAGCCGCAGCTCGATCCGGCCAAAGACGTGCGGGGTAATGTCGAGGAAGGCCTCGGCAGCATCAAGGACGCGCAGGAACAGCTCGATGCGGTCTATGCCGCCTACGCCGAGCCGGATGCGGATTTCGACGCGCTCGCGGCCGAACAGGCGCGGCTGGAAAACATCTTGCAGGCCGCCGGCGGCCACAGCCTCGAGCATCAACTCGAAGTTGCGGCCGAGGCGCTGCGGCTGCCGCCGTGGGATGCGGATGTGACCAGGCTGTCCGGCGGCGAGCGTCGCCGCGTCGCACTGTGCCGGCTGCTGTTGTCGTCGCCGGACATGCTGCTGCTCGACGAGCCGACCAATCATCTGGATGCCGGGTCGGTCGCGTGGCTGGAGCACTTCCTCGGCGAATACAAGGGTACGGTCGTCGCCGTCACCCACGATCGCTACTTCCTCGACAACGTCGCCGGCTGGATTCTTGAGCTCGACCGCGGCCACGGCATTCCGTGGGAAGGCAACTATTCTTCCTGGCTGGAGCAGAAGGAAAAGCGACTCGAAATCGAGGAGAAGCAGGAGTCGTCGCGGCGCAAGGCGATGCAGGCGGAACTGGAATGGGTCCGGCAGAATCCGAAAGGTCGACACGCCAAGAGCAAGTCGCGCCTCGCGCGCTTCGAGGAGTTGTCGTCGATGGAATTCCAGAAGCGCAACGAGACGCAGGAGCTTTACATTCCGCCGGGCCCGCGGCTGGGCGACGTTGTCGTCGAGGCCAAGGGCGTACGCAAGCAGTTCGGCGACCGGCTGCTGGTCGACGATCTCAATTTCAATCTGCCGCCGGGCGGCATCGTCGGCGTGATCGGCCCGAACGGCGCCGGCAAGACGACGCTGTTCCGGATGATCGTGGGCCAGGAAAAGCCGGATGCGGGCGAGCTGAGGATCGGCGAGACGGTCAAAATCGCCTACGTCGATCAAAGCCGCGATGCGCTGGATGCCGAAAAGACGGTCTGGGAAGAGATCTCCGACGGCAACGACATCATCACCGTCGGCAGCTACGAGACGCCGTCGCGCGCCTATGTCGGGCGCTTCAATTTCAAGGGGCCGGATCAACAGAAGCACGTCGGCAGCCTGTCCGGCGGCGAGCGCAACCGCGTCCATCTCGCCAAGCTGCTCAAGAGCGGCGGCAACGTGCTGCTGCTCGACGAGCCGACGAACGATCTCGATGTTGAAACGCTGCGGGCACTGGAAGAAGCCGTGCTGGCGTTCCCGGGCTGTGCCGTGGTGATCTCGCACGATCGCTGGTTCCTCGATCGCGTCGCGACCCATATCCTCGCATTCGAAGGCGACAGTCGGACCGTCTGGTTCGAGGGCAACTACGCCGATTACGAGGCCGACCGCAAGCGGCGGCTGGGCGCAGATGCCGACACACCGCATCGGATCAAGTACCGGAGGCTCAAGACGGCCTAGCGCGCGGGCGCCTTTCGTGTACTATGCTTGCAGACGGAACAGTCGGTTTCGCCTGAACGAGAGGCTTCCCATGCGCAAGCAGATCGCTTTCCCCGTCATCCTGTCATGCGGCGCGCTATTGCTGGCGCAGGCGGCGTTCGCCGCGCAGCCGGACGTCAATGCCAGCTCGATCATCGAACACCATGCCGACCAGGCCCTTGTCGGCCGGGTGTACACCAAGGATTCGAAGAAGCCACAACTTCTGTACACCTTCAAACGGACGGCGCATCGCGACGGGCCGTTGCTCAACGTGGTGCGCACCTACAATTACCCGGATGGACGCGTCGCCGCGGTCGAAAAAGCGACCTACCGGGACGGCAACCTCGTCGGCTATACGCTGGACGAGAAGCAGATCAGCGCGCACGGCAGCCTCAAGATCGACGGCAATGCCTTCGCCGGCCAGGGGAAGGTTCACTTCAGTTACACCGATAACGGCAACACCAAGACCGGCGACGAGCAGCTCAGCGGGCCGACCGTCATCAACGATGACATCACCGCCTACATGCAGGCGCACTGGAACGAGTTGATGGCGGGCAAAACGCTTAAGGTGCGCTATCTTGTCATTCCGCGCCAGGAGACGGTTGGCTTCAGCCTGAGCAAGTCCGGCGAGGACAACTGGAACGGCCGGCAGGTGGTGAACGTCAAGATGGACCCGTCGAGCTTCCTTATCGGTCTGCTCGTGGACCCGGTGTATTTCACCTTCGACAAAAATACCGGCGAGATTATTCAGTACACTGGCCGCACGACGCCGATGATCAAAAAAGACGGCGATTGGAAACCACTGGACGCGGTGACGGCGTTGCAGTGGGTGCCCACGGCTGGGCCGTCCCAATAATGCGCATTATTCGCCGGCGGTCTTGAGCGTTGCGATCTTTTGACGCAGCGCCGCGCGCCGCGCCGGATCGCTGGAAGCATTGAGCAGGCGCTGGTAAATGCGGCGCGCATCGGCGGTAAGCCCCGCCTTTGCCAGCGCGCCTGCGGCGTTATAACGCGCAGTGCGCGTCCAGCGGTTCATCGAGGCAGCGTCCAGCTCCGTCGCCGACTGCAGATACAGCTTTGCCGCCGTAGCCTGCTTGCCTTGCGCCGCGTACGAATCCGCCAGCCAGAACAGCAATTTCTGCCGCACCGCCGGCGGCGGGCGACGTGTCAGCAGCGTTCGGAAAATGAGGATCGCGTCATGGTCGCGGCCGATTGCCTGCAGCGCAAACAGGCTCGGCTGCAGATCGTCGAATGAGAACGTCGCACCGCTCCCGAGCAGCGCGTCGATTGCCGCGACGCCGGCGTCCGGTTTACCGCCCAGAATGAACGCGTGCGCACGTTCGAGCCGCCATCGCGTCGCATCGGCATCCGGCGGCGGCTTATCCAGCGTCGCCAGCAGCGTCGCCGCCAGCCGCATCTGCCCGTCGGCGACCGCATCATCCGCCAGTTGATATCGAACCGGTGCCGGCACAGCTGACGCCGATGTGAAATGTTGCGACTGCAGGTACAGTTGCCGCAGCAACTCGTGTCCATTGGACCGCCTGGCGAGCAAGGAAGCCAGCTGCGCCTGCGCCTGAGCGCGAACGGTAGCGTCCGTCGCGTTCAACGCAGCCGCAGCGAGCAGCGCCTGCGCGTTGATCGGCTGAGCCTTGCCGGCTGCCGCAATCAGATCGGCCTGATCAGCCAGTCCCTGCTGATGGCCCAGCGTCTGGCCGAGCCCGAGCAGCGCCTGCCAGACGTCGTCGGCATCGAGCGCGAATGGCGGCTGGCGATCGTACGCGGTCGCCGGAATCGTCACCGCCTGCTCCAGCAGGTCGACGCGCTCGGCCGGCTTCCGGTCGTCCAGCGCCGCTTCGGCACCGACGATCAGTGCCGCCCGGCGTGCCGCCGGTGCATGGGCGCCGGCGGCAAATGCCCGGCACTGTGTAATAACGGCAGCGGGCTCCAGCTTGCCGGCGCGCAAGCCGCCCAGCCATTCGAGCGGCCGGGACGCGTCATCCTGCGTGTTCGCCAGCAACTCATAAGCCTGCGCCGGATCATGCTGAAGGATTGCAAGGCGCGCCTGCAGCCGATCCAGCCGCGCATGCGGTGCGTCCGGATACTGCCGACGGCGCGCCTTCAACAGGGACATCGCCTGGCTCAACCGGCCGTCGAGGATAAAGCTGCGGACCATGAGGCGATCGACCTGCGTCCAGGCCGACTTTCCATCTGCATTTGTCATGGTCAGCCGTGCCTGTAGCGCGCGCCGGGCGGCGGCGCCGTTCCCCAGCGCGAGTTGCGCTTCAGCCGCCTGCACCAGCGCCCAGGCTCGCAGCGTGGCGGGCGCCGACTCGGGCAGCGCCGCGACGCGCTTCAGTACCGCCTGCCAATCGCCCTGCGATTGATAGATTTCGATGCGGACGCGTTCCCATTGCGCCCAGTCAGCGGGATTGTCCCACGCCGCGGTTTCGCCGGCCGCGACTTGCTGCAGCGCGAGGTCGGCGGCGCCGGTGTGCGCGATGGCGAGCGCGGCATGAGGTGTAATTCCCTCGGCAAACACGGCTGGGGCGACCAGCGCTACGGCGCACACTACCGAGACAAAAACGGGCGCTCGAAGGCGCCCGTTTTCGCAATGGCTGTTCCGCATCATGCGGATCAGATTTTTTCCTTGATACGCGCCGCCTTGCCGCGCAGGTCGCGCAGGTAGTACAGCTTGGCGCGGCGCACCGCGCCACGGCGCTTGACGGTGATGTCACCGAGGCTCGGACTGTAGGTCTGGAATACGCGCTCGACGCCTTCACCATGCGAAATCTTGCGCACCGTGAACGTCGAGTTCAGGCCGCGATTGCGCTTGGCGATCACGATGCCCTCGAACGCCTGCATACGCTCGCGGTCACCTTCCTTGACCCGAACCTGCACGACGACGGTGTCGCCCGCCGCGAAATCCGGCACTTCGCGCGTCATCTGCTCGGCTTCAAGCTGTTGAATGATGTTGCTCATGACCCTGTCCTCGATTATCAATCTTTGCCCGCATCGCCTCGCTCGGCGATAAATTCTTCCAGCAACGCTTGCCGCGCCGCGTCCAACTGCTCGCCCTCGAGCAACTCCGGCCGGCGCAGCCACGTCCGGCCCAGCGCCTGCTTCAGGCGCCAGCGGCGGATCGCCTCGTGATCCCCACTCGTCAGCACCGCCGGCACGCGGCGGTCCGCAAAACGCTCCGGCCGCGTGTAATGCGGATAATCCAGCAGCGCGTCCGCGAACGAATCCTCGGCCGCCGATCGCTCGTCGCCAAGCGCCCCCGGCAACAATCGCGTGACCGCATCAATCACTGCCATCGCCGCCAGTTCGCCGCCGCTCAGGACGAAATCGCCCAGCGACAACTCGATGTCGACTTGAGCTTCGACGAAGCGCTCGTCCACGCCCTCATAGCGGCCGGCGATCAAAATCAGCCGCTCGCGGCGCGCGAAATCCTCGGCCAGCCCCTGGTCGAACCGCCGGCCCTGCGGCGTCAGGTAAACGACCTCCGCCGGCTTGTCATTCGCGGCGCGCGCCGCCTTTACGGCGGCCGTCAACGGCTGCGCCTGCATCACCATGCCGGGGCCGCCGCCGTAAGGCCGGTCGTCCACCCGGCGATGCCGGTCTGCGGTGAAATCGCGCGGATTCCACGTCGCGATCTCCGCTAGGTGCGCATCAACCGCGCGGCCGACAACGCCGCAGCGGCCGACCATCGCCACCAGCTCCGGAAAAATCGTGATGACGTCGAAACGCATCTACCACTCCGGATCCCAGTCGACTTCGATTACCCCGGCGGCAAAATCGACGTTGCGGACCACCGCGTCCGTCAAAAACGGCAGCCAGCGCTCCCGCTCGCCGACGACGACCATCACATCGTTCGCGCCGGTATCGAACAGCCGCTCCACGCGGCCCAGGCCGGTGCCGCCGGTCGTGACTACGTCCAAGCCGACCAGATCGGCCCAGTAATATTCTCCCGGCGCCGGCGCCGGCAGCGCCTCGCGGAGCACGCCGATCTCCGCACCCAGCAGCGCCGCCGCTGCATCGCGATCGTCGACACCCTCCAGCCTTGCCACCACCGTTCGGCCGTGGCGGCGGCCCTCGATCAGCCGATGCGGGCGCCAACCGTCGTCGCGGCGCACCAGCCACTCGGCATAATTGCAAATTGCCTCGCGCGGTTCGGTGTACGAAAACACCTTGAAAGCGCCGCGCACGCCATACAAGCCGCTCAGCCGGCCGAGAACCACCGGCTGGCCGGCCATCCCGATCGAATCAGGCGCTGGCAGTGGCCTGCTTCAGCAGCTTCGACACGCGCTCGGACGCCTGCGCGCCCTGGCCAAGCCAGTACTGCGCACGCTCCGTATCCACGCGCAGCTTTTCCTCGCCGCCGACCGCGATCGGGTTGAAAAACCCGAGCCGCTCGATATAGCGCCCGTCGCGTGCATTGCGGCTGTCAGTCACGACCACGTGATAAAAAGGACGCTTCTTGGCGCCGCCGCGGGCCAACCGGATCGTCACCATTCGATCGATACCTCGTATAAACACCGCCGGAAGGGCGGCGCGAAATCAAACGGCGTATTGTACTGGAATTGGCGGAAAAGTGAAGGATTAACTGCTCAGAAGGGCCTTTGCCCGCCCATGCCGCGCATCATCTTCGCCATGCCGCCGCGCGACATTTTCTTCATCATCTTCTGCGCCTGCGTGAACTGCTTCAGCAGTCGGTTCAACTCCTGCACCTGCGTGCCGGACCCGGTGGCGATACGCCGCCGCCGCGAACCTTTGATAATCGCCGGGTGGCGGCGCTCGTTAGGCGTCATCGAATCGATCATCGCGATCTGGCGCTTGACCATCTGATCGTTCATCTGGTTCTTGACGCCGGCCTGCAGCTTGTTCGCGCCCGGCAGCTTGTCCAGCATCGCCGCCATGCCGCCCATCGACTGCATCTGCTTCAACTGGTCGCGGAAATCGGCCAGGTCGAACCCCTTGCCCTTGCGCAGCTTGTTGGCCAGCTTTTCGGCCTGCGCCTTGTCGACGTTGCGCTCGGCCTCCTCGACCAGCGTCAGCACATCGCCCTTGCCGAGGATGCGCGATGCAATGCGCTCCGGGTGAAACCGCTCCAGTGCATCGAGCTTCTCGCCGACGCCGAGGAACTTGATCGGCTTGCCGGTGACCTCGCGAATCGACAGCGCCGCGCCGCCGCGCGCATCGCCGTCCGCCTTGGTCAGCACCACGCCCGTCAGCGGCAGCGCTTCGTCAAACGTCCGCGCGACATTGACCGCATCCTGACCAGCCATGGCGTCGGCCACGAAAATCGTCTCGGCGGGATCGATCGCGGCGTGGATGCGCTTGATCTCGTCCATCAGCTCCGCGTCGACGTGCAGGCGCCCCGCGGTATCGACGATCAGCACGTCCACCATCCGTCGGCGCGCGTCGTCGAGCGCAGTCTTGACGATCTTGACAGGATTGTCGCTCGCCGGGCGGATGCTTTCCGCGCCCACCTGCGCGGCGACGCGCTCAAGCTGATCGATCGCCGCCGGCCGGTAGACGTCGGCGCTGACCAGCAGCGACTTCTTGTTCTGTTCGCGCGCCAGCCAGCCGGCCAGCTTGGCCGCCGTCGTGGTCTTGCCGGCGCCTTGCAGGCCGGCCATCAGGATTACCGTCGGCGGCGCGGTGCGCACCGGGAACTCGGCACTGTCGCCGCCCAGCACCGCGGTCAACTCCTCGTGCACCGCCCTGACGAACACCTGCCCCGGATTAAGGCTCTTCACGACCTCGCGGCCGAGCGCGCGCACCCGAATCCGGTCGAGCAAGGTCTTCACGACCGGCAGCGCGACGTCGGCTTCCAGCAACGCGCGGCGCACGTCGCGCAGCGCATCGGCGATGTTGTCGTCGGTCAGGCGGCCGCGGCCGCGCACCTTGTTGAGAGTCTGCGACTGGCGGTCGCTGAGTTGATCGAACATGGCAGGGAAATGGGCTGGCGAAAGACGTCATTATAACAAGCGCGGACGGCTGCTTTCGCGCCAAGGCGAATCGCGGTTATCATGCGCCGGGTTGAATTGGGATTCATTGCCTCACTTTGTCTAGCCTTGTCTCGATTACGGCCGGTATCAGCGCGGCATTGTATTTCGCCGCCTGCGGCGGCGTCCTGTTGCAGTTGCGCCGGCGTCTGCCCGTGCAGGCCCCGGACGCGTTCGCCATTCGCGCCGCCGCGCTCGGTGCCGCCGCGCTGCAGGCGTACGCGCTTTACCGACTGATGTTTACCGCGCACGGCGTCGATTTCAGTTTCTTCAACAGCGCTTCGCTGATCGGCTTGGAAATTGTGCTGATCACACTGGTCGCGAGCCTGCACCAGCCGGTCATCAACCTCGGCCTGATCATCTTCCCGATAGTCGGCGCGAGCGTGCTCGGCATGTGGCTGACGCCGCGGGACGCACTGCTGATTCCGGACGCCGGCTGGGGCCTCAACGCGCACATCATCGTGTCGCTGTCCGCGTACAGCCTGCTCGCGATCGCGGCGGTGCAGGCGCTGCTGCTCGCCGTGCAGGACTACCGCCTGCGCCACCGCCAGACCGAACGGCTGATCGGTATCCTGCCACCGCTCGAGGTGATGGAGCAGTTCATGTTCCAGACGATCGGGGCCGGTTTCGCGCTGCTCAGCCTCGCGCTGTTCAGCGGCTTTCTGTTTTTGCACAACCTCTTCGCGCAAAAGTTGGCCGAAAAGACGCTGCTGTCGCTCGTCGCCTGGTTCGTCTTCGCGCTGCTGCTGTGGGGCCGCTGGCGATTCGGCTGGCGCGGCCGCACGGCGACTGCCTGGACGGTCGGCGGCTTCGTCGCGTTGGTGCTGGCCTACTTCGGCAGCAAGCTGGTACTGGAACTGGTCTTCGGGCAGCATCGCCTGCCAGCATAGCGACCACGAATGCAAAGCGTCCCCCTTAGCCTGCTGATCGGCATCCTGATCTTCCTTTTGATCGCGTCGGCGTTCTTCGCCGGCACCGAGACGGCGCTGATGAGCATCAACCGCTACCGGATGCGCCATCGGGCCCGCGCCGGGCATCGCGGCGCGCAACTCGCCGAACGGCTGCTACGCCAGCCGGACCGATTGATCGGCCTGATCCTGCTGGGCAACAACGTCGCCAACATCGTTGCCTCCTCGCTGGTGACCGTGATCGCGATCCGCGTCGGCGGCGAAGCGACGCTGGCGCTCGCCGAAGGCTTGCTGGTGCTGGTGATCTTGGTGTTCGTCGAAGTCGCGCCCAAGACGCTGGCGGCGCTCCGCCCGGAGCAGGTGTCCTACCCGGCGGCGTACGTGTATGTGCCGCTGCTGAAGATCCTGTATCCGATCGTCTGGGTCGTTAACGCGATTGCCAACGGGCTGCTGTTTCTGGCCGGCGTGCGCCGGAACGAGGCGGAGGGCCAGCCGCTCAGCCGTGAAGAATTGCGCACCGTCGTAGTCGAGGCCGGCGTCATCATTCCGAAACGCCACCAGCGCATGTTGCTCAATATCCTGGACCTGGAAGAAGCGACGGTCGAAGACATCATGGTGCCGCGCAACGAAATCGCCGGCATCGACATGAACGACGACTGGGACGACATCGTCAGTCAGCTTACGCAATCGCAGCACACCAAGCTGCCGTTGTTCTCCGACAGTATCGACGAAATCATCGGCATGATTCACCTGCGCCAGGTCCTCAGGCCGCTGGCCCGCGGCGCGCTGGATCGCGAATCGCTGCGGCAGCTCGCCAGCCAGCCGTATTTCGTGCCGGAGGGTACGTCGCTGCACCGCCAGTTGATCAACTTCCAGAACGTGCGCCGGCGCATCGGCCTGGTCGTGGACGAGTACGGCGACATTCAGGGGCTGGTGACGCTGGAGGATATCCTCGAGGAAATCGTGGGCGAGTTCACGACAGACCCGGCGGCCAGTCATAAGGATATTTTCCCGGAGCCCGACGGCAGCTATCTCATCAACGCGAGTATCGCGGTCCGGTCATTGAATCGTGCGCTCAACTGGCAACTGCCGACGGACGGACCCAGAACGCTGAACGGCGTAATCCTCGAATATCTGGAAGATATCCCGGAGCCGCGGACCAGCGTCCGCATCGGCGGCTACGGCATCGAGATCGTGCAGACGGGCGACAATGTCGTCAAAACCGTACGGATGCGGCCGATCCCGAAGGCGCTGGCCGGCTCCTGACACTTCCGTTATTGCAAAAGGCGTTTGCCCCGGTTGTTGCTAAACCTGATCTATTGCTTCCGCCAGCCGCTTCACCGGAATCACCTTGAGCCCCGCGAGCGGCTTGCGCGGTACGTTCGCGGCCGGGACTACGGCCTGTTTGACGCCCTGCTTCGCGGCTTCGGCCAAACGCTCTTCGCCGTTATAGACCGGCCGGATTTCACCTGCCAGACCGATCTCGCCAAACGCGATCATTTCCGTCGGCAACGGCTTGTCGCGCAGGCTCGACAACACGGCCAGCACGATCGGCAGGTCGGCGGCGGTTTCATTGATCCTCAAGCCGCCGACCGCATTTACGAAAACGTCCAGGCCGCCTGCGGCAATGCCGCCGTGGCGGTGCAGTACCGCAAGCAGCATGCCGAGCCGGTTCGTGTCGAAACCAACGGCGACGCGGCGCGGATTCGACAGCGAGCTTTCGTCGACCAGCGCCTGCACCTCGATCAATAGTGGCCGACTCCCTTCGCGGATTACGGTGACGCAACTGCCGCTAACGGGCTCCGGATGGCGCGCCAGAAAGATCGCCGACGGATTTTTAACTTCCTTGAGACCCGTTTCGGTCATCGCGAATACGCCCAGCTCGTTGGCGGCACCGAAGCGGTTCTTGACTGCGCGCACTACGCGGTAGCGACTGCCGGCGTCGTTCTCGAAATACAGTACGGTATCAACCATGTGCTCAAGCACGCGCGGCCCGGCGATCGCGCCCTCCTTGGTGACGTGCCCCACCAGCAGGACGGCAGTGCCGGTGCGCTTGGCAAAGCGTACGAGCTGCGCAGCCGACTCGCGCAATTGCGCCACGGCGCCCGGCGCGGAATTCAGGGTTTCGGTAAAGATAGTCTGGATCGAGTCGACGACCAGGACGCGTGGCTTTTCGACTTCGGCCAGCGCCACGATGCGTTCGACGCAGGTTTCCGCGACCACGCCCAGGCGCTCGACCGCGACGCCCAGACGATGCGCGCGCAAACCGATCTGCGTCAGCGACTCCTCGCCGGTGACGTACAACACGTCATGCGCGCCGCTCAGATGTGCCGCCGCCTGCATCAGCAGCGTCGACTTACCGATGCCGGGGTCGCCACCGATCAGCGCCACCGAGCCGAGCACCAGACCGCCGCCGAACACGCGATCCAGTTCGCCGATGCCGGTGGGCGTGCGGGACAGCGTTTCCGCCCCGACCTCGCCGAGCAGACGCACGCGCGTCTCACCCGCATAGCCCTGCGGCGCCCGCGCGGCTTTGCCCGGCGCCGGTGCCACCACCGATTCGATTAGCGTGTTCCAGTCGCCGCATTCCGCGCACTGCCCGGCCCAGCGGACACTTTGGCCGCCGCAGGACTGGCAGACGTAGATTGTTTTGGCTTTCGGCATGTTTTATCCGGCTACGCGAAAAGTGGCCAGGACCAAGTTCCTGGGACTAAGTTTTGAAACAGCAACTCTCCACTCAGTCCTAGCTACCCGGCACTAGCTACTGCGTCGTTTACGGCTTTGAATTTCACCCGCTGCGTGACACCGCAAAGCAGTTCATAGGGAATCGTCCCGGCGGCGCGCGCTATCTCCTCGACCGGCAGACCCCGCCCCCACAGCGTAACCGGGTCGCCAACCACCGCGTCGTTACCGCGCAGGTCGACCGCAATCATATCCATCGAGACGCGTCCGACGAGCTGCTGGCGTCGGGCGTTGATCAGCACCGGCGTGCCGCTGGGTGCGTGGCGTGGATACCCGTCGCCGTAGCCGATCGCGGCGATACCGATGGGCATGGCCTCCGGCGCCACCCAACTGCCGCCGTAGCCGACACGGTCGCCGACCCCCAACTGCTTGATGGCGATCAGCCGTGTCGAGACCGTCATCACCGGGCTCAAGCCGAGGTCCGGCCCGACGCTTTTGAGCAAGGGGGATGCGCCGTACAGCATGATTCCGGGGCGCACCCAGCCGACGTGACTGGCGGGCCAGGCGGCGACGCCGGCGGAATTGGCGATGCTGCGCGGACCAGGCAAATCGGCGGCGATGACGTTGAAGCGTTCGATCTGCACACGGCTGAAGTCGTCGGCGGGATCGTCGGCATTGGCCAGGTGCGTGACCAGACCGATCGGCTGGCGCACGCCTGGCAACGCGCTCAGCCGCTGCCATACATCGCGTGCCGCCGCGACCGGAAAACCGAGCCGGTTCATGCCGGTATCGACCTTGAGCCAAACCGTCAGCGCATCGGCCTCTCGCAGCCGCGCCAGCAGCGGTAACTGGCTGGGATCGTGAATTACGACTTCGAAATGATTGGCCAGCGCAGCATCGAGTGCATCCGCGCTGCCTACACCCTCGAGCAGTACCACCGGCTGCGTGAGGCCCGCTTGGCGCACGGCCAGCGCTTCCTCGATACAGGCCACCGCGAACGCATCGGCATCGGCGAGCGCCCGCGCGACGATTGACAGGCCATGGCCATAGGCATTGGCTTTGACGACCGCCATGACCCGGCTGGCGGGCGCAAGCGCGCGCACCCGGGCGAGGTTGTGCCGCAGCGCGCCGAGGTCGATCAGCGCGCGACAATCGCGCGACACTAATAACCCTCGTCGAAGTTGTCGGGAATGTAGTTTTCGAAGCGCGTGTAGCGGCCCAGGAACGTCGCCCTGACCATGCCGGTCGGGCCGTTACGCTGCTTGCCGATGATGATTTCGGCGGTGCCCTTGTCCGGGCTGTCTTCGTTGTAGACTTCGTCGCGGTAAATGAACACGATCAGGTCGGCATCCTGCTCGATCGAACCGGACTCGCGCAGGTCGGACATGACCGGCCGCTTGTTGGGACGCTGCTCGAGGTTACGGTTGAGCTGCGACAGCGTGATGACCGGCACGCGCAGCTCCTTGGCGAGTGCCTTCAGGCTGCGTGAAATCTCCGAGATTTCGGTCGCGCGGTTCTCGCGGGTACCGGGAATCTGCATCAACTGCATGTAGTCGATGACGATCAGGCCGATGTCGTGTTCGCGCTTGAGGCGCCGCGCGCGGGCGCGGATTTCGGTCGGCGTCAGCGCCGGCGTGTCGTCGATGAACATCTTGGCGTCCGACATCAGCGCGATCGACGAACTGATCCGCGGCCAGTCTTCTTCCTGCAGCTTGCCGGTGCGCACGCGTGTCTGATCGATGCGGCCAAGCGACGAAATCATGCGCAGCGCGAGCTGCTCCCCGGACATTTCCATGCTGAACACAGCGGTAGGAACCTTGTCGCGAATCGCGGCGTTTTCGACGATGTTCATCGCGTACGAAGTCTTGCCCATCGACGGGCGGCCGGCGACGATGACCAGGTCGCCCTGCTGTAGGCCAGCGGTCATTTCGTCGAACTCTTTCAGGCCGGTGGCGACGCCGGTGATGGTCGAATCGGCGTGCGACAGCGTGTCGATGCGATCGACCGCTTCGCGCAGCAGTTGCTTGATCGGCCGGTAGCTCTGCCGCGAGCGAGTGCCCTGCTCGGCGATCTTGAAGACATGCTTCTCGGCATTATCCAGGAGTTCGATGACGCCGCGCCCTTCCGGATTGAAGGCGCTGTCGGCGATCTCGCCGCCGACCCGGATGAGCTGGCGCAGTACCGAGCGTTCGCGGACGATATCGGCGTACGCGCGCACGTTGGCAGCACTGGGGGTATCTTTTGCCAGACCGGCGAGATAAGCGAGGCCGCCGGCCTGTTCCAGGCGATTGTTCTTGTCGAGCCACTCGGCGAGGGTCACCACGTCCGACGGCGAACTCGCCTCGGACAATTCATGAATAGCCTCGAAGATGAGGCGATGATCGTGGCGGTAGAAATCTTCCGCGTCGAGGCGGTCGGCGATCTGGTCCCAGGTGGAGTTGTCGAGCATCAGGCCGCCGATAACGGCCTGCTCGGCTTCCTCGGAATGCGGCGGTACGCGCAGCCGGTCGCCGCGCACATTGTCGTCAATTTTGGTGACTGCCCCCGGCATGCTGCTCCGCCCTGAACTACCCGAGAGCTACTCTAGTCAAGCGCAGGCAGGGCCGCAAGCAGCGGCCCGCCAACCCGCGACAATCGGTCAATCTTCGCCGATGACGGTAACGGTTTTGCGCAAATTGACGTCGGTGTGCAAGTGCAGTTCGACTTCGTGTTCGCCGGCGGTGCGGATCGGTCCTTCCGGCAGGCGCACTTCCTTGCGCTCGACCGGGGCGCCGGCGGCGGTAATCGCATCGGCGATATCGGCCGTACCGACAGAGCCGAACAGCTTGCCTTCGCCGCCCGCCTTGACACGAATCTCGATGGTGATGCTTTCCAGTTCCGCGCGGCGCGCCTCGGCCGCCGTCAGTGCATCGGCCGCCTCGCGCTCGAGTTCCGCGCGGCGCGCCTCAAAGGCGGCCACGTTCGCGGCCGTGGCCGGTGCTGCAAAGCCCTGCGGAATCAGGTAATTACGGCCGTAGCCCGGGCGCACGCCGACCTTGTCGCCGAGATTACCAAGGTTGTCGACTTTCTTGAGCAGAATCACTTCCATTTTAGATCACCTTCAATTAACCATGACAGCGTCCATTAACGGAGCTGTTCCCTGCGCGCCATGCGCGCGCGTATATCAAACCAGTTGTCGATCAGGCCGAGTCCGGCCACGATCGCGAGCACGTACAGAGTCATCACCATCGACAGGAGCAGCACGTAAAGCGCCACCAGCCAGCCGACGTTCAATCGCTTGCAAGCGACGACCGAGTGGATCACGGCCAGCCCCTGGTAGGCGAACATAATCAGTAACACGATCGACAGGTTCTCGACCAGCCCGTTGCTGACCAGCGCGCTCAGCACGAAAACGGCTGAGGCCGCGATCGTCGCCGGCCATCCCATTCGCAAGCTGTAAAACGACTCGCGAAAGCCGCCGGGATTATACAGTACCGCCTGGCCCCAGCGCCCACCCAGCACCGCAAGCGAGCTCGTCATCACCAGCGACGCCGCCAGCATGCCGGTCATACGCATCGCCATACCGCTGATGGTGAACGCCCATTGCTGCGGCGATATCGCCGGAAGAGCCTTGATGGCCGGCTGCAGCACCACCTTCAACAACGGTACCCAGAACTCGAGCGGGTTCGGGTTTACCAAAAAAAATGCCGTCACGCCGAGGCAACCCAGCACCGTCGCCGCCTGCACCATCAGCGCCAGCGAGGCGGTTCGCCGCAATACCAGCGCCAGCCCGATGATCATCCACCACAGCAGCAGCGTCGGCAACGTCAGCAGGACCAGGCCGCTATGTACCAGGCCGATCTCGACCACGCCGAGCACGAGGCTTGCCCCCAGCGTCGTCAGCAACCCTTCAAGCCAGCCGTGGCGCAGGACCACAAGCGCAATCACACCGCCGCTGAACGGGCCGAAAATACGCACCAACCCGAGCAACGCGGCCATGCCGACGCGCGCCGCCCGACTGCGCATCAGCCACGCCAGGAATTCCTTCATTTATCCGTTTGCCACGGCGCGAGGCCGCGACGGGCTGCGATTAATGACGATCCGTATACGGCAGCAAGGCCAGAAACCGCGCGCGCTTGACGGCGGTCGAAAGCTGCCGCTGATAGAACGAACGGGTGCCGGTGATCCGGCTGGGTACGATCTTGCCGGTTTCGGTAATGTAGTTCTTCAGGGTCGCGAGATCCTTGTAATCGATCTCTTCGACACCTTCGGCGGTGAAACGGCAATACTTTCTACGGCGGAAATAACGTGACATCGCTTAACTCCTCTCCGACTCGGCCGCTTCGTCGGCAGAGTCCTCTTCGCTGTCGTCGCCCTCGTCTTCGTAGTCGCCGTCGTTGTCGTCACTATCGTCGCTATCGTCGCCGTCATCGTCGCTCTCGGACTGGCCGCGGCTGTTGTCGCGCTCTTCGTCCCGATCTTCCTTCTCGTCGGATTTGGCGAGCGGCGACGGCTCGGTGACGGCCTTCTGGCGGCTGATGACCAAGTGGCGCAGCACGGCGTCATTGAACCGGAACGCGCCGATAATTTCGTCCAGCGTTTCCTGACTGCATTCGATGTTCATCAGTACGTAGTGCGCCTTGACGACCTTGTTGATCGGGTAGGCGAGCTGGCGCCGTCCCCAGTCTTCGAGGCGGTGAATGCTGCCTTCGCCGGATTCGATCATCGAGCGGTAACGCTCGATCATGGCGGGAACTTGTTCGCTCTGGTCCGGATGCACCAGAAACACGATTTCGTAATGTCGCATTGTGTTTCCTTTCGGTCTGACGGCTCCCCGCGTTGCGGTGGAGCAAGGAAGGCGGCTGTGGCTTACCTGTAGCCGCCGAGCCGCGCATAATAACGCAGTTATCGTAGCCGGCGCAACGGAAGCGACAGCAACTGCGACTTGCGGTCGGGCGATGGGGTGACGCACCGTGAACCCGTCCACGGGGGGTCCCCTCGGACAATCCCTCTCCTCAGAGGATCCCGGATAAAGTCACCCCATCGCCTGGAAACGTTGTCGCATCCCGAAGAAATGGTCCGGGCGCTTTCGCCACTCGATGCGTACACCTGTTTCCTTTGCCGGTGCGGCGAATTCGTCGGCAATCCAAAGATCGGCTACTGCGACCAGTTCATCGTTGAACCACAGCAACGGGATTCGATTGCGCAGCCATGGGACGACGCCGGCTTCGCGCAGCAAGTCCTTCAGGCTGCGGTGGTGTAGCTGCCCGACTGCCCGAATGCGCTCGCCGCCTTGGCGCCAGCGGACTTCCAGCCCTTCGGCAGTGACGCCCGTTCGCAGGCCGCCCGTACCTGTGATTGCATGTAATTGGCCGAGGCCGGAACCCAGCATCAGCCGTTCGCCGTGCCAGCGCGTCGGCAATTCGACCGGCTCGTCCAGCGCCTTGAAGGCATAAATCCGGCCCTGCCAGCAACGCGCTTCGGTACCCGGCCACGTAACTTGCGGCGCCCTGTCTCCTGCGGTTTCGGCAGCCTGCTTGAGCAGCGTGTCGAGGCGGCGCGTATCCGGAACCGGCAGCCCGCGTTGCTTCAGCCAGTGGCGCAACAGGTTTCCCGCACGCGCCCGGCCGAGTGCCAGAACGGCCTCGACTGGCAAACTCGGCGAGCCGGGTTCTGCGATCCGGTCGAGGTCGAGGGCCGCCAGATCGCGCAACAGTGACTTCGCCTGCGCGGCGTGTCGGGCTGCCCGGCCGATGGTGATTGTGGCGCTCGGCCAGCGCTGCTTGAGGCGCGGTACGATTTCGTGGCGCAGGTAGTTCCTGTCGCGCTGCGGGTCGATGTTGCCTGGGTCGTCAACGCAGTTCAGGACATTAGCTTCCGCATAGGCAGCGAGCGTCTGTCGATCGAATTCGAGCAGCGGTCGCACCAGGAAACCGGCACCGAATGGCGCTCGCGCCGGCATGGCGGCAATACCGGCCGGGCCGCCGCCGCGCAGCAGTTGCAGCAGGACCGTTTCCAGTTGATCGTCGGCGTGATGAGCAGTCAGCAGCCATTCGCCCGGCCGCAGTTCGGGGCCGAGTGCGGCATAACGCGCCGCGCGCGCGGCGGCTTCGAGGCCGCGCGAATCGGCTGAGTCGATCACGACCGTTCTGCTGATATAGTCGCTGTGGAGCGCCACCGCGAATGCCTGACAATGGCGTTCCCAGGCTGCAGCGTCAGCGTGCAGACCGTGGTTGATGTGCATGGCGCGGAGCGGCGCCGGCAGCCGACCGCGCAGCGTGGCGAGGGCGTGAAGCAAGACGCTTGAGTCACGCCCACCGCTGAAAGCGACAACGAATCCGGTTGCCGCGCTCTTGTCGCCCAGTGCGTCAAGCAATCGTTCGGGTGAAAATAAATCGCCGCTCACCTTTCACCCCGTACCTCTGACCACTCAGCACCAGGCACTAGCTAGTAGCGACTAGCCGGTCAGCCCTTGTATTGGCCGTAGGCCATGATTCGCTGGTCGCGCAAAGCAAGCATATCGTCGATGCTGATATCGCCGAGCACATCGAGCTGTTCGAGCAGGTAGTCCTTCACCGTCGCGGCCATTGCATCGGGATCGCGGTGGGCGCCGCCCAGCGGTTCTTCGAGTACGGTATCGACGAGGCCGAGTTCTTTCAGCCGTCCGGAGGTGATGCCCATCGCTTCCGCGGCGTCGGAGGCTTTGTCGGCGCTCTTCCACAGGATCGAGGCGCAACCTTCGGGACTGATCACCGAGTAAGTTGCATATTGCAGCATGGCGAGGCGGTCGCCGACGCCGATGGCGAGCGCGCCGCCGGAGCCGCCTTCGCCGATGACGGTGCAGAGGATCGGCGTTTTGAGTTCCGGCATGACGAGCAGATTGTGGGCGATGGCTTCGCTCTGGCCGCGTTCTTCAGCGCCGACGCCGGGATAGGCACCGGGGGTGTCGATGAAAGTCACGATCGGCAGGTGAAAGCGTTCGGCAAATTGCATCAGCCTCAGCGCCTTGCGATACCCTTCGGGCTTGGGCATGCCGAAGTTGCGGCGGACTTTTTCCTTGGTGTCGCGGCCCTTCTGCTCCCCGATGACCATGATGGGCCGACCGTCGAGGCGCGCCGGACCGCCGACGATGGCCGGATCGTCGGCGTACATACGGTCGCCGTGCAATTCTTCGAAGTCCGTGAAGATGCGGGAGATGTAGTCGAGTGCGTACGGGCGCTGCGGGTGGCGTGCGAGTTGCGACACTTGCCACGGCGTCAAGCTGTTGAAGATCGATTCGGTCAGCGTGCGGCTTTTGGCCTGCAGTCGCTCGATTTCGTCGCCAATGTTGATCGCGGAGTCGTCGCCGACATAGCGTAGTTCCTCGATCTTGGCTTCGAGTTCAGCGATGGGCTGTTCAAATTCGAGAAAATTGAGGTTCATTAATTTGTCGCGTCGCGCCCGAAAAAGGCGGTACAAACTAGCTTATCATCGGCTTTGGGGCAAGCGACGAGCGGGTTCGAAGCTTGTCGCTTCGTTGCCGGCGCCCTTTCCGGTGGCTATTCGTGCGCCCGCCCTTATATGCCTGAGCCACTAGGCAGTAAGCGCTTCCGGTGAAGTTTGCGGTCGTCCGTATTTCAGCCGTATCGCATTCGAGCCCGCAAGCTCGGCGAGGCTTGTCAGCAGCGCTTCCGTCGGCTTGACCCGCCATTCGTCATCAAGGGGCAGGTCGGCCTGGGCTGTGGGGCCGCGGTAGCGGATCGCGACCTTGCAGCGGCCACCTTTGAACGGCTCCAGCGCCGCCTGCAGGCGACCGATGAAGTCGGCGCGGGCGCATTGTTCGCTCCGCCAGTCGATCACCAGCGCGCGCACCAGTTTGTCGCGCATGGCGTCGATGCCATAGACCCCGCGTACGGTGACGCGGTAGCCGTTGATGAATTCGTCGAAGCCGAGTTTGCCCTCGCAGATCAGCAGCTGGTCCTTGACGATCAGCCCGCGATGCTGTTGCCAAATGTCGTCGAACAGGGTCGCTTCGATGCGGCCGGTCCGGTCATCGAGGGTCACGCTGACGCGGTTGCCGCGGCGGCGGATGTCGGCGACCAGGCCGGCCACGGTGACAACCCGCTTGCCTCCGCCATAGCGGCCATTCATCGATGGTTCCGGTTCGGCGGCGATCATGGCGCCAATCGTCGAGGTGACGATGTGCGCAAGGTCGTCTTCGTAGCGGGTGATTGGGTGGCCGGTGAGGTACAGGCCGAGCGTTTCCTTTTCGGCTGTCAGGCGCGTCAGGTCGTCCCATTCGGCAACGTCCGGCGCGGCCGCAACGACCGTGGCGACTTCGGGTTCGGCTGGCTCCGCGAGTCCGAACATGTCGTTCTGGCCGGCTTCGAGCGCGGATTTTTGCTGCTCGGCGCGCTGCAGGCTTTCGCCCAGCGCGTTCATCAGAGCCGCCCGGTGCATTCCCAGGCTGTCGAAGGCGCCGGCGCGAATCAACGCCTCGAGCACGCGCCGGTTGGCGCGCTGCGTGTCGATGCGACGGCACAGGTCGTCGAGGTCACGAAAGCGACCCTGCGCGCGCTCGGCGATCAGCATTTCGATTGCGCCCCTGCCGACGCCCTTGATCGCGCCCAGGCCGTAGCGCACCGCGCGCGGCCCGGCAACGGTGAACGCGTAGTCGGATTCATTGACGTCGGGCGGCAGGATTTCGAGCTTCATGCTGCGCGCTTCGTCGATCAGCGTGACGACCTTGTCGGTGTGATCCATATCCGCCGACAGCACTGCTGCCATGAAGGCTTCCGGATAGTGCGCCTTGAGCCACGCCGTCTGGTAGGTCAGCACGGCGTAGGCAGCCGAATGCGACTTGTTGAAGCCGTAGCCGGCGAACTTTTCGATCAGGTCGAAAATCTCGGCTGCCAGAGTGGGCTGGATGCCATTCGCGGTCGCGCCCTCGATGAACACGCTGCGCTGCTTGGCCATCTCCTCGGCCTTCTTTTTACCCATCGCGCGGCGCAGCAGGTCGGCGCCGCCGAGGGTATAGCCCGCCAGCACCTGCGCGGCCTGCATGACCTGTTCCTGGTAAAGAATCACGCCGTAGGTCGGCTTCAGCACCGGCTCCAGGCTCGGGTGCGGATAAATGACTTCGGCGCGGCCGTGCTTGCGGTTGATGAAGTCGTCCACCATGCCGGATTGCAGCGGGCCCGGCCGAAACAGCGCGACCAGCGCGATCACGTCCTCGAACGTGTCCGGTTGCAGCTTGCGGATCAGGTCCTTCATGCCGCGCGATTCAACCTGGAACACGGCGGTGGTCTCGCCGCGCTTGATCAGATCGAAGGTCGCCTTGTCGTCCATCGGCAGCGCCGCCATGTCGAGCGGCGACTCGCCCTGCTCCGCGCGCGCCGCGTTGATCGTCGCCACCGCGTGGTCGATGATCGTCAGCGTGCGCAGACCGAGAAAATCGAACTTGACCAGGCCGACCGCCTCGACGTCGTCCTTGTCGAGTTGCGTGACGGCGTTGCCGCCGCCCTGTTCGACGTAGAGCGGCGTGTACTCGGTCAGCGGCGCCGGCGCGATGACCACGCCGCCGGCATGCTTGCCGGCGTTGCGCGTCAGGCCCTCCAGCTTGCGCGCGAGGTCGATCAGCGTGCGGATTTCGTCGTCGTCGCGATAGGCGGCGGCAAATTCCTCGTCCTGTTCGAGCGCCTTGTCGAGCGTCATGCCCAACTCGAACGGGATCATCTTGGCGATGCGATCGACGTAGCCGTAGGGATGGCCCAGCACGCGGCCGACGTCGCGCACCACCGCGCGCGCCGCCATGGTGCCGTAGGTGATGATCTGCGAAACGTGGTCGCGGCCATAGCGCTCGGCGACGTAGTCGATGACGCGGTCACGACCTTCCATGCAGAAGTCGACGTCGAAGTCGGGCATCGAGACGCGTTCCGGATTCAGGAAGCGTTCGAACAGCAGGTCGAAAGCCAGCGGGTCGAGGTCGGTAATACCCAATGCCCAGGCGACCACCGAACCGGCGCCGGAGCCGCGGCCAGGGCCGACTGGCACTCCGTGCCCGCGCGACCAGCGGATGAAGTCGGCAACGATCAGGAAATAGCCGGGAAAGCCCATATTGACGATGACCTTGAGCTCGCGCTCCAGGCGCTCCCGGTAAGGCTTGTCACGCGCTTCGACATCTTCGCCTTCGGCGATCTGCAATCGTGCCAGGCGTGCCTCGAGCCCGGCCCCGGCCTCTCGCCTGAGATGCGTCTCAACGTCGCTGCCATCCGGCACCGGAAACGCCGGCAGGAAGTTCTCGCCCAGGCGCAGTTCCAGGTTGCAGCGGCGTGCAATCTCGACGCTGTTTTCCAGCGCTTCGGGCAGATCGTCGAACAGCGCCGTCATTTCGTCGGCCGTGCGCAGATACTGCTGGTCGCTGTAGCGTCGTGCGCGCCGAGGGTCGTCAAGCGTGCGGCCGTCGTGAATGCAGACGCGCGCTTCGTGCGCCTCGAAATCGTCCGGACTCAGAAAGCGCACATCGTTGGTGGCGAGGACCGGCAGGCCCTTTTCGGCCGCCAGCGCCACGGCTGCGGCTACGTGGGCTTCTTCCCCGTCGCGGCCGGTACGCATCAACTCGAGGTAATACGCATTGGGGAACAGGCCGGCCCAACGCCCGGCGGCCGCGACGGCAAGATCCTCGCGCCCCGCCAGCAGTGCGCGTCCGACCTCCCCCTCGCGCGCGCCGGACAAGGCAATCAGCCCGTCGGTATGACCGTCGAACCAGCTGCGCTCGATCATCGGCAAGCCGTGATGCTGGCCGTCCCGAAAACTCCGTGTAATCAACTCGGACAGCTGCAAATAGCCGGCGCGGTTGCGGCAGAACAACGTCAGCCGATGCGGCGGCTCCTGCGCCTCATCCGACCGTACCCACAAGTCGGCGCCGATGATCGGCTTGATGCCGCGCTTTTGCGCCTGCCGGTAAAATTTGACCAGCGCGAACAGGTTGGATTGGTCGGAAAGACCCACTGCCGGCATAGCGTTCGCGGCGACGGCGTCCATCAGCGACGGAATGCGGATTACGCTGTCGGACAGCGAGAATTCGGTATGAATGCGCAGATGAACGAAGCTCAAGACACGAACTCCGGCTCGAACAGGTCGGGCTCGACTGTAGCTTCATCCGGGACCAGATCAAGGCAGCGCCGGACCGGCGCGAAGCTGCGGCGATGAATCGGGCAGGCGCCGAGCGAGTCTAGCGCGGCGAAATGCTGCGGCGTCGAATAGCCCTTGTGGGATGCGAAGCCGTAGCCTGGCCAGTGACCGTCCAACTCGACCATCAGCGCGTCACGATGGACTTTGGCCACGATCGACGCGGCGCTGATCGACACGACGAGGTCGTCGCCGCCGACGATCGCCTGCGACGGCATCGCAACTTGCGGGCAATGCAGGCCATCGACGAGGATACGGCGCGGCGCAACCGGCAGCCCCGCGACGGCGCGGGCCATCGCCAGCAACGAAGCCTGAAAGATATTGATGTGATCGATTTCCTCGACGTCGGCGACACCCACGGCCCAGCCGAGCGCTCGTGCCTTGATGCGTGCCGCGAGCCGTTCACGCTCTTCCGGCGGAACGCGCTTGGAATCGCGCAGACAGTTGATACGCGCTGCATCCGGATCGAGAATCACTGCGGCCGCCACGACCGGCCCCGCCAGCGGTCCCCGGCCGACTTCGTCGACGCCGGCGGTAAACCCATCAATCTCGGAGTAGCGTTTCATGCGTCGGCTATTCTAACGGAAGAAGCCGAGGTCTCGGGGGTTAATGACCTTGAGACGTTGATGCATACCCCGCCGCCAACTCCAGTACGGCTTCGGCGGCTCTGCTGCTGGCGTCGCGGGCAAGGGTTGCTGCGATGGGTGCAAATGCGTCCAGCTGGTACGCGCGGGCAACCGGATCGTCAAGCAATGCTCCCATGGCCGGAGCCAGCAAATCCGCCCGCGCACGCTCTTGCAGGAATTCCGGCACGATCTCGCGGCCCGCCAGCAGGTTCGGTAATGATACGTGTTCGATCTTGAGCAGCCCCAGACCCTGCACGATCGCCCGGGTCAGCGGCGCCAAACGGTAAGCGACCGCCATCGGGCGCGCCAGCAGCATAGCTTCGAGGGCTGCCGTGCCGGACGCGAGCAGTATCGCGTCGGCCGCCGACATCACTTCGCGGGAGTGGCCTTCGATCAGGCGCAGGTCCAATTTGTAGTCACGGCCGTCCCGGAAGGATTCGAAATGTCTGGCCAGAGCTGGCGACGCCATCGGTGCAGCTATGATCAGGCCCGGAAAACGCGCGGCCAGCAGTTCCGCGGTTTCCAGGAACACGGGCGCGAGCCGATCGAGTTCATTGCGCCGGCTGCCGGGCAGCAGCGCGAGAATTTTGCTGTCGGCCGATAATTCCAGCCGCTGTCGCGCCTCGGCCCGGTCGGGCACGGCGGCGATTTCATCGGCCAGCGGGTGGCCGACGAACACGGCGTCAATGCCGCGCGCGTCGTACAGGTCCTTCTCGAAAGGCAACAGTGCAAGCACCCGGTCGACCGCTTTTGCAATCGTCTTGATCCGTCCGGCGCGCCACGCCCAGATCGACGGGCTGACGTACTGGATCGTGCGCAGGCCGCGCGCCTTGAGGCGCGCTTCGAGGCCGAGGTTGAAGTCGGGGGAGTCGATGCCGACGAAGACGTCGGGCTTGAGGCCGGCGAATTCGCGCACCAGGTGGCGGCGGAAGGCCAGCAGGCCCGGCAAGTGCTCGACGACTTCGGCGATGCCGGTGACCGCGAGCTGCTCGCTGTCTGCCAGCACCTCGCAACCGGCGGCGGCCATCGCCGGACCCGCGACGCCCACGAAGCGCGCATCCGGCCGGCGGGCGCGGATCGCCTTGATCAGGCCGGCGCCCAGCAGATCGCCGGAGCTTTCCCCGGCGACAAGGCCGATGGTAATCATGGGTTGGCAGCCTGTTAGCGAATAATCCCGCGTTCGCTGTTTTCCAGAAACTCGGACAGTACGGCAATCTCCGGTTGCGTCGCTGCCAGTTCGGCGAGCTGCGCCCGCGCCTCTTCCAGCCGCAAGCCGTTGCGATACAGCAGTTTATAGCCGCGTTTGATAGTGCCGATCTGTTCCGGCGTAAACCCGCGCCGACGCAAGCCTTCGCTGTTGATGCCGAACGGTTGTGCCGGCATGCCGGATGCCGTGACGTACGGCGGCACGTCGCGCGTGAGTCCCGTGTCCATGCCGCAGAAACTGTAGCGGCCGACGCGGCAGAACTGATGCACTTTGGTAAAGCCGCCGAGGTTGGCGAACGAGTCGATGTGCACGTGGCCCGCCAGTGTGACGGCGTTGGCGAGAATGTTGTCGTCGCCGATCACGCAGTCATGGGCGATATGCACGTACGCCATGATCCAGTTGTCGTTGCCGATCGTGGTCGCGCCGCGATCCTGGATCGTGCCGCGGTTGATGGTCACGTATTCGCGAATCGTATTGCGATCGCCGATCTCGAGCCGCGTCGGCTCGTCGTCGTACTTCTTGTCCTGCGGGTCCTCGCCGATCGACGCGAACTGATATATCCGGTTTTCGCGGCCGATCCGCGTCGGCCCGCGGATCACGACGTGCGGCCCGATCCAGCTTCCCGGCCCGATCTCGACGTCCGCACCGATGACCGCGAACGGCCCGATTCTGACATCCTCCCCCAGTTGCGCGCCCGGATCGACGATGGCGCGCTCATCGACATCCCTGCAGTCGATCAAGGCGACAAATCCTTAGACGCGCACATGAACTGTGCTTCGGCAGCCAGGTTGCCGTCGACTTCGGCGCGGCCCTTGAACCGCCAGACGCTGCGCACCGCACGCGTCAACTGCACCTTGAGCACCAGTTGATCGCCCGGCTCGACCGGCCGCTTGAAGCGCGCGCCGTCGATGCCGACGAGGTAGTACAGAATGTTGTCCGGTGGCGGATGGCCCAGCGTTTCAAATGCCAAAAGACCCGTCGCCTGCGCCATCGCCTCCAGGATCATCACGCCCGGCATTACCGGCCGATGAGGGAAATGACCGGGGAAAAAAGGCTCGTTGATGGTCACGTTCTTGATGGCAGTCAACGACTCGCCCGGCGTGCAATCCAGCACCCGGTCCACCAGCAGGAACGGGTAGCGATGCGGCAGTTGCTGCAAAATGCCATGAATATCCATGACGGGTCGATCGACCGGTTTGTCGCTCATCAATCTTGATCCTTTGACTTTTTTTCGAGGGAGAGCACCCGCCGCGCGAGGTCGTCGAGCTGGCGGATGCGCACGCTGTTCTTGCGCCATTGCTGGGCCGTGTCCATCGGCATGCTGCCGGAATACACGCCGGGCTCGGTAATCGAGCGGCTGACGACGGTCGCACCGGTCACGACCGTGTCGTCCGCAATTTCGATGTGGCCGACCACGCCGACGCGGCCGCCGAGAATGCAGTGCCGCCCGATCACGGCGCTGCCGGAAATGCCGCAGCAGCCGGCGATCGCGCTATGCGCGCCGATTCGGACATTGTGGCCGATCTGCACCAGATTATCGAGCTTGACGCCGTCCTCGATAATCGTGTCCTCGATCGCGCCGCGGTCGATGGTGGTGTTGGCGCCGATTTCGACATCCGCGCCGACCACGACGCTGCCGACCTGCGGCACTTTCAGCCACTGTCCGCCATCGTCGGCGATACCGAAGCCGTCGGCGCCGATGACGACACCGGGATGAATAATCGTGCGCGCGCCGATCCGAACCCGCTCGCAAATCGTTACGTTCGCCACCAGGCGCGCGTCGGCGTCGAGACTCGCGCCCGTCTTGATGACGCAATTCGGCCCGACGAACGCACCGGCGGCGATACGCGCGCCGGCCTCAATGACCGCACCAGCCGCGATCTGCGCACTCGAGTCCACCTGAGCGCCGTCGGCCACCACGGCCGCCGGGTGTACGCCCGCTTCGATTGGCGCCGCCGGCGCCAGTAACTGCGCCGCCCTGGCGTAGGCGACATACGGGTCCGGCGTGACCAGCGCGGCTACCGGGCAGGCATCGGCGTCGCCGGCGGCCAGTATGACGGCGGCGGCACGCGTACTGACCAGAAACTTGCGGTAGCGCGAGTTGGCGAGAAAACTGATCGCGCCTGGGCCTGCATTCTGCAGGGTCGCAACGGTGCGGACCGGCGTGTCGGCGCTCCCCCGCACCTCACCGCCACAGACCGCCGCAATTTCGCCGAGCGTATGAACGTGTCTCTTGCTATTCGTCATTTATCGGATTTTTCGGCCTTGCTCGTGCCCGTTTTCTTGTTGGCCTCGGCAAAGTCGCGCCCCAACCGCTTGATGATCTCGTCGGTAATGTTGATGCGCTTGCTGGCGTAGAACACCCCGTCGCCGATCACGAGGTCGAAGTGGTTTTGGTCAGCGTAGCTGTTGACTTCCTGAAGCACCAGTCGCTGCAGCTTGCTCAGCTCCTGGTTGCGGCGCAGGTTGAGGTCGTCGAGAAAGTCGTTGCGGCGCTGCTGAATCTCGTGTTGCAGTGTCGATGCCTTGACGTTGGCCGCCTCACGCTCTGTATCGCTCATTGTCGCGCCGTTCTTGGTCAGCTTCTGCTCGACCGCCTGCAAATCCTGCTGCATCGCCAGCAGTTCGCGCTGCTGCGGCGCAAATTCCTTCTTGAGCTGCGCCTTGACCTGTTTGACCTGCGGCGCGTCCTGCAAAATCTTCTGCAGGTCGACCACACCAACCTTGAGGTCGGCGGCACCCGCCGCCGCGCCATACAAGCCGACGCTCAGCAACACAATCAGACAAACAAAGGGCTTCATTCGGAAACTGCCTCAGTCGAAGGGTTGCGCAACCGTGAATTGGAAAACCTCGCGCGCATAATCAGGCGCCTTGCCGATCGGCCAGCCGAGGCTCACTTTCATCACTCCGAGCGGCGTCACGAACATACCGGCGACACCGAACGACTCGTACAGCTTGTTGAACCCGAAATCCCCCGCCTCGGCGAATGCATTGCCCGCATCGACGAAAAAGCTGAACCGCGACGACGGTGAACCCGCGCCGCCGACGCCCAGTATCGAAGGAATGATAATTTCATTCTGCGCATAAAACTCGAAGTTGCCTCCCGACGGATAACCGTTGCTGTCGAGCGGACCGAGGTAGCCGCCCTTGTAGCCGCGTACGGTATCCGCGCCGCCGACAAAAAAGTGCTCGTTCGGCGGTACAGTATGCGAGTCGCCGTACGTTTTGTTAAGTCCCACCGCGGCATGCAGCCGATACAGGAAGCCACCGCCGATCGACACGAGGTCCGTCGACTCAAAGCTGAATTGGTAAAATTTTACGTTGCTGACAGGCGTGGCAATGTCCAGGCCGAATTTCTGCTGATTACCCCGGGACGCGAACAATGCCCGGTTCAGGGTCCGGTGAGTCCAGCCGGTGATCAGATCCAGCTGACGATAGCGAATCGCGGGACCCAGAATGGTCTTGTATATATTCCCATTATCGGGATCCGACGCAAAATCGATATATTCCTGCGAACTGCCGTACTGGTTGGTCACCAGATCGGTATTGCTCGCGCTGCCGCCCAGGATAAAGCTGTCGTATTCCGACATCGGGATGCCGTAGGTCAGGCGCAGGCCATAGGACTTGGTATCCAGCGGCGAACTGTTCAGAATCAGTTCCGAACTGTGCTGGTAGTACAGCCGCCATGTCCGCGACACGCCGTTGACCGTCGCATACGGCTTGGTGAACGAAATATCGTACAACTCGCTGATTTGGCTCGTATAGAGACTCAGGTTGACGATATCGCCTTCGCCGAGAAAATTATTGTGCTGAATCTGACCATTCAGCGACACGCCGAAGTACTGCGAGTAGCCGACGGCGAAGATGAACTTGCCCGCCTGCCGCGCCGTCAGGTCGTAATCCAGATCGACCAGGTCCGGCGAGCCGGGCACCGGATCGGTACTTTCCTTCACGTCCTTGACCATCCGCAGGTTCTGCAGGCGGAACTTGGACAGTTTCAGATTGACGTTCGACAGCCAGGTGCCTTCCATCTGGCGCATATTGCGACGAAACACCACATCGTCGGTATCCGGCATGCCGTTGAAATTGATGTGCCGGACGTAAACGCGCTTGCCGGGCTGAACGTAGAACGTCACGTCGACCTGGTGCGTCTTGCGGTCCACGTCCGGGATCGGGTTGATCTTGGCGAACGCGAAGCCCTTGTTACCGAGGACATCGCCCATCAGCGTCGCGCTGGCCGTTGCCCGCCCCATCGAGAACGTCATGCCCGGTTGTGCAAACACGAGCTGCCTGAGTTTCTTCTCGGGCAGGATCAACTGGCCGGCGAACTTGATCTTCCGAACCTTGTATACCTCGCCTTCATGAATGTTGATCGTGATGTAGATGTGCTTGTGGTTCGGTGAAATGGTGATCTGCACCGAATTGATATGGAAATCCGCATAGCCGCGATCCATGTAATACGACCGCAACGATTCAAGGTCGCCGGAGAGCGTTTCACGCACGTACTTGTTGCTGCTCTGGAACAGCGAGAACCAGTGCGTCGGCTGCAGCTTGAACTGATCGAGCAGCGTGGCGTCGTCAAACACGGTGTTGCCGACGATATTGATCGACTTGATCGTCGTATCGACGCCCTCGGAAATATTGATCGTGATATCGACACGATTGTTGCCGATGTTGCGCACGTGCGTGTCGATCTTGACGCTGTACTTGCCGTGGCTGAAGTACTGGCGCGTCAACTCCTGCTGCACGTCCTTCAATACCGAGCGGCTGAAAATGCGCCCCTTCGCCAGCCCGATTTTCTTCAGCGATTTGTCGAGATCTTCAGTCTTGATCGCCTTGTTGCCGACGATGGTGAAGTTCGCGATCGACGGCCGCTCCCTGACGTTCACGATCAGCGTATTGCCGTCGCGCCGCATCTGGATGTTTTCGAAGAACCCAGTCTGGTACAGCGCCTTGATCGCGTTGCGAATGCGCGCGGCATTCACCTGGTCGCCCACGCTGATCGGCAGGTACGTGTAAAGCGTTCCGGTCGAGATACGCTGCAATCCATGCACTTCGATATTTTGAACGGTAAATGTTTCGTCGGCTGCGAACGCCGGCGTAAGCACGGCGCCGATCATCAGCATGGCGAGAGTAAAGCGCAGGGCGCGTAAAAAAGGCAAACCGGATCTCCTTTACCCCGCGATGCGGGTTAAGTCGTTGAATACGGTAAAACTGAGTAGTGCCAGCAGCAGCGTGATACCGATCTGCTGGCCAAGCATCTGGCTGCGCAGCGACAGCGGGCGGCCCTTGATCCATTCGATCGCGCAGTAAAGCAACTGGCCTCCGTCCAGCATGGGAATCGGAAACAGGTTGGCAATCCCCAGGCTGATGCTGATCAGCGCGAGAAACGTCACGAACGCCGTCAAGCCGGCGCTCGCCGCGCTGCCGGCGTACTGCGCGATGCCAACTGGCCCCATCAGGCTCTTCCACGACACCTGGCCGGCGATCATGCCCCAGATCGTCTTGAGCGTCAGCCACGAAAACTGCCCGGTCTGACCGAAGGCCCGGGCGAGCGCCGGCAGCGGCGCGTATTGCTGAACAGTGAACATGCGGTCATGGAACCCGGGCGGCACTCGCGCCCCTGCGCCGATATGACCAATACGCTGCCCGCCTCGGGATCCCTGGGTGACGCCGATGTGCAAATGCAGCTTGAGGCGGCTGCCGTTGCGAATCACGGTCACCGGCACCGTCTGATCGGGCCGCTGCTGGATGAACTGCACCCACTGATGCCACGTATGGATTGCGTGGCCGCCGCTTTCGACGACCTTGTCGCCCACCTGCAGGCCGGCCGAGGCCGCCGGACCGTTCTCAAGCACCTGGCCGAGCACCGCCGGCACGGTCGGCCGCCAGATCGTCAGGCCGAGCCCCGGCAGCAGTTGGCCTGGCTTGGTCAGGTTCTTGCTGCTTTCTTGCGGCTGCAATTCGACTGTATGGGGCGTCCCCCGCGGCGGTTTCACTTTGAGCGACAGCGGACCGCCATTCATGACACTGTTCAGCAGTCCCAGCTCCACGGCCTGCCAGGTGGGCGTCGCCGCGCCGCCGACCGCGACGATTTCGTCACCCTTGCCGATACCGGCCTCGGCAGCTGCCGAATGCGGCGTCACGACCCCGACCACCGGCCGCAAGCCCGGCACGCCGGTCATGAACACGACCCAGTAGCAGATCACCGCGAGCAGCAGGTTGAAGCCCGGCCCTGCGAACAGAATCGCCGCGCGCTTCGGCAACGGCTGGCGGTTGAAGGCTCGATGCTGCTCCGACGCATCGACCTCCCCCTCGCGCTCATCGAGCATCTTGCAGTAGCCGCCGAGCGGGATCGGCGCGATGGCGTATTCGGTCCGGTCGGCGCCGCCGCCATGCCACATCGCCAGCGGCTTGCCGAAGCCGATCGAAAACCGCAGCACCTTGACCCCCAGCAGGCGCGCGATCAGGAAGTGGCCGTACTCGTGCACGGTAATCAGCACTCCGATCGCGAGCAGAAACGACCCGATTGTGATCAGCGTGTTGAGCATGGAATCGATTTGGGAATCATCGTTAGGTCAGGTTGCGGCATCGCGCCGGCTGCCGAGCATGCCAGATTTCGACAGCCAACGCATGTAAATCGTTCATAACGAAAGCGCCCAAAGGCAGACATAGAAGACCGGCGCGGCAGCGCTCAGGCTGTCGAATCGGTCGAGTACGCCTCCATGGCCGGGGAAAATGTTGCCGCTGTCCTTGATGCCGATCAGGCGCTTGAACAGGCTCTCGCTCAAGTCCCCGATGATAGAGAATATTGCCGTCAGGATACAGATGGGCACGAAATACTTCAGCGGCCAGCCGAAGTACAGCCCGCCGCCGACGCCGACTATGGCTGCAGATACCAAGCCGCCGCCGACGCCTTCCCAGGTTTTGCCGGGGCTGATGCGCGGGGCGAGGCGGCGGCGCCCCCACAGCCGACCGGCGGCATAGGCGCCGCTGTCCGCGACCCAGATCAATACCAACAGGAAAAACAGCCGGCCCGTGCCGTCAGCCATGCCACGCAGGCCCATCGCGGCTTCCCAGGCCGGGATCAGCGTCAGCAGGCCGCACAGGCCGATCAGCATGGAAGACATGTCCGCGGCAAGCCCGCCGTCACGACCGCGACCAAAACGGATTATGCCGACCGTGACCAGCAGCCACCATGCGATGCCGACCGCGATGACCGCCGCGGCGAAGTCGGGAATTTGCAGGGTGAATCCGCAGACAACCAGAAAAGCCGCCGTCAGCAGTAGATAGAGAGACTTGGCGGATGTGGCGGCGTAGCCGGCGAAGGCCGCCCATTCCCATGCACCGGCCAGTACCACGGCGCCAAGCACGCCGCCGACGACACCCCGCGGCGCGAACAGCGTGAGCGCGACGATGATCGGAATCGCGATCAGCGCCGTGAGCAGCCGTTGCTTCAACATCGACCGGCGCACCCGGGCGGAGGCTTGGCGCAGGCCGGCACCAATGCCATCAAACTTCCAGCAGCTCGGCTTCCTTGTCCGCCAGTATTGCGTCGATATCGGCGACGGCGCGGTCGGTCAGCTTTTGTATTTCTTCCTGACCGCGACGCTCGTCGTCCTCGCTGATGTCCTTGTCCTTGAGCAGCGACTTGAGGTCCGCCAGCGCGTCGCGGCGAATGTTGCGCACCGCCACGCGCGCACCCTCCGCTTCGCCGCGTACCACGCGAACCAGTTCACGCCGACGTTCCTCGGTCAATGGCGGCAGCGGCACGCGGATCACGTTGCCGGCCGTAGCCGGATTGAGTCCCATATCCGCGATCATGATCGCCTTCTCGACGACCGGCACCATGTTCTTTTCCCACGGCGTGACCGTCAGCGTGCGGGAATCGCCGACACCGACGTTGGCGACCTGATTGATCGGCACGTCATTGCCGTAATACGGCACCATGACGTGGTCCAGCAGGCTCGTATGCGCGCGCCCGGTGCGGACCTTCGCTAGATCCTCCTGGTACGACGCGATCGACTTCTTCATTCGGTCGCCGGCGTCTTTCTTGATGTCTTCCAGCATGCTTTACTCTCCGTTGTCGACGGTCGTGCCGATATCGCGCGCACCGCAAACGATCCTGAGCAGGTCGCCCGGTCGGTTGAGATCAAAGACCCGGAGCGGCAGGTTGTGGTCGCGGCACATCACGATCGCGGTCGCGTCCATCACCCCGAGCTTGTCGGCCAGCACCCGGTCGAAGGTGAGGCGTTCGTAGCGCACCGCATCCGGGTGCTTTTTCGGGTCCGCCGAGTACACGCCATCGACCTTGGTCGCCTTGAGCAGCAGTTCGGCATTGACCTCGATGGCGCGCAGCGAGGCGGCGGTATCGGTGGTGAAAAACGGATTGCCGGTACCGGCAGCGAAAATTACGACGCGACCCTTCTCGAGATGCCGGACCGCGCGGCGGCGAATGTAATCTTCGCATACCTCGTTGATGCGCACCGCCGACATCACGCGCACGTGCACACCCGCCCTCTCGAGCGCATCCTGCATGGCGAGCGCGTTCATCACCGTCGCCAGCATGCCCATGTGATCGCCGGTGACGCGATCGAGACCGGCGTCGGCGAGCCCTGCGCCACGGAAAATATTGCCACCACCGATCACCACGCCGATCTCGACACCGAGCGCGGCAACATCGCGAATCTCGGCCGCGATGCGCTTGATGACCTTCGGGTCGATGCCGTAGTCGGCGTCGCCCATCAGGGCTTCGCCGCTCAGCTTGAGCAGAATCCGCTGGTATTCAGCCCCCGGCTGCTGTGCGCTTGAGCCCCCAACGGATTCGCTCACCTGGTGGTCCGTCCCGTTCTGAACCCGTCAATATTACCTGGACGGACCACTAGTCCTTTCCCTTGACCTGGGCCATGACCTCGTCGGCGAAATTCCCGGCCTTCTTCTCAATGCCTTCGCCGACTTCAAAGCGAACGAATCCGAGTGCTTTTGCATTCGCCTCGGCCAGCAGTTTGCCGACTGTCTTGTCGGGATCCTTGACGAAAGGCTGGCCGACCAGTGCGACCTCGTTGAGGAACTTCTGCATCCGGCCCTCGACCATCTTTTGGATGATGTTGTCCGGCTTGCCGCTTTCGGCCGCCTGCGCGGCGACGATATCACGCTCTTTGGCGACCGTTTCGGCCGGTACGTCTTCCGGCTTCACGCAAACCGGCCGGCTCGCGGCGATGTGCATCGCGATATCGCGTGCCAGTGTCTCGTCGCCGCCCTCGATTTCAACCAGCACGCCAATTCGATCACCATGCAGGTAAGCGCCGATATTGTTGTTACTGACAATGCTCGCCACGCGACGCAACTGTACGTTTTCGCCGACGGCGGCGACCAGCCACTGGCGCCCTTCCTCAACCGTCTTGCCGTATTCGGTCTCGGCTGCTTTCAGAGCCTCGACATCGTTCAACTCGCCATTCAACGCCGCCTTGGCGGTCACCTCGGCGAACTGGCGAAAGTTTTCATCCTTCGCAACGAAGTCGGTTTCCGAATTGATCTCGACCAGCACTGCCTTGCCCTCGCGCTGCGCAAGCACAATGCAGCCTTCGGCGGCCACGCGGCCGGCCTTTTTGTCAGCCTTCGCCAGGCCACTCTTGCGCATTTCCTCGACCGCGGCGTCGAGATCGCCGCCGGTCGCGACCAGCGCCTTCTTGCACTCCATCATGCCGGCCCCGGTGCGTTCGCGCAGTTCCTTGACCAGTTTGGCGGAAATTTCAGCCATCATTACTCCCGATTGAATTACTTCTTGCTGGCGTCGTCGCCGGCTTCGCCCTCGTCCTCGACTGCCGGCGCCTTGCGCGCCGCTTCGTTCGTGGCGAACTCGTCCTTCGAAGCCGCGGTGGTTTCGGCTTCGGCGTCTTCGACCGCGGCCGCGCCGGCATCGACGACTTCCGGCGCGGGCGCTTCGGCTTCGGCTTCCGCTTCACCGTCGGCCTTCTTCGCCGTAGTTTTCTTGCTGGCGTGCTTCTTCGCCGGCTTGGCCGCAGCCTTGCGAGCCGGTTTGCGCCCCGGCGCCTTGCCGGTCGGGTTGCCTGCCTCATCCAGCTCGACGAACTCGTCGCCCTCGCCGCCGATCTGCGGCATCATTTCGCGGCCCAGCAGCACCGCATCGGCCACGCCGGCTGCATAGAGCTGAATGGCGCGGATGGCATCGTCGTTGCCGGGAATCACGTAGTCGATTCCGTCCGGCGAGTTGTTGGTGTCGACGACAGCGACAATGGGAATGCCGAGCTTGTTGGCTTCACGCACCGCGATCTTTTCGTAACCGACATCGATCACAAACAGCGCGTCCGGCAACCCCGTCATGCCCTTGATGCCGCCGAGGCTGCGCTCGAGCTTGGACATCTCGCGGCGCAGGCCGACGACTTCCTTCTTGACCAGCCGGTCGAACGTGCCGTCGGCGGCCATCGTTTCGATCTCGGCCAGGCGCTTGATCGACTGGCGCACGGTCTTGTAGTTGGTCAGCATGCCGCCCAGCCAGCGGTGGTTGACGTAGGGCATGCCGCAGCGCTCGGCTTCCTTGACGATGGTGTCGCCCGCCGCGCGCTTGGTGCCGACGAACAGGACCGTGCCGCCGTCGGAGACCAGCTTCGAGACGTAGTTCATCGCCTCGTTATAGGCCGGCAATGTCTTTTCGAGGTTGACGATGTGAATCTTGCTGCGATGGCCGAAGATGTAGGGGGCCATCTTCGGGTTCCAGAAACGCGTCTGGTGGCCGAAATGCACGCCGCATTCCAGCATCTGGCGCATGGATACGTTCGCCATGATCATAAGCTCCTGATTTGGGGTTGAGCCTCCATACGTCCCATGCCGCAACTCCGCTCGGAACGGAGCACCCGGCGACATGTGCCGGCGTATGTGAGAAGTTAATAACGCCGCGGGGTTATCCCGCCGACGTTTGCTAAAAAAGAGCGCGCTTTATACCATAGCGCGGCTGACTTCTCAATCCGCGAGCCCCATATACCGCCATGCCAGTCACCATCAAAACGCCCGAAGAACAGGAAAAAATGCGCGTCGCCGGCCGGCTGGCGGCGGAATTGCTGGAAATGATCGAGCCGCATGTCCAGCCGGGCATCACCACCGACGAGATCAACACGATCATCCACGAGCACATCGTCAACGTGCAGCAGGCGACGCCCGCGCCGCTCAATTACCGCGGCTTTCCGAAATCGGTCTGCACCTCGGTCAACCATGTCGTCTGTCACGGTATCCCGAACGACAAGCCGCTCAGGGACGGCGACATCATCAACATCGACGTCACCGTGATCAAGGACGGTTGGCATGGCGACACCAGCAAGATGTACTTTGTCGGCGAGCCGTCGATCAAGGCGCGCCGCGTGGTGGATATGGCCCACGACGCGATGGTCCTCGGCATTGACATGGTCAAGCCGGGCGTGCGCCTCGGCGACATCGGCCATGCGATCCAGCGCTACGTCGAAGGACTGGGCTGCTCGGTGGTGCGGGAGTACTGCGGCCACGGCATCGGTCGGATCTTCCACGAGGATCCGCAGGTGCTGCATTACGGCGCGCCCGGCACGGGCATGGAACTCAAGACCGGCATGACTTTCACGATCGAGCCGATGGTCAACGTCGGCAAACGCCACGTCAAGCTGATGCCGGACGGCTGGACCGTCATCACCAAGGATCATTCGCTGTCCGCGCAATGGGAGCACACGATCCTGGTGACGGATGACGGCCACGAGATTCTGACGATGCGATCGGGCGGAGAGATTTAGTCGCTAGTAGCTAGTTGCTGGAACTGAGTAAGAAATGGCATTCCACACTCAGTCCTAGCCACTTAGTCCTGGCTACTTGCGAATGAAAACGCCTCTCGAAACGACACTTCGGCATTCGCTCCATTCCGGTGATTCCGATCTCGCCGACCGCTTCCGCGCCGGCGAAGATGTTGTCGCGCTGGTACAGGAACGCGCAGCGCTCGTCGATAACCTGATCGTGACTGCCTGGCGGCGTTGCTGCGCCGCGCCGAAAGACATGACGCTGGTCGCGGTCGGCGGCTACGGTCGCGGCGAACTGCACCCCTGTTCCGACATCGATATTCTGATCCTGGCCGCACCGGACGCGCCGGCCCGCCACCAGGACGCTCTGCAGCGCTTTCTGGCCCTCCTTTGGGACATCGGCCTGCACGTCGGCCACAGCGTCCGCACGGTTGCGGACTGCGCGGCCGCCGCAACCGGCGACATTACCATCGTCACCAGCCTGATGGAGTCGCGACTGTTGTCCGGGAATACGGCGCTGTACGCGCAGATGCGTGCGGCCGTCGCGCCGGATCGCATCTGGCCGGCGGCCGATTTCTTCCAGGCCAAGTGGCGCGAGCAGCGCGCGCGGCATGCCAAGTTCGAACATACCGCCTATAAGCTCGAACCCAACGTCAAGGAAGGGCCTGGCGGCCTGCGCGATATCCAGACAATTGTCTGGGTGGCGCAGCGTCACTTCGGCGCGGCCACCGAGCACGGGCTGGTCGAGCACGATTTTCTGACCGAAGACGAATTCCAGGAGCTGACAGCCGGACGCAATTTCCTCTGGCGGGTCCGCTTCGCGCTGCACCTGATCGCCGGCCGGCGCGAGGACCGGCTGCTGTTCGACCACCAGTTGCGCGTCGCGCACCTGTTCGGCTACGAGGACAGCGCCCACCTGCTCGGCGTCGAGCAGTTCATGCAGCGCTACTACCGCACGCTGATGTCGCTCAGCCGCCTGAACGAGATGCTGCTGCAATTGTTTCAGGAGGCCATTCTGCTCGACCCGGACGCGCCGTCGAAGCCGCTCGACGACGACTTCCAGGTCCGTCACCGCTTTCTGGAAATACGCTCGGACGATGTTTTCCGGCGCCGCCCGCGGGCTCTGCTACGACTATTCCTGGTGCTCGAGCAGCACCCGGAGCTGAACGGCGTCAGCGCGCGCACCATTCGGCTGATCCGGCGCGACCTGGGCCTGATCGATGACGTATTCCGCGCCGACACGGCGGTGCAGGCCTGCTTCATGGCGATCCTGCGCGAGCCGCGCGGCTTGAGCCACGAACTCAGGCGGATGAACCACTACGGCGTGCTGGGCCGCTACCTGCCGGCATTCGGCGAGATCGTCGGGCGCATGCAGTACGACCTGTTTCACGCCTACACGGTCGACGAGCACATCCTGTTCGTGGTCGGCAACCTGCGCAGCTTTGCTCTGTCCCGCCACGACCACGAATTCCCGTTGTGCAGTCGCATCATGCAGTCGCTCGACAAGCCGGAAGTCGCCTATCTCGCCGGCCTGTTTCACGACATCGCGAAGGGCCGCGGCGGCGATCATTCAAGCCTGGGCGCGATCGATGCCGAACAGTTCTGCATCGACCACGGCCTCGGCCGTTACGATGCGCGGCTGGTGAGCTGGCTGGTGACGCATCACCTGAGCCTGTCGGTAACCGCGCAGAAAAAAGACATCAACGACCCTGCCGTGATCAACGCGTTCGCCGAGCTGGTCGGCGACCAGATTCACCTCGACCTGCTTTACATCCTGACAGTCGCGGATGTGCGCGCGACCAACCCGTCGCTATGGAATTCGTGGAAGGCCAGCCTGTTCGGCGAACTGTACGCAAACACCCAGCGCGCGCTGCGGCGCGGGCTGGAAAATCCGATCGACAAGGACGAACTGATTTCCGAAACCCAGGCACGCGCCCGGGCGCTGCTCGCGACGAGACTGGACGAGGCGAGGGTCGAGGCCGTCTGGACCGCGCTGACCGACGATTATTTTCTCCAGCACACCGCCGATGAAATCGCCTGGCACACCGAGGCGCTCGCCGAACGCGATTCGGCCGAGTCGGTGACGATCATGCTGCGCACCGACAGCGGTCGCGGCGGCACCGCGATCTCGGTGTATTCACAGCGCGACGAACCGACCTTCGGCCGGGCGACGGCCGCGCTCGACCAGCTCGGCTTGACGATCGTCGACGCGCGTATCGTGCCGGTCGGCGAACAGATCAGCTTCGACACCTATGTCGTGCTGGAAGATACCGGGGAGCCGATCGATGACGAGGACCGGCTGGTTGAAATCAAGGCGATCCTCAAGCGTGAAATCGACCGCCCCCGCGCGCCGCCGATGACGGTGACGCGCCGCGCCCCGCGCCAGGTGCGCCTGTTCTCGACGCCACCGCTGGTCACGTTCACCGCCGATACCCGGAATCGCCGCACCGTAATGGAAATCGCCGCCGGCGACCGGCCCGGGCTACTGTCGGAAATCGGACGCGTGCTGGAACAGCAGGCGATTCACCTGCAAAACGCGAAAGTCACAACGGTCGGCGAACGCGCCGAGGACGTATTCTTCATTACCGCGAACGACCGCACACTGGATGAGGCGGCGGAAGCGCAGCTACGCAAGGCGCTGCTGGAGCGGATCGGCGCCGCGACGCGCTAAATCGACTTCAGGTATTTGCGGAAGCCCGGGCCCAGTTCCGGATGTGCCAGCCCATAATTGACGGTCGCCATCAGGTAGCCGAGCTTGTCGCCGCAGTCGTAACGCGTGCCCTCGAACTGAAAGCCGTGCACCGGCTCTTCCTTCAGCAGCGCGGCAATCGCATCGGTCAACTGGATTTCGCCGCCTGCACCCTTGCCCGTCTGCCGCAACAGGTCGAAGATGCGCGGCGTCAGCAGGTAGCGGCCCACCACGCCGAGATCCGACGGCGCATCCGCCGGCTGCGGTTTTTCGACCATGCCGCGCATCTTGAACAGGCGCTCGTCGGCAGGTTCCGAATCGATGATGCCGTAGCGCGAGGTCTGCTCGTGCGGTACCTGCTGCACGCCGACGAGGCTGCTGCGGTGCTTTGCATACACGTCGCGCATTTGCGTCAGCACACCGCGATCGCCGTCGTCGATCAGATCGTCCGGCAGCACGACAAAAAACGGCTCGTTGCCGACGACGGGTTCGGCGCATAAAACGGCATGACCCAGTCCGAGCGCTTCCGGCTGGCGCACATAGACGCACTGCACGTCGGCCGGCAACAGGTCCTGCACCATGCGCAGCTGCGCCTCCTTGCCTCGCAGTTGCAGCTCGTTTTCCAGTTCGTAGGCGCGGTCGAAATGATCCGGAATGGAATTCTTGTTGCGCCCGGTGACGAAGACCAACACCTTGGCGCCGGCTGCAACGGCCTCCTCCGCCGCATACTGAATCAGCGGCTTGTCGACGACCGGTAGCATCTCCTTGGGATTGGCCTTGGTGGCCGGCAGAAAGCGGGTGCCGAGGCCCGCTACGGGGAAAACGGCTTTTCGAATGGTCACAATTGAATCCTTTCATTCAAACAAAAACGGCATAAAAAAGCGCGCTCCGACACCACTGCCGGAGCGCGCCGGTAAGCTGCAAACGCAACTGGTATTTTACCTATTTCTTCGGGTTCGTAAACAGGATGTTGTCCTTGTTTTCCGCGACCGTCTTGTCGCCGATGCCCTTGACCTTTTCCAGATCGGACAGCGACTTGAACGGGCCGTGCGCTTCGCGGTACTTGACGATCGCCTGTGCCTTGACGAGACCGATGCCGCTCAATTCTTTGGCGATGGTCGATGCATCGGCCTTGTTGACGTTAACGGGGCCGGCAAAAGCGCTGAAGGCGAGACCGGCGGAAAGCAGCACTGCTGCAATAATGGACTTTTTCATTTGTGTCCCCTTGTTGATTTGTTTTCGACAGCATCCGATTTGCCCAAATAGCGCAAATCGAATGCACTCGGGCACGATGCTATCAGTCTGGGCAAACGCATGCAATTACGCCAGAACTATCAACCTGTCTTTTTTCAACCACCGCGCTGTCGCACAGCCTCGAACAGCGCGATACCAGCCGACACCGACACATTGAGACTCGCTACCGCTTCGGTCATCGGGATGCGGGCGAGAAAATCGCAGTGCTCCTTGGTGAGCCGTCGCAGCCCACCGCCTTCAGCGCCCAGCACCAGCGCGAGCGGTCCGGCAAGATCGAAATCGTACAAAGGCTGATCCGCCTCGCCCGCGAGGCCGACCGTCCAGATGCCGCGCTCTTTCAGACCGCGCAGCGTGCGCGCGAGATTGGTGACCCGCACAAACGGCACGATCTCGGCCGCCCCGCTCGCCACCTTGCGCGCGGCCGGCGTCAGCGAAGCGGCACGATCCCGCGGCGCGATCACCGCGTGAGCGCCGGCAGCCGCTGCACTGCGCAGGCACGCGCCCAGATTGTGCGGATCCTGCACGCCATCCAGCACCAGCAGAAACGGCGGGCCACTCAACTCGTCGAGCAAAGCGTCCAGCGTTTGTTCTTTGCCCGGCGCCGCCGCATGGACTTCGCCCACGGCGCCTTGATGCGTGGCCGCGCCGGCCAGCCGGTCAAGCTCGTTGCGCGGCAAGCGCTCCAGCGGCACGTTGCGCTTCGACGCTTCGACAGCCAGCGTTTCGACACGATGATCGCTTCGCCCCCGCAACAGCCATAACCGGCTGAGCGCATTGCGCTTGAGCGCAGCTTCCACGGCATGAATGCCGTAGACAATCGCCTCATTCATCGCCTGACACGCCGGCGCTTGCGCGCAGTCGCCGCCTTGCCGACGGGTTCGAAGTCGATCTTGCGGTCATCGAGGCTCACGCGCAAAACGCGCACGCGCAGCGCGTCGCCAAGCTGATAAACCTGCCCGCTGCGCTCGCCGACCAACTGGTGGCGCACCGGGTCGTGGCGATAGTAATCGTTACTGAGCGAGGAGACATGTGCCAAACCTTCGACGAACAGATTCTTGAGTTCGACGAACAGGCCGAATGACGTCACGCCCGTAATCAGCCCGTCGAACTCTTCGCCAACCTTGTCCAGCATAAACTCGGCCTTGAGCCACGACACCGCCTCGCGCGTCGCCTCGTCGGCGCGCCTTTCGGTATCCGAGCAATGCCGCCCGAGTCGCTCCATTTCGCGACCGCCGTAGCGGAAGTCGGCCCTGCTGCCACCATCGAGAACGTGCCCGATCGCCCGATGCACCAGCAGATCCGGATAGCGGCGGATCGGCGAGGTGAAGTGTGCGTAGGCCTCCAGCGCGAGACCGAAATGGCCCTCCAGCCGTGGGCTATACACCGCCTGCGACAGCGAGCGCAGCAACACGGTCTGGATCAGGTGCGCATCGTCGCGGCCGCCGATTTTCTCCAGCAGCTTCGCGTAGTGCATCGGCTCGGGATTGTCGCCACCCCCAAGGCTCAGGCCGAGCGTGCCGAGGAAATCGCGCAGTTGCGTCAGCTTTTCCTCGTTCGGCCCGGCGTGGACGCGATACAGCGTCGGCATTTTGTGCTTCTTGAGGAAGTTCGCGGCCGCGACGTTGGCCGCGATCATGCACTCCTCGATCAGCTTGTGCGCATCGTTGCGCTGCGTCGGCTCGATTGCGGTGATCTTGCGCTGTGCGTCGAAGATGATGCGCGTTTCGGTGGTCTCAAAGTCGATCGCGCCACGTTTGTCGCGCGCCTTGCGCAGCGCCCCATACAAATCGTGCAGCGCCTCAATGCGCCCGATCAGCGCCTCGCGGCCACGGCGCGCCTGCTTGTCGCCGGCGATTACCGCCGCGACTTCGGTGTATGTCAACCGCGCCGCCGAGCGCATCACGCCCTTATGAAATGCCGCCCGGCTGACTTTACCCGCCCGATCCACGCGCATTTCGCAAACCATGCACAGCCGGTCGACGTCGGGATTCAGCGAACACAGGCCGTTGGACAGCGCCTCCGGCAGCATCGGGATCACGCGGTCGGGGAAATAGACCGACGTGCCGCGCAGTTCGGCTTCATCGTCGAGCGCGCTGTCGGGCGTGACGTAATGACTGACATCCGCGATCGCGACGATCAGCTTCCAACCGCGCGGCGCCGCCTCGCAATAGACAGCGTCGTCGAAGTCGCGTGCGTCCGCGCCGTCGATCGTCACCAGGTCCAGCTTGCGCAGATCCAGCCTTCCGGAGACTGCGTCGCGGGGAATTTCTTCGCCGTACGCTTCCGCTTCCGCCAGCGCCGCCTTGGGCCACTCGTGCGGCAAACCGTGCGCGCTGATCGCCAGCTCGATCTCAATGCCCGGCGCGCGCTGATCGCCCAGCACCTCGACCACCTGGCCGATCGGCTGCGTGTGCCGGCTCGGGTACTCGATCAGCTCGATCCGCACCATTTCGCCGGAATGCGCCGCACCGCGCTTTTCCCGCGGAATCAGGATGTCATGATGCAGACGCGAGTTGTCCGGGCGCACGAAGCCAATGCCCTGCTCTTCGAAATAACGACCGGCGAGTTCCGCCGGGCGCCGCGCGAGCACATCCACCAAGCGGCCTTCGCGCCGGCCCCGCTGATCTTCGCCGCTGATGCGCACCAGTGCGCGGTCGCCGTCCATCAGTTCGCGCATCTGCCCCGGCGGCAGAAAAACATCCTCGCCATCCTCGTCGGGTTTCAGGAAACCGAAGCCGTCGCGATGGCCGATTACAGTGCCGGCCACCACCGGCAGATGCCGCGTCAGGCAGTAGTCGCCGCGCCGGTTGCGCAGAATCTGCCCGTCACGCACCATCGCACCCAGCCGGCGGTCGAGCGCGCGGCGGTCGACCTCGTCGGAGAGATCGAGCCGGTCCGCGATCGCACCGAAATCGACCGGCGCCCCCAACTCCTCGAGCAGATCGAGGATCAATTCGCGACTCGGAATCGGCCGCTCGTACTTGTGCGCTTCGCGTGCCGCGTGGGGATCGGCGCTGCGCCAATTTTTTTTCTTTGCCATAAACTCGTCGGGAGATGATTCGTTAGGTCCGACCATTGACATCAAGCCGGCCGGCTGGTTAAATTGCGCGCCTTCCCGGCAGGGTTTCAAACGCTGCCGTATGCCGAGGTGGCGGAATTGGTAGACGCGCTGGCTTCAGGTGCCAGTGGGGGTAACCCCGTGAAGGTTCAAGTCCTTTCCTCGGCACCATTTGATGCCGTTCATTGTAATACAGATCAGGGTTGAACCAGTCTTACGGGCTCTCATCTTGTACGGCGATCGGTTCTATTCCGCTCTTGTCGATCATCCGATCGAGCTTCGGCAGTTGTTGCTGCAGCACGGCGTGTAGCCCCTGCAACTGTTCGTCCACCCGCATCGAGAGTTCCCCCAAGACCTGATAGTCCTGCCGCGTCGGCCGGCCATAGCCGCTGCCGATTTCTGCGGCCAGTGCGGCCAGCTTGTTGTTGAGCCGGATCGGATAGTTGAGCGGATCCTCGCCGGAATGCGACTTCGTCTGAATCAACGCATCCTCGACATCGCTGAGTTTCGCGAGCATCGGCTTCGCGATCTTCTTGATCTCCGCCGCGTGCGGATCGTCCTTCAGCCGACCAAGATAGGCATTGATCTCGTCGCGCACCTTGCGCAGACGCAGGATTGCCTTGTCCGTCGCGTCGAGCTTCGCGTGCACTTTCTTCAGCAGCGCGAGCTGCGCTTCGAGGTCGGCCTGCGTCGCCTGCGAGCGCGGATCTTCGCGCACCTGAACGCTGCGGGTAACGCTGTCCTTGCCGACCGTCAGCCTCACCTTGTACGTCCCCGGCACGATCTTCGGCCCGCGCATCGAGCCGAACCAGATGACCGCGCCCGGCACCTTCGTGGCATCCGGATAGCGCATGTCCCAGACGAAGCGATTCATGCCCGCATGCGCCGGCACGACGCCCGGCTGCTTCGGCTCCTTCGGCGGATAAAAGTCGTTGTTCTTCTTGAGCGGCTTGCCATGAGCGTCCGTCTGGTTCGAAAAAGTCGCGATCTTGTCGCCGTTGGCGCTCATGAACGTCAGCGAAACTTTCTCGTCCTTGGACGGTTCGTTTTTCAGATCGAAATAAACGACGACGCCGGTATCCGGATTCTCGCCCATGCCGTAAGCCAGGGCCTTGTCGAAATGGAACCCGCGCGTCAGGTAGGCCGGCTCCGGCTGGAACAGGTGATGATCGGCGTTGGCGACCTGCTCCGACATCTCCCGGAGCGGCTGAATATCGTCCAGTACCCAAAAGCCGCGGCCGTGGGTGGCCAGCACCAGCGCACTCGCACGCGGCTGCACCGCGATGTCGTGCACCGGCACCGGCGGCAGGTTCAGTTGCAGCGGCTGCCAGTGGTCGCCGTCGTTGAACGACACGTACACGCCTTCGAGCGTACCTGCGAACAGCAGGTTTTTGTCCTGCGTGTCCTGGCGCACCACGAAGCTCGACTCGTCGTTCGGCAGACCATCCGTAATGCGCGTCCAGTGCGCGCCGTAGTCGGTGGTTTTGTAGATGTACGGCTTGAAATCGTCGACCCGGTAGCGGCGCGCGGCGAGATAGGCGGTGCCGGCATCGAAGTGCGACGGCTCGATGATGCTGATCGTGGTGAGCTTCGGCAGGTCGTGCGGCGTTACATTGCGCCAGTGCTTGCCATCATCAGTGGAGACGTACACGAGGCCGTCGTCCGAGCCGGTCCACAGCACGCCCTGCTTCACCGGCGACTCCGCCAGCGCGAACACCGTGTCGTAGTACTCGACAGAGGTGTTGTCCTGCGTGATCGGCCCGCCTGACGACGCCTGCTTCGCCTTGAGGTTGCGCGTCAGGTCCGGGCTGATGCGCGTCCAGCTCATGCCGCCGTTGGTGCTGCGAAACACGTACTGCGACGCGACATACAACGCGTGCGGCGCGTACTGCGAAATCATGATCGGGTAGGTCCACTGAAATCGCTCTTTCAGGTCCTTCGCCGCGTGACCCATCGGGTTTTCCGGCCACACGTTCACCAGCCGCCGCTGATCGGTGCGGCGGTTATAGCGGATCAGGTAGCCGCTGTAGCCACCACCGTAGGTAATCCATGGCCTGCCCGGCACCGGTACGACAAAGCCGCTTTCGCCGCCGGCCACGTCCCAGACGTCGTCGGCGCTGATGCCGTAGCTGCTGCTGGCGCTTGCGATTTCAAGCGAGCCGCGGTCCTGCTGTGCGCCGTAGACATGAAACGGGAACTGCTTGTCGAGCGCGACGTGGTAGAACTGGCCGGTCGGCTGGTTGTCCATGCGGCTCCACGATTGGCCGCCGTTATCGCTGACGCTCGCGCCACCGTCGGTGCCGGCAATCATGCTGTCCGGATGCTTCGGATTGATCCACATCGCGTGCACATCGCCGTGCGGCAGGTTCAGCGCACTGAAAGTCCTGCCGCCGTCGGTGGACTTGAACACGCCGGCGACCTGCGGTGCGTACACGACGTTCTCGTTCTGAGGGTCGGCGTAGATGCGGGTGAAGTACCAGGCGCGCTGCGTCAGCTGCGAATCGTGGTTGACGCGCTGCCACGTCCTGCCGGCATCGTCGGAGCGGAATACGCCGCCATTTTTTGCTTCGACGAGCGCGTAGACACGGCTCGAATCGGCTCCCGAAACCGACACGCCGATCTTGCCCAGCACGCCTTTCGGCAATCCCGGGTGCTGCGAAATATTCGTCCAGTGCGCACCGCCGTCGGTGCTCTTGTAAAGTCCGCTGCCGGAACCGCCACTCGACAACATCCACGGCCGCCGGTAGGCCTGCCACATCGCCGCGTACAGCACGCGCGGATTGTGCGGATCGATCTCGACATCGATCGCACCGGTTTCGTCGTTGACGTACAAAACCTTGTGCCAGGTCTTGCCGCCGTCGGCGGACTTGTAAACACCGCGCGCGTCGTTGGGGCCGAATACGTGGCCGAGCGCAGCGACGTAAACGGTATCCGGATCGTGCGGATCGACCGCAATGCGACTGATAACGTGCGTGCCGGCAAGGCCGATATGCGTCCAGGTATGGCCGCCGTCGGTAGATCTATAGATCCCGTCGCCGGTCGCCATGTCGCCGCGAATGGCGGACTCGCCGGTGCCGGCATAAATGACGTTGGGATCGGACGGCGCCACCGCCAGCGCCCCGATCACGCCGGTGTTGAGCTTGTCGCCCGAGACGAGTCGCCAGGTCTTGCCGCCGTCGGTGGTTTTCCAGATACCGCCGCCGGTCGCGCCGAAATAGAAGGTATCGGGTGTTGCCGCGTTGCCCGCGACCGCGATCGAGCGGCCGCCGAGAAAGGGACCGATATTGCGCCACTGCAGCGCGTCGTAAGCCTGCTTGGGAATGGCTGCGGAAGCTGCGCCCGCGTAGAGCGCGACAGGCAGCAGGAACAGAACGAGAGCAAGGCGACGTGGGCTCGACATGCGGCTTCCTTTTTCTTGTCAGAAGGCGGTGGTTAAGTTAGAGACCGCGCGCGCCTAATAAGTTCAGATCGCTATCGCGGCGGTACCTGATGCACGTCGCGCAGTCGCTTGTCGTTGCGGCGCGGCTTCGGCGGCGGCTGGACCGGCGCCGGCGACGGCACTGCACTTGGCAGGTCATGCGGAATGACACTCGGCGGATCATACGGCATCGCCCGCGGCTTCGGTTGTGGAAGTTGCGGCGGTACCCAACCCGACCCCGGCTTGTGCAAGCGGCGGCGCCAGTAATCGCTATAAGACTCGCCGGGTGGAATAAACCGGGGCTGCGGCATTTCGCCCCCCTTCGGCGCCGGCTTCACATGCGGCGACGGCGGCTGCTCCGGCTGCGGCCTCGGATGCCGATGAAAACTTCCGTAAATAAACGGCGCGTAAAACGGAAAATAGAAAGGATTCCCGCGATTCAGGTAATACGCCGAGAAGTCGGGATTCCAGTTATAAGGATTGTAAAAGGGCCCATAATAGCCACTATAGCCTTCCGGTGCCGGCACGAGGATGTAGCCGGGTGGCGGTTGATAGCGCGAGTCGTAGTAGCTGCCGGGCACGCTCGCGCAGCCTTGCAGCATGCCGGCGACGGCCAGTGCGCCAGCCGTTGCCATAAGAATTTTGCCCATTAATTCAGCACCTTATCGACCGCGTACCTTCAATATACGCCGCGAAACCGCACTCCACAACGCCGCAATCTGCGGTTCCATTTCCTCACCCGTTTGAAAAGTCCATGCGGCAAGACGGTTGACGTAAGCGGAAGTTCGTCTTCGATTGCGGCCGGCGGCCGCTTTCGCTGAATCACCCATTATCGCGCGTACGGTTTTTTTGCATGCTATACGACACTTGCCGGGTCTTCAGCGGTTTGCCGCCGAGGTAAAGATCGACTGCCGCGCGCAGTAGGCGCTTCGCATCCCGTAGCGACTGCTCGTCATCAAGCCTGTCTTCCTCCAACGCGAGCAGTGAAGTCCCGGGGACAATCAACCCTTCCGACTCATCGACACTCTCGCGCGGCCCTTGTTCGAGCACGTATTGATATTGGCGCTCGGCATGTACCGGCTCGCCGGAATCAATGTCGATGGCGAGGTTGAGGCCGTAGCCGCAGCCAATCAGCAATCGCTTCTCGAATAATCGCAAAACGGCTTGTTCGTCTGCGCCGCCGCCGAGGCTGTTCAGACAGCGCGCGTAATCGTCGAACAACTCCGGGTGCGGGTCGTGGCGGTGCAGCAGGCGGATCAATAGCTCGTTGACGTAGAAGCCGCACAGCAGGCGCGAGCCGGTAAGTCTGACGGGTGTAGCGGTGGCCTCGGCGCCGGTGAGCGTCGCGAGATCGCCGCGGCCGGTCCATGACAGCAGCACCGGCTGGAACGGCTGCAGCGCCGCCTTGAGCTTCGAATTGGAACGGCGCGCGCCACGGGCGATCAGGCCGATGCGGCCGAACGGGCGGCTGAAGGCTTCGATCAGGCCGCTGCTGTCGCGCCACGGGCGCTGGTGGAGAATGTAGGCCGGCTGGAGTTGAAAGCGTTCCATGGGATTCCGTGACTGGATGCGTCTCTCCAGGAGCTCTTCGACAAGATCGGAGCGAACGGGTTTCCGCTACCGAAGTTTCCGACTATTCGCCGCCGAGACCCAGCTCGCGCAGGCGACGGACGTCGTCGGTCCAGCCGCTTTTGACCTTCACCCAGAGCTCGAGAAAGACTTTCTGATCCAGTTCCTTTTCGAGATCGAGGCGCGCGGCCTGGCCGACTGTCTTCAACACGCTACCCTTGCGACCGATAACGATAGCCTTCTGACTGTCGCGCTCGACCCAGATCACGGCGCTCACCTTCAGCAGGTTGCCCTCCTCCTGCCAGCGTTCGACCTCGACCGCGACCGCGTGCGGCAGTTCCTCGCGCAGCAGCTCGAGCAGCTTTTCGCGAATGATCTCCGCCGCCCACAACCGCTGCGGCAGATCCGTCACCTGGTCGGCCGGGAACAGCGGCGGCGACACCGGCAGATGCGCCGCAACGACCTGCTCGAGACGCTCGACGTTTTCGCCGCTGGCAGCGCTTACCGGTGTGACGAACGCGAAATCGCGCTTCGCCGCGATCTCCTGCAGATACGGCAGCAGCCGGTCGCGCGGCTTCACCCGGTCGATCTTGTTGACCACGATGCCGACCGGATGCGGGCTGTCCACCAGCCGCTGCAGCACGAAGTCGTCGCCGTCCTGCCAGCGCGGCGCTTCCACCACCCAGAGCACCAGGTCGGCATCCAGCGCGGCGCCGGCCGCGGCCCGATTCATCTGCCGGTTGATTTCCTTGCGCTGGCCGCCATGCAGGCCCGGCGTGTCGATAAACACCAACTGCACGTTGGGCGCGGTCTTGATGCCGAGTACGCGTTGCCGCGTGGTCTGCGGCTTGCGCGACACAATGCTGATCTTCTGTTCGACGAAGCGGTTGAGCAGCGTCGATTTGCCGACGTTGGGCCGGCCGATCAGCGCGACGAAACCGGCGCGAAATTCAATGTCCGAATCACTCATCGATAAGGTGGCTCAGCAGTTCTCCCGCCGCTTTCTGCTCCGCCAGCCGACGGCTGCGGCCGGTCGCGGTGACATTGAGGCTAAGCGCCTCGATGCTCGCGTGTACGGTAAACACCGGATCGTGTGGCGGACCGCGGTGCTCGATCATCTCATAAACCGGCAACGGCTGACTGCGCGCCTGAAGATGTTCCTGCAGGCGCGTCTTGGCGTCTTTCAGCGTCTCCGGCGCGGGCAGGTGCGCCAATGCATCGGCATAAAGCCGCTGGATAGCCGTTTCCGCGGCAGCGTAACCGCCATCGAGATAAATGGCGCCGAGGACGGCCTCAAGCGTGTCGGCCAGAATGGAATTGCGGCGGTGGCCGCCGGACTTCATCTCGCCGGGGCCGAGATCGACGTACTCTCCCAGCGACAGTTCAGCAGCGAGCGCCGCCAGCGCATCGCGATTGACGAGGCTGGCGCGCAGGCGGCTCAGGTCGCCTTCGTTGAAGTCACGGTCGCGGTAAAACAACTCCTTCGCAATAATCAGCCCCAGCACCGCGTCGCCGAGAAACTCCAGGCGTTCGTTGTTGCGGCTGCCGCTGCTGCGGTGGCGCAACGCGCGTTGCAGCAAATCGTGGTCCCGGAATCCATAGCCGAGCCGATCCGCAAGCAGCGTCTTGAGCGTCAACTTGGCGGCACCTCGATATCTTTTTTGAACGACGCGACCAGACTCAGGTTGCCGATAAACGGCACGCGCTCTTCGTAATGCAGCGACACATCCGACCCGCCATCGCGGGCAGGCGTGATTTTGACTTGGTGGATCGATACCGAGTTGACTTCATTCACCTCGAATCGCCGTTCAATTGTGTCGCGAATCGCATCCGGCGACTGGCCGTGCGCATGTTGCTCCACATTGTTGAAGATGGACGAAATGGCGAAATAGTCGTAATACACGGGGAACAACCGCACCGCGATCAGGCCGACAAATCCGACCACGATAACGATTACGAAAATGCTGATCATACTGATCCCGCGTTGGTTGTTACTCCCATTCATAGTTTTTGCCTCAATCGATGCCCGTACCGATACGGCTCCACATCGGCATCGACGGGAAGCCATCCCAGTTCATCCAGATGATGAACGCCTTGCCGACCAGATTCTTTTCCGGCACAAAACCCCAGTAGCGGCTGTCTTCGCTGTTGTCGCGGTTGTCGCCCAACGCGAAGTACTCGTGCGGCGGCACGACCCAGCTGCCTTCCTTGCCGGGAATGTTCGGCATCGTGAGGATTTTATGATCGACGCCCATCAGATGCTCGACGCTGACCCGCGCTTCCCTGACGGTCGGTCCCGAGTACCAGCCGAGCGGCGTATCCTTGATGCGTTTACCGTTGACGTACAACGTCTCGTTCTTGTAAACGATGTGATCGCCGGGCAGTCCGACGATGCGCTTGATGTAATCGACACTGGGATTGCGCGGGTAGCGGAACACGGCCACGTCACCACGATGCGGCTCGCCGATGCTGATGATTTTGGTGTGTGTCAGCGGCAGCCGGATGCCGTAGGCAAACTTGTTGACCAGCACAAAATCGCCCACCAGCAGCGTCGGAATCATCGACCCTGACGGAATGTGAAATGGCTCGACAATAAATGCGCGCACCACCAGCACGATCAGGAATACCGGAAAGAACGAACGCGCGTAATCGACCAGCACCGGATCGCGCGGTTTGTTGTCGGTGATTTCCGGGGGCGCTTGCTGCTGCGCCGCCTCGAACGCCGCGCGCCGTTTCGGCGCGAAAGCGAATCGATCGACCAGCCAGACGATACCGGTCAGGCAGGTGCCGAGCACCAGGATCAGGGCGAATGTGTAACTCAGACTCATGCAGTCTGTCTCCTGTTATTTTTCAACCCGCAGCACGGCCAGAAACGCTTCCTGCGGAATTTCCACGGAGCCGAGTTGTTTCATGCGCTTCTTGCCCGCCTTCTGCTTTTCGAGCAACTTGCGCTTGCGGCTGATGTCGCCGCCGTAACACTTGGCCGTTACGTTCTTGCGCAGGGCCTTCACCGTGGAGCGGGCGATAATATGATTGCCGATTGCGGCCTGAATCGCGACCTCGAACATCTGCCGCGGAATGATTTCCTGCATCTTTTCCGTCAGCGTACGCCCGCGCGCAAAGGCTTCCTCGCGATGCACGATCACCGCCAGCGCATCGACGCGGTCGCCGTTGATCATCACGTCGAGCCGCACCAGCGGTGCCGCCTGGAAGCGCACAAAATGATAATCGAACGAGGCGAAGCCACGGCTGACCGACTTCAGCCGGTCGAAAAAATCAAGCACGATTTCGGACAGCGGCAACTCGTACACCAGCGACACCTGCGAACCGGTATAAAGCAGCCGCTTCTGCACGCCGCGCTTTTCCTCGCACAGCGTGATTACCGCGCCGAGATGCTGCTGCGGCACCAGGATGCTCGCCTCGATGATCGGCTCGCGAATTTCCTCGGTTTCGTTCGGCGGCGGCAGCTTGGCCGGATTGTCGACCGCAATAACGTTGCCGGCCGTTGTGAGCACCTCGTATATGACCGTCGGCGCGGTCGTGATCAATTCCAGTTCGTATTCGCGCTCGAGCCGTTCCTGCACGATTTCCATGTGCAGCATGCCGAGAAAGCCACAGCGAAAACCGAAGCCGAGTGCGGTCGAGGTCTCTGGCTCGAAATACAGCGCCGCGTCGTTCAGGCGCAGCTTTTGCAGCGCTTCGCGGAAGGCTTCGTAATCTTCCGCGCGGACCGGAAACAGGCCGGCGAACACGCGCGGCTGCACCTGCTTGAAGCCCGGCCACGGTTTCGCGCACGGCCGATCCGCCGAGGTGATCGTATCGCCGACCGGGGCGCCGTCGATCTCCTTGATACCGGCGACGACGAAACCCACGTCGCCGGCTTCGAGCGCATCGCCGTCGGTCATCTTCGGACGAAACGCGCCGACCCTATCGACCTGGTGCGTCCGCCCGGTCGACATCACCTGCACTTTCTGGCGCGGCTCGATGCGTCCGTTCATCACGCGCACCAGCGAAATTACACCGACGAACTTGTCGAACCACGAGTCGATGATCAGCGCCTGCAGCGGCGCCTTGCGATCGCCCTTGGGCGGCGGAATCCGCTGCACGAGCCGTTCGAGCAGTTCGGGCACGCCCTCGCCGGTCTTCGCGCTGACGCGCACCGCGTCGCGCGCCTCGATGCCGATCACGTCCTCGATTTCGGCGATCACGCGTTCGGGCTCCGCGGCCGGCAGGTCGATCTTGTTCAGCACCGGCACGACTTCAAGCCCCTCGTCGATCGCGGTGTAGCAGTTGGCGACGCTTTGCGCCTCGACGCCCTGCGCGGCGTCGACGACCAGCAGGGCGCCCTCGCAGGCCGCCAGTGAACGGGATACTTCGTAGGAGAAATCGACATGACCGGGCGTGTCGATGAAATTCAGGCGATAGGTCCGGCCATCGCGTCCGGCGTAATCGAGCGACACGCTCTGCGCCTTGATCGTGATGCCGCGCTCGCGCTCCAACTCCATCGTGTCCAGTACCTGCGAGGCCATTTCGCGGTCGGTGAGCGCACCGCAGATTTCGATAAAGCGGTCCGCCAGGGTGGATTTGCCGTGATCGATATGGGCGATGATGGAGAAGTTTCTGATGTGCTCCATGAAAAAGGAGATCGCGCAAAAGGCGCTATTCTACACGATGCGGCCGCCAGCCCTGCAGATAATCTTCCAGTGCATCGTCATCCAGGCGGCCGTAGCATAATTCGCCGTCGACGCCGGCCAGCACCGGCACGCGCAGACCATAGCGCTGCGCCAACTCCGGCGACGAATCGACGTCCACCACCTCGACTTGCACGTCCCGTTCGGCACAACGCGCCGCCAGTTCCTGCTGCATCGCCTCGCACAAATGGCAACCGGAGCGGCTGTAGAGCGTCAATGTCGCGGTCACGGCGCCGGCGTCCTCAGCGCCACGAAGCGCGTGCCTTCCTCGTGGCGCACCAGGACGGGCGCCAATTCGCCCGTCTTCAGCCCGCGCTCCAGTTTGTCGAGCTGTCCGACGCTGTGCACGCGCGACCGCGCCAGGCGCAGAATCACATCGCCCGGCACGATGCCGGCACGCTTGGCGGCGCCCGAGGCATATTGCACCAGCACGCCGTAAGCGATATCCAGGCGCCGGCGCTGGTCCTCGGTCAGGTTGCGCGCGACCAGACCAAAGCGGTCAATGCGGCTGGTATCGACCACCAGCGTGAAATCGTCGGCCTCGTTTTTCAGCAGGCCGATCGTCACGGATAGCTGTTCGGGTACGCCATTGCGCAGCACGGTCATCGGCGTCGGCTTACCGACGGCGGCGCCCCCGACCAGCGGTGGCAGATCGTCCGGCGCGGCCACCTTGTGGCCGTCGAAACTGACGATGATGTCGCCGGGGCGCAGGCCCGATCGCGCGGCCGGGCTTGCCTTGACGATATCGGTTACCACAGCGCCCACCGGCATCGGCATGCCTGTCGCCCGGGCCAGCGTCGGCGTCACCTGCTGCACGTTCACGCCCAGCCAGCCGCGGCTGACCGCGCCATCGGCCTTGAGCTGGCGCACGACGTTGAGCGCGAGATCGATGGGAACCGCGAACGACACGCCGGTGTAGTCGCCGCTCTGGCTGTAGATTTCCGAATTGACGCCGACGACCTCGCCGGCCAGGTTCAGCAACGGCCCGCCCGAGCTGCCCGGATTGATCGGCACGTCGGACTGGATGAAGGGGACGTATTTTTCGCTCGCGAGGTGCCGGTCGGTCGCGCTGACGACGCCCACGGTGATGGATTTCTGCAACCCGAACGGCGAGCCGATTGCCGCCACCCACTGGCCCGCCTTGAGCGCGTCCGAATCACCGAGTTTCGCAGCCGGCAGACCTTTTGCGGGAATCTTCAGCAGCGCGAGATCGCTGTCCCGGTCCGCGCCCACGATCTTCGCCTGGAAGCGGCGGCCATCAGCCAGTGTCACCTCGACCGAGCTGGCCGCTTCGATGACGTGCGCACAGGTGAGGATATAGCCGTCTGCGTCGATAATGATGCCCGATCCCATCGCCGTCGCATCATTGTCATCGTTGCCGTTCGACGCAGCATAACCCGGCGGTGCGCCGAAACCGATACGCTCAATCCGGATATTGACGACAGACGGGGCGGCCTCGCCGGCCACCGCTGAAAAATCAGGCAGGTCGGCGGCAGCGGCGCCGAACGCGAACAGCAGCAGGCATGCGGCCACGAAGCCACGCCCCGCGCCGGTGCGCGGAAACTTGATCATGCAATCCCCCTCCCCAGAGACAATCGCCGTTGCATCACTCGCGTTTATCGATCTCCACCGACTGCGCCACGAGCTTTACCGTCGCCGCCGGCACCTCGCCCACGACGGTGATCTGGTAACCGTCGAGCAGGCGGCCGTAGGCGTTCACCGGGCCGCGGCTCGACGGCCCGCGCAGCGCATCCTTGCCGTCCTTGTGCGGTGTCGCGAAAACGGACAGCGACGCCAGCCCATCGGTAAAAACCAGGTGCCGCACCGGCGCGTCGATGTCCGCCAGGTGCTGCATTTCATCAACCGTCATTTTGTAGCCCGGCGGCAGGTTGTCGACCTTCAGGGTCACCGTCTGTGCCGTACCCGGCGGCGCCTGACCGGCATCCCGTGGGCGCCGCGCGAAGCCGCGCGTATCAATGCTCGGCTTGATTTCCCCGGGCGGAATCTTGTCCGGCAATTCGACGTGCGTGAACATGACGCGCTCGATCGTGGTGCCGCCGGCATCGACCAGTTCCGAGCGCAGCAGCAGATTGGTCTTGGAATCCAGCCACAATCGGTAGCCGTAGCGATAGTCGTCCTTCGGCTGCAACGCGACAACAACGCAGTCGCGTCCCGCGGTACGCTGATGACCAAGCCGCTTCAGCTGATAGTATTTCGACAGGTCGCGCGTATCGGAGTGCGGCGAGAGAATGATCGGAAAGGGGCTTTCCGGCCGGTAATCGTGCACGATCACTATCTGCTTGCGCGGCAGTACGCATTCGACGGACTGGTGCTTGCGGATAACCTCGCGCGGCGTACCGGTGAGCGACGTCAGCCGTTCCTCGTCACCCTGCGCGTCGACCCGATGCACGACGTGCATCGCTTCCAGTTCGCCCTGGTGCAGGTAGACGAAGTTGCCGGTGTAATTGAGCGACTCCAGCGCGTGCGTCATGCGCTGCAGCAGTGCCGGCACGGACACCGGCGTCGCCGGCGTGTCGCTCGCGGCAAAGGCGGGCAGCGCGCCGAACAGGCCGCACCAGACAATGGCGAGGCCCGTCGCCTTGCGGCTCATCATTCCCGGTGACCCTCGCCGGCGCGCGGCACCCCGGTGGAGGCGCGATGGGCCGCGGGCGGGACGGAAGCATAGAACGTGGCCAGGTGCAGGTACGGCAGCATGCCCTGGCGCCCCAGCGTCGGCGCGTCCTCGTTATGGTCGAGCAGATATTCGTTCAACTCGCGGCGCACGGCCGGCGATCCCTGGTCCCAACGCACGCTGGACATGGCGGCGTAATCGAAGTTGGCGCCCGGCACGCGCGCAGCATTGTAGGCTTGGGGCGGCACCACCTCGGCCGGCGCCGGGCTGCTGCCGGCCGGGGTCGGCGCGCGCACGAGCATGACGGCGACGAGACTCACGGATGCGGCGACGGCGGCAGCGCCGACCGGCCGCAACACCGTCATCCAGCGGCGGGCCGCCGGTGGACGCGCAGCGGGTTCGACGGTCGCATCGGTATCGAGCACAGCCCGGACGCGATTCGCGACGCAGCCGGCGTCGGCGGTCGGAAAGCCGCGCCGTATGACTTCTCCGATTACGTGATAGGCGTGCCAGCAGTCGCGCAGCTCGTCGCTGCCGCCGTACTGGCGCAGCAGCAGAGCCACCTCGCCGTGATCGAGTTCGTCGTCCGCCAGCGCGGATAGTTGTTCTCGCAGCCTTTCTGTCATGGCTCAACCCACCATTTATTCCAACAGCGGCTTCAACTTGCCGCTGATTGCTTCGCGCGCCCGGAAAATCCGCGAACGCACCGTACCTACCGGGCACTCCATCGCTTCGGCAATTTCCTCGTAACTCATGCCTTCCAGTTCGCGCAGCATGATTGCCGTGCGCAAGTCCTCGGGCAGGTCGGCGATCGCCTGATCGACCGTCTGCCGGATTTCTTCTGTCAACGCCAGGTCCTCGGGCGTGTCGAGATCGCTGACGCGGGCCTGCATTTCGTACTGATCCGGGTCCTGCAGGTCCAACCCGTTTTCGACCGGCCGCCGATTCCTGGCAACCAGATGATTCTTGGCGGTGTTGATCGCGATTCGATACAGCCAAGTATAGAACGCGCTCTCACCGCGAAACGATGCGATCGCCCGGTAGGCCTTGATGAAGGCTTCCTGGGTCACGTCCAGCGCCTCGCTCGGGTCCGACACGTAGCGCGATACCAGCTTGACGATTTTCTGCTGGTACTTGATTACGAGCGCATCGAACGCCGCGCGGTCGCCCTGGCGCACGCGCTCGACCAGCACATCGTCGGTCGGGCGTTTAGCCATCGGCAACTACACTGTCCATAGACAAAACCGCGAACGGATAGTTCGCGCAGTTCAGCCCGGCCACGTGACCGTTGGTACCGATTGATCGGTTCAATAGTGTCATTGGGAATAATGGGTGGTCATATTGCCCCAAATCGAGCATCCGCGACGACTGCCGCCGCCTTCTCCCCCACGAGCCCCGCATTGTAGCAGAGAGTTCGACGGCGTCAGATTCGGGACCCGGCGGGCGCGACCTCGCCATGCCGCAGGCGCGTGCGCAGGCGGCGCACCGGCGTCGACAACGTACCGCCGTTCCACAGCAGCACCGCCGGATGATGGCGGAATTTGAGAATGACCAAATGAGAACCGAGGTAGTAGTCCTCGAGAATGCCAACGGTCGTGCCGCGGTCGTCAACGAGTTGCCAGCGGCCGTCGCTCTGCCAGATGAGTGAACGGATCGCCCGCGGCGCCGTCCGTTTCCAGTGCACCGTCCATTGGCGCGACAGGCTCAGTATGATGCCGGCTGCCAGCACCACGCGCACGGCGATACCTGCGGCAAGAACGCAGACGGCCACCGCGGCCAGCGCGTGAATGATGAGCAAACACCACAGCCAGAGCGGCTGCGGCCGGAGCGTTAATTCAACGCGAGGTTCGTAGCTTTTCGACAACATCGGCCATGGCTGCGTCGGCCGGAGTGACGCGGCCTGTGACGTAGTCAAGGAGTTGCGGATCCGGCAGCATCAGCAACTCGGTAAACGCATCGCGTTCGGGTGGCGGTGCGGCATCAAACCGGTTTGCCAGGTAGCCTTCCAGCAGCACGTCAAGCTCCTTCATGCCGCGGCGGCAGTGCCACCTGAGGCGGCCCTTGTCGTTCAAATCCGGCGATCCGACAGCGCCCGCTTGATTTCGCCGATCGCCTTGGCCGGGTTGAGCCCCTTCGGGCAGACGTTGGTGCAGTTCATGATGGTATGGCAACGGTAGAGCTTGAACGGATCCTCGAGCGCGTCCAGCCGCACGCCGGTAGCTTCGTCGCGGGTATCGGCAATCCAGCGATACGCCTGTAGCAGCGCCGCCGGGCCGAGGTAACGCTCCGGGTTCCACCAGTAGCTGGGGCACGCGGTCGAGCAGCACGCGCAGAGGATGCATTCGTACAGGCCGTTGAGCTTGTCGCGATCTTCGGGCGACTGCAGGCGCTCGCTGTCCGCCGGCGGCGGCGTCTGCGTCTTGATCCACGGCTCGATCGAAGCGTACTGCGCGTAGAAGCGATCGAGGTCGGGCACGAGGTCCTTGATTACCGGCATGTGCGGCAGCGGGTAAACTTTCACTTCACCCTTGCAGTCTTCGATGGCAGTGGTGCAGGCCAAGCCGTTGCCGCCGTCGATGTTCATCGCGCAGGAGCCGCAGACGCCTTCGCGGCAGGAACGGCGTAGGGTCAGCGTGGAGTCGATTTCGTTTTTGATCTTGAGCAGCGCGTCGAGCACCATGGGCCCGCACTTGTCGAGATCGACTTCGTAGGTGTCCATGCGCGGCCGTTCCCCGGAATCGGGATCATAGCGGTAAACCTTGAACCGCTTGACGTTCTTCGCGCCTTCGGGCGCGGAGTGATGTTGGCCCTTACCGATCTTCGAGTTTTTCGGCAGCGTGAACTGTGCCATTCAATTAACTCCTCAATACACCCGCTTCTTCGGCGGGAACGGTTCGATCTCGTCGCTCATCGTGTAGCTGTGGACCGGCCGGTAGTCGAGCTTGACCTGGCCGTCGTCGCCGAGCCACGAAAGCGTGTGCTTCATCCAGTTTTCATCGTCGCGATCCGGGTAATCCTCGCGGGCATGTGCGCCGCGGCTTTCCTTGCGGTTAATCGCAGAGCTGACCGTGACGGTGGCATTCGCCAGCAGGTTGAAAAGTTCGAAAGTTTCCGCCAGGTCGCTGTTCCAGATCAGCGAGCGATCGGTGACGTGCACATTCGCGAACGACTCGACCACACGGTTCAGGCGCTTCTGACCTTCCTCCAGCGTTTCGGCGGTGCGGAAGACGGCGACGTCTTCCTGCATGACCTTTTGCATCGACGCGCGAATGGCGGCGGTCGGTTGATCGCCGTTCGCGTTGCGCACCTTGTCGAAGCGGTCGAGGATTTTTTCCTTCGAGCCGTCGGACAGCTTGCCATGCGGCGAGTTGGGTTTAATGATTTCCGCACAGCGGTAGGCCGCGGAACGACCGAAGATCACGAGGTCCAGCAGTGAGTTGGAGCCCAGCCGGTTGCCGCCATGCACCGAGACGCAGGCCGCTTCGCCGACCGCCATCAGGCCCGGCACGATCGAATCCGGATTGCCGTCTTTCAGCGTAACGACTTCGCCATGGAAGTTGGTCGGAATACCGCCCATGTTGTAATGCACGGTCGGCAGCACCGGGATCGGCTCGCGCGTCACGTCGACGCCGGCGAAGATGCGCGCGGTTTCGGAGATGCCCGGCAGGCGCTCGTGAAGCACTTCGGGGCCGAGGTGTTCGAGGTGCAGGAAGATGTGGTCCTTGTTGTCGCCGACGCCGCGACCTTCGCGGATCTCCATGGTTTCGGCACGACTGACGACGTCGCGCGATGCCAGATCCTTGGCGTTCGGCGCATAGCGCTCCATGAAACGGTCGCCATCGGAGTTGGTGAGGTAACCGCCCTCGCCGCGCGCACCTTCGGTGATCAGGCAGCCCGCGCCGTAGATGCCGGTCGGGTGGAACTGCACGAACTCCATATCCTGCAACGGAATGCCGGCACGCAGCGCCATCGCATTGCCGTCGCCGGTGCAGGTGTGCGCGGAGGTGCAGGAGAAATAGGCGCGGCCGTAACCGCCGGTGGCCAGAATGACCATATGCGCCTGGAAGCGGTGCAACGTGCCGGTGGTCAGATCCCAGGCCATCACGCCGCGGCAGGCGCCATCATCGTCCATGATCAGGTCGATGGCGAAATACTCGATGAAAAATTGGGCGTTGTGCTTGAGGCTCTGCTGGTAGAGCGCATGCAGCATCGCATGGCCGGTGCGGTCCGCCGCGGCGCAGGTGCGCTGCGCCGTGCCTTCGCCGAAGTTCGTGGTCATGCCGCCGAACGGGCGCTGATAAATCCGGCCGGAGTCGGTGCGCGAGAACGGTACGCCCCAATGTTCGAGTTCTATCACAGCCTGCGGCGCTTCGCGGCACATGTATTCGACCGCGTCCTGGTCGGACAGGTAGTCGCCGCCCTTGACGGTGTCGTACATGTGCCACGCCCAGTGATCCTCGCCCATGTTGCCGAGCGAGGCGGCGATGCCGCCCTGCGCCGCGACCGTGTGGCTGCGGGTCGGGAAGACCTTGGTGACGCAGGCGGTGTTGAGCCCCTTTTCGGCCAGCCCCAGCGTTGCCCTCAGGCCGGCGCCGCCGGCGCCGACGACAACGACGTCGTAACGATGATCGATGACTTCATATGCTTTGGCGTTGGCCATGCGTCAAACTCCAACGAACGCGATTCTCAGCACGGCAAGAATGCCGGCGATCGCGAGCAGAAAATTGAACAGTCGCAGGACAATCAACGTCGCGGTTTTCAGCCACTTCGTGTGGACGTAGTCTTCGACGATAACCTGCAGGCCCAGCGACGAATGATAAAAAACGGCGCTCACCAGCAGGATCAGCGCGAGCATGATCCAGGGCTGGTGGATCCACGCGATCGCACCGGCGTAGTCGGCGGTAAAAACCGTGTACAGCAGCGAAAAACAGAACCACAGCAGCAGCGGGATCAGCGCGATCGCCGTGAACCGCTGCGCAATCCAGTGCCCGGTGCCGTGATGGGCCGAGCCGTAACCGCGTACTTCGCGAAGCGGCGTCCGGTAATTGCTCATGCCCCGCCTCCCATGACGATAAAGCCGAAGATCCAGGTCACGATCGTGCATGCCGCGGCGATGCCGATCACCACCCAGCTCACGTCGTGTGCGACATGGATGTCGAAGCCCTTGCCGGCATCCCAGAACAGGTGGCGAATGCCGTTGCACAGGTGATAGAAAAAGGCCATCGCCCACAGCATCAGCAGCGCGATGCCCCATCCGGAGTGGAAAAAGCTCTGTGCGATCGCGTAACTGTCCGGCCCGAGCGCAGCGCAAATCAGCCAGAAGACCAGCGCAGCGGAGCCGATGGACAGCCACATGCCCGACGCGCGATGCATGATCGACGTCGCCATCGTCAGCGGCCATTTGTAGATTTGCAGGTGGGGCGAGAGAGGTCTGTCAGCAGTTTTCATTGGAGCGCCTCTAGAAATCGATGCACCGGCCTTTCTTTTCCCAGTCGCCGTAGCGGGTCGGCTCCGGTCCTTTGGGCCCACCGTGTTCCTTCACCGGTTTTGCATCATCGTGCTGGTCGGTGGCGTCCGAAGACGACTCGGGGATGTTCGGCTCGTTTTTGACGGAATCGTCCATTCAGCAGTCCTTGACGCCGAGCGGGAGCGGGATAAGGTGATAACGGTGCGATAACGCCGGAATGTTACCATAGTCTGCACCCTGACTGACATTCTCCCGATGACCGACGAACCCGACAGACCTGTGCTTTGCGAGCTGAAAGAGCGCGCGCTGATCCGCGTTAGCGGCCCGGATGCGCCCGATTTTCTGCAGGGCCAGTTGAGCAACGACGTCTACCAGGTCACGCCCGCGCAAAGCCAGTTGACAAGCCTGAATACGCCGCAAGGGCGCACGCTCGCGCTGATGCGGCTGTTCGAATTCGACGGCGAGTTGATGCTGTCCCTGCCCCGCGATCTCCAAATGTCGATCGTCGAGCGGCTGCGCAAATACATCCTGCGCTCGCGGGTCGTGCTGGAGCCGGCCGATGGCCGGGCAGGCTTTGGCATCGCCGGAAAATCGGCCGCGACCGCCTTAGGCCAGGCAGGCATCACCCCGCCAGTGTTGGTCAATGAGACCGGCACAAAAGAAGGGGTCGTTGCGATACGCGTCCCGGGCCACTCCGGCGACCGCTTCGAACTATACGGCGATGTCGATCCGATGGCTGCGGTTCGAACAGCATTAGGCGATCAGTGCGACCGCGCCGAGCCGGAGACCTGGCGCCTGCTCGACACGCTCGCCGGCATTCCGCTGCTGAGCCCGGAAACCAGCGGCGAATTCGTCGCGCAAATGCTGAATCTCGACGAACTCGGCGCAATCAACTTTAAAAAAGGCTGTTATGCGGGACAAGAAGTCATCGCGCGCGCGCACTACCGCGGCCAGGTCAAGCGCCGGCTGAAGCTGCTGTTCAGGAACGAGCCGGCCCAGCCGGGCGCATTGCTCGATCTCCACGAAAACATCTCCGCCGCTGTCGTGCAGAGCGCGCCACAGCCGCAAGGCGGATTTGCCGTACTGGCCGTCGCGCCAGTTTGACGGCCGACGCTACGCCTGCGGCCGCATCAGCGGAAACAGGATCACGTCGCGAATCGACGGCGCATCCGTAAACAGCATCGTCAGGCGGTCGATGCCGATACCCTCGCCGGCCGTCGGCGGCATGCCATATTCGAGCGTCTGAATGTAGTCTTCGTCGTAATACATCGCCTCTTCGTCGCCGCCGGCCTTGGCCACCGCCTGTTCGCGAAAACGCTCGGCCTGGTCCTCCGGATCGTTCAACTCGGAGAAGCCATTGGCGAGTTCGCGCCCGCCGATAAACAGCTCGAAACGATCCACCACCGACGGGTCTGCATCGTTGCGGCGCGACAGCGGCGAGATTTCCGTCGGGTAGGCGGTGACGAATGTCGGCTGGATCAGCTTTTCTTCGACCGTCTTTTCGAAGATTTCGATCAGCACCTTGCCGGCGCCGTATTCCGGCTTGACCGGAATATCGAGCTTGGCGGCAGCCTCGGCCAGATAATCGCGATCATTCAGCCGGGCGGCATCGAGATCGGGGTTGTGTTCGGCCACGGCTTCCCTGACCGACACCCGGCGAAACGGCTGGCCGAAATCGAAATGCTCGCCCCAGGCCTCCAGCTCGGCCGTGCCATTCAGAGCCTGTGCCATCGTCCGGATCAATGCCTCAGTCAGGTCCATCAGATCGTTGTAGTCGGCATAGGCCTGGTACAACTCCAGCATCGTGAATTCGGGGTTGTGGCGCGTCGAGATGCCTTCGTTGCGAAAGTTGCGGTTGATTTCGTAGACGCGTTCGACGCCGCCGACGACCAGCCGCTTCAAGTACAGCTCCGGCGCGATGCGCAGGTACAGCGGCATGTCGAGCGCGTTGTGATGCGTGATGAACGGACGGGCGATGGCGCCGCCGGGAATCGGCTGCATCATCGGCGTTTCGACTTCACGAAAGTCGAGCGCATCGAGAAACTGGCGCGTGTGCGCGACGATGCGCGTGCGGATCGCAAACCGGCGCCGCGCTTCCGCATTCATGATCAGGTCCAGATGACGCTGCCGGTAACGTGCCTCCTGGTCCGTCAGGCCATGGAATTTCTCCGGCAGCGGCCGAAGTGACTTGGTCAGCAGCCGCAGCTCGGTCACGCGGACCGTCAGCTCCCCGGTCTTGGTCTTGAACAGCATGCCGGCCGCGCCGCAGATGTCGCCGACATCGAACGATTTGAAATCCGTATAGATGCCCTCGGGCAATGCATCGCGCTCGACAAAAATCTGCATCTGCCCGGTCGCGTCTTGTAATTTCGCGAAGCTCGCCTTGCCCATGACCCGCTTGGCCATCAGGCGTCCGGCGATATGCACCGTCACCGGCTCGGCTTCCAGCGCCTCGGCCGATTTACCGTTGTAGGCGTTGTGCAGGTCGAACGCATTCGCGTCGCGGCGAAAGTCGTTCGGAAAAGCATTACCGCGGGTGCGTAGGTCACCCAGCTTTTCGCGGCGCGTGGCGATTAAGGCGTTTTCATCCTGGTCTGTCATGCCGGTTCACTCCCTTTTTTAAAGCCCCTGTTTGAGGCTGGCCTCTATAAATTGATTCAAGTCGCCGTCAAGCACCGCGTGAGTGTTGCCGGTTTCGACATGCGTGCGCAAGTCCTTGATCCGCGACTGGTCGAGCACGTAATTGCGAATCTGGCTGCCCCAGCCGATATCCGACTTGCCCGCCTCGACAGTCTGCTGCTCCGCGCGGCGCTTCTGCATTTCCAGCTCGTAGAGCTTGGCCTGCAACTGCTTCATCGCCGTCGCGCGATTCTTATGCTGCGAGCGATCGTTCTGGCACTGCACAACGATGCCGGTCGGCAAATGCGTAATGCGCACCGCAGACTCGGTGCGGTTGACGTGCTGGCCGCCGGCGCCGCTCGCCCGATACACATCGACGCGCAAATCCGCGGGATTGATATCGATCTCGACGTTGTCGTCGATCTCCGGCGACACGAACACCGCCGCAAAGGAGGTGTGCCTGCGATTGCCGGAATCGAACGGCGACTTGCGCACCAGCCGGTGCACGCCGGTTTCGGTGCGCAGCCAGCCGTAGGCGTATTCGCCACCGAAGCGGATCGTCGCGCTCTTGATGCCGGCGACTTCGCCTTCGGACACTTCGATCAGCTCGGTCTCGAAACCCTGCTGCTCGCCCCAGCGCAGGTACATGCGCAACAGCATATTGGCCCAGTCCTGCGCCTCGGTACCGCCGGAACCAGCCTGGATGTCGAGGAACGCGTTGCTGGCGTCCATCTCGCCGGAGAACATGCGGTGGAATTCGAGCCGCGCGATGTCGGCTTCAAGCGTGGCGGCGTCGGCGCCGATCTCGGTGACGGTGTTCTCGTCTCCCTCGGCGGCGGCGAGATCCAGCAACTCGCGGGCATCCGCGATGCCGCTGGTCAGCCGATCGATTGTACCGACGGTGTCGGAAAGTTGGGCTCGCTCCCGTCCCAGATCCTGCGCTCGTGACGGATCGTCCCAGACCGTCGGATCCTCCAGCTCGCGATCGACTTCTTCCAGCCGTTCCTTGCGCCGGTCGTAGTCAAAGATACCTCCTCAGGGCGCGGCAACGGCCCTCGAGGTCATCAAGCTGGGTGGCGATGGGATTGATTTCTTCCATGGGAACGGTCGGTGGCTCCAAAGTCGTGGGCCGTGCAGGATACTAGATTTTCGTTTTCCGGACCACGCTGAAAGCCGCTGTGTTGTTCAGGCGAGATAGCGCGGGATTCCGGGCGGCACCGCAGGATCGCCTCGCTCATCAACGCCCACTTCACCGAACTCATTCCCGAGCGATCGACAAGTGTTGTGAAATCGTAGTCGGCCATATCATCCCTGTTGCGCGCCCTAATCCGGCACGGTCAGGACGATCTTGCCCAAGTAGCCACCCTCCTCCATCAGGCGATGCGCTTCGGCCACTTTCTCGAGCGGGAACATGTGCGCGACCTGCGGTCGGCAGCGGCCCTCGTTCAGTAGCGGCCACACCTTCGCCAGCAGCTCGGCCGCGATCGCACCTTTCTCGGCCGCACTGCGCGGACGCATGGCCGAGCCCGTGAGCACCAGCCGGCGCGCGAGAAACGGGAGCAGATCGACATGCTCAGCCACGTGGCCGCCGGTGACTCCGATCAGGACCAAGCGACCATCGGGTGCCAACACCGCCAGGTTGCGCTCCAGGCTGGAAGCACCGACGTGATCAAGGACGACGTCAACGCCGTGCTCCTCGGTCGCGGCCATCACGGCGGCAACAAAGTCTTCGCGATGGTAATTGATGGCGTGCTGCGCGCCGAGCCCCAGGCAATCGCGGCAACCTTCGTCGCTGCCGGAAGTGGCCAGCACACGCGCGCCGAACGCCCTCGCCAACTCGATCGCCATGGTGCCGACGCCGCCGCGGCCGCCCTGGATCAACGCGGTCTCACCGGCACGCAGACGCCCGGCCTGGAACACGTTCGCCCACACGGTAAAGCACGACTCGGGCAGGCAGGCGGCGGGTACGGCATCGTAACCCCGCGGCCAGGGCAGAAGCTGTACGGCAGGCGCCACGGCGTATCCGGCGTAAGCGCCGCCGTTGGTCAGCGTGCATACCCGATCTCCGAGGGACCAGCCACTGACGCCGCCGCCGAGCGCAACGATTTCGCCGGCCACTTCGAGGCCGAGTATCGGCGTGCCGCCGGTCGGAATCGGGTAGCGCCCCTGCCGCTGCAACACGTCGGCGCGATTGACGCCGGCTGCGCGCACCCGGATCAGCACTTCGCCGGCCGCCGGCACCGGCAAAGGAAACTGACAACACTCGAGTACGTCAACATCGCCCGCTTCGCGCGCCACGACAGCAGGCATCGTCGGGTTTGCGTTCGGCACAACGAAGCTCTCTTTACGAAACTTGCGCCGCAACCTGGCGCAACACGCTGGCGAATACAGCAGGTGGCTGGGCGCCTTGAATCAGCGGCTCGCCGCCAATCATGAAAGTAGGCACGGCATGGATACCGGCACGATGGATAGTTTGTTCCTGCCGGCGCACTGCTTCGGCATAGCGGTCCCCCGTAACAATTTCGTCGATGGCGCCCGCGTCCAAACCCAGATTAGCGGCAATCCGCCGCAGCACCGCAGGATCGGCCGGATTTTCCGCCCTGCCAAAGTACGCATCAAACAGCGCGAGCGCAAACTCGGTCTGGCGGCCCTGCTCACCCGCCCACACAAGCACGCGATGCGCATCGAAAGTGTTGACGGCGCGGCGCCTGAGCGCCCCGTCGAAATTGAGGCCCAGCTCGCGGGCGGCGGCGATAATCTGCTCCTGCGACGCCATCAATTCGCTCGCGCTGCGACCGTACTTGCGCACGAGGTGCGGAACGATTTCCTCGCCCTCAGCGGGCATATCTGGCGCCAGCTCAAATGGCCGCCATTCGACCTCGAAGGCCAGGCCTTCCGCGGCCAACTCCTGCATGGCTACTTCCAATCGTTTGTAACCAATTGGACACCACGGGCAGGCGACGTCAGAAACAATATCAATCTTCATCTCTGACATTGTAACCTCCAGGTCGATCACCCGCGCGCCCGGTAGCAGCGCCTCCCTTCCGGCTCAGCGGAAACGGGGAAGGATGCGGGTCATTGAATGAATCCGATAGCCGCTTTGGCCCCCTCTTTTAGGTTACATTCGGCGACCAAGGCGTCAATCAGAGCCAGTGCTTCCTTGATCGGCCGGAATCTCGCCTGCCTGATGACGGCCGCGAAATCCCCGGGCGTAAGGTTGGGAATCGATTGGAGGCGCTCCAGTTCCTGCGCCCCGGGTTCCCGAATGTCCAATTCGCGGCAATAGCGGCGCAGCATGCTACCACCCTGCGCAGGCGTCATACAGTCAAACCTGATTTTGAGATCAAAGCGCCGGAGCGCCGCCTGATCGAGCCCGTCTACAAGGTTGGTCGAGGCCGCGAAGATACCGCCAAACGATTCCATCTGTGTCAGCATCTCGTTGACGAGACTGACTTCCCAGTTACGCGACGCCTGGCGCCGATCCTGCAAAAAGCTGTCTACTTCATCGATCAGCAACAGCGCGCCGGCCTGCTCGGCTTCCCGGAATGCTCGCGCGATGTTTTTCTCGGTGCCACCGACCCACATCGACATCAGATCGGAGGCGCGCTTGGTGACCAGCGGCAGAGCGAGCTGCTCTGCGAGCCACCGCGCAAAAGCAGTCTTGCCCGTGCCCGGCGGGCCGTATAGACACAGGCGCCCGGATTTCGACTCGGCCAACCCAACCGCCAACTCCTCAAGATCGGCATCCGCGCAGACGAACGCCGGATCATAGATCTGCGGCAACCGGTTCGGATCGTGCCGTCGAATCGGTTTATGCCCTTGTGCCTCAAGCGTGTTGTTGATCAGCAGTTCGAAAGCGTCGGATGTCCCCGCCGCACCGAGATCGTCGCCAACGGCGCGGGCCACCGTAGCTGCCCGAGTCACAACTGCCGGTGCGAGTACCTCGCATTCGGCAACGCGGCTCAAGGCTGCCGGATCAAGGAGCCCCTCGCATGCCTTGTTCAGAATTCGTTCGCGCTGGCGCTTCGGCGGGACCGGCAGCTCAAAGATCATGTCGAACCGGCGAACAAACGCCGGATCAAGTCCATCGACCGAGTTGGACAGCCACAGCGTGGGCACGCCATTATCTTCCAGCATCCGATTGATCCACCCCTTGCGCTTTTGCGCAATGCTCCGGTGCCCGAAGAAATGATCGCTATCGTTGAATACGTCCTCCGCCTCGTCGAAGACGATCAGCGACTCACGACGCTCGAAAAAGCTCTGAGCGGCCCTGAAAGCGCGCAGGCGGCGTTCCCCGTTAATGGGATTGCTACCGTCATCCTCGCTCGACACCTCGAACAACTCGCAGCCCTGCAGTTCGGCCAGCACCCTGGCGAGTTGGCTCTTGCCGGTGCCGGGCGGGCCGTAAATGTACATGTTGACGCCCTTGCGCTTGTTCTTGAATGCATGGGCCAAGTACGAACGGAGCACGGTGAATCGCGACCCGAGATGCTCATAGTCGGCAACGTCCAGTTCCGCGGGTACCGCCGGCATGACCATGTTGCGTAGAAGCGAGACCGGGTCGGCATCGGGCGCGGCCACGGAGTCGGCGAAATTGTCGGAAAGCAGATCCAGTTTATTCCGCAACGGCATTACGCCATTGCGATCCACCGATACCAGGCCGGATTTCGCCAGGGCGCCGTTCGAGCTTAGAGACTGTCGGACTTCGCGATCGGGCAAGTCCAGAAGCACCGACAAAACCTGGCACACCTTGGCGGAAGAGAGCGCGCCGAGTAAATCGGCTGTATCGTCAAGCAGCGATTCGTTGTGGATCGATACTGCGAACTCAAGGATGCGGCAGTCCGTCTGCGACAAATTTACGAGTTCGGCCAGCCGGGCCACATTTGCCGCCAGTTCCTGTGGCACGACCGCCCCCTTCCAGTTGCGTTCCGCAGAGCGATGCGCTTCTCGCAGTGCCTTGCGCACGACAGAGGGATCAAATTCATGCAATGTCGGATCGATCCATTCAACCAGGCCGATTGCCTCGGCAATGGCGTCGTTGCAGAAGCTGTGCGACGAGATCAGGCGCTGGTGGCCTCCAAGTGGAACGAGCATCCGCAGCAACCAAAGGCGGGCAATGTCCGCCAAATCAGTCGATGCGAAACCCTGACGACGATGACGGCGATAGTTTCCCATAGAGTCTCCCGTTGTTTGGCAAGACTCATTGTCCTCAAAGCTGCGTCAAACCATGTCGCAGGCTGCGAATCAGCTACCTGGATGCTCTTGCTCTGCCGGTGCTGAAAATAGAAATCGTTGACCGCGACGGCGACAAAGCAACTACGACATCAGGTGTCGCAAGAAGCTTGACGTGAAGTATAGGCTGTGGTTCGCTACCGGAAACGCCAACGGGGGTAACAGATGAGCGATCCGCTGTTTCGGCAGTGGTGCATGCTGCGGATGATTCCGCGGGCGCCACGACGTATTAGTGTTGATGACATCCGGTCAAGATTGTCGACCGATGGCTATGACGTTACCACCCGCACAATTCAGCGCGATCTGATTAATCTTTCAGATCACTTCCCTTTGGCCTGCGACGACCGTGGCAAACCCTACGGCTGGTATTGGGCAGAAAACGCGGCCGTCCTTGATGTGCCCGGAATGGATCCGGGAACCGCGTTGACATTCAAGCTCGCGGAGATGTTTCTGACGCCGGCATTGCCGCCCGAGATGCGCCGGCAGCTCGACCCTCACTTCAAGCGCGCAGCGGATATTCTGAAGCCGCTGCCCCTGCGTCGCTGGACGGAACGGGTCCGCATCGTGCCGCGCGGCCAGCCGATGATCGCGCCCCCGATACGTCCCGCCGTAATCCAGGCGGTCTACGAGGCGCTGCTCCACAATCGCCGCCTGCAGATTAAGTACTTCTCACGGCAGAAGGAGGATCAGACACCGCGTGAAGCGGAAGTCAGCCCCCTCGGCTTGGTCATTCGCGACTCTGCCACTTATCTGGTCTGTGGCTTCTGGGACTATGAGGATGTCCGTACGCTGGCTGTGCATCGGATCCAGTCGGCGGAAGTTCTGGAGACAGCCGCGCGCAAGCCTCCGGAATTCGACCTGGACAGCTACATTAGCGCCGGCGGCTTCGACATTCCGGTGGGCCCGCCGATCCGGCTCGTTGCCCGCTTCACCGTCAAAGCCGCCTATCATCTGCACGAAGGCGGCTTGAGTAAAGATCAGCAGATCACGCCTATCGATGATAAGTGGACGCGGGTAACCGCGATGGTTGCCGACACGGCGCAGCTACGCTGGTGGCTGCTCGGCTTCGGCGAGCAGGTGGTGGTGGAAAAACCGGTGGCGCTAAGACGTCAATTGGCAAAAACCGCCGTCAAGATGGCTGGCCAGTATCGACAGAATGCAGTCGCGCCTGATACGAGTAGCGCTTAAATCACCGGATAGGCAATGGCGTCGAAATCATCTTCCTCGCCGTGCATCATCAGGTCGATGATGACCGGCACCAAGACATCGAGGATCGCGACACCGTCCCTCACCTGGCCCCGATTGGTAGCGCCATTCCAGGTGGCGCCACCATGTATCAACTGGTTACGAAGCACGTAGAGGCGATCCAGTACGATCGACAGCAGGACATCCGTCTCTTTCTTCATTACTGCGCGCAGTGCGCGTTTCCTGCTTTTCTCGTAAGAGGTCTCCCAGGCGCCATCCGATTCGTGGTTGCGTACGGCTCGCCAGAACGGTTCGAAGACGAAGCGGTTGTCGATGAGTGTGCGGATCGGTCCGCTGAACTGATGGAATAGCGCATCGTGCAGGCGTTGCTCGAGATCCCGTCGCAGCAGCCGTTCTATGAACTGGCCGACCCGTTCCCGTTCTTTCCGCTCAAAGCCGAATTCGCTCGCGTAGGCCGCGTTGAAGGCAATCCAGAGAAAAATGTAGCGAGCGTCCAGATCTTCCTTTTCCAGCTCCGCTCTGGACAGCCAACTGATGGCGCGGTGGATCCGTATACGCAACGATTCCGGCTGATTGTCCCGCAGACGTCGATGGCACTCCTTGAGCGCTCTGGCATCCATAGCTCCCCCGCACGTCGGTTAGCCGCTTAATGATAATTTGCCTCATTGTAGATGTCGTATCGCATTGAAGCTATAGTGCCACGTCTGGCGGATGCGGAGGGTTGCAGTGGCTAGCGCATATTAAATTCGGACATTCATACGAACGAGGGGGTAAGAAAACAAAATGTGGAAGGATGTTGAGAATCGAATCGACGAGAATGACCGGGACAATCCGGTTCCGTTAAGAAGGGAACTACTGGCCATTCTCCGCAATTCTGGCCTAGAACCGAGCGGCGGCGACACGAAAAAGATGGTGAGCTTCACCTTCGGCGCTGACGAACCTTTGACTTGGGAACTCACCGGTTCTGCGATAAATTTCTTTGTACGCTCGGGCTGGCTGGAACGGCTGGAAAACGCCGGCCTTTCCTGCGACCTGCGCAAATATCAGGAAGGCCTTAAAGACGGCGGGCGACATTCGGCGCTTAGCCGTAGCTGGTCCTTCAGTGAAGCAGACTGCATCTGCATCCGGATCAGGAACGCGGCCGACCTCCGAAAGCTTCTTGACGTCCTGGGCGGGTCCGCAACTGGTCTGTCGCTCAACCCTCAAGCCGTGACACGCTGGATCAGCCGTTTGCGCCGTTTTTTCCCCGATTTTGTCCGGTTCGATGCCCCCGATGAAGCATTCGATGAACGAGAACGAACCTACAAAATCGCGATAGCCGATGAGCTTCGCGCAGCCGTCGAGAACGCGGAAACTGATAAACCGGTAACCGACGCCATTTATGCCGCCTTGGTGAAGAGCAACCTGATTCAGTGGCGTGCGTATTGGGCCCTGTCTCCCAAGGGCGACGCAGACATGTTCAAGCTTTCGCCCGCCTTCCGAGAACTGGCGATGGCTGCCTTGGGGCCCGCCGCCGGACATCCGCAGGCCGTTGCCAGTTTCGTCGATGCCTGGACGGCCGCCGTACCAGACCCACAGAAAGACCACGCCAGGCAAATTGGCGAGTTCGTCTTAATGCATTTGTCTCCCAATGACGCAATCTATATACGGCATACCGTCCGCCAGGACCTTTGGCGCGAAGCGGTAGGAACGAAGTTTCCAGTCGGATCGTCGATGGCGGAAACCTACCAGAACGAACTCAAATTCATGGAAGCGGTACGCGACGCATTTCGCAATCGCGGCCTGGCGCCAAGAGACATGATCGACGTCCAGAGCGCCCTCTGGGTCATTCACAACTATGGGGACGATGAAATGTCAACAGAACCAGAAGAGGCGATGGTGGAACCTGTGTTGCCGGTCACTGAAAATCTTATCCTTTATGGCCCGCCCGGCACTGGAAAGACTTTTGCAACGGCCTGGGAGGCAGTGCGACTTTGCCTCGGGGACGAAGAAGCGAACCATCTTCGGGAAGATCGCGTGGCGTTGATGACGGAGTATCGGCGGCTTGCGAACGAGGGGCGGATAAAATTTGTCACATTTCATCAATCCTTCTCGTATGAGGGATTCGTTGAGGGGCTTCGTCCAGTCACAAATGCAGCATCCGCGGAGGACGGAACGGGCGGCGAAGGTGCTGCCTCCGGCTTCAGTCTCAAGCCGCATGCAGGCGTATTCAAGCAAATTAGCGAGAAAGCGCGGCTGAACACAGGCGATGCCGCGACAAAACGACTCGACAGATCCCGTTCAATCTACAAGATTTCGTTGGGTAAGCGCGGGAGCCAGGAAGACCGAGTCCGGGAAGGTCTTGAAAATTCGTCGATCCATATTGGCTGGGGCGGTGATATCGATTGGTCCGATGAGCGCTTCGAGGATTTTAGCGAGATCCGGAAAGAGTGGAACTTAAAAAAAGACGGCGAGGCTTCTGGAAAAGACGGCAACATAGCGGTGACGTATACGTTTAGATCGGCCCTCCAGATCGACGATTATGTTGTTATCGCCGATGGCGTAAACCGTTACCGCGCTTTCGGCAGAGTTACCGGCGAATACGAATATGATCAAGATGCTCAATTCCACCCTCACCGGCGCAAGGTCGAGTGGATTTGGCAGAATACCAGTGGAGCAGATAGGGCAGATTTTTATCCTAAAAATTTTACTCAGCTGACGGCTTATCAACTCGATCCGAGCCTAATTGACTGGGATGCGCTGGAAAAGGTAGTCATAGGGCCGACAGCGGACCTTCCCGTCGCCGAGGCAAGGCCACATGTGCTAATCATTGACGAAATCAACCGAGCGAACATTTCCAAGGTTTTTGGCGAACTGATCACCCTTCTCGAACCCGATAAGCGTCTGGGCTGCCAGAATGAAGTAAAAGTACAACTCCCGTACTCAGGCATGAGTTTCGGCGTGCCTCCGAATCTGCATATCGTCGGCACAATGAATACGGCCGATCGCTCAATCGCCCTCCTCGACACCGCGCTGCGGAGGCGGTTTACGTTTCGGGAAATGATGCCCGATATATCGGCTCTAAAAGATGCTATGTCTGCCAAAGGCGTCAATGCTGAGAATGTTGACGGGATCCATATATTGCGCCTCCTGACCACACTTAATAAGCGAATTGAATACTTGTTTGACCGCGAACATCAAATCGGCCACGCCTATTTCACTGGCTGTCGCGATCACAAGGACGTAGAAAATGTGATGCGTCACAAGGTGATACCTCTGCTGGCTGAATATTTCTACGACGATTGGTCGAAAGTCGCTGCGGTGCTGGGCGACGCCCCGGGCGCAACAGAAACCCGCTTTCTCGAAGCAACGAGGCTGGCGGCTCCCGCAGGTCTCTCTGATGACGGGATCACCGGCGATAAACACCGCTGGACCATTAAATCCGAATTCGACTTCTCGGAATTCGAAGCCTGATGCCCTGCTACACGGTGCGCGAATGGAACACGCTGGCATACGGCGACGGCGACGGCCAGATCTCTGAGCATTTCGCCGATCAGCTGGCCGCCGTAGCGCAATCCTCGTCATTTTCCGGCAGGGGCGCTGGTGGTGTGCTTGAACATGGGCGCCACGCTCTGCGCGCGCGGGGCGTGGTGGGTATTCTGGCTACAAAAGATTGCAGCCTCGAGATATTGCCCAAGATCGAGGTTGCCCGGGATGAAGACGATCAACATCAGAATGCCGCAATACGCAAGCGACTGATCCATATGCTGGCTGTAGCCCTCGATCTGAAAATTGATCTCGGGATCATGACCAGGATTGACTGGCAGCGCGACACCCTCCTCGAAATTTTGATCCGCGTATTCTGCGAGAAGCTGACCGAGGCCGTCAGAAAAGGCATACCGCGTCGCTATGTTGAGCACGAAGAGGACCTTGTCGCACTGCGCGGCCGGCTGAACATCACGCGCCAGTTTACCCGCCACGCCGTGAATCCGTCGCGCTTGGCATGCCGCTTCGACGACCTTTCCCAGGATATCGCCCTGAATCGCACTATGAAGGCGGCGATTGCGCATCTGTGTTCAATGTCGCGGAATGTCGACAACCAGCAGCGGCTTCGCAATCTGACTTTCGTTTACGCGGAGGTTGCTGACGTTTCACCCACCGCGCTCAGCCATTGCGAGGTTGTAATAGACCGGACCAATCGCGCTTGGCGGGAGCTTCTCAATATGGCGCAGCTATTTCTGCGCAATCGTTACCAGACCACAACCGATGGAGGAGGTCTTGGCACCGCCCTGCTGTTCGAGATGAATACGCTGTTCGAAGAATACATCGGACGGCTGGTTTCGCGAGCCCTCGCGCCGACTGACCTGTCCGTAACGCTGCAAGGCGGGCACTTGTTCTGCTTGACGAGGGCCGACACCGGGCGAGGCCTTTTCCAGACCAAGCCGGATATCCTGATCCGCCGCGATGGTCGCACTCTCCATGTCATCGACACAAAATGGAAGCGGATCTCGGTCCGAATCGATGATCCCAAGCAAGGAGTCACGCAGACCGATGTCTACCAGATGATGGCTTACGCACAGCTTTACGATGCGCCGCGGCTGACGCTCCTGTATCCGCATCATGCCGAACTGGGCGATGAAGAAGGCATACACGCCCAACACAGCGTGAACGGACGCGACTCCAGCCTGGAAATGGCGAGCATTGACGTGGCAAATGGTGAGGATTTGCTTGATCGAATTCGTAGGCTATTGCCGATCGATTGTTCCGTTGCGGAAGCAATTGCGTAAGAATCCGGCTGCATGTTTTGAGACGTGCCGGCACAGTTAAGGCTGAAGAAGGTCAGTCGGTGACCGCATCACCCTTTACGCAAGGAACCATTGATAAAGCCAACTCACGATCGTGAACCACATGATGATTTCCATCATGTAGTACCAGAATCCCCTATAACCTGGTGGTTTATCGTTTCTCATTAGATATCCTCGGTTGCAGCATCGCCATCCCGCTACCTCGCACACCTAGACCACATTTGCGACCGGTTGAACAGTCGCACCCGATGAGTGTAGCCGCATCAGCCGTGCAAGGGTGTTCATCTGGCGAATGTCCTCCGTGTTTCGCGCGTCCGATGACAGCAGGCCGGGATGGCCCACTACAATCGCCAAACACTGCGCACGGCTGATTGCCACGTTCATCCGGTTCCGGTCCAGGATAAAGCTCAGCCCTCGCGGGCCGGGCTCGCCGGGACTGGCGCAAAGCGACACAAAGACAACCGGCGCCTGCTGACCCTGAAATAGATTGACGGATCCGACACGTGCGCCGTCTGGCAACGTTTCACGCAGTCGTGCCACCTGCATATTGTACGGACTGACATACAGGAAGTCGTCGATGGAGAGCGGCCTCTCTTCGCTGCCGTCGATAAAGCGCGCTTCGAGTAGCCCGGTTGTTAGATCAGCAATGAAGGACGCCTCTTCGGCACTTTCCTGGCTGTTTCCGTCGTGCTCGACAGCCAGCCACACGATCCCGTTTGGATTCGGAAGCCGGTCTCCGCCCTTGATCCAGCGCCCACTATTGCCCTCCGCCGGGCAGAGCCGCGACTCGTAGCTTATATCGGAGACGAACGCGCAAATCTCCGGGCGCAGCCGATAGGTGATTGGCAAGAACAGTCCCTGCGCGTCATCCAACACGTCCTTGCCAGCTAATGCATACTGAAGACACGATTGACCTCCACGGCCCGGGTGTCCTCCCTGGACGACTTGCGGCAACTGTTGCGGGTCCCCGATCAAAACCAATGAGCGGGCGACAGCGGAAAGCCCCACAAGGTTAGCCAGAGCGAACTGACCGGCTTCATCGATGAAAAGATAGTCGAATTCGCATGCCGCATCCTCGCGCGCAAAAAAGAAATGCGTGCCCGCAACAAAGCGGACATTGTCGTGCCAGTCGTCCCAATGGAATGGGTGGGCGCATGGTACAGCGTCTTCCAGTTCGCCCCGGTCGTAGCCTTTGAACTGACAAAAGAGAGGAAATTCGCCAAAACGCCAGCCCAACTCATCCCCGGCCTCGCCAACCGCGCGGACAAAATTGCGCACCACTTCGTGGGACCCGGCCACCACGCCTACCTTCTTTCCGGCAGCCACCAATTCCGCGGCGACGCGCGCGAAGCTGTGCGTCTTGCCGGTGCCGGGCGGACCCTGAACGCAAAGCGAAAAGCCTGTTTCGGCAGCAAGACGACGAGCGATTTCTTTAGGGTTAATTCCCTGCTCCGTCACGACATCCGGCGTTATGTTGGACACTGGTGGCTCGGCTCGACAGATAAAATGCGTGAGCGCGGGCGGCAGGCGCCGATCGGCGAGTACATCTTCGGCAAGCGACAGCAAGCGCTCCTGGAATCGTCTCTCGGGATATTCCTGTGGCTTCAGGATGATGGTCACGGATGGAAGCTGGTCCGGGTCCACGCGCGCTGCGAGCCGCGCGTTCGAAATTTTGATCTCGATGCGTCCGCCTTTGTCCAGCTCGACAATCTTACCGGCCGCAGCCCAACCCTCCGTATCCTGCCACTCAACCACTTCGACGCTGTCGCCGGAGCGCATTTCCAGCTCCTGCCCCGGATCAAAGGTGAACGTCAGGCCTTGGGATCGCGCGATAGACCGACTCGATTGAAACCGGGCGCCGACAATTGCATCGCCCGCATCAACGAGTTCATCCGGATCCGCGGCCTTGAGTTCGAAGTAACGCCACCACCTCGGTTTTCTCTCGCGTTCGTGGAAGTTGAGCACGTCCGCGAGCACCACGCATACCTGATCGCCGGACGTGGCTGCGCGTTCGCGAAGGGCCTGCGCGGCCTCCCGAAGATTGGCTTCAAGTATCTGCCTGGCGCTCGGCTCCTGCTCGTCGTCGGGAGCGTCTCGTTGTTCGTTTACCGGTTCCGCATCTGGAGTATCGACCGAAGCCGGCCGATGCGCGCGAAGCCAGTTGGCCAGCGCCAATGTCGAGTCGCAGTCAACTTTGTTGTAATCCTCAATCTCACGTAGCAGCGCAGCCGCCTTCCGTTGGCACTCGTCGTCCCCCGCCTCGCATAACTGCCGATAATAATCATACTGAACGACGGAATCACCAGCCGTAGTAACTTCGCCCTCCCTCGGCGCCAAGTAAAGATGCTCGACAGACTTCAACGAATAGTTCGGCTCTCCAATACGCAGCGCATTCCGCACCACACTAAAAAGATCGACAAGCACATCATCCCGAAGCAAATCATCGACTTCTTCGAGCAACATGTCGTGACGCGACGCGAGCTCCTTCAGGGCGCCATTCTCATAGGCTGCGTAATGGTAAATATGCATGTTCGGGTAGCGCCGGCGCCTATCCGCTATCCACCCCATGAAGGCGCTGAAGGATTCTCTCTCCTCGGCAAAACTATGCGCCCAGAAGGCCCGGTACTGTTGCTGCCCGTTCTCCACGTAAGACACACCCAGAAGATATTCGAGACGCGGATCCCGCAGCGGGTCACCTTCGATATCGAAATACACGTCGCCTTCGGCTACGGGATCAGGCAATGCCGCAAAGCCGAGACCGGGCCGGCATTCCGAAGGCTCCAGCAACTCCCAGGCCGGTAGCGCCCGAGGGTCCTGCATGCGCGCGTCGCGCGTCGCTTTCTGCAACACGGCCTGTCGGCGCAGGCGACGATATCGCTCATCGTCTATGCCCGCGACTCGGCTAATGTCGGTTTCTGCCAACGCTTCAAGCGTGCCTATGCCGCCGGCCTCCAGACAGCCGATCTGGCGGCGAGTGATGTTGGCCACCTGCACCAGGTGGTCATCCTCCACCCTGCGCTTCTTGACCAGTCCGGACCAATGCCCATGATCGGCACCAACGGCCGGTTCAGGGCAAGCCCGGCCCTGCGCGCACTCGTTCATGAACGCCAGAAACTCGTCCCGCTTATAGCAGTAATAGTCAAAATATTCAGGGACGTGAAAACGCACTTCGCGTCCATCGCCCAGGATGAGCCCCACCGTCCGCGGCCGTACCTCCGTCATCGCCTCGACCATGTCGGCGTACGCACACAACTGAATAAGATATTCCGGCTTAACGTGCCTGCTAAGTTTGGTGTCCCACACCTCGTAGGACGGCTCGGCGTCATTAGAGAGCTTCAGGAAGTCGGCGAATCCCTCGAATTGGCCTTTGCAAAGGCGTGGCTGATAAATTATTTCTGCGCGTGATGCGATAACCTGGCTCGCGTCATCACATGTTGACTGCCTTGACAGCACGACAACGTCCCGCCCTGACGACTGTATCTCGGCAAGGTGCCGCGCCTCGTGCTCATTGCCCTGCCGGGCCAGGATCTTGAGCAATGGATCCTCCGGGTCCCGATCCGAAAGCAACGACGGATCATGGAGTGCCGCACGATCCATCCAGCTTCCAAACGGACTGCGCGTGAAAACCATCAAGTCGCTCGGCGAGTAGATGATTACGCCAGAATCGGGGTTCAGCTTCATTAGGCAGCGCCGGGGAGTCGGACGACTTTCGCGGTGCCAACGTGGCGATATCGGTCCGGGTCGCAAGTGGCGATGATGATCTGGCTCGTCTGCCCCGCTCGCGCGAGTAGCGCGCCCATCGTCTGGAGGCGGTCGGGGTCCGAATGCCCGAGCACGTCGTCGAAAATAAGTGGAATGGCCCCATCATCGGCGACCAGTTGTGCTGCGGCAAGCCGCGTCACGATCCCGAGCTGCTCGCGGGCGCCGCCGCTGAGACCCTCAAAGGGCACGGTCTTGCCATTCAGGCTCCGCGATTGGATGGTCAGGTTATCGTCGATATCGACCACCAGCCCGGTGCCGAAAACGATCTGCCCAAGTTGCTCAACGCGCTCGCGTAGCGGGCGCATATAGGCCTGTCGAGCCTCGTTCCGGTGACGTTGAAGCGTCTCCCAGAGCCGTTTCGCGGCAGCTGCGCGACGCTGCAACTGCTCCACGACGCGCCGCTGTTCTTCCAGAGCCCCTTCATCTTTGGAAAGCTGTTCAAACAGTCCTTGCGCTTGCGTCTGCTCAAGGCGCGCACTAACGCCCGCTAATTCCTTCTCAAGGTTATGCAGATCCGTCTGCGCACGCTCGACAGCATAGCGAGCATTCTCACGCAATACCTGGATTGCATCCGGCGACGCTGCCTCCAGTTGCCGCGACAATTGGTCGGCGTGCGCCCGGGCATCTTCCGCCTTTTTCGCGGCATCTTCAGCGAGTCGATCCAGCTCACTGTCCGGCGTGGACTTGCGAGCGACTTCAATCGCTGTTGTGAGCTGATCAATTCGCGTGCGTCTACTGTCCCGGCCCTGCTCCGCCAGCAGCAACTTCGTCGATACCGCCTGAGCAATGTCATTTGCCGCTTCGACATCCTCCTGCGCCTGCTGAGCCGCACGCTCGGCTTGGGTAACGGACCGCTCTGCGTCCTCCACGGCTTTGGCCGCGTCAGTGCGATTGGCCGGCGCCGTCCTGTCGCCACCCTCTTTCTCCCCGTCGGTTGATGCCGCTAACTCATCCCTGCGCGCGAGAAGCTCCTCCTCCGTAACGCCAGCAAGATGTTCCTTTTCAAGCTCGGTAGCGCCCTGCAGCTTGGCCTCCGCGTCGCGACGCGCCTCGTTGACCGTAATCGCATCGCTCACAGACTTGACGCCATACTCGTCAAAGAGGCCGTTGAGCTGATCCTCCGCTGCCACCACTTCGGCCCGCAAGTCAGCAACGCCGACAGCAGGTTCGATGCTTATGGTCGCCAAATCGGCGATACGAATCTGCAACGGTTCTGCCGCATCCGGCGTAAACGCTTCGCCTTTTGTCAGCTTGCGTTTTTCCGGGCCCAGCCCCAGATTGACTTCGTTGTGCGCGGTAATCCGCACCTTCGGAATGGCGGCCTCAAGCGCGGCAACTCTCTCTCGGTAAGTTGCTTCGGCGGCGCGCAACGACGTCAGAGCGGCTTCGTCGACGCGCGCATTGGCCAATTGCGCGGCGGCAGTTTGCTTATCAGCCCGAACAGCAGCTAGTCGTTCAAGTCGCCCGCGGAGCATTGCAAGCTCCTCCACCCGTGCCAATTGCGCCGCCTCCTCACGCGCCCGCCGAAGCGATTCCTGCGCTTCCCGATACTCCTTTCGAGCGTCCTCGAGCCGCGTGCGCTTTTCGTCAAGCAAGAATTTGGCATCAGACTTTTGAGCCGCGAGCGGTTCGATATCGGTTTCCACCCGTTGAAGCTCAGCGCGTGCGTGGGCCAGCTGCTCAATCTGTGATTTTCGCTCCGACTGGCGTCGCGACGCTTCGGCCGTCTGCAGATCAAAGTTCTGCGACTCCCGTTGAGCCAGTTCTGCCTGTCCCTGAAGCGCCGCAACTGCTTGCCACTGCTTTTCCCGTTGCTTATGGTCCTGCTCGAGCCCGGGCAACTGGCGTTGCAGCTTCTCCATCTCGGCGGAGAGCCTCTGGTGGCTTGCAACGTCGGCCTCCGCCTTTTCGAGTGCTTCCGCGGTTTTGGCGACGCGGGCTTCGAGGCTCGACACTTCTTCAAGTTCCTTTTTAAATTTCGCCTTCGCCTGAGCCTCGGTAAAATACTTCAGGAATTCGTCCCGCGCTCTTTCCAGGAGTACGGGATCCTCGCCACCTGCGTTGTCCTGTCCGGCGGCGGCGTCCAACGCGCGTGACAAGCCTTGGCTGTCGCGCAGCGCGGCTTGCACGATTTCCTTTCCCTGTTCAATTTGCAGCGCGTGCCACAGACCAGTGTCGAATGTCTCTTCCATCATCTGTCGAGCGCGCTCGTGCGCTTCCCGCCCGGTCAGTTGCTTCGGCTCTGGTGCCAATATCCGTAGTTCCGTCGCCGGCCGTCGATTGAACGTCTTCTTGTAAATAAACCGATAACACCCGGTTTCGATCTCCGCCGACACGCTACTGCCCACATCTTCGCCGACCGGCTGCACCGCTTTTACCGCGGTTTTCTTCGACGAGTCCAACTCGCGGAACAGCAAAGTCAGCGCCTCGACCAGCGACGACTTGCCGATCTCATTGGGGCCTTGGATCAGCGTAACGTGGGCATCAAAATCAATGGCTTCCGAAGTGACGCCGCGCCAATGCTCGAGTTGCAGACGAATCAGCCGCATTATTCCGCTCCCTCTCGCGCCAACCGATAAAACAGCGCCAAGGCATCCTGCGCCTCACTGGCATCGTCGCCCTCGTCCTTGGCGTTACCAATTAGCTCATCCCACGCGCGCTTCGCATAGCCGCTCAACGCAATGCTGTTCTCGTCCAGCGCGTCTGGCGCCACCACCCAATCGCTCTTGCGATCCCACTGACGCAAACTGGCGAAATGGTCCCCGAAATCGGCGAGCACTGCGTCCAACTCCCCGGCCGTCTCGATATTCACCGTCCCCGTAAACGCAATTTTCAGTACGGTGCGCTCCTTATCCGGCAGCGCATCAAGCCACTCCCGCACTTGCGCCACGTCGCTAGAGTCATGGATGGACTTCTCGTCCCGAATGAAATGCCACTGCCCCACCGGCAGCTCTTCTACAGTCGGCTTGGCGCCCTTGGCGATCTCGACGAGCAGCGCCTGGTTCGGCCGGACTTCGTCGAAATCGGTCGCCACCGGTGCGCCGCTGTACCAGACGGCACCACTCTCACCTACGGCCGTCGCGGAATGGCGATCCCCGAGCGCTAGGTAGCTGATGCGTCCGTCAGTCAATGCCTGCTCCGCCTTGGCGAGATCAATCACATCCGGGCGCGTGATATCTGGACTCAGACGATCAACCTGCCCGTGGGCGACCGCCACGCGCACAACGCCCGAAGTGGGCGACAGCGAATCTAGCATCGCCCCGCAGATGTCCGTCACCGGCCGTTTGGAAGTCCAGGGCGCGCCAACAACTTCAATGTCCGGCCGCCCTGGAAGCTGGACAGGCGCGCTATCCCGGATCACCGTCACGTTGGAGTTCTGATCAACAAACGGCGCCGTATTGAACAGGCTGGACGCGTCCAGCGGATCATGATTTCCGGGCAGCAGGAAAACGGGAACCGGCAAACTCTGCAGGGCGTCTACTGCCCTGACCACCGTCTGCCGCGTCAAATGGTTGGATTCGAAGACGTCACCGGCGACGACCACGAAGTCAGCTTCACGCTCCGTCGCGAGCTGACCGATCGTCCGAATGGCGTCGATTCTGTCCTGCGTGAACCGCGCCTGGGCCTCCGACGACAGGAAGTGACGCGTCATGCCCAACTGAAGATCAGACGTGTGAATAAAGCGCAATTTTTGCCCCTTCGATGTCATTCATCTGCGGCCTAATTTTCCCGCTGCTCGAAACCATCTGAAACCCTGCCCTCCTCCCAATGGGGAACAGTATCGCCAGCGATGCGACAAACGGCGTCGCGACTAATACCCGCGCTGTCGGAGCCTTTATGTCGGCGTCCGCAAAAAAATCTATCAACAGATCAGGCTCACACTGCCTCTTCGCCGAATGTTTCCGGCGCGGCCAGAATTCGACCTCCGTACCTTTTGGTTCCGCTATAGACAGATCATCGTTTGCCCATTTCAGCATTGCGGATACTATTGACCAAAGAGCACTAGGTCCCATGTATCTCATGGGCCCCAACATGGTCGAAGTTACCTCATCTTCCAAGCGTAGACTATGGCGTGACTTGTGCCTGGCAATGGCAATCAACACAAACTTATATCTTCCCCGGCGATGGCGGTTCAGCAGCCACAACCCTATTGCTGCATCCACAACAGCCGAGCCCTCGCTCCATCCCAGTACATCACGCAGGCTTGCCCAAAAGCCGCGCCCAGCGCCCGAGCTTCATCTTCGGTGAGGTCGTAGACGCCAACTGATTTCTCCTCATGGCTGCCATCGGCCGCGGCGCCGTTCGCACGCGTGAAGTGGAAACCTTGGTCGCCGAGATAGTCGAGCAAACGTTGGTGAGCGGATTCATTCTCAGCCGGTGAACGGACTTCACCATCCGGGTTGAAGGCCGTTACAACCGTTATCGACCGGCACGGCGGCAGGACGTCGCCATTGCCGACGGTTTCGTTTTCTCGGAACGTTGCCGTCCCGTGCTCCGTCTCTACCGTAAAAACAGCGTCTCGCCACTGTTTTTCCAGTTCTTCGCGCGTCATTGATGTCATTGAGCCCAAGCCGCGTCTCCCTATTGAAGGCTATTGAAACTAACGTGCAGGTTCTCATGGATGGCCTCAAAAGTCCCCGAGTCCATCCGCTAGCCGTTCGACTAAGTCGCGTTGTGCCAAGCGACCCCGCCACCGCTTTGGGACGGCTTCGCACCCATAGTACGTGCCCGCGAGTTGACCGTACACGGCGCCGGTCGTGTCGGCATCCTCGCCCAAATTCACGACTTCCAGCAAACCCTCTGCGAAGGATTCCGAATGCCAGAACGCCCAAAGCGCAGCCTCCAAGGTACGCACAACGTAACCCGAACCACGAATGTCGGGCGGCTGGCGGGTCTTGAAGCTGCCGTCCGCGATGGCTTCGATGGCGGGCGCCAGTGGTGCGCGTGCCCAGGCATCGGAAATCGGCGCATACCGCGGCGCCAACAGCGTTGCCTTATTCGCGCCCTGCAGTGCGCCCACGATCAGCCCGGCGAAGTAGCGGCAGGCGTCGACCGGTTCGGGGGCGGCATGTGTGGTGCGCGACATTTCGGCTGCTTTTTCCATCGCGAGACGCGGATCGTCGGCGAACGCGAGCGCGATCGGCGCGAGGCGCATGAGCGAGCCGTTGCCGCCGTAGCGTGGGTCGGTCGAGCCGGCAAAGGGATCGCCGGCCGCTTCGAACCGGTGCAGCGCGCTGCGGACGGTGTTACCGATGTCGAAGCAGCGGCCGGTGCTACTGAGGTAGCCGTCGCGGTACCAGCGCAGATACCGGCGCATCTGGTCCTCCGCATCAAAGCCGCGGCATTCGATGAGGCTTTCGGCGAGGCACAATGCCATGGACGTGTCGTCCGTCCATTGGCCTGGCGCGAGATCGTGCGGGCCGCCGCCGGTCATGCCGGTCACCTTCTCGAAGGTGCCGGGCGGGCGGAATTCGACGGCCGCGCCGATTGCATCTCCGACCGCCAGCCCCAGCAATGCGCCCCGATAACGGTCTCGGACTGACGAGCCGCGCGGTGTCACGCAGTGACTCGCGATAGGGGTCGATAGCGGCGCACGTATGCTTCCTGACGATCTGTCTCAATCGCGCCCGGCCGCGCAGCGCGCACTTCGGCAATGGCGTCAGGTGCCGGCGCGCCGAACTCTCTGAGGATCATTGCCGCGACGGTTCCGGCGCGACCCAGTCCGCCACGGCAATGCAATACGACGTTATGCCCGTCGAGCAGATGAGCGGAAAGTCTCGCGAAGGCCGCCGGCCAGAGCCGTTCAAATGCACTGTCGGGCGCCGCGTAGTCGGCAATCGGCAAATGAAACCATTCGATTGCCCGTTCACCGATGTGAGCGCCCAGGTTTTCGACGCCCAGCAGCTCCAGTTCGTGTTGCTCGACCAGCGTCACGACAGCTGCCGCCGGCCACTGCTCGATCGCCGCGACATCCGCGGCCAGATCCCGCTTCCAATAATACGAACGGCCGGGGCCGGTTTTCCCCGGGCACAAGGTCAGCCCCAGTTGTCCGGAGACAGCCGGGATAGGCAGCGGACTGATTTGCAGGGGGTGCGTCAGCGAAGTGCGGGTTGTGATCCCGTTCACCATGCGCTCAGCACGCCTTAGATTGGGCGGCACGCGGGACGGCCACGAAATGGCTCGCGTGAAGCCTCGTCTCGCCACTCCATCGATAGGCCACCAGCGTGCCGCCGGCACGGCCGACGCTGTAATCGACGCAGGCGACATTGGGCGCGAGCGGCGCCGGTTCGCCCGACCACCAGTAGTGGCCGACAAAGATCGGCGGTGCATCGGCTGGATAGCCGAGATCGGCTGGCCAGTCGATGGTCGCATCCGGCAGCTGCGCGAGAACCGCGGGCGGCGCGATCGCAATGTTGCGCCAGCGTGGCGCCGGGGCGTGCTGCCACCAGCGGATGCGCACATGCGTTCGCCGGTGTCCATCCTTGTCGTTGAAATAGACTCCGGCGGGCAAGGCCAGCTCGAGCCCCTTGGCGACTTTCTCCACGGCGTCGGCGGCGTTCGAGCCGCGTTCGTGAACGGCAATGACGCCGGCTTCGGTCAACCGCCCCTGCCCGTCTGTCCACCGGTGTAGCTGCGCCAGACTCGGTTCATGCCAGGCCGCGTGCACGGCACGCAGTTAACCGAGGTCCAGCCAGAGCGGCAATGTTTTGAACCAAGCAATGGTATCGTCCAACTCGTCCGGACGGGGCTCGAATTCGGCACGAAACACTTCATGCTGGCGGCGGTTCTTGTCGGTGCGCGGCCGCAGATGGTCATCGTCCACGTAAGGATGCGGCTGATGATAGCCGATGGCGTTCAGCTCATGATTGCCCATGATGGCAAGCGCCGTGCCCGCCTCAACCATCGGCCGCACGATAGCGGGCACGCCGCGCGCGGGATGGCGGTCAATAAAGTCGCCGATGAACAAAGCGATGCGGTGCGGGTGGCGCCAGACGCTGTCCTGCTCCCGATAACCGAGCTGCTCGAGCAACAGGCGCAGCTCCCGTTCGCCGCCGTGGATGTCGCCGATAATGTCGTAGCCGTCCATTGTTCTCCTTGCGAGATAAGGTGAAGAGCCTATGGATTGAACCCGGGCGGTAGTTGAAGGCGCTTGACCGGCTTGCCCTCCACGCGCAGCGCGACGCCCCGCCCCGGCTCGCCCGTGTCCCATAGCAGCACGCCCTCGCGCAGCCCGCCCCGCGCGCTGGCCGCCAGTTCGATATTGCCCAGCGTGGCGCTTCTTGCCGTCACCCGCACGCCCAGCGAGGTGTCGGCATCCATGGCGGCATGATAGCGCGCGATCATTACGGCCTCGTCCGGCTCCACGTCGTGATAGGCGTATTCGTCCCGCTGGCTAACCAGGACATCAATGTCATCGCCGCGTTCGAGGCCGATCGCACTGTGCCCCCGATTGCCGACGTAGGTCAGCGGCGCGCCTGTTGCGTTTATCAGAAACAGACAGAAGACTTCGGCGGTCGCGATCCCTTCAAGCCCCGCCGAGATCGAGTCAAGAAACAGCAGCGGCGTACGCGTTTCTTCAGGTCGCGGCGGCGGCGGGCCCGGCAGGCGGCCCCGTCGCTTCGCCGGCGGCTGCCACTTGAAGCCATTCGCGATCCGCTCGGGCGGCAGCGGGCGCGGATTGAGACCGCTCTTGCGCGGGCGACGCTTCATCGGTTCGTGCGCTCATCGGTTGCCCCGTCCACGAACAGAAAGCGCGAGCCGCGCCGACCGCGGATAGACAAGCCCGGCAGCATCGGCCGATTATCGTAGCTGAATGTGTACCGTCCTTCGATGTCTCCGCTTCGGCTGATGTGAAGCGCCTCCCGCCGCGAAACCATCAATCGCATCTTGACGTTGTATTGCCGGGCGTACTCGGAGGCGTGGCGCTCAAGCGCCGCGCGGCTGGTGATGTCCTCGGGCACTACATGGACGGCCAATGCGCGCACAAAGATGGGGCCTTCGCGGCGCGTCATGTATGGCCGAATCGGCTCATCCGCCCAGACCTCCCAATCCGCGCGCCGCTGCGCCTCGTCCTCGAGGTAATGATCGCGCGCCACCTCGCGATCAAGACCAAGCCCCTCGAGCACCCGATCGACAAAGTCCTGCGCCTCCAGCCCCCGGTTCTCAAGTGCCTGAAGACGGCGCGCGCCCTTGTTGCGATTGTGATAGCCGATGGCGCCCGCGAATGTCTGCGGGTTATAGCCAAGTGCCTCGCGTCGGGCGCGTACATAGGCTCCCAGTGCCGTCTTCATCTACTCCCCTCCCGTGATCGCTATTGGCTGCGATGTTAATCGGATGATGCGACAGACGGCGTCGCAGCGGCCAGTTACGGCTGTCCTTTAGCGCCAGGCGGAAAAGTCGGGCAGCGGCTTAATGCGGGGATTGTATTAGGCCCGTTCATCAGTCGCGGCTCAATCGGCCGCAGATCCGCAGGCACAGTGTCCTGTCAATGGCCGCTCACGATATCAACCACTTTGCCGTCAGGGCTAAAGTAGATAAAAGTACCCACCGAGCTGGCGCCAAGCTGGTAGTACCAGCGATCTCCGTAGGGTGACCGCACAATGGAGGGTACGTAAACAGCGCAGCAGGGCTCGCCCCAACTGGCCTTAACTTCTTCCTTTGTCATACCGACTGTGATTTTGCCTGCGGCAATGTCATCAGCAATATGCGGGGTGAGTTTGGCAACCCATGGGTGCTCCTTGAGCCAATTTGCGCGCATTCCCGGAGTGCGGATAAAGGCACAGCCGGCCAGGGCGGAAAGTAGTAAGGCGAGAATAACGAAATTGAGAATCTTGTTCATTGCTGCATCCTGCAACCCCGGGTCTTGACGTCTGCCGAGGTGCGAGAATATTAGCAACGGGCTGCGTCAAGCCGTGTCGCAGCCGTGCGCCGCTGCATGAATCTTGGCGCGCAGTGATGCAGAAGCTGCCCGGAGAGCACCGCATGAAATTGAAGCGTAGGGGGATCGACGCTACGGAGGAGTAGCGTAAGCCTTTGATTTGATTGGTGGGCCGTGTAGGAATCGAACCTACAACCTTGGGATTAAGAGTCCCCTGCTCTGCCAGTTGAGCTAACGGCCCGTGCAATACTAATTATTTAATGGGGTGGGCGATGGGGCTCGAACCCACGACCACCGGAATCACAATCCGGGGCTCTACCAACTGAGCTACGCCCACCATCAAGGCGCGTAATGATACCGGGTTTTGCCGGAGGCGTCATCCTCAAAAATTGACGCTTTCCGCCCCGGCTCGTATTATCCTCCGTTCTTTATCGGGGTATAGCGCAGTCTGGTAGCGCGTCTGCTTTGGGAGCAGAAAGTCGGGGGTTCGAATCCCTCTACCCCGACCACTTTATAGCGAGAGATTTGCGCCTGTAGCTCAACCGGATAGAGCATCGGCCTTCTAAGCCGACGGTTGCAGGTTCGAGTCCTGCCAGGCGCGCCATTTACTGGTAAATTTGGGCACTCCTCTCGCATGCGCTACTGAATCCTCTGCCAGAGCCTGCGCCGCACCGAGATATGAGCCCTTTATGGTCGATTCATCCCTATAAACCCGGATTTCAGAGACGAACGTCCGCAGACATGCCCTCGCCTCGGGCGACGTGGGATCTGACAGCACTTGGCGTACGTGATCCAAGAATGCAGGAACTTTCTCATCGTCTAATGAGCCTTCCGGCACTACCACCTTTAGCTTCAGGTCGGCTAACCGAACCTCAACACTCGCCAAATCCCGCTCTAACTCTCTCGCGCGACGAGCGATGTACGCTTTATCGTTAAGTTGCGCCCCCTCGATCACGGAACAAAGTAGTGCAATTTTTCGCTCAACACTTTTCTTCGCATCCAAGAGTTCGCGCGTTTCGGCACTTTCATGTCGTTGAATGTTAGCAATGTTTTTCTTGCAGTCCTCGAGGATTGCTTGGTACCGCTCGCGAGTCAGAACCCGTTCACAGAGAACATCCAAAACAAGCGACTCGAGCTTAGGGGCCGGTAGGTTGACGCTTTCACATGCATCGTTCCCCAAGCTATTGCGCTTAGTACACTTGTAGTAGCGATAGCGACCGCGCTTTCCGGTTGATTTCGTCATTGCGCTCCCACAGAGACCACATCGTATGATCCCAGTTAGGAGTCCAGTCGGAGAGACGTGAGTCGGCGGATTCTTCGTGGGGGACCGCTCATGCCTCCGAACTTTAATCCGCTCGAAGCGGTCCGACGCTACTATTTGCGGGACGGTGATTGAGATGGGTGGGCCTATCTTACCTGTTCTCTTACCGCGTCCCCCATACATCAACGCCCCGGTGTATACGGTATCGCTGAGCACCCAGCGGACGTATTCGGCTGTCCACTTCGCGCCACGACGGGGGATACCCCGCTCATTTAGATACACAGCGATGTTTTTCATGCCCATGGACATTCCGCCTTGGCCAAATTCGTATAGGTCCCAGATCTGGCGTACGACATCTGCTTCACCCTCATGTAGTACTACCTTTTTTTTCCTCCCGGACCGCGCAGGCAAGTCAGTCGCTTGAGTCATATATCCGAATGGTGGTCTAGAGCCGTTGAAAAAACCGTCCTCCGCATTTTTTCGCAGAGCTCTGATCGTATGTTTTCTGTCATCGGCGATACGCATTTCATCAATGGTTCCAGACATTATCGTCATCAGCCGCCCCATCGCCGTCTGGTCATCATAATCCTCCGTTAGCGATTTGATCGCGATGCCTGCGTGCCTGAGACTGAACAAGTACTTTGTGAGCGTTTCAACATTCCTCGCAAACCGCGAAAGGCTATAGGTAAACACGATATCGACAGCCGCACCATCGTCAAGGACAAACCTCATCATCTCCTGGAACTTAGGACGAGATTCAAGTGTTCCTGACACGCCCTCATCGATGAACTGGCCAACGACGTGCCAGTTGTGGTCTTCGCAATACGACTTCAGCGCTCCCAGTTGACTCGGTATTGATACGTTGAACTCTACTTGCCGATCAGTGGAAACGCGAGCGTATAGCACGACGCGTGGCATGTGCGTATCAGCCATGGTTCTCTCCTTTCCTCAAATATTCGAAAGCAATATGACGAAATATTTCTCTCACGCCGCGAGATTTCTCGCCACTGATCGCGTACGCCCAATCGACCTCAACCACCACGGACGAGTCTCGCAAAAGTACTCGGTGGATGGTGGTAAGTCCGGTGGACGAAAAGCGAGTGTCTGGAAAATCAAGCGGCAGATCTAATTGGGTTGCAGCCTCCCCCAGCCGGGCGCGCGCTGAAGAAGCTGACTGGTCGAGTCCGACGTTGCGACTTGGAGGAATCGCATATGCGATATCTAACGATTGGTGTCTATGGCCGTCTTTCTTAGATCTAGCGCACTTAGCGCTATGGTATGGCGGGACAGCAGGAGCCACACCCGGTAGGAGCTAAACGGTTCATTTATTTAGGATGCGCGCTACAGATCCGAAGTCAATAGGTGGTCTCGCTATAATTCTCGAAGCAGTGACCCCAGCAGCTGTTGGAAATGGCCAAGCCGTATTACTAGTGAAATAATAAATAACAGATAATGGCCCTCACGCCTGCACGCGCGGATTTTCGAAGACCGCGGCTGTAAAACCAGCGGCTGACGCGCATGGAATGACCTCCGCCAGTGGATGGACCCGGCCCGATGGCACCGAATTTTGGCAGCTGCCCGGGGAGGCGCCGACTCTGTTATCGATTGTTACGGACTCCTCCTGCAGGGTTGGCTCGGTCGGTGCTGGCGACGATGGGCATGAGGGCTGGAACCCTATCAACGCGTGCCAAGACAGGCTGCGTGGCGATGACGGCCCCAAGCCCCTATTTAAGGCGCCTCGCCACTTCTTCAAAGTTTTGTCTGACCTCCGGTAGCTTGCTGATCACCCAAGCCGAAAGCTCTTCCGAGAAGCTTTCTATGTCGGTAACAACGGCACTCAGAGGCTTCGCGTATAGCATCTCGACCTCACCGGCCTCGCTCTTTGCAAGAGTCCAACCTATTGGTAGGCGATCCGCAGGAATATCTTCAGCGGGGAAATCCGCTTCATCAGTAGACAAAATGATTACAGCAGTTGGCTGTGATATGGTCACGTTATCCCACCATCCTGTCGGCGACTCGAATAGGACGCCCCAGCCGATATGCCACTTTTTCGTGTTCACGCCGAACTCGCGGTCTGAGAGATAGCCCCAATCCCAAACGATCGCAACATCGCTATCGAAATTGCAAACTGGCTGATTTCGGCGGCTGGCGAATTTACCGACTTGGCTAGTCCATGCTGCGTCCACCGCATCACGGACCCGCGTAAACGAATCCTCGAAGTGCCTAAACGACTTGCTGAAAATGTGTGCTGCTGCTAAGTCAGCGGATGTCACCGATTTTGTTGCCATTTCCTTTTCCTCTAGAAACTGAGTGAATTCATGTGACAGTGCCACCCATGCCGGGACGTCGGAATTCTTTTCGGCACCTTCCTTTTTTGTTAGGTTCCGAAGCCACTTATATAAATCAGGCCACCGGCATGAGCCGCGTAGCGAAACACCGCCCCACGATTCGCAATCTCCATCAAAAAAATCGGCCGGCGCGGGTGTACCCAAACTAACTAATACCAGTCCGCATGGTGAGCCTTCACCAGCACGCAATCGAAGCCACCGCGCATAATCCCGCAACTGATCGTTCTCTCTATATCCGTCGGACGCTGACGGGAGCTTGACTTGACGTGGCGGGCTGCTTTCGATGTCTCGGCGCGCGATAGGCGCGTTTACCTTATTCTCTATGACGAGCAAAGGTGTCCGGTCTTCCCCGGCCTCCAATACAATATCCGCGAGGCCTGTACGCCCACCGTGTGGAGCCGGTACCTGTGTGGACCAGCAAACGTGGGGGGCGCGGGCCAACGTTTTTAGCACCCGTTTCAACTCTTCCGTCGAGTAGGCTGAACGATTTCTAAATAGAACGTCTTCGCAGAGGCCAGCAACAATTCTTGTTGGTAGACGATTCAGTATGTCTGCCAATGCTTCTGTCAGGAAATCCTCTAAGGGGCTTCTGGCCGGTCTTTGACGATACTTGAACAAGTCACCGTAGAGCGACATGAGAGCCCCCAGTTCTAACGACGAGCAAAATGACCATCCGTATTAGCGCCTGACATAACGAACCTTCCCATCCGACGTGGAAGCTAATACACAGATACCGTGGCCTTTTGCGGTCCTTTGGATATCGTCCTCAAGCTCGTTGCGCACGAATGACCTGATCTTCGCCAAGGGAGCACGCGCTGGCACCGTCGCGCGTTCAATATTCTCGCAGGTACCGTACCATGGAGATTCATCCAGCCGGTGGACATCAACGTAGTGCCCAAACGGCGCGAACGATGACCAATTCGGCTGCCCTTCTTCTACCGTTCATAGTGTCATACAAGTGGCAGCCCTTTCGGAGTAGTCGAATCCATGGCGAGATGTACAAGATAGGCTCCGCCAATCGCCAGCAGGATGAAGCGGCACCATTTCTCGTGAGCTTCTTCAGGCTCCCATTTATAGGCACGATAAACACCATAGGCAATCGCGCCAGCACACGCTATGCTGTGACAGAACTGCCGATGATTCGGATGGTGCGCCGGCTCCAAAATGTCAGGCAGTGTCCCAAACCCGTAACCAATTCCCGCCGCGAGCAGGTAACGTGATGAAGGCTCTGGATGTTCGCTATCCGCGTAGAGGGTTAGGCCGCCGACAACGCCAGCGGCCATGACCCTATGGGCATTCGCACACGCCATTATTTTTCCTTACGAACGCCTTTGAACGGCTTTCTATCGGCCTTCTGATCCATGAACCGTCCCGTGTCTCCGTTCCGTTTTGTCCAATGGTCGTTCTGAGGGTTGTACGTCTGCGAGCGGTCGCGAACGGCCCCTCTACGGTGGCCGTCTCCGGTCGGCGGGTTAGTTGCCATTTCTATTTAACTCCTGGGTAAGGTAGCCGCTTGTCTTTCATGGACATTCGGATAGATGCAAAAGATTATCGGTGAGCCTGCCGTCTGCTTCCGTTTGGACGTAGCGGGTCCCGTTCCGGCTTGTCATGGCCTTCACGCGTGCAATGTGTCCGGCAACGTCGCGAACAAATGCGAAACCCCCATTAGTCACGAACGTCCACATCTCGACGCGTGAAGATCTGCCATGTTTGGACGACTCTTCATTTACCCATCCCAAGTTCGTAATGGCGTGATGGGGATCGTCATGCCAGCCGCCCGACTTGTTGATACACGTAATGCGTAGTGCCACAGATATGCTCCAAAACCAATAGTGGCAACTATTGTCAGACGTCGCAGGCTCATAGAGTGACCCTGCAAAAAGTCTCGCTAATACAATGAGATAGCCTCATTCAGACGATCTTTTATATGTAATCTGAGCTCGGCGGGCTCAAGTACTTCGACGTCAGGACCGTATTTAAGAATATCCATCATCAGCTCCTCTTCGCGACTGTAAGGAATCTTGAGAATGTATCGCCCTTCGTCGTCGAAATCCTGTACTTGGCGCGGATGCCACTGTTCGACCTTGACCCAGCGGGAGCGATGCGCGGAAAAACGCAAGGTTGCCCATTGGACGTCACTTCCGGAAAAAATCCCGTAGCCGGCGGTCACCAACTGATCGTGTTGCTTCTTTGATAGTTTCTTTGCCGGCTTATTAACCAGCTCCGCCTCCTCAATCGTGTCGACAGCAAAAGTGCGCAGCGCCTTGTTGGTATGACACCATGCATCCAGATACCAGTTCTCTCTGTAGTGAACAAGGCGTAAGGGTGATATCTGCCGGTCGGTATAAGTGTCCTTGGGACGGCTGTAATGGCGGATCTTTAGCCGTTTCCCCTCCATCAGCGCGTAAGCGACCTTCTGGAATTGCGGCAGATGCGTACGGCGCGCTAAATGGATGATCCGCACTTTAGCCGCGAGGCCACGTTCACCGGCACCGACCTTCTGAACCAGTTCCCGTAGCCGTTCCCGCAGCGGCGCCAGATGCCCGCCTATCAGGTCCGGTGAAATATCTTCAAAATATTGCTGAAGCGTCAGGATCGCGACAATTTCTTGCGGATTAAACCACAGACCTGGCAGATGATATCGCCGAATTTCAGGATGCGCCTTGTTCAGAAAATAAGCTCTGACATCACGGTCATACTCAATCGGCGCAAATAGGAAGTCGCGCATGTACCGTAAATCACGCTTGAACTTCGAAGGATGGCAGTGATCCAGCGCCTCCAGGAACTTATTGCGAGAGACGTATCGGTTGTTCTGCAGGAGACTGTCTATGATGTAGAAACGTTCTGTCGGGTTCATCGCTCTCCCCCCTCCGTGCATCTGACAATCACACTAGGCGCCCAAGAACCTGATCTCAATGACCCGCCATCAAGCCTCGACGCGCTGATTCTTCGTATAGGTCAAGTTGAATATGGTGTCGGTCATCCAGCGCCTGAATGACTCGTTGTCCATGAATTGCTTGAATAACTCCGTGTCGTCATTCAGAACCGCCGTCATAACCCTAGCCAGCGCCTTGTCGTGTTCAACCCTCGCGTTCTGCTTGTCGGAATTCTTTCTGGCGTTCTGGTAGGCCATATCGGCCGCCACTCGGCTGGGAATATCCTCCGTGATCAACTTGTGCACCCGGTCAGCGTCGGTCCACCGGATGTTGCCGAACTGGTCATTGAAGGTCTTGATGATATTGGAGAGCCTGTCCATATCGGCTTCAGGCTTGCCACCCCCGCCTGACATCGGAACCGGCTCGATTTCCCCGTCGGCGTCAGGAAGCTGTATTCGCATGGCCAGCTTCTTTTCGGGGCGGTAGCTGTCCATGTCGATCGCCTGAATAATTCCTTTCGATAGGTCTTCATCCGCCGGAGCCGGAAGCTTCGGAACCAGCAAATGCAGGAAAATCGACAGTTTCTCCCATTCGACCCTGGTGAAGTCCAGAATTGAGGCGAGAAAGCTATAGGTGCGGATGAAGACCTTGGCCTTTCCCTTGAACTGTACTTGCTGGTCTTCCAACAAGTCCGATACATACGTCGCAACACAGACGTCCAATATCTGATCCAGTCGCGGCCGCTCCGCGCCGTCCAGGTACAGACTCACCAGTTCATCGACCTGCACCGGCGAATACACTTGATAACCATCAAGCGTGTCCTTCAGGTCGTGGAGCTTGTTCGGGTCCGTCTTGTCGCTGAGGAGTGTTGTCCGGTAGTACGGCTCGAAGGCCTTCTTTATGTCGTCGGGCTCGTTCATGAAGTCAAGCACGAAGGTGTCGTGCTTCTTCGGGTGAGCCCTGTTCAGCCTGGACAACGTCTGCACCGCCTTGATGCCGGACAACATTTTGTCCACATACATCGTATGCAGAAGAGGTTCGTCGTACCCCGTCTGGAATTTGTCGGCGCAAATCAGAAAGCGGTACGGGTCTTCCTTGATCCTGTCGGCGATGTCGTTCGATGGAAAGCCATTGAGGGAGGCTTCTGTCACCTTCGCGCCGCCATATTCGTGCTCGCCTGAAAAGGCGACAATCGCCTTGTAGCGGCTCTTTTGTTCCGTCAGATAATTTGTGACTGCGTGATAATACTGGATAGCTCGCCCGACGCCGGTTGTTACTACCATCGCTCGCGCTTCGCCACCGAGCTTGCGCGGGCCGATCACCTGCTCATGAAAGTGGTCCACCATGATCTCGGCTTTAAGCCGTATCGCGTGATCATGGCTTTCCACGTAATGCCGCAGCTTCTTCTGGGCCCGTCGAGTATCAAACTCCGGGTCACCCTCGATCTTCTTGATGAGCTTGTAGTAACTCCGCACCGGCGTGTAATTCGCAAGCACATCGAGGATAAAGCGCTCCTGGATCGCCTGCTTCATCGTGTAGCTATGGGAAGGTCGATATTTCGTCTTGCCTTCCGACTCGCCGCATGGCTCACCGAACAACTCCAGCGTCTTGTTCTTTGGCGTCGCGGTAAACGCAAAGTAGCTGGCATTTTTGGGCAATTTCCGCGACTGCGCGAGGTAGTTGATTGCATCCTCGTCGTCCGCATCAGGCCCCAGCGCCTGGCTCATTGCGGCGCTCAAGCGGCTGCCTTGGCTGGAATGAGCCTCGTCGATAATGACAGCGAATTTTCTGTCCCGATGTCCGGCGCCGATCTCCTCGAGAATGTAAGGAAATTTCTGGACCGTCGATATAATGATCTTCTTGCCGTCTTCGATAAAGGTTCGCAGAACCCCGGCGCGTTTCGCGTGGCCCACCGTGGCTTTGACTTGGGCAAACTGCTTGATCGTGTCGCGTATTTGCTTGTCGAGTATGCGCCGGTCCGTCACGACGATAATGGAATCGAAGATCGGTGAGCCGCCCTTGTCGAGCCCGATCAGTTGGTGTGCCAGCCAAGCGATGGAATTGCTTTTCCCGCTGCCGGCCGAATGCTGAATAAGATATCGATGCCCCGCGCCTCGGTGGCCGGCATCCGCCAGAAGCTTCCGGACCACCTCAAGCTGGTGGAAGCGGGGCCATATCTGTGTCCGCTTGCGCCGCCCGGTTCGTGCATCCTTTTCCTCGACAACCTGCGCGTAGTTTTCCAGGATATCCGTCAGCCCGTCACGGGTGAAAATGTCGTTCCAGAGGTAGTCGGTCTTGAGGCCCTTCGGGTTTGGTGGGTTGCCGGCTCCATCGTTGTAGCCTTTGTTGAAAGGCAGGAACCATGAGGCCTTCCCCTTGAGGTGCGTGCAAAAACGCACTTCCGCGTCATCCACCGCAAAATGAGCTATACAGCGGCCAAACTCGAACAGCTTCTCGCGCGGGTTTCGGTCGCGCTTGTATTGTTCAACAGCGTCCGCCACCGTCTGCTTGGTCAGGCTGTTCTTCAGTTCCAGGGTGGCAATCGGCAGCCCGTTAATAAAGAGGGCGAGATCAAGCGCGTTTTGCGTGTCGTCACGGCTATAGCGGAGCTGCCGGGTAACGCTAAATCGGTTCTTGGCGAATAGCTGTTCGGCCCGAATGTTGCCTTTGGAGAATGAGCCATAAAACAGGTCGATGTCTCGCGGCCCGTCCTTGATCCCGTGACGCAGAACGTCGATCGTGCCGCGCTTGGTGATTTCTCCCTGCAATCGAGCGAGAAATTTCCGACGAACGGGACCGTCTTCGTTCAGTTGCACCGCCTTGACGACTTCCGGCTGGCTAGCCTTTAGAAATCTCTCCAACTGCTCCAGATCAATGCAATATTCGCGGTCGTATTCGCGCCAGTCACCCAACAACCAGCCGCCGCTGCCGTACAGCCGCGACGCGTCGCCGATCAATTTTCCGTCGCGATCCGGCTCAGCCGTCAGCGATGCGACGATTAAGTCTTCCAAACCGCGTTCGGTAGTGTCCGTCGTCATGCGCGGGCCGCTGTATTCCTGCCATCGATCCAGCCCTTGTGAGATAGAACATCGACTGCAAGGGCAATCTGACGACGGGAAAACTGCTTTTTCCTGTCGTTCCAGGCGTACGTCCGCGCCACCACATCGTCCAGAGACTGTGCCTGCTCCGCATTCACAACCCAATGCACGGTGGCAAGCAACTCCAGGCCGAAAGGTGATTCAAACCCCTCCACAAGATTGGATACTCGTTCAAAATTCGCCCGGGTTCCGGATTGGTCCTCAAGAAAGGCCGACGCCTCTTGCAGGGCTCCGGGCACCACCTGTAGCTGCTTGTCCGGCGCGTCACCGCCATCGGCATATCCGGAGACAAAATGCCCCTCGACCGCATTCAAAACGTGGCGTAGATTTTCAGCGTAGGGACCATAGGGGCCTTTGCGATACTTCAATCGCAACGGCTCACCCGCGCTCTGCATGAAATACATCAGCTTGTGTACTTCCAGCAGCGTTACAAACGGGTCCAGCAGACCGTGAAGGTAGCGGGACATCAATTCCACCAGCGCAGCGCGTCCCGCCGTCATGGGCGGCACGTCACGCGACCGGTTGGCGCGCGTATCGGCGGGCGCGCCGCCCGGCTCGAATATCACCGTCCGTAGATCGCTGAGTTCTCGCAGCGAAGCCTCGATTCGGGGACGGACTTCGCCCCAGTCGAGGCCGCCCAGCCCACTGCCCAACGGCGGGATGGCGATCGACCGAATCCCGCGCGCGCGAATTTCCGCCACCAGCGCGATCAGTCCGGCGTCGATATCTTCCAGCCGGCTCTTGCCTCGCCAATGGCGCTTGGTTGGGAAATTGACAATGTAGCGCGGATAAGTGAGGCCGCCGGTATCAAAGACGAACATGCGCCCGGGTTGAACGTCGCCTCGCTTGCAAGCCGCGGCATACGCTTTGAAATTGTCCGGAAATGCCTTCTTGAACTGAAGCGCGATGCCCCGTCCCATCACGCCGATGCAATTGACGGTATTAACCAGGGCTTCGACGTTTTCGGCAAGGATGTCGCCCGTCTTGTATTCGATCATAGCGCGCTCCGCCATTTCAGTAGTACCAGTCTGGTTTGACATCGACAGCCGGCTTATGGGCTGTTGCCCCAACAGCCGAGGCAACCTGTTGATATATTTGCCGTGACCGAACCCCGATTCGGTTGATCAGATGCCACGGAAACCACCGCTCAATCAGAAATTCCGCCTGCTTGCCTTCCTTACAATGACGCCAATCCTGTGCATTCACGGCGTCCCAGTCAACCTCGTCCAATTGATCAAGATCGCACCGATCCTCGAAATAGTATGCGCCGGCATTGGAGAGCGTGAAGGCCCAGCGCTGGCGTTGAGCTTCCGCCCAGGCGACGGTTTGCCGCAAATCCGCCTCCAGATGAACTATCGGATCCTGCCCACCGTGGTAAGCCAGTTCAGGATGATTGGCTTGGGCAATCAGGTAAAGCATGATCGACCGCGGACAAAAATAGAACGGCACGCAACCGCCGACGTACAAATCCGGGTGGCTGGACAGTCGCAGTTCGCTCAACCGACGTAGCTTTATCCCGTTCATACCAATGGTGGTCCCAGGCGACACACGCTGAACAACCTGCGCATCGCACCAAAGGCCGCCATCGGCAATGATCGACGGCAACCGGTCCACATGAACAATGTGATAAATGCGGGGCTGGGCCGGAACAGCCGTCATGCCTCGACTGCCTCGGCTCTCGCATCGATGTCGTCTCCCATGCTGTCTTCGGCTTCGCCAGATTCCTCCGAGGCGTCCATCGGATTCGGGTAATCGTCCTCATCGGGTAACTGCGCCGCCGCCTCGCGCACGTCGAGCTTGCCGGTGACGACGTCGGCGATCAGGCGGGTTCGGTACTCGCGGAGTAGCGCCTGCTCTCTCCGACAAGCGGCCGCCACGACATCCAGCGCGTCGATTTCGCGATCCAAATATGTTGCGATCCGGTCTTGCTCTTCTCTCGGCGGAACAACGAGGGTAAATGCTTTGATATCTGCCACATTCACACGTTTGAACGTGGACCCGACAAGTAACAGTTCCAACTGAGTGGCCATTGCCTTGCTATGCAAGAAGTAGTTAAGCCAACGGGAATTATCCCGGTCCGACCGGATCAAACATACATCCTGTCCCATCGCGAATGTTTCTCTGCAAGTTACGAGAGCTGCCGCGCCGACGCCCACGTTTCTGCAATAAATCAGATCCCCCAGGCGCGGTTTGCGCCTGCCTTCTATTAGTCGCGCATAATACTTTGGTGTCGTTCGATTTGATGTAGTAAGGTCTAGTTCGAACGATTGGGTCTCCCGAACACTTGCCAAGGGGATGCCTTCATCGACAAATGGAACAGTCAGGTGCTTGCAATCAACAACCCGGAATTTTCGACGAAGTGACAGCACTTCCCAATGCTCCGGCACGTCTCCCAGCCACTCCACACCGGAAGGCTTACGACGAACATCGGGATCAAGACCCTGGGTAACGGAACGATGGATAATGGCCTGCTTCTGCTCCTCCAGCAGCTTGATCAGCTTCTGCTTGACACGAATGTAGCGCTGGATTCGGCGATCCATGTAATCGAGGAAGCGTACGACGGCGGCTTGCTCGGCAGCTGGCGGCAGGCACGAGTAAATCATTTTGAAGTGCTCGGGCCGCAAGCTCCATTGGTCTGAAGTTATTCCATACGACCATCGCTCAGCTTCTTTAGCGAACCGGGGCGTCCGTAGAAGATAATGCATATAATCTGAGAGAACGTCGGGCCGTGGCCGCTGTATTACATAGGCTGGGCTCACGATCCCCGTATATCGCGAGACACCAATTGCGCCCTGCCACGCCCGCATTTTGTTGTAAACAACATCGCCAGGCCGAACAAGCTTGTACGCAGATTTATCTTGATTTGAGCTATCCTTTTTTGCCGTATCGGCAAGCAAGGCTTGCTGGGGAATTACGCCCTTCGTGATTGTCACCGAAAGCATAGACTCTTCGGGATGCCCACGCTCTCTGATTTCTTCGAAGAGCGCGCGATTCGGCAACACCTCCCAGTGCGTCGGCACTGCGCCCAACCAAGGCACCCCGGAATCCTTCATTGAGGCATGGCGTTGTATGTCTCTACTCATTGAACGGAGATATCTCACATGAAGAACCGCACGTGGTAAGGATGCGGCCTAAGCTCCGTCACACGCTTCACTATGCTCGCAAGCGTGTGCGCGTATCCGATCGTTACCGGCAAGCGGTCGTAAAGGCTGTCGTTATTCCAGTTCATTTTCGTGAGGCCGAGCACGAACCTAGCTGCGTCGATGAAATCGCCATGGCCGGCGAATCGCCGAATAAGCAATGGAGATGGAATTCCCTTGCCCTCTTTGAAAAAGCTCTTCCCGGTTGCTGCGTCTGGCGCATCCCCCTGTGTCCATAATAGGAAATCGCGGCCGCTTAGCTGAAGAACCGAACCGCGGTCACACGGATAAGGCGCTAGCCTCCTCTTCCCAGACAGCTTCATCCCTCGCCACCCAGCGTCCTTCTGAATGTGATAAAGCTCCAATCCTGTATCTCGACCCCAAGCATCAAAACAGCCATCGACTTCTTCAGGTTTGAAGTCAGTCGATTTGTGAATAACCAGCCTTACAGGTGTCCGCCCAGCATGGCTTTTGCGGTAGAGCGCTAAACTTCGAGCAACAACCCGCCGCATGTCGCTACGACTCAGAAAAGGATTATGGCGCTCGACATGAACCTCGTCCGTCTCATATGCCACAAACTCAAGCCCGGCGCCATCAGCATCGAAGACCTGGCTGCAACAGGTTACAAAACGACCAGCACCACGACTTCGTAGCGCGTAGCTGAGCCCGATGAAGGCGACATCTTCACTCGTATCTGCAAGTTTCCAAGGTATGCCACCCGCCTTAGTGTAGAGAGCTATACTTTGACGCCATATCACACTGCACCGACAGAAGTATGAGAGGGCGCTTGATTCACGAACGATCTGAAACGGAATGCCTCGCATCGCAGCAACTGCTTTCAGGTAGTCGTGAAGATCGAAGTCTTCATCCGGAGTACCTTCAAAGGCCGGCTCCCACCGGCGTGGTAACGCAATCAAGACCGCGTCGAATTCTGCCCTCACTTGCTCAAGCATTGCGAGCACGCGGGTTAGATGATCTGCAAGCAGAAGATGTGGACGTTGTGAATTCTGAAGTTCGACATCGAGCGAGCTGGGCAAGCGAATTTGTGTCGCTGACGATCCCGGGATGAGCCGAACGCCGAATACAGTTTTGAACCCAGGGAATTCCGGCAAATAGTTCTTGCGCTCTTTCGGAAGGTGTCGTCGATCGAAATCATTAAGAAAACGACCCATTGCGTTTTCAAGACCCGGCGGCACTATTGTTGCAATACGAATCGGGTCGACGACTCCCATCAGTGCTGACTGACTGTACGGACCCAAACGCAGCAAGCCCTTCAAAGGATGCACATCCCGATCATCAGGGCGGTCCGGATGAAACGATAACTGCGGCTCCGGCAACCGTTGATGAGCAGAGAGTCGGGAAGGAATGACCTTGCTCATGCTTGGCACCAGGTGAACGCGCTTGTGCGGGAAATCGTGAACGAAGCGTCGAGCCCATCTGCGATACCGAACGCTGATATCCTCATCTCACTGTCAGAGCCGAAGAACCGCGTCATCCACGCATCCAAGAGCTCCGAGTATTGGCGGTTGTACAGCTTGGCCAGTCGTTCTTTAACAAAATCTCGCGCTTTTTCTACATCGCCGGATGCGGGGGAACTATCGAATGCTATCGACGGTTCCACCAAAAGCCACGCCGCATCGAACCTGACATCAAGGCGCACATCAAGCGCCGGCCGAGTGCGGATGGAAGTTCCCGGAGCCACATCGGAAACGCCCAAAAGGGCCCTAATCCGTGCGAAGCTCCTATCAGCGCTGTCCTCAACTACCAGCCGATAACAAGATCGTCGGCGCATCAAGCCGAGCGCTGCCCGCCGGGCAAGAGCGCGTGCAAGCGCCTCTGACACTATACCGGACTCCGCCGAGTCAAAGGCCAGCCGCTTAAACTCGATCTGATGCACGTCGAAACTCTTGATGTCATGCCTATCGAATGTCCGACGCATAGCCGTATCGCTCCCAAACCCAATCACACCGACTTTTCGACGTACGGCAATGACATCTTCACCAGACGCCTTGATCGCTTCCACAACAGCCCTTGTGCCGCCAATCTTACACGCCAGCAGGCGGCAGACCGTCGGAAGTTGAACGACCGGGAGCGCATTTAGACGGATTGCTGGGAACGTTCCCTCCTCAGGCGGCATTGGCGCATGTGACAAACGCCCAGTACGCTTGCCGAATTTCTGCGTAATATCGTCTGGGATGTCTGGCATCTGCGTAAATATGTCTCCGAGAAGTTCGTCAAATGTTTCTACCTCAACCATATAGGCATCGTTGCCTGCCTTACGAGCGAGCGAAATAAGTTTTTGAACACGTTCAAAACCAGCTCCACCAGAGCGCGCCATCCAGAACAGGCCTGCCGGGAATCCCCCCTGCGTCTTAGCAGCCTCTTCGAGAACATCCATAATGGACTCATCACGTCCACTGTAGCCCGAGACGATCAGTCCGAAACGGCGGCAGCCTTCAAACAAGGCTCGTCGCAATTCGACCTCCTGCTCGCGCAGTTCGTCCCTCGTGTTCTTCAGCCGTTCAGATTGGAAGTCTCCGTGCAACTTCACGAGCAACGGGAAGCTTCCATCGTTCAGCGCACGTAGCGCTGTTGGCGCCGAATCGATAGCTGCAACCGCTAAACGCGATGACGTTCCAAAGCTTCCGTAGGCGGCATCTTCGACAAGCCGATCAAAATTCGTCGTCCAAATAACCCGCGCAAAATCGAGCTTCATCATAGCGGCTAGCACATTGTGTCCGTATGAAGGTTGAGCGCCACTCAAAAGCGCGTCGAGCTTAGTACGCCGATCCTTTGGATCAGGGAATGCATACTCGAAAAGCGCTGCATATTCGTCAGGGGCGCCAGCTGAGGGGAAGCGATGCGTCGAATCCAAGTACCCCTGGATACGGCTCCGCGTGTGCTCATCCGACAAGTTGTCGAACATCTTGAGCGGAACTCTCTGCTCGGAACAGTAGATAGTTCGTTTGAATGACCACATCAGGTCAGTCGCTGTCGGAACTCGCGCGCTTGCGGATGCACCCGCCCCTAGGAACCACATCAAATTCCTTGATCGCATCGAATAGATGCGTAGGAACTCCGAAAGCTTCATGATGGCCGTATCTCCGCTCATTGCGGTACTTCGACGTCGCCAACAATAGTAGCCATTAGCCCGTCCGTTTCCTTCTCTAGAGCCAGAATGTCCGCACGGATTTCATCAAGCGAGCGCATCGGCTGGGGCTCGTAAAAGTAGCGGGTAAAGCTGATCTCGTAGCCGGTTTTAACGCTGTCCGGAATGTACCAAGCGTCATGCACGTATGGCAGCACTTCTCGCTGAATAAATGCATCTATACCGCCTTCTTCTATCAGCGGCACTTGCTCCGCGTCGCGTAGTTCGGAATCCGGCTCGTATTCCACGACAACGTGCTTGCCTTTCACTTCAGCTTCAAACAGACCGCGCAACGGATCAGCCGAGACGCCTTTCTTGTGAATCTTTCTGATGACTGGCGATGCATCCTCGGCTCGCTCGGCGATTTCCTTGAGTTTCTTGATTTCGGCCGGCTTGTAGACTTTGTCTGGATCGATGCCTTTGAGCCGCAGTGGCCGCTCGACAGTTACTTTCCAATACCCGAGGGCGGCATTCGGAAAGATCTTGCTCTGCTCAGATTCCTCGAAATTCGTAAACGTGTCGCAAATCCGTTCGATGTCCGCCTGCGACAGCTCACAATTCTTTTTGCCGAGATTCTTACGCAGCGGCTTATACCACTGTGTCGCGTCGATGAGTTGCACCTTGCCTTTGCGATGCGCCGGCTTGCGGTTGCTGAGCACCCAAATGTAGGTAGCAATGCCAGTGTTGTAGAACATGTTGAGCGGCAGTGCGACGATCGCTTCGAGCCAATCACTCTCAATAATCCAGCGGCGGATATTGCTTTCGCCCTGGCCGGCATCGCCTGTGAAGAGGGAGCTTCCGTTGTGCACTTCCGCGATCCGGCTGCCAAGCTTGGTGCTATTTTTCATCTTGCTCAGCATGTTGGCCAGGAACAGCATCTGGCCGTCGCTGGACCGCGTGACGAGCGAATACTCCGGATCACCCGCGTGCTCGATCAAAAAGCGCGGGTCTTTGATGTCCTTTTTGCCACCGAGGCGCTCGAGGTCGGTCTTCCAGCTCTTGCCGTAGGGTGGATTGCTGAGCATGAAGTCGAATTCGCGAGCCGGGAAGGCGTCGTTGGACAGCGTGGAGTGCGCCGGTCCCCCGACGATATTGTCTGCAGCCTCACCTTCACCTTTTAGAAGCAGGTCCGCCTTGCAAATGGCGTAGGTCTCGGCGTTGATTTCCTGCCCGTAAAGATGGGTTGCGACCTGTTTCCCTTGCTGCTCCGCCAGTTCATTCAGCGTTTCTTCGGCGACCGTCAGCATCCCTCCGGTACCGCAGGCGCCGTCGTAGAGCAGGTAGGTGCCTGATTCGATTTCGTCGGCGATCGGCCGGAAGATCAGATTCGCCATCAGCTTGACGGCATCTCTTGGCGTCCAGTGCTCGCCGGCTTCTTCGTTGTTCTCCTCATTGAAGCGCCGGACCAACTCCTCGAACACGGTCCCCATTCCATGGTTATCAAGGCCAGGCTGCCTGGTCGAGCCGTCATCGTTCAATACCGGCTTGGGGCTGAGGTTGATATCGGGCGACAGGAGCTTTTCGATCAGAGTGCCCAGCACATCCGCCTTCGAGAGCCGCGGGATCTGGTTGCGGAACTCGAAGTTTTCGAGGATTTCCTGGACATTGCTGGAGAAGCCGTCGAGGTAAGCCTCAAAATCCGCTTTGAGCCTGCTTTGACTGGCGCGGGAGCGAAGGTCTCGGAGTGTGAATCTTGATGTATTGTAAAATGCTTGGCCGGCGGCCTGCCGCAGGGCCGGGTCCTGGTGGACGATCTTGGCCTCATCAAGCGAAGCCTTCATGTCCAGAACTGCCTGTTTCGTCGGCTCGAGCACCGCGTCGAGCCGACGCAGCACGGTCATTGGCAGTATGACGTCGCGATACTTGCCGCGAACGTACAGATCACGCAAGACGTCGTCGGCGATGTCCCAGATGAAATTGGAGATCCAGCCAATTTGATGTTGGTCCATTCGCGCTCGCCTTACAGTCGCTCAGGTAGTTATGGATGGGCCGGCATGGCCGAGTTTCGCCCTTGATCCGGCTTATAGCCCGATATGACCGCCCCAATCCCCGAAATTCAGCCCGCCGTGTCGGCCATCCCTCAAGTAGCAGCTGGCAGCAGCCTACGGCTAGGGAAAACCATACAAATATAACAAGTTACGCCGCATCAGCCTAGCGCGACAACATCGATAAGGTTGTACCGCGGAACCCGGTGGGAGCGGAAACAACGACTGACGCATCAGCAGCAGCTGCTGGCTGTTTCCATGAGGCAGACGGTGATTAGCTCGATCAATGGAGGGAGAGCGCATGATGAGCCCAAAGGACCTGTTCGATAGAGTCGGTAGCCCGTTGCTAAACGTCCGACGGTCGTGGGGCTCGATCCGGCCCATTGATGGGGCGGTCTTTCTCCGCGTTTGGCAGGACGAATGCCACAAAATCGACGGGCAGTATTTCGTCAGAATCACCGCAAATCGGTATTTCCTTGAGCAGGATCCGACGAACTTTGGGTATCAGGAACGGTTGGACCATGTAGAAAAGATCAAGGCAGGGTCACAAGCCTACTTGGTTATGTGTCGCGCCAAAGACCCGAAGGCCCACCCGAGAGCTATCGCCGGAATCAACGACCGAGAGCTCTTCAAGGGCGGCGCCATCCGGGAGATCGATGGAGACATTTGGATAGCATTGGAAAATCGAATACCAGTCGGTGAGGTTCGCGCGAATTGACCGGCGTTACGCCTCTAGCCCTTGCCCCGAGGCTTCAGGGACGGACCCTTTGGTGAGTAGTGAGACGCACATTCCATACCGGCTCAAGAACGGGTTGATGGTTAGCGTCGACGAGGTCGAGCGCGGGTTTGCATGTAACTGTGTCTGTCCGCGGTGCCGCCAGCCTCTGATAGCTCGCCACGGCGATGTGCGGGAACATCATCTTGCGCACTATGCGGACGTCGCGTGCGATGGGGCGCTCAAAACGGCCATACATAAAATGGCAAAGCAATTACTGGCGGAGAACCGCGCGTTATACGTTCCTGTGAAGAAAATGGAGGTGCATGGTACGAGCCCCTATGGACGGCAGCTTTCTGCCAGCCGGTTAGCTGTCGAGGCCGAACGCTGGGAGCTGGAGGAAGTGAGGCTGGAGTCGCACGCGGATCAAATTATCCCTGATGCAGTCTGCCGCCGAGGCGACTTCGAGTTTTACGTCGAATTCTGGATGACGCACAAGGTGGGCAATGCAAAGCGCCAATGGGTTTGTGACCACAAGCGACCGATGGTAGAAGTCCGCCTGCGCCTTGAATGTGCCCGTACAAAAAATGATCTTGCGGCATTCATCAGCAGTACACCCCGCGACCGCGAGTGGATATGGCACCCGAAGGAACAGGCAGCACTTGACGCGGCCCAGACCGAGTTGGACGGCAAGATCGCTGCGGAGAACGCCCGCAGACGGCGAAGGCGTGCTCTAGCGATGCCTGTAAAGCACCGCAATGCTCCGGCAAAGTACGATATGCCAGCTAAAAACCTTACCAATCGACCCGCGCCGGTTACGCGATGGCTGCGCTGCGAATCCTGCCGGGCGACAAGCAGTTGGTTGGCGGCGGAATTAACTGATGTCGAACCGCCATGTCCATTCTGTGGTGAGCCTATTTCCTTGCAACCTGCGCTATGATTCGCTTGTCGCTCAGACGATCAGTCTGGGCCATCGCAGGATCTCGTTTCGCCAGTCCATTAAGGCGTTTCGCCTCTGGCAGTCTCAAAATTCAAATCAGGATTGTCGCCCATCGCGATCAACATGTGGATAAATCGCTCAGGACAGCGGTGGACATCTTGGAACGCCACCCACGCCGCGCGGCGATCCAGTGCGCGCTTCCTCTGATTTTCGAACGCGTCGCATTCGTACTCGACAAAGTCCCGACCCAGAGGCGGTAAATCGATTGATGTGCTGGACAGGAAAAACGGCGCGCTCGAGTCATTGAACATGCTAGATAGCGCGTGCCTCGATGATCCGGTGAAAACAACCTTGATGTTGTCGCGCAGCCTATCGAGTAGTGTCCGTAATGAATAGATGATCGGCTCGAATGCTGCATCTGCGAAGCGATCAAAGTCGTCGAGCAACAGCAGGGTCCTACCGGCACCTTTGCCCCGGCACAGGTGGTTCAACAAATAGTTGATCTGTTGTAGCTCCTCGCTGGTGCAGCGGCGAGGTCCCATGGCTACCGCCATCTCGGGGTCGGCCTCAATTGACCCTTGAATCTGTGCTTCATGCAGTCGATCGCCCGCCAGGTGCCGCCAACTCTTTACCCCACCGCCGGCTGTCGCTTCCCGTAGGGCGCGTAGCAGCACCTGTTGTGGTGCATTTGGGTTCGACGAAAGGTTGACGTAGAGGATATTGTATCCCGCCTTTTCGGCTGCCGGTGCCAAATCACACCGTAGAAACGCCGTTTTGCCGTGACCACGCGGCGCGAAGAGCGTCAGGCGATTCACAAGGCCGCCACTGTCGAACGCCGTCAGCATCTGCTCGACCAACGTCGGGCGGGCAAAGTGATGTGCAGAAGAAGAGTCGTTGGTTGGAGTAAGCACATCAGCGACGCGGAGCGGTGGAGAACGGCCCGACCGGCATTCCATCCCGCTCGGACTGCTCAAGCGCTCTCCGCCGGGCCTGTGCACCCGCTACCCGCAGTGCCTCCACCAACTGTAGCGCCGATTCCGGCCATTCGTCCGACTGAAGCACCCGGTGCTTTGGCTTGCGCATGAGACGATTTACCTCGCTGTTCGGCTAAAGTTGCTGCCAAAAAGCGCTATGCTCGGCGCTTCCAGATACTATACAATAGGGGTTCCATGAACATCAGCATCCACAATCCGCTCCACAATCCGCTCGCGCATCAGCCCGAGATCGGTTGCGCGTGCGCAAACGTCATGAAGCCGATCTCCACGATCATGATAGCCGCAATACGCGAGCTGCCTATCCGGTAGCGGCCGAGCCCTATTCTGTTGTGCCCGGCTCAATTTCGCCCGGGCCAATATCCCAATCCGATTCCCGCCCGGGCACCATTTTAAGAGGTGTCCATGAAAATTCGCGTCCTGAGTGACCTCCATCTGGGGTTCGACGGCTATGAGCCGGTGCCAGTGGACGCCGATGTCGTGGTGTTGGCCGGCGACATCGCTAGCGGTGTGCTTGGGGTCAAATGGGCTGCCCAGACGTTCCGCGACACGCCGATCATCTATGTGCCCGGCAACCATGAGTACTACGGCGGCGAACACCGGGAACGGCTTGCTGATCTGCGCGAATGCGCGGCCGAGCGCGATGTCCACCTGCTCGACAACGACGCGATCGTAATCGACGGCGTGCGCTTTCTGGGCACGACTCTGTGGACGGACTTCTGCCTGTTTGGCCCCGGCGATTTTGCCGAACGAGCCATGCGCGACGCGCAACGCTCCATCAATGACTACTATTCGATCCTGTGCGACGACCGGACGCTGCGCCCGGCGGACACGGTCGCTTGGCACCGCGAATCGGTGGAGTTCCTTGAGGCGCGATTGGCCGACTCTTATGCCAGCACAACGGTCGTCGTCACTCATCACGGCGTTAGCCACCGCTCGAATCACCCGCGCTACAAGGGCTCAAGACTGAATCCGGTCTTTTGTTCAGACCTCGACGCACTGGTTGCGCGTTCGGGCGCGGCACTGTGGATTCATGGTCACGTTCACGACGCGTTCGACTATACGATCGGCAAGACCCGGGTACTCGTCAATCCGCACGGCTATCCAAGCGAGGTGGACCTGAACGGCTTTGATCCGAGCTTGGTGGCGGACGTTCCGTCATGAGATGGGCAATATCCTTCGCAGAGGTGACGCCAACTCAGGGGGCAGTTACGTGAAGTTGCGCATCATGAGTGATGTTCATTTGGAGTTCTCGAAGTTCAGGCCGAAATCGGCGGGTGAGGACGTCGTGGTTCTGGCCGGCGATGTGGGTCCCGGCAATTCCGGCGTCGCGTGGGCCGCGAGGTATTTCCCGGGGTGCCCGGTTATCTATGTCCCCGGCAACCACGAGTTCTACAACCGCCCGATCAACCGGACGCTCACGAAGCTGCACGCGTTCACGGCTGCGCACGCGCCGAACATCCACGTGCTGAGCGATGACGCGGTCGTCATCGACGGCGTGCGCTTCCTGGGCGCCACGCTGTGGACAGATTTCAATTTGTTCGGCGACCCGGAAGGCGGCATGGGTGTCGCTAGGGATGAAATGAACGACTACCGCCGCATCTTGGCCGAGAGGCCTGCTGATGCCAATGAGGCCAGGTATGGTCGCTATCGGGCGCGCCTGCAGCCTGATCATGTGCTTGCCCTACATGAGAGATCGTTGGGATGGCTGCGGACGCAGATGGCAGAGCCGTTCGCCGGGCAGACGGTTATCGTGACGCACCATGCACCCAGCCTGCGCTCAGTACCAGCAGCGCGCCACGACGATCCAGCAAGTGTCGCCTATGCGTCTCCCTTGGACGCGTTCGTAGCGGACTCCGGTGCGGCCCTTTGGATTCACGGTCATATTCATGCTCCGCAGGATTACTGGATCGGCGCGACGCGCGTGTATGCGAATCCGCGCGGCTACCCGTTCAATCCCTGCAGGAAAGGGTTCGAAGAGGACCGACTAATCACCGTTGGCGCGTGTTCAGTCATCACGGGCAGCACAGAGAGTGTAGCGTCATGATCGTGTTCATTGATTTTGACGGGGTACTGCATACCGTCCGGGGAGAACAGTTTGAGCATATGGATATTTTCTGTGCAGCCATGCGCGCGCATCCCGCCGCGAAGATCGTCATTTCAAGCAGCTGGCGCGAAGTGTTCGACTTGGCTGATCTCCGTGCGCTATTTGCCGACGATATCGCCGAGCAGATCATCGGCCGCACGCCGGTCCTGCCTGGCGTCCGTTGGCCGCGCGAACGGGAGATCCGGCAGTTTCTCCACGATACGGGCAGAACGCACGAGGCGTGGATTGCGATCGACGACATAACCGACTTCTTCCGCGACCACACCCGCGTCCTTTACTGCGACCCGGAACGCGGGCTGACATCAGCCGTTTGCGCGGCACTGGATGTGTGGCTGTCGGCGCCGTGGCCGGCGTCGCCAGAACCCGAAGACGCGGCGTGGCTGGCAGAGGATCTGTATCGCCTGAGTGAACAGGAGGTGTTGGCCCTGATCGACAAATTGGAACTGAGCCTCCATCCGGCCCGGCACGAACTTAAAGAGTGGGCTGCCGTGCGCTTCAGCAGGCCGAACGAGGCAACGAGCAATATCGAAGGGCTCCGCCAACGCTTTATGACCGAGGTAATTAATGAATAAGAACATCTGGATCCTGGGAGACACACATGGTCATTTTGGCCACATCCTGGACGCCGTCCGCATGCATCGGCCGCAGGCGCTGATCCATGTCGGCGATGTGACCGGCGATGGTGAGGAGCCGCTACCGCTGGCGGAGATGGAAGAGATTCTCTCACTCACGGAACTGTGGTGGATCCCGGGCAATCACGATACCGACAGCGAGAGACAGTACGACGCGCTGTTCTCAGGAGCCTTCGCCGGCCAGAACCTGGACGGGCGCGTGGTCACGATCGCTGGTATTCGCGTTGCGGGGCTGGGCGGCGTTTTTCGCTCCAAGGTCTGGAGGCCACCGGCGGACCCGACCTACCAGAGCGCAGCGAAGTACATTCGCTGGACAGGTCGCGGCAGCCGCTGGCGGGACGGCCTCCCGCTTCGGCATCGCAGCACGATTTTTCCAGACGTGTATCGGAAACTTGCGACACAACGTGCCGATGTACTGGTTACACACGAGGCTCCGGGAATGCACGTCTACGGGAATCATGCGATCGATGATTTGGCCCGAGCCCTGCGAGTCGAAGCCGCTTACCACGGTCATCAACATGATCGACCGGACTATAGTCCCGCGTGGGCAAGGCTCGGATATCGCGCCTATGGCGTCGGGTATTGCGGCATTACCCGTCTCGGTGGCGAAGTGATCCGGCCGGGTGATTATGACGATGACCGCGCGGACCGCCCGGTCGAGGTTGAGCCGACTGCGGGACAATGACAATGAACCTGCCGCATTTCCTCGACTTTGAAGCTTCCGGGCTGCATCCGGACAGCTACCCCATCGAGGTCGCTTGGTCCCTGCCGGATGGACGGATCGAGACCCGGCTGATCCAGCCGCACGAAGACTGGACCCATTGGGACGCGAATGCGGAGGCGATGCACGGCATTTCTCGCGGCGAATTGACGGGATATGGCCGCCCGATCGCCGAAGTCGCCACCGCAATGAACGCAGCGCTGGCGGGCTGCACGGTCTATACGGACGCCGTCGATTACGACCGCTTTTGGGCTGGTGCGCTATTCAGTTACGCCGATGCGAAGCCGACCTTCGACTTCGCCGACATCCAGATGCTGTTCACCCACCTGAGGCTGCCGCACGACACCCGCTACGAATTAGAGCGGCTGTCTTTCCAACGGGCGCCGCGACCGCTTCATCGCGCGGGAAACGACGTCAGGCGCCTGCAAATCTGGTATGAGCTGGCGGTCGGCGCCGAGCGTGCCAACGCGAAGGGAAAGAGAGGCCCGACATATGACTGAATCCGAAAGTAAATCGCCCCTCTGGCTCTTCATGGATACCGAATTCGCCAATCTGGACCAGCCTGATCTTATCAGCATTGGCATTGTCAGCCTCGACAGGCAACACGAATTCTATGGCGAACTCCCGGAGCTGACATGGTATCGCCACGCCTCGGCTTTCACTCTGCAGCGCGTAAAACCGCTGCTCACGGGCCCCGTCTTTCGTGACGACGTTGAGCTGGCGGCGCGTCTCGGCGAATGGATTAGAGCCATCAGCAAGCGGTGCCGCATGGTGACGGACGCGCCCGGGTTCGATTGGGAGATCGTGCGGTCGCTGCTCGAATGCGACTGGCCCCCGAACTTGCAGAAGCAGCCACGCTGGCTGCTACCGACAGAAGCAGAGAAAGCACTCTACTACCGTGAAACCGGGCGCCCCCCGCATCACGCGCTATACGACGCCTATGCGTTGCGCAAAGCCTGGCAGCGGCGCGGCGGAGACCCACCGTCTCAGCCTGAGTCGCGCGGTCTAGCGACTCATCACAACCTATGAGAAGTGAGAAGCCGACCATGACGAAAGGAAAGACCGCGCAACTCTACCTTCGATTTCCGGGCCTCTATGCCGCACCGGACGAGGTGGAATTCCGCTGCGAGAACGGTTGGTTCGATTTGTTGCTCGAGCTCTCAGAGTCTCTTGCCTCTCTCGCCGGCGCAGCTGGTCTTCAACCCGGAGATGCGGATTATCCGCGTGTAACCACTGTCAAGGAAAAGTTCGGCCATTTGCGCGTCTACACCACCGCTGGCAAATCGTTACGCTCGGAAATTACCGATCTACTCAACGAATTCGAGCTGCGATCCGCTCAGGTTTGCGAAGTGTGTGGGCTACCAGGAACGACGCAGCGGTTAGGAGGCGCTCGTTTGACTTTATGCGCGCACTGCGTGCAGCGGCCAACAGATTGGTAGGCCGTGCAGTTGTCTGGCGAGAGAGAACAGCGTGTAGGCCCGCTGGTGCGGCTCCTTAGCGGCGCTTTGGCTTGAACGTTCTGAGCGCCAAGCTGGGGTGATCGAGAGCAAATACTTCCATTCTTGTCTTGACTCGATCGACCAGTCTTTAGAAGTTGCCGCAGCGACTGACGTATTATGAAGTTTCTCGCCACGTGGCGCGCGAGACGGATGCTGCTCGCGCACTCGATGCTGCGGCACCCGGCACGACCGTTAGCAGTTGGAGAACGCTCGATGTGGACACCTACAGATGGGTTGTTACGTTACTTGAAAGACGTCGACGTTCGCATGGATGCCCTTGTTCAGGAACAAGCCGAGCTGCACCTCAGGCTAATCGAACATCTCGGCGTCGAGAATCCGGCTCTCGTGAAGAGACTTCTGGACACCTTTGGCAGTGCTCAGAAAGCGGCAGCATGGCTACTAGAGGATGTGCCTTCTCTTGGCAGCCGGCGTCCCATAACCTTAATTAGGAACGGTGAACAGGATCAGGTGATCGACACTTTGGGGCACATTCAGCACGGGATTCCAAGCTAAAACCAACTTAGTGGCCCCAGTGCAAGCCGCCACCTGCTCGCTACCAAAAAATACCAGTTATTTGTTCCTCACACGTCACTCTTACCCTCAACGGAACCTGGTCCCCTAAGCAACCTCTAGCGGCTGGATTAGGCCCGCGTCGTCGTTGGCGGGAGTGTTCACGCGCCGGCTAACGGGGTGCGCGGCCAAGACGGGATACTCGCACGGCTTTAGCAGTGCGGCGAGCCGGTCTGGATCGTTATAGCTCGGGTCAAGCCAAGCCTCGCTCTTGGCGCGTCCAGGGCCGGCAGCCGTACCAGCTCGGAGCGCCGCTGCAGGCCGCCGGATAGAATCCGCAACGAAGATAGTTCGCCCACAGATCGCTTGCAAGCTCGAATCTCGTTGCGCTATCGTAGCCCGCTTCCACGGCCACTGAACGCTGCTGAGTGGCAGTTCCCGTCAATAGCGAGAAACTGCTACCTTTTGCACTTTCCCAATATCGGCGTTATGGAAAATGCCAGCCGCCAGTGCCCAAATTTGTCTTGAATGGCGCGCCAGCCACGGGCGCATAACAAGGTCCAGCATGCCAGCAGACTTGATCGACGGGAAGGCGCTCGCCGCCGAAATTCGCGAGAACATCCGCCAGCAGGTTGCCGAACGCACCGCCCGCGGCGAACGGCCGCCGGGACTGGCCGTCGTGCTGGTGGGCGACAACCCGGCGTCGAAAGTGTACGTTCGTAACAAGCGCGCCGGCTGCAAGGACATCGGCTTCGTCTCGAAAGCCTACGATCTGCCCGCCTCCACCAGCGAAGCCGACCTGCTGAGCCTGATCGACCGCCTCAACGACGATCCGGAAATCGACGGCATCCTGGTGCAACTTCCGCTGCCGGATCACATCACGCCCGCGACCGTCATCGAACGCATTCGGCCCGACAAGGATGTGGACGGCTTCCACCCCTACAACGTCGGCCGCCTCGCCCAGCGCATTCCGCTGCTGCGTCCGTGCACACCACTCGGCGTGATCCGGCTCTTGGAGCGCTACGGCGTGGATCCGGTCGGCAAGCATGCAGTGGTCGTCGGTGCCTCCAACATTGTGGGGCGGCCGATGGCGCTGGAGCTGCTCCTCGCCGGGGCGACCGTCACGGTCTGCCATCGCTTTACCCGCGATCTGCAGCCGCTCGTCGAACAGGCGGAACTGCTGGTCGTGGCGGTCGGCAAGCCGGGGCTCGTGCCGGGCGAGTGGGTCAGGCCAGGGGCCGTCGTGATCGACGTCGGCTTTAACAGGACTGATGCAGGACCGGTCGGCGACGTCGGCTTCGAGGCGGCGCGCGAGCGGGCGAGTTTGATTACACCAGTGCCGGGGGGCGTCGGGCCGATGACGGTGGCGATGTTGCTGGCGAATACGTTGCAGGCGTCGCAGCAGCATCCTCTATAAAGTTATTCGCGCCGCCAGTCGGTGCCGCCGCCGGGGCGATCTTCCAGTACTACTCCCTGCGCCGCCAACTCGTCGCGAACGCGATCGGCTGCGGCAAAATCGCGCTGCCGCCGCGCCTCGGCACGCTGCTCGATCAGCCGCTCCACATCTTCATCCGCCAGGCCGCCGGACGGCGCGCCGGCACGCAGATACCGTTCCGGATCGTCTTGCAATAATCCCAGCACACCGCCCAACTCCTTCAAGAGTCCGGCCTGCTGTCGTGCCGCCTCCGGATCCGCGTCGCGCAGGCGGTTGATATCGCGCGCCAGGTCAAACAGCACGCTCAATGCCAACGGCGTGTTGAAATCGTCATCCATCGCTGCGAAGAACCGCTCGCGCTCCGCGGATTGTTCCGCCGCCGGCGATAGCTCAACGCCGCGCAACGCGGTGTACAGCCGCTCCAGGCTCGCGTGCGCGTTGGCGAGGTTGTCGTCGCTGTAGTTGAGCGGACTGCGATAGTGGCTGGCCAGGATGAAGTAGCGCACATCCTCCGGCCGATAGCGTTTGAGCACGTCGCGAACAGTGAAGAAATTGCCGAGCGACTTCGACATCTTTTCTTCGTCGACCTGCACGAAGCCGTTGTGCATCCAGACGTTGACGAAGGTTTCGCCGGTGGCCGCCTCGGACTGCGCGATTTCGTTTTCGTGATGCGGAAACTGCAGATCCATGCCGCCGCCGTGGATATCGAAATGATTCCCCAGCGCGCGCGTCGACATCGCCGAGCACTCGATATGCCAGCCCGGCCGGCCATCGCCCCATGGCGAGGGCCAGCTCGGCTCGCCCGGCTTGGCGGCCTTCCACAGCACGAAGTCCACCGGGTCGCGCTTGCCCTCGCCCACTTCCACGCGCGCGCCGGCGCGCAGCTCGTCGACGCGCTTGCCGGATAGCTTGCCGTAGCCGGCGAACCGGCTGACGGCATAGTTCACGTCGCCGTTGTCGACGACATACGCGTAATCGTCGGCGACCAGCTTCTCGATCATCCTGATCATCGCATCGATCGACTCCGTCGCGCGTGGCTCGACGTCCGGCCGCAGCACACCCAGCGCGGCTTCGTCTTCATGCGTGGCCGCAATCATTCGCTGTGTCAGCTCGCTAAAGGTCTCGTCATTTTCGGCCGCGCGACGAATGATTTTGTCGTCGATGTCAGTGATATTGCGAACATAGGTCAGTTCGTAGCCGCGCGCACGCAGATAGCGCGCTACCATGTCGAACACAACGAGCATGCGCGCGTGCCCCATGTGCATGTAGTCGTACACGGTCAGGCCGCAGACGTACATCCGCACCTTGCCCTCCTCGAGCGGCTGGAACGGTTGCTTGGCGCGCTTCAGCGAGTTGTAAATTTGCAGACTCATCTTGATTCGTTCGAGTGAAGCTTGAGCGCGTTTTCCAGGCGCGCGCGAATGCGATCCGGCCCCAGCAGGCTCCAGACGCGTACCAGTTCCGGCCCGTGCATCTCGCCGCTCAGCGCCGCGCGCAGCGGCATGTAAAGCTGCTTGCCCTTCACGCCCGCCGCCGTGCCGAGCTGCTTGACGTAGCTCTTGAACTCGACATCCGACGCCAGGCTTTGCAGCGCAGTCTCGAAAAAATCCGCTTCCGCGCCGAGGATGGCTTCACGCGCTTCGGCGCCCGGCGCTGCTCCGGCATAAAGCGACCGCGCCCAATGAAGTGCCTCGTCCGGGCGAACCACGTTATCGCGCACCGTATGCACAAATGCCCCGGCATCGGTCGGCGGCACCAGCGCCTCGACGTCCGGCTCGGCCGCGATCATCCACGCCCAGAGTGCCTCGTCGGACGCGTGTGACACTGCTTCCTTCTGCCAGTGTCGCAGTTGATCTGCGTCAAAATGCGCCGGGCTCGCGCCCAGCCGATGCAAATCGAAAGCGGCGGCCAACGCGGCAATATCCCCGTAGCCCGGATCGTCCGCATAATGATGCCCGAGCCGCGCCAGGTAATTCAGGACGGCGCCCGGCAGAAATCCCTGCTCGCGCAGCTCGCGCAGGCTCGCGCTGCCGTGGCGCTTCGACAGCGGTGTACCGTCTGCGCCGACCAGCAAGCCGAGATGCCCGTAGCGCGGGGCGGCCAGATCGAGCGCCTCCAGCAACAGCATCTGGCGCGGCGTGTTCGCCAGATGATCCTCGCCGCGCAACACGTGGGTGATTCCCATCAGCGCGTCGTCGAGCGCGTTGCAGAAGAAGAACGCCGGGGTGCCGTCCGCCCGCCTAATGACGAAGTCGCCGATCGCGTCGCTCGCAAAGGTCTGCGGGCCGCGCACCAGGTCGTCGAACTGCAGTTCGCGCCCCTCCGGCACGCGAAACCGCAGCGCCGGCATGAGGCCGCCCTGCAGCTTCGATTCGATCTCGTCAGACGATAATGTTGCACAGGTGCCGGCATAGCGCGGCGGCTGCCCGGCCGCGCGCTGTGCCGCGCGCGAGGCGGTCAGTTGTTCCGGTGTGCAGAAGCAAGGGTAGGTCAGTCCGGCCTCCGTCAGCCGGCCGAAGTAGTCGTCATAGGTCGTGCCACGCTCGGACTGCCGATACGGGCCTCGCGGCCCGCCGACATCCGGCCCCTCGGCCCACTCGAGCCCCAGCCAGTGCAAATCGTCGAGCAGCGCATCGGCCCATTCCGCCCGCGAGCGCTTCGCGTCCGTGTCTTCGATGCGGATCACGAAACTGCCTCGGGCATGCCGCGCTGCCAATGCACTGAGCAGCGCGGTGCGGACATTGCCCAGGTGCAAAAAGCCTGTCGGGCTGGGCGCGAAACGGGTGCGAACGGGATGGGACATGGCGCGCAATGGTAACAGTTTTCGATAGTGTGACGCCGTTGACACTTGTTTCGGAACCGTCGCCGCGCAAGGCGGACTAAACTAATAACACCGATAATTGTATCGGATTGACAACGCCGGTAATTTCATCGGCTGCGTGTTACGCCGCCCCGGTTCGGGCGGTCTTGCAAAGGAGTGTGACTATGTCCCCTACCCCCCGACGCGGTGAAAAAGACCGCGAACAGCAGCAACAACAGCAACAGCACCAAGAGCCGAAAGAGCAGAAGCAGCAGCGTCAGCAACGCGAGCGGCAACGTGAGCAGCGTCAGCAGCGCTAGCCTGTTGCACGTGATCCTTTTGAAGCCATCGCCTTCGCGGTGGCTTTTTTTTGCCGGCCCGCACCGTTACTATTCCGGAGCTACGAAGGCACCGGAGACAACACAATGATTCGCAAACTTCTTCGCACCGTCATGGGCGCAGGCTTCGCGCTTTCGCTCGCGGGCACTGCGGCTGCCGCGCCACAGGCAGCCAATCCGCATCCGGTGGTGGCGCTGCAAACCAACCTGGGCACCATCGTCGTGCAGCTCGATCGCGCACGCGCGCCGCTTACGGTGAAGAACTTCCTTGAGTACGTGCGCTCCGGCTTTTACGACGGCACCATCTTTCACCGGGTGATCCCCGGCTTCGTCGCCCAGGGCGGCGGCTTCACCAAAGACTTCCGGGAAAAACCCACGGGCCCGGCGATTCCGAACGAGTCCGGCAACGGCCTGAGCAACGTGCGCGGCACGATCGCAATGGCGCGCGAAAACGCACCGCACACCGCAACCGCGCAGTTCTACATCAACCTCGCCGATAACCTGAACCTCGACCCGCAGCCGAGTCGTTGGGGCTATGCCGTGTTCGGGCACGTCATCAAGGGGATGGATGTGGTCGACAAGATCGCTGCCATTCCTACAGGGGCGGCGGGACCGTTCAGTTCAGACGTTCCGACGAAGCCGGTAATCATCGAGAAAGCGACCATCGTGAAATGACGACGGCGTTTATCTCCGATCTGCACCTGGACGCATCGCGCCCGGAAGTCACGCGGCTGTTCCAGGCGTTTCTCGCCCATGAAGCGCGCACGCTCGATGCGCTCTACATTCTCGGCGACCTGTTCGAGGCCTGGATCGGCGACGACGACCCGGACCCGCACCACGCCGCCGTCAAGCGCGACCTGCACGCGCTGACTACGAGCGGCGTGCCGGGCTACTTCATGCACGGCAACCGCGACTTCCTTGTCGGCGACACATTCAGCCGCGACACGGGCCTCAAGATCCTCAACGACCCGGTCGTCGTCGACCTGTACGGCGTGCCGACGCTGATCACGCACGGCGACGCGCTGTGCATCGACGACGTCGATTACCAGGTGTTTCGCCAGACGGTACGCGAGCCGGCGTGGCAGCAGGCCTTCCTGTCGAAGCCGCTCGACACACGTCGCCAGTTCGCCGCCCAGGCGCGGGCCGAAAGCCAGCGCCTGCAGCGCGACAAATCGACTGCCATCATGGACGTCAACCAGAGCGCGGTCGAGGAGCTCATGCGCGAACATGGCGTCACGCGCATGATCCACGGCCACACGCACCGCCCCGATACGCACCATTTCGCCGCCGACGGCGAAGAGTTCACCCGTATCGTCCTCGGCGACTGGTACGACCAGGGCAGCATCCTGCGCTGCGATGCCGACGGCTGCCGGTTGGAGCGGCTGCCGCTGTAACTACTCGTCCCGGATAACCGAGCGCACCTTTTCCGCCATCTCCGGCGATACCTCGTTCACGCCATGCGCGGTTTTGGCGTGATCGGCCGCTTGGGCCATCACCTCATCCTCGTTCTCGCCGCGGGCTATGAAATCGCAGCCCTCGACGACGTCACCACACCTCATCGTCTTTGCCATTTTCCATCTCCTTGCCAATCGGCATCGAATCCCGATGCCTGTCCATCACGCCTTAGCGTACGACAAATTCTCTCTGCATGCCGTCCATGAAATGCGGCTTGCCGTCGGGGCCGGGCGTAAAGCAAATCAGCCCATATTTACCCGGCTTCATATCCACCTGGATGACCACGTGCGTGCCGGGCAGAATGTCGGTAATGCCACCCGCGCCGTGCCCCGGCATCGGCCCATTCGGCTTCTCGACCCACGCTTCCAGATCGTGATTGCCCCGGTTCGACGGGTAGCGGATCATCGTCATCTCGTGTGGCTGGTGACCCGCGTTGACCACCTCGATAACGTGATGACCCGCCGTAAGCGGGCGCGACAACTCGAACGCGTAGTCGCGCAGCGTGATCGTGGTATCCGCCTTCGGCAGCGGCGCCGGCGCATCTTTCGACGGAGTGACGGTAAACGGCGTAATCATGCCGTGCATGACATGCGGCCTGCCGTCCGGCGCCGGAATGACGCAAAACGCAACGTAATGACCCGGCTGCAGCACCAGCGTCGCATTCGACACGCCGCCCGGCCCTGGCGTATTCGGGCCGCCGACCGGGTGCATCCATGTGGGCGGCGGCCCCGGATGAGTAAACGCGGCCATCACGTCGGCCATGGTCTTGCCGTCATCCAGCTTCACGACCTCCATGTGATGTTCCTGCCGCCCTTCGTCCTTCAGCACGAAAGTCGTCAGCCCGGCCGGAATCGACGCCGGCATGGTGAAGCGGTACTCGTGCGCCACCACAGTGACCACGTGCGAGCCGGGCGGAGCGACAAAGCCGATGGAATGCGCAACGGCCAAGCCGGGAACGAGGATGGCCGCCAGTAGCACGCCGGCGCCTAAAATGGAGCGGTTGAACATGGTTTAACTCCCATTGCATGAACAACAACATCCGGAGTTTAGACGCAAATTGGCGGCCGCGGCGCCTTTTTTTGGGCTTAAAGGGAATTACGGAACCAGGCATCCTCTTAGTTCGTGTCTAACTCCGCGCCAACCTGCCGCACGCACGCAATCACGACATCCATAACATTCGTGCCGGTCGGGCCGGTGCACAAGAGATCGCCAGTGGCTTCGAGAAAGGCTCCGGCGTCGGCATGGGCAAGCGCTTGTTCGGCATCGCGCTTTGCGTCTCTGCCGCGCCCCACCGTGCCGCCGTCGATAATGGCGCCGGCGGCGTTGCCGGGGCCATCTTTGCCGTCTGTTCCGGCAGCCAACAACATGATGTCCTGGCGGCCTTCCAATTCGATTGCCGCACCCAGCGCCAGAGATTGGCTGCGCCCTCCTCTGCCCGGGTTCGGCGGCAGGCGCACGACGGTTTCGCCGCCCCAGATGTGGATGCCCGGCGGCGCGTCGAGTAGCTGTTTCGCAACGCTTCTGCCTGCTTTTTCGGCTTCGCCTTCCAGCCGTTGCTCGTGCACGGATACCTTGAAGCCTCGCTTTCGGGCTTCGGCGGCGGCGCCGGCTATCGCGTCGGCGAGTTTGGCTACGATCGTCCGTTCAATTTGCACATCGGCGGCCACTGGTGCGGGTTGCTCGGCCTTGGCAATTATTTGGCCGACCCATTCCGGAACTGGCGGCAGTGGATGTGACTCGACCGGCCCCAGCGGACCGGAGCCAATATCGGCAATGCGATCACCGGGGACGTCGGAGATGTAGAGCGCCGTTGCGCGGTGGCTGCCTACATAGTTCAGCAGGCCGCCGCCCTTGATGCCTGAGACGGCCTTGCGGATCGCGTTCATTGCGCGGATGTCGAGGCCGCTGCCCAGCAACCAACGGTTCAGTTTCATGATTTCATCGGGCACGATGCCCCGGATCGGCGTTTCGATCAGTGATGATGTGCCGCCGGAAATCAGGAACAGGTAATCGGCTGCTGGTGGGGATTCGCCGAGGAATGTGAGCAGGCGTTGGCCGGCCACGAAGCTGCGGTGATCCGGTATCGGGTGCGCCGCTTCGATATATTCGAAATTCGGTGGAAAATGCTGGTGCCTGGTGTTGGCGACTGGCATTACGACCAACGCGCGGCTTATGCGGTCGCCCTGGACATCCAATGCGCCTTGAGTCATGCCGGTGGCGGCTTTACCCAGTGCAATTACTTCGATCGGTGCTTTGCCGGCTACTTTGGATTGAAGCGCCTTCTTGACGCTTTCGCGGGCGTCTACGGCGGCTACTGCTGCATGGAACAGGTCTTGTAGCAGACGCCGCCGATCTTCCACAGATTTACGCGTCGACCTCGACTTCTTCCAGTGCGGCGCGCTTGCGGGCGGCCTTGGCGCTGTCCGAGCGCAGGATTTCGAGATGGCGCAGATAGTCCGGGGTGACGTCGCCGGTGACGTAGCGGCCGGAGAAGACGGAATCGTCGAATTGGGTGAGATCCGCGCGCTCGTGCTTGACGGCGTCGATCAGATCGTCGAGGTCCTGGTAGATCAGGCGATCGGCGCCGATGATTTTGGCGACTTCCTCTTCGGTGCGACCATGCGCGACCAGTTCGGGCGCGGACGGCATGTCGATGCCGTAGACGTTCGGGAAGCGCACCGGCGGCGCGGCGGAGGCGAAATACACGCGCCGTGCGCCGGCCTCGCGCGCCATCTGGATGATCTGTCCGGACGTCGTGCCGCGCACGATCGAGTCGTCCACCAGCAGCACGTTCTTGCCTTGGAATTCGAGGTCGATCGCGTTCAGTTTCTGCTTGACCGAGCGCTTGCGCTGCTGCTGGCCGGGCATGATGAACGTACGGCCGATGTAGCGGTTCTTGATGAAGCCTTCGCGGAACTTGATGTTAAGGGCATTGGCGAGCTGTAGCGCGCTTGAGCGGCTGGTGTCCGGGATCGGCATGACGACGTCGATGTCGTGGTCGGGCCACTCGCGCCGGATTTTCTCGGCCAGCTTCTCGCCCATCCGAAGACGCGCTTTATACACGGACACCTTGTCCATGATCGAATCCGGCCTTGCGAAGTACACATACTCGAAAATGCATGGCGTGAGCTCCGGCTGCTCCGCGCATTGCTGCGTGTGCAGGTTGCCGGCGGCGTCGATCAGCACCGCCTCGCCCGGCGCCACGTCGCGAATCATGTCGAAGCCGAGCACATCGAGCGCCACGCTCTCGGATGCGAGCATGTATTCGTTGCCGCCCGGCGTCGGGCGGCTGCCGAATACCAGCGGCCGAATGCCATTGGGATCGCGGAAACCGACGATGCCATAGTCGGCGATCAGCGCGACGATCGAATACGCACCGCGACAGCGCCGGTGCACGGCGGCCACAGCGGCGAAAACGTCATCCGGGGTCAGAACCGTCTTGCCGCGCTGCTGCAACTCGTGCGCGAACACATTAAGGATCAACTCCGAATCCGAATCGGTGTTCAGGTGGCGCAGGTCCTCGCGAAACAGTAACTGTTGCAGCTCGGTCGCGTTGGTGAGGTTGCCGTTGTGACCGAGACCGATGCCGTACGGCGTGTTGGTGTAAAGCGGCTGCGCCTCGGACGTTTGCGACGAGCCGGCGGTCGGGTAACGAACGTGCCCGATGCCCATGTTGCCGGTCAGCCGCAACATGTGGCGCTGCTGAAACACATCGCGCACCAGACCGTTGTTCTTGTGCAGATGCAGCCGCGGGCCATCCGCGGTCATGATGCCGGCCGCGTCCTGCCCGCGATGCTGCAGGACGGTGAGCGCGTCGTAAATGGACTGGTTGACGTTGCCTTGGCCGACGATACCGACGATGCCGCACATGCTTCAATGTTCCTCGCTATGGAGTCTGGTCGCCGCGTCGACAACCTGCTTGCCGGAGAATTCCGGATGCGCCGAATCAATCGGCAAAACGTGGCGCAGCCACGTGGCGACCGGGTCCACGTAAGGCATGAATCTCGAATGCTGCCAGGTCTGCGTTTTTGGCAGTTGCGTCCACTGCGCGACGATCACCAGCGCCGCGACGAAGACCAGCCCGCGGCCGAAACCGAACACCGCGCCGAGCAGCCGGTCAGTGCCGGACAGGCCGGTTTTATCCACCAGCGCGCTGACCAGGTGATTCAATACCGCACCTACGATCAGCACTGCCACGAACAGGATTCCAAAGGCTAATATGATGCGTACCGCGTCAGATTCAATGGCCGTGAACCAGCGGCTGAACTGGCTGGCGAATGTCAGCGCGAGCCAAAAGGCCGCAATCCAGGTGCCGAGCGAGATGGCCTCGCGCACGAAGCCGCGCATCAGGCTGAGCAGGATCGACAATACGACGACGGCGAGTATGAAGTAGTCGATCCAGACCATCGCGGCGGCCCTCGGAATGAGCCGCTATTGTATCAGGGGTTGGAGACGACTTCCGTGGGGCCGCCGGACGCGGCGGCGATCGCCGGCGCGAGCTTCTCCGCTTCGCGGCGCGCGTCGACCGGGCCCACGCGCACGCGGTAAACGGTCTGCCTGCCGCTTTTGGCCTGCAGAATGAACGCGTCGAAGCCCTTCTGCTTCAATCGGTTGGTCAGCCGCTGTGCATTGTCGCGATTGGCGAAGCTGCCCGCCTGCACGGCCCAGCCGGGTTGCCGCGCGGCCGGATCGGCGGGAGCGCCGTCAACTTTCGAAGCAGCCAGCTTTGCCGTAGCGACCTTTTTCGATTGCTGCGGCGGCGGCACCGCGACCGGTACTGTTTTGGTTTTGACGGTGGCGGTTTCGGGACTCACGGCCAGATCGACAGTGCGCGTGGACGGCGCCACAGTGCGGTTGATTTTGCCACTGCGCTTTTCGGCCGGCGCCTTGCCCGCAGCGACCAGCGGCGAGATCGGCTCCGGCGGTGTATTGCGCGTCAGGCTCATCTGGTAGGTGCTGACGCCGGTGACGGCGGCCGGGAGATCGACGTCTTTGGTGACCGTGCCGGCCGGCGCGGGTTCGTCGAAAAACATCGGAATAAAAATGACGGCCAGTGCCACCAGGATACAAGCGCCAATCAATCGCTCTTTCACAGCCTCCCTCCTTAAGTGGCCCCTCGAGGCCATTAATCAACTGCCGCGCGTCCCCTGCGGGCGTGCCAACGTTCGCGCACCTCGGCGACCGTTAAAAACGAGCCGCAAACGACGATGCGGTCGCCGGCTTGCGCTGCCGCGTTCGCTTGCTGCCAGGCTTGCCAGGGCGAACCGGCAAGGCTGCTGTTGGCGGCTGTCGTCTCAGCCGTGCGCCCCTGTAATGCCGCGGCATCGAGACCACGCGGCCCGCCCAAGCCGGCCAGATACCAGTAATCGACCTGCGGCGCGAGCGCCGCCGCGACTTCGTCCGCCGCCTTGTCGCGCAGCATGCCCAGAACCGCCAACGTGCGGCCCGCGCCGCGCGTGCTTTGCAGGCTCGTCGCCAACGCTCGCGCGGCTGCGGGGTTATGCGCGACATCGAGTATTGTAGCCGGTTCGCCGGGTAGCGTTTCAAATCGGCCGGGTAATTTCGCGGCGGCGATGCCGGTACGGGCAGCTTCGGCAGTGATCGGCAGCGCCTCGCTCGTAGCTTCCAGCGCCGCGAGTGCGGCGGAAGCGTCGTCGAGTTGTTGCACCCCGGGCATCGGCGGGTACGGCAGGCTCCGCCAGCCCGCTTGCCCACCGCTGAAATGCCAGCTTTTTTCTTCAGCATCCCAATCGAAGTCGCGGCCGATGAGCCGCAGATCGGCACCGGTTGCCTTGGCCTGTGCCAGCAGCGAGGCCGGCGGATCGCGATCCGCGCAAATCGCGGGTCGGGCGGCGCGATAGATGCCCGCCTTCTCCCGGCCGATCGATTCGCGGTCAGGGCCGAGCCACTCCATGTGATCGAGCGCAATGTTGGTGACGATGGCACAGTCGGCATCGACGATGTTGACGGCGTCCAGCCGCCCGCCCAGGCCGACTTCCAGCACGACGACATCGAGTTGCTCGCGCCAGAAAACATCCAGCGCGGCGAGCGTGCCGAACTCGAAATAGGTCAGGCGGATGTCGTTGCGGGCCTGATCGACGCGCTCGAAAGCCGCGCATAATGCCGCGTCGTCCGCTTCCGCGCCGTTGATTCTGACGCGCTCGTTATAGCGCTCGAGATGCGGCGAGGTATAGGCACCGACACGGTAGCCGGCGGCCTGAAGGATCGATTCGAGATAGCGGACGCAGGAGCCCTTGCCGTTGGTACCGCCGACGGTAATGACGCGCGTCGTTTCCGGGCGCGGCGTCAAATTGGCGGCGGCGGCCGCGACGCGATCAAGGCCCAGGTTGATCGCTGTCGGGTGGAGGGCCGACTGCCAATCCAGCCATTGCGACAAGGTTTCAAAACGCATTCGTGCGGGAGGTGACGAGCCGCTGCCTAACCTGCCGTCGCTCCGTCCCCGGAATTGTTCCGCGATAGTAGCGCCTGCACCGGCTGGTGCATCAGCATTGTCAGCAGGTTCGCGACGCGATCGCGCATTTCACGGCGATCGACGATCATGTCGATCGCGCCGTGCTCGAGCAGGAACTCGCTGCGCTGGAAGCCTTCCGGCAGCGTTTCGCGCACGGTCTGTTCGATGACCCGCGGGCCGGCAAAGCCGATCAGCGCCCGCGGCTCGGCGATGTTGATGTCGCCCAGCATTGCGAGGCTTGCCGAGACACCGCCCGTGGTCGGGTCGGTCAAAACCGAGATAAACGGTACGTGGCGCCGGGCGAGCTTGGCGAGCGCGGCACTGGTCTTCGCCATCTGGAACAGCGACAGCAGCGACTCCTGCATGCGCGCGCCGCCGCTGGCGGTAAAGCAGATCAGCGGCGCCTTGTCTTCGAGCGCCGCGTTGGCGGCGCGCACAAAACGCTCGCCGACGACGGAGCCCATCGAGCCGCCCATGAAGCGGAATTCGAATGCGCACGCGATGATCGGCTGACCCTTGAGGCTGCCCTTCATCGCCACCAGCGCGTCATTTTCGCCGGTGTTTTTCTGCGCCTGTGCAATGCGCTCCTTGTAGCGCTTGCTGTCCTTGAACTTGAGCGGATCGAGCGGTTCGATGGCAGCGCCGATCTCGGTACGCGAATCCGGGTCAAGGAACGAGTCGAGCCGCTGGCGTGCGGTGAGGCGCATGTGATGGCCGCACTTCGGGCAGACCTGCAGGTTGCGCTCCAGGTCGGCGCGATACAGCACGCCGCCGCAATGCGGGCACTTGCTCCACAAGCCCTCGGGTATGTTGCGCTTGCGGCTGCCTTCGGTGTTGATGCGCGACGGCATCAGCTTTTTGAACCAATTCATAGTCTATCTCTTCAAGCCGGTGCGGCCATGGCGTTATCGAGCGCGGCGCGCAATTCGCCGACGAAGTCCCCGGCGGTTTGACGCCGGGCGGCGTCATTGTCGGCCGCGACGATGCGTTCGATCAAGGCGCTGCCAACGACAACGGCGTCGGCCGTCTGTGCCAGCGCGGCCGCGGATTCGCCGCTGCGAACGCCGAAGCCGACCGCGATCGGCAGGTCGGTATGCGCGCGGACGTCCCCCAGCTTGTCGGCCACGGCGGCCGTGTCGAGGGTACCCGCGCCGGTCGTTCCCGTGAGCGAGACGTAATAAATGAAACCACTCGCCAGCGCGGCGATCCGCTTGATGCGGGCGTCCGTAGTCGTCGGTGCGACCAGGAAAATCAGGTCGATATCACGCTCGCGCAGCAACGCGTGCAGCGGCGCCGCCTCCTCCGGCGGCAGATCGACTGCGATCACCCCGTCGACGCCCATTTGCGCCGCGGCGTCGGCAAATGCGGTCGCGCCCATCGCCTCGATCGGGTTCAGGTAGCCCATCAGCACGATCGGCGTTGAATCGTCCTGGCGGCGGAAATCGGCCACCATGTCGAGCGCGTCAGCAAGGCACACGCCGTGCGCCAGCGCCCGTTCGTGCGCAGCCTGGATCGCCGGACCGTCGGCGGTCGGATCCGAAAACGGCACGCCGAGTTCGAGAATATCGGCACCCGCTTCCGCCAGCGCATGCAGCAGGTCCGGCGTGGATTCCGGCTCCGGGTCGCCAGCGGTGACATAGGTCACCAGCGCACGACGGCGGCCACCTCGCAGGGCTTCGAAGCAGGCGGCGAGGCGACTCATAACTCCATCCCTTCGAGCCGCGCCACGGTGTTGATGTCCTTGTCGCCGCGCCCGGACAGGCTGACGATCATGACCGCGTTGCGCCCCAGCTCCGGCGCCAGCTTCGTCGCGTACGCGATGGCGTGACTCGATTCGAGCGCCGGCATAATGCCCTCGACGCGTGTCAGCAAATGAAACGCCGCGAGCGCCTCGTCATCGGTTACGGTGAGGTACGTTGCGCGGCCGCTGTCCTTGAGCCAGGCATGCTCCGGCCCGACGCCCGGGTAATCGAGACCGGCCGAGATTGAATGCGTCGGCAAAATCTGGCCGGCCGCATCTTCCAGAACGTAAGTGCGGTTGCCGTGCAGCACGCCGGGGCGGCCGACCGACAGTGACGCCGCATGTTGGCCTTCGCCCGATCCCTTGCCGCCCGCCTCGACGCCGTAGATCGCGACGTCGTCGTCGAGGAACGGATGAAACAGGCCAATCGCGTTCGAGCCGCCGCCGACACAGGCGACCAGCGCATCCGGCAGCCGCCCTTCCGCCTTCAGTATCTGCTCGCGCGCTTCGCGGCCGATCACGGTGTGGAAGTCGCGCACCATCATCGGGTACGGGTGCGGACCGGCGACGGTGCCGATGATGTAAAAGGTCGAATCGACGTTCGTCACCCAGTCGCGCATCGCCTCGTTCATCGCATCCTTGAGCGTGCGCGAGCCCGACTCGACCGGCACGACCGTCGCGCCGAGCAGCCGCATGCGATAGACGTTGACCGATTGGCGTGCGATGTCCTCGGCGCCCATGTAGACGACACACTCGAACCCCAGCCGCGCCGCCACGGTCGCGGTCGCCACGCCATGCTGCCCGGCTCCGGTTTCGGCGATGATGCGGCGCTTGCCCATGCGCTTGGCGAGCAGCGCCTGGCCGATCGTGTTGTTGATCTTGTGCGCGCCGGTATGATTCAGGTCTTCGCGCTTGAGGTAGATACGTGCGCCGCCGGCGCGTTCGGTGAGGCGTTCGGCGAAATACAGCGGCGACGGGCGGCCGGCGTAATCGGCGAGGTCGCGCTCGAATTCGGCGCGGAACTCGGGATCGTTGCGGTACTGTTCATAAGCGGCGGCGAGTTCGTCGACCGCCGCCATCAGCGTCTCGGCGACAAAGCGCCCACCGTAATCGCCGAAGCGGCCGTCGGCGTCGGGCCAGGTTGTTTTCTTCTCAGCAGGCTGCACGGTTAACCTCTGCGACGAACGCGGTCATGCGTTCATGATTCTTGATGCCGGGGCTCGATTCGACGCCGCTCGATACATCGACTGCCCACGGCCGCACGGTTTCAATTGCGCGGCCGACGTTGTCCGGCCCGAGGCCGCCCGCCAGCACTACTGGCAGCGGCAGTTCCATGCGGCGCCACGCGAACGTCCGGCCCTGGCCACCCGACTCGCCGCGGGCGTGAGCGTCGAGCAGCAACGCACGGGCACGTCGGTAGTCGTGCGCGGCCGCGTTCAGGTCGACGTCGTCCGCCATCGGCAACGCCTTGATGTACGGCCGGTCGAACGACTCGCAAAACGCCGGCGACTCGTCGCCGTGAAATTGCAGCAGATCGATCGGCAGCGTCTTCAGCACCCGCTCGACTTCGCCCCGTTCCGGATCGAGAAACAGCGCCGCGACTGTGACGAATGCCGGCAGTGCGTCGATTACCGCGCGCGCCTGCTCCAGCGTCACCGCGCGCGAACTCGGCGGATGGAACACCACTCCGATCGCATCGACTCCAAGCTGCGCCGCGGTTGCGGCGTCCTCGGCGCGAGTCAGACCACAAAATTTGATGCGAACGCGCGGCATGAGGACGAATCGGAAACGTTTCGGGAAACGTTATAGATTACCAGACTTCGCAATCGCGTCGAAAACCGCCCGGCTTTCCGCCCCCAGCGGCAAGTCGAACGCACCCGGGTATCGCACGCCCATGAACCGCAGTCCCCCCGCCGGCGCAGTGACGCCGCCCACGGTGCGGTCGCGGCCTTCGAGCACTTCGGCGGCCCAGTCCGACGGCCGCTTGCCGGTGCCGATCCCGATCAGGACGCCGGCGATGTTGCGCACCATGTGATGCAAAAAGCCGTTCGCCGCCACGTCGATGACGATGCGGTCGCCATGGCGCGCGACCGTCAGCCACAGCACGCGCCGCACCGGCGAAGCCGCCTGGCACTCAGCGGCTCGGAACGCCGAGAAATCGTGCTCGCCGATCAGCGACCGCGCGGCGCGGTGCATCGCCGCCACGTTGAGCGGCAGGCGTACGGCAGCCAGATAATCGCGCTCGATCGCCGGGCGGATTTCACGGTTGAGGATCGTGTAGCGGTAGTGCCGGGCGCGCGCGCTGAAGCGCGCATGAAATTCTGGAGGCGCGACGCGCAGCCACCGCAGCACGACATCCGTTGGGAGATTGGAGTTGGCGCCTAGAAGCCAGGAGCGCTCGCTACGCTCGGCGTCGGTATCGAAATGAATGACCTGTCCTTCGGCATGCACACCGGCGTCGGTGCGCCCCGCGCAAGTGACCTCGACGGGCCGGTCGGCCACGGCGGATAACGCGGCTTCTACATCGCCCTGAACCGAGCGCGCATGCCGCTGACGCTGCCAACCAGCGAAGCGGGTGCCGTCGTATTCAACGCCGGCAGCGAAACGAAGCACAGGATTATCTGCAGACATCGGGCAAGTAGCGGATTCGGCGCTACGCGAGGCTCAGTGCTTTCCCGAATCCCGAACCGCGTTCTTCCCATCAGCCTACTTTGTCGAGGAGTTCGCGCGCCTGATCCTGATACTGCTTGGCACCCTCATCGATCACCTCCTCGAGAATACTGCGCGCACCCTCAGGATCTCCCATATCCATGTAGGCGCGGGCGAGATCGAGCTTGGTGCTCATTTCGTCGAGGCCGGCGTCATCGTCGAAACTTTCCGATTCGGATTCGTCGTCATCCGCGGCCAGCGTTTCCAGCGGTGCGAAGTCCGACTCCTCCGCCACGGGCGTTTCGGTCGGCCGGTTGTCGGCGGACGATTCCTTGGGGAAATTGGTGTCGACAAATTCCGACAGCTCGCGGATCGCGTCTTCGAATTCTGTCTGCGTGTCGGTGAGCGAATTGGCGCTGTAACCGGCGTCGCCCGCCTGCGGGTTCAACTCGGCTTCCAGATCGCTCAGATCGAAATTGCCCGAAGTGTCGGCAGTGGCAGGCTTGTCCATCTCGAACGAGGCCCCGAACTCCGGCTGCGCCTCCCCCGCCGGTTGCTCGTCGAAGGTGTCTTCGGCCGCGGGCTCGGCGTCACCCTCATCCGGGGTGGACGTCGATTCGCCCAGATCGAAGTCGAAATTCAGCGCCTCGTCGCGCGGATCGGCGATGACTTCGTCCAGCTCCTCGTCGTCGCCCGGCAACTCGGTAGCGGTGTCCGTACCGAGTTCCGTGGACAATTCGGTCGGCACTTCCGTCGGCGTCTCCGGCGAACCTGGCAGGGTCTGATCGAAGCCAGCCGCGAACAGCGGTTCCTCCGGCACCAGTTGCCGGCCCATCGTCGTGACTTCTTCCCATTCGGCGGGATGGTCCGCGCCCCAGTCGGAGGCATATTCCTGCGCAGCGCTGCTGAAAGCGGCCGCGTCGCCGGCGGCGAAATAAATCTGGAACAGCTTGAGCTTGAGTTCCTCGCGGCCTGGATCGGCTTCAATGCCGTTGCGGATGATTTCGGCCGCCTGATCGTAAAGGCCGTAATCGACATGGAAGTCCGCTTCCGCGATCGGATCCTGCACCTCGTCGGCGGACTCGGCAGGTTCCGCCGCAGCGTCATCGGCGAGCGAGACCGCGGCGACGGCTCCGAAGTCTTGCGCCTGCAGATCGGCGGCGCCATCGGCCTCGTCGAATTCGGGCTCATCAATAGTCACGACAGGCTCATTGGCAGCAGCGGTAGCCGCCTTGCGCCGCTGTTTCTGGATCACGATGAACGCGACGATCAGTACCAGCACCACCAGCAACGCCACGAGGAACAACGGCTTGGTGACGTACGCGATTACGCCGTCGAGGCCGCCGCCGGCCTTGGCCGCTTTGTCCGCATTCTGCTGGCGCGCCTGCTGCTGCAACTGTGCAAGCTGCTTGTTGGTCAAGTTCAGCATGCGCTGGGTTTTGGTCAACTGCTGCTTGAGGTCGTTGACCTGGCCCGCGAGCTTCGTGTTGCGATCGACGGCCGCGCTCGCCTGCTGCTGAGCGGCGGTCAACTGCTGCTTCAACTGCGTGAGTTGTGCACTGTCGGCACCCGGTGCGGCCGCGGATTGTACGGCATCGGCACTCGGCGCCACCAGTTGCAAATGCGCCTGGGCATCGGCGGCGGGAGCAGGTGCTGCCGGCGCCGTAGTGATTGCGGATGTCGCATCGGCTGGCGTGGCAGCGGACGATGCCGCCGCGAGCGACGCGTTTACCGGACCCGTCGATTCCGCCAGGTATCGCTGATTGGCACTCTTCACCGCAGCGATGGCATCGCGACGGCTGATGGCGTTCACAGTCGCGGCACCCGGAATTTCGAGCACATAACCCGCCCGCATGCGGTTGATGTTACCGGCGAACGCGTGCGGGTTATTGCGGTAGATTGCGATCATCATCCGGTCGATATCGGCCGGCTTGCCGGAGGTCAGGTTGCTCGCGATCCCCCACAGCGTGTCGCCGCGCTGGATCGGGCCGTAGTTGCTGCCGGCGGCCGGCGTTGCGGCAACCGCGGGTTCCATCTGAACCGGCTGCGCCTGGGCGGATTGCGGCTGTGTCGCAACCGTGGTGGTGGACGCCGGCGCGGCCTGCGCGACGCCTGCGGCCGGCGACTGCGCCGCCGCGGCACCGGACGCGTAGTTCGGCGGATCGAGCAGCACCGTGTATTCCCGCAGCACCTGGCCGCTGGACCACTGCGCGGACACGATGAAGGTCAGGAAGGGTTCCCGGACCGGCTGGCTGCTGGTGACGTGAACGTGGTAGCCGTCGGCGCCGTTGACGACGACGAACTTGAGCGATTGCAGAATGCCACTGCGCTCGACTTTGGCGCGTTGAAATGCCGCCGGCCCCGCCAGCGATACCTTCAGCCCTGCTGCTGACGGGCTGTCAACGCCCACCAGCGCAATGTCGGCATCAAGCTTCTGGCCCAGTGCCGAATGCAGCTGAATATTACCCAGACCCAGCGCGAATGCGCCGAAAGACAGCGATCCAAGACTCAGGATCAGCCCCGAGAGGGCCAGTAATCGTCTCATTTTCGCTCCCTATTCCACCCGCACCCGGGCCCTTGATGATCTGACTTAATGCCAACAGCGCCAAACAACTTGGCGACTTTCTTCAAGCATCGCCTTACGACATCGCGCCAACTATAGCCGATAAATGGTTTTCTACCAATATTTCGGCGATTTGAACCGTATTCAGCGCGGCGCCCTTGCGAATGTTGTCCGCGACCACCCACAGGTCGAGCCCGCGCGGGTGAGAAATGTCTTCGCGAATGCGGCCGACGTATACCGGGTCGTGACCCGCCGCCTCCGTCACCGGCGTCGGAAACTCGCCTTTTCCGAAGCCATCCAGCAATTCGATGCCGGGCGCCTTCGCCAGCAGCTTGCGCGCGTCGGCCGCCGACAGCTTCTTGCGCGTCTCGATGTGCACGGCCTCGGAGTGGCCGTAAAATACCGGCACGCGCGCGGCGGTCGCATTCACCTGAATGGACGCCTCGCCGAGAATTTTGCGCGTCTCCCACACCAGCTTCATCTCCTCGCGGGTGTAGCCGTTGTCCTGGTATTCGTCGATCTGCGGCAGCACGTTGAACGCAATCTGCTTGGCCATCGTGCCCGACTCGACCGGCCGGCCGTTAAGCAGATTCGCGGTCTGGTGCGCCAACTCTTCCATCGCCTTTTTACCGGCGCCGGAGACGGCCTGGTAGGTCGCGATGTTGATGCGCTCGATGCCGGCCGCGTCGTGCAACGGCTTCAGCGCCACCATGAGCTGCATCGTCGAGCAGTTCGGGTTGGCGATGATATTGCGCTTGCGGTACTGGCCGATCGCCTCCGGGTTGACCTCGGATACGACCAGCGGCACGTCATCGTCGTAGCGAAACTTCGACGTGTTGTCGATCACCACGCAGCCGGCCGCGGCCGCCTTGGGCGCATATTCGCCCGACACCGCACCGCCCGCGGAGAACAGCGCGATATCCACGCCGCTGAAATCAAACGTCGCGAGATCCTGCACTTCCAGTTCACGACGGCCGAATTCGACGCTGCGCCCGGCGGAGCGGCTGCTCGCCAGCGCAATCACCTCGCTTGCCGGGAACTTCCGCTCGGCAAGGATCGACAACATCGTTTCTCCGACCGCGCCCGTCGCGCCGACCACGGCCACCTTAAAGTCCTGCATTAAAAAGCCCTGAAAATAGCTGTAAATTCAATCGCGTAGCAGACTATTTTAACGAATCTCGCGCTCTCCCGCCAATTTCGCCGCGGGAGACCTCACATCCCCGTTCTGGGCGCGATGGCGTAAATAATGATCCATTAACACCAGCGCAAGCATGGCTTCCGCGATAGGCGTAGCGCGAATGCCGACGCACGGGTCGTGGCGGCCATGCGTGACCACCTCCACGGACTCTCCGGCCGTATTGACAGTGCGTCCGGGGAGCCGGATGCTCGACGTCGGCTTGAGGGCAATGCTGACGACGATGGGCTGGCCGCTGGAGATTCCGCCGAGAATGCCGCCGGCGTTGTTGCTCAAAAAGCCCTCCGGCGTCATCTCGTCGCGGTGCTCGGTACCCTTCTGTGTGACGGCGGCGAAACCGGCACCGATTTCGACGCCCTTGACCGCGTTGATGCCCATCATCGCGTGGGCGATTGCCGCGTCGAGCTTGTCGAATACCGGCTCGCCCAGGCCCGGCGGCACGCCGCGCGCGACGACCGTCACCCGGGCGCCGACCGAATCGCCGGATTTGCGCAGCGCGTCCATGAATCGCTCGAGCTCGTCGATCTTCGAGGGATCGGCGCAGAAGAACGGGTTATCGTCCACCGTCGCCAGATCGGCCGGCTCGAGTGCGATCGGGCCGAGCTGCGCCAGGTAGCCGCGGATTTCGATGCCCAGCCGGTCGCGCAGGTATTTGCGCGCAATCGCGCCTGCTGCCACCCGCATCACCGTTTCGCGCGCCGAAGCGCGCCCGCCGCCGCGGTAGTCGCGCACGCCATATTTATGCAGGTAGGTGTAGTCCGCGTGGCCGGGCCGGAGGCGGTCGGCGATATTGGCATAATCCTTCGGCTTGGCGTCGACGTTGTCGATGACAAGGCCGATGGGTGTGCCGGTGGTCACACCTTCGAACACGCCGGACAGAATCCGCACCGTGTCCGGTTCCCGGCGTTGCGAGGTGTGGCGCGACTTGCCCGTGCGGCGGCGTTCGATATCGGCTTGCAGATCCGCTTCGACTAAAGCCAGCCCGGGCGGACACCCATCGACTATGCAGCCGAGCGCGGGGCCGTGGCTTTCGCCAAACGTGGTGACGGCAAACAGCTTGCCGAACGTGTTACCCGACATCGCTCTCCTCCAGGTCGGCGGCCGTAATCAGAAACACGCCGCTGCCGCCGCGCTCGAATTCCAGCCACGTGACCGGCAGCTCGGGGAAACGCGCTTCAAAGGCCGGTTGGCTGGCACCGACTTCGCCGATCAGGATGCCGTTCGACGTGAGATAATCCGGCGCGTCGCGCAGGATGCGCTCAATGCAATCCAGCCCGTCCTCGCCCGCCGCCAGGCCGAGCGCCGGCTCGTGGCGAAATTCGGGTTCCAGCGCGGCCATCTCGGCGGCATCGACATAAGGCGGGTTGGTGACGATCACGTCGTAGCGCGCCGGCGGCAAGTCGGCCAGCAGGTCCGACTGAATCAACTGCACGCGCCCGTTCAAATGATGTCGCACCACGTTCTCGCACGCGACGGCGAGCGCATCTTCCGAGACATCCACGGCGTCCACCTGCGCATCCGGCAGGTAATGTGCGCAGGCGATCGCGATGCAGCCGCTGCCGGTGCCGATGTCGAGCACGCGTTCGATCGAGTCCGGCTCCGCCCACGGCTCGAACCGGCGTTCGATCAACTCGGCGATCGGCGAGCGCGGCACGAGCACGCGTTCGTCGACGTAAAAGTCGAGCCCGGCAAACGCGGCGGAGTGCGTCAAATACGCGAGGGGCTTGCGGCTGTCGATCCGCTGCGCCGCGAGGTCGGCGATCGCCACTTTCTCGTCATCGGTCAGGTGCGCATCGAGCAACCAAGCCGGGAGATCGTGATCGAGATGCAGCACGTGCAGCACCAGCGCGAGCGCTTCGTCCACCGCGTTGCCCGTACCGTGGCCAAAAAAAATGCCGGCTTCATTGAACCGGCTGGCGAGGTAACGCACCGAATCGGCAATCGTGGACAACGCGGCCATGTCTTTGTCGAAGCGCGGCATGTACGTCAAATTCGGGCGGACGAAGTGCGTAACTATACCGCAGAGTGTAGTATTCCGGCGCCATGTCAGCCTACAACCCCAACCGCTACGATCGGCTCGCCGCGCTCGCGCAGTACCTGTTGCCGCAGCACGGCCTGTCGCGGCTTTGGCATTACATCACCCGCCGCGAGCAGCCGTGGCTCAAGAATCGGCTGATTCACGCACTGATCAGTCGCTACGACATCGATCTGAGCGAGGCAGCAGATCCCAATCCGACGCACTACGCGAGCCTCAATGCATTCTTCACGCGTTCGCTGCGGCCCGATGCGCGGCCGGTAGACAGCGTGCCCGAAAGCTGCGTGTCGCCGGTTGACGGCCGCGGCAGCCAGTTCGGCGTCATCAACAAAGGCCGCATCTTTCAGGCGAAGGGACGGGAGTTCGACGCTCGCGAACTGCTGGGCGGCGACACGGCACTCGCCGAATGCTTCGCCGGCGGCAGCTTCGCCACGCTGTATCTCGCGCCGCGCGATTATCACCGCGTTCACATGCCGCTCGACGGCACGCTCGAACGTATGATTTACATTCCCGGCCGACTGTTCAGCGTGAATCCTGCGACGACGCGCGCGGTACCGCGCCTGTTCGCCCGCAACGAGCGGGTGGCGATGCTGTTTGCCACCCCGGCAGGACCGATGGCAGTGGTAATGGTGGGCGCCATGCTGGTCGGCAGTATCGAAACGGTGTGGGCCGGCGAGATCACGCCGCCGCCCGGCAAGCGCATCCGCGAATGGCGCTATGGCGACGGCGGTACACCGGCGGTGACGCTCACTCGCGGCGAGGAAGTCGGCCGCTTCAACATGGGCTCCACCGTGATTCTGCTATTCGCGCGCGACGCCGTCGAATGGGCCGCCGGACTCGGCGCCGATTCGCGGGTGCTCGTCGGCCAGCGGATCGGGACGATAAAAATCTAAACCGTCTCCAGCAACACCGCCGCGATTTTCTCCAGACCCATCCGATCGTCCGCATCGAAGCGAGCCAGATTCGGGCTATCGATATCCAGCACGCCGAGCAGCTGATCGTTGGCTACCAGCGGCACCACGACTTCTGATCGCGACGCGCTGTCGCAGAAGATGTGTCCGGCGAACGCGTTCACGTCCTCGACGACCAGCGACCGGCGCTGTGCCGCCGCCGTGCCGCAGACGCCCTTCCCCATTGGAATGCGTATGCACGCGGGCTTGCCCTGAAACGGCCCGACCACCAGTTCGCCGTCCTTGAGCAGGTAGAATCCCACCCAGTTGACGTCCGGCAGCGCATAAAACAGCAGTGCGCTCAGGTTGGCGGTATTGGCGACCAGGTCTTTCTCGTCATGCACCAGTGAGCGCGCCTGTTCGGCCAGTTCCGCATAGAGGGACTGCTTGCTGCTGTTATCGATTTCCTTCAACTTGAACATCATGCGTTCTCCGCTGTGAAAGCTGTCACCTCACCGATGCACTCGACCCGGCACGCAAGCATCACAATGCGATCCACTCCGACTGCCACGCCCGCCGATTCGGGCAGACCCGCTTCAAGCGCCGCGAGAAAGCGACCGTCGATCGGTGGCTCGTCCCGGCCCTGCTTGCGCCGGTATGCAAGGTCGCGCTCGAAACGATGCCGCTGCTCGGCTGCATCGGTCAGTTCGCTGAAACCGTTGCCGAGTTCGAGGCCGTTGAACAGGACTTCGAATCGTTCGGCCACCGGCGGATCGCCCGGTCTCACGCGCGCCAGCGCAGCTTGCGATACCGGAAAGTCATAGATGAAACATAGCCGATTCCGGCCCAGCTCGGGATAAACACAGCCGCCCGCGAGCAGGTCCAGCCAGCCATCTCGATCGAGCGGTCCGGCGCCGCCCAGGCCGGCGCGATCGGCCGCCGCTTCGAGCGCGTCCACCGATGCTGAAAACGGATCGATGCCGACGGCACCCATGAGCGCGTCGCGATAGCTAACGCATTCGGACTCGACACCAAGATCGAGCACCTGCGCGAGCAGCTCGGCCACTTCCGCCATCAACCGCCGATAATCCCAGCCGACGCGATACCACTCCAGCAGCGTGAATTCCGGATTGTGGTGACGCCCCACTTCGCCGGCGCGGAAGACCTTGCAAAGCTGGTAGATGTCGCCTGCGCCCGCCGCGAGCAGGCGCTTCATCGCGAACTCCGGCGACGTGTGCAAAAAGCCACCGTCCGCGGCGATGCTGTCGAGGTGGGCGTCGGTAACCGCGGCTTTGGAGAGCAACGGCGTCTCTACTTCGAGAACGTCGCGTTGCGCAAAAAACGCGCGAATGGTCGCGAGGATGTCGGCGCGCTTGCGAAGATTGGCGATCGGCGCCGTGGGGCGCCAACCTCCACCTTCGCTCACTCCTTCGCCCGCGCCACGTACGTCGCCGTGCGCGTGTCCACCTTGATCATCTCGCCCTGATCGACGAACAGCGGCACGCGTACCACGGCACCGGTTTCCAGCGTTGCCGGTTTGCCGCCGCCCCCGCTGGTGTCGCCGCGCACCCCCGGATCCGTTTCGGTAATCTGCAGGATGACGAAATTCGGCGCCTCGACCGACAGCGGGTCGCCGTTCCAGAGGATCACGTTGCACATATCTTCGGGCTTGAGCCATTGCACCGCGCCTTCCACCGCGGCGGGACCGGCGGCGAACTGCTCGAACGTGTCCGGCTTCATGAAGTGCCAGAATTCGCCGTCGCTGTACAGATATTGCATTTCGGTTTCGACGACGTCGGCACTCTCGACGGTCTCGCCCGACTTCATGGTCCGGTCGATTACCCGACCGGTCTTGAGGTTGCGGATTTTGACGCGGTTGAACGCCTGACCCTTGCCGGGCTTGACAAACTCGTTCTCGACGATCGTGTACGGATCGCCGTCGATCATGATTTTGAGACCGCCTTTGAATTCGTTGGTGCTGTATGTGGCCATAAAGGTAAACTTGCCGTCCCGCAGATTAAAGCACTCTATGATAACCGGAACCACGAGGCGCTGGCAGACTGAATTGCAGCAGGCGGTGACCGATCCTGCCGAGCTGCTCTCGATGCTGGCGCTCGATCCTGGGCTGCTCGACGCTGCGCACACCGCAGCCGGGCTGTTCCCGTTGCGCGTCCCGCGCGCGTTCGTCGCGCGGATGCGACCCGGCGACCGGCACGACCCCCTGCTCCGCCAGGTGCTCCCGATCGACGCCGAAACCACCCTCGCGCCGGGCTTCACCGCCGATCCGGTCGGCGACATCGCAAGCGCAGCGCGCCCGGGGCTGCTGCACAAATACCACGGCCGGGTGCTGCTGGTGGCGACCGGCGCCTGTGCGGTCAACTGCCGCTACTGCTTCCGGCGGCATTTCCCCTACGCTGAAGAAAACCCGCGCAGCGATCACTGGCGCGACGCGCTCGACTACATTTGCGGCGACGAGACGATTTCGGAAGTCATCCTGAGCGGCGGCGATCCGCTGTCGTTGACGGATCGGCGCCTGGCCGAACTCGCCGCAGCGATTGCCGGCATCCCGCACGTGCGCCGCCTGCGTATCCACACGCGCCAGCCGATCGTGTTGCCGTCCCGGATCGATCAGACGTTTCTGGACTGGTTCGCGCCACTGCCGCTGAAGAAGATTGTCGTTGTGCATGTCAATCACGCCAACGAGATCGATACAGCCGTCGGGGCCGCCTTTGCGGCACTGAAAGACGCCGGGGCGACGCTGTTCAACCAGTCCGTGCTGCTACGCGGCGTGAACGACTCGACCGCCTCTCTTGCGGCGCTCAGCGAAACCCTGTTCGCGGCCGCAGTGATACCCTATTATCTGCACCTGCTCGACCGCGTTGCCGGCGCGGCGCATTTCGAGGTGCCCGAGTCGCGTGCGCTGGCACTGCACCGGGAATTGCGCAACCGACTGCCGGGCTACCTTGTGCCGCGGCTGGTTCGCGAACAGGCCGGTGCGCCGAGCAAGTTGCCAGTCTTTTAAGCCGGGGGAGATTCTTTTTGCCTGAACCGAGCATCCTGCCCATTCTCGTCGCCAGCAAGACGCAGAACGACGCCGAGCATTTGAACGGGCTGTTGCGCAGTCTCGGCATGCGCGTCCGGTCCGGCTGGGCGGGCGATGCCGAGACGCTGGACAAGGCCCTCGAGGCGCATCCCGAGTTGATCTTCCTCGTCGCCGACGCGCCGCCGCTGTCGCTGTCGCTGGATGACATGGTGCGGCTGCGCGATTTGCGTGCGCCGGAGACGCCGGTAATCGCCGTCGGCAAGCATATCGACAAACTCGACATTACCGCACTGATGGCCAAGGGCGCGCGCGACCTGGTCGCAATGGACAATGCGGCGCATCTCAAAGCCGTGATCGAGCGCGAGTTGCCGGTCGCGCGCATGGCGGCGCAATTGCAGCAGTACGCGGATGCGCTGTCCGACTATGAAACGCGTCTGAGTGAACTGCTGAGCCAGTCGGCAGACGCGATCGCGTATGTGCAGGACGGCATTCACATGCACGCCAACCCGGCATACCTGAAATTGTTCGGCTACAAGTCGAACGACGATATCGAGGGCATTCCGGTCATGGATGTTTTCGATGCGAAGTCCCAAACCGCCCTCAAGACGGCCATCCAGCAGGTGATCAAGCGCGGCAAGGCCAGCGACGGCCTTGAGTTGCAAGGCTTGAAAGACGGCGAACCGTTCACGGTAACCGTTTCGCTGACGCCCGACACAGTGGACGACGAGCCTTGCGTTCGGCTGGCGGCGCACGTGGCGCACGCGGAGATATCGCCGGAACTCGAGCAGCAGTTGAGCGAACGCGAGCGCGAGGCCAATGCGCTCAAGGCGTCGCTGGCTGACGTCCGCCATCGCGATCCGCTCACCGGCGTCTACCACCGCGCGTATTTCCTGGAGCAACTGAAGACGGTCAAGGCCGGCGACAAGACGGTGCGCGCATTGGCGCTGGTCACGGCCGACCAGCTTGAAGCCGTCGAAGCGAGTGTGGGCGCGTTCTCCAGCGACCGGATCATCAACCGGCTGGTCGAGCTGGTCAATGCGAGTGTCAACAAGAATGAGCCGGTCGGGCGTTTCGACGATGATACATTCGCGATCGTGCTGACGCGGCCGGCGCTTGCCGACGTCGAAAAATGGGCCGCAGCATTGTGCAAGGCGGTTTCGAAAACGATTTTCGAAACCAAAGGCGGCTCGACCAGCATGACCTGCAGTATCGGTATCACCGAAATCGATGCACTGGCCGAGCCGGAGTTGCTGCTGTCGCAGGCACTCGAAGCAAGCGAGACGGTGGCTGAGGACGGCGGCAACCGGTACCTGGTGTACAAACCGACCGCGGTCGCCGAGGACGGCGGATCGGAAGCGAGTTGGGTGAAGCGCATCACCAGTTCGTTGAAGGACAATACGCTGAAGCTTGCGTACCAGCCGATCGCGAGTCTCGACAACAGCGAAGTCGAGTTGCAGGACGTACTGGTGCGCATGGACGCGGGAAACGGCGAAATGATCTCAGCGGCCAGGTTCATGCCGTACGCGGAGCGCCACCGCCTTGTGGCGGCAATCGACAAATGGGTGATCTCGCACCTGCTGCCGGTGGTTTCCGCCCAACAGAAGTCGGGGCGCGACGTACGCTTTTTTGCCCGCATCTCGACGCAGTTCCTGACGGATCCGAAGATGCTCGAATGGCTGCGCGAGATGCTCAAGAGCGCGCCATCGCTGCCGCCCGGTGGGCTGATCTTCCAGCTGGCGGAGAGTTATCTCGACAAGTATCTCAAGGAAACCAAGCTGTTCATCGACGCGCTACAGAAGGCGAACTGCGCGATCGCGATTTCGCAGTTCGGCCTGGGTCGTAATTCGCTCGGTGTGCTCGATCATCTCAAGCCGGATTTCATCAAGCTCGACGACGAACTTACGCGCGAGATCCAGACCGACAACGCCAGGCGCGACAAGGTGCTCGCGCTGGTGGAAAAGGCCCATACGAAGAAAATCGAAACGATCGCCCAGCGGGTGGAAAGCGCCGACACGATCGCGTCGCTGTGGCAGATGGGCGTGCAGTACATTCAGGGCAACTATCTGCAGGAGCCCGGCGCGACCGTCGGCTCCGCCGACCGCGGCAAGCTGGGCGCCTTTGGTTAGGCAAGGTAAAATTCCTAACTCCCGAACCTCGACCCCAGCACCAGCCCATCCACTTTGCGAAAACCACGCGGCAATTTACCGCCGCGCCGGCCGCGTTCGCCGACGTAGTCGTCGAGCTCGGACGGCTTCAACCGCATGTGCCGCTGGCCGCTCAAAATTACCAGCGTATCCTCCGCCGGCACGCTCAGCATCGCGACCAGGTATTCCTCGCGCGCAGCGGCTTTCTTCGCCGGAATCGCCATCAGCTTGTTGCCCTTGCCGCGCGCCAGTTCCGGTAACTCGCGGACCGGGAACACCAGCAGGCGGCCCTCGTTGTCGACCGCCGCAACCCGGTCGGTCGCGGGGTTCGCGACCGGGGTGGGTACCAGCACCGCCGCGCCTTTCGGCACGTTCAGCAGCGCCTTGCCGGCGCGATTGCGCGAGGTAGCCTCGCCGAGACGCAGCACAAAGCCGTAGCCTGCATCGCTGGCGACGATCCAGCGGCTATCGTTGTCGCCGGCCATCACGCCCGCAAAAGTCGCGCTGTCGGCTGGATTGAACCGACCCGACAATGGTTCGCCCTGCCCGCGCGCCGACGGCAGCGAGTGTGCAACCGCGGTGTAAGTGCGTCCGGTCGAATCGAGGAACACGGCCTGCTGATTGCTGCGGGCTTCGGCCGCGGCCAGGAACGCATCGCCGGATTTGTAACTCAGTGCCGTGGCATCGACACCGTGCCCCTTGGCCGCGCGCACCCAGCCGCGCTGCGACAGCACCACCGTCACCGGCTCGCTGGGCAGCAGTTGGGTCTCGTCCAGCGCCTGGGCCGCTTGGCGCTCGACCAGCTGCGAACGGCGTTCGTCGCCGAACTGTGCCGCATCCTGCTCAAGCTCGCTTCGCACCAGCTTGCGCAGGCGCGCCCGGGAGCCGAGCGTCTTGTTCAGCGTATCGCGCTCGGCAGCGAGATCGGCCTGCTCGCCACGAATCTTCATTTCCTCGAGCTTGGCGAGATGACGCAGTTTCAGTTCGAGGATCGCTTCGGCCTGCTCGTCGCTCAGTTTGAAGCGCGCCATCAATTCGGCTTTCGGATTGTCCTCGTAGCGGATAATCGCGATGACTTCATCGATGTTCAGAAATGCGATCAGCAAGCCGTCGAGGATATGCAGGCGTCGCTCGACCTTCTCCAGGCGGAACTGCAGACGGCGGGTCACGGTGTCCAGCCGGAACTTGAGCCACTCGTCGAGGAAGTCGCGCAGATTCTTCACGCGCGGCCGGCCGTCGGTGCCGATCACGTTCATGTTGACGCGGTAGCTGCGTTCGAGATCGGTAGTCGCAAACAGGTGCGCCATCAGCGCTTCGACATCAACGCGATTCGAGCGCGGCGTAATCACGAGACGAATCGGGTTCTCGTGATCCGACTCATCGCGCAGGTCCTCGACCATCGGCAACTTCTTCGCGCGCATCTGCGTCGCGATCTGCTCAAGCACCTTACTCCCGGACACCTGGAACGGCAACGCGGTAATCACGATATCGCCGTTGTCGCGCTCGTAGACGGCGCGCACACGTACGCTGCCGTTGCCGGATGCGTACATGGCCCGCAATTCGTCGGCCGGCGTGATGATCTCGCCGCCGGTTGGAAAATCCGGACCCTGAACGTGTTCGACCAGTTCGGCAACATCGGCTTTCGGATTGTCCAGCAGGTGAATACAAGCCTGCGCGACCTCGTTCAGATTGTGCGGCGGAATGTCGGTCGCCATGCCCACGGCAATGCCGCTGACGCCGTTCAACAGCAGGTTGGGCAGACGCGCCGGCAGCAACTTCGGCTCATCGAGCGTGCCGTCGAAATTCGGTTGCCAATCGACCGTTCCCTGCCCCAGCTCTGACAGCAGCACTGCCGCGTACGGCGTCAGGCGCGACTCGGTGTAGCGCATCGCCGCAAACGACTTCGGGTCGTCGATCGAGCCCCAGTTGCCGTGGCCGTCGATCAGCGGGTAGCGGTACGCGAACGGTTGCGCCATCAGGACCATGGCTTCGTAACAGGCGAGATCCCCGTGCGGGTGGAATTTACCGAGGACGTCACCTACGGTGCGGGCGGATTTTTTGGGTTTGGCGCCGGCGTTCAGCGCCAGTTCGGACATGGCATAGATGATGCGGCGCTGGACCGGTTTCATGCCGTCGCCGATGTGGGGCAAGGCACGGTCCAGGATTACTGACATTGAGTAATCGAGGTAGGCCTTTTCTGTGAACGCTTTTAGCGGTTGGCGTTCGTAGTTTGCTTCCAGGTTTGCTGTTGCCATAGATAATTTTGTTCGCGCCTCGCGCGGCTAATTTATACGCTCAAATCGCAGGTTAGCCGCCGGCCCTCCTGGCTGGCAGCTGTCCGAATTCACGACAACCAACCGAACTTCGTCAGATCAACTCTGCCGCGGCGATCGAAGTAAACGCCCTCTTCCTCCAGCAACCGGCGTTGCTCGGAAGCACCATAACCGGATTTTCGCGTACTGACTTCGCCCCGCGAATTAATCACCCGGTGCCACGGCACGTCGCGGCCGTCATGCAATGCTGCCATTGCGTAGCCGACCTGTCGCGGCGTCGACGCACCCACGTGACGCGCAATGCCGCCGTACGTTGCAACCCGCCCTGGAGGAATTTCACGTACCGCCGCGTAGATGCACTCGTAAATCGGCGTCATACCTCAGCCAGATTGCCCTTCTCTTCCAACCACGCCTTGCGATCCGGCGAACGCCGCTTGGACAGCAACATATCTAACAGGTCATCAGTTTTGTCATTGCTGTCGATGGTCAGTTGCACCAGGCGTCGCGTGTCAGGCGAAATGCTCGTCTCGCGAAGTTGTTTCGGGCTCATCTCGCCCAGGCCCTTGAAGCGCGTCACCGAGACCTTGCCCTTGAGCTTTTCGGCTTCGATGCGATCGAAGACGGCCTGGCGCTCGGCGTCGTCCAGCGCATAAAAAACCTGCTTGCCGACATCGACGCGATACAGCGGCGGCATCGCTATGAAGACGTGGCCCTGCTCGACCAGCGGACGGAAGTGTTTCAGGAACAGCGCGCATAACAGCGTCGCGATGTGCAGGCCATCCGAGTCGGCGTCGGCGAGCACGCATATCTTGTGATAGCGCAGGTCCTTCAGGTTGTTGCTGCCCGGTTCGACGCCGATGGCGATGCTGATATCGTGCACTTCCTGCGAACCGAGCACCTGCGCCGGATCGACTTCCCAAGTGTTCAGAATTTTGCCGCGCAGCGGCATGATCGCCTGGAACTCGCGGTCGCGCGCCTGCTTGGCGGAGCCGCCGGCGGAGTCACCCTCGACCAGAAACAGTTCTCCACGGCTCGGATCCTGGCTGGTGCAATCGGCCAGCTTGCCGGGGAGCGCCGGGCCGCTGGTGACTTTCTTGCGCACGACCTTCTTGCTGGTGCGCAGCCGCGCCTGGGCGTTTTCGAGCGCCAACTCGGCGATCTTTTCGCCGGCGTCGGTGTGCTGGTTCAACCACAGCGCGAACGCGTCCTTGACCACGCCGCCGACAAAGCCGGCACATTGACGCGACGACAGGCGCTCCTTGGTCTGCCCGGAGAACTGCGGGTCGTTCATCTTGACCGACAGCACGTAGGACAGCCGGTTCCAGACGTCGTCCGGCGTCAGTTTGACGCCGCGCGGAATCAGGTTGCGGAACTCGCAGAATTCGCGCACCGCGTCGGTCAGGCCGGTGCGCAGGCCATTGACGTGCGTACCGCCCTGGATGGTCGGGATCAGGTTGACGTAACTTTCGGTGATCGGCTCGCCCGCCTCCGGCAGCCATGCCAGCGCCCAGTCAACCGCTTCGGTCGTGCCTTCGAAGCTGCCGGTGAACGGTTCGTCAGGCAGGCGCTCGGCATCGCCCAACGCCTCGGTCAGGTAATCGGTCAGGCCGGCTTCGAAATACCATTCCTGTTGATCGCCGCCCTCGACCGTCAGCGCGACACGCAAGCCGGGGCACAGGACAGCCTTGGCGCGCAGCACGTGCTCCAGCCGCGGAATGGATAATTTGGGCGAGTCGAAGTAGCTGGCGTCGGGCCAGAAGCGCAGCGTGGTGCCGGTGTTCTGCTTGCCGACTTTGCCGATGGCTTCCAGCGCCGAGACGGTGTAGCCGTCCTTGAACGCCATGTTGTATTCCTGCCCGCCGCGCCGGATCCAGACTTCGAGGTGGCTGGAGAGCGCGTTGACGACGGAAACGCCGACGCCGTGCAGGCCGCCGGAGAACCGGTAGTTCCGGGTGGAGAATTTGCCGCCGGCGTGCAGCCGCGTCAGGATCAGTTCGACACCGGGAATCTTTTCTTCCGGGTGGAGGTCGACGGGCATGCCGCGGCCGTCGTCGGTGACTTCCAGCGAGCCGTCCTTGTAGAGCGTCACGTCGATGCGCCTGGCGTAGCCGGCCAGCGCTTCGTCGACGCTGTTGTCGATCACTTCCTGGGCGAGGTGGTTGGGGCGGGTGGTGTCGGTATACATCCCCGGGCGTTTGCGCACGGGGTCGAGGCCGCTCAAGACTTCGATGGCGGCGGCATCGTATTGGCTGCTCATGGCGAGCGATTGTACCAGCCGCTGCGCGTCAGTCGATATCGGCCAGCAGACTTCGGCGAAGATTTTCGAGTACCGGTTCGACCGTATGGCGATATTCGGGATGATCCACGCCCGCTCCGAGGGATGCGCCATCCTTCAACAGGCCGATCGAATTGTCATCGAGGTCGAAGCGCAGGAAGTGTACGGCGGACGTTTTTTCCGGAGTCGCACGCTCCAGGTCTTCGTCCGCTACGGCAGTGATGCGGGCGCAGCCTTTGACCTGAACCCAGACCTGATGCTCGATACCGACCAGGCGCGAAAGGGCCTCTCGCCGCTCGGTAACATCCGGAAACTCGATCAGCATGGTGGCTTTCCAGTTGCGACCGTTCGGGATCAGGGGGTTGTAGGCCTCCAGTTCGTCCTGGATACCGGCTGCTTCGAAGATCCGTTCGACGCGCAGCATTTCCTGAATCTGGTACTGGATAGTCAGGCGGTCTTCGAACAGCAACGTGACGTTGGGGCCGATCGCGAGATTGCGGTCGCGCTTGTGGCCGAGGACGCGCTGGCGGAATTCCATGCGTTTGTCGGTGTATTGCTCGAGGCTCAGCAGGTCTTCGCGCGTTAGTTTTTCCATCTCGATGCCCTCTGTATTTCCGGCATGCCAGCGAAGGCTGGATCCAGATCCGGATTTAATGCGGCCGAGGGCCGCAAACCGATCAAGACTGGATCCAGCCTTCGCTGGCATGCCGGGAGCTTCGTTAAATGCCGTAAGCCTTGCGTAACAGGCCCAACGGATGCCCCGGCTTTTCGCCAGTCTTCAGCCCGTTCATGATCTGATCGCCCGCCATCGGGCAGTCGCTGGCGTAATGCGCGGCCTCCGCCTTTTTCACCCGGTTGACGACCGGCTTGCCGATTTTCATCGACGTTTCGTGAAATTCAGCCTTCACCGCATAGGTGCCGTCGTGGCCGGAGCAGCGTTCGATGGTCTCGATCTCTGTGGCGGGCACCATTTGCAGCAGGTCGCGCGTTTTTAGTCCAATGTTCTGCACGCGCAGGTGGCACGGGACATGGTAGGCGATCTTGCCCAGCGGGTTTTTGAACTCGGTGTTCAGTTTGCCGGCCTTGTGGCGCAGCATCAGGTATTCGAACGGGTCGAATGTTGCGTCGCGGACTTTAATGACATCGGGATCATCGGGGAAAAGCAGCGGCAGTTCGTGCTTGAACATCAGCACGCAGGACGGTACCGGGGCAATGATGTCGTAGCCCTCGCCGACCAGTTTGGCGAGTACCGGGATGTTGCCGTTCCTGAGCTTTTCGACGCCCTCGAGGTCGCCCATTTCCAGCTTGGGCATCCCGCAACAGTTTTCCCGCGGTACGAGGTGCACGGGGATGCCGTTGTGTTCGAACACGGCAATCAGGTCTTCGCCCAGTTCCGGGCGGTTGTAGTTGCCGTAGCAGGTGGTAAAGAGCGCGACCTTGCCGGTCGTGCCTTCGGCCGGTTCGGGAGCAAGGGCCGGCTCCACGCGATTTTTCAGCCGCTTGCGCAGAGTTTTGCCGTAAAACTTCGGCAGCACCGCGCCCTGGTGGATACCGAAGGTCTTTTGCAGCGCCTTGCGGGCGATGCCGTTGCCGTTCACGGCATTAACGGTTTCGGCGACGACGGGAATGCCGAAGAATTTGCCCATCGTGTCGGTGGAACTGAGCGTGCGGTCGCGAAACGACGTGCCCCGGGTTTTGCCCTTGAACGTCTTGGCGCGCAGCATCGTGTGCGGGAAGTCGACGTTCCACGGGTGTGGTGGCACGTATGGGCATTTGGACATATAGCACATGTCGCAGAGATAGCAGTGATCGACGACTTCCCAGTAAATCTTGCGGTCGACGCCTTCGAGATCCAGGGTTTCCGACTCGTCGATTGCGTCGAACAGCGTCGGAAACGCGTTGCAAAGGTTGAAGCAGCGCCGGCAGCCGGCGCAGACGTCGAAGATGCGCTCCATCTCACCGACGAGCGCTTCCTCGTCGCAGAACTCGGGATTGCGCCAGTCGATCGGGTGGCGCGTCGGCGCGACCAGACCGCCTTCGCGGGAGGTGTGGTTGGGCATAATGAAATGGTTGTTGAAATCCCCCCACCCCAGCCTCTCCCTGAGGGAGAGGGAGAAAGAAGCGATCTTTCTCTTGGTTCCCTCTTCCCTCAGGAAGAGGGTTAGGGTGAGGGGTTCAAAACATCAGCCTTCGAGGCTGTCGAGCGCCTTCTGGAAGCGATTGGCGTGCGAACGCTCGGCCTTGGCCAACGTCTCCATCCAATCGGCGATTTCGTCGAAGCCCTCGTCGCGGGCGGCTTTTGCCATGCCCGGATACATGTCGGTGTATTCGTGGGTTTCGCCGGCAATCGCGGATTTGAGGTTGAGCGCCGTGGGGCCGATAGGCTCGCCGGTGGCCGGATCGCCGACCGCTTCGAGGTATTCCAGGTGACCGTGCGCGTGACCGGTTTCGCCCTCCGCGGTCGAGCGGAACACTGCCGACACGTCGTTATAGCCTTCGACGTCCGCCTTGGCGGCGAAGTACAGGTAGCGGCGATTCGCCTGCGATTCACCCGCAAATGCGTCCTTCAGGTTCTGCTCGGTCTTGCTGCCCTTAAGCTCCATTGCCGTCCTCCGGATGTGGGATAATACAAATTTAGACTTAGTCTAAACCATTGGAAAGGTAAGCCGCGCACCACATAAAGTCAACTGCGGCCCGCTCCTGTTAAAATGCTTTGGTTATGCCCCAGAAAACGTCATCGCCCACGCCACCATCCGATCAGGAGCAGCCGGACTTCGAGGCTGCGCTGAAGGAGCTGGAAACGGTCGTCGCCCAGCTCGAACAGGGCGATATCAGCCTCGACGCGGCGCTCAAGCACTTCGAGCGCGGCGTCCAGCTGACGCGCATATGTCAGCAGGCGCTCAGCGAGGCCGAGCAGAAAGTCGAAATCCTGTTGAAGGACGGCAGCGCGGAACCTTTCGAGCCGGAAGAGTAAGTGGAGCCACCAGTGGATATGAAAAGCAAGCGCGCGCCGATCGCGGACGTGCAGTCCAGTGCGGACACGCGTCACATTCCGATCCAGAAAGTGGGCATCAAGGACATCCGCCACCCGGTGCGCGTCCGGGATCGCTCCGGCGGCGAGCAGCACACGATCGCGATGTTCAACATGTATGTCGACCTGCCGGCCCGCTTCAAGGGCACGCACATGTCGCGCTTCGTCGAGATTCTCAACCGCCACGAGCGCGAGATTTCGGTGGCGTCGTTCCACGAGATGCTCGGCGAGATGACACGGCGGCTCGATGCGCGCTCCGGCCATATCGAGATGAACTTCCCGTACTTCATTACGAAGAAGGCGCCGGTGTCCGGCGTCGAAAGCGTGCTCGACTACGACGTGACGTTCCTCGGCGAACGCCGCGGCGATGAAAACTGCGTCCAGGTCCGCGTTGTGGTGCCGGTCACCAGCCTGTGCCCGTGCTCGAAGAAAATCTCCGACTACGGTGCGCACAACCAGCGCTCGCACGTCACGCTGACAACCCGCCTGAACGGCTTCGTCTGGCTGGAAGAGTTGATCGACATGGTCGAGGCCGAGGCGTCGTGCGAGCTGTACGGCCTGCTGAAGCGGCCGGACGAAAAGTACGTGACCGAACGCGCCTACGACAACCCGAAATTCGTCGAGGATATCGTCCGCGATATCGCGGTTCGGCTCGATCGCGACGACCGCATTCGCTATTATCAGGTGTCATCGGAAAATTTCGAGTCGATCCACAATCATTCGGCGTACGCACAGGTGGAGCGCGATAAGGATTCCAACGGTACGTAGAAAACTAGTAAAAACCCGGGTTGATTTCCCACCGCTTTCCACACATTATTCGAAAGATTGCCTCTGGGCCGGGGAAACACATGGATTTCAACGCCGCTAAAGGCGAAAAGACTGCAGCAGCAGCCGAGGCTGACCGCTTGCGGCAGAATATCGAGGATCTCATCCATTTGCCCGAGCAACAGCGATTTCGGGAAGTGCTGGGCAACCTGCCGGTCGCCGTTTACATTACCGATAACTACGGCCGTATCACCTATTACAACGACGCCTGCGTCAAACTCGCCGGCCGCCGCCCCGAACTCGGCACCGACCGCTGGTGCGTGACCATGCGCCTCTACTGGCCCGACGGCCGCCCAATGCCGCATGATGAATGTCCGATGGCCGTGGCTTTGAAGGAAAATCGGGCGGTGGACGACGGCGAGGCGATTGCGGAGCGGCCGGACGGCACGCGCGTGCCGTTTCTCGCTTATCCGCGTCCGTTGCGGGATTCTTCGGGCGCTCTGACCGGCGCGATCAACACGCTGGTGGACATCAGCGCCCGCCAGCGCAGCGCCGACAGGCTGGAGCGCCAGACCCATCGCCTGCAGCTACTGAACCGTATCGCCCAGCTCGTCGCCCGCGACCTCGACATCGAGCGCATTGCGCAATCCGTCGCCGACGCCACAACGGAGCTTACCGGCGCGCAGTTTGGTGCGTTCTTTTACAACGTCGTCAACAGCGAGGGGAACCGTGTAAAGCACTTCGCCGTGTCCGGCGCGGCGCGCGGCCACTTCGAAAAATTCGGCGTGCCGCGCGATTCGTCGCTATTCGGGCGGACCTTTCGCGGTGAAGGTGCCATTCGCTGCGACGATGTCCGCACCGACCCGCGCTACGGCAATAATCCGCCCTATTGCGGGCTGCCGGAGGGGCACCTGCCGGTGGTGAGTTATCTCGCGGTACCAGTGGTGCTGCACTCCGGCGAAACCCTCGGCGCCCTGTGCTTTGGTCACGAGCGCGCCGGCATCTTCGATGAAGGGACCGAAGATCTGGTGGCGGGCGTCGCAGCGCACGCCGCCACCGCGATCGACAACGCGCGGCTGTACGAGGCGGCGCAATCCGAAGTCGCACGCAGCCGGCGCGCCGAGCGCGCGGCGCAGCAGCTCGCGGCGATCGTCAAGTCATCCGACGACGCAATCGTCAGCAAAGACACCAACGGCATCATCCAGACCTGGAACAAGGGTGCCCAAAAGCTGTTTGGCTACCGCGCCGAGGAAGTCATCGGCAAATCGGTCACCATCCTGATTCCGCCGGATCGCGACGACGAAGAACCAATGATCCTGGCACGCATTCGGCGCGGCGAGGCAGTCGATCATTACGAGACGGTACGCCAACGCAAGGACGGCTCCCTGGTGGACATCTCGCTCACGGTGTCGCCGATCCACAACTCGGCCGGCAAGGTGATCGGCGCGTCAAAAATCGCACGCGATATTTCGGAACGACGCGCCGCCGAGGCGCATCGCGAGTTGCTGCTGCGGGAAGTCAATCACCGCGCCAAGAACATGCTGCATAACGTGCAGTCGATCGCAGTGCAGACGCTCCACAATGCTAAATCCCAAGAAGCCTTCAAGAAGGTTTTTCTCGCCCGGCTGACGGCTCTGTCACATGCGCACGATTTGCTCGCTCGCAGCAACTGGCGCGGTGCCTCACTGGCGGAACTCGTCGCGCTTGAACTGGCGCCCTACCGCGGCGGCGGCCCCCTGAACTGGACAATCGACGGCTGCGAGGTCGAACTGGAAGCGAAAACGGCGCTGGCGCTGGGGATGGCATTTCACGAACTGGCGACCAATGCTGCCAAATACGGTGCACTGTCAACAACGACCGGCCGGCTCGAAATCCGGTGGCGGGTCACGCCCGGAGCGGACGGCGCCGACATGCTGCACATCGATTGGACCGAGCGTGCCGGCCCGCTGGTCAGCAAACCGAGCCGCCGCGGCTTCGGGTCGCGTCTGATCGAGCACGGCCTCGCGTACGAACTGGAGGCGGAAGTCAGACTCGCTTTCGAGCCGGAAGGCGTAAATTGCACGATCGACATGCCGCTGACGCCAATGGAGATGGAAACCCTGTCAGAGCCCTCCGCATGAATCCCACTGGGGGTTCCGATCTGTCAGGCCTGCGCATCCTCGTAGTCGAGGATGAGATGATGCTCGCCATGCTGATCGGAGACTGGCTCGCGATGCTCGATTGCAAAGCCGTCAAGGCAGCGCGGCTGGAGCAGGCCGTGGCGCTCGCCGACAGCGAGGATTTGGACGGCGCGCTGCTCGACGTCAACCTGGGCGGCAAGCGGTGCTATCCGGTCGCCGAGGCACTCGATCGGCGCGAAATCCCCTTCATTTTCATGACCGGGTACAACGACGACATGCTGCGCGACGATTTCCGGGGACGACCGGTGGTGCAAAAGCCGTTCCTGCTGGAAGACGTCGAGCGGCTGATGACGGAACTGTTCGCGTCATAACAGTCGCCCGGCCGATTAGAACCACGAAACGCCAATCGTAGGCGACCAATTCGAGGGACCAGCAGGAGGTGAATGACCAGGAGGGTCGCTGATGGAATTAGCCGAAGACATGATTGCCCACCTATCGCTACAGTGCGAAAACGCGCTGCTCACTGTGCCTCGTCCACGACCCACGCGACGGGGCTTATGTTCGCGCGTCATCAAGCATGATATCGTCTGCCAACTCGGCACGGGAGTACGGCCGGATTGCACGCCGCGACGCCCGCCGCACGATCGGGATGCCGTTGGTGCACGGAGGACAACCGGCGAAGCTGCCCCCAACCGGAAATTGAGTCCCGGCTTGCGCATTCTCGTGGTCGAAGACGAAATGATGCTCGCCATGCTGATGGAGGATTGGCTGGCGATGCTGGATTGCGAAGTCGTAAAGGTGCCGCGACTGAAGAAGGCGCTGGCGCTGGCCAAAGACGGCGATTTCGACGGGGCGCTGCTCGACGTGAATCTCGGCGGCGAAGAGTGCTATCCCGTCGCCGAAGTCCTCGACAAACGCGGTATCCCGTACATTTTCATGACCGGCTACAGCGCCAACATGCTGCGCGAAAATTTTCTCGACCGGCCGCGCGTCCAGAAGCCGTTTCAACTGGAAGAAATCGAGCAGTTAATGGTCGAGAACTTTGAAGGGTAAAAGGTAAAGGTTAAAGGGTAACTGTTATGAGGTCAGAGGTAATGGACTTTCTTAATCCTTTACCGTTGGCCGTTGCCCGCTCTCAGTGCGCACCAAGCCGTTCCAGCAGCGTATATAAAAACTGCTGCGTGAACTTCAACTGGCACGGCATCGAGGCACGTTCCATCAATCCCGCATTGACGCGAACAATCGCGGTCGGAGCGACGACTTCGAGCGTCACCGTGCGGCGGACGCCGTTCAGGTAGGCCATTTCGCCGAAGCAATCGTCGCGCCGCAGCACACGGATCAATCGACCGCCCTGCCGCACCGCGACTTCGCCGGAGACGAAAATCAGAAAGCAATCTTCCATTTCGCCTTCGGTCACGATCCGCTCGCCGGCCAGGTAATCGCACCACTGGCTCGCGTTCATCAATTCCCAGATTTCCGGATAGCTGAAGTTGCGGAAAAACTTCAGCTTGCGCATCTTGTTGAAGCGCTCCTGCTCCGCCAGCTCGGCGACCGACTGGTCCAGTTGCCGAAACGCACCGGTCAGATCGCCGGCAAACTCAAGCCCCGTTTGATAGCGCTTGGCCGGGTCCTTGTGGAGAGCCCGGAACACGATCCGCTCCAGCACGGCCGGCACGTCGCGGCGCAGGCGATGCAGCGGCTCCGGCGTCGACCATGCGATGCGGCGGCGCAACTCGTCGAGGTTGGCGCCGTCGAACGGTCGCCGGCCCGCCAGCAGCTCGTACATCACGATGCCGAGTGAGAACAGGTCGGACTGCGGCGTCACTTCCGGGTCCTGCTCGCGAATCTGCTCCGGCGCCATGTAGCTCGGCGAGCCGATCAGGCCGCGCTTGCCCTTGAGTGCCGAGTGTGCCGTTTGTGCAATACCGAAGTCGATGATGCGCACGCCGCCGGTCTTGGTCAGCAGGATATTGCTCGGCTTGATGTCGCGGTGCACGACGCCGCGGCGGTGCGCGAAGTCCAGCGCCTTGGCGCATTTGAAGATCACATCCGCCACGCCATGAATCGGCAGCGCGCGCGTCGGCTTGGCGAACACCGTTAACGGGTCGGCGTTGCGCACGTACTCCATCACGATGTAGTAGCGCCCGCCATCCTCGCCCGCGTCGTAAATCGGCACAATGCTCGGGTGCTGCAGGCGGCCAACCAGGTGCGCCTCGTTGAAAAAAACACGCCGATGGGTGCGCGCGCGACCTTCAGGCACGTCGTCCGCGGCCGGGTACAGCTTGAGCGCCACGTCCTTGCCGAGATACGGATCGTGGCACAAGTAGACGCGGCTGGTGCTGCCGACACCCAGCTCGCGCGTCACTTCGTATTTGCCGATGCGTTCCGGCAGCGCCGGTTCCGGCCGCGTGGAACGCACTAGGGAATCCACTGTGCTACTACCAACCATAGGACGCCAGCATAAATGCCGGCGGCGATGTCGTCCAGCATGATTCCCGCCCCACCGCGAATGTGGCGGTCGAGCCAGCCGACAGGCCACGGTTTCAGAATGTCGAAGAAACGAAACAGGACGAAGCAAACGCCGAGCGTGATCCAGCTAAACGGCGCAATGGCCACCGCGACCTGGTAGCCGGCAATTTCATCAAACACAATGCCGGGATAATCGTGCACGCCCAGGCGCCGCGCGCTGTGGCCGCAAATCCAGACCCCGGCGACGCATAGCGCCACGATCACTGCGGCGCGCCACCACGGCGCGAGCAGCGCGAGACAGAAGGCGATTGGCACCGCGACCAGCGTGCCGCAAGTGCCGGGCGCCCGCGGCGCGAGACCGGCGCCGAAACCGAATGCCGGCAGATGTACCGGGTCGCGGAGTATGTCGACGGCGCGCAGGCGTCGTGGAGGTTCGGTGTTCAATGGCTCCCCTGATTATTGAAAATGCCGGTAACCGGCCGTTTCAGCATGCCACAAGGTGCCATCCGGCGCGATGCAGTGCAGATCCCGCCTTTTCGTGATGATGCCGATGTCGTGCAGCGGCGCCCAGTCGTCGTGCCAGGCGGCGTGCAGTGCCTCGACCCGCGCCGGCTGTATGGTGAAACACAATTCGTAGTCGTCGCCGCCAGTCAGTGCCATTTGCCGGTCGGCACCCGCGGCCGCCGGAATTCGTTCAAGCTGAATATCGGCACCCACGCCGCTTGCCTCGACCAGATGGCCGATATCCGCCAGCAGACCGTCGGAGATATCGATCGCGGCTGATGCATATTCCCGCAGCGCCGTCCCTTCCACAACGCGCGGCTGCGGGTAGAGATAGCGATCGCGCCCGCGGCTTTCGGGTGCATATATTTTGAGTCCGGTGGCGGCTTCGCCGAGTGCGCCTGTGACGAATACCCGGTCGCCGGCCTGTGCGCCGCTGCGACGGATAGCTTTGCCTTCCGGCACGATGCCATACGCCCCGATCGTGATTGTCAGCGGTCCGCGGGTCACGTCGCCGCCGATCAGCGCAATATCGAACGTCTCGGCCAGCTCGAAGAATCCGGCGGCAAAATCCTTGAGCCAGGCTGCGTCAGCTCGCGGCAAGGTCAGTGCGAGTGTCGCCCACGCCGGCGTCGCACCCATCGCAGCGAGATCGCTCAGGTTGGTGGCGAGAGCGCGGAAGCCGACTGCACGGGCCGGCGCGCCGGCAGGAAAGTGCACGGCTTCGACCATGGTGTCAGTGGTAATCGCGAATTCGTGGCCAGGCGGGAGCTGTAGCAGCGCGGCGTCGTCGCCGATCCCCAGCGCCACATCCGACCGTGCATGGGGCCGCTCGAAATAGCGCCGGATCAGCTCGAATTCATTCATCGCGCTTGCGGTGCGCGGCCTCGACAGGTCGTAATTCCCCGGCAGCTCGATCCAGCACCGCATTGATATATTTGTGGCCGGCCTCGCCGCCGTACGCTTTCGCCAACTCGACCGCCTCGTTGATAACGACGCGGTACGGCACCTCGACGTAGTCGCGCAGTTCCAGCAGGCTGCACCACAGAATCGCGCGCTCGATCGGATCGATCTGCGTCATCGGCCGGTCGAGCCAGCGACCCGCCAGCGCATCGAGTTCATCGGCGGCATCGGCGGCCGCCATGAACAGTTCGCTGAAGTACGCGCTTTCACGCCGTTCGCCATGCTCGGCGACAAATTGCGCCAGCACGTTGCGTGGCGCGTCGCCGGTCAGCTGCCATTGATACAGCGCCTGCATGGCAAGTTTACGGGCGCGCGACCGGGCATTGGGGCGACTCATTTCAGACGCCGCAATACGGCGATCATTTCCAGCACTGCCAGTGCCGCTTCCTCGCCCTTGTTGCCGCCCCTGGAGTTGGAACGATCCAGCGCCTGCGTCTCGTTGTCGCACGTCAGCACCCCGAACCCGATCGGCAGACCCGTATCCAGCATCACGCGACCGAGACCGCGAGTGCATTCGCCGGCGACGAATTCAAAGTGCGCGGTGCCGCCGCGAATGACCGCGCCAAGCGCGACGATGCCATCAAATTGCTCCGTAGCGGCAAGCGTTTGTGCGGCCAGCGGAATTTCAAACGCGCCCGGCACCTGGACGACTTCGATCGCCTCGGCGACGATGCCGTAACGCTTCAGCACACGGCGCGCGCCGGCCAGCAGGCCGTCGACGATCAAATCATTGAAGCGCGCGGTGACGATCGCGATGCGCGCATCGGCGACGGCCAGGTCACCGCTGCCGGTAGGGGTGTAATCCGACATGGTCTAATTCACGTATTCGACGACTTCCAGGCCGAAGCCGGAAATGCCGTGCATTTTCTTTGGCGCGCTCAGCACACGCATCTTGCGCACACCGAGGTCGATCAGGATTTGCGCGCCGACGCCGTAGGTTTGCAGCACCTGGGCGCCATCTTCGCGCTCATCGTCACCGGCCGGCTTCGCGGGCAGCAATTCCAACGTCTGCACCAGCGCCGCAGGATCCTCGGCATGGTCCAGCACAATCGCTACGCCGCCTTCCTTCGCAATTCGCGCAAGCGCATCGCGAAACGGCCAGCCGAGCGCCTCGGAACGCACCGCCAGCACGTCGCTCAACGTGTTGCGCAGGTGCACGCGCACCAGCGTCGGCGTATCGGCCTTCACTTCGCCCGCGACCAGCGCAAAATGTACCGTGTCACTGACGTGGTCGCGAAAAGCGATCAGCCGTAGCGTCCCGAACTCGGTCTCGACGTCGCGCTCGAACAGCCGAGACACGCTCTTTTCCTTCTGCATTCGGTAATGAATCAGGTCGGCGATCGTACCGATTTTGATGCCGTGCTCGCGCGCGAACGCCACCAGTTCCGGCGCCCGCTTCATTGTGCCGTCATCGTTGACGACCTCGCTGATGACCGCTGAATGCGATGCAAAGCCGGCCAGCCTGACCAGATCGATCGACGCTTCCGTGTGGCCGGTGCGACACAATACGCCACCCTCGCAATAACGCAGCGGGAAAATGTGGCCGGGGCGCATGAAGATGTCCGGCGACGACGCCGGATCGGCCAGCGCGCGAATGGTCGCGGCGCGGTCATGCGCAGAGATACCGGTGGTGGTACCAATTCTGCAATCGACCGACACGGTGTAGGCGGTGTGGCGCGTTTCGGTGTTCTCCGACACCATCTGCGGCAAACGCAACTGCTCGAGCCGTGTGCCCAGCATCGGCATGCAGATGATGCCGCTCGTGTAGCGGACGAAGAACGCGATCGCTTCCGGCGTCGCCTTTTCCGCCGCCATGATCAGGTCGCCCTCGTTCTCGCGGTCCTCGTCGTCCATCATGATGACCATACGTCCGGCGCGGATGTCGGCGACGATGTCCTCAATGGGATCGAGTTCGAGTCCGTCGTTTTGTCTAGGTTGCAGCATTAGTGGCCTTTCGCACTGATATTCAGCCGTTCGAGGTAACGCGCGATGATATCGCATTCGAGATTGACACGCGTCCCCGGCGCATAGTCGCCGATGATCGTGTGTTCGAGCGTGTGCGGAATAATGTTGACGCCGCAGCGGCCGCCACTCACTTCGTTGACAGTCAGGCTGACGCCGTCCACCGCCATCGAGCCCTTCGCGGCTACGTAACGCGCAAGCGCCGGCGGCAGTTCGATGTCGAGCCGAACCGATCGGGCATCCTCGCGCCGCGCAATCACTTCGCCGACGCCATCCACGTGGCCCAGTACCAGGTGGCCGCCGAGCAGGCTCGCCGGCGTCGCTGCGGTTTCGAGATTGACGCGGTCGCCGCGCCCGAGGCCGGCGACCGTCGTGCAGGCGAGCGTTTCGCCGGAGACGTCCGCGCCGAAATGCGGCGGCACAAGCGTCGTGACCGTCAGACAGACGCCGTTGATCGCAATGCTGTCGCCCCGGCGGATCGCGTTGAAATCCAGTGTCGGCGCGGTGATCCCGATGCGCGCGTCCCCATCGACGAGATCCATCGCCGTCACTTCGCCGATTGCCTGGATGATACCGGTAAACATTAGCAATCCGTCCAGATTATATTGGCGGGTTCAGCGAGACTGCCCGCGCTGGTGGCAAGGCGTGGCACGCGGGCAGCCTCACCCAAATGCCACGATTAATATAGTGGGAACGCCTGTGCGCTCCAACCACGGCGTTGCGCTCCCTTCGCAGGGCACGACCATGCTGCGGTCGCGCGCCTTGTGCTTGAAGCGCACGGAACCACTACCCCCCACTCACTTCGTAGGTCAAACGCAAATCGTTGCCGACATGGCGCGCCTCGCGCAACCGCAGCCGCGGCCGGTCGGCCAGCCGGGCCAGTTGCGGCAGCGCGAACAGGCCCGGACCCGCTTCGCCCAGCAACGTCGGCGCCAGGTAAACGATGAGTTCATCGACAAGACCGGCCGCCAGCAGCGCGCCATTCAGCCGCGCGCCCGCCTCCACCAATACCTCGTTGCATTCCAGTTCCGCGAGCCGGCGGATCGCCGCCGCCAAGTCGACGCGACCCGCCTGCGATTCAACCCGCTCGACAGTCGCACCCGCCGCTTCAAGCGCAGAGGGGTCGGCATCCGTCGCCGTAAAGATCAACACGTTGCCGCCTTCGCCGAACAGTCGTGCGTGCGGCGACAGACGCAAGCCGCCGTCGATCACCACGCGCAACGGCTGCCGTAGTGTTTCAACATCGGCATCGCGTACGGTCAGTCGCGGATCATCGGCGAGCGCCGTTCCAATACCGGTCAGTATCGCCGAACTGCGCGCCCGCAGCCGATGCACGTCGGCGCGTGCGGCGGAGCCGGTAATCCACTGACTTTCGCCGGATGCCAGCGCCGTGCGGCCATCGAGGCTGGCCGCAACCTTGACCCGCACCAGCGGCCGCCCGGCCGTCATGCGCATGATAAAGCCCGGATTGAGTTCGGCCGCCGCATCCGCGAGCACGTCCGTCTCGACGGCAATCCCTGCCGCTTGCAACTTCGCCAGCCCCCGGCCCGCGACGCGCGGGTTCGGATCCGTCATTGCCGCGACTACGCGCGCGACGCCGGCTTCGATCAGCGCGTCCGCGCACGGGCCGGTGCGCCCCTGGTGGCAGCACGGCTCCAGCGTCACGTAAGCGGTGGTGCCGCGCGCGCGTTCGCCGGCGGCTCCGAGCGCCACGATTTCGGCATGCGGCCCGCCGGCGCGCTCATGCCAGCCTTCCGCGACGATCTCGCGGTCGGCAACGAGCACACAGCCGACGCGGGGGTTCGGATTGGTGCTGTAGAGGCCGCGGCGCGCCAGTTGCAGCGCGCGCGCCATGAATTTGAAATCAACGGGATTCCGGATTCGGGGTTCGGGACTCGCGGCAATCATTTGTTCCGATCCGGCAACAGCGACATCTGTTCGCGATCCTTCGCCGGCGTTTGCTGCAGCCGGTCGACTTCTTCCCGAAATGCTTCCACGTCCGCAAAGCTGCGGTATACCGACGCGAAGCGCACGTAGGCAACTTCATCGAGCTCGCGCAGCGCCTCCATGACCCAGTCTCCCAGTTGGCGCGAACGCACTTCACGCTCGCCGGTCGTCTGCAGGCGGTGGATGATGTTTTCCAGCGCGGCTTCGACCCGCTCGGTATCGACCGGGCGCTTTTCGAGCGCACGCAGCATGCCGGTCTTCAGCTTGTTCTCGTCGAATGGCGTACGCGTGCCGTCGCGCTTGACGATGCGCGGCATCACCAGTTCGGCGGTTTCAAAAGTGGTGAAGCGTTCGTTGCAACTCACGCACTCGCGCCGGCGCCGCACCTGGCGACCCTCGCCGGCGAGCCGCGAGTCGATTACGCGGGTTTCTTCATGGCCGCAGAAAGGACAGTGCACAACGCCACCGCTGCCTCATCCGATCGCTGCGCGCTTGCGGTCTGTCGCGGGCGGATACACCGGGAAACGACGGCACAGGGCCAGCGCCTGCTCACGCGTGCGCTCGATGACGCTTGCGTCGTCGATGTTGTCGACCACGTCGGCGATGCAATCCGCCAACTGCCGGACTTCGGTCTCGCCCATGCCGCGCGTCGTCACCGCCGGCGTGCCGATGCGCAGCCCGCTGGTCACGAACGGCGAGCGCGGGTCGTTCGGCACCGCGTTCTTGTTGACCGTGATATTCGCGTGGCCGAGCGCAGCGTCCGCATCCTTGCCGGTGACACCCTTGTCTATCAGGTCGATCAGCAACAGGTGGTTGTCGGTGCCGCCGGTGACGATCTTGAGGCCACGTTCGGTGAGGCGTTTCGCCATGGCGCGCGCATTGGCGACCACCTGCGCCTGGTAAGTCTTGAATTCCGGCTGCAGCGCTTCGAGCAGCGCCACCGCCTTGGCGGCGATCACGTGCATCAGCGGCCCGCCCTGCATGCCCGGGAACACCATTGAATTCAGCTTCTTCTCGATCTCTTCGTTGGCGCGGGCGAGGATCAGGCCACCACGCGGCCCGCGCAGCGTCTTATGGGTCGTCGTCGTGGTGATGTCGGCGATATCGACCGGGCTCGGATAGATTCCGGCCGCGACCAGGCCGGCGACATGCGCCATATCCACGACCAGGTACGCGCCGACTTCGTCGGCGATGTCGCGGAACCGCTGCCAGTCCATCACGCGCGAATAGGCCGAGAACCCGGCGACGATCACCTTCGGCTTGTGTTCGCGCGCGAGCGCCGCGACCTGCTCGTAATCGACTTCGCTGCCGTCTGCGGTCAGGCCGTACTGCACCGAGTTGAACAGCTTGCCGGAGAAATTCGGCTTGGCCCCGTGCGTCAGGTGGCCGCCATGCGCAAGACTCATGCCGAGCAGCGTGTCGCCCGGCTGCATCAGCGCGAGATACGCCGCCATGTTCGCCTGCGAACCGGAGTGCGGCTGCACGTTCACGTAATCCGCATCAAACAGCTTCTTGGCGCGCTCGATCGCGAGCCGCTCGGCGACATCGACGAACTCGCAGCCGCCGTAGTAGCGCTTGCCGGGATAGCCCTCGGCATACTTGTTCGTCAGCACCGAACCCTGCGCCTCCAGCACCCGGGAGCTGGCGTAGTTTTCCGACGCGATCAGTTCAATGTGATCTTCCTGACGGCGCGCCTCGGCCGCGATCGCCTCGGCCAACTCGTCGTCAAAGCCGGCGATGCTCATGTCGACATTGAACATGCTCGTACCCCAGTGCTGAATGTAAAGGCGTTTATTATAGAACGAAGGCGTTCAGGAAGCTTAGTTGCTGGCTGAGCCAGGTCATGCGACCCGTCAGCACCAGCACCCCGATGGCGATCAGCAGCACGCCCGCCACAATCTCGACACCACGGAAAAAGCGCCGGAAGCGCGTGATAAAGCTGATCAGGTAATTGAATCCGAGCGCCGCGGCAATAAACGGCAGGCCGAGCCCCAGCGAATACACCGTCAGCAGCCCGATGCCCTCCGTCACCGTGCTGCGCGTCGCTGCCATGGCCAGCACGCTGCCGAGAATCGGCCCGATGCACGGCGTCCAGCCGAATGCGAAAGCCATGCCGATGCCATAAGCGCCTGCCAGCGACCGCGGACGCTCGCTCGTCTGATAACGCTTCTCGCGATACAGGAACGGAATGCGCAACAGCCCGCTGATGTGCAACCCGAAGACGATGATCACCACGCCGGCGACGCGCGTGAAAACAGCGCTGCTGTGAAACAGGAAGCTGCCGATGCTGGTCGCCGACGCCCCGAGCGCCACGAAGATCGTCGTGAATCCCAGCACGAAAAAGATCGCATTGACGGTTACGCCGCGCAGCAATGCGGCCCGGTCGGCGACCGCCTCGCCGCCCGCGGACGCTGCTACCGCAAAATCCTGCTGCGATACGCCGGATATGTAAGATAAATAGCCTGGTACCAGCGGCAGGACGCAGGGGGACAGGAAGGAAACAATGCCGGCGACGAGTGCCGCGAAGATAGAGATGTCGTTCACTTGTGTAATTATCGCAAGAGAAGAGGGTTGGTTCCAGTTGGGTCGGTCCAGGGGGGGGAGGGATGGGCCGGTCCAACGCCGCGTCAACATTGACAAAGGTGGTGCGGTGGCTTTCACCAGGGCTACGTGAGGCAGGATGCCGAACCCAGAGGAAAAGCTACCGCATCGCCTCCCGCGAAAACCTCAACGCCGTCCAATCCCGTAATAAGCAAACCCGGCCCCACGTAAATACTCAGGATCATAAACATTCCGGCCGTCAAAAATAACAGGCTCGGTCAAAGCCGCCTTGATGCCATCAAAATCCGGGCTCCGGAACGGTCGCCATTCCGTCATCAGCACCAATGCATCGGCGCCGGCGCAGGCCTCGTCCGCCGAATCGCACAATGCCAGATCGTCGCGCTCGCCGTACAGCCGGCGCGTCTCGCCCATTGCCTCGGGATCGAACGCCCGGACCCGCGCGCCTGCCTCCCACAATGCCTCCATCAGTACGCGACTCGGCGCTTCGCGCATGTCGTCGGTATTGGGCTTGAACGCGAGGCCCCATAGCGCAATCGTGCGACCATTCAGATTGCCGCCGAAATGCTTCTCGATCTTCGAAAAAAGAATCTTCTTCTGATCGTCGTTGATCTGCTCGACCGCCGCGAGCAAACGGCCATCATATGCATACTGGCGGGCGGTGCGCTCCAGCGCCCGCACATCCTTCGGGAAGCACGAACCGCCGTAACCGGCACCGGGATAAATGAAGTGGTAGCCGATGCGCGGGTCCGAGCCGATGCCGATGCGCACCTTCTCAATGTCCGCGCCGACATGATCGGCGATATTCGCCATCTCGTTCATGAAACTGATCTTGGTCGCCAGCATCGCGTTCGCCGCGTACTTGGTCAGCTCCGCCGAGCGCACGTCCATCACGATCATGCGGTTGTGGTTGCGGTTGAACGGCGCGTACAGATTTTCCAGCAGCTCGATGCTGCGCTCGCGCTCGACGCCGACGACGATGCGGTCCGGCTTCATGAAATCGTCGATCGCGGCGCCTTCCTTCAGAAATTCCGGATTCGACACCACGTCGAAATCTACATCCGCGCCACGCTCTGCGAGCACGCCCGCGATCGTCTCACGCACCCGGTCGGCAGTGCCGACCGGCACCGTGGACTTGTCCACCACCAGCTTGAAGTCCCGCATGTGCTCGCCGATGCTGCGCGCCACCGCCAACACGTATTGCAGATCGGCCGAACCGTCCTCGTCCGGCGGCGTACCCACCGCGATGAACTGAAACAGGCCGTGTGCGACACCGGCGGCGATATCCGTCGTGAACTTGAGGCGGCCGGCCTCGGCGTTGCGGTGAATCAGTTTCTCGAGGCCGGGCTCGTGGATCGGCACATCGCCGCGGTTGAGCCGCGCGACCTTGTCCGCGGCCACGTCCACACACAACACATGATTGCCGACATCGGCAAAACAAGCGCCCGTTACCAGCCCCACGTAACCCGATCCGAAAATAGTAATGTTCACGCTTCTTCCTTTGTTCTGCGTCCCTGTAGAACTGCAAATTAGATTAAAAATACCAACTCAAACTCAGCCGCACAGTGTCCTGAACACTGTTGTGGTCGCCCAGCAGGCGCACGCCGAAATGATTCCACACGGCACCGACGCCGAGCCACACACCGAAATGGCGGCTGCCGAAATTGGTATGCGAATCATAATACACCGCCGCGTCCGCTTCCCACGGCGACGTCTTGCCGAGCAGCGTGCGAAAGCCCCAACTGAACTTCGCGTAACCGTCGACGTGGTCGCCGAATGCCGAGGGCGCCGTTTCCGCACTGGCCCGAAAAAACTGGGCCTGCAAAAAGGCGGAGATGTCGCCCATCGGATTTTCCTGGTAGCCGACGCCGACGCCGTAAACGCGCTCGTTGCCCGGCAGCCGGTTGAAATCCAGCCGCGTGGCACTGCCGAGCAGATAGGTGTGACCGTCGATCAGCCACGCGCCTTCTATTGCGTAGCCCCGCGCGCCATCGCCGAAATAGTCCGACTGTTGCGACACGTAGCTTGCGCGCAGATAGCTGTAGCCGAGCGTGTTGGGCGCCGGCGGCTTGTCCTTCGCACAAGCAATACCGGATGCGGCAACGGCCGCGAGCATCAGACCTGCAATTAAAAGCTTCATAACGGTCCCTGTACGGCTAGGGCTCCAGCGGATGGCCCATTTCCTGCGGCGTTTGCGGCGGCCCCTCGACCAGCAGCCCGAGTTTGCCGCCCCAGAACTTGGTCGTCGTCGCCTGCACCAGGATCGTAACAAGCACCGCCATGAAGGTAACCGAGGCAATCAGGTCGGCGTGAGGCGCACCAGCGCCGACGAGCAGCCCCGCCAGCGCCGCGGGAATGACTCCAGTCTCACGTACCCAACACATGAACAGCAGTTCTTTTAAGTCCCATTTTGCGCGCCGGTCCGGCAGGCAGCACAGGAATACGGTTACCGGCCGCGCGATCAGCATGAATATCGCGATCAGGAGAATACCGCCCGCCCAGTACTTGCTCAACAAGTGAAAATCGACATGAGTGCCGAGCAGAATAAAAATAAACATGCGCATAATCAGCGACGTGGTGCCGATGAAACTCTCGAGATCTTTCTCCTCGCCTGGCTCCATTTGCAGGCCAAGTAAGTCCTTGTTGCCAATCAGCACGCCGGCGATAAACGCTGCCATATAGCCGCTGGCGCTCACCATATCGGCGCCGAGGTACCCGCCGAGAACGACTATCAGCGTCACCAGCGGCATATATTCCCGCAGGAAAGCATATTTCTCGTGTGCGATCAGGAGCAAGGCGACGCCGCCGATGGCCCCTCCAACCAAAATTCCCAGGCCGGCTTCCTGAGCCAATCGCAATAGCGAATCATTGACGGAAAATCCCGCACCCCCAATGACTACCGACATCAAGGTCACTGTAACAATCGCACCCATCGCGTCGTTGAGCGCCGATTCGCTCATCACCAGATGCGACACTCGCTCCCGGACCCGTACCTGTTTGAATACCGGCACCAGCGTGGCGGGGTCAGTTGACGCGATAACTGCCCCCAACAGAAGCGCCACCATGAGCGGAATGCCGAAAATCCAATGCGCCGCGTAACCGACAATGAACATTGAAACGACGACGCCGACAGTGGCGATCACGACAAGGCTGATCCAGACATTCTTGAGCACGCGAAGTGCCACCGTCGCGCCCCCATCGAAGATGATATACGCAGCGCCAAAGATCAGAATAATCTGGTTTAGAGCCGAGCCCGTCGGTACTACGATGACATCTATTTCAGGGCCAAGTATGATTCCCACCAACAGGAACAGCACTATGTCCGGAACGCGAATCTTGCGCGCGATAAAGCCTGAAATTGAACCGCACGCAAGAATCAACCCGATTATAAACAGGACATGCTCAGCGGTCTCAACGGCGTGTGTGGGTTGCACGATTGACATCTGTAAGCGACTGAAAGGGCGGCCGAAAATTGGAGGCGGCACGAAGCCCGGCACTATAACATCGCTTAGCCGGTGTGGACTAGAGCAGAAACGTTACTGCGAGCAGGCCAACTGCGCTCAATACCGCAGTGTAAGGAAGCGCCATCCAGACCATCCTGCCGTAAGACAGGCGAATCAAGGGCGCGAGCGCCGAGGTAAGCAAGAACAGGAAAGCAGCCTGGCCATTCGGAGTTGCCACGCTGGGAATATTGGTACCTGCGTTAATGGCAACGATCAAATGCTGAAATTCCCGCGGACTCACCACGCCGGCTGTAAGAGCTGCCCTGGCTTCCTTCAGATATACGGTAGCCACAAAGACGTTGTCGCTAATCACGGATAGTGCGCCATTGGCCAGGTAAACCATGGCCAGGCGCGCCTTGTGCTCCAAACTAAACACCCAGTTCATGATCGGGTGGAAGAGTTGGTGCTCATCTATAACTGCTATGACGGCAAAAAAAACCACCAGCAGAGCAGTAAAAGGCAGTGCCTCCATGAAAGCATGACTGATGCGATTCTCTTCGACAATTCCTGTCAGCGCCGTGGCTACAACAAGGAGCGCTAACCCGATCAGGCCGATTTCGGCCACGTGCAACGCCAGTGCGGCGACAAGAAGAACCGCGATGACACCCTGAGTGACCAGGCTCGCTTCCGAGCCTGGCCCGCGCTTGCGGCGCTGCTCATTCTCATGATCCTCCAACACCTCGCGCACCGTCTCGGGCAGCTTGGTGCCGTATCCGAACCACTTGACCCGCTCCAAAGTTGCACAAGTTATCAATCCCGCGAGCAGAATCGGGACCGATACCGGCGCTACGTGCAGGAAAAAGTCCAGGAAATCCCAGTCTGCTGCACGCGCGAGAAGCAGGTTCTGCGGCTCGCCTACCAACGTGGTCATTCCACCCAATGCGGTACCCACCACCGCGTGCATCATAAGATTACGTAGAAAAGCCCGGAATTGGTCGAGATCGGCTCTTGACAGCTCATGGATAGCTGCATCGTTACGCCGATCGTGCTCTTCGTCATCACTCGCGCAAGATGCGGCCTTATGGTAGACGGCATACATACCGCCGACGACAGCAATGATGACGGCGGTGACAGTCAGTGCATCGAGAAAGGCTGAGAGCAAAGCCGCGACGAAGGTGAAAATCAGCGAGAGTCCGGTCTTGGAACGCACTCCGAGGAGGATGCGCGTAAACAGGAACATCAACATTTCCTGGAGAAAGAACACCCCCGCTACCATGAACATCAGCAGGAGAATGACCGGAATGTTGTGGACTACCTCATGGTAAACCGCGCCCGGCGCCGCCATGCCGATCGCAATTGCTTCGAGCGCAAGAAGACCGCCGGGGCCGAGCGGATAGCACTTGAGCGCCATCGCCAAGGTGAAGATAAACTCAAACAGCAGGATCCAGCCGGCGATAAAGGGGCCGAAGAGCCATAAGACGGTGGGATTTACGACAAGAAAACCGACAATAGCGGCCTTGTACCAGCCCGGCGCTCCGCCAAGGAAATTGTGCGTCAGTGCGCGACCGTAGCCGACGGCGAAGTTATTCGACAGCATCGGCCACTCGACTCCAGAGACACTGGCCGCCGCTGACTTCGTCGATCGCGGCAAGCCGTTCAGCGTGCGCCGCAAGCTCCTCGGCGGTGGCACGGATTACCCTGAGCGGCGCCGAGGGCCGCGCCACGGCATGTACCGCGACGGCCGCGCCCGGCTGCGCCGCCGTATCCAGCGACAGCGTCGCCTGGCCACCAGTCATTGCCAGATAGACATCCGCCAGAATTTCGGCGTCGAGCAGCGCACCGTGGTACGTGCGCTGCGAATTGTCGATCTCGTAGCGGCGGCACAACGCGTCGAGGCTGTTGCGCTGCCCAGGGTGCATGCGGCGCGCGAGCATCAACGTGTCCAGCACCGAACAGATAGTGGCGATGTCGGCGACCTCGTGGCGCAGCAGCGTCAACTCGGCATTCAGAAAGCCGATATCGAACGGCGCGTTGTGAATCACCAGCTCGCCATCGCGCACGAAAGCCAGCAGATCCTCGACGACCTCGGCAAAACGCGGCTTGTCGCGCAGATCCTCGAGCGTGATGCCATGCACCTCGACCGCACCCTCGTCGATCTCGCGGTCGGGGTTCAGGTAGTGGTGAAACGTCTTGCCTGTCAGGCGGCGGTTGACGATCTCGACTGCGCCGATTTCGATGATTCGATGACCTTCGCCGGTATCGAGGCCGGTGGTTTCGGTATCGAGAACTATTTGACGCATGTCAGGAACGGGGTTCGAAATTCGGGATTCGGGATCCGGGAGAAATTGTTTGCATTTCGTCAATCGCCTGGTTAGCTAATTGGTCAGCGCGCTCGTTGCCGGGATGGCCGGCGTGCCCCTTGACCCAGTGCCATTCGACCTGGTGACGGGCAGCCTGCGCGTCCAGCTCACGCCACAAATCGGAATTCTTGACTGCCGTGCGCGCGGCCGTTTTCCAGCCGCGTTTCTTCCAGTTGTCGATCCACGCGGTGATGCCGTTGCGCACGTATTGCGAATCGGTATACAGCTTGACCCTGCACGGCTTCTTCAGCGCCTTGAAGGCCTCGATCGCTGCTGTCAGTTCCATGCGGTTGTTGGTCGTCTGCCGCTCGCCGCCGTATAAGACTTTCTCGTGTCCGGCCGCGGACAATAGCACGCCCCAGCCGCCCGGACCCGGATTCCCGCGGCAGGCGCCGTCGGTGTAGATCGTCACCTCGTTCATGATGAGCGCGGCAGGCTCCGGGACGTCGGCTCGACCAGCCCGCCCACCAGGCGGTGCTTGCGCCGTGCCCGTAGCGGCTTGATCGGCGTCAGCGTGGTTACGCGCTTGCGCGCGACGATGAAATAGCCACCGGCCAGTCGCGGCCAGCAGCGGCGCCCCAATGTATGGGTGAACTCGACCCGGCGCAACAACGCAGGATGTTCGGACGGCAACCCATGCAGATAACGTCGACTATGAATCACTTCAAACCCCAGCAGGCTCAGCCAATCTTTCATACGCCATTCGCCGATGTATTGCCCCGTCGCCCATGGCAATTGCCTCGACCGCGCCAGCTTCGCCAGACGCCGTCGGCCGCCCCAAAGACTCCACGGGTTGAACCCCAGAATCAGTACGCGGCCCTCGCCCACCAGCACGCGCTCGGCTTCGCGCAGCACCGCGTGGGGCGTGCTACTGCGTTCGAGCGTATGCGGCAGAAGGACGGCGTCGACGCTGTCAGGCGCGATGGCCAGCGCGTGCGGCTCGCTCGTCAGGCCGACGACGGTGCTGCCCTCGTCCGCGCCGGCAACCAGCGCACGGCCGCGGATCTTGCTCCCGTCAAGCAACTCCGTGGCGCGTCCCCACGCGCCGACCTGGATGATCCAGTACCCGAACAGTGTCGCGTACACTTCGGCCAGCAAGGCGGCTTCCTCGTCGAGCACCAGACGCCCGGGGGGACTGTCGAACCACGCTGCAGAGTGGGGCCACAAACTCACGCCACCGTCCGATCGTAATCGCGCCACCGCTTGCGGCCACTATACCGGGACGTTGCAGTGCGGCCAACCGCCCACCCATCCGGAAATCGCCGCCGACCGCGCCGTCGGCGGGCGCCCGCGATTGACCGGCGGGCGCGATCCCGCAAGAATGACCTCGTGGTAACCATTAGTGCCATACCCGCGTTGCGCGACAACTATATCTGGCTCCTGCGGGGAGAATCAGCGCGTGTCGCCGTGGTCGATCCGGGCGAGGCACAGCCGGTCGCCGCGCGGCTGGCGGCTGAAAACCTCGAACTGGCCGCCATTCTGGTCACCCACCACCACTGGGACCATACCGACGGGATCGCCGCATTGCGCGCCCACCGGGACATCCCGGTGTTCGGGCCGGCTACCGACGGCATTGCCGGCTTGACCGAGCCACTCGACGATAGTGACCGATTCGAGGTTCCAGGCGTCGGCTGCGCGTTGGAGGCTCTGGCGACCCCGGGTCACACGCGCGGGCAAATCGCGTATCATGGCGCGGATGCGGTTTTTACCGGGGATACCCTGTTCAGCGCCGGCTGCGGCCGATTGTTCGAGGGAACGGCGGACCAAATGTGGGCATCGCTCACGCGTCTCAGGGCTTTGCCGCCCGAAACGCGTGTTTATTGCGGGCATGAGTACACGCAACGCAACCTGCAGTTTGCCGCCGCGGTAGAACCGGATAACGACGCCGTCGCCCGGCGACAAAGGTGGGCGGACGAACGGCGCGCGGCCGGTGAGCCGACGCTGCCGTCGACGATCGGCGAAGAAGCGGAGTTCAATCCGTTCCTGCGCGCGGACCGCGAGGCGGTTCGCGACAGCGCGGAACGGCATTGCGGGAAAACATTGAATGACCCGGCGGCAGTCTTTGCGGCGCTGCGAAGCTGGAAGGATATTTTTTGATGCGACAATTGTTACGCGGTGCTGTGTTGGGCGCCTCCATCGCACTGCTGCTCGTCGCCGGCGGCTGCAGCCTGATGACCAGACCGCCGGCCGCGGCGGCCGACGACCAGAGTTCGCCGCCGCCGGAGGCCGACACGATCACCGCCCTGCCGCCGGTGCAGTGGAAGGATCTCGAAGAAGGCTCGGAACAACAGGCCGCCGCCGAATCGGCCGAGCCTGCCGCGCCGACCAAACCGACCAGCCTCTGGCAGCGGATGCGGAAGAACTTCAGCCTGGCCGATCTCGACAACGATCGCATCGACGCCAAGCTCAAGTGGTACGCGGCGCACCCGGAATATATCGAGCGGGTCGCCCAGCGGGCCAAGCCGTATCTTTATTACATCGTCCAGCAGCTCGACAAGCGCAACATGCCGATCGAAATCGCGCTGCTGCCGGTGGTCGAAAGCGCATTCGATCCGTTTGCCTATTCCCATAGCGGCGCATCGGGTCTCTGGCAGTTCATGCCAACTGCCGCGCATCGCTTCGGGCTGCAGGAGAACTGGTGGTTCGACGGGCGACGCGATGTCGTCGGCTCGACCCGCGCCGCGCTGGATTACCTGCAATATCTACACGGCAAGTTCGACAACTGGTTGCTGGCCCTCGCTGCCTACAACTCGGGCGGCGGCCGCGTCGCCTGGGCGATCGACAAGAACAAGCGTCACGGCGATCCGACCGATTTCTGGCACCTGGACCTGCCCAAGCAGACGCGCGCCTACGTGCCGTGGCTGCTCGCGTGCCGCGACATTATCCAGAATCCCAAAAAGTACGGCATCACGTTGCCGGCTATTCCCAACCAGCCCTATCTTGCCAGCGTTCCGATCAACAAGCAGATCGACATCGCCCGCGCCGCCAAAATGGCCGGCCTGACGCTCGAACAGATGTACCTGCTGAATCCGGGCTACAACCGTTGGGCGACCGAACCCGATCGCGATCAGGCGCTGCTGGTACCGATCGCCTCACGCGCCGATTTCATCGCCAACCTCGCTGCCCTGCCGGCCGACAAGCGCGTCCAGTGGCAGCATCACAAGATCCAGACCGGCGAAACGCTGATCTCGATCGCGCACCATTACGGCACGACCGTCGACGTGCTCAAGAAGGTCAACCAGCTCGACGGCACGATGATCCGCGCGGGGCAGTACCTGATGGTGCCGGACGCGGCGACCAGCCTCGACCAGTACGCCCTCGACGAAATCCGCCACCTGCGTCACGACGAACTGGCACGGCGTGGCCGCGAAATGCACTACGTCGTGCGCCCCGGCGACTCACTGTGGGATATCGGCCAGCGCTACGGCGTCAGCACCCGGCAGCTCGCGCGCTGGAACCACATGAGCGCGCACGCGACGCTGCAGATCGGCGACAAGCTGGTGGTCTACAGCCACGGCGGCAGGCGGCACCGCCACGGCAAGATCGACTACGTCGTGCACTCCGGCGATTCGCTCTGGGATATCGGCCAGCGTTACGGCGTTACCATGAGCGAACTGGCGAGATGGAATGACATCAGCCGCAATTCGGTGCTGCACATCGGCGAAAAGCTGGCGATCTGGCCGGAGGGCCACCAGGCGAGCGCCCAGACGGTCGCCGCCACCGCCCAGGACCTGTTGCGCAAGATTCACTATACGGTTCGTTCCGGCGACTCGTTATGGTCGATCTCGAACCAGTTCAACGTGGATGTAAACCAACTGGCGAGCTGGAACTCGCTGTCGCTGGACGATTACCTGCATCCGGGGCAGCAACTGCTGCTGTACGTCAACGAACAAAGCCAGTCGACGCAAAGCTAGCGGCGAATCAGGACGGAGTAACCACACATGGCTTTTTTAAACGGCAAGCGCGCACTGATCGTCGGCCTCGCCAGCAACCGCTCGATCGCCTGGGGCATTGCCCAGGCGATGCGTCGCGAAGGCGCCGATCTCGCCTTCAGCTACCAGGGCGACAAGCTCAAGGGGCGAGTCATCGACATGGCCGCCGAACTCGGCTCCGACAAAGTCTTTCCATGCGATGTTGGCAGCGACGCTGAAATCGATTCACTATTCGACGGCCTCAAGCAACGCTGGAACGGACTCGACATCATTGTCCACTCGGTTGGTTTCGCGCCGCGCGACCAGCTCGCCGGCCGCTACATCGACTCCGTCACGCGCGAAGGCTTCAAGATCGCGCACGACATCAGCGCCTACAGCCTGGCCGCGCTCGCCAAGGCAGGCAGGCCGATGATGCAGGGCCGCAATGGTGCGATTCTGACATTAAGCTACCTCGGCGCCGTCCGGTCATTACCGAACTACAATGTCATGGGGCCGGCCAAAGCCAGCCTGGAAGCCAACGTTCGCTTTCTCGCGCACGATTTGGGAGCGGAAGGCATTCGCGTTAATGCAATTTCGGCAGGGCCGATCAAAACCCTCGCCGCCGCCGGCATCAGCGGCTTTCGCGGCATGCTGGAACATGTCAAGGAGATGGCTCCGCTGAAGCGCAACGTCACCATCGAAGACGTCGGCAATACGGCAGCGTTCCTCTGCTCCGACCTGGCTGCCGGTATCACTGCCGAGACCATCTATGTCGACGCGGGCTACAGCAGCGTTGGAATGAGCTTGTAAGAACGCGGATTTCGAGCGAGCTACGACACAACGTAGGCCCTCACGACAAGTCCCCAATCCTGTCGCGAGGGCGGCACCGCGGCGCCTTCTTTCAAGGACGCCGTAAATACATTAGTAGTTACTGATATTGCTCTGCTGAATGTCGATATCGGCATGCTTGCGGAGATTCGCGACGTACGCCGCCAGATCCGCCTGCGCGTGGCTTTGCACCAACCGCCGCCCCAGCGCCGTCTTGTTTGCATCTTCGGATGACGCAGGCTCACCCGGTTTGACGGCCGACAGAATATAGACCGCCTGATCGCCGGAAGCCAGCGCCACCGTACCCGATTTCACGTGCGACGGAGCCGGTGCAAGGGCTGCAAACGCCGCCTGGACGACCGGCTGCGGCACATCGCTGCCACTGCGGCCGACGAATTTTGCCGGCTGCGCCTTGAGACCGGCAGCCTTGGCAGCAGCTTCGAGCGTCTTGCCACTGCTCACTTCGGCCGCAATCTTATCCGCCACCGCCTGGGCTCGTTTCACCGCGGCCTGATGTTTGAGCGTCTTGACGATATCCGCCTTGACGTCGGCAAGCGGCTTGAGCTTGGCCGGCTGACGGTCCATGTCGTGCAATACCACCGCGTGCGTATCGCCCAGCTTGATCAGGCGATTGTTGCCGTTCTTGTACGCCTCGGCACTGAACGCGGCCGCGCGCACTTTGGGGTTCGAGGCGATGCCCTTGCCGGTGTTGCGGGTCACATTGTCGATTTTCTGGATCGGCAGGTTCAGCGCCTTGTGTATGGGCTCGAGCGAATCCGGGTGGTCGAACGCCAAGTTGCTCAGCTTGTCGCCGAGCTTGAAGAACTCGTCCTTGGCCTGCTTCTGGCGATATTCCTGCGCGAGCTGGTCGCGTACGTCGGTGAACTTCTCCTGCTGTGGTTTGCGCACGCCCTCGAGCTTGATAATGTGGTAGCCGTACTGGCTCTTCACCGGCCCGACCACTTCGCCGACCTTGCCGATGCTGAACAGCGCCTTCTCGAACGGCTTGACCATTTCGCCGCGCTGCACCCAGCCAAGGTCGCCGCCCTGCTTGGCCGAACCGGGATCATCGGAATACTTCTTCGCCAGCTTGGCGAAATCGGCGCCGTTGTGAAGCTTCTTCAGGATCGATTCGGCCTTCGCCTTCGCCTGCGCGTCGGCCTTCGGGCCCTTGCCGCTAGGCGCGATCAGGATGTGCGCCGCCTTGCGCTGCGCCTGCTTGACGAACTTCTGCTTCTGCTGCTGGTACAGCTCGCGCAACTTGTCTTCCTTGACCGGCACGCTCTTCGCAAGCTGGTCCGCATCGAGTTCAATGTAGGCGATCGATACCTGTTCCGGTGTCATGAATTGCGACTTGTGGTCGTTGTAGTAAGCCGCAACCTCTGCGTCCGTCGGATGGGCGCTATCAACAAATTGATCGGCCTTCACCGTCACATAGCCGATCTTGCGCTGCTCTTTGGAGAGCGCCACAAACTTGTGGAATTCCAGGTTGGTCGCGATCGCGCTGTACGCAATACCGCTCCACAATTGTCTTACCACCAGGTCGCGCCGAATCGAATCTTCAAATCGTTGCGGTGTGTAGCCCGCTTGTTGCAGACGCGCGCGGTATACATCAACCGAAAATTTGCCGCCGACGCTGAACGCCGGCATCTGGTGGACCTGCGCGACCAACTCCTGGTCGTTGACGCGATAGCCCATCTTCAGAGCATGCTGCGTAAGAAGTTGCTCATTGATCAGGCTGTTCAGCACTTCCTTTTTCAGCTTGGCCGGATTCGGCTTGTAGGACGAGCCGAACATCTGCTGCAACTGCTGATACCGACCCTGATAGGCCTTGGAAAAATCCTCGGGCGTAATGTCGGTCCCGTTGACTTCGGCGACGTAGCTCGGCGAGAAGAAGCCCCCGTAGTTGCCGATGCCCCACAACGCGAACGGGATCACGAGGACGATGATAATCGCCCACATCAACCAGCCCTGAACGCCCTCTCTCAAACCCTGCAACATGCTCGTACCCTGAATCGATATGTTCGGCACATATGAAAAAGGGCGCCGGAGCGCCCTTCAGTCAATGGCGGAGTGGACGGGACTCGAACCCGCGACCCCCGGCGTGACAGGCCGGTATTCTAACCAGCTGAACTACCACTCCTTACTCTTGGTGGGTGCTGAGGGATTTGAACCCCCGACATTCGCCTTGTAAGGGCGACGCTCTACCAACTGAGCTAAGCACCCTCACAAAGAACTCGCCCCGTGAACGCCGCACACTTGCGCGGCAGCTTCACAGGACGTGCGCCCAGCGAGCGCGCTAGTTTACGGCATCCTTCAGCGCTTTGCCAGCCTTGAAGCCCGGCACATTGCTCGCGGCGATGTTGATCGTCTGCCCGGTCTGCGGATTGCGGCCGGTGCGCGCCGCACGATGCTTGACCGAAAAGGTGCCGAAGCCGACCAGCGACACCTGATCGCCACGCTTCAGCGACTTGCTGATTGCATCGACAACGCCGTCGACCGCACGGGTCGCGTCGGCCTTGCTCAGACCAGCCGAGTCGGCCACGGCGTCAATAAGTTCGGATTTGTTCATAAGGTTATTCCCCTGAATGTGGACTGCCAAATAAAAAACTGACTACTCAATCGGCCGCGGCCGGCGACGTTTCGGCCCTCTTCTTTTCAACGTCGGCGACTAACGGGCGGGCTTTGCAGCCCGAGGTGTTATACCAAGCGCCGAAAAGCCGTGTCAACTACGCGAGAGCCCGCCAATACTGGATCGGCGGGCTTTTCAGTGTGCACGCACCGCGTCGGATTCGGCCGGCTGAACGATCGTCTCCCGATTCTCAATCTCGCCCCCATCGCCCTCGGAGGCCGCCGCCGGCATCGGCGATCGCTGCAACGCGATCTCCAACACCTGGTCGATCCATTTGACCGGACGAATATGCAGCTTTTCCTTGATGTTCACCGGAATTTCGGCAAGATCCTTCTCGTTCTCTTCGGGAATTAGCACGGTGGCAATGCCGCCGCGGTGCGCCGCCAGCAGCTTTTCCTTGAGCCCACCGATCGGGAGCACTTCGCCGCGCAGAGTGATTTCGCCCGTCATCGCGACATCCGCACGCACCGGAATACGCGTCAGCGCGGACACCAGCGCCGTACACATGCCGACGCCGGCGCTGGGGCCATCCTTCGGCGTCGCACCTTCCGGTACGTGAATGTGCACATCCAGTTTCTGATAGAAATCCTCGTCGATGCCGAGCAGCGGCGTGCGCGCACGCACCACCGTCATCGCCGCCTGAATCGATTCCTGCATCACGTCGCCGAGTTGGCCGGTGTGCTGCAACTTGCCCTTTCCGGGCACTGTGGTGGCCTCGATCGTGAGCAGCTCGCCGCCCACTTCGGTCCATGCGAGGCCGGTGACCTGCCCGATCTGGTCGCGCTCCTCGGCACGGCCATAGCGGAACCGGCGCACACCGAGATAATCGCCGATGTTGTCCGGCGTGACGACGATCTTGTCGTCGGATGGGTGCGTCAGCAGATTCTTGACCACCTTGCGGCAGATCTTGGACGTTTCGCGTTCCAGATTGCGCACGCCCGCTTCGCGCGTATAGAAGCGCACGATGTCGCGCAGACTGTCCGGCTGGATTTCCAGCTCCTCGTCCTTCAGGCCGTTGCTCCCGATCTGCTTCGGCACCAGGTAGCGCTCGGCAATATTGATCTTTTCGTCTTCGGTGTAGCCCGGCAGACGAATGACCTCCATTCGGTCGAGCAACGGCGCCGGGATATTCATGCTGTTGGCGGTGGCGACGAACAGGACGTCCGACAGGTCGAATTCGACCTCGAGGTAATGATCGCTGAACGTACTGTTCTGCTCGGGATCGAGTACTTCGAGCAATGCCGACGACGGATCGCCGCGAAAATCCATCGCCATCTTGTCGATTTCATCCAGCAGGAACAGCGGATTGCGCGTGCCGACCTTCGCCATGTTCTGCACGATCTTGCCGGGCATCGAGCCGATGTAGGTACGCCGGTGGCCACGAATTTCGGCCTCGTCGCGCACGCCGCCGAGCGACATGCGTACGAACTTGCGATTCGTCGCGCGCGCGATGCTCTTGCCGAGCGATGTCTTGCCGACACCGGGCGGGCCAACCAGGCACAGGATCGGCCCCTTCAGCTTCTTCACCCGCTGCTGGACAGCCAGGTACTCGACGATTCGCTCCTTGACCTTCTCCAGGCCGTAATGATCGGCCTCGAGCACCTTTTCGGCCGCTGACAGATCCCGCCGAATGCGGCTGCGGTTCTTCCACGGCACGTTGGTGAGCCAGTCGATATAATTGCGCACCACCGTCGCTTCGGCCGACATCGGCGACATCAGCTTGAGCTTCTGCATTTCGGCGCCGGCCTTCGCGCGAACTTCCTTCGGCATACCGGCGCGCTCGATCCGCCTTTCCAACTCGTCGAGTTCGTTGGGTGCGTCTTCGAGTTCGCCCATTTCCTTCTGAATGGCCTTCATCTGCTCATTCAGGTAGTACTCGCGCTGACTCTTTTCCATCTGCTGCTTGACGCGGCCGCGGATGCGCTTTTCGATCTGCAGCACGTCGATCTCGCCCTCGATCACGCCCATGACATGCTCGAGGCGCTTGCGCGGTTCCTGTAGCTCCAGTACGCGCTGCTTGTCTTCGAGCTTGAGCGCCATGTGCGCCATGATCGTGTCGGCCAGGCGGCCGGGCGCGTCGATGCCGGCGAGCGCCGTCAGAATTTCCGGCGGCACCTTCTTGTTCAGCTTGACGTACTGGTCGAACAGCGACAACGCCGAGCGCATCAGCACGTCGATTTCGCGGCCCTCCTCCTCGTCGTGTGCCGTCAGCACGCTGATCTGGGCGGACAGGTGGTCGGCTGTCAGCAGGTTGACAACGCGCGCACGATCAGTGCCTTCGACCAGCACCTTGACGGTACCGTCCGGCAGCCGTACGAGCTGCAGCACGCTTGCGACGGTGCCCACGTCGTACAGGTCATCGTCACCCGGCTCGTCGACCTCAGGGCTCTTCTGCGCGACCAGCAGGATCTGCTTGTCGCCGCGCATCGCCGCGTCCAGCGCGACAATCGACTTGTCGCGGCCGACGAACAGCGGAATGACCATGTGCGGATAGACCACGACATCGCGCAGCGGCAGCACCGGCAGATGCGCGGTCTGGTCTTCGATAATCTGGGATTGCTTCACTAAAACCTCGGGCGTCCTAGTCGTCGGACGCGGCAAGCGGGGGATTTTCCGTCGCGTACACAATGTACGGCGGACTGCTGCCGTCGACCACGCCTTCGTCGATCACCACCTTGGAGACGTTCTCCATCGACGGCAGGTCGTACATCGTGTCGAGCAGCATTTGCTCCAGAATCGTGCGCAGCCCGCGCGCACCCGTCTTGCGTTCCATCGCTTTGCGCGCCGCGGCGCGCAGGGCGTCCTCGCGAAACTCGAGTTCGCAGTTCTCCATGTCGAACAGGCGGCGATACTGCTTGGTCACCGCGTTGCGCGGCTCGACCAGAATGCGCATCAGCGCCGATTCGTCCAGCTCGTCCAGTGTCGCAACCACCGGCAGGCGGCCGACGAATTCCGGAATCAGGCCGAACTTGATCAGGTCTTCCGGCTCGACGTTGCGCAGCACGTCGCCGACGTTGCTGATATCGTTCTTGCCCTTGACCTCGGCGACGAAGCCGATGCCAGTGGTTTCCGAGCGGCTGCGGATGATCTTGTCCAGCCCCGCGAATGCGCCGCCGCAGATAAAGAGGATGTTGCTGGTGTCGACCTGCAGGAATTCCTGCTGCGGATGCTTGCGCCCGCCCTGCGGCGGCACCGATGCGACCGTGCCCTCGATCAGCTTGAGCAGCGCCTGCTGCACGCCTTCACCGGACACGTCGCGGGTAATCGAAGGGTTGTCGGACTTGCGCGAAATTTTGTCGATTTCGTCGAGATACACAATACCCGTCTGCGCCTTGTCGACATCGTAATCGCACTTCTGCAACAGCTTCTGGATGATGTTCTCGACGTCCTCGCCGACATAGCCGGCTTCGGTCAGCGTCGTCGCGTCGGCGATCGTGAACGGCACGTTCAGCAACCGCGCAAGCGTTTCGGCCAGCAGCGTCTTGCCCGAACCGGTCGGGCCGATCAGCAGGATGTTGGACTTGC
>DASSJY010000020.1:0-150785 GCA_035690945.1 Gammaproteobacteria bacterium
GGAGCGAAGTGATTGATGCCATGCTTCCAGGAAAAGCCTCTAAGCTATAGTTAATGTGGAACCGTACCGTAAACCGACACAGGTGGGTGAGGAGAGAATCCTAAGGCGCTTGAGAGAACTCGGGTGAAGGAACTAGGCAAAATGGTACCGTAACTTCGGGAGAAGGTACGCCCGTGGTATGTGAAGAGCCTCGCGCTCGGAGCAGAAGCGGGTTGCAGTGACCAGGCCGCTGCGACTGTTTATTAAAAACACAGCACTCTGCAAACACGAAAGTGGACGTATAGGGTGTGACGCCTGCCCGGTGCCGGAAGGTTAAGTGATGAGGTTAGGCTTCGGCCGAAGCTTTTGATCGAAGCCCCGGTAAACGGCGGCCGTAACTATAACGGTCCTAAGGTAGCGAAATTCCTTGTCGGGTAAGTTCCGACCTGCACGAATGGCGTAACGATGGCGGCACTGTCTCCACCCGAGACTCAGTGAAATTGAAATCGCGGTTAAGATGCCGCGTTCCCGTGGCTAGACGGAAAGACCCCATGAACCTTTACTATAGCTTTACACTGAATTTTGAACCTGCTTGTGTAGGATAGGTGGGAGGCTTTGAAGCGGCAACGCTAGTTGTCGTGGAGCCAACCTTGAAATACCACCCTGGCATGTTCGGAGTTCTAACCCAGGCCCGTTATCCGGGTCGGGGACATTGTATGGTGGGTAGTTTGACTGGGGCGGTCTCCTCCCAAAGAGTAACGGAGGAGCACAAAGGTACCCTCAGCGTGGTCGGAAATCACGCAATGAGTGTAAAGGCACAAGGGTGCTTGACTGCGAGACAGACACGTCGAGCAGGTGCGAAAGCAGGTCTTAGTGATCCGGTGGTTCTGTATGGAAGGGCCATCGCTCAACGGATAAAAGGTACTCTGGGGATAACAGGCTGATTCCTCCCAAGAGTTCACATCGACGGAGGAGTTTGGCACCTCGATGTCGGCTCATCACATCCTGGGGCTGTAGCAGGTCCCAAGGGTATGGCTGTTCGCCATTTAAAGTGGTACGCGAGCTGGGTTTAGAACGTCGTGAGACAGTTCGGTCCCTATCTGCCATGGGCGTTGGAGATTTGAGGGGAGCTGCTCCTAGTACGAGAGGACCGGAGTGGACGTATCTCTGGTGTTCCGGTTGTCACGCCAGTGGCATTGCCGGGTAGCTATATACGGACGGGATAACCGCTGAAAGCATCTAAGCGGGAAGCCCACCCCAAGATGAGATCTCCCTGGACCCTTGAGGTCCCTAAAGGCCCGTCGAAGACTACGACGTTGATAGGCTGGGTGTGGAAGCGCAGTAATGCGTGAAGCTAACCAGTACTAATTGGCCGTGAGGCTTGACCATATAACCCCAAGCGGTTTGGCGGCTTGCCAAGCAGCATCATGTGGTGATTCAAAGCAATACCGTCGCCGTTGCCAGGGCGACATGCGATCGACGCCAACAACATTTCCAGATTTTTATTTTTGTTGCAGGGTCAAAGGATCCTGTAATACTGGTTTGCCTGGCGGCCATAGCGAGTGGGAACCACCCGATCCCATCCCGAACTCGGAAGTGAAACTGCTCAGCGCCGATGATAGTGTGGGGTCTCCCCATGTGAAAGTAGGACACTGCCAGGCATTTAAATCAAAGCCCCTTACGTGAAATCGCGTGAGGGGCTTTTTTATTTATTGCGCGGCAACCGGCGGCGTCCTCGCCGCTGGCCCCGGAGGGGCGAGTCCCAGGGACGGGACGAGTAAAATGGGGCACTGCGAGGCATTTAAATTGAAGCCCCTCACGTGAAATCGCGTGAGGGCTTTTTTTATGCGCCGCCCAGGCGTGTAAACTATCGGCCCCGGTCAATTCAATCCAATCTATGCAAGAGCGACAGACGACCGACACGGTACTGATGATCCGGCCCGCCCGGTTTCATTCCAATCCGCTGACCGCGGCAAGCAACGCTTTTCAGCAGGCCGAACCCGGCCATGATGCCGCCGCGGTGCAGCAGCTGGCGGAGCAGGAGTTCGAAGCGCTGGCAGGCGCATTGAAAGACGCTGGCGTTAACGTGATTGTTTATGCCGATACGCCGTCTCCGGACAAGCCGGATGCGGTCTTTCCCAATAACTGGCTCAGTACGCACGCCGACGGCTCTGTGGTGCTATACCCGATGCAGGCGACGAACCGGCGCATCGAACGGCGACCGGAAATTGTGGCCGATCTGGCAGCGGCCAATGGGTTTAGCGTCGGCCGCACAGTCGATTTCTCGGACGCCGAGCAGCAGGGCGAATTTCTCGAAGGGACCGGCAGCATGGTGCTCGATCGCGCCAATCGCATCGTCTACGCATGTCTGTCGCCGCGCACCCACCGCGGCGTCCTGCAACGCTGGTGCGCTCGGTTTGGCTATGAGGCTGTTACATTCTCGGCAGTCAGCAACGGCCAACCCATTTATCACACCAACGTGATGATGAGCGTCGGTGCGCAGGTGGCGGTCGTCTGCCTGCCTTCGATCGAATCAGTAAACGAGCGTGAGCACGTGCGCAGACGGCTCGAAGCCACAGGCCACGACATCGTCGATATCACGCCGGCGCAGATGAACGCGTTTGCCGGCAACATGCTCGAACTCGCGGGTGCCGACGGTGGCTCGGTATTTGTCATGAGCCAGCGGGCATACGATTCGCTCGATGATGCGCAGCGCGCCCGGATCGGCAACCACTCGAAAATCGTCAGCGTACCGATAGCCACCATTGAAGATCATGCCGGCGGTGGCGTGCGCTGTATGCTGGCCGAAATTTTTCTGCCGCGAGGCTAATCATGGAAAAATCACTGCAAGAGACCTATGCTCCCCATAATGCCTGTTTCGGGTGCGGCCCAGCCAATTCGAAGGGCCTGCGGATCCGCAGCTTTCCGGAAGGCGACCAAGTGGTCGCCGACTGGAGGCCGGAGCCCTATCACGAAGCTTTCCCGGGAGTGCTGAACGGCGGCATCATTGGTTCGCTGCTCGATTGCCACTCGAACTGGACCGCGGCATGGCACCTGATGCAGCGCGCCGGGGTAGATCATCCGCCGTGTACCGTCACAGCCGACTACGCGATCAAGCTGCACCGTCCGACGCCGACCAATCAGACGCTGCACCTGCGCGCATGGGTCGTGGACTCGACCGACGACCGGGCAACGATCAATGCCGAACTCACCGCCGACGGCAAGATTTGCGCAACCTGTCATGGTACATTTATGGCGGTCAAACCGGGCCATCCGGCGTATCACCGCTGGTAGTCCGACCCACCGCCGATGAGCCTCGACGCAGCGATCAGGGACACGATCCTGCAGGCCGGCGTCGCGGCACCGTCGGCCGATAATTCCCAGCCGTGGTGTTTCCGCTGGGCAGGGGACGCGCTGGACGTGCGCATCGACGCCACCCGCTCCGGCGGGCCATCCGACGCACGCTACGTGCTGAGCGACCTGGCTGTCGGTACCTGCATCGAAAATATGCTGGTTCGCGGTCATTCGCTCGGCTATGACGCGAATGTCGCATTTTTTCCCGATGAAGATGACCCGTTGTGGCCGGCGCGCCTCTACTGGCGCGCGGAGGCAATAACCGATGCGCCGCTTGCCGATGCCATCGAGCGGCGTCACACCGATCGCCGGTTCCCGTGGCGTGGCCCGGTAGGGGGTGACGAGCGACAGCGCCTCGAAGAGCAGGCGGAATGCCATGGCGCGCACCTGCACTGGTTCGACGAACCGGCAGCGCGCCGGCGTGCGCTGAGCGTTCTGCACCAGGCCGAGGCGTTGCGCTTCAAGAGCCCGCAACTGCACGCCGAGTTATTCGCTACTGTCCGCTTCAACGCGGGCTGGCAGACCACCTGTCCCGAAGGGCTGCCTCCTGCCGTCCTGGCGGTGGAGCGGCCGATCCAGTCGCTGTTTCAGGCACTCCGCAAGCCCGGCCTGATGGCCATGCTCAACCGCCTGGGTGGCGCCCGGTTACTGGGATTTCGTTCTGCAGCGTTGCCGGCCCGCCTGTCACCGGGGCTGTGCCTGCTTTCGGTTAATGGAGCAACCCGTTCCGGCATCGTCGCCGCGGGCCGTGCGCTGGAACGGGTCTGGCTCGAAGCGACCCTTGCGGGCCTGGCCGTGCAACCGTTCGCGGCGCCGGGTGTGCTGGGGCTCGGATTTATTGATATAGAAGCCGCGTTGCGGCCGCATGTCGCGAGGCTGCAGACAGAAATGCGCGAGCTATGCCCGCAAGGGCAGGGGATTATCTTTTTGCGCCTCGGCCGGATCGGACCCGGCCTTCGATGGCGCACCGGCCGACGCCCCCTGACGGAATTTACCGGTGGCGGCCACGGGGACAACCTGTAGTCGGTTTACTTTACACGGCGGGGGTTTCCGCCGTAGCAAAAATACCGTAAGTCATTGAATTCACGAACCCCCGTCCGGACTCCAAGGGCCGGTGCATCGATCCCGGGTCGTTCTGTTCGCAATAGCGTCGAACTTCTTTACAAATTCCCCGACGATTAACGGCATAGGCGACTAACAGGCAGCGTCTGTGTAGCCCATTGCTGAAAAAGTACCGTAAAATCATAGACTTGCAGATTACGTCGAGAGGTTGGCACGTATCTTGCTTGGTATATAGGCGCAAGGACTAACACGCATTCAAAAGGAGAATGACATGCGACACTTAAGGACAGCAGCAATCTTGGCCGGCGCCATTGGCGGCGCGCTGCTCATGTCGAGCCAAGCGATGGCAAACCCGGTGACGGTTGATGGAGTTACCTTCAGCACGGGCGCCTATTTCCAGTCGAATCAGCTATTTGAAAATGTGGTGCATAACGTCGGTGACGAATTGCACGGCTATGGTCAGGTTACCGCAATCAACGGCGGCGTCGACTTCTGCTCCAACTGCGACCTGACGTTCACCTTCAGCGGGTACACAGCTACCACTATCAATGACCAGAACGCAGACTTTTCCGGTGGCACGGTGAAATTCTGGGTTGTTCCCGACGGCAGCTTTGATGCCTCCGATCCGGCTTCGGCCATGGGCAGCACGCTGTTCCTCGAGACGACGGGCCACACCTTTGCCGGCCAGAACAGCTACAACGGCCGGAGCGGTACCCTTCTGTCAACCGGTAGCGCGCTGGATTCGCCTGCGGCCGCCGGCACGGGTATCGGCCAGTTGGACGCGACGGGTGGTGACGCGATGACGTATTTCGACACCAACACCATCCCGGACTTCAACGGCGGTTTCGCCGACTTCGTGTTCACGACCGACTTCGGCACCGCGGGTTGCGCCGGTGCGAACAGCCCCCTGCCAATCTGTGGCTCAGCGAGCTTGCAGGGCAACACGGCAGCTGTTCCGGAGCCGGGTGCGCTCGGCATGATGGGTCTGGGTCTGCTGGGCATCGGCCTGGGCTTCGCGGTTCGCCGCCGTCGGAGCTAAAGCTCTTACGTCAGACCGCAAAACGGAAAAACGCCGCCTTCGGGCGGCGTTTTTTTTTGATTCTGTCGGAAATTTTTACAGGCAATCGCCGGGAAGCGTGATTCAGTTAACGCAGTATTTTTAACTTTTCGCATTCCGGTGTAGCGACGGTAGGGGATTCTTCGCGCCCGCACAAGGGTCTTCTGGAGTGATTGCCGGCGCCTCGTCGGCATTTTTTACAGCCGGGCATATTTCGCCTCGAGAGATGGCTGCATTTACGGCGAGAAATATGAAAACCTAATATATAGTAGTGAAATCAACGTGTTACAGAAACTAGCTGCTGTTGGAAGCTACTTGGCACGCGGTTTGCATGGTATGCACGTGCAAGGACAAGCAACCAAACGAAGGAGTTAATGAAATGCGATATCTAAAAGCAGCAGCAGTGTTGACCGGCGCTCTGGCTGGCGCAGCATTGATGGCGGGTCAGGCCGCGATGGCCAACCCCGTTACCGTCGATGGCGTGACGTTCAATTCCGGATCCTACTTCCAATCCAACCAGATCTTCGAAAATTCGGTGAGCAAGGTTGGTGACGAACTGAGCGGCTATGGGCAAGTCACCGCAATCAACGGCGGGACGACTTTCTGTTCCAATTGCGACCTGGCCTTCACCTTCAGCGGATACACGGCGACCACCGTTAATGGCCAAAGCGCCGACTTTTCCGGCGGTATGGTCAACTTCTACGTCATCCCCGATGGCAGCTTCGACGCGTCTGATCCGGGATCGGCGATGAGCGGAACGCTGTTCCTGCAAACGACGGGCCATTCGTTCGCCGGTCAGAACAACTACAGCGGCCGAACCGGCACTTTGCTTTCGACCGGGAACGCGCTGGATACCCCCGCGGCAGCCGGGACGGGCATCGGCCAGCTCGACGCTACGGGTGGCGATGCGATGGCATACTTCGACACCAATACCATACCGGACTTCCAAGGCGGTTTTGCCGACTTTGTTTTTACAACCGACTTCGGTACCGCCGGTTGTGCAAGCAGCGGCAGCCCGTTACCGATCTGCGGTTCCGCGAGCCTGCAAGGCAAGGTCGGCATCCCCGGCACATCCGTTCCGGAGCCGAGCGCGCTGGGACTGATGGGCCTTGGCCTGATTGGCTTGGGGTTTGCCTTCCGGCGCCGGTATGGCCGCAACAAGAAAGGCTGAACGTCGTATACATCGACGACCCAACAAAACCCCGGCTTTGCCGGGGTTTTGCTTATTCGGCCGTTGTGTCAGAACAGGATGGGGATTGGTCTGAATATCCGTTGCCCCACAAAAAAAGCCCTGGCCGAAATGGCCAGGGCTTTCGCGATACCGCAATGGAAAAGCGATCAGCCTAGCACTGCCGGCGCTTGCGTATTGCCGTTATGGCCAGCAAACCGAGCAGTGCCAATCCCAGCGGGCCGCCGGCACCACCACCGCCGCCAGAACCGCCACCATTGTCGCCAGTGGATTTGACCGTGATTGAAACTGTCGCCGGCTGGGAGTGCAGCTTCCCGTCGCTGGCCCGGTAGGTGAAGCTGTCATCACCGGAATAGCCACTGTCGGCGGTATAGGTAAATTTATCGCCATTCATGGTGACCTTCCCGTGTGCAGGCTTGTCGACGATTTCATAGCTCAAAGTGTCGCCGTTTGCGTCCGAACCCTTGAAGGTGCCGGTGACGCTGGCGCCTGCATTTACACTGACGCTCAAATCCTCGACCGTCGGCGCTACATTGGATTTGCCTGCGGCCTGAGGTATTACGGTGGCGGAGTTGCCACCGCCATTGGCAACAACAAAGTCGATCTCACCGTCGCCATTAATGTCTGCCGCCGCAACGTCCAGTGGATTGGCGCCGGTCAGGTATTCCTGGGGCGCTGCAAAGGTGCCGTCGCCTTTGCCGGCGAGCAGGCTGATGGTGCTTCCTGCCAGGTTTGCCGTCACCACGTCCGCATGGCCGTCGCCGTTGAAGTCGGTGAGGACGACGGCGACGGGCTCACCGCCCGCGTCATAGTTTTTTGGAGTCTGGAACGTACCGTCACCATTGCCGAGAAACACCACGACATTGTTGGAAAAGCTGTCGGCAACCACGATATCGGCTTTGCCGTCGCCGTTCACGTCGCCGGCGGTAATGGCCTGGGGTTGCGCTCCCTTACCGGCGGCATAGTCGTGGTGGGTTGCAAAGCTGCCATTGCCGTTGTTGAGCAGGACGCTCACGTTTGCATCGGCAAAATTAGCGGTCGCCACGTCCAGATGTCCGTCGCCATTGAAATCTGCGAGCGCGACCCCGACGGGTTTCGAGCCGGTGGCGTAATCCTTTTTTGCATTGAAGGTACCGTCGCTCTTGCCCGTGAGCACGCTGACGGCGCCAGAATCCGCGTCGTCGGCAACGACGACGTCGGCAACACCATCGCCGTTGATGTCGCCTATCGCGACCGCGATGGGTTTGTCACCTGTCGCGTACGAAACGGCTTTCGCAAAAGCTCGTCCGCTATTCAGCAGAACGCTTATGCTATTGCTCCCGAAGTTCGGCACCACGACGTCCGGTTTGCCATCCCCGTTAGCATCGACAATGCCCACCGCGCGAGGATTCGTCCCGGTCGCATAGGCCACCTTGTCGGCGAACGCGGCGTTGCCGGTGCCAAGAAAGACATCGATATTAGCCGCGCTACGGTCGGCGGTGACGATATCGGCTTTGCCGTCGCCGTTGACATCCGCGACACCGATTCCGGCCGGGACGGCATCCGCTGTGAGCATGCTATGTGCCTGGAACGTGCCGTCGCCATGCCCGCTCAACATCGTCACGTTGCTACTGTTGAAACCCACAACAGCCAAGTCCGTTTTGCCATCGCCGTCGAAATCAGCGGTCGCGATGGAAGATGGAGCCGCGCCGACAGCGTAATCGGAAGGTTTTGCAAACGCCCCCTTGCCTGTCGCGAGCAGCACACTGATCGTGGTGCCGTTCGAGTTGGCTGCGATTATGTCGCCCAAGCCGTCGCCATTCACGTCATTGATCGTGATCGCAGCACTGGGTACGCTGGTAAGAAGCGGTAACGGGGCCGCAAAGGTGCCGTTGCCCGCCCCGATCAATACGCTGACGCCGCTCCCGGTGGCGACGGTCAGATCCGCCTTCTTGTCGCCATTGATATCGCCTACTGCAAGTGCTGCCGGCGCGCCGCCGGCGGCATAAGATGTGGCGGTGCCGAATTGGCCGGTGCCGTCGCCAAGCAAGACGCTGACGGAGCTTGCCAGGCCATCGGCGACGATTATGTCGAGATGACCGTCGCCGTTGAGGTCGGCCAATGCGACCGAGTCCGGACCGGAGCCGACGGCAAAATTCTGCGATGGCTTTAAGCTGCCATCGCCATTGCCAAGGAAGACGCTGGCATTATTGGCGGTGTTGTCGGCAGTGACAACATCAGCATTGCCGTCACCATTGACGTCGGCTACGGCAATGGCGCGCATGCTGGTGTTGGCAACGGTGGTGAGCGGTGCCGCGAAAGTGCCGTCGCCCTTGCCAAGCAGCACACTAATCGTATCGTTGCCGTTGATGGTCGCAATATCGATATTGCCGTCGCCGTTGAAGTCGCCCGCCGCCATGGCCAGAGGCGCCACGGTGGGATCACCGGCTACATGAACACCGACAGGCGCATGGAAGGCGCCTGTGCCGGTGCCGATCAGAATGCTGACGGTGCCGGCATCCACATTGGCCACCGCCAGATCAGGAATCTTGTCGTTGTTGAAATCCGCGCTCACACCGGATACGGGATGCGAGCCTGCCGCAAAAACCGGCTGTGGATAAAGTGTATCCGCGTAGGACGCAGTGCCGACAAGGCACACGCCGCACAGCGACGAAAAAATGAGATACAGGGAAGTCCGGAGACGCGCCCGGACGTGCGACGTTTTATACATCTTGCCACCCTTCCTTGGTAATGTTGTCCTGTCGTCGCACGATACTTCAAACCGAGGGGTGTAGCCATTCGGGTTCACCCTACCGCTCGACGTCCCTGCCGACCGCTGGTCACTTCTCTACAGGGGGAATCCTTAAAGCGCGAACAGCGTCACAGAAACCTGCACCGCGACAGCAGTACCTTGGGGGTGTAGTAATAACCCTTAGTGGACGACCTAGTGACGCAAGCCGCAACAGCGCAACCCGAAATTCTCGACAGCTTTGATTATGCCACGGCGTTTTCGCGCACGATTGGCTGGCTGACACACGACGAACAGGCCGCAATTCGCGGCAAGCGCGTTGCCATCGCCGGGCTCGGCGGTGTCGGCGGCAGCCATCTATTGACTCTGACCCGTCTGGGAGTGCAATCGTTCCATGTCGCCGATTTCGACAATTTCGATGTCGCGAACCTGAACCGCCAGGCCGGCGCGTTCCAATCGACCCTCGGTCAGCCGAAGGTGGACGTGATGGCAGACATGGCGCGGGACATCAATCCCGCGCTGTCCGTGAAGCGATTCCCGAAGGGCGTCACCAAAGAGAACCTCGACGAGTTCCTCGACGGTGTCGATCTTTACATCGACGGCCTCGACTTTTTCGTGCTCGACTTGCGCGCCGCGTTATTCGCGCGCTGCACGGAACTCGGCATTCCCGCAATCACCGCCGCGCCGCTTGGCATGGGCAGCGCGTTTCTCGCCTTCCTGCCGGGGAAGATGAGCTTTGAACAATATTTTCGCCTGGAGGGGCAGAGCCCGTCCGAGCGGCAGTTGCGCTTTCTTGTCGGCCTTGCGCCGGCGGCGCTGCATCAATCCTATCTCGTCGATCCGTCGGCGGTGGATCTCGCCAACCAGCGTGGTCCGTCGACGCCGATGGCCTGCCAGATGTGCGCCGGCATCGCCGGCACACAAGCTCTCAAGATTCTGCTCGGGCGCGGCAACGTCGTTGCTGCTCCGTTTGGCCTTCATTTTGATGCCTACCGGAACAAGCTGGTTCGTACCTGGCGTCCGGGTGGTAACAACAATCCGCTGCAACGGCTGATTCTGGCGATCGTACGTCGCCGGTTTATGCGTTAGCGCATGGATGCGGCCGCCCGGTTCGCCTTTGGGCGTGCTTCGGCGGTGTCGTTTACGGATCTTCGCCTGCGTCCGCAGGCCGGTCCGGGAGAATTCAAAATGCGCTCGGCATGATGCCGCAGCATCTCGGTCAACATCGGAGACGGCCGCCACAACCCCGTTTTAGGGAGGACTCCTCATGGAGACCCGTAACAACCTTCGCCAAGCCTCTTCCGCCGCAGATCCGCGCGCGGCCGGCAAAGCCGTTTTCGGTGCAGCGAACTCGCTCGCACACGTCGAATCGGCGTGGAATCTGGTATACGAGCGCTATCTCGCAGCCGGCTTCATTGCCCCCAATGATTACCGGATCCATACCAGCGTGCACGCGGTGCATCCCGCAACCTGCGTTGTTTCCGGCAGCCACGGCGATCGCATCGGGGCAACGATGACGATGCTGGCCGACGGCGACGAAGGCCTGTGCCTGGACAGCGTCTATCGCCGCGAGCTGGATATCCTGCGCACCAATGGTCGCCGTTTGCTGGAAGTCGGCCTACTGGTTGCCGACTCGAGTGCCAACGTCGGTAGCGACATGAACACGCTGTTCGAGTTGATGAAGTGGGGCGTCTATTACGCGCTCGACCTCGACGTGACCGATATTGTCGTCGGCGTTCATCCGCATCATGTCCGCTTCTACACCCGCTGCTTCGCGTTTGAGCAGTTCGGCGCGGAGACGGTGTATCCGCTGGTCCGCAACAAGCCGGTCGTCGCACTGCGACTCCGTGTCAACGAGCAGCTTGCCCTGCAGATGCTGCCTCGCGGGCTGCGTCACGTACGTGAAAATCCGGTCGGTCCGGATGCGTTCGCGGATCGTTTTGTTTTATCCGAAGCAACGCTGACGGGCTCGCGCATCGAGCGTTTTCTGGCGGCGCAGCATGCGCCGCACGCGGCGGAAACAGCCGCACCACGCCTCCGGCGGCGTCCGCCTTTCCGCCTCGCCGCGGTCCCGATGCCGGCCTAAGCTGTTCTGTTAGAATGGCGGGCCATGAAAATCCTCATGTGCCCGCCTGATCACTTCCGTATTGGCTACGCCATCAATCCATGGATGGAAGGCAACGTCAGCCAGGTTTCCCGCTTCGAAGCGCGCGCCCAATGGACGGCATTGCATGACGCGATCGCCGCGCGTGCCGAGGTGGCGCTGATCGAGCCCGCCGAAGATTTTCCCGACATGGTGTTCACCGCCGACGCCGGCACGGTTGCCGACGGCGTGGCGGCGGCCTCGCGCTTTGCACATGAGGAGCGCCAGGGCGAGGCGCGGCTGTTTCAGCAATGGTTCCACTCGCAGGGGCTGGAGGTGCACGAGGTACCGGCAGGGCTGTCCTACGAGGGCGGTGACGCCTGGCTCGATCCGGTCGAGCCGTGGTTGTGGGCGGGCTGCGGTTTTCGTAGCGATGCCGAGGCGCACCGTCTCGTCGGCGAGTGGCTGGATCGCGAGGTATTGTCGCTCAAGCTGATCGATGAACGTTTCTATCACCTCGACACGTGCTGCTCGGTGCTGAACCGCGGCTACGTCATGTACTATCCGCCCGCCTTCGAAGATGCCTCGCGCGCGCTGCTGGAAGCACGCGTGCCTGCCGCCAGGCGGATCGTCGTCGAGACCGAGGACGTGATGCAGTTTGCCTGCAACGCGGTCAACATCGACGACACGATCATCTTCAACGGTGCCTCCGACGGCTTGAAAGCAAAGCTCGCCGCTGCCGGCTTCGAGGCGATCGAAGTGCCGCTGGGCGAGTTCACCAAGGCCGGTGGCTCGGCCCGGTGCCTGACGCTGAAAGTTTAGACATCCGGCAGATCGTTCAGAAGTGCCCTGACCGCGTCCGGCAGCGGGATGCTCCGCCCGCTCCGCGCATCGATCCATACCATCACCGCTTCTCCGGTGGCGACCAGTTCGCCGCCCGCGGTGCGGATTTCATAGAATGTCGGGATGCTCGAGTTGCCAATTGGCCCCGCGTACAAGCTCACTTCGACCGTTTCCGGGTAGCCGATCGCCTTTTTGAAATGGCAGCTCGCCGTGACGACCACCGGATTGCCAGGCACGGCTTCGCCGCCCCAGCCGGTGCGCTCGAGCCACTCGACCCGCGCCTGCTCGAAGAACGTGAAAAAGCGGCTGTTGTTGACGTGGCCGAGCGCGTCGAGGTCGCTCCAGCGCACCTTGATCGGGAACCGACCGGCGAATTTTCTGGGCTCCGCGGAGCTTGTGGGCGTAGTCATTGCGTTAGAATTGTCTATTAAATAAGGAGAAGGAGCGATTCATGACACACGGTTTCAGCGCGCTTGAACTGGCTTCGGTCCAGCCGGGTGCGAGGCTCGTCACCCCGACGCAGAGCTTACCGGAGAAAGTAACGCTGCGCAGCCCGGCCATTGACGTAATGACCGATCTGGCGCGCGTCGCGGCCGTCACCATCAGCCCGAACCGCACGATGGACGACGCCCTGCTGCGCATGAAGAACAACAGGGTGCGCTTGCTGCTGGTACTCAATATCGAAGGCGAAACGCTGGGCCTGATTACCGCACGTGACATCCAGGGCGAGCGGCCGGTGCGTTTCATGCGCGAGCTGGGCGTGGCACGCAAGGATGTGCTGGTGCGCGACATCATGACACCACGCGAGAAGCTCGAAGCGCTGCGGATGCGTGACGTGCAGACGGCGTCGGTCGGGGACATCATCGAAACACTCAAGCTCACCGGCCGTCAGCACGCGATGGTGGTCGAGCGCACCGTCGACGGCACGATGATCCGCGGCCTGTTCTCGTCGGTACAGATCGGCCGCCAGCTTGGCGTGCAGATCGACAACAGCGGCGTCGCGGGGACATTCTCGGAACTGGAAGCAGCGCTGGCGCATTGATGCCGGCCAAAGGGGAGAGCTGACGCTACGCCCCTTTTGGAAACTCCAATCCCGGAGAGCCCACGGCTCGCCGTGGGGAATTATGATCCAACTCATCGCCGGCGCCGTCATGATCAGCTTCTCGGCAGTGTTCGTGAAGTGGACGACGGTCGGTCCGGATACGGCGGCGTTTTATCGGATGGCGCTCGGCGGCGGCATGCTGCTGGTCTTCGCGCTGGTTCGCCGCGAGCGGCTGTGGCCGGGCCGGCGTGCTGCGCTGATGATTGCGCTGGCGGCGCTGTTTTTCGCCCTCGATCTGCTGTTCTGGCACCGCAGCGTGCGCCGTATCGGGCCTGGCATCGCCACGTTGATTCCGAACTTCGAGGTGTTCGCGCTCGCTGCCGCCGGCCTTCTGTTTTTCGGCGAGCGCTGGCGCTGGCAACTCGGCGTCGCGCTGCCGGTGGCGATCTTCGGTCTGTTCCTGCTGGTCGGTGCCGATTGGGCACAGATGTCGACCGGCTATCACGTCGGCATCTGGCTGGGGCTCCTGACATCGGTCTGCTACGCCAGCTATATCCTTGCGCTGCGTGCCTCGCGAGTGCGGCGTGCGGCGGGCTATTCGGATATCGCCGGCATTGCGGTGGTGTCGCTGGGTGCGGCCGCGCTATTGGCCGGCGCGGTGTTGGGCGGGGGCGAATCGTTCGTCATCCCGAGTTGGCGCGACGGTGGCGTGCTGCTGGCCTACGGCTTCTGCGCCCAAGTCGCGGGCTGGGTACTGATTTCAAAAAGTCTGCTGCACCTCAAGGCGTCGCAGGTCGGGCTGATTCTGCTGTTGCAGCCGGTGCTGGCATTCGTCTGGGACGTGTTGTTCTTCCATGGCCGTTTTAACAGCGTGCAGATCGCGGGCGCGGTGATTGCGCTCGCTGCAATCTGGCTCGGCCAACAGCAAGCTGCTGATGCTTCAACTGCGCAGGAAGCCGGCGATCGGCTCTAGCGGCCCAATCCCCTCGCAGATCAGCGTGATGCATGCGAGCACCGGCACCGAGATGAACGCGCCGACGACACCCCACATCCACGCGCCGATAATCAGCGCGATAAAAATCATTACTGGGTTCAGTTCCATGCGCTGCCCGAGAACCTGCGGCGTCACGTATTGGCCTTCGGCGGTGGTCAGCACGACCACCACCGCCATCGCGAGCACCGCCTTGCTGAATGCCGGCAGGCTGATCACCGCGACGACGCTGATGACGGTCGCGCTCGCGACCGCGCCGATGTATGGAATATAGTTGAATATGGCGACCATCGCGCCCCATAGCACCGGGTCCGGCATGCCGAGGCCCCATAGCGCCAGTGCGACCAGCGTACCCAAGGCGAAATTGATCACGGTGATAGTGAACAGGTAGCGCGAAATCAGGTGTTGCAGGTCGAACGCAAGTTCCACCGCGCGTTCCTTCTCGTCGATGCGCGGCAGCGCGCGAACAATACCCCCCAGCAGGTTGCGCCCGGTGGCGAGCAGGAAATAGAGCAGTGCGATCGTGACGCTGACTCCGTAGATGAAGGTCGTCGTCCACGTGAGCAGCTTGCTCGTCAGGTTGAGTTGCAGTCCCGGCTGGCTGCCGCCGTTGCTCTGCGTGCCGAGCAGTTTCTTTGCGCTCTTTTGCAGGTGCTGGATCTCGTGCAGGGGTTTTTGAATCCAGCCGAGATGTTGCTCGACCCGTTGAATGCCTTGCGGTGCGCGCGACACCCATTCCTGCAACGGTTTGGCGAGGCCGTAAACGCTCGCGAACGAAACGCCGACCAGCAGCACGACGATAATCACGCCGCCGCCGGCCGGTGGAATATGCCATTTCTCCAGCCATTCGATCACGCCGGTGAACGCAACCGCGAGCAGCAGCGCCATAGCGATCGGGATCAGCACCGCCGACGCATAGTACAGCACCGCAAGCGTCACCAGCGCCGCGATCCACAGCATGCTGCCACGCAGCGAAATCAGCCGCGCCGGTCCCGACAACTGCGTGTCCGATACGATCACATTGTTGTTTTCCGCATCGGGTTGATCTCCCATCCCGGCTCCCAGGCTTCCTTGCTATGTGGCCATAATGCGCGGAGCGCGCGGTGCTATGCAAGGGAATGAGCGCGACGCCAACGGCAAGAATCGCTCTCCCTGCTCCGCCGATCCCGACAACCACCATCTTTTTTGGAGTCAGCCGCAATTCTGGAGTGAGTGGGAATTGCGATTCCCGCAAATGGTGTCCAATTGCGCCCGCACATCCAGTATCGACACGACAACCGAGGGGGGTCATCCGTGGATAAGCGTTCACTTTTTGAGGCTTTAGCATTACCGCTAATGATGGCGGCGCTCGCCTGCGCCTTGCCACCGCGGGCCGCTTTCGCGGCCGCTTCGCCATCGTTGTATCCGGGGCAGATTCTGCCGCGATCCAGCGACACCGAGGGCCCGTACGGTCTCGCGCCGTACGGCATCGCCCAAATGGTCGCCGCTGATTTCAACGGCGACGGTATTACCGATCTCGCGCAGACCGACGGGTGGTCTGTCATCGCCGATGGCAACGGCAATCCGATCGCCAGCGGCGTCTGGGTATATCTGCGCAATGCGGATGGCGGTTACGGAGCGCCCGTCTTCTATGCAACCGCCCCACAACCTTATGGCGTCGCCGCGGTCGACCTGAACGGCGACGGCAAACTGGATCTGGTGACCGGCAACAACGCCTCTACCAACACGGCACAGATCAGCGTGCTCATCGGTAACGGCGACGGCAGCTTCAAGGCGCACCAGGATTATACGGTCGATGGCTCAAGCTCGTTCCAGACCGGTCGGGTCGCCGTGGGCGACGTGACAGGCGATGGCGCCCTGGACGTGGTCGCCGTAACGAACACCAGTAATATCTACGTGATACCGGTAAATGCCGACGGCTCGCTCGATACCGCCGGCGTGCAGACGCTGACGCAGGGCGCCGCGCCTGGCAATGCGTACAATCTGGCATTGGCTGACATCAATGCCGACGGCACGCTCGATATCGTGACAGACGATAGCAGCCATGTGAACGTCTTTTATGGCCAGGCGGCGTTGGCGGCGACGCCGGATCAGCAGGTGTTGGTCAATTCGACGTCTCCCAACATCGCTGCCGGCGATTTCAACGAAGACGGCTATGCCGACATCGTCGAGTCGGGTTTCGGCCCAGCCTATCTGCAGGTGATGCTGAACCAGAGTGGCAAGCTGAGCGACCCGAAGTCGAAGTATTCATTGCCGGCCAACGTCAGTCCATGGGGAACGATCAGCGTGGCCGATGTCGACGGCGACGGCCATCTCGATCTGTTCGTCGACGATGACAGATGCCTCGGCGACAGCAGCTATATTCTCTACGGCAACGGTGACGGTACCTTCATGGATCCCGCGCCGGTGCCCGCCGGAGTCTGCGGCTACGCCACGGCCACCGCGGCGGCCGGCAACGGGCTGCGCAATCTGTTGACCGGTTCGTGGATGTGGGACGCCGTTGTCACCGAAGCCCGCAACCTTGGCGACCGCAAGTTCTACACTTACGCCAGCTACCCCTATGCCACCGCAGACGCGGACGGAACGGTGCACGGCTTTCTGGCTGGCGACATGGCCATCGCCGACTTCGACGGGAACGGTCGCCCGGACATCGTAACCGCCGATCGGGGCGACAATAGCTTCAGCGCGCTGCTCAATAGTGGCAAGGGCAGCTTAAAGGCGCCCGTCGTTCAGGCGCTACCTGCGGGCGGCGGTGCTTTTACCTCGATCGCTGCGGCGGACGTCGACGGCGACGGTCATGCCGACATCATTGTCCCCACTGACAATGGGGTGCTTTATGTCTGGCGTGGCGACGGTGCCGGCGGTTTCGCATCTCCCGAGGCAAGCACCGCGGCATCGGGAACGGCCGAGGATATCGCAATTGGCGACATCAATGGCGATGGCAAGCCCGATGCGGTACTCGCAGCCTGGGGTGCCAATGAGGCGCAGATTTGTGAGGGTGATGGAGCCGGCAAGTTCAATTGCAGTGGTTCGGTAACTGTAGACCAACCTTTTGGCGTGGCACTCACCGACCTGAACGACGATGGCGATACCGACCTGGTGGTAGCTAGCAACTACAATTCGGGTTCGGGCTACTCGACCTACGTTTACACGGGCGACGGTAGCGGCAAATTTACACCTGCCGCGACGCTGGCGACGACCACCGTCATGAGCGACGGCACGTCACGCTATGATGCGCCGCGTGGCATTGTCGCTGGCGACGTTAACGGCGACGGCAACCCCGATCTCGTAGTCGGAACCGATGGCGCCACTGCCTATCTCTTCGAAGGCAACGGCGACGGCACCTTCGGCACCGGCGCTGCAATCACCACGGACTTGTCGGGTAGCGGGAGGCCTCGTGCCGTGGCGCTGGGTGACGTTAATGGCGACGGCAAGCTCGATGTCATTGCCGGCAATAACATGGAAAGTACCGTCGCCGTAATGCTCGGCAACGGCGATGGCACCTTCAAGGCGCCGCTTGTACACGTTTCAGGCCGCGCCAACACGGGTGTGGCCGTGGCCGACCTGGACGGCGATGGCCAGCCGGATATCGTGGCGCTGAATGCGTCCGCCAACAATGTCGTCAGCAGCACCGTCAGCGTTTACCTGCACAACCATGCGCCGATGGTGAAGAGCCTGGATATCGAGACCAGCCAGGACACGGCCGTCACCGGTACCATCGAGGTTTCCGACCCTGAGCGGAATGGCTACACACTGACCATTGCCACGAAGCCCGCGCATGGCGCCGTCAGCGGCCTGCACGCCGACAGCGGCGCGTTCACCTACACCCCGGCCGCCGGCTACAGCGGCAAGGACAGCTTCATGGTGACTGCTTCGGACGGCATGAACACATCTGCGGCGACGGCGGTGAACGTCACCATTCAGGCGGTTACCCCGCCCGACAACGGTTCGGGCGACACCACCGGCGACGGCTCCGATAACGGCACGGGCAACAGCACCCCGGCGCCGGGCGGCAGCGGCGGTGGCGGCGCGTTCGGCTTCCTGGCCTTGGTTGCGCTTGGTCTGTCGTTGCTGAGAAAACGGCACCGTTGCTGAGTTTGCGGAGATGCCGGCGGCACTGTCGCCGGCATCTCCGTTTTTTGTTGCTGTGTACCGCGCCCTCCGCGCGGCTGATCCAGCCGCCGATCCATTAAATTGAATCTCTAAGCGGCATCAAACGGTGGGTGGGCGGCGTTTGCGTCGCGGCCCGAATCTGGTAACGTCCCGTCAACGCGGCGGGCAACCATGATTCATGAAGATAGTTCTTGATACCAGTATCGTGGCCCCGGCTAACCGCCAGGAGTTCTGGATCGAGGAGGTCATCCGCAGCCTCGATGCCCACTGGCAGGTGGATGCGAGGCACGGAGGCGCCGAGAGATTCTTCGGTCGGCTCGAAGCCGTTCGTGGAGGCAACGGCCTCAGCTTCAACCGCTTTCACTCCGACGCGATCCGGCTGTTCCGCCCGTTCTCACTGCAGACGGAGTCCGACGACCGGCTTATTCTGGCGTCGCCGGCGCAGTTCGGCGGCGTGGTCCACGTCAACGGCCACGCATGCTCGTGCCCGACCGCGCGCTGGATATTGATCGACAAGCGATTTCCCCTGAGCGTCGCGAGCAGCCAGTGGCGCCGTCATACCACGTACACCGTTGACGTTCCGCGGCAGGCGCTTCAGGAAATCATGGGCCGGGAGGTCGAAATGCCTCGGCCCTGGCTATTGCCGAACACGCTGGGCACGCCGGCCGGCTTGTTGTGCGACACCCTCAACGCCGGCTTTCGGCAGATGCTGCGCATGCGCCATCCCGGCCGGGTCAGCGGGCTGGTGTCCGAATCGGTCTGTAACCTGCTGAGCCTGACGCTCGCGGATACGCCCAGGGACGCCCTGCTTGGCAGCGTGCATGTCGCCGAAGCGTTGCGCTACATACGGAACCACTATACGGAGCAGACACTCGGACCGGCGCAGGTGTCGCGCGCCTTGGGCATATCCGAATCGTTACTGTATATCCGCTTCGCAGAGTGCGGATTGCGCTTCTCCGCTGAATTGCGCCACATTCGCTGCGAGCAGGCGGCACAACTTTTACGCGACAGCCATCACCTGCACTGGAGCGTCGAAGCCATCGCCCAAGCCACCGGCTTCCGCCGTAGCGCCGCATTGATTCGCGCATTCCGCGCCCAATACGCCACCACCCCGGCCCGCTATAGAAACCAGTACTGCTGAGCTGCGGCCAAGGTTGATTACACTGTCAGAAATTCGGCAATCGGGTTCAGTACTTCGATTTCCTCGCACAGCAGTTTGAAGCTCGCCAGCATCGGCACAGCGATAATCGCGCCGACGACGCCCCACATCCAACCCCATACTACAAGCGTGATAAAAATCGCCACCGGGCTCAAGGCGAGTCGCCGGCCTACTACGTGCGGCGTGACGAACTGGCCTTCGAGGATCGCCATGCCGAAGATCGATGCCGGCACCAGCAGAATCGTGCCGATATGGCTGAAGGTCACCAGCGCAACCAGCGCCAGAATGATGATTGCGGCGGCGGCGCCCACATACGGCACGTAATTGAACAGCGCGATCAGCGCGCCCCACAGCACCGGGCTGGGCATGCCGATGGCCCACAAGATCACGCCGTCCACGAAGCCCAGGCACAGGTTGATCAGCGTGACGGTTATCAGGTAGCGGGAAATATGTTGTTGCACACCGCGCGCAATCTCGACCGCCACTTTCTTGTCGCGCCACTGCGGGATGACGTGCGCCAGACTGCGCAGAAAGCTGTCGCCGGAGGCAAGCAGGAAGTACAGCAGCACGATGGTGATGCCCGCGCCGGACAAGACGCCCGGCGTCGTCGTCAGCGCCTGGTTGACGATGTTCGGCCGCTGAACGACCTGGACTTTTTGCGGCTGCGCCGCTGACGATGTCGCAGTGCCGGACTCGTTATTCGCGAGGTTCTCGATTTCCTTTTTGGTTTTCTTGATCTCGTCCAGCGGCCCATTCCGGGACTGAAATGTCTGTTCGAGCTTGTGCAGTGCCACCGGCGCCTTCTTGATCCAGTGCATCGCCGGTTGCGCAAGTCCATAAACGCCGGCCGTAAAGCCGCCGAGCATCACCACCAGCACCAGCGCCGCACCCAGAGGCGGGCGCACGTGCCAACGGTCCAGCCAGCCGATCACCGAGGATAAAATCAGCGCGAGCAGCAACGCCATCGTGATCGGAATGAGAATCGGCGCGGCGAAGTAGATTGTATAGAGCACCATCAGAATGAAGATGCCCATGACCGCGCCGGAGCGCAGGTTGAAGCGGCGCCTAACCGTTTTTACCGTACGCGCCGAGTCGTCCGTGTCGGCATTCAATGATGTTCCCTCACCGTCGATCCTTTTAGCGAATGATGCGCGGCCGGATTCAATGCCGCAAGAGGCAGGGGCTTGACTAATAGTTAGATAAATGTCTAAATATCTAAAGATGAAGCAGCAAGCCATTTTCAAAGCGCTAGCCGATCCGAGCCGGCGGCGAATACTGAAGCTGTTGCGCAACGGCTCCAAAACCGCTGGCGAACTGGCCGAGGCCTTCGATTTCAGCGCCGCCTCGTTGTCGCACCACTTTGCGGTGCTGAAGGCCGCCGAACTCGTACGCACCGAGCGCCGCGGCCAATACATCGTCTATTCGCTCAATACGTCCGTGTTCGAGGATGTGTCGAGCCTGGTCATGGAGTTGTTTGCGATGCGGGAGGAGAAACGATGAGCTACAAGCGCTCGCTTGCGCTCGGGTTTGTGCTGGCGCTTGCCGCCTTTGCGGTCGCGGCGTGGCTTTACCCGAGCCTGCCCGACCCGGTACCGAGCCACTGGAATGCGGCCGGCGAGGCCGACGACTACATGGCGAAGCCCTGGGGCGCCTTTATCACGCCGCTCTTTATGCTCGGCACCTGGATCGTGTTGGCCGCGCTGCCGAAGATCTCGCCGCGTGGCTATCGGCTGGACCAGTTTATCGGCGTCTACGGGATCGTGACGCTCGCCATCCTGGTCACGATACTGATCGTCGTCATCGTCACGCTGCTGGCCGCCGCAGGCGCGCAACTCGACCTGACGCGCATCGTATTCATTGTGGTCGGCGGGTTGTTCGTCGTGCTCGGGAACTACATGGGCAAGATGCGCAAGAACTTTTTCGTCGGCATTCGCACGCCGTGGACGCTTGCCAGCGACGAAGTATGGGTGCGGACCCATCGACTGGGCGGCTGGCTGTTCGTGCTGGCCGGATTTGCCATTATCGTAGTCGGTATCCTCAAGCTTGCCCCGTGGGCGTTCATGGCTGCGATTGGCGGCGCGGCGCTGATTCCCGCCATCTATTCGTACTTCGCATACCGGCAGGTTGAGCAGCGGAGGTCGCAATGAAATACATAATTCCGCTATTGGTCGTTCTGGCCTGTTGCTCGACGTTGTCGGTCGCCCACGCCGGCGAACCCCGACAAACGTCCGTGCAACTGAAGACGACGACCGGCGTGCTGTACGGCACGCTTGAACTGCCGGCGGGGAAAGCCCCGTGGCCGGTTGCGCTGATCATCGCCGGCTCCGGCCCGACCGATCGCAACGGCAACAGCCCGATCGGCCTGACGACCGACGCATACAAACTGCTCGCCTCGGCGCTGGCCGGCCGCGGCATCGCGACATTGCGCTACGACAAGCGCGGCATCGCGCAGAGCGCACCGACCGGGCCGTCGGAAAGCAAGCTGCGCTTCACGACCTACATCGACGACGCGGTAGCCTGGGGCAAACTACTGGCCGCCGAGCGCGTGCGATAGCCATGACAACTGTCACGGCTCCCCGCTGATTTTCAACTGCCGTGTGGCGAAGGTGTGGCGCATAGTGACTGCAACCGACCCGATTCGACGAGTCGTACCGGGAGATACATGATGAAAATATTCTTTGCATTCATCGCGGTGGTCTTTCTCACGATGCCCGCGGTCATGGCGGCGCAGCCGGTGGCCGCGAGCGGCCAGATGGCGAAGCTCAACTTCCTCGTCGGCACGTGGCAGGGCCACGGCTGGATCATGACCGGCCCCGGCCGGCGCCATACGTTTACCGAAACCGAGACTGTGACCTCAAAGCTCGGGGGCGATGCCCTGCTGATCGACGGTTTGGGCAAAAGCACCGACACCGGCGATGCCGGCAAGATTATCCATCGGGCGCTGGCGATGGCATCCTACGATGCTCACGCGAAGACGTTCCGCTGGTATGCGTTGCAAGCCGGCGGCAGCCCGGTGGATACGCAAGCGAAGGTGTCGAACGACACGCTGGTCTGGCACATGACGGTACCCAATGGCAAGCTGCGCTTCACCATCAAGCTCAACGACAAGAAGCAGTGGCACGAAGTCGGACAATTTTCGCGCGACGGCAAGACGTGGTACCCGTTCTTCGAGATGACACTGAGCCGGTTGATCCGGGCCGGGACGGAGTAAGATATCCCGAGACATGGAGGGTTCAGGAATGGCCAAAATAACGTTGTCTGCCTTCGTTGTTGCGCTTCTTCTGGTCAGCGTCGCCGCTTTTGCGGCCGGCGCGGCACCGGCGCACAAGAAGCTGGTCCGGCAGGCGGAGACTCTTGTCCATCAGCTCGCGCACGGTCAGTACAAGGCCGCCGGGAGCGACTTCGACGACAAAATGAAGCAATCGCTTCCGCCGGAGAAACTGGGAAAGGTGTGGCGTCAGTTGACTGCTACAGTGGGCCCGTTCCAGAAAACCGGCGTAACGAAAACGGCTAAATATAATGGCTACACCGTCGTACTGGTCCAAACGCAATTCAAGAAAAGGACGCTGTGGGCGAGAGTCGCCTTTGACAAATCGGCAAAGATCGCGGGGCTGTATTTTTAGCCCGCGCCAGGCTGGCGCCAGTAAAACCAGTAGTACAGGGCTGCGCCGATAACCGCCGCGGAGACGCACGCGGCTGCGATCATCGCGGCGCGCCTCTTGCGCCTGTCCAGGTGCTCGGCATATTCCTTCGCGTCCATGCCGCGCGTCAGCGCGAAGTCCAGGATGCGCTGCGCCCAAGTGAATTCGAACGACAGCATCGCAAGACCCGCGGGAATGAACACGATTGCCGGGCCAGGCACGATGATCATGACAATGCCGGCAATCGTGATGAGGAAGGCAAGAACAGTCCATCCGATACGGAACGCGAGACTTCGCCTCGAATAGCGCGCGCGCCGGGCCTCGAGCTTCCAGACGATGTCGGGGACGTCGTCGCGTTGGCGCCAGTCGTCCTGGCCATTTTGTTTTTTATCGTCTTCCATGACGGGGCGTCCTCGGTCGCTACGGTCGGTCCCAGACCGGGGCGATCCCCGGATCGATCTGGCGGTCGTCGCCCAGCAGCCGATCGATGCGGCGCATCTCGGCGTCGTCGAGCATGAAGTCGAATACGGCGAAGTTGGCGCGAGCGTGCGCTTCGTTTCTCGTTCGCGGAATGGCGATGACGCTGTCCTGTTGCAGCAGCCAGCGCAGCGCGACCTGCACCTCACTTTTCCCGTGCTTGTCGCCAATCCCGCGCAGCGTCTCGTTGCCCATCACCTTGCCCTGCGCGAGCGGGCAGTAAGCCGTCGCCAGCATGCCGAACTGGCGCGCCTGCGCGAGAATTTTCTGCTGGCTCAGAAAGACGTGATATTCAACCTGGTTGGTGACCAGCTGTTCGGCGCCGATGATTTCCACCGCCTGCTGAACGAGCGCCGTTGAGAAGTTGCTTACGCCGATGTGCTTTGCCTTGCCGGCTTGCTTGACGCGCATCAGCGCTTCCAGCGTTTCTTCGAGAGGCACGTCTGCGTTCGGCCAGTGCAGCAGCAGCAGATCGACGTAACCGGTACCAAGGCGCTCGAGGCTCTCGTCCGCGGACGCTTCAAGGTCTCCCGCGTGAAAGCGGTCGATCCAGACCTTGGTCGTCAGGAAGATATCGGCGCGATCGACACCGGAGGCGGCAATCGCGGCGCCGGTATCCATTTCGTTGCGGTATAGCTGCGCGGTGTCGATGTGGCGATAGCCGATGTCGATGGCAGATTCGACCATGCGCCGTGCATCCGCCGGCTTGAGCATGAACGTGCCGAAGCCGAGCACCGGAATGCGCGCGCCATGCGCTTCCTTGTAATCCATGGTTTGAACTCCTTGTTGCTTCAGCAGGACACGAACAACCGTCGGCCGTTGAGCCGCGTTATTTCCACCGCTACATGATACAGGCGCGATAAATTTTCGCTCGTAAGCACATCCTCGGTCCGGCCGCACAACGTTTCGCCACCGCCGAACAGCAACAGAACGCGGTCGGCGAAGCGCGCCGCAAGGTTGACGTCGTGCATGGTCAGCATCACCGCCTTGTTGCGCTCATCGGCGAGCCGGCGGAAGTGGCGCAGCAGGTCGATCTGGAAGTGCAGGTCCAGCTCGTTCGCCGGCTCGTCGAGCAGGTACAGCGCCGGCTGCTGCGCGAGCACGGTGGCGATCGCGAGCCGCCGCCGCTCGCCGCCGGACAGAGTCGCAACGGCGCGATCTTCGAGGCCGCCGAGCGCGCAGTCGGCCAGCGCCGCTTCGGCGATCGCCACGTCATCGCGCGACTCCCAGCGCCAGAACGCAATGTGCGGGTGGCGGCCGACCAGCACCGTTTCGCGCACCGTTGCCGGGAACGCGTCGTCGTCATGCTGCATCAGCAGGGCCATCTGTCGTGCGACGGCGCGGCGCGGGAGCCGGGCGAGCGGGCGGCCGTCGAGGCGCACTTCGCCGCCGGCCGGTTCGCGCAACCCGGCGAGCGTATTTAGCAGGGTCGTCTTGCCGACGCCGTTGCCGCCCAGCACGGCCATACACTCGCCGCCGGCGAGCGCGAAGTCGAGGCTGCGGCAGACCCGCTTGCCGCCGATCTCAACGTCGAGGGCATGTGTGGAAATCATCGGGAACGATTGAGCAGATATAAAAACAGCGGCACGCCGATCGCGGCAGTGACGACACCCACCGGCAACTGCCGCGGGGCAAGCACCGTGCGCGCCAGCGTGTCGGCGAGCACCAGCAGACTGCCGCCGGCAAGCGCCGACCCCGGCAGGATCAGGCGGTGATCCGAGCCGCCGGCGAGGCGCAGCATGTGCGGAATCACCAGGCCGACGAAGCCGATCGCGCCGGCTTCGGTGACGGCAACCGCCGTCAGCAGCGAGGCGACGACGTAGATACCGATCGTCAGCATGCCGACCGGCACACCCAGCGCCTGCGCCTGCATTTCGCCGCGCGCGAGCACATTAAGGTGACGCGCGAACGGCAGCGAAACGGCCAGCGCAAAGCCTGCGAGCACCAGTGGCCCCCAACCGCCGTGCTGGTAGGACAGGTCGCCCATCAGCCAGAACAGCATGCTGCGCAGGCTGGTGTCGTCACTCATCGCGAGCAGGAGACCGATCGCCGCGCCCCAGCCGGCGGCGACCACCACGCCGGTCAGCAGCAGGCGCATCGACGTCCAGCCGCCGCGACCATGGGCTAGCGCGAACACGATCAGCGTCGAGGCCAGCGCGCCCGCGAACGCCGCGCCTTCGAGCCAGAACACGCCCAGGCCCAGCAGCAGCGTGATCAGCGCGCCGACCGCGGCGCCGCCGGACACGCCCAGGATGTACGGATCGGCGAGTGGGTTGCGCAGCAATACCTGCATCAGCGTGCCGGCAAGCGCGAGCAGTGCGCCGGTTGCGAACGCCAGCGCGACGCGTGGCAGGCGCAAATCCAGCACCAGCGTGGTCGCGAGCGGGTCGCCGTGACCGACGAGCACCGCCCAGACCCTGTCGGGCGCAAGCGTCACGCTGCCGACAAACAGGCCGATCACGACCGCCGCCAGTGCCGCGAGCGCCAGCAGGGCGAGGATCGACGCGAGCCGCCCGCGCGATCGCACGCCGCTCGTCGCGCGTCGTGCCGGGGCCGCTTCGTCGCGACCGTTTGCCGAAATGGCATATTTCATAGACAATCAGACCTAGCAGGTGTACTAGCATCGGTCAACGACGCGGTACACACAGTATCAGGCGGCGGATTCTCCGCAAGGACGGCGGAGGCCGACCGCACCGAACCACCTGGCAGGCTGCTGCGTTCCCGGGTCAGCGCCGCCAAGCAAGTTCTGAAGACAACGTGATTGATCAGGATGGCTTTCGGGCCAATGTCGGCATTATATTGTGCAACGACCAGCGGCGCTTGCTTTGGGCGCGCCGCCTCAGTCGCTCGGGGTGGCAGTTCCCGCAGGGCGGCATAGATGAGGCGGAGTCGCCGCAGGAGGCGCTGTTTCGCGAATTGCGCGAGGAAGTCGGGCTCCGGCCGGAGCACATCGACATCGTTGGCCACACGCGCGGTTGGCTGCGCTACCGGCTGCCGCCGCGGTTTATCCGGCGCCACAGCTATCCGTTGTGCATCGGCCAGAAGCAGATTTACTTTTTGCTGCGTTTTACCGGCACCGATTATGACTTTCATCTCGATACCACCGACAGCCCGGAGTTCGATCGCTGGCGCTGGGTCGATTACTGGCAGCCGGTTACCGACGTGATCTATTTCAAGCGCGCTGTCTACGACCGGGCGCTGACCGAACTCGCACCGCTGCTGTTCCCGGATGGCGTGCCGGCACGGCCGCCGCGGCGGCGGGCACGTACGCTCAGGAGTCGGAGGAGGGGGTAATCGATGATTCATCATTTATTGCGGCTCGGCGTCGCCGGCGCCGCTTGCCTGATGACGGCCTGTGCGGCCACGCCCGGCGACAGTGCCGCGAGCCCATCGGCGCCGTTCGAAGTCGTGCTGAGCGGTCGCCACAGTGGCGTTTACAAGCAATACTTCACCGTCATCCGCGACAGCGAAACTTTCGTCGCCGTGTGGCGGCGCGCGACCGCGCGGCAGTATCCGCAGCCGGCACCGCCGGAGATCGACTTCTCCCGTTCGATGGTCATTGCCGTGTTCCTCGGCGAGCGGCGTAGCGGCGGATATCAAATCGGGGTGGGCGCGCTGACGCCGTCGCCCGGCGGTCTTCGCGTGACAGTGCGCGAAACCCGTCCCGGCGCCGGCTGCAACACCACGCAGGCGCTGACCGAGCCGTTCGAAATCATCAAGACTGCCACCGATGCGGCGCCGGTGCATTTTCAGAAGCAAGTCGTAACCAACTCCTGCGACTGATGCGCGGCGCGCTGCTCGACTACGACACCCTGAGCCGCGGGGATATCGATCCGGCGCCGCTCGAAGCCGAACTTGACGAACTGGAGATATTTGCGGCGAGTACCCCGACCGACGTGCCGGTACGCCTGGCGGGTGCGGATATAGCGATCGCCAACAAGGTGCGCTTCGACGCCCCGCTGCTCCATCGGCTCGACCGCGTCCGGCTGATCTGCCTGGCGGCGACCGGCACCGATAATGTCGATCTCGCCGCGGCGCAAAAGCGCGGCATCGCTGTCACCAACGTTCGCGGTTACTGCACGGGTGCCGTCGTACAGCATGTGTTTGGCCTCGCGCTGCATTTGACGCTGCATCTGCACGACTACCGTCGCCTGGTCGCCGGCGGCGCATGGCAGCGTAGCGGTCGGCCCAACCTGCTGGATTTTCCGGTGCGTGAGTTGGCCGGCAAGACCTTCGGCGTTATCGGTTACGGCGCGTTGGGACAGGCGGCGGGCGATGTGGCGCGCGCATTCGGGATGCGCGTGATCGTTGCCGAGCGGCGCGGCGCAGCGGCGCGTGCCGGCCGTACCGCCTTTGAAACGGTGCTGGCCGAAGCCGATATTCTGAGTTTGCACTGTCCGCTGACGGATGCGACGCGCGGCCTGATAGGCGCCGCGGAACTTGCACGCATGAAGCCCGACGCGCTCTTGATCAACACGGCCCGCGGTGCATTGATCGATACCACGGCATTGGCGGACGCGCTGGCCGCCGGCCGCCTGGGCGGCGCCGGTCTCGACGTACTGCCCAAGGAACCGCCGGATGACGACGAACCGCTGCTGCAGCGGGATATACCCAACCTGATCGTCACCCCGCACGTCGCGTGGGCGGCGCGCGAGGCGCGTCAGCGTGTCATCGACGAAATCGCCGCGAATATCCATGCCTTTCGCGAAGGCGACGACCGGAATCGATTGGTCTAGTCCGGAACGCGCCTACCAGATCTGAACACGCTGATCCGGCTTGAGGTACAGCTTCGCGTCCGGCTGGATGTCGAACGCCTTGTACCATGCATCCAGATTGCGCACTGTCTCCGCACGGAACTTCGGCGGCGCGTGGACATCCGTCTTGATCCGCTGACGCAGCGCCGCCGGGCGCATCTTGCTGCGCCAGGCCTGCGCGTAAGACAGGAAGAAGCGCTGGTCGCCGGTCAGGTCGTCAATGACCGGAGCGGGCTGGCCGTTCAGCGACTTGTGGAAGGCAATGTAGGCCGCGGTCAGGCCGGACACATCGGCGATGTCCTCACCCAGTGTTTGCTCGCCGTTGACGTGCAGGCCGGGCAAAGCCTCGTACTGGCTGAACTGCTGCGCAAGGCGTTGCGTAGCTTCCTTGAAATGCTTCGCGTCGGCCGGCGTCCACCAGTTGTGCAGGCGGCCCTGCGCGTCGAACTGCGAGCCGGTGTTGTCGAAGCTGTGGCTGATTTCATGGCCGATGATGGCGCCGATGGCGCCGTAGTTGTGCGCGGCGGGCGCGTCAGGATTGAAAAAAGGCGGCTGCAGGATCGCGGCCGGGAACTGGAGTTCGTTCTCGAGCGGCAGGTTGACCGCATTGACCGTTTGCGGCGTCATCCACCAATGGTCGCGATTGACCGGCTTGCCCAGCACGGCTAGTCGCTGCCGATAATGGAATTTCGCCGCGTTGATGGCGTTGGTGAGCGGGTCGTTCGTGGTGACTTCAAGGCCCTCGTAAGACGGCCAATGGTCGGGGTAGCCGACCTTGACCTGCAGTGTCGCCAGCTTCGCCTTGGCTTTTTCGCGGGTAGCCGGCGTCATCCATTCCAGCGTGCCAATCCGCGAGCGGAAGGCCGCGATCAGGTTATCGACCATATTTTCGGCCTTCTGCTTGGCCGAGGCGGGAAAGTACTTATCGACATACAGCTTGCCGACCGCGAAACCGAGCGCGTTGCTGGTCGCGTCCACTGCCCGCTTCCAGCGCGCCTCCTGTTGCGGCACGCCGCTAAGCGTGTGGCCGTGAAACTCGAACGCGAGATCGGCGAACTTTTTCGGTAACAGGGACGCGTGGCGGTCGAGGGTGTGAAAGATCAGCAGCGCCTTCCACGACTCGAGCGGCTCGTCGGCCGTCAGCTTGGACAGCCGCGCAATGGCCTCGGGCTGCCAGGCGTCGATCGTCTTCTGGCCGGCCAGGTCGGCTGCCTTGAAATAGGCATTCCAGTCCAGCCCGGGCGCCTTCCTGGCGAACTCGTCCAGTGACCAGAGATTGTCTGCGTCGTGCACGTCCTGGCTCTCGACCAGGCTCGCCTGCGCCTTGGCGATCTTCATTTCGAGCTTGAACACGCGGTTGGCCATCGCGTCGGGATGCTTGATGCCGGCCTGCTTGAGGAGGTCGACGATGTAGGTCTTGTACTTGTCGCGATAGCCGGCCATCGTGCCGCTGTCGGATAGGTAATAATCGCGGCTGGGCAGGCTTAGGCCGCCCTGCAACAGGTAGGCGATGTTGTGCGACGGGTCGGTCAGGCCTTGGGCGACGAACAGGCCGAACAGGTGATCGGTATGAAAGTCGGTGGCGTTGACGGGGTCGACATCCTGGCGCAGCCGCTGGCCCAGCACCGTCGCCAGATCATGGCGCGACTGGATGGCGTCGATGGCGTCAAGTTCGGCTTCAAGCGGCTTGAGGCCATGCTTTTCGATCGCTTGCGTATTCATGTAGGCCGCGTAGTAGTCGGCAATCTTGCGCGCGTTGGTGCCCGGCGCCGGATGGCTGTCGGCGGCGTGCCGGATGATGTCGGCGGTACGCTTCCGCGTGCGCTTGAAGATCGTGTAGAAGGTGCTGATACCGGAGCGGTCAGCCGGTATTTTTGCCGTTTTCAGCCAGTTGCCGTTGGCGTACTTGAAGAAGTTGTCGCCGGGTTTGACGGAATGGTCGATGGCGGCGAGCTCCACGCCGGTGGCATTCGTCCGTGAGGCGGGCGTCGGTGCGGCAGCGGTCGAGGCCGGCGTTGAAGCCGTGGACACGGCTGCAGGATCGCTGCCGGTGGTGGTGGATGACGGCTGCGAGCAGGCGGCGCATGCGCATACGGCGCCGGCGGCGAGAATCAATGCGGGGCGGACCATAGCAATCCCGGAGTTGCTGAAATCAGCAACATAATGCACCAAAGGTGCACATCGATGCACGTGACCGAGCGCGTTGACTGGAAATATAATCCTCCCGTTCATCCTGAGCATGTCGAAGGACTACCGATTCTGTCAGGCGCGCGTCAGCGTCTCTACCGGCGGGCGGTTGATCGCGCGACGGGTGGCGGCGAGCCCGGTAGCGACAACGATGATTGCGCCGCCGACCAGTCCCGCCGGTACGACCCACGGATCGGCAGTGTAGGACAGGTTGAATACCTGGCTCACCAGCAGCCAACCGGCGCCCAGCGCGGCGGCGCCGCCGAGGCCGCCGGCCAGCAGGCCCAGCATCGCGAACTCGGTCACGATGCCCTTGAACACAGTTCCACGCCCGGCGCCGAGCGTGCGCAGCAGCGCCGATTCGTAGCGGCGCTCGTCGCGCGTCGCCTGGATCGCGGCCAGCAGCACCAGCACGCCGGCGAACACCGTGAAGGCGAACACGTACGCAACCGCAAGACTTGCCTGCGCGACGATCTGGCGCACCGTGCGAATAATCGCCCCGACGTCGACGACCGTAATGCCCGGCAGTTTGCGCACCAGTTCGGTCAGCAGCGTCGCCTTTTTGGGCGATAGATGCAACGAGGTGATGTAAGTCGTCGGGAAGTGATTCATCACCCCCGGCGGCGTCACGAAGAAAAAGTTCGGATCAAAGCTCTGCCAACGGATGTTGCGCAGGTTGGCGATCTTGAGCGTCAGCTCGTCGCCGCCGATCGCGAACGTCAGTGTGTCGCCCACGGTCACGCCGAATGCGTGCGCGACATCCTCATCCACCGACACCAGCCGCTTGCCCCAGTCCGATTTATCCCACCACTGGCCGGCCGTCATGACGTTCTCCTGGCGCCGGAACGGCGCGACGCTCAGATTCGACTGACGGTTGAGCAGCCCGCGGGCGCGGCCGTTTTTGAAATCGGCGGCGGTAACGCGTTCGCCGTTGATGCCGACCAGGCGCGCGCGCGTCATCGAAAACAGCCGCGGCGCGGGCAGGTCGTGGCTCCTGAAAAAATCGTTCAGCCCGGCACGCTGGCCCGACTGGATGTTGAAGATGAATTCATTGGGGGCGTTCGGCGGCAGCGTGGTCTGCCAGGCGTTGAAGATATCGCCGCGCACCAGCGTCAGCCACAGCAGCACCGAGACGCCGAGCCCGAAGGCTACGATCTGCACAATCGTCTGGCCACCGCGCCGCCACAGGTTGCCGAAACCGAAACGCCACGCAGTGCCGATGTGCGTGCGCAATGGCCTGAGCAGCAGCAGCGCCAGCGCACCGCCCGCGGCGAGCACCAGCGCCGCGCCCCCCAGTGCGGCAAATACGTACAGCGTCAGTCGCCAGTCGTGAACCTGCCAGGCGAGCAGCGCGATCAGCGCCGCGAGCGCCACCCCCCAGACGGCGAAGACGTTCGCCGGCTGCGGCACCAGGTCGCGGCGGAGAATTCGCGCCGGCGGCGTGTTGCGCAGCCGGAGCACCGGCGCGAGCGCAAAGCCGGCGAGCAGCAGCACGACGGTGCCGAACGCGGTCAGCGCCGGAATCCAACTGGGCGGCGGCAGTGTCACCGGCAGCGCGTTGCCGAGCAGCACGACCAGCCCGGTCTCGGCGCCATAGCCGATCGCGCTGCCGATCACGGTGCTGAAGAAGGCAATCGCCAGCAGTTGGGTCGTCAACATCGTAGCGAGCCGTCCGCGCGTCATGCCGAGGCTCAATAGCACCGCAACCGTATCGGTCCGGCGCAGCGCGTATTGGCGCGCCGACATCGCCACCGCGACCGCGGCAATCAACACGGCGACCAGCGCCGCGAGACGCAGGAAGCTTTGTGCCTGGCGCAGCGGGTTGTTGACCTCGGGGCGCGTGTCGTGGATATCGACGACGCGATCGTCGGGGCGCAATTTCTGTTGCAGCGCCGCCTTGTAAGCGGATATGGCGCCGGGCTGTCCGGCGACGAGCAGGTGGTAGCCGATACGGCTGCCCTGCTGAACGAGCTTGGTGGCCGGCAGGTCGGCGGCATTCAGGTACAGGTTCGGGGCGAACTCGATGAAGTCGATGCCCTGGCCGGGCGCATACGCTAGCACCGACGCGATTTTGAACTGCTTCGCGCCGATCTGCACGGTATCGCCCACCTGTACGCCCAGCGCGGTCAGCAATCGGGCCGCGGCCCAGACTGTGCCGGGCGCCGGAATGCCAACGGCCGGGTGCGTCGGTCCGAACGGCACCTGCGCGAGTTCGACCTTGCCGCGCAGCGGATAGCCCTGGTCGATCGCGTGCACTTCGGCAAGCTGGCTATGCTCGCCTTCGAGCACCACGGTCGGAAAGCGCAGCAGCGTGGTGGTCTGCAAGCCGTTATCGTGCGCCAGTTGCGCGTAACTGTCCGGCAGCGGCGATGCACCGCGGACGTCGAGATCGGCCGCGAGCGTCGCGTCGGCTGCAATGCGCATGGCCTGACTGACGCGGCTGGCGAGAAAACCGACGGTGCTGACGGCAGCAGCGGCGACGATCAGGCTGGCGAGCAGAATCGCCAGCGCGCCGCTGCGCCGCTCGCGGCGCAGTTGCCGGATCGCGAGTCGGCCGAGATTCATTCCGGCGTCCGCAGATGGCCGTCGACCAGTTCCAGCCGGCGTGAACAGCGTTCGGCGAGCCGTTCGTCGTGCGTCACCAGCACCAGTGTCGCACCGGCGTCGGCATTCAGTTCGAACAGCAGATCGATGACGCGCCCGCCGCTGGCGGTGTCGAGGTTGCCGGTGGGCTCGTCGGCAAACAGGATCGCCGGCCGGCTCGCGTAGCCGCGCGCGATCGCAACGCGCTGCTGCTCGCCACCCGACAACTTGTGCGGGTAGTGCTCGGCGCGTTCCTCAAGCTCGACCGCAGCGATCGCGCGCAGCGCGGCACCCAACGGGTCCGCGTTGTCCGCCAGCTCGAGTGGCAGCATAACGTTTTCGAGCGCGGTCAGGCTCGGCAGCAGGTGAAACGCCTGGAACACGAAGCCGACGTGGCGGGCGCGCAGCCGTGCGCGGCCATCCTCGTCGAGCGCGGTCAGTTCCTCGCCGGCGAGCCAGATGCGCCCGTCGGTGGGCGTGTCGAGACCAGCGAGCAGGCCGAGCAGGGTTGTTTTGCCCGAGCCGGATGGCCCCAGAATCGCCAGCGATTCGCCGGTGCCGACCTCGAAGCTGCAGTCCGACAGAATGGTCAGCGTGCCGGCGGGGCTGGTAACCTGTTTGCTCACGCCCTCGGCGCGCAGTACGGGTGATACCGTCGTGGTATCGAACATTGCGAAATTCCTGTTCATTCTGATTTTGATTCTGCCGGCGGCGCAGGCCGCCGGACAGCCGGTAATTCTCGTCGTCGGCGACAGCCTGAGCGCGGCGCACGGTATTCCGGCGGAAGCCGGCTGGGTCGCGTTGCTCGCCCGGCGTCTTAAAGAGCAAGATTACGATTATCGCGTCGTGAACGCGAGCATCGGCGGCGACACAACCAGTGGCGGCCTCGCCCGGCTGCCGGGCGCCCTCAAACATTACCATCCATCCATCGTGATTCTCGAACTTGGCGGGAATGACGGCCTGCGCGGCCAGCCGATCGAGGCGATGCGCGCAGACCTCAAACAGATGATTGATCTGTCGCGGCAGGCAGGCGCGAAGGTGCTGCTGGTCGGCGTGCGCATGCCGCCGAACTACGGCCCCGTATACGCGCAGCGCTTCCATCGGGTGTATCTCGATCTGGCCAGGAAGATGGATGTGGCGCTGGTGCCGAAAATCCTCGCCGGCGTCGCCAACCGTTCCGAGCTGATGCAATCGGACGGGATTCATCCGACCGCGGCCGCCGAGCCGAAAGTGCTGGCTAACGTCTGGCCGGCGCTGAAACCGCTGCTTGCTCACTGAACGGCCGTAATGGTATATGTAAGCCAAAGATGTAGGGGCATTGGCGGGGAGTGCAGTGGATAAAATCTGGCTGAAGAACTATCCGGATGGCGTGCCGGCGGAAATCAAACTCGACCTCTACGAGTCGCTGTCCGACGTGCTGGCCGAAGCCTGCAACAAGTTCCACGACCGGCCGGCGTTCGCGAACCTCGGCAAGCAGATGACCTACGCCGAACTGGATCGCAAAAGCCGCGACTTCGCCTCGTTCCTGGTTAACGTCGCCGAGCTCAACAAGGGCGACCGCGTCGCGGTGATGATGCCCAACCTGCTGCAGTATCCGGTCGCGGTGTTCGGCATATTACGTGCGGGGCTGGTGGTTGTGAACATCAACCCGATGTACACCGGCCGCGAGTTGATGGAGGAATTGCAGGACGCCGGCGCGACCAGCATCGTCATTCTCGAGAACTTTGCCCATACCCTCGAAAGCGTGCTCGGCCAAACGGCGGTCACGCACATCATTACCACACAGGTCGGCGACTTGCTGGGATTTCCCAAGTCGCTTGCCGTCAACGCTGCGCTCAAGTACATCAAAAAAATGGTGCCGGAGTGGCATCTGCCGCGGCCGGTATCGTTTCCGCGGGCGCTTGCCGACGGCGCGCGCCGGTCGTTCCGGGAAGCGCCGCTGACGCGCGATGATCTCGCTTTCCTGCAATATACCGGCGGCACCACCGGCCGCGCCAAGGGCGCGATGCTGACGCATGGCAACATGATCGCGAATCTCGAGCAGGCCTCCATGTGGGTGCACGAGTTGCTGGAGGAAGGTCAGGAAACCGTAATTACGGCGCTGCCGCTTTATCACATCTTTTCGCTGCTCGCGAATTGCCTGATGTTCGTCAAGCTCGGAGGCTTGAGCGTGCTGATCACGGATCCGCGCGACATGCCGGGCTTCGTGAAAGAACTCGGCAAGTGGCGCTTTACTGCGATCACGGGCGTCAATACGTTGTTTAACGGGCTGCTCCACACGCCGGGGTTCGAGGACCTCGATTTCCTGCCGCTGAAGTTGAGCCTCGGCGGCGGTGCGGCGGTGCAGCGCGCGGTCGCCGAGTGCTGGCAGAAGACGACGGATACGCCGCTGATTGAAGCCTACGGCCTGACGGAGGCGTCGCCGGCGGTATGCATTAACCGGCCGGACCTGGCAGCCTATAACGGCAGCGTCGGCCTGCCGATTCCGTCGACGGAGGTGTCGATCCGCGACGACGACGGCAATGAGGTGCCGCTGGGTGAGACGGGCGAGTTGACGGTGCGCGGGCCGCAGGTGATGCGCGGTTACTGGCGCAATCCGGAAGAGACGGCGATAGTGTTGTCGGAGGACGGCTGGCTGCGCACGGGTGACATGGCGACGATCGACGCGGAGGGCTACGTGCGGCTGGTCGATCGCAAGAAGGATATGATTCTGGTGTCGGGTTTCAATGTATACCCGAACGAAATCGAGGATGTGGTTGCGGCAATGCCGGGCGTGCGCGAGGTGGCGGCGATCGGCGCGCCGGACGAGCATTCCGGCGAGGTGGTCAAGCTGGTGATCGTCAAGCGCGATCCCGGCCTCACCGTGGACCAGGTGAAGGCCTACTGCCGCGACAAGCTGACGGGGTACAAGCACCCGAAGTACGTTGAGTTTCGCGACGAGTTGCCCAAGAGCAATGTCGGCAAGATTTTGCGGCGTGCTTTGCGTGAGGACGAAGACAAGAAGAACGCGGCTTGAAGTTTGACGCGGGAGCCTGCCCCAGACGGTCCCGGCAGAACGCACCCCACCGCCTCGAAACGCTACTATTTCCTGAAGTCCGAACTCCTTCTCCTTAGAACGCCAGGCTGAACGCGTAAATAATCAGTCCCACCAATCCACCGACCACAGTTCCGTTAATCCGAATAAACTGCAGGTCGCGGCCGACTTCCAGCTCGATGCGCCGCGCGGTCGGCTTGGCATCCCAGCTTCTTACCGTTTCCGAAATCAGCGCGCCGATTTCATGGCGGTACTGCTCGACGATAAACAGGACGCCGTTCTTGATCCAGCCGTTGAGTTCGGTGCGCAGTTCCGGTTTCGATAGCAGCGCGGCGATGAAGCGGTCGAGGTTGGATTCAAGCCTTGCGTAGAGCGCGGACTCCGGATCGCGGAGTTCGCGGCCGACCATCTGGCCGAATTCGCGGCTCATGCGGCCGAGATAGGCTTCCAGTTCCGGGTGGCGCACCAGTTCCTGTTTGAGGGCTTCGCCGCGGGCGCGGTACTCGGGGTCGTGTTTGAGGTCGACGATGAACTGGCGCATGGCTTCGTTAAAGCGTTCGCGCGCCGGGTGGCTGGCATCTGCGCCGATGGCTTCGAGGGCGCGCTCGAGTTCGTCCATCAGCTTTTTGAAGATTTCTTCGTCGATGAATTTCGGCAGCCACCAAGGGCTGCGTTCACCGATGCGCGCGCGAATCACGAGCCGGTTTTCTTCCAGCACCTCCCGGCCGATGCGCACTGCAGCGTTCAGCAGTCGTTGGTGGTGGTTGCCGCGCGTGGCGACGTCGAGCAGGCGGCCGGCAAGCGGCGCGAATTCAATTTGCGCAAGGCCGGATTTGAAGTTGTCGGCGAGCCAGCCGCGAATGTCGCGGGCGTCGAACAGGTTGCCGAGGCCGGCGGCGAACGCGGCGCCGGAGGTAGAAACTTTGTGCAGGTTGCCGTCGCGCTTCAGCCAGACTGCGCCGTGGCGCACGAAGTCGAGCGCGCTGAGCTTGGCGCTGACGGCGTCGCGGGTCAGAAAGTTTTCTTCGACGAAACGCGCCAGCGCCTCGCCAATCGCATCCTTGCGCCGCACCAGGATTGCGGTGTGCGGAATCGGCAGACCGAGCGGGCGGCGGAACAAGGCGGTAACGGCGAACCAGTCGGCCAGGCCGCCGACCAGTGCCGCTTCGGTGAAGGCCTGCACGAAACGCAGCCAGGGCGCGCTCGGTTCGAACTCCAGACTAATGGCGAAGACGGCCGCCATGAACGCAAGCAGCCCGGTGGCGGCGAGCTTGGTCTGGCGCAGGCGGCGGAGCTGATCCGGCTTTGCGGGAGTCATGGTTGCCAGGTCTTCCCCCACGGTCATACCAGCACCGGCAACGGCGCTCGATAGACTCTACTCGCGATGATATGCCGCGCTCAACTCATGTACCGCATCAATCATCGCGCCGGCGTGCTCGGGCAGCACATCGGGGGTGATGCCGTGGCCGAGGTTGAACACGTGCCCGCTGCCGGCGCCGTAGCTTTCCAGGATCCGCGCGACCTCCTTGCGAATTGAGGCCGGCGAGGCATAGAGCGCCGCCGGGTCGAGATTGCCTTGCAGCGCGACACGGTCGCCGACGCGCGCGCGTGCGGTGTCGAGTTCGCAGGTCCAGTCGAGGCCGAGGGCGTCCGCGCCCGCGTCGGCCATCGCTTCGAGGTACTGGCCGCCGCCCTTGGTGAACAGGATGCGCGGCACGGTCCGGCCTTCGTTCTCACGCGTCAGCCCGCCGCAGATCTGGTGCATGTACGCCAGCGAGAACTCGCGGTAGGCGGGGGCGGTCAGTGCGCCGCCCCAAGTGTCGAAAATCATTACGGCCTGCACGCCGGCGGCGATCTGGGCGTTGAGATATACCGTGACTGCGCGCGCGAGCACATCGAGCAGCCGATGCAGCTGCGCCGGCTCGTCGTAGAGCAGCGCTTTCGCGCGGGAGAAATGTTTGCTGCCGCCGCCTTCGATCATGTACGTCGCGAGTGTCCAGGGGCTGCCGGCGAAGCCGATCAGCGGCGCGCGGCCGTCCAGTTCGCGCCGGATCAGGCGGATGGCATCCATTACGTAGCGCAACTCCGTTTCCGGGTCCGGTACCGCCAGGCAGTCGATGGTCGCGCTGCCCCCCAGCGGATTCGAAAAACGCGGTCCCTCGCCGCCCACAACTTCAAGGCCGAGGCCCATCGCGTCGGGGATGGTCAGGATGTCCGAAAACAGGATCGCGGCGTCGAGGTCGAAGCGGTCCAGCGGCTGCAGCGTGACCTCGCAAGCCAGCTCCGGTGTCTGCATCAGGTTGACGAAGCTGCCCGCGCGTTCGCGCGTGGCGCGGTATTCGGGCAGATAGCGGCCGGCCTGGCGCATCATCCAGACGGGGGTTCGTTCGACGGGTTGGCGCAACAGCGCGCGCAGCAGGCGGTCGTTTTTTAGTTCTTGGGACATGCTTCTGGGAAGTGTGACGGACTTCAAAAGTTTATCACGCTCCGGGTGGACCCTCGATAAGCATCCGCCCCAGTGCGGCGTGGTCGAATTCGCCCGTCACTTCGGCGTTGCCGATGCCCCGCGGCAGCACCAGCCGCAGCCGCCCCCCGCGCACCTTCTTGTCGCCTGCCATCAGATCCAGGAGGCGTTCCACCTCCAGTTCTGCAGGTGCCCATGTCGGCAATCCCGCGTGGATCAGCCAATCGCGCAGGCGCATGACATCACCGTTTTCGATCCATCCCAGGCGAGTGGCGAATTCGGCGGCCATGACCATGCCGGCGGCCACGGCCTCCCCGTGCCGCCATTGGCCGTGACCGAGGCCGGTTTCGATTGCATGACCGAACGTGTGGCCGAGGTTCAGCAGCGCGCGCCGACCGCGCTCATGCTCGTCCGCCGCGACGATGGTCGCCTTGATCTCGCAACTGCGGGCAACGGCGTGAGCGAGTGCCGCCTCGTCCTGCTCAAGCAGCGCATCCAGGTGTATCTCAAGCCAGGCAAAGAATTCGGCGTCGGCAATGACGCCGTACTTGATGATCTCGGCAAGCCCGGCGCGATATTCGGCCGCCGGCAGGGTGGCGAGCGTGCCGATATCCGCAATGACCGCCGCCGGCTGATGAAATGCGCCAATCATGTTCTTGCCGAGCGGGTGGTTGACGCCGGTCTTGCCGCCGACCGCGGAATCGACTTGGGCAATCAGCGTCGTCGGCACCTGAACGCAATCGATCCCGCGCTGGTAGCAGGCCGCGGCGAAACCGGCGATGTCGCCCACCACGCCACCGCCGAGCGCAATCAGCAGGTCGTCCCGCGCCAGCCGCGCGTCCATCAGCCGATCCCATATCCTCCCGGCCGTCTCCAGCGTTTTGTGTGCCTCGCCGGCGGGTAAAACGCAGCGCGCAATGTCGCCGCCGCCGAGCGTTTCGGCGAGTCGGTCGAGGTAGCGATCAGCGACGATCTCGTCCGTGACGATCAGTACGCGCCGGCTGCCGACGACCTCGCGCCAGCGCGCCCGGTCGTCCAGCAGGCCGGCGCCGATCGCAATCGAGTAACTGCGCGCGCCAAGCGGCACCGTGACTGTCTGCACGACGTAATCCCGTAACCGAAAGCGCCCATGATACAGGAGGGCGCGATGGCTTCAGGCCAGTTGCTTCTGCAACTCGCGCGCCGCCTCGCGCGGCGTCTGGTCGTCCGTTGAGACAGTAATGTCCGCGAGCGCTTCGTACAGGGGGTCGCGCTCAGCGTTGATCTGGATCAGCCTTGCGCGCGGATCGCCCTTTTCCAGCAGCGGGCGCTTGCGCGAATGGGAGGTCCGTTCGAGTTGTGCTTCTAGGCTGGCGGTCAGACGGATAACGGTGCCGGCCGTAGTGAGTCGTTCGCGGTTAACGGGTTCGAGTACGATGCCGCCGCCGGTCGACAGCACGAGATTGTCGCGCGCCAGCAGATCTTCAAGCACCGCCGCCTCGCGGCGGCGAAATCCCGCTTCACCTTCCTTCTCGAAGATGAAGCCGATATCGACGCCGGTGCGCGTTTCGATTTCCGCATCCGTATCCGCGAAATCCAGGTCGAGCAGCCGCGCCAACTCGCGCCCCACGGCCGTCTTGCCGACGCCCATCGGGCCGATGAGGATGACGCGGGCCACGCGCTATTCTTCGAAGTTTGTCTGGTCCAGTTGTGCGTCGGACGAGATAATCTTCGGCGTCACGAAAATCAGCAGTTCCTTTTTGTTGTTGGTCGTGCTGGTATTGCGGAACAGGAAGCCGAGCAGCGGAATATCGCCCAGCAGCGGCACCTTGTGGACGCTCTGGGTGCGACTGGTTTCATAAATGCCGCCGAGGACGACGGTATCGCCGTTGTCGACCAGCACCTGCGTCTTGACCTCGCGCGTGTCGATGCTCGGCACCGTGCCGCCGGTCGCGCTCGGCACGGTTGCGCCGACGCTGTCCTTGCTTACGTCGAGATCCATGATGATCTTGTTGTCGGGCGTGATCTGCGGCGTTACCTGAAGCTTGAGTACCGCGTTCTTGAACTGGGTGTTGGTCGCGCCGCTCGACGACGCCTGCTGGTACGGAATTTGCACACCCTGTTGAATCAACGCCTCCTGCTGATTGGCCGTAATGACATGCGGTCTCGAGATGACCTCGCCGTGGCCTTCCGCCTGCAGGGCCGAAAGCTCAAGGTCGAGCAGATAGTTACCGCTCAAAATCGACACCGCCAATTGACCTACCGGACTGGATGCCGGTGCGTTGACGGCCAGGCGGCTGTCGAGCGGTGCCAGCGCGCCGGTCGGCGGGGTGACACCGGAAGCGGCGATGGTATCGGCGGCTTCCGCGCTGCCGCTGACGGCGATCAGGCCGCTGTCGGTCGGATGCGTTGCGGTTTCGCCAAGACGCACGCCGAGCTCGCGCGTGAAGTCGCTGTTGACGATCACGATACGCGATTCGATCAGCACCTGGCGCACCGGTACGTCGAGCTTGTGCACGAGTTGGCGGATGTTATCGAGTCGATCCGCCGTATCCTGCACCAGCAGCGTGTTGGTGCGTGCATCGACAGTGACGCTGCCACGCTTGGACAGCAGCGAATTCTGCTGCGATTTGATCAGCTTGGCGAGATCGGCGGCTTTGGCGTAATTGACCTGAATGAACGCCGATTCGAGCGGCAGCAACTGCTGGATCTGTTGCTTGGCCTGAAGCTGCTGCTGCTCGCGCTGGGCGATTTCCTTCGCCGGCGCGACAACGATCACGTTGCCGTGCTTGCGCATCGCTAGGCCCTTGCTCTTCAGGATGATGTCGAGCGCCTGGTCCCACGGCACGTTCTGCAACCGCAGCGTGATGTTGCCCTGAACGCTGTCGCTGACGACCATGTTGAGGCCGGTGAAATCGGCCAGAATCTGCAGCACCGCACGCACCGAAATATCCTGGAAGTTCAGCGTCAGGCGCTTGCCGTTGTACTGTTTCTTCTGCACGCGCGCCTGCTGGGCTTCGCTGACCGGCTTGATTTCTATAGCCAGCAGATCGTCGGACTGGTACGCCATTTGCTGATACTGGCCGTGCGTGTGAATCACCAGCCGCGTATTGTCGCCGCGCTTGAGTGCGTCGATTGCGGTCACGGGCGTCGCGAAATCGCGCACGTCGAGACGCTGCATCAGCTTTTTCGGCAGCGTGGTGTTCTTGAGTGCGACGACTACCTCGTCACCCTGTTTCTGGACGTTCGCCTCGGTATGAGGGTCGCTGAGCGTCACCAGCACGCGGCCGGCGCCGTCTTCGCCGCGGCGGAAGTCGATCTTCTCGACCTTCGATTGTGCGGCCACCGCCGTCGCCGGGCCGCCGCTCTTCGGGCCGAACGTGGAGGCGGTTTGCGCGGCGCCCTTGCCCACGGTGATGTAGACATGACGACCGTCGGTGCGCGTGCTGTAGGGTGCCGGGTAGTTCAGGTCGAGGACCACGCGGGTGCGCCCGCCGGCCGCTGCGGTCTCGACTTCGCGCACCGCACCGACGTCGACAGACTGATGCATGCTGTCGAGGGCGGGCGTCGTCCCGGGCAGATCGATCGCGATGCGCGCGGGTTTGTCGATGCTGAACGAACGCGGCGCCGGCGCCGGATTGGTCAGCGTCAGGTCGATCTGCACGCGATTGCCGCCGAGCGGCGTCGCCTGAATCGACTGCAATTGGTTCTGACTTGCCATCGCGACGCCGGCCCAAAGCGCCAGCGGCGCAATCAGGGCCGCAATCCGGAGTGACTTGTTCATGGCTTACCTGCTTTCGAGTTATCTGTCGCGAGAGCAACGTGCGTCAGGCGCTTCACGTAGCCGCCGAGCCCGTCCGGCACAATTTCGCGAAGCGTGAGCCCGTCGGACCCGACTTTCACGATGCGGCCGTCATTCTGCCCCATGTAGTTGCCGCGACTCACCCGGTGAACGAGGCCGTCGCTGTCGCGAATCAGCGCGTAGCGCGTGCCGCCCATCTTGATGGTGCCCACCATCGTCAGGCTGTCGAGCGGAAATTGTTCGAGGTATTCCTTGTTGCGGTTCGCATCCGGCCGCACGTTGCCCGCTTCCGGCTGATCGACCTGCGGCTGGAACGGCGAGCGCAGATTCTGGTCGGCGTAGGTGTAGCTTTCGTACGGCTTGATTTGCGGGATTGGCTGTACCGGCGGTGCCGGTCGCGCCTGCACTTTTTGCACGAACTGGTGCAGGTCGCTCATGTCATGGCCGCAGCCGGCGAGCGCCGCGGCTGCCAGCAGCACACCGGCGCGCGGCAGGATTCGGAGGCCTCCGCGCCACGTCATTTCTTGCCACCTTTTTCAAGATAACGATAAATCTTTGCCGTCACGTCCATGTTCAGATCATTCCCGGATTTCGCGTCCTTGCCGGCCGGCTTGATGCTGATGTCGTGCAACGTCACGATGCGCGGCAGTGCCGCGACATCCGAAACGAATTTGGCAAGCTGATGAAAGCCGCCGGTGACGACCATGCGGATCGGCTTCTCGGCGTAGAAATCCTTCTTGTTCTCGGACTGCGGCTGGAACAGTTTTTGCTGCAGGCCGTCCACCTGCGCGGTCTGCGAAATGTCGCGCAGCAGGCTGTCGACTTCCGTCTTGCTGGGCAGTTGGCGCAGCAGCGCGCCGAAGCTGTCCTGCATGTCCTTCAGCTGTTTTTTCAGCGCGCCCAGGTTGGACGCCCTGGCGGCCTTGGTTTCGAACTGCTGCCTGAGCGTCGTCTCCTGCTGGCGCGCCGCGTGCAACTGGTCGTACTTGTCGCGAATCAGGAACCAGTAGCCCGCGGCGACAATGACGACGAAGATCAGGGCGATCAGCGTGGCCTTGCCGGCAATCGGCCAGTTGCCGGCCTCGCGAAAGTCGAGATCGTTGAGCGACTGCAGGTCGAAATTGGCGAGGTCCAGGTTCATGAGCTTGTCTTCTTGGTGGGGCCGGTGACTTGGGCCGTAAGCGTGAACTGCTTGCGGTGCAGCCCGCCCTTGTTATCGGCCTTGATCACCGTCAGGTTCGGGTCAGCGAGCCATTTTGAACCGGCAATATTGCGCATGTAGGTCGAAATCCGTGCGCTCGATTGCGCGATGCCGTCGAGATGTAGCGTGTCCGCTTTCTCGCTGACGCTGGTCAGGTAGACGCCGTCGGGCAGCGTACGCACGAGTTGGTCGAACAGGTGCACGACCTGCGGGCGCGACTGCTGCAGCTTTTCGATGATCCGCATGCGCGCTAGCAGTTCCTTGCGCGTCTTCTTGAGGTCCTTGATGGCGGCGATGCGTTTGTCAACGCTCGCGATCTCCGTTTTCAGGTACTGGTTGCGCTGGTTCTGGTAGTCGATGTTGCCGTTCATCGTGTGCAGCCAGTAGCCGACCACCAGCACGGCCAGCACCGCGATGCCGGCCGCGGCGTTGTTGAACTGCTGCTGGCGCCGCTTGCGGCGCTCTTCGCGCCAGGGCAGGAGATTGATGCGCGGCATTAGTGAAAGCTCCTCAATCGAAAGCCCGCAGGGCCAGGCCGCAGGCGACCACCAGCGATGGTCCGACGCCCTCGGTCATCTGTGCTCGCGCCCGCGACGACAGCACCATCTGTGCAGTCGGGTCGCCGATCACCGTGGGGGTATTCAGGCGTTCGCCGATGCGTTCGGCGGCGCCCGGCAGCGCGGCGCAACCGCCGCTGATCAGAATCTGGGACAGGTTGTCGCCGGTGTTGGTCGACGTCAGGTAAAACTGCATCGACCGGCTGACCTGTTGCGCCATGTCGTTGATGAACGGCGCCAGGATCTCGCGCTCGTAGGAGCCGGGCAGGCCGCCGACTTTCTTCGCGCGGCCAGCTTCTTCGAAGGACAGGCCGTAGTGGCGCATGATTTCCTCGGTCAACTGGCGACCGCCGAAGGCGAGTTCGCGCGTGTAGACGACCTTTCGATCTTCCAGCACGCTGAAGGTGGTTGACGTGGCGCCGAAATCGACCAGTGCGACCGTCTGGTCTCGGCCTTCGTCCGGCATCTGGTAGGCCATCAGTTCGCAGGCGGTTTCCGCCGCGTATGCTTCGGTGTCGACCACGCGCGCGGTGAGGCCGACCAGATCGAGCACGGCCTGGCGCTGTTCGACGTTTTCCGAGCGGGTCGCGACCAGCAGCACGTCGACCATGTCCTCATCGCCCGCGGTCGGGCCGAGCACGGCGAAGTCAAAGCGGACCTCCTCGATGGGAAACGGGATGTGCTGGTCGGCCTGCAACTCTACTTGCTGGGCTCGTTCTTCATCGCCGAGTTGCGCCGGCATGATGATGGTCTTGGTGATGACCGACGGCCCGCCGATCGCGATCGCCGCCTCGCGGGCGTGCGATCCGGAGCGGCGCAAGGCTTTCTTGAGCGCCTCGCCGCAGGCGTCGATGTCGGTAATGGCCTTGTCGGTAATCGCGCCTTCCGGCATTGCCTCGGCGGCATAGCATTCGACGCGGTAACCGCCACGGTCGGAGGCCAACTCGACCAGTTTTATCGAGGATGTGCTGATGTCCAGCCCGACGAGGGGCTTTGACTTTGAAATGGAAAGCACGCCATTCCCCTTCTTATACGGTTACTTGCGGCCTGTTCATTGCTGGACACCTTAAGTGTCGCGCCTAACTATATAGGAACATTTGGTTAAATCAAGCGGATTCCTACTAGCGGTTAGCTAGATTCCGTATAATGCTTGCCGTCGTCAAGAACCCGCCGACCGGGGGTCCGCGTGACCTGACGAACGGCATTGGCCGCTGAGAGCCGGTCCTGCATGCTGTCGCAAGCCGGTCTGATGATGTAATTACGAGGAAAAATGCGGCGTCCGTTCAAAATCCTGTCCTGGTTACTGATCGCGGGCTTCGGCGCCGCATTCCTGGCATTCGTGGCGCTCGGCATCGCCTGGCTCGTGATCTCGCCGAACCTGCCGTCGCCGAACGAACTCAAGGACGTGCGGTTGCAGGTGCCGATGCAGATCTACACGCGCGACGGCAAGCTGATGGCCGAATATGGTGTCAAGCGCCGGATTCCGCTCGACTACAAGGATATTCCGCCGCTGATGATCGAGGCGTTCGTCGCTGCTGAAGACGATCGCTACTTCGAGCACCCCGGCGTCGACTATCAGGGCCTCACGCGCGCGGCGATCAACCTGATCGTCACCGGCAAGAAAGGCCAGGGTGGCAGCACGATCACGATGCAGGTCGCGCGCAACTATTTCCTGTCGCGCAAGAAAACCTATCTTCGCAAACTGCGCGAAATCTTCCTCGCGCTCAAGATCGACCACGAGTTCACCAAGGAAGAGGTGCTCGCGCTGTATCTCAACAAGATATTCCTCGGCGAGCGCGCCTACGGCGTCGGCGCGGCCGCGCACGTATATTTCGGCACCGACGTCTGGCATCTCGATCTCGCGCAAATTGCGATGATCGCCGGGCTGCCGCAGGCGCCATCGTGGAACCCGATCGCCGACCCGCAATGGTCGTTGCGCCGGCGCGGCTACGTACTCGGACGGATGCTGGCACTGGGATTCATCGATAAGACGGCCTACAACCGCGCCATGCAGCAGCCGATTACAGCGAGCTATCATGGCGAAACGATTCAGGTGTCTGCGCCGTATGTCGCCGAGATGGTGCGCGACGAGATGGTCGACCGCTACGGCGATGGCGTCTATACCGACGGCTACCAGGTAACGACCACGCTCGACAGCCGGCTGCAGCCGCTGGCGGTCAAGGCACTGCGCACCGGCCTCGAAAGCTACGGCCGCCGCCATGGCTATTACGGGCCGGCCGCGCACGTCGAAATTCCAGCCAATGCGACACCGGCACAGCTGGAGAAGCTGCTCAACGGTCATGCCGAATACGGCGGCCTGCAACCGGCGCTCGTAACGGCGGTGGGCCAGAAGGATGCCCAAGCGTTCGTCGACGGAGTAGGGGGCGTCAAGATCGGCTGGGACGGCCTGTCGTGGGCGCGGCCGTATCTCGGCGTCAATGCGCGCGGGCCGGCACCGACCACGGCGGACGACGTGCTCAAAGTCGGCGACATTATTTACCTCAAGCAAGTCCACGACGCATGGCAGCTTGCCCAAGTGCCGCGCGTCGAGGGCGCACTGGTGTCTGTCGATCCGTTCGATGGGGCGATTGTCGCATTGGCCGGCGGCTTCGATTACAACCTGAGCAAGTTCAACCGGGCGACGCAGGCCGAGCGCCAGCCGGGGTCGGCGATCAAGCCATACATTTACACGGCGGCGATCGCGCATGGTCTGACGCCCGCGACGACCATCAACGATGCACCCGTCGTGGTCGCAAATCAGGCGCTCGACGAAGTCTGGCGCCCGGAAAACTACGAGCATCGCTTCCGCGGCCCGACGCGACTGCGCGTGGCGCTGGTGCATTCGCTTAACCTGGTGTCGGTGCGCGTGCTGCGCCGCATTGGCATCGATTACACGACGCAGTTCATGAGCCGGTTCGGGTTCGATCCTGCCAAGCTGCCGCACTACCTGTCGCTCGCGCTCGGCAGCCCCACCTTTACACCGCTGCAGATGGCGCGCGGCTACGCGGTGATCGCCAACGGCGGTTTCCTGATCCAGCCGTACTTCATTCAAAGTATCGTCGACAGCACCACCGGCCGCACGCTTTATCGCGCGGATCCGCCGGTCGCCTGCGCGGCCTGCAGCCCGCAAAAGGCTGCCGCGCCGGCCGTCGAACCGACCCGTAGCGTGCGTACCGCCGGCGTCAACGCGATGCATCTGCCGCAGCCGGTGAGTTCGCTGCCGCCGGGGACGAATGCTATCAATCGCGCGCCGGCGGGCGTGAACGTCGCTCAGCGGACGCTGACGCCGCAAGACGACTACCAGATCACTTCGATGATGCGCGACGTGATCCGGCGCGGCACCGGCAGCACCGCGCAAAGCATCGGCCGCCATGACCTGGCCGGCAAGACCGGTACCTCCAACAACTGGACCAATGCGTGGTTCGGCGGCTTCAACTCGAACCTCGTCACCATCGCTTACGTCGGCTATGATCAAGTGCAGACGCTGGGTCGCAACGAGACCGGCCATCGGGCGGCATTGCCGATGTGGATCGACTTCATGGGACCTGCACTGGCCAAGACGCCGGCGATGCCATTCATCCAGCCGCCGGGCATGGTGACCGTGCGTATCGACTCCAAAACCGGCCTGCGCACCGGTCCAAGCGATCCGAACGCAATGTTCGAAACCTTCCGCGCCGACCGCGTGCCGCCGGCGGGGCCTTCGGCCAGCCTCAGTCGCGCGCAGATCGGCATGGACGCCGGTAGCGCCGGGTTGCCTTAACCCTCTTGGCAGAGCCGGATCTCGCTAACATCCCGCAGCCGTTGCGCCAACCCCTGCGGGCGCAATGGGAACGATTTCTCGCCGCCGGGGCTTCCGCTGATCTCCAGCAAGCTCTTCTCGATCTGGGTCTTGCCAACGTCTTCGCCGCCAGCGACTTTGTTGCCGACAGTCTGATTCACACGCCGACGCTGTTCGATGATCTGCCGCTTGAGCGGCTGACACGCGCGTCGCAGCCGGGCGAAATCGCGGCGCAGATCGAGAACGCGCTCGTGGACACAGGCGACGAGGCGCAACTTCAAGCGGCGCTGCGCCGCATCCGCCGTCGCGAAATGGTGCGCGTCGCCTGGCGCGACCTGGCCGGGGAGGCAACGCTCGAGCAAACGCTCGGCGACCTCTCGGACCTGGCGGATGCCTGCATCGACGCGGCGCTTAAGCGGCTCGCCGCCTGGCACGCCGAACGCTTCGGCGTCGTGCGCGATGCCGACGGCCGGCCGCAATTGCTGGTCGTGCTCGGCTTCGGCAAGCTCGGCGCCCGCGAGCTGAATTTCTCCTCCGACGTCGACCTTGTCTTCCTGTATCCGCACAACGGCGACAGCGACGGCACACGTTCGCTCGACGCCGGCGCATACTTCACGCGCCTCGGCCAGAAGCTGATCCAAGCGCTGGACGCGCCCACCGCGGAGGGCTTCGTGTTTCGCGTCGACATGCGCCTCAGGCCGTTCGGCGCAAGCGGGCCGCTGGCGATGTCGTTCGCTGCCGCCGAGCAGTATTACCAGCGTCATGGCCGCGACTGGGAGCGTTACGCGCTGATCAAGGCGCGGCCGGTTGCGGGCGACCGTGCGGCCGGTGAGCGGCTGTTGCGCGACCTCAGGCCGTTCATCTACCGACGCTACCTCGATTTCACCGCGTTCGAATCGTTGCGCGACATGAAGGCGATGATTGCCCGCGAAGTCGCTCGCCAGGGCCTGGAAGACAATATCAAGCTCGGCCGTGGCGGCATTCGCGAAATCGAGTTCATCGGCCAGTTGTTTCAGATGATTCGCGGCGGTCGCGATGCCGCCCTCCGGACGCGCGCCATCCGCCCGGTACTCGCGCGCCTGGCCGCCGCCAGCCATCTGCGGCCGGCCGAGACCACCGCGCTGGATGCCGCCTATGTCTTCCTGCGCCGCACCGAAAACCGGCTGCAAATGGCGGCTGATCGGCAGACGCATGAACTGCCGGCCGATGCAGGCGCGCAACTGCGGCTGGCCGCATCGATGGGTTTTGCCGATTGGTCTGCGTTCTGCGCTGCGCTCGATGGGCATCGAGACACGGTGCGCGCGGTTTTCGACCAGGTCTTCGCTGCGCCGGACCGGCCTGTCGCGGGGCCGGGCGATGCCGCCGACGCGTGGCAGACGGCGGCGGCCGGCGGCGACACGGCCGCGGCGCTCACTGAACTCGGTTTCGGCGCGTCGGCCGCGGCGGCGCTCAAGGATCTGCAGGCCGCGGGGCCGATCCAGTCACTCGGCGCGCGCGGCCGGCGCCGCCTCGACGAGTTGATGCCGCGGCTGATTCAGGCGGCGGCCGTCTCCGGCAAGCCGGACGCGGTGCTCTTGAGCCTGCTCCGGCTGATCGAAGCGGTCGCCGGCCGCACCGCCTACCTCGCGCTGCTGGCCGAAAATGATAACGTGCTGCGCCACCTCGCGGCGCTCGCCGCCTCGAGCCCGTGGCTGCTGCAACTGGTAACACGCGTACCGCTGCTGATGGACGAGCTGATCGACCCGCGCCTGTTCGGCCCGGCGCCGGATCGCGACGCGCTGGCGGCGGAACTGGCGACGGTGCTGAGCGGCGTGGATCCGGCCGACCAGGAAAGCGAAATGGACGCGCTGCGGCAGTTTCAGCAGGCGGCGGTATTGCGCATCGCCGTGGCAGACCTGAGCGGCAACGCCGAGCCGCAGCTCGTCAGCCTCCGGTTGGCAGCGCTCGCCGATGTAGTGATCGAGACGGTCGCCGGGCTCGTGCGGGAGCGGCTCGTTGCGCGCCACGGCCGCCCGCTGACGGACGACGGCGGCGGCACCCGTGCTGCCCGCTTCGGTGTCATCGCCTATGGCACGCTTGGCGGCCGCGAACTCGGCTACGGCTCCGATCTTGACCTGGTATTCGTTCACGACGGCGGCGAAGGGGCGACCGACGGCGCGCGTCCACTCGACAACGCCGTCTTTTTCGCACGCCTGTCGCAGCGCATCATCAGTTTTCTGTCTACTGCGACCGGCGCCGGGGTGCTGTACCGCGTCGATACGCGGCTGCGCCCGGGCGGCAACGCGGGCCTGCTGGTCAGCAGCCTCGACGGCTTCGAACGCTACCAGCGCGAACAGGCCTGGAGTTGGGAGCACCAGGCATTGATCCGCGCACGTCCGGTTGCGGGCGATTCCGAATTGATTGCGCGTTTCGCCACGCTGCGGCGCGACATCCTGTGCCGCCGCCGCGACCCGGAACAGCTCAGGCAGGACGTGGCCGCGATGCGTGAGCGGATGCGGCGCGAACTCGCGGTCGAAACTCAGGCGGGTTTCGACCTCAAGCAGGGCGCGGGCGGCCTGATCGATATCGAGTTCCTGGTGCAGTATTGGGTGCTCCGCCACGCGCACACGCATCCGGAACTGATCGAAGCGACCGACAATGCCGGCGCGCTCCAGCGGCTTGCGGCACTCAGCCTGCTCGACGCCGCCGCTGCCGCCGAACTGGCTGCGATCCATCGCGACTACCTCGCCCGCATCCACCGGCTGACGCTCGAAGGGTGGGGCGCGGTGGCCGCCGGCGAGGAATTTCGCGACAAGCGCGAGACGGTACTGGGGCTCTGGCGCGAAGTCTTTCATTGATATAATGCCGCGCCATGATCATCGTCACCGGCGCCGCCGGCTTCATCGGTAGCAATCTCGTCCACCAGCTCAACAACAGCGGCTGCCGCGACATCATCGCGGTTGACGATCTCACCGACGGCGCCAAGTTTCGCAATCTCGTCGGCGCCGACATCGCTGATTACTACGACAAGCGCGAATTCATCGACCTCGTCCGCCGCGAACACGATTTCGGTTCGCTTGAAGGCGTCTTCCACCAGGGTGCCTGCTCGGACACGACCGAGCGCGACGGCCGCTATATGCTGGAGAACAACTTCAGCTACTCGAAGGCGCTGCTCGAATACTGCCTCGCGCGGCGGGTTCCGTTCATCTACGCTTCATCCGCAGCGGTCTACGGCGCCGGCCGAACGTTCGCCGAGGCTCCCGCCAATGAAGCGCCACTGAACGTGTACGGCTACTCGAAACTGCTGTTCGATCAGTACGTGCGGCGGCGCCTGCCGACTGCGGCCAGCCAGGTAGCCGGTTTGCGCTATTTCAATGTCTACGGCCCGCGCGAGCAGCACAAGGACGACATGGCGAGCGTCGCATTCCATTTCAATGCGCAAATTGTCGCTACCGGCAAGGCGAGGTTGTTCGAGGGCGGCGACGGGTTCGAAGACGGCGAACAGCGGCGCGATTTCGTCCACGTCGACGATGCGGTCGCGGTCAATCTGTGGCTGCGGGCGCATCCGGCAGTATCCGGCATTTTCAACGTCGGCACCGGCGTCAGCGCGAGCTTCAACGACGTCGCCGAAGCAGTGATCGCGGCGCACGAACGCGGCCAGATCGAATACATCCGTTTCCCCGAGCACCTCGAAGGCCGCTACCAGAGCTTCACCGAGGCCGACGTCCGCGCGTTGCGGGCGGCAGGGTACGACCGGCCGTTCATCAACGTCGCCGACGGCGTACGGGCGTACGCCGAATATCTGAACGATTTGTAGCCAATGCTATAATCCGGCCACTTCAGATCGACTTCAGGAGCTGTCGTGGCCGCCCAGCCCAATTCGTCCGCAGCCGGGAAGATCCCGCCGAACGCCGAGCATCATTACAATGTGACGCGCAAAAACCTGCCGTTGAGTTGTCCGATGCCGGAAATGAGCCTGTGGAATTCGCACCAGCGGGTTTATCTGCCGATCGAGGCGAGCGGGGAGGCGATGTGCCCGTATTGCGGCGCCCGCTATACGCTGGTCGACGACTGAGCCGCTTCGTGCCGTGATGCAAACGGCGTCCGCCCGCATGTCTCCGGCGGCGCTGTTGCCGGGCGTCGTTCCGGCGCTTGCCGCAGCATTGCTGCTGTTGTTCGCGTCGCCGGCGGATGCGGTCGCGGCCATCGCCGCCGGCCTATTTCTGTTGTGGCTCTACCGGCGGCCGGCCGGTATCGATCCCGGGGCGAGCGAAAAGCTGCTGTTTTTCGCGGCCGGCTTTTACATTCTCGTCTGGCTGATTGCCGCGGCTGCCCATTGGCGGCCACCGATTCCCGCTTATGCCGGCTATGCCGCGCTCGTGCTTGTCTATCCCGCTCATCGCTTGTGTCGCGCCGCGGCACTCGGCGAGACGGCCTTGTGGTGGTGCATCGGACTTGCGGCCGCCGCCGCCACGATCGGCGCTGCGCTTTGGCTTGCGCTGAGCGGGTCCATGCTGGCGCTGGGGCCACCGTGGCGGGCGGTCGTCGCGTTTTCGCTCGGCGCAATGGCGCTGGGCGCGATCGACTTCGATGCGCCCGGCCGGTGGGGGGTCCGTCCGGGCCTGTTCCTGCTGTTGGCGGGCGTGGCGGGCGTCATGGCCGGGCTTGCCGCCGGCCCGTGGGGCGTCTGGCTGGCGCTGCCGGCCGTATTCGCCGCCTGGTTCTTGTGCCTGCCCGACAACCTGTCGCCGCGCTACCGGTGGAGCGCCGTGCTGGCGTTGCTGGTTGGCGTGGAAATTCTGTTGTTGGTGGAGGGCACCGGCGTCATGGCGCGGTTCCGCCGCCTGATTCTGCAGACCGATGTCTGGTGGCACAGCGGCGGTACGGCCGGCCTGTTCGGCATAGTGCTTCACGACTGGTCGGCGGCGCTGGATGCCTTTACGGCCCATCCGCTAATCGGTACAGGGGCAAAGCACGCCGGTAATCTGAACCAGTATGTGCTGACGCTGCACGATTCCGGCCTGCTGGGCGCTCTCGCGCTCGGTTTGCTGATCGTTGTGCCGGGCCGCGCTTTTGCGCGCGCGGCGCGTCATTCCGACCCCGCGATACGGCGCGTCGGTCGAGCGGGATTGCTGTTGGTCACCGGCTACGGCGTCATGGCGCTGGTCGAGCCGGTCTTTTCCGCCAGCCGGACGCTCGCGTTTTATGCCCTGGCGACGATGGCGCTTTACGCGGTGGCGCGCCAGTTGCGCGTGGCTGCGCGCGCGGCGCCGGTCGCGCGCCGGCAAACTCTCAGCGTCACCGTCATCGCCAGGAACGAAGCCGACCGGATTGGCCGCTGCCTCGCCTCGGTGACCGGGTGGGCGGACGAAATCGTCGTGCTCGACAGCGGTAGCGATGACGACACGGTCGCGATTGCCCGCCAGTACACCGACCGGGTGGAGGTGACCGACTGGCCCGGTTATGGCGTGCAGAAACAGCGCGCGCTGGAGCGGGCCCGCTGCGACTGGGTGCTGTCGCTCGATGCCGACGAAGTCGTGACTCCGGAACTCCGGCACGATATCGACGTTGCCCTGGGCGAGGCGCCGGAATGCGTCGGCTACCGCCTGCCCTGGGCGGTCGTCGCCTACGGCAAGCGGCTCGATTTCGGTCGCCACGCCCGCGCGCCGCTCCGCCTCGTCCGACACGCAAATGCCCGCTTCACGCCGGACATCGTGCACGAAAAAATCGAGCCGCCGGCCGGCGCCGTTGGCCAGCTCGAAGGCTGGCTGCTGCACTACACGGTGCGCGACTACGGCCACGCGCTCGACAAGGCGGCGGATTACGCCTGGCTAAGTGCACGCCTGCGCCACGCGCGCGGCCGCCACGGCGGCGGCCTTGCCGTCGCCGCACTGCGGTGCGTGTGGGTTTTTATCCACGTTTACGTGCTGCGCTTCGGCTTTCTCGACGGCGGGCCCGGCTTTCTGGACGCGGCGATTAATGCACAGTATGCGTTCAACAAGTACGCGGGACTGTGGGATCTGCGGCGGGCGGCGGAGGATTCCGGTCAGCGCAACCGGTAGTAGCCGAGGCGCCGGCGGGCCTGCAGCTTGCGCATCAGGTTCAGCGGCTTTCTTTTCAGGCCGTATGACTGGAATTGATCGACTGCTGCCAGCACGCGTTCGCTCGAACGGCCGTCGCGGTGCGGGTGGATCCGATCACCGTAGGCGGCGATGGCCGCCATCAAAGCCTCCGGCTGCGCGAGTGCGGTGGCGATGGCTGCGTCCAGTTGCGCCGGTTCGCCGACATCAAGCAGGTGCGGGCCGGGTTTGCGATTGCGGAAGGTCACCACGGGCTTGCGCCGCAGCAGAAATTCCGAGGCGACGGATGACGTATCGGAGACCAGCACGTCAGCGGATTTGAGCAACGGCACGATGTCGTCCGATTCGACAAATTCGAGATGTTCGTGCTGCATGGCCCGAAAGCACTCGATCCAGTCGCGGCGCATCTTCGGATGCAGCGTCACCAGCCAGTGGCGGTCGCCGCGCCGCGACAGCCCGTCGATCGTCTCGAACAGGTGCGGCGCCGACGAGATCGCCGGTGTGAATGTTGACGCGTAAAGCACCACCGGCAGATCGTGGCGTGTCGGCCTTGGCGGCGTTGTTGCAAACAGTGGGTCCATCTTCGGCCAGCCGGTTTCGACGACCCTGAAATGCCCATGCCCGGCGGCGAGTTGTCGGAACGGCTCGGTGGTGTCCGGCCCCTGCGTGCAATACAGGTCGAACAGGCCGCGAATACGGAAGTGACCGCGTTCGAGGCTGCGCTTGTGCACGCTGAAGCCGTGGAATACCTCGATCTTGAGGCCCGGGAAAAAATCCGGCACCCAGTTGCCCGGCACAAAAACAGCGGCGGGCGCGAATGCCCTGACCTCGCGCACCGTATGCAGGCGGCACTCGTCCGCATGCAGCCAGTCCGCACCGGGACCGGCGAAGAACCACGCCACCTTGTCGCCGCGCGCCTGGATTGCCGCCTGCAGCGGCCGCAGAATCGACAGCGCGTATAACTCGGCCGCAAAGAAGAGATAACGTTGCATTAGAAGCCGGAATCCGGTTCCTCCAGCACCCGCTCCAGCATCGCCGTCACGTCTTCGACCTGAATCAGTTCCATCGCCTCGGGGTGCCGCACGCGCTGACCCCAGCGCGCCTGTTCCGGCGTCGTATGATCGAACTTCTGTAGCGCCTCGGGATAGCGATTAACCACCCAGTGACGGCTCAGGTACGGCCCGGTGCGGTCGGGATTGCTGGTCGCGTACAGGCCGATGGCCGGCGTCCCGGCGGCGGTTGCCATGTGCGCCGGACCGGAGTCGGGCGAAATGATCACGCGCGCCCGGGCAATCAGCGCGAACAATTGCTTGAGGCTCGTGCGTCCGACCAGGTTGACGGGTGCACTGTGGCATCGCGCGGCGATGGCTTCGCCCGCGGCACGCTCGGCGGCGCTCGGCCCGCCGGTCAGGATGACCTTCAAGCCGCACGTGGCCGCATAGTCGGCCACCGCGGCATAGCGGTCGAGGCGCCAGTTGCGCCAGTTGCGCAGCCGCGGGCTCGACAGCGGGCTGATCAGCAGCGTCGGCATATCGTCGGCAATATGATCGGCGGCGAAATGTCGATCGGCCTCGCTCAGCGGGATGTCCCAGCGTAACTCGTGGTCGTGAATACCAAGCGCATCGGCAAAGCCGAACAGGCTGTCCATCACGTGCTCGTGCGCGCGCGGTTCGATCCGTTCGTTGGTGAACAGCCACTGGAAGTCGCGCGCGCGGGCGCGGTCGAAGCCGAGGCGCCGCGGCGCGCGCACGTTGAGGCTCGCGATGCTCGCGCGCAGCGACACCTGCATGTCGAGCAGCAGATCGAAGCGCCGCCCGGCGAGCTGACGGTGCAACTGCCGGTGCGCGCGCCAGCCTTGCGCCTTGTCGAAGATGATAAACTCGATGCCCGCGATATCGCCGATCAGGCTCGCCTCAAGGCGGCCGATAATCCAGGTGATGTGCGTCTCCGGCCAATGCGAGGCAAGCGTGCGCACCACCGGCAGCGTGTGGCACACATCGCCGACCGCCGACAGGCGCATGACGCAAACCGATTCAGGGGCGGGCATGTCCGTTATTCACAAGATTGGGAGCGGCCTCATCCTATATGATGAGGCGCTGATCGACCACCCCGACGCGCAACTGTTTCTGCCGGTGCACTGGCGCGACGCGGGGCGTCTGTCACCGACCGCCACCGGCCGCGGCGCGAGCTGGATGCTGCACCGCGACGACGGCGACTGGGTACTGCGCCATTACCGGCGCGGCGGCGCGATGCGCTTCCTCGATGACCGCTACACGTGGCCCGGCCGCGCGGCGGCCACCCGGCCGTGGCGCGAATGGCAGTATCTCGAGGCAATGCGCGCGCAACATCTGCCGGTGCCCCGGCCGGTCGCGGCGCAGGTGCGCGTGAGCGGGCTGATCTATCGTGGCGATCTGATCACGCAACGTATCGTTCACGCGCGACCGCTGTCGGCGTGGCTCAAGGTGCGCGATCTGGCGAGCCCGCCGTGGCGGGCGATCGGCCGAACGATTGCGGGCTTTCATGTCGCCGGCGCCGCGCATCCCGACCTCAACGCGCACAACATCCTGATCCAGCCGGATCAAACTGTCTGGCTGATCGACTTCGATCGCGGCGGTTGGCGCAAACCGGGCGGCGGCTGGACGCGGCAGAACCTCGCACGGCTCAAGCGGTCGTTGATCAAGCTGACGGACGAAGCGGCGATCGCCGACGCCTGGCAGGCGCTGCTCGCCGGCTACGAATCATGAGCGCCGCTTGCGCGGCACGATCTTGAAGCGATCATGACTCCATAAATACTGTGCCGGCCGCCGCCGAATCCCGTCTTCCAGCACTGCATTGACGCGCGCCGCATCGGCCGCGTCATCGCCGATCGGAAAGCCCTCGAGCGGGGGCAACAGCCGGATCAGGTAGCCTTGCGCACCGTCCAGCCGCTCGACGAAAAACGGCACCACCGGCGCGCCGCTGATGCGCGCGATCCGCCCGGTGGCCGGATTGGTCGGCGCCGGCACGCCGAAAAATGGCACAGTCACGCCGTTCTCGCCGCGGTAGCCCTGGTCCGGCGCGTACCAGATCGGCGTTCCCGCTTTCAGACTTTTGAGCATCCCGCGCACGTCGTCGCGCCGGATCGCACGCTCGGCGCGCCGCTCGCGACCGCCGCGAATCACCGCATCCAGCAGCGGATTGCGGTGCGGCCGATACATTGCGTGCAGCCGCACGAACAGCGTCAGCATGGCGCCGCCGATTTCGAGCGTAGTGAAATGCGCGGTCAGCAGGATCACGCCGTGGCCGCCGGCGCGCGCCGTTTCCAGATGCTCCAGGCCCTCGACCCGAACCAGCCGCCGCAGCCGCTTTTCCGACGCCCACCAGCACATGCCGAGCTCAATCAGCCCAAGCCCCAGCGATTCGAAATGTCGGCGTTCAAGGTCGCGCCGTTGCGCGGCTGCCAGCTCCGGAAAGCAGCGCTCCAGGTTGATTGCGGTGATGCGCCGGCGGCGCCCGGCGACGCGCCGGATCAGCCGGCCCAGCGCGAAACCGAGCGGCCGCTGCACGCGGTACGGCAGCAGCACGGCGAGCCGAATCAGCCCGAGCGCGAGCCACAGCGGCCAGTAGCGCGGTTTGAGGAAGGTGGCGGACATGCGGCGCATTGTACGCAAATGTTAAGATTCCGCCGATCCGGCTGTCCTTAAAGGCCATCAGTGGAATTTCAAATCCCCGATTTCAGCGCCGCCCGGGTATTGGTCGCCGGCGACGTCATGCTCGACCGCTACTGGTCCGGCGCCACCCGGCGGATTTCGCCCGAGGCGCCGGTGCCGGTGGTGCGTGTCGATACGATGCAGGAGCGGCCGGGCGGCGCGGGCAACGTCGCCGTCAACCTGGCCCTGCTGGGCGCGCCCGCGATGCTGCTCGGCGTCACGGGTGATGACGATGCCGCTGCCGCGCTCAGTCGGGTGCTCGCCGAGCGCGCCATCAGCGCGCGCCTCGCGCGCCAACCGGGCGCGCACACGGTCACCAAGCTGCGCGTGCTGAGCCGGCATCAGCAGTTGCTGCGGGTCGATTTCGAGAACGAGCGATTGACCGCGCCATCGCAGTTCGGCGAATGGTTCGACGCGGCGCTCGCCGATCACGCGGTCGCCGTGCTGTCCGATTACGGCAAGGGCAGCCTGACGGGGATACGCGACTTGATTCGCGCCGCGCGCGTCGCCGGCAAGCCGGTGCTGGTCGATCCGAAGGGCGCCGACTTCGAGCGCTATCGCGGCGCTACCGTCATTACGCCAAACCTCGCCGAATTCGAGGCGGTTGTCGGCACCTGTGCGACAGACGCCGACATTGCCGCCAAGGGCGAGCAGTTGCGTGCTGGGCTCGATCTCGACGCGCTGGTGGTGACACGCGGTGAACACGGTATGACGCTGATCGAAGGTGATCGCGAGCCGCTGCACCTGCCGACGCATGCTCGCGAAGTCGCGGATGTCACCGGTGCGGGCGACACCGTGATCGCGCTGCTCGCTGCCGGGCTCGCCGCCGGCATGCCGTGCGCCCACGCTACGGCGCTCGCCAACCTCGGCGCCGGCCTTGTCGTCGCCAAGCTCGGTGCGGCCGGCGTTACGCCTGCCGAACTGCGCCGTGCGCTGCATGAGCACGAATCCGCCACCGGCGTCGGCGTACTCGATGAGGCGGGCCTGCTCGACACGGTCGCGCAGGCGCGGGCGCATGGCGAGCGCATCGTGATGACCAACGGCTGCTTCGACATCCTGCATCCCGGCCACGTCGCCTATTTGCGCCAGGCGCGCGCGCTCGGAGACCGGCTGATCGTCGCCGTCAACGACGACGCCTCGGTGCATCGCCTGAAAGGCGCGGGGCGCCCGGTGAACAAGCTCGAAGACCGGATGGCGATGCTCGCCGCGCTGGAAATGGTCGATTGGGTCGCGCCGTTTTCCGAAGACACGCCGGCGCGGTTGATCGGGCGCGTACTGCCCGACGTGCTGGTCAAGGGCGGCGACTACCGGCCTGAAGAGATCGCGGGCTACGATGCCGTGACCGCGAACGGCGGCGAGGTGCGGGTGGTCGATTTTGTCGCGGGGCATTCGACGACCGCGCTGCTGAACGCGATGCGCGACAGTTGATAAAGCGTCAACGCCTTCCCTTCATGCTGGCGGAGGCTGGCATCCAGTCCAAAATGGTGCGGCCGGAAGCCGCAACCGATCAGGATCCGGACCCCAGTCTTCGCTGGGGTGACGGATAGCGAGGCGCCATCGTGCGCATCCTGTATTCGGTTGTACTAACTCTCGTTGGCCCGTTCGCGTTCGCGTGGCTGGCCGTGCGCAGCCGCCGCCAGACCGGCGCGCCCGATGCCTGGCGCGAACGTCTCGGACGTCTGCCGGCGACCTTCGAGCGGGCGCCGGTCTGGATACACGCCGCCTCGCTCGGCGAAGCGCAGGCAGCGCAAAGCCTGATCGACACGCTGTTCGCGCGCGATCCCGATCAGCCGCTGCTCATCACCACATTCAGCGCGACCGCACGCCGGCATTGCCGCGAACGCTTCGGCGATCGAGCGAGGGTCGTGGCGTTGCCGTACGACTTGCCGTTGTTCGTCAACCGGTTTTTACGCAGCGCGCGCCCGCGGCTCGCGATCTTTGTCGAAACCGAAATCTGGCCCAACCTGTATCGCGCCCTGGCGCGGCGGCGTGTTCCGATCGTTATCGTCAGCGCGCGCCTGTCGCCGCACGCCTTCGAGCGGTACCGCCGCTTTCGCGGGCTGATCGCGTATTGCCTGAGACAGGCGGCGCAGATCGCCGCCCAGACCCAAGCCGACGCCGACCGGTTCATTGCGCTAGGTGCGCCGGCTGCGCGGGTATCGGTCATCGGCAACCTGAAATTCGATACCCCGCCGCCACCGGATTCGGCGGTACGTGGGGCAACATTACGCCGGACGCTGTTCGGCGAGCGGCCGGTCTGGGTGGCCGGCAGCACGCGAGACGGCGAGGAAGAAATTCTGTTGTCCGCATTCAAGCGGGTGCGCGAACGCGTTCCGGATTGCGTGCTGGTGCTCGTGCCGCGTCATCCGGAACGCGCATCTGCCGTGGCCGCGCTGGCCGAGGCGGCCGACCTGGATGCGGCGATGCGCTCGCAATCAGGCGACCGGCCTTGCGAGGCGCCGGTGCTGATTGTCGATGCGATAGGTGAGCTAATGGAATTTTACGCGGCCGCGGATGTGGTCTTCGTCGGCGGCACGCTCACCGATATCGGCGGCCACAACATTCTGGAACCGGCCGCGTTGGGGCGGCCGATTGTGACGGGGCCGAGCCTGGACAACTGGCGCTTTCTGGCCGATGAAATGACGACTACGGGGGCTCTGACGCCGGTGGCGGACTTGGCCGAACTGGCCGAGACAGTGAGCCGGCTGCTGACCGATGACGGTGCACGCGAAACGGCAGGCGCGGCGGCGCAGGCCGGCGTCGAAAAAAATAGGGGCGCATTGCAGCGCGCACTGCGGCTGATCGATACTCAGGGTGCAGGCCGGGACCAGCCGCATAGCGGGTAGTCCCGGCAACCTACCGATCTGCGCTGATTACTTGGCCGGTGGCGCCGGCGGCATCTTCTTGGGATTCCTCGGCTTCAAGTTCTGGCCCGGCACCGTGGGCTTGCGCGTCAGGTACTGGTTGATCGATACCAGGTTCTTGGAGTCGAGCGTCCCGGCGGCCTGCTCGAGCAACAGGCCGTCGACCAGGTACTGGTAGCGGGCCTGCGCGTAGTTGGTACGCGCCGTCAGCAGGTTGTTGCGGGCGTTGAGCACGTCCACCGTCGTGCGCGTACCGACTTGCTGCCCGGCTTCCGTCGCGCGCAGTGCGGTTTCGGCCGAAATCACCGCTTCCTTCAATGCCTTGACCTTGGCGATGCCGGTCAAGACGCCCAGAAAGGCATCCCGCGTGTTCTGTTTCACCTGGCGCGCAATGACGCGCGTCTGCGCTTCGGCGGCCACGTGGCGATATTTCGCTTCGCGAGTACGCGCCGCGATGGCGCCGCCAGAGTAGATCGGCAGGGTGAACGACAGCTGCACGCTGTTGCCGCTCACCTGTGAAGTACTCGGCGAGTAAACGCCGCCGGTCGTGCCGGTGCTGTCGGAGGCGCGGTGCGTGCGCGCGAGCTGCAGATCGAGCGTCGGGTAGCGTGCTGCGCGTTGAATACCGATAGTCTTGGCTGCGATCCTGGCGTCCATGCGGGTGGAGACCAATTGCAAATTTTGCCGGATAGCCTGGTCGATCCAGGCCTGCGCGTTCGCCGGTTCCGGTTTTTTCAGCGGCAGCTCGGCGACCGGCTCCTGCAGGTCGCCTACATGGACGCCGGTAATCGCAATCAAGGCGTCCTGCGTATTGATCAGCGCCTGCTGGTCCGCGATCACCTGGGCATGAGCCTGATCGTAGCTGGCCTCGATTTCCTGAACGTCGGTAATCGCGCTCAAGCCGACCTTGTAGCGTTTCCTGGATTGTTCGAGTTGCTTGGCCAGCGCCTTCTGATTCGCCATGGCTGCCTGCAGAGTGTCGTTTGCGGACAAGACGTTGAAGTAGGCCTGGGAGACCCGGACGATCAGGTTCTGCTGCGCAATCTCGTAGTTGACCTCGGCCTGTGCGACCTGGATATCCGCCTGCCCGAGAGACAGGTAGTCGGCCCAGTTGAACAGCGACTGGCTGAGCGAAATGCTGTAATTCTTGTCGGTCGAAGTCGTCGAACTGGACGGCGTCACGAACTTGCCGGTGCGGGGATCGTAATAGGACTGCGTGCCGTTGGATTTGCCCTTCGAATAATTGGCGCTCGCGCCCAGCTGCGGCAGCAGAGCGGAGAGTGCCTCCGGGCGCGATTGCTGCACCGCCTCGCGCGTCGCCGCAGCCTTTTGCAAAGTCGGATCGTTTTGCCGCGCGAGCCGATAAACATCGACCAGGTCGGCCGCGTGTGCGGCGGAGACGACGCCGGCGACACCGACGACTGCGGCAAGCAGGATTTTCAGCATTATCAGCCCCTGTATTCTGGCCTCAAGCGGCCGTTAATTGGTCAATTCCGAAAGCGCAAAGTTCAGGTTTCCCGCAACGCCTGCGCGACCGGCAGCCGCGCGGCACGAATTGCCGGAAACAACCCGCCGATGAGGCCCATCACGATTGCGGCCGCGATGCCGATGCCGATCAGCGTCGGCGTCACGGCGAAGTTGAAAGCCATTACGGAGCCGTTCGCGCGGGTATGGGTTTGCAGGCCGTCGAACGCCAGCCACGCGATGAGCGCCCCGGCGCCGCCGCCGATCAGCCCCAGCACGACGCCTTCGGCAAGCACGGCAGCGATTACCGCGCCGCGCGCGAAGCCGAGCGCGCGCAAGGTGGCGATGTCGCGGATGCGGCCGGCGACGTTAGCGTACAGTACATTGAGCGCGGCGAAGATCGCGCCGATGGCCATCAGCAACCCGATCACGCCGCCGGCTTCGGCGATGAACGCTTCGAGTTCCTGGCCCGATTCGCGGAAGAACGTGCTTTCGCGCACGACACCGACGCTCAGTTGCGGATCGTGTTCAACCGCCTGCTTGAAGCGCGGAAACGCGGCGGCGGAAGTCAGCCGCACATAGGCGCCGGAGTATTGGTCGCCGGCATTGTAGGCGGCGCGAAGCTGATTCACATCGGTCCAGATTTCCGACTCGTGAATGCCGCCGTTGTCGGCGAAGATGCCGACCACTTTCCAGTGATGGCCGTTCCAGTCGTAGGTATCGCCTGGACTGAGCCCGTTGAACATCTGTGCGGCCTGGCGTCCGACAACGATTTCATCGAGCCCCGGCTTGAACATGCGCCCCTTGACGATGTGCCAGTGCGTCCAGATCGCCGCTGCGTCCGGCCCGACGCCGCGCATGCCGACCGCGGCGCGATAGCGGCCCTCGCCGCGCTGCAGCGCGCGCGCCGAGACGACGAAATCGCCCATGGCGAGCGGCCCGTTTGGACCGTGCGCGACACCTGGCGCCTGGCCGATAACCGCAACCGCTTGCCGGCCGAGCGAGCCTGCGCCCTGATGGGAAACGATCGCCACGCTGTCCGAGCCGGTGCGCGACAGCACGCGCTGAAATCCTGCGCGAATCGAAAGCAGGGCAACCACCACCAGCACGACACCCAGAAAGCCGGCGATCGCGATCAGCGAAGACTGGAATCGCGCCGCCGCCATCCGGAAGTTCCAGCCACAGACCGACAAGGTTTCCTTCAACCATGCCATGGCCATCACCGTTTTGCGAGCGCGGCGGCGGTACGCAGTCGTGTTACCTGCCGCACCGGGACCAGGCTTGCCAGCAAGCCGAATACGATTGCCAACATGACTCCCGAGGCGGCTGCGGCACTCGTGAGGCCGAAGGTCTGGAGCGCGTTGCTCAGGCTCGGCGTCAGCTGGCCCACTACGAGGTAACCGATCCCGATGCCGACGATACCGCCGACGATCGTCAGCAGCAGTGCTTCGGCCAGTACCAGCACAGCGACGCGCAGCCGATTGAACCCGAACGACTTCAGCACGGCGAACTCGGCCGTACGCTCACGGATCGACTGTCCCATCGTGTTGGTCACGATTAACAGCAGCGTAAAAAAGACGGCCACGCCGACGCCGACCACGATCGCGCCGACGTCGCCGAACGCGTGCAGGTACGACAGCACCTGCATACGCACCGACTGCGTGTAGGTCTGCGGCGACGAATGGGCGAATTGCGCGTCAATGGCGGTCGCAATTTGCGAGATATGGCGCGCATCGTCGACGCGCACGAAAAACTGCCCGGCGGTGTCCTTGAGTTGAGGCGAGGCCACCGCCTGGTTGAAGTATTGGTAATGCGCGATAAAGAACGACTGGTAAGCCTTGGGCAAGTCGGCGTGATAAATGCCGACGAGATGGAAGTACCAGGTCGTGCTGCCGTCCTGTTTCGGCGAATTCGTTTGCACCGGAACAGTCTGGCCGATGTGCCAGCCCATGCGCGCGGCGAGCAGCGGCCCCGCAATAGCTGCCTGCCGATCCGTCATCCAGCCCCGCCCGAACGCGCTCTCGCGTCCGTGGCGGGTATTGAAGCCAGGGAATATTCTGCCGATGGTGCTCGGGTCGGCGAATAGCACGTTCAGGCCGTTTTTGGGATCACGATAATGACCGTGAAAGCCTGTCATCGGCGATACCGCCATCACCCCCGGCACCTGCGCGATCTTCTCCCGGTAATGCACCGGCATCGGCGTACCCGGCGATGCTTTCGCGGTAACGTGCAGCCGCTGCGCATTCGCGATGCTCAACTGCCCGACCATGCCCTGATGCACCGCCGCCAGCACGCTAAACAGCACGAACGCGACCACGACCGACAGGAATGTAAATACCGTGCGCGCCTTGCGCCGCGTGAACGCGCTCCATATGAGGGGGAAGAACTTCACCGATCAGATTTCCCGCAACGCCGTCGCGACCGGCAGCCGCGCGGCGCGAATCGCCGGGAAGAAACCGCCGATCAGGCCGAGGATCAGCGCGAAGCCGATGCCGGCGCCGATCGCTGCCGGCGTCACCGCAAACGCGAAAGCGACCTGGCCGGCGTTCGACGTATTGAAGGTACTTGCCTGGTAGCCATTGAACAACAGCCAGGCGATGACGCCGCCCAGTATCCCGCCGAGCAGTCCGAGCACCAGCGCTTCGACCACAACTGACAACAGCACCGGCAGGCGACCGAAGCCGAGCGCGCGCAGCGTCGCGATTTCGCGCCCACGAACGGACACCATCGTGTACATGGTATTCAGCGCGCCAAAGATCGCGGCAATACCCATGACGCAGGCAATGATCGCGCCGGCCACGGCGATGAACTCGCTCAGACTGCGAGCTTGTTGCGCGTAGTAGTCGCGTGCGCGCTTGACCGTAACGTCGAGCCGGGGATCATGCGTGGCCGCCTGCTTGAAAGCCGCGAAGGCGGCCGGCGACGTCAGCTTCACAAAATCGGCGGAATACAGATTGGGCCGCTTGTGCGCATCTTGCAGGACCTGTACGTCGGTCCAGGCTTCGCTGCCGAAGACGCTGTGGCCGGCGGAAAAGATGCCAACCACCCGCCACCGCTTGCCGCGGTACTTGATGCTGTTGCCGATGGCCAGGTTCTTGAAGCGCGCGGCCGCAGCCGTGCCGACAACGATTTCGTTCAGACCCGACTTGAACCAGCGTCCCTTTACCAGCATGACGGCAGGGCGGAGCCGGCGCGCATTCGGGGTGACCCCGCGAAAGACAATGCTCGCGTCCTTCCCTGATTGCTTGTAGTTCACGTTCAGCGCACCGACCATTTCCGGCGCGGCAAGCGGCCCCTCCGGCGTGTGCGCGACACCCGGTAGCGACGCGATCGCGTGGATGTCGTCCGCGCTCAACGTGCTGGTAGTCTCGGTATCAGCCTTGCCACTCAGGACGACAGCGACATCGTCGGCGCCGGTCGCACCGAAGGCGGCGCGAAAGCCCGCGCTGATCGACAGCGCGGCGACCAGTACCGCGACGACTGCTGCGAATCCCAGTACGGCGCCACTGGCGACACTGATGCGCGAGCCGAGGTTGCGCAGATTCAGCGCGATGATCTTCAGACTTTGCATCATCGGGCTCCCAGGGACGCGCCAACCTGAAGACGCACCGCGCGTACGCTGGGCGTGAGCGCCGCAATCAGGCTCAGCAGCACAATCAACCCGACGCCGACCGAAATGACCACCGGCGAGAAGTAGAGCCCCGGAACCGTCTTGGAGAACGCAGGGCCGAGCAGCACTGTCGTAAGCCACGCCAGGCCGAGCCCGATCAGGCCGCCGACGGCGGTAAGGCAAAGCGACTCGCCCAGTACCAGCCAGATCAGCTGCAGGCGCGTAAAGCCCAGCGCCCGCATGGCCGCGAGTTCGGCCACCCGTTCGCGCACGCTTTGCGCCATCGTGTTGGCGGTGACGATCAGCATGCCGATCAGAGCGGCGATCGCAATCGCAACTGCGATGGTGCCGATGTCGCCGAAGCGTGAAATGGCACTTTGTACCATCGCCTGCATCGGTACCGACTTCGACGGCACCGACGAGTTGGCGAGCACGGCATTAATGCGATTGGCGACCGCGGAAGTCTGCACCGGATTGGCCGCGCGCTCGACGAAAGCTCCTACCGAATCGTCGCCGGTCCAGGTACTCAGGTAATCGAAATGAACGTAGATCTGCCCAAAGCCGACGTGAACGCTGCCGCTCTGGGTGCCTTGGATGCCGTCAATATTGATTTCCAGCGTTTTGCCCGGATGTGCGTATGACAGTAGCGGGATGTGATCGCCGACTTTCCAGCCAAACCGCTTGGCAATATCGTCGCGCACAATGGCGCCAAGGCGATCATGCGCCCACTGTTCGCGTTGATCGCGTGGTACGTTGATTTCCGGGAACATCCGAAACAGCATTTTGGATTCCACTGCGCCAACGCCGAGGCTGTTCTTTCGCGTCTGGTAATAGAACCCGCCGCCGCCAATGCGCATGACATCGGCCACGCCCGCGACAGCCGCGATCCGGTCGCCGTAATTTTGCGGCATGCCCTCGTTGCCGCCGGACTTGGTCATCGTGAAGATCAGATCCGCCCCCGGCAGCCGTGCGCCGGTGACGAAACCCTGGCGCACGGCCATCAGGAAGCCGAACAGCAGAAACGTGCACAGCACCGCGAGCAGCGTGAACACCGTTCGCGTCTTCTTGCGCAGCAAGTTGCGCCAGACGAGGGGCAGGAACTTCATCCAGTTACGCCTCCCGCAGCGCCTTCGTGATCGGCAGCCGCGCTGCGCGAATCGCCGGGAACAGCCCGCCGAAGAAGCCCATCACGAGCGCAAAGACGATGCCACCAAGCAAAAGTCCCGGCGTCACCGCGAACTGAAAAGCCACCTGTTGCAGCCCACCGGCGAGCGTGCCGGCCTGATAGCCGTTGAATACCACGTAGGCGATGCCGCCGCCGAGAATGCCGCCGATCAGCGCAAAGGTTAGTGCTTCAAGCTGCGTTGCCGCGAGCACTGGAAACCGCCGGTAGCCGACGGCGCGCAGCGTGGCCATTTCGCCGAGACGCGCCGCGAGATTGGTATAAAGAAGGTTGATCGCTCCGATCACTGCGCCCAGTGCCATTAACAGGCCGATGGCGTAACCCACTACCGAGATGATGGATGTCGTGCCTTGTGCGAGATCGGCGTAAAAGTCTTTTTCGGTTTTCGCCTGCACGTTCAGTTGCGGATCCTTTTTCACCGTCGCCTCAAACGTCTTGAACGCGGCGGGTGCGGTCAGCTTCACCCAGGCGTCGGAATAGGCATTGCCCATATGCACCGCATCCTGCACGCGGCGCGCATCGGCCCAGATCTCGGATTCGCGCAAGTTGCCATCGGCCGCAAAGATGCCGACGATTTTCCAATCGCCGTTGCCGATGTGCACGCTGTCGCCGATTTCGAGATTCTGGTACTCGCGTGCCGTTTGCCGGCCGACGATAACTTCGTTGACGCCGGTCTTGAAAGCGCGCCCGGCGATGATGTGCACCTTGCGGTGAACCTTGAAGGCGGTATCGGTAACACCGCGCAGCACGACGTTGCTGTCGATGCCGCTGCCGCGCTTGGGCACGATGACGGTTGTCAGGGCCTCCGGCGAAATCAGCGGGCCGTTGGCACTCTGCGCGACGCCCGGTTCGGACGCTAGCGCGTGAACCGACGCTTCATCCAGGTGACTGCGCGACTCGCCGAACGCGCCGTTCGACATCACCAGCGCGACATCGGTCGCATCGGCGCGGCTGAATGCGCGGCCGAGGCCGCGCCCGATGGATAGCACCGAAACCAGCACCAGCACGACGGCAAAGAAGCCGACGATGACGATCGCGGGCAGGAATGGCCGGCTGACGGCGTTGCGCAGATTCAGTCGGAACAGGGTAAAAGTTTCGCCCCACATGTCACGTCCTCCCCAGGGCTTCGCGAATCGACAGGCGCCACAGTTGGCTCACTGGTGCGGCGGCGGCCAGCAGACCAAAGCCGATCATCAGGCCAACCGCGATCAGCACGGCGATGCTGGTGAGATCCATGCTCTGTGGAAAGTTTTGAAGCTTATCCTGGAACACGTTGACCAGCAGTGCGGCGAGCCCGATACCCAGCAGGCCGCCGATGATGCACGTCAGCAGCGATTCGCCGATAACCATGCGGAGGATCGCGCTGCGCGTGAAGCCGAGTGCGCGCAATGCGGCAAACTCGACGTGCCGCTCGCGTGCCGACTGAAACATGATCGCGCCGACTACCAGCAGCATCGAGAAAAATACTGCGATCGCGACGTCGACGATGATCCCGCCGATGTCGCCGGCCTGGCGGATGGCGTTATGCACCATCGTCTTGGTTGTCGATGTGCTCACCTGCGGCGATGCATTTTCGAACGTGCTGTCGATGGCTTGCGCAACGGCGGTCGCCTTGCCGGGATCGTCCGGCAGTTCCATGAACATCATTACCGTGTCCTGGTTCGCCGCCCGCCCCTCGTTAAGATATTTGTAATGAATCGCCATGACCCTGGCCTTGGCGTCCTTGTGCGCGCTGTTCACGATCGTGCCGTCGATGGTGACGTCCCAGGTCGAGGTGCCGTCCTTTTTCTGCAGGTTGGACATCACCGGCACGCGCTCGCCGATTTTCCAGCCGTAAGCCTGCATGAGGTCCGGCGTCACCAGTGCGCCGTCGCGATCGTTCGTCCAGACCTTGCGTTCGGCCGGCGAGACGGTGAGTTCTGGATAGGCGTCGAAGATGCTGGCGGCGGGCACGGCTTGAACCGCAAAGCGGTTCTTTTGGTCTTGGTACCAGCCCAGCATCACGGTGATGTAGCTGACTGCCTTAACGCCCGGAATGTGCGCGATGCGTTGCGCATAGGCGACCGGCAGCGGCGACATCATCGCCACCTTGTTGTGGGTCAGGAGCCGCGATTTGTCGAGGTTGCCGAGTTGCGGGCTGAAGACCTGCCGGGCGGCCATTAGCATGCCGAATAGCAGGAAGGCGATCAGCACCGATAGCAGCGTCAGCGCGAGGCGGCCTTTCTTCCGGGTGAAGTTGGTCCAGACGAGCGCGAACATGATCAGGCTTCCGGCTCTTCGCCCAGCACACCCTTGTTCATGAACAGCGTGCGCTTGGCGCAGGCGGCGGCGTGCGGGTCATGCGTCACCATCACGATTGTCTTGCCGTGCTCGGTGTTCAGCACTTGCAGCAGCTCGAGGATTTCGTCGCCGGCCTTACGGTCGAGGTCGCCGGTCGGCTCGTCGCAGAGCAGGATGGTTGGGTCGGTGACGATTGCGCGGGCGATGCCGACACGCTGCTCCTGACCGCCGGACAGTTCGGCCGGCTTGTGCTTACCCCGATCTTGCAGGCCGACCAGTGACAGCGCCGCGGCGACGCGCTTTTTGCGCTCGCTGTGCGACAGCTTGGTCAGCAGCAGGGGCAGTTCGATATTGCGCTCGGCGTTCAGCACCGGCAGCAGATGGTAAAGCTGGAAGACAAAGCCGACATGCCTCGCCCGCCATTTGGCCAGCGCGCTGTCGGAAAGCTGGTGAATCGGCTGGTCGTCGATGATGACCTGCCCCGAGGTCGGCTTGTCGAGGCCGCCAAGCAGGTTCATCAACGTGGTCTTGCCGGAGCCGGACGGACCCATCAGCGCGAGGAAGTCGCCGCGCGGCACGTCGAGGCTGAGTTTCTGTAGCACCTGCACGGTTTCGGATCCGCGCTGGTACGTCTTGACGACATCTTTCAATTGGACCAACGCAGTTGCGGCGGTGGTGGTTTCATTCGTAACGGTTGCTTCGGTGGCGGACATGGCTATCTCCTTTTGCAGCTATATCTTTTTGGCTTCGACGGCGTCGCCGTCGTGCAGCGGCTTCGGTGACGAGACGATGACACGCTGGCCGCCGGACAGGCCCGACAGCACAGTGACTTTGCCATTCTGATCCGGCCCGACGGTGACGGCACGGCGCTCGGCACGACCGTCAGCGAGCAGGAACACGTAACGGTCGGTGCCGCCGCCATGGACGGCTTTCGACGGCACCAGCAGTGCGACCGGCGTGTGCTCGGCTTTCTTATGCGCTTTCTCGTAAAACCAGACCTGCACGCCCATCTGCGGTACGAGGCGCGGGTCGAGGTGGTCGAAAGCGATGCGTACCTCGACGGTCGCCTTTTCCTTGTTGGCGGTTGGCACCACGTTGATCACGTGCGCCGGGATGCGCCAGTCAGGATAGGCGTCCAGCACGGCCTCGACGCGCATGCCTTCCTTGACGCGCTGGATGTAGGCTTCGTTGACATCGACGTCGATTTCGAGCGACTTCATATCGACGAGCTGACAAACGCCAGTCTTGGTGAAGCCGCCCACGGCCGCCGGCGAGATCATCTCGCCCGGGTGGGCATATTTTTCGGTGACGACGCCGTCGAACGGCGCGCGGATAGTGGTGTAGCCGAGCTCGATCCGGGCGGACTGCAGATTGGCTTCGGCGACTGCAACCTGGGCCTGGGCCTGCTTGACAGCAGCCGCGTCCATGTTGACGGCGGCCTCGGCCTGGTCGAGATCAGCCGTGCTGGTCAGATGCTGTTCCGCCATCGAGCGGGTGCGCTTGAGCGTCAGCCGGTCTTCCGCGAGCTTCGCCTGGGCCTGCGCGACTGCGGCCTTGTTGGACTGCACCTGGCTCTTGGCAGTCGCGACCGTGGCGCGTGCGGCGTTGTCTTCGAGATACGCCAGCACTTGCCCCTTGTGAACATGCATGCCCTCGGTGACCAGCACTTTCTTGATCATGCCGATGGTTTGCGAGGCGACGGTCGTGGACATTTCCGCGACCACGTAGCCGGAGGCGTTCAGCACACTGCCGGCGCTGCTCGCCGCGCCGCCGCCGGTGACTTCGACCGGCGCGGTTTCGACCGCCATCGCGTGCGGCGCAAGAAAGGCCCACGCTGCCGCGCCGCCACCGATCAGCACGATAAGCGCAAAGATGGCGCCGGCAACACGGCCGCCGCGGCCGTTCTGCGGCGGCTCGGCGTCGCGGTCGATCCGGAGCGCGTCGAGTGCTTCTTTCTTGTCCATTCAGGTCCTCAATTCGGTTAGCGCCGCCCATTAAAGGCGACGCCACCCGGATCAACAACCACAATGTGACGAATCGCGGCGCTGGTGGGATGAATCGTGGCGATTCAGGGGCGAGTCGTGGGGAAACCCCCGGTTCAGGCGCTCAGAAGCGCGTCGATCTTTTCCCGGTAGGACCGGCTCAGGGTGAGCTGCGTGCCGTCGTGCAGTGTGACGCAGCGGTCGCCATTGAACAGCGGCTGCATCGACTGGATGCGGTCGATGCGTACGATCGTGGAGCGGTGAATGCGCGCGAAGCGTTGCGGGTCGAGTTGCGACTCAACCTGCGCCATGGTTTCGCGGACGAGGTGGGTGTCGCCGCCGGCGTGCAGACAAAGATAGTTGCCGGCGGTTTCGATCCAGTCGACCGCGTCCACGTCCACGAACACCGTTTTGCCGACCGACTTGACCGCGAAGCGGCTGAGCGGCTTCTTGCGGTTCTCCCCGGTGTTCAGGCGCTCGCGCACGCGCGCCAGCGCCTGCTTGAGCCGCTCGTGGTCAAAGGGCTTGAGCAGGTAATCGACAGCGCGAACTTCGAACGCGGGCACCGCGAACTCGTCGAACGCGGTAATGAAGACGACCGCCGGGCGTTCGTCGGTCGGCACTTTCTCCAGCAGTTCGAAGCCGCTCATGCCGGGCATCTGCACGTCCAGAAAGATCAGGTCCGGGCGTTGCTCGGCGATCGCCGCGATGGCGGCTTCGCCGTCGCCGTATTCGCCGACGATCTCGATGTCGGTTTCGTCTTCGAGGTAGCGCCGCGTGCGCGCCCTTGAGAGCGGCATGTCGTCAATAATTAGCGTGCGCGTCTTCATCGTAGGCCCAGGCTTCGTGGAACGGGAGACTGATGTGCGCGATCGTCCAGCCGTCGGCGCCGCTCCTGAGGGCGAAGTCTTGCGCATTGCCGTACAGGTGCGCAAGGCGGCTGCGGGTGTTGCTCAAACCGACACGCTCGCAGGCGGCGTGGGTGAGGCCGGGCCCGTCGTCGCGGACTTCGAGCACGAGCCGGTCGCCTGCACGTCGCGCGACGATGTCGATGCAGCCGCCCCGGGTCGGCGTAATGCCGTGGGTAACGGCATTTTCCGCCAGCGGCTGCAGAATCATGCTCGGCACGCGCGCGGCCAGCGTGTCCGGCGCGATGTCGAACTGGATCTGCAGCCGGCTTTGCAGCAGCGTCTGCTGGATGTCGAGGTAGCGCCGGAGGATGTCCAGTTCGTCCTTCAGCGATATCTCATAGCGATTGTCGGTGTCAAGGGAGATTCTGAGCAGGTTGCCGAGCTGCGTGATGGTACGGTCGGCTGCGCCCGGGTCGTGGTAGCCGAGTTCGGAAACCGCGTTGAGCGCATTAAACAGGAAATGGGGGTTGAGCTGGCTGCGCAGGCGGCGCGCTTCGAGACGATGCAGTTCACGCTGGAGATGCCGCGCCTGGCGGTAAAACACGGCGGCGCAAACTACGGCGGCAACCGCGACCAGCGCTGCGATGGCGGTCCACAGCGCAGACATTTAAAAGTCAGTACCGCGGCACGCCCGGATCAACGTTTTCCGACCAGCCATCGATGCCCCCTTCGAGATTCACCACGTCGCGGAAACCGTGCTGCTCCAAAAATCGCGCAACGGTGGCGCTGCGATTGCCATGATGGCACATCACCACCGTCGTGCGCTCCGGTTCGAGTTCATCCAGCCGGCCGGCAACTTCGCCCATCGGGATCAGTCTGGCCTCGGATACCGACGCCATCTGGTGTTCCCATGGCTCGCGTACGTCGAGGAACGTCAGGTCGGCGTCCTGCTGCAGCAGGCCGGCCAGTTCACTGGCATTGATCGAACGCATCAGAAGCGGAACGGCGAGGGTGCCGCGGCGTTGTCCAGCGCCGGCAGCACGGTCTCGAACAGGCTTTCGCGCGCCCATTCGTTCTCGTCGACGCGAGTCAGCAGCAAGGCTTCCATCGCCGGCGCCTGGCCGACGACGACGAACAACCGGCCGCCGATTTCGAGGCGGTCGGCAAAGCTCGGGTCGAGTACCGGCATCGAGCCGGTGACGCAGATGACGTCGAAGCGGCGGTCGGTCCAGTTGAGGTTGGCTGCATCCTGGTGCAGGAGTTCGACCTTCTCGTCCAGCTCGAGGTCATGCAGCGCACCGCGCGCGCCGGCGAAGAAGGCATCGCGGATGTCGCAGGAGACGACTTCGCGGCCCAGGGTCGCGAGGCAGGCGGTAATAAAGCCGCTGCCGGTGCCGATTTCGAGGATCGAGTCGGCGGGATGCACGTCCAGCGCCTGCAGCATGCGGCCTTCGACCTTCGGCGCCATCATGATCTGGCCGTCGCCGAGCGGGATTTCGGTGTCGGCGTAGGCGAGGCCGCGATGATGCTCGGGCACAAAATGCTCGCGCGGCAGTTCCTCAAACAGGTTGAGCACGTGCCGGTCGAGCACGTCCCAAGTGCGAATCTGGCGCTCCACCATCATTCGCCGGGCGTAGTCCATCCCGGCCGCAGTCGCTGCCGCCATTTTTGACCTCTTGAACCAAGGAAAAATGCGTATTTTACGCGGTTTGCGAGTGCAGCGCGATGCGGTTGCCTTCCGGGTCGATGAAAATCACGCGCCAGCCGTGCTCACCGATCTGCGCCCGCGGCTCGATCATCCTGCCGCCGTGGCGGTCGGCGGCCAGTTCGGCATCATCGATGCGGCCGTCGACGTTCAGATAGATCAGCGGTCCGCTGGTGGTGGGCGGGTAGTCCTCGGAGACGTACAGGCAGCCCGACGCGCCATTGTCCGCATGCGGCAGAACACCGATCTCGACGCCGCCCACGTTGGCGCGTTCCACCTTGTCGCCCAGCACGGCGGAATAAAAATCGATCGCCCGATCGAGATCGGTGACCGGAATATCGACCCAGACAATCTGGTTTCTGGTGGCGTTTGTCATGGCGAAGCTCCTTTTCGCGTTTGTTGATTGGGGTAATTTTTAGGCTTTTCGGTACAGTTCGGCGCCGTCTTCGGCGAATTCGCTGGCCTTTTCCTTCATGCCGGCGGCGATCGCCTCGTCTTCCGCCAGGTCGCGCGATTTAGCGTAGTCGCGCACGTCCTGGGTGATCTTCATCGAGCAGAAGTGCGGGCCGCACATCGAGCAGAAGTGGGCTTGCTTGTGCGCTTCCTTCGGCAAGGTCTCGTCGTGGAACTCCCGCGCCCGCTCCGGGTCGAGGCTCAGGTTGAACTGGTCTTCCCAGCGGAATTCGAAGCGTGCCTTCGAGACGGCATTATCGCGCACCTGCGCGGCCGGGTGACCCTTGGCGAGGTCGGCCGCATGGGCCGCGATCTTGTAGGTGACGATGCCGTCGCGGACGTCGTCCTTGTCCGGCAGCCCCAGGTGCTCCTTGGGCGTGACATAGCAGAGCATCGCGGTGCCGTACCAGCCGATTTGCGCCGCGCCGATCGCGGAGGTGATGTGGTCGTAGGCCGGCGCGATGTCGGTCGTCAGCGGGCCGAGCGTGTAGAACGGCGCCTCGAAGCAATCGGCCAACTCCTTGTCCATGTTTTCCTTGATGAGCTGCATCGGCACGTGGCCAGGGCCCTCGATCATCACCTGCACGTCCCGCTCCCACGCAAACTTCGTCAGCTCGCCCAGGGTTTCGAGCTCGGCGAACTGTGCCTCGTCGTTGGCGTCGGCGATGCAGCCCGGACGCAGGCCATCGCCCAGCGAGAACGAGACGTCGTAGGCCTTCATGATCTCGCAGATGTCGGCGAAGTGCGTATAGAGGAAGCTCTCCTCGTGATGTGCGAGGCACCACTTGGCCATGATCGAGCCGCCGCGCGAGACGATGCCGGTAATGCGGTCGGCGGTCATCGGCACGTAGCGCAGCAGCACGCCGGCGTGGATCGTGAAATAGTCGACGCCCTGCTCGGCCTGTTCGATCAGGGTGTCGCGGTACATCTCCCAGGTCAGTTCTTCAGCCTTCCCGTCGACCTTTTCGAGCGCCTGGTAGATCGGCACCGTGCCGATCGGCACCGGCGAGTTGCGGATGATCCACTCGCGCGTTTCGTGGATGTTCTTGCCGGTCGACAGGTCCATGACGGTATCCGCGCCCCAGCGCGCCGCCCAGACCATCTTTTCGACTTCTTCGGCAATCGACGAGGTCACGGCGGAGTTGCCGATATTGGCGTTGATCTTGACGCGGAAATTGCGGCCGATGATCGTCGGTTCAAGCTCGGGGTGGTTGATGTTGGCCGGAATGATGGCGCGGCCGCGGGCGATTTCGTCGCGGACGAATTCGGGCGTGACCTCGTCGGGCAGCGTGGCGCCGAAGGCCTGGCCGCGATGGCGGCGCATGAGGCCGGCTTCCGTGTAGGCCTCTTGCATTTCGGCCAGCCGCGCGTTTTCGCGCACGGCGACGAATTCCATTTCCGGGGTAATGATGCCGCGGCGCGCGTAATGCATTTGGCTGACGTTGGCGCCGCTCACCGCCCGGCGCGGCGGCCGCACGTTGGGGAAGCGCAGGTTCGCGAGAAGCTCGTCGCGGGCGCGTTCGCGACCATAGTCCGAGGTCTGGTCGGCGAGGCGTTCGCTGTCGCCGCGTGCTTCGATCCATGGTTCGCGCAGCGCGGCGAGGCCCTGCGTCAGGTCAATGCGCGCGTCGGGATCGGAGTAGGGGCCGGAGGTATCGTAGAGCGTAATCGACGGGTTTTCGGCGATGCCAAACATACCCGGCGTCGGAGCCTGCTCGGCTTCGCGCATCGGGACGCGCAGGCCGTTTTCGGTGTCGATATACACCTTGCGGGAGCCGGGTACCGGCTGGGTGACGTCGTGCGACAGCCGCGTCGTTTCCTTGATCAAATCCTTGGGAATGGCGCTCATGGAATAGTCCGTGTTGTATGTGATTCGCGAAAGGTCATTATGAGCCGCGGCTTGGTTGTGCGGCAAATCGGACGCGTTCTTATTTCCCGCCATTCTGCTAAGGCAGGCAAAATTCGTACGGAACGAATTTTAACCGCTGCAAGCGGGCCCGAAGGGCGGAGTCCATGGACGGGCTTCGTAATCCAGATCTTGATTGGTTGCGGCTTTCGGCCGCACCGAATTGGACTGGATGCCAGCCTTCTCTGGCATGACGAGAAAGGATTACGTAGAGACCATCATAGAGTGCAGCTTATCGAGCCGCGCGTCGCGTTCGTTTGCCGTAGCCGCCCGCAGCGTGCAATGCCCGAGCTTGCGCCCCGGCCGCGGACTCTTGCCGTAGTCGTGGTAGTGCGCACCTGGGATATCGAGTACCCGGTCAATCGGCGGCATGACGCCTAGAAAATTCACCATCGCCGAATGGCCGATCGCCGCAGTATCGCCGAGGGGCAGGTTGGCGACCGCGCGGATGTGGTTCTCGAACTGGCTGGTTTCGGCGCCTTCGATGGTCCAGTGGCCGGAGTTGTGCACGCGCGGGGCGATTTCGTTGGCGATGAGATTGCCGCCCTTGACGAAGAATTCGATCGTCAGCACCCCGACGTAGCCGAAATGCTCCATCAGCGTGCGCGAGTGAGTTTCCGCGTTGGCCTGCAGCTCCGCATCGACGTACGGGGCGATCGAGTGATGCAGGATGCCGTGGTGGTGGGTGTTGTGAGCGAGCGGGTAGAACCGGCATTCGCCGTTCTTGGCGCGCACGCCGATGACCGACACTTCGCGATCGAAGTCGATGAACTGTTCGAGGATAAGCGGGACGCTGCCGAGGTCGTTGAAGGCGGATTCGATGTCGCCGGGCTCGCGCAGCATGCGCTGGCCCTTGCCGTCGTAGCCCAGCCGGCGGGTTTTCAGCACGGCGGGCAGGCCGATCCTGTCCACCGCCGCCCGGAGTTCGTCGAGCGTGTCGATCGGCTCGAACTGCGGCGTGGCGAGGCCCTGCGCTACAAACAGACGCTTTTCCAGCAGGCGGTCCTGGGCGGTTTCAAGCGCGTTGATCGGCGGCCACAGCGGGGTCTTTGCGACGATCGGCGCCAGGGGCTCTACGGGAACGTTTTCGACGTCGAAGGTGAGTACACCGACCTTGCTGGCAAGCTCGGCGAGCTTGGCTGCGTCTCCGAAGTCGCCGGCGATGATGTCGCCGACCTGACCGCCTGGCGTGCCGGCGTCCTTATCAAGAAACAGGAAGCGCAGGCCGAGCGGATAGCCGGCGAGCGCCATCATGCGGCCGAGTTGGCCTGCGCCGATGATGCCGATGGTTTGCATTGATTTAATGGGTGTCTTGCGGTTCCGGTTGCGCGAGCACGCGTTCGGTCTGGTTGCCCCGGTATTGCTTTAGCGCTGCCGCGATCGCCGGATGCGAGAGCCCCAGAATCGAGGCGGCGAGCAGCGCGGCGTTGGTTGCGCCAGCCTTGCCGATCGCGAGGGTGCCGACCGGCACGCCGGCGGGCATTTGCGCGATCGACAGCAGCGAATCCATGCCCTTGAGCGCGCGCGATTCGACCGGCACGCCGAGCACCGGCAGCTGCGTCTTGGCGGCGGTCATACCGGGCAGGTGCGCCGCGCCGCCGGCGCCGGCGATGATCACCTGGATGCCGCGCGCGGCTGCGCCTTCGGCATATTCGAACAGCAGGTCGGGTGTACGGTGCGCCGAAACCACCCGCCTTTCGTGCGGTATGCCGAGTGCGGCGAGGGTATCGGCCGCGTGCCGGAGCGTATCCCAGTCCGACTGCGAGCCCATGATGATGCCGACGAGCGGCTTTGTCTGTGCGTCCATCTGCGTAGTTTACCGGGTGAACCCGCGCATTAGAAACCACGAGACACACCCGCTTCCTTGTTAGAATGATTTTCTTACTTTCGACCGAGCAAGATTTTGAACAACAACGTGTCCTCCACCTACTCCCGGGCCGATCTCGAACAACTGGTCGCCGACGTGCTGCGCCAGGCCAAAAGCTGCGGCGCAAGCGAGGCCGAAGCGGGCGCCGGCCTCGAATCCGGCCTGTCGCTGAACGTGCGCATGGGCGAAGTGGAGACGCTTGAGTACCAGCGCGACCGCAGTTTCGGTGTGACCGTGTACTTCGGCCACAGCAAGGGCTCCGCCAGTTCTGCCGATTTCAGCCCCCAGGCATTGAAGGACACGGTCGAGGCCGCGTGCAGCATCGCGCGTCATACCGCCGACGATGCCGCAGCGGGGCTGGCCGATGCCGAACTGATGGCGCGCGGCGAGTTGCCGGATCTCGACCTGTGTCATCCGTGGGATCTCCAGCCGGAGCAGGCGATCGAGCTCGCGCTCGCCTGCGAGAACGAAGCGCGGGCCTTCGACTCCCGCATCCACAATTCGGAGGGCGCGGCCGTCAACACGCACCGCGGCCTGCACGTCTACGGCAACAGCCACGGCTTTCTGGGTGCGCAGGAGCGCACCCAGCACACGATCAGTTGCGCGATGCTGGCGCGCGAAGACGGGCAGATGCAGCGCGACGACTGGTACACGACCGCGGTCAGTGCCGAGGCGCTGGAATCGCCCGAGGCGGTCGGCCGGCGGGCCGCCGAGCGAACCGTCCAGCGGCTGGGCTCGCGACGATTGTCGACGCGCAAGGCGCCGGTGCTGTTCGTGCCGCAGCTCGCGCGCGGCCTGATCGGCCATTTTCTCGGCGCGATCAGCGGCGGCGCGCAGTATCGGCACGCGTCGTTTCTGCTCGACGCGGTCGATACGCCCGTGTTTCCGGAATTCGTCAACATCAGCGAGCGCCCCCATCTGCCGCAGGCGCTCGGCAGCGCCGCGTTCGACGCGGAAGGCGTCGCGACCTGCGACCGCGAACTGATCGCCGACGGCGTGTTGCAGAACTACCTGCTCAACAGCTACGCGGCGCGCAAGCTGGGCCTGAGGACCACCGGCCATGCCGGCGGCGTGCACAACCTCGTCGTCGCGGACGGCGCCCACAGCTTCGGCGACCTGCTCAAGCAGATGGGCACCGGCCTGATCGCGACCGAGCTGATGGGCCAGGGCGTCAATGGCGTCACCGGCGACTACTCGCGCGGCGCGGTCGGCTTCTGGGTCGAAAACGGCGCGATTGCGTACCCGGTCGAGGAGATCACCATCGCCGGCAACCTGCGCGACATGTATCGCGGCATCGTCGCGACCGGCAACGACATCGACTTACGCGGCAACGTGCGCACCGGCTCGATCCTGATCGACGCGATGACGATCGCAGGGGAATGACCTACTGCGTCGCCATCAAGTTGAACGAAGGTCTGGTGCTGACTTCGGATTCACGCACCAGCGCCGGCGTCGATGACGTCAGCGTCTACGGCAAGATGCACATTCTCGACGCCGGTGAGGACCGCATGCTGGCGCTGCTGCCAGCCGGCAATCTCGCCACCACGCAGGCGGTGCTTGCGGAGCTGGCGCGCGAGATCGAGCTCGACGCGGATGCCAACCTCGGCACGGTCGGGTCGATGTTCGAGGCCGCCGCGCATATCGGCGAACTGAGCGCGCGCCTGCAGCGCAGCTACCTCGGCAACGGCGACCGGCGCGGCGGCTTCAACCCGGAGGCGACCTTCATCCTCGCCGGCGAGATCGCCGGTAAACCGGCGGACATCCTGCTGATCTACCCGCAGGGGAATTTCATTTGCGCCTCCGAGGAGCAGCCGTTCCTGCAGGTCGGCGAGACCAAATACGGCAAGCCGATCCTCGACCGCATCATTCGTCCGGATACGCCGCTCGACATCGCCGCGCGCTGCGCGATGGTGTCGATGGATGCCAGCATGCGCAGCAACCTGTCGGTGGGGCCGCCGATCGACCTGGCGTTGTACAGCACGGGCAGTTTCCGCATCGACCACCGGCTGCGTTTCGATCAGAACGACCCGTTCTGGGAGGCGGTACACGCCGCCTGGGCCGAGGGTCTGCAGCAGACGCTGCGCGACTTGCCGCGCTTCGATTGGGAGCGATAATGTATTCCAAATCAATTAAAACGAGCTGTATGCCATGAATATCCGCTTTTTCCTGCCCATCGTGCTGCTGAGTGCCGTGCCGGTTGCCGCGAGCGCCACGTCCGGAGGCCACAAGATCGCCATCGTCATGCACGGCGGCGCCGGCACGATCGAGCGCGGCGACATGACGCCGCAGATGGAAGCGAAATATCGCGCGACGATGACCAAGGCGCTAAAGACCGGCTATGCGCAACTGAAGCAGGGCAAAGGCAGCCTCGACGCCTGCGTTGCCGCAATCGAGGTGCTGGAAAATTCGCCGCTGTTCAATGCCGGCCGCGGCGCCGTGTTCACCCACAACGGGCAGGTCGAACTGGACGCGGCGGTCATGCGCGGCAAGGATTTGCGTGCCGGCGGCGTCGCCGCCGTGCAGCATGTCGCCAATCCGATCGCGCTCGCGCGCCTGGTGATGAAAAAGACGCCGCACGTGCTGCTGGTCGGCGACGGCGCCATGGAGTTCGCGATCTCGCAGGACATTCACCTCGTGCCGCAGAGCTATTTCTTCACCCAGCGGCGCTGGGACGCGCTGCAGAAGCAGTTGAAGCAGGACCGCACCAAGAGCCAGCCGGAAGGCATTCCCGGCACCGAAAAAAATGCCTTCGGCACGGTCGGATGCGCGGCGCTCGACCACGACGGCAATCTCGCCGCCGGCACCTCGACCGGCGGACTCACCAACAAGCGCTTCGGCCGCGTCGGCGATTCGCCGCTGGTCGGCGACGGCGTGTATGCCGACAACAAAACCTTCGCCGGTTCCGGCACCGGCGTCGGCGAGTTCTACATGCGCCTGAATCTGTTGAAAGACGTGTCGGACCTGATCGAGTACAAGGGCTGGTCGCTCAAGAAAGCCGCCGACTACGAGATCAACGACAAGCTGGTCAAGTTCGCGGGCAAGGGTACCGGCGGCATGATTGGCCTCGACCGCGAAGGCAATATCGTCATGCCGTTCAACACGCCCGGCATGTATCGCGGCTACATCAACACGGATGGCAAGCTCGTCATCAAGATATACAGCGATTAATCGAATTCACAAGGAGTGGATCATGAAAAAACTATGGATAGTGCTCGCACCGGTCGTGCTGCTGCTGGCCGCGTGTTCGACCTCGCCGACCGGCCATCCGCAGCTCAGCTTTTTCCCCGAAAGCCAGATGGCCAAGATGGGCGCGCAAGCTTACCAGCAGGAAAAGCAGCAGACGCCTGTCGATCACAATTCCGCTGTCGATAGTTACGTGCAATGCGTGGCGCACGCTGTCACGGCCGTCGCCGGCACAAAATATAATTGGCAGGTAACGGTGTTCCAGAAGGATGTCGCCAATGCCTGGGCGCTGCCGGGCGGCTATATCGGCGTCTATAGCGGGTTGCTGAAATACGCCCGCAACCAGGCGCAGCTTGCCGCGGTGCTGGGCCACGAGGTGTCGCACGTGCTGGCGCATCATGCCAACGCGCGCATGTCCACGGCCTATGCCACGCAGGCGGGTCTGGAGCTGGCGCAGGCGGCGTTGGGCGGAGGCGGCAGCAACAACCAGGCGGTTCTGGCCGCGCTCGGCCTCGGCGCGCAGTACGGCGTGATCCTGCCGTACAGTCGCTCGCAGGAATCCGAGGCCGACCTCATGGGACTGAAGCTTATGGCCCGCGCCGGTTTCGATCCGCGCCAGGCGATCCAGCTCTGGCAGAACATGGCGCAGGCCGGTGGTTCACCGCCGGCGTTTTTGTCCGATCATCCGTCCAACAAGACGCGGATCAAGGATTTGCAGGCGCACATGCCGGAGGCGATGGCGCTGTACCAGCAGGCGCACGCTGCGGGGCGGGATCCGCATTGTCAGGCCCCTGGTTGAAGGTGCCGCCGCAGGCGGCACAAACCATCGCTGTCACGGCGCAAAGGAAGGCGGCCTGTCCGCCGGCGCCGCCCCCCACGCCTTGTTCGGGTTGTGGCTCATCATGAAGGACAGGCGGGCGGTTTGACCGCCCGCCGCCGAACTCAGAATCGACGATACCGGCAGCCAGTCCTTCGTCCACGTTTTGCCGTTAATCTTCAGGCCCCGCACGTAGCTCCGCGTAGAGGCATTCGGCGCCAGAATCGTCACCCGATGGCTATTGCCAAGCTGCAACGTCGCCTTCGGAAATACCGGCGCCCCGAGTACCAGAACAGGCGCACCCGGCGTTTCCGGATACATGCCGAGATAGGCCCAGACGAGCCAGGAACTCATCGCACCCAGATCGTCATTGCCGGGTTCGCCACCGGGCGTGGCTGAATACACATTGTCGATCAACCGATGTACGACCGCCTGCGTCTTCCACGGCGCACCGCTGTAGTCGTACACCCAGGGCATATTGAGGCTCGGCTCGTTGCCAGCCCAGTAGTACGGCTTGTTGGGTCCGACATTAAGCTGTTTGAACAGGACGTCCAAGCGCGCCGTCGCCTTGCTGTCACCTCCCATTGCCTGGATCAAGCCGTGCAAATCCTGCGGCACCATCCACGTGTACTGAATCGTGTTGCCTTCCTCGAAGCCGCGCTGCCCGTATGAATGCGCGCGGATTTGAAATGCCGAGCCGGATGGGAACGTGCCGTCGGCCGCGCGCGGTTCCATGTAGCCGGCGTAGCCGCGAAACTTCGCCTTTTTGTCGAACACGTTTGACCAGTTTGCGGAATGCGCAAGGAATGTTCGATAGGTCGCGGTGTCCCCCAGAAATTTTGCAAACCGTGCGATTGCGAAGTCGGCCGTGGCGTATTCAAGGGTTTCGGAAGTGTTACCCGGCACGTAACCGAGCCGCAGGTAGTCACGAAGGTGCGGCCGCTCGATGTAGACGCCGGACCAGGTGCCCGGCTGAGAAGTCTGCGTCGCGCCCTTCACCATCGCGGCCAGTGCCGCCTTGGTGTCGAAGTCTCGCGCGCCGAAGGCGTAGGCTTCGGCGATGATCGGGTCGGCGGCGTCGCCGTTCATCACGCCCGTGTAATCGTTGTCGTAGCCCCACTTCGGCAGCCAGCCGCCCTGCGCCTGGTCGTTCAACAGCGAGGTCACCATGTCGTTCACCCGGTGCGGCACCAGCAACGCCAGCAGCGGCACCTCGGAGCGATAGATGTCCCAGCCGGAAAAGTTCGCGTACTGAATATCCTGGCCGTGCGCGAGGTGGTGCACCTTGTCGTCGAAGCCGATGTAGTCGCCGTTGGCGTCGGAGAACACATTCGGGTGCAGCAGCGTGTGATACAGCGCCGAATAAAATTGCACCTGCTGGTCATGGGTGCCGCCGGCCACGGCGATACGGGAGAGCAGCCGGTTCCACGCGTCATGCGCGTGGCTCGCCACCGCGTCGAAGTCCCATCCACTGTCTTCCGCTTTCAGGTTGGCCCAGGCGTCGGCGATGCTCACGTAGGAAATCGCCACCTTGAGCTTGATGGCGCGATTTTCGCTTGTTGTATCGAAGCTGACCCAAGCGCCGGTGTGTGCGCCGGTGGCCGTCCGCCGGTCGGATTGCAGGCCGCTTTCTCCCCACGTCCCGTGAGCATGAAAGGCTCGATCGAATCGCGCGACGAAATACAAGGTCGCCGTGCGCGACGTACCGCAAAAATGGCCGGAGGTTTCCGCTCCCGCGACGGCATTGTTGCCGACGATGCGGACCGTTGAAGTCGGGCTGACGGTTTGCCCGTCCGACACCTTGAAGAGGAAATCGGCCTTATGCGTCGACGGAAAACGAAAAACGCCGATGCCGGTCCGCGTGGTCGCGGCCAGCTTGACGGCAATTGCCGAAGGCGTGCTCGGTGCAAGCGTGACCTGGTACTCGCCGGGGGTCGCCTGTTCGTGAGTATGATCGAAGCGTTCGGCAGCCGCATCCGGGTGCTGGCCGACCGCGCCCACCATCGGCAGAATCGGGATTTCGCCGGCTGCCGAACAACCGGGACCCGAGATGTGCGTCAGGCTGAAGCCGCCTATCGACGAATCCGGATAAAAGTAATCGCCGCCTGCCGGGCGCGACTGCGTCGTCGGGCTCCAGGTGAGCATGCCGAACGGCATGGCAGCACCGGGAAAGGTGTCGATGTTGCCCGTGACTTTTCCGCCATTCCCGGTACCGATGAAAACATTCACCAGCGCCGCGGGGGCCGGTGACGCCGTGGTCGCCAACGCATTCGTCTTCGCCAGTGCCACTGGGCCGGCAGCCAACAAGACTGCACATGCTGCGCCACCAGCAATGATAATGACGCGCTGAAGAAGCAACTTAATCGACTCCGCCATGAGATTCTCCTCGTTTACCCAAACGTCTCGCGCACAGGCACGACTTCGACCATCTTAGTTCCTGCCCGCAAGATGTCCGTCAATAAACCGCCATACATAGGCGAAGCGCAGCACGTCGGTGTCCTTCTTGATCGACTTCGGGAACGGCGGGTAGGGCGCGCCGGCGCGGACGATGGTCAATGCGGCGGCATTCAACGCTGCGTGCTTGGACGGCTTGAGCAGCACGACCTTTCGCAAGCTGCCGTCGGCGTTCAGGGCCACTTCGAGCGTCAGTTCGCCGGTCAGATGCTGGCTGCGAATGGCCCGCGGATAGTTCAGGTTGCCGATGCGGGTGACCTGCTTGCGCCAGGCGTCGAGATAGCGGGCGAAGCGCGATTGCTTGGTGTTGACCGAGATCGTGCGGTCGCGCGGATTTTTGCCGGTCGCTTGCGCCTTGAGCGTTTCGGTCGGGTCGGCGGCGTCCGACGTCGAGGTCAGCAAGCGGGCGATCAGCAGCCGCGGCGAGGCGTTGGCTTGTGCGATGGTCCGGTTGCCGCTGTAGGCGCGGCGGGCATCGCCGCGCGTCGTGACCAGGCGTTCCGCTTTCGATGCCGCGCTTGGCGCTGCGCGGTTGGCGTTGTCGTGCGCATTCAACTGGCCGGCGCGGCTGGCCGCGGCGTGGCTGCTGACCGGCGCGACCGGGCGCACGTGCTTTTCGGTATTGCCGTGGCCGATCTGGTTCGCCTGGGCGATGTAGTCGGCATGGTCGGGGGGATTGACGCTGCGGCTTTGCACCAGCGTTACGGCGAACGTCGGGCCTTGCGCGCTCGACTGGTGGCTCGAGAAGGTGATGCCGAGGATCGCGATGCCGTGCAGCAGCAGCACGAAGAAGCCTGCCGTGATCAACCGATCTTTATGGCTGACGCCGGCGATCTGGCTCGCGTCGTGATACGGCAGCCGTTTCATCGGCTGATTCATGCCAGCCGCTGCTCGATCGCGTCGAACAGGCCGGCGCAGATGTTGAGATCATACTGCCGATCCAACTCGCGCACGCAGGTCGGGCTGGTAACGTTGATTTCGGTCAGCGAGTCGCCAATCACGTCCAGGCCGACGAACAGCAGCCCCTTGTCGCGCAGGGCGGGGCCGACCTCCGCGGCGATCCAGCGGTCGCGCTCGCTCAATTCGACGCCTTCGCCGCGGCCGCCGGCGGCGAGGTTGCCGCGGCTTTCGCCCTTTTTGGGGATGCGCGCCAGCGCGTAAGACACCGGCTCGCCGTCGACCAGCAGGATGCGCTTGTCGCCGGCAGAGATTTCCGGCAGGAATCGCTGCGCCATCGCGAAGCGGGTGCCGCGGTCCGTCAGTGTTTCCAGCGCCACGCCTACATTCATGCCGCCGTCTTCGAGCACGAACACCGACGTGCCGCCCATGCCGTCGAGCGGCTTGATGACGATCTTGCCCTGCTCACCAAGGAAGCGCCGCAGCCGCCCCATATCGCGGTCGATGACGGTGGGCGCGGTGCATTGCGGAAACCAGCTGATATAAGCCTTTTCGTTGCAGTCCCGGATCGCACCGGGCCGGTTGACGACCAGCGCACCGGCCGCCTCGGCCCGTTCCAGCACGTATGTCGCGTAAACGTACTCCATGTTGAACGGCGGATCCTTGCGCATCAGGATCACGTCAAGGTCACCCAGCGGAAACTCGTGGCATTCGCCCAGCGTGAACCAGTCCGCCGGATCGTCACGTACTGTCAGCGGCCGACCTGCGCCCCAGGCGGTGCCGTCCGCAATCCAGATATCGCCGATCTCGAAATACCATAATTCGTAGTTTCGCCGTCCCGCTTCGAGCAGCATGGCCAAAGTGGTGTCTTTAGGCGGCTTGATTCCGACGATCGGGTCCATAACGACCCCTGAACGGACGATTGCCACGTTTACAGTTCCTTCCCAAAGTCTCAAGATTGGCAGCCATTACCGATTGTAGGTGTCCCGGCCGCGCGCGCAAAGCCGCTTCGCGACAGACGCTCAAGCCTGCCGCACCAATGGCGACAAAATTGCGGCAAGCTCATCACCGCGGCAACATCGGGACTTTCCCAGATGTGCCAATGGATTATGCCTAAATATTATGCTAAAACATCAGCATCCGAATAGAACTAACTGTCCCCGCGGGGATTTAGCGGGCCGGAGGTAGGGAGCAACATGGCGTCCAGCGACATGACGGGCCTCAAGATACTTGTCATCGACGATAGCAAAACGATCCGCCGCACCGCGGAGACGCTGCTGAACAAGGAAGGCTGCGAAGTCGTCACCGCGGTGGACGGTTTCGAGGCGCTGGCGAAGATCGCCGACAACCGGCCGGACATCATCTTCGTCGACATCATGATGCCGCGCCTTGATGGCTATCAGACCTGCGCGTTGATCAAGCACAACAAGCAATTCCGGCAGACGCCCGTCATCATGCTGTCCAGCAAGGACGGCCTGTTCGACCGCGCGCGCGGCCGCATCGTCGGCTCCGAGCAATACCTGACCAAACCCTTTACCCGCGACGAACTGATCGGCGCTGTCCAGCGCTACGCCAGCGGCGCCGCGGCCTGATATGCCGCAGATTGAACAACGAAGTGGAGATACGTGAATGTCCAAAGTTCTGATTGTCGATGACTCGCCGACCGAAGTGCATGTCTTCAAGAGCTGGCTGGAAAAAGGCGGTTTCAAGGTGATTACCGCCGAAAACGGCGAGGAGGGGCTCGCCCAGGCGAAGGCCGAGAAGCCCGACGCGATCATCATGGACGTGGTCATGCCCGGCATGAGCGGCTTTCAGGCCACGCGGCAGTTGTCGCGTGACGCCGATACCAGCGCGATCCCCGTCGTGATCGTCACCACGAAGGACCAGGAAACCGACAAGATCTGGGGCATGCGCCAGGGCGCAGTTGATTACCTGGTCAAGCCAATCACCGAGGAGCAGTTGACCGGCAAGCTCAAAGAGGCGATCGGCGGCTGATGCCCGCGCTCGCCGACCTCGCGGATCAGCCCTTCGAGTTGTTGAAGGCGCTGGAAGCGCGCGCGCGAGCCGTGTCGGCGGATCATCGCACCGGCGTGGGCGCCGATGATGAATGGGTCGGTCTCGGCTTTCGCATCGGCGAGCTGAAACTGGTGGCGGCGCGCGAGGAAATTCGCGAGCTGATGCCGTACCCGGGTTCGCACCGGCTGCCGCAGTCGAAAGACTGGCTGCTGGGCGTGGCCAATGTGCGCGGCCAATTGCTGCCGATCACGGACCTGAAAGGGTTTTTGGATGGCGGCCCGACTTCGGTTTCGCGTTCGAGCCGGGTGCTGGCGGTCGATCACGCCGAGATTCCGGCCGGGCTGCTGGTGGACGAGGTTTACGGGTTCCGGCGGTTCAACGACGCCGCCGGTAGCGACTTCGAAGCCGATTCGCTGCCGGCGGTCGGCCAGTGGCTGCGCGGCGGCTGGCGTCGCGGTGAGGAGGCATGGGGAATAATCGACTTGCGGGCACTGATAGAAAGTCCCGCATTTCTGCAGGCGGCAAGGTAGGCGGTTCGCGGACCGTCGGTCGTTGTGGCCAAGGGTGAGGCAAATAGATGAGTACCAACACCATAAAAACGAGTCGCAACAAGCTCGTCGTCTTATTGGTGATCGTGGCGTCGATTGCGATTGCGGCGGCTGTCGCCGACATCGTCATTTCCGCGTTCACGTCCACCTTCGACGGCGAGTTCCGCGGCTATGCGGCCGAACAGGCAGTGAACTCGCAGAGCATTGCGGCGGACACGGATCTCGCGATTGCCGGCGACAGAGATGCCTTCCAGCGCCTGTTGCACGCCCGCCAGCAGTTCGACCACAACCTCTTCATGATGTTGAGCGGCGATTCGGCGACCTTCATGCCCGCGGCCAAAGGCGCTGCACTGAAGCAGGTCGAGCTGATCAACGGCACCTGGAAAGGGGCACGCGACAGTGTCCAGAAAATCCTCGATGAGCGCGACGCGATCCTGCTCGCCAACCAGATCGAGACCAGCGTTGATTCGGGAATGCCCGACCTGCTGGCACAGTGGGACCAGATCACCAAGGATCTCGTTCAGTCGTCAACGGCGACGCAGCGGCAGATCTACCTGGCCGGCCGCCAGAGCGTTCTCGGCCAGCGGCTGATCAACGAAACCAACGTACTGGTCGGCGGCGCCGGCGACGTGGCCGGCGCGGCGCAGCGGTTGGAGCCGGATCTGAAGCGCTTCATCGGCGTCGGCCAGGGCCTGATGGTCGGCGATCCGGCGCTCAACATAAGCCCGGTCGGGGTCGAGACCATCCGGCCGGAGATCGCGCACGCAAATGCGTCGGTTGCGTCGCTCAAACAGAATCTGCAGGCGCTGACTTCGCTGGCGGACGACATGGTTGCGGCCCACAAGGCGGCGAAGCAGATCGACGCGGCGAGCGCCGACCTGCTCGGCTACGTCAGCAAGCTGCAGGACGTTTACGAAAGGCAGGTGGAGGCGCGCCCGTTCCAGCCGGAGTACGGCTACATCATCGGCGGCATTGCGCTGGTCATCCTGCTGATCACGTTGTACATCTACCTGTTGAACGGCGACGCGCGCAAGGCGGCCGCAATGCAGCAGCGCCAGACCGAGCGCAACCAGGAAGCCATTCTCCGACTGCTCGATGAACTGGGGAGCCTCGCTGACGGCGATCTGACGGTCGAAGTCACGGTGACCGAGGACATCACCGGCGCGATCGCGGACTCCATCAACTTTGCCCTGGAGGCGCTGCGCGACCTCGTTCGCACGATCAACGACACGTCGGTACAGGTTGACGCCGCCGCGCGCGGTACCCGCAGCACCGCGGCCGACCTAGCCGAAGCCAGTGCGCACCAGAGCCGCCAGATCGCCACCGCCGGCGGCCAGATCAGCGACATGGCGCACTCGATCGAACAGGTGTCCGCCAACGCCGAACGGTCGACGCAGGTCGCGCGCCAGTCGGTCGCGATCGCGCATAACGGCGGTCAGGCCGTGCGCCGCACGATCGAAGGCATGAACGCGATTCGCGAGACGATTCAGGAAACATCCAAGCGCATCAAGCGCCTCGGTGAAAGTTCGCAGGAAATCGGCGACATCGTCGAGCTCATCAACGACATCGCCGAGCAGACCAACATCCTCGCGCTCAATGCCGCAATTCAGGCGTCAATGGCCGGCGAGGCGGGCCGCGGTTTTGCGGTCGTCGCCGACGAAGTGCAGCGCCTCGCGGAACGTTCCGCGAATGCGACGCGCCAGATCGAAGCGTTGGTGAAGACGATTCAGACCGACACGAACGAAGCGGTCATGTCGATGGAGGAAAGCACCTCGGGCGTGGTAACGACCGCCGAGTTGGCCGAAAACGCCGGGTCGGCGCTGGACGAAATCGAAAACGTCTCGAACAACATTGCAACGCTGATTCAGAGCATCTCGAATTCGGCACGCCAGCAGGCCGAGGCCGCGGCCGACGTGTCGAAGACGATGAACAGCATTCAGGAAATCACCTCGCGCACGTCGCGCGGCACCAGCGCCACCGCGCAAGCTATCGGCAAGCTTGCCGAACTCGCGACGCAGTTGCGAACATCGGTCGCCGGCTTCAAGCTGCCGGGGCAGGCGCCAGACGCCAAAGTTGAGGCGGAACAGCGCGCGCCGGCACGCCAGGCGGAGCCAAAGCTGGCCAAGGCGTCGGCCGGGGACGCGGCGGACGTTGAGGCAGAGAATCAGCGCGAAGAGATTTATCTGGCCGAACAACAGGCCTGACGGCAAAAATTCTTAAAATATGAACCAACTCGCAACCGATTCCCTGCTCTGGATCAAGAGCGAACTCGACGGCGTGCTGACGCGGGCCCGGCAGGGCCTGGAAGCCTATGTCGAGGATCGCGACGATCGCGAGCCGCTGGCGCAGTGTGTCGAGAGCCTGCACCAGATTCAGGGTACGTTGCGCGTGGTCGAAGTCTATGGCGCGGCGATGCTCGCCGAGGAAATGGAAGCGGTCGCGAAGGGTATTTACGTCGACAGCCTTGAAGCGTCCGACGAAATCTTCGAAGTCCTGATGCGGGCAATCCTGCAGTTGCCCGACTACCTGGAGCGCGTCATCAACGGCCAGCGCGACATGCCGCTTGCGCTGCTGTCGCTGCTTAATGACTTGCGTAGCGTGCGCGACCAGCCGCTGCTGAGCGAAGGCGCACTGTTCGCGCACAACCTCGAGGAGCGCGGCGAGGTTCGGTTGCCGCCGCTACCGAGTGTCGGCGCGCCGAAGAGCGCGGACCTGGCCGGCCTCGCGAAGAAGTTGCGGCCTAAATTCCAGACCGCGCTGCTCGCGTGGTTCAAAGACGACAGTGCCAAAGCCCCGCTTGAACGGATGGCCGCGGTGGTGGGGCAGTTCGAGCAGGCGGCGGGCCGGCCACCGGTATTTGAACTTTGGTGGATCGTCGGTGGTGTGCTGGAGGCATTGCAGGAAGATGGCCTGACCGCCAGCGTCGCCCTCAAGCAGATGCTCGGCCAGATCGACCGTCAGATCAAGCGGCTCATCGAGTCGAGTGAGGCCGAGTTCGCCGGTCAGCCGCCGCGCGAACTGATAAACAACCTGCTGTATTACGTCGGCCGCGCGACCTCGAACGGCGAGCGCGTGGCGAACATCAAGCAATCGTTCAACCTGGACGAACTGCTCCCAGGCGAAGAGGAAGTCAACGCGACGCGTGCGGCAATGTCCGGCCCGAACGCACAGTTGATGCATACGGTGTCGGCTGCAATCAAGGAGGACATCATCCAGGTCAAGGACAGCCTCGACATTTTCGTCCGCACCGGGCGGCGCAACATCGAGGATCTGGCGCCGCTTGCCGAGCTGCTGAAGAAGGTAGGCGATACGCTCGTCGTACTGGGCCTCGGCGGCCTGCGCAGCGAGTTGACGGTGCAGATCGACACGCTGCAGTCCGTCGCGAACGGCGAACGCAAGGCCGACGAAGCGCCGCTGATGGACGTCGCACAATCGCTGCTGGCGATCGAAACGCGGCTCGACAGCGACATGTCGGAACTGATTGCCGACGCCGGCGAACGCCGGGCGGCGGCGGTGCAGAACCCGGAGCGCGGCCGTGACAGCGAATACAAGAACACGTTCGGCGCGGTAATTCGCGAATCGGTCGTTAACCTCGCGCGCGTCAAGGACGCGCTGACCGAATACACGCGCGGCGAAGACACGGCTGAGGCGACCGCGCGCATTCCCGATCACCTGCGCCAGGTGCAGGCAGGCCTCGGCCTGCTCGACATGGATCGCCCGGCAGCGGTACTCGATGGTATTCGCCGCTTCGTGGAACAACGCGTGCTCGCCGGCACCGGCCGACCGTCGGCCGAGGCGCTCGACCGGATGGCGGATGCACTGGTCAGCGTCGAGTTTTATCTCGAAACGGTGCAAAACGGGCGCGGCGATCCGCAGTCGATGCTGGATAACGCCGAAACCTGCATTGCCGAGCTGGATATTGACGACGCGGTACCGTCGCTTGCGGTGGTCAAGTCGCCCGCCGCCGCTGCCACGTCGGCGCCGAAGCCGGAAGTACCGGCCGCAGCCGAGCCGCCGCAGGTCGAAGCGCCACCACCAGAGCCGGCGCCGCAGGCGGAAGCGCCGTCCGAACCAGCTCCGCCGGCGTTGCCGGAGCCGGACGAGGTCGATCCGGAAATTCTCGAGATTTTCCTCGAGGAAGCGCACGAAGAACTGGCGCGGCTTGGCGAATACTTCCCGCGCTGGCAGCGCAACCTCGAGGATCGCGAGGCATTGACGGTTGTGCGCCGCTCGTTCCACACGCTGAAGGGCAGCGGCCGCATGGTCGGCGCGCGCCGCATTGGCGAATTCTCGTGGGCGGTCGAAAACATGCTCAATCGCGTCATCGATGGCACCGTGGAGGTGCGCGACGCGATTGTCGAACTGGTTGCCCAGGTATTGGCGGCGCTGCCGGAACTGGTTGAGGAACTGGAGGTCGGCCAGGCGACGACTACCGATATCGATAACCTTGTGCGGCGTGCCGAAGCCTTCAGCCGTAACGAGACGCCACCGACAGCCGCCCCCGAAGCGCAAGCGGCCGCATCCGATATCCCCGCCCCGGCTCCCGAAGCGCCGGCTGCGCAAGAGCCCGCTCCGCCGGCCGCTCGAGAAGCGGCGCCGGAGTCGCAGCCTGAACCGGTCGCGGAGCCGGCCATGGACCCGGCGCTGTACGAAATTTTTGAAAAGGAAGCCGCCGGCCACCTGGAGGTGATCGACGAATTCCTCGATGACTGCGAGCGCGGCGGCGCAGGTGTCATCAGCGAGGATTTGCTGCGCGCATTTCATACGCTGAAGGGCAGTGCCTATACGGCCGGCGCCGAATCGATCTCCGCGCTGGTCGAACCAGCCGAGCACTTTTTCAAAGCGGCGGCGGCGCGCCGCGAACTGGCGCCGCACGACGTGCTGCCGATATTGCGCGAGACGGCCGCCGCCGTGCGCCAACTGGTGGCGGATCTGGCGCTGCCGCCTGAAGCCGGGCACGATTTCAGCGAGCTGGCCGGGCGGCTCATCGAGCTTGAGAAGCACCACGCGGCGCCTCCCGCGCACGAACCATCCGTGGAAGAGATTCATGCCGTTGCGAGCGAAATCCACAAGTTCGTCGCAGGTGAGTTTGCCGGGCCGGCCGCGGAGGCTGCGTCTCCGGCTGCGGCACGCGGCGAAGCTGCCGAGACGCCCGAAGCGCTTGAGTCTGATGAGCCCGTCGCGGACCGCGATTTCGATCCAGAGCTGGCGTCGATCTTCTTCGAAGAAGCGAACGAACTGCTCGAAAGCATCGACGAGGCGTTGGAGGGTTGGCAGGAAAACCTCGGCGACGACGCTTTCATCCGATCGCTGCAGCGGGACTTGCATACCTTCAAGGGCGGCGCGCGCATGGCAGGCCTCATGCCGCTCGGTGATCTCAGCCACGAACTCGAAACCCTGCTGGCACATGTCGCCGATGGTCGCGTGCGGGTGTCCGAGCGCATGCTGCAGGCGGTGCAACGGGTTATCGACCGTTTGCACCAGATGCTGGAACGCAGCATTGCCGGTCAGGCCCCCACGCCAGCGGACGATTTGCTGGACGAGTTGGATTATCTCCATCAGCGCGACCGCAACGACGATCTGATCATCACCAATGTTGAGCTGACGCCGGAAGAGAGCGAGGTCGAGGCGACCGAGCCGGCGCAGCCTTCAGTGCAGCCGGCTGCAACGGACGAGGAAGTGAACTACCGGCCCGCGCCGGAGGAAGATCGGCGTGCCGGGCCGCGCGTCCAGCCCGATGTGATGCGCGTGCGCGCAGACTTGGTGGAAGCCGCGCTGAATCATGCGGGCGAGGTGAGTATTTATCGTTCGCGCCTGGAGCAGCAGGTCAGCACGATGAATTTCAACCTGTCGGAACTCGACCAGACGGTCGCGCGCGTGCGCGAGCAGTTGCGCAAGTTCGAGATCGAGGCCGAAGCGCAGATCGTCTTCCAGCACGAGCAGGAAGGCATCGAACGTGGTGAATTCGATCCGCTGGAACTGGACCGTTATTCGCAGCTGCAGCAGTTGTCGCGCTCGTTGATGGAATCGGTCGGCGATCTGGTCAGTATTCAGGGGCTGCTGTCGAACCAGGCGCGCGAGGCGGAGACGCTGCTGCTGCAGCAGTCGCGCGTGACTACTGAATTGCAGGACGGCCTGATGCGCGCGCGCATGGTGCCGTTTTCCAACCATGCCCAGCGCCTGCGCCGCGTCGTGCGCCAGGCAGCGCAGGAGAGCCACAAGCACGCCGAGCTGAAATTGTCCGGCGCCGAGGGCGAAATGGACCGCCAGGTGCTGGAACGTGTACTCGCGCCGCTGGAACACATGCTGCGCAACGCCGTTGTCCACGGCATCGAGACCCCGCCGGAGCGCGAACGCCTCGGCAAGCCCGTGACCGGTCAGATCACGATCGGCCTGCATCGCGAAAGTTCCGAGGTTGTCATCGACATTATCGACGACGGCTCCGGTCTGGATCTGGATGCAATTCGCGAGCAGGCGATCACGCGTGGGCTGATTACGGCCGACGCGCAGCTCAGCGAAAACGACATCATGCAGTTCATTTTCGAAACCGGCTTCAGCACCGCTCGCGAGGTGACGCTGTCGGCCGGTCGCGGCGTCGGCATGGACGTGGTGGCGAGCGAAGTGCGCCAACTTGGCGGCACACTTGCGATCGATTCGGTCGCCGGCGCCGGCACCAAGTTCACCCTGCGGCTGCCGTTCACGCTGGCGATCACGCAGGCGCTGATGGTCACTGCCGGCGAGGAGACATTCGCGATTCCGCTGCCGACGATCGATGGCATCACGCGCATCCCGGGGCGCGACCTCAACCGCTTTTTTGCCGGCGAACTGCAGGAATTCATCTATGGCGGGCGCACCTGGCCGTTGCAGCACCTGTCGGCGCTGCTCGGCTTTTCGCCGCCCCCGGCCGAAGGCGGCCGCGTGACGTATCCGGTATTGCTGGTACGCTCCGGCGACCAGCTCGGCGCGATTGTGGCCGAATCGATGCAGGGCAGCCGCGAGGTGGTTGTCAAGTCAATCGGGCCACAGCTCGCGAGCATTCGCGGCTTGTCCGGCGCCACCATTCTCGGCGACGGCAGCATCCTGCTGATTCTCGACCCGGCGGCGCTGATGCGCAGACTGCAGGTTGGCGAGGCGGTGGCGGCGGTGGCCGCGCAGCCGGTCGCGGAGGTCGACGGGCGCAAGCTGGTCATGGTCGTGGACGATTCGATTACCGTACGCCGTGTAACCCAGCGTCTGCTGGAGCGCCACGGGATGCGGGTAGCGACGGCGAAGGACGGGGTCGACGCACTGACGCAGTTGCAGGACACGACCCCCGACGTCATGCTGCTCGACATCGAAATGCCGCGTATGGACGGCTATGAACTGGCGGCTAATATCCGCAACGATGCGCGACTGCGCGAACTGCCGATCATCATGATTACCTCGCGCACCGGCGACAAGCACCGCAGTCGCGCGATGGAGATCGGCGTAAACGATTATCTTGGCAAGCCGTACCAGGAAGATGACTTGCTGGAACATATCCAGCAGTTGATGGATTAGAAGTTAATCGATTAGGGGAGGGGAGCGGTGAGTACGAAGCTCGAAGAGGTCTATAGCCTGCTGATCCCGGTCGCGGACGCGAAGCTGTTGCTGCCGCGTCTCGCGATCGCGGAGGTGACGGGCTATACCAACAGCGAGCCTGCCGGTTCCGACGCACCGCCGTGGCTGCTCGGGCATACGCGCTGGCACGATGGGACAATTCCGCTGGTCTCGTTCGAGGGACTGTGCGGCCGTCCCGTGCCGGTCGTGACGCACCGGGCACGCCTCGCGGTGGTGCATTCAATCAGCCCGAACCTCAAGGAGCGCGCATTCGGGCTGATGCTGCAGGGTTACCCGTACCTGGTGCGCGTTAACGCGAACTTCCTGAAAAAGGCGGGCGCCGACGATGACGATCCCTGGGACGGGCCGGTACTGGCGCGGCCGCGAATGGCGAGCGAAACGCCGATGATTCCCGATATCGAGGCGATGGCCGACACCATCGCCGCCCTGCAGGTGGCGGCGTAACGCATTACGTTTCCGCTGTCAGCGTCATCAAGCCCCACGGCCGGTTGATCCTGTAACGATCGAGTCGCTGGACGCGAAAGCCGCCGCGCTCGAGCATCTGCCGGCATTTCGCGCCGCGATACACGCGGCCGATCGGCCGGCGCGTGACACTCAGCCACATCTTCATCAGCCGGCACGACAGAAAGTCGCCGCACCAGTCGGTCAGCACCAGCCGCCCGCCCGGCTTGAGCACGCGCCGGATTTCAGCGAGCGCGGCTTCCGGCTCCGACAGATGATGCAGCACACTGGTCGATATCACGAGATCGAATGTGGCGCCTGGAAAGGGCTGCGTTGCGGCCCGGGCCAGGGCCAACTGCGTCTTCGCGCCGAGCTTGGCACGGGCCGCGGCCAGCATGGCGGACGACGCATCAGTACCGGCCAGGCGGGTGTTGGGAAAGCGGGCGTGCAGGCGATGCAGCAGTTCGCCGCTGCCACAGCCGATGTCGAGAATGGATTCGCCACCGTCGATCGGCAGGCGGGCAAGCGTGGCCTCAAGCGAGCGGTCGAGATAAACGCGCCAACGCCGGTCGTAGTGCGGCGCGAGGTGCGCGTATTCCTGCTGTACGCGCTCGCCGGGCGCGCGATGGACTATTTCGAAGACTCTTTCTTGACCAGGTAATCGGTGACGCGAAGCATATCTTCGTCGTTCTGTCCCTGGTGCAGCGTCAGCGTATACTTGCCGGCGATCGCGAGCGTTGGGACGCCCATGATCTGATACGCCTTCTGTTCGCTCGCGGCGCGCTTCATGTCCATCGCGACCGTAAATGAATTCCATGCCTTGTCGAACGCATCGCCGTCGACACCATGCTTGACGAAGAATTTTTTGAAATCTTCCTTGCTCTTCAGCAGATGCCGGCGGCGGTGGATTTCGTCGAAGATCGGCTTGTGAAGTTTGTCTACAACGCCGAGCGCCTTCTCGGTGTAAAACGCCCGCGCCATAACGTGCGCCCATTGAAAGCCGTTCATTACCGGCACGCGTACGAACTTCACGTCCTTCGGCTTGTCTTTCGCGAGCCAGTTTTCCAGGTACGGTTCAAACGCGTAGCAGTGCGGGCACGCGTACCAGAAAAATTCCATCACCTCGACCTGTCCGGCCGCGGCGTTGGTCGGCTGCGGCGTGTCGAGCACCTGGTAGTTGACCCCGGCGCGAGGCGTCGCGTCGGCGGCGAGGGCGCCGGTGGTCAGCGCGAGCGAAGCGGCAGCGGCCGCGATCACTGCGAGCAGATGTTTGTACTTCATGTCCTACCTCTTGCTCTGGAGCGTCTTGTTGACCAGAAAATCGATGACCTGAATCAGCTCCGGAAAACTCTTCACCATCGTGGGACCGGTGATGTACTTGCCCGCCACCACGACCGTCGGCACTCCCATGATGCGGTAGCGCTCACCGAGCACGGCCGCCTGCTTCATCATCGTGTCGACTGCGAACGAGTTCCAGGCATTGTCGAATTGGTCTTTGCTGATGCCGTACTGCGCGAAGAATTTCTGGAAACCTTCCTGGTCGTGCAGGAAGTGATGGCGCAGATGAATCTCGTCGAAAATCGGCTTGTGGAGCTTGTCCGCGACACCGAGCGCCCTGGCCGTATAAAAGGCCCGTGCCTGCGGCTTCCAGCCAGGATTGGCCACCGACGGCACGCGCTCGAACAACACGTTGTCCGGCTGCTTGGCAGCCCAGTTTTCGAGGTACGGTTCGAAGGCGTAGCAATGCGGGCAGCCGTACCAGAAGAATTCGATCACCTGGACCTGGTTCGGCCCGGCCCCGGTCGGCTGCACCGGCACGACCAGCCGATAATTCCGGCCTTCCGTGAACTGCGGCTGGGCGGGCGCGGCACAGGCCGCCGCGGTCACAGCAAACGCCATCAACAACCCGGCCAGAAGTTTCATACCGCCGTTACTCGCCGGCAGTCTGTCCCGGGAGCGGGTTCACGGCGGCGATCGCCGTGTGCAGACCCTGCAGGTAAGAAGCTACCGCCTCGATTTGCTTGTCGGTCAGATTTTTGGCGACGGTGCGCATCATCGCATGCGGATCGTTGGCACGCGAGCCGCTGCGCCAAGCCTTGAGCTGGCTGACGAGGTACTGTGCGTGCTGGCCGGCCAGCCGCGGCCATGCGGCAGGTTGCATCCCGGCACCGGTCGGGCCGTGGCAGGCGGCGCAGGCGGGGACGCCCTGCGACTGGTCGCCGCCCATGTAGAGTGCGCGCCCGGCTGCAACGAGCTTGGGATCGGCCGCGCCCGGCTTGATCTTCTGGCTGGAGAACCAGGCGGCCAAATCTTTGATGTCCTGGTCGCTCAGTCCGGCAGCCATGCCGTTCATGATCGCGTTCTTGCGTGCGCCGGACTTGAAATCGTGGAGTTCCTTGATGAGATAGATCGGACCCTGCTCGGCCAGCTTGGGGAACTGCGGCGAGACGCTGTTGCCGTCGGCGCCGTGGCAGGCCGCGCACTGCGCCGCCTTCTGCTGGCCAGCCTGCGGGTTGCCCGGCGGATAGCCTGTCGCGTTGGCGGCGCCCGCTGTCGCCGCATAGCCAAGCGCGCCAGCCATGGCCGCTGCCATCAGAACAGTCTTGATCACGTATGAAGCTCCCTTACAAGCTAAGTGGCCTTTCAAGGCGATATCGCCACGCGAAGCGCAGGCAAAATAAAAGCGGTATTCTACCGCAGGGCCGTCCAACAATCATCAGCACCAATTCAGCATGAGCATCTATCGACAGGCGTGCTTTCTGAAAAGCGCGGCGTCGCAGACGTCGTTGCCGCCGGATACCGGCGTCGAAATCGCGTTCGCAGGGCGTTCGAACGTCGGCAAGTCCAGCGTACTCAACCGCATTGCCGGCATTCGCAAGCTCGCGCGCACCAGCAAGACACCCGGCCGTACGCAACTGCTCAACTTCTTCGCGCTCGATGACGCGACGCGCCTGGTCGACCTGCCGGGCTACGGCTTCGCGCGCGTCCCGCAGGCGATGCGGGAGCGCTGGCGCGGCATGATCGAAAGCTATCTCGGCCGGCGCGAGTCGCTCGTCGGGTTGTTTCTGATCATGGACATTCGCCATCCGCTCACGCTCTTCGACCGGCAGATGCTCGGCTGGTTCCTGCCCGGCGGGCTGCCGGTTCACATTCTGCTGAACAAGGCGGACAAGTTGAGCCGCGGGCGCGGGCTTGCCACCCTGGCGGCAGTGCGGCGCGAACTGCCGGAACAGGTTTCGATACAGGTATTTTCGGCGCTGAAAGGCGACGGCGTGGATCAAGCGCGCGGGGTGCTGGACAACTGGCTCGAACGCTGAACGCAGGCAAAAAAAACCCCGGTGTTAAAGGGGGGAAAACACCGGGGCAAGTTCACATCCGGCTTGGGGAAGACCGGATGGCTTGTCCGCTCAGGGAGGGGAGCGGACGAGCGTCATTGCGGCGCTCACAGTCATTAGTAAGGCGCCGCAACCAAAAGTTCAATGGGTCAAAGCCAAAAATTTAGAATATTTTTGAACTACGTCACTTTTTTGTGTCCATTCAAGGGGTTTCCCTCAAATTATTTTTTGGACCGACTTCAGCATAGCACCTTTTCCGGTGACCGCCACTCTTTCCGTTCGCCGTATTAATGCGCTTCATCCCAATTCGTGCCGATGCCCACGTCCACTTGCAACGGTACCGCCAGGGTCGCGGCTGATTCCATCAGCCGAGTGGCCTCGGCGCGCAGTTCATCGAGTGCACCTTCGGCCACCTCGAATACCAGTTCGTCGTGGACCTGCATTACCATGCGCGCATCGGTGCCGGATTCATCGAGCCACGCCTGCACCGCCAACATTGCGCGCTTGATGATGTCGGCGGCGGTGCCTTGCATCGGTGCATTAATGGCGGTGCGCTCCGCATACTGGCGCCGCTGGCCGTTGCGCGAGTTGATGTCCGGCAGGTAAAGGCGGCGGCCGAACACGGTCTCGACGTAGCCCTGTTCGTGGGCCAGCGCGCGCGTAATATCCATGAAGCGTTTGACGCCGGGGTAGCGATCGAAGTAACGGTCGATGTAATCCTGCGCCTGACCGCGGTCGATGCCGAGCTGGCGGCCGAGCCCGAACGCGGACATGCCGTAGATCAGGCCGAAATTGATTGCCTTGGCGGATCGCCTTTGGTCATTGCTGATTTCTTCCGGGTCCAGGCCGAACACCTCGGCGGCGGTCGCTCGATGAATATCCTCACCGGTCGAAAACGCCTTTTGCAGCGCGGCGTCGCCGGATAAGTGCGCCATGATGCGCAGTTCAATTTGCGAATAATCGGCCGCGACGATCCTGCAGCCCGGCGGCGCGATGAACGCCTGACGAATTCGCCGGCCTTCGGCGGTACGCACCGGAATATTTTGCAGGTTCGGGTCCGACGATGACAATCGCCCCGTCGCCGCGACAGCCTGGTGATACGAGGTGTGTACGCGGCCGCTACCCGAATAAACGCATTCCGGCAGCCTGTCGGTGTAGGTTGATTTGAGCTTGCTGAGCGCGCGGTGGTCGAGAATCACCCGTGGCAGATCGAACTCGGCCGCGAGTTCCTGCAACACGTCCTCGGCGGTGGACGGTTGGCCTTTTGGCGTCTTGCGCAGAATCGGCAGGCCGAGTTGGTCGAAGAATATCTGCTGCAGCTGCTTCGGCGAGCCGAGATTGAATGGGCCGCCGGCGAGATCATGCGCTTCCTTTTCCAGCGTCGCCATTTTCGTGCGGATTTCGTTGCTCTGCACGTTGAGCATGCCGCAATCGACCAGCACGCCGATGTGCTCCATTCTGAACAGCACGCGCGCGAGCGGCATCTCGAGGTCGCTGAGCAATGCAGCCAGGCGCGGTTCCGCTTCGAGTCGCGGCCACAATTCCCGATGCAGCTTGAGCGTCACGTCGGCATCTTCGGCGGCGTATTCGGTGGCCGTGTCGATGTCGACTTCGTCGAAGCGAATCTGCTTCGCGCCCTTGCCGGCGACGTCTTCGTAATGAATTGTCTCCAGCCCCAGATACTTGAGTGCCAGCGAATCCATGTCGTGCCGGCTGGCGGTGCTGTCGAGGACGTAGGATTCGAGCATCGTGTCGAAGGCGATGCCGTTGAGTTCGATGCCGTAGCGCGCGAGCACGTGGGCGTCGTATTTCATATGGTGGCCGACCTTGGCCTGCGCCGGATCTTCGAGCAGCGGCTTCAGTATCGCCAGCACAGCATCGCGATCGAGTTGTTCCGGTGCACCCGGATAGTTATGCGCGACCGGCACGTAGGCCGCTTCGCCCGGCTCGATCGAAAACGACAGGCCGACCAGCTCGGCCTGCATGTAATCGATGCTGGTGGTTTCGGTGTCGAAGGCGAACAACGCCGATTTCCGGAGCCGCTCGATCCAGCGCTCGAGGGCGTCGAGCGTCAGCACCGTTTCATATTCGTGCGCCGCTTCCGCCGCCGTTTCGGCCGGCAATTCCTTGAGCCAGCTCGAAAAGCCGAGATGCACATAGGTTTCGCGCAGCGTCTCGATGTCCGGTGCGCAGGCGATCAGTTCTTCCGGCTTGACATCAAGCTCGACATCGCAACGGATCGTCGCCAGCCGGCGCGACAGTTCGAGCTGATTGATGTTGTCGCGGAAACTCTCGCCGACTTTGCCCTTGATCTCTTCGGCGTGCGCGATGATGCCGTCCAGCGATCCATACTCGCCCAGCCACTTTGACGCGGTCTTCGGCCCAACCTTGGGCACGCCCGGGATGTTGTCCGACGTATCGCCCACCAGCGCGAGGTAGTCGATGATGCCGTCCGGGCCCACGCCGAACTTGTCCTTGACGCCTTCCGTATCGAGCACCGTGTTGCTCATCGTGTTGATCAGCGTGACGTTGCCGTCGACAAGCTGCGCCATGTCCTTGTCGCCGGTCGAAATCACGACCCTCAGGCCCGCCTCCGACGCCTGCCGCGCCAGCGTACCGATTACGTCGTCCGCCTCGACACCCGGCACCTGAAGCAGCGGCCAGCCGCGCGCCTGGATGATCGTCTGCAGCGGCTCGAACTGCGCTGACAAATCATCCGGCATAGCCTCGCGGTTCGCCTTGTACTCGGCGAACAGCTCGTCGCGAAATGTCTTGCCGCGCGCGTCGAACACCACCGCGATGTGTTCCGGCTGGTAATCGTTGACCAGCTTGTTCAGCATGTTGACCACGCCGTACACCGCGCCGGTCGGCTCGCCGGCCGCGTTCGCCAGTGGCGGCAGCGCGTAAAAGGCGCGATACAGGTAGGATGAGCCATCGACGAGGACGAGAGTTTTGGCTGTTGTCATTGCGGCGGCAGAGTCGTGGGTTGTGGCAGCGTGACGGTCGCCGGCGCAGGCGCGGCGGGATGCGCTGCCGGCACCGGTTTCGTCTGCGGCAGATACAGCGGCCCCTTCTGCCCGCAAGCGGCGAGCAGGCTTATGAGTGCTATTGGTGCAAAAAGGCGCAGCAGGCGCAGAAGACGCATCAGGCTCCCCTCGAAATATACTAAAGCGAGAGTATAAGGTATTACGCTTTCTGACCCTCTCGCACGGAACCATATGACGAACCTGGGGACAAGCGGCTGGTTATATCTCACGGTAATCGTGATCGCCGCATTCGCACTGCTGGTGATCCTGTCCGGCCTGCTGCGCTTTCGCCGTCGCCAACCGGTTCGCGGCTCGCTGCAAACATTGAGTGGCTGCTGCATCGGGCTCATCGCGGCCGTGGCGCTGCTGATTGGCCTCAATCTGCTCACTTGGCAGCGTTTCACAAACGAGCGGCCGGTGGCCGAATTGACCTTCGCGCAACTGGGGCCGCAGCATTTCGCGGTCGACCTGCATTTTTCCGATGGCCGCGACCGGCACGTCAAATTGCGCGGCGACGAGTGGCAACTCGACGCGCGCATCCTCAAATGGAAAAGCATCGCGACGCTGCTGGGCTTCGATCCGCTCTACCGCGTCGAGCGCATTCACGGCCGCTACGACAACCTGCACCAGGCGCAGACTGCGCCGCCGAGCGTGGTCGGCTTGAGCGACCCGAAAGGGATCAGCCTCTGGAACCTGGCCCATAATGAAGCCCGCTGGCTGCCGTTCATCGACGCCAGCTACGGCAGCGCAACGTACCTGCCGATGACCGATGGAGCACGCTACCAGGTATGGATCAGCAATACCGGCCTGCTTGCGCGGCCGCTGAATGCCAAGGCGCAGCGGGCAGTGAGAAGCTGGCAATAAAGAAGAGGGCGGCAACGATGACGGACAGGAACCTTGTAATGGCGGCCGTGCTGATGCTGTCACTGCCGACGGCAGCTTTCGCCGCCGCCACGCCGGCTTCTGCCGACAACATGGCCGCGCAACGCACGTTGATCCATTTGGAACATGTCTGGGTGAACGCCCTTGAGCGCCACAACGTCACGATGTTGCGGCGGATACTGGCGAACGGCTTTCTCGACACGTCGTACAAAGGGCAATTGCACACGAAGGCGGATCAACTGGCCGGCCGTGCCGCTCCCGGCATCGCGTCCGAACGGCTGAGCGATCTCAAAGTGCGGGTGTTCGGCACAACGGCGATTGTCACTGGCCTGAATACAATCATCGGTAAGCAGCATGCCTGGACGGCACGTATCCGGTTTACCGATATATTCCTGAAGCGCGGCGGCCGCTGGCAAGCTGTCGGCGCGCAAGAGACGCTTGTCAGGGCGCCGGGGGCGCGGCGCAGCTCCGACTGATCAGTTACATCATTCCCTTTTCCCGCAACTGTTTACTGGCGTCGGCCGATTTTTCGATTCCCGCCAGGCCCATTGCCTTCAGTACCGCGGGCGCCTTGGTGAACTGGATGTCGGCGTAATCAATGATCTGGACGCGATTGCCCCACGGATCGCGGAAATCGAGAAAGCGGTCGGAGAGTATTTTGATCCGAAGCTGACCGAGGCGCTCGCGCACAGCGGCCTTGTCGTCGACCACCAGCCCTATGTGTCGATGATCGTCGGTCACGCGCGACTCGCCTTCGAACAGCGCGATGAACTGATCGCCCATGTCGATGAACGCGCGGCCGTGTCCGCGGCCGCGCAGGTTGATATTGAATAGCTTGCCGTAAAACGTCAGCGCGTCTTCGACATCGCCCACTTCGAGGGCGATGTGGTTCAGGCCGACGAGGCGGGGCAGTGCTTCGGAAGATTCAGGCATAGCGGCATCCCTGCGCCAAAACCCGAGATTAGCATTTCGCCTACGCGGCGGGAAGCTGTGCGCAGCGGTAGTAGGCGACCTGTGCATCGTCAAACGCGTTGACGTTGAAGCCAAGGATGCTTTTCTGTGCCGGGATCATGACATACGCGTAGTTGGCACCTTTTGCTGCGGCCGTTTCGACGGCAGTCGTCCGGAGCTTCTCCATTGCCGCACCCTGGTTCATCCGCTGCGAGAATCCCCAGTCCTGCTTCTCCTGCGCGAGCTTGGTGCAGGCGTAGTCGGCCTTTGGCTCGGCCTGTGCGACCAGCACGCGGCTGCCGGATTTGGAAGTATAGTTTTTGGCGGTCAGCCGGCCCATGGTGGAACAACCGGCAATCATCGCCACGGCTGCAAATACAGCCAGATATTTTTGTACCATGTCCTCTCCCAGTCTTCATCTGGATGATGAAGTTCATCAAGCTTAGTCCTAAATCCAGGCAGGTTCGGACCGCTGGGCCGGATTTAGCGGCCGTTAGGCGCATATCCCGCCACCTTTCGCCATCAAGGAGCACACAGCATGAAGTACACGCGTCTAGGCTCGTCCGGGTTGAAAATTTCGCGCATCTGCCTCGGCATGATGAGCTATGGCGACCCGGCAAGGCGGGCATGGTTTCTGGAACAGGACGCGGCGGAGTCGATCGTCAAGCGCGCGGTGGAAAGCGGCGTGACGTTCTTCGACACCGCGGACATGTATTCCCTGGGCGTCAGCGAGGAAATCACCGGCCGGCTGCTCGGCAAACTATTCGCGAGCCGCGACGACTATGTGCTTGCTACCAAAGTATATTTTCCGATGGGAAATGGCCCGAACGATCGCGGCCTGTCGCGCAAGCACATCATGAGCGCCATTGATGCGTCGTTGCGGCGGTTGGGCGTCGACTACGTCGACCTGTACCAGATTCACCGCTTCGATTACGACACACCAATCGATGAGACTATGGGCGCGCTCCACGATGTCGTGCGCAGCGGCAAGGCGCGCTACATCGGCGCGTCCAGCATGTACGGATGGCAGTTCGCGAAAATGCAGCAGGCCGCCGCCGCGATCGGCGGTGTCCGCTTCGTGTCCATGCAGAACCATTACAACCTGGTCTATCGTGAAGAGGAGCGGGAGATGATTCCATTGTGCCTCGATCAGGGCGTGGGCTGCATCCCGTGGAGCCCGCTGGCGCGCGGCCTGCTGGCAGGCAATCGCGAACGCGGTGGCGAGCGGCGTACCGTGAGGGCGGGCAATGACGCCTATGCCGACTCAATGTACACCGACGCCGATTTCGCGGTCGTAGACGTGGTGCGCGCCATCGCCGCGGAGCGCAATCTCGCCCCGGCGCAAATCGCGCTGGCCTGGTTGCTGGGCAAGCCGGCAGTCAGCGCGCCGATCGTGGGCGCCACTAAATTGCCGCATCTGGAACAGGCGATCGCGGCGCTCGACGTGACCTTAAGCGAGGACGAAGTGGCTCAGCTTGAAGCGCCGTATCGGCCGCATCCGATTCTGGGTCACTCCTGACGAGACAGTTCGTCGTCGTTCCGCGCCAGTTGTCGAAATCCGGGCTTCCAGAACGACTGATAAGGGAAGATGAGTGCATGGAGGAGAATGCAATGAACTATGTTGATGGTTTCGTGGTCCCCGTGCCCGCCGACAAAAAGCAGGCCTACCTGGACAGCGCCAGAAAGGCGCTACCCTTGTTCAAGGAGTACGGCGCCACCCGGCACGTTGAATGCTGGGGCGATGACGTGCCTGACGGCAAGGTCACCGACTTTCGCCGCGCGGTGAAGGCCGAAGACGACGAGGTGATCGTCTTCTCTTGGATCGAATGGCCGTCGAAAGAGGCGCGCGACGCGGGCATGAAGAAAGTGATGGAAGACCCGCGCCTGGGGGTGACCGACATGCCCTTCGACGGCAAGCGCATGATCTTCGGCGGCTTTCAGACGATCATGGACGGCTAGAGCCGCGATACAATACTGTCGATGGCCGCACCGCAACGCAAGATCGTGCACGTCGACATGGACGCGTTCTACGCGTCCGTCGAGCAGCGCGACGATCCGGCGTTGCGCAGCCAGCCGGTGGTGGTTGCGTGGCGCGGCGCGCGCTCGGTCGTCTGCGCGGCGAGTTACGAGGCGCGCCGCTTCGGCATTCACTCGGCGATGCCGGCGGCGCGCGCGGAGCGGCTATGCCCGCAGGCCGTCTTCGTGCCGCCGGATTTCCCCCGTTACAAGGCGGTCTCGCGGCAGATACGCGAGATATTTGCGCGCTATACCGATTTGATCGAGCCGCTCTCGCTCGACGAGGCTTATCTCGACGTCACGCTTCCCAAACAGTCGGCGCCTTCGGCGACTGCCATCGCGCAGGCGATCCGCAAAGCCATCCGCGCCGAAACCGGCCTGACCGCATCGGCGGGCGTCGCCGCCAACAAGTACCTCGCCAAGATCGCCTCGGACTGGCAGAAGCCGGACGGGCTGACGGTAATTCGACCAAGGCAGGTGGAGGCTTTCCTGAAGCCGCTCGCCGTCGGCAAACTGCCCGGCGTCGGCAAGGTCATGAACCGCAAGCTGGCCGAGATGGACGTGAAGACAGTCGGCGAATTGCGGGCCGTGCCGGCCGAGGCGCTCGAACAACGCTTCGGCCGCTGGGGACTACGGTTGTATGAACTTGCGCGCGGCGTGGACGATCGGGCTGTCCAGCCGGATCGGCCGACACTGCAGGTCTCGGCCGAGGATACGTTCGAGCGCGATCTGACACTCGATCAAGTCGAACCGCACATCCGCCGGCTGGCAGACAAGACCTGGACCGCTGCAATGCGCGAAGATGGCCGCATCGCGCGCACCGTCGTGCTCAAGTTGAAGACCGCCGACTTCCAGATTCTCACGCGCAGCTTTACGCCGCCGGCCTATCCGGATTCGGCCGAGGAGGTGGCGGAACTGGCATGCGCGCTACGCGCGCGGGTGGATCGGCCTGCAGAAAGCCTCTATCGGCTGGTCGGCATTGGCCTGTCGGGCTTCGTGGATCGGGAGGACTTTGCGGTACAGGAGGAATTGTTCGACTTGCGAAGCTGACGGCGTCCCACAGGCTGCTAAAATGATGATTTTCACCGGCCCGCCCGGGTCGCAATCCCCGATGGAGATTCACATCATGGTCAAAGCAAGCGCCCGCCACATTCTTGTCGACGACGAAAACGTCTGCCGCGACCTCAAGACGCAGATCGAAGGCGGCGCCGACTTCGCCGAAGTCGCCCGCACCCATTCCAGCTGCCCGTCGTCCGCGCGCGGCGGCGAGCTCGGCGAATTCGGCCCCGGCCAGATGGTCCCCGAGTTCGACAAGGTTGTCTTCAGCGCTCCCGTTGGCGAAGTCCAGGGCCCCGTCAAGACCCAGTTCGGCTATCACCTAGTGGAAGTAACCCGACGCACCGATTAGCGGCATCGCCTGAAGGAAGATAACCAACCGGAGTCACGCGGCGCCCACGCATCGCCGCGTCGTCCATTCGATCAGCACAAGCCGCCATTCACCGACAGCACCTGCCGGGTGATGTAGGCGGCCGGCTCGCTGAACAGAAATGCCACCAGCGCGGCGACTTCGTCCGGTCGGCCAACGCGACCCAGCGGGATGTACTTGAGCATCTCGTCGGCAGGCGTGCTGTTCGCCATGCCGGTGTCGATCAGGCCGGGCGCTACGCAGTTGACGGTGATGCGGCGGCTGGCGAGTTCCAGCGCGAGTGCTTTTGTGGCGCCGATTACACCGGCCTTGGCGGCGCTGTAGTTGGTCTGGCCGCGGTTGCCGATCAGTCCTGAGACTGATGCAATCGTGACGATGCGCCCGCCGTCGCGCAGCCGCACCAGCGGCATGACGAGTGGCTGTAGCACGTTATAGAAGCCGCCGAGGTTGGTGCCGACAACGCGATCCCAGTCTTCGCCCGGCATCGCCGGGAATGCGCTGTCCGCCGCGATGCCGGCGTTCAGCACTACACCCCAATAGGGGCCGCGGGCTTCCAGATCGGCTTCCAGGGTTCGGCGAATGGCATCGCGGTCGGTCAGGTCGAAGCTTATCGTTTGCGCGTGGGTGCCGAGGGCGGCTATCTCCTGGGCCAGCGCCTCGGCACGTGCCGTATTGCTGTTGTAGTGCAAGGTGAGGTCGAAGCCATCGGCTGCCAGCGCGCGCGCGATCGCCGCGCCGATGCCACCGCTCGCGCCGGTCACGAGCACGCGTCTGCGCGGCTGGTCGGTCATGGATTCCTCTCCTTCAAGGGTCGCAGCACCAGGGTCAAGTGTGCCGGTGGAATGGTCATGACGATGTGTGCCATGGCCGGTGCCTTTGGCCGAGTCACTATGTGCGCCACCAGATGGCCGTGCGCGTACAGATCCCGCCGCTCGTTGTTGTGGCTTAGCTTGAGCGTCAGGTTGTGCAGCCGCGGCCGCAGTACAGCCGGGTCGGCGATGGCGAGCTCCAACATCGCGACAATCAGGTCCGGGTGCACGCGCACATCCGGCGGTGCGCTGGTGACGCTGTGCCCGTCCCAGGTGATCGTGAACAGCCCGGCGCCGAACAGGCTCGATGCCGCGAGCCGCAGCGCCCGGTCGTCGATCTGCAGATGTCCCATGAAGGTCTGCCGCTCGCCGTTGCGGCGGATCGTGACCAGGTGCGCCGCGCTGACCTGTGGCAGCGCTGTTGGTGGCAGCAGGCAGAAGTGGCTGTCGGGGCCGAGGCGGACGCAGCCGGGAGGCGGCAACGTCGCGCAGCCGGTTAGCAACAAGGCGGCCAGGGCTATTACACCCCTTATCCCAAGCTTCTCCCGGAGGGAGCAGGAGCCAGAGCGGTAGGCGCTTGTGTTCATCCTATTACTTCTCTTTGCGCTCAGGTGGCAAGGATAACGGCGCGCTGAGGTAGCTTGCCAGTATGCCGATCAAGGTGGCGAGACCGAATGCGTGCAGCGCGGGGATCTGGCTCAGCGACAGCAGGCCGAACGACAGCAGCGTGGTCATCGCCGACAGCGTGACGGCGAGTGCGGGTGAACGTTCTCGCGCGCCGACCTCGCGCAGAAAGACGGCGTAGTCGCGCCCCAGGCCGAGGATCAAGATCAACGCGACGACCACGAACACGTTCAGCGGCACGCCAATCCAGCCGAGCGCACCGAGCGTCACGCCGAGCGCCAGCAGCGGCGGCCACAGCATGCGGATGGCTTCGCGACGGCCGTAGCGCCAGACGAGAATCCCGGAAATCAGCAAATAGCCGATCACCACCAGCCAGGTCGCGCGCACTCGGATGCGCTCGAAGGTGTCGGCGATGCGCGCCAGCGGATCGACGAACTGCACGTCGGCCAGGCCGGTTGCCACTTGCCTGAGGGCGGCGGCGTCGAGATTGTTATGGCCGAAAACGGTGGCCAGCAGTGCGACGCCGTCGTCGGTACGAATGACGAACTTGTGCAACTCCGGTGCCGCCGCGAACAGTTCCTGCACCGTCAGCGGCTCACGCGGCGCCGCGCGCCAGGCGGTCTCGAGATGATCCGCGAGCGCCGGCGGCAGCCCCATCTGCGCGAACGCCTCGCGCAATGTCGCCGGCGACGCAAAAACGCTTTGCCACGCGGCAAGACTCGCCTGCTGTCGCACCGTCGACGGCAGAAACCGCGACAGCCCCACCGCGTTCGCACGCGGCAGTTGTTGCGCAACGTGCGCGAACAGGGTTTCTTCGCGCGCGAGCGCCTGGTTCAGATTGGGCGCCTCGATCAGAAAGAATCCCGGCGGCGGAAAGCGGCCGAGTACGGTGCGAATGCGCTGGTCGGTGTGCATCAACTGCGGCGGAAAATGCTGCAGCTCGCGCACGTCGTCGCTGGCGTGGAGAAAAAACCAGCCGGGGATCGAAACCGCGAGCAGCACGGCCGGAATGAGGTAACGCCAGTACGACGGGCGGCAGGCGCGTGCGATGAAACGCCGCGGCCAGAGCACCGCCGGGTGCACGGCAACGGACGGGGGACGCGTGAGCGTGATCGGAAAGATCAGCGCCACGACCAGCCCGGCTTCCAACAGGCCCGCGACCGAGAACACCGCTATCTGCATCAGCGCGGGAAAGCCGGTACCCGCGAGAAACGCGAACGCGAGCGCACCGGCGGCGAGCGCCACGCCCAGGCCGCCCTGGATCTTGCGCATTACCGTGGATGGCGGGCTGCTGCCGAACCAGTACTCGGCGAAATACAGAAACGCATAGTCGATCGCGATGCCGAGCAGCGTGGTGCCGAACACCAGCGTCAGGATATTGATCGAGCCGAAAATCGCGACCACCGCGGCGGCGGCGGCCGCGACGCTGGCAACGAGTTGCAGCGCGGCGAGCACGTGCGGTGCGAGGCTGCGGTACACGAACGCGATCAGTACCATGATCAGCAGCGTCGAGATTACCGTCAGCCAGATCGTTTCCGATTTGGCTTCGCGCCGTGCGGCGTCGGCGAACAGCGGCGCGCCGGTGGCTTGGAAGCGACAGTTGGCGCAGGTTTGCCGCACCGCCTCGCGCGCCTGCGCCACCGCTGCGGCCGCGAGCGCCGAACCCTGCTTCGCGAATGCCGCGCCGCGTACTTCCAGGCGCAGCAGAAAGTAATGCCGGCCGTCGCGCATGGCCGACAGGAACGGCCCGTTGGGCAGGAAATCGGGATACGGCCGCGGCAGGTCGGCCAGAAACTGCGTCAGGTAGCCGCCGGGGTCGCTGCCGAACGCGCTGACCATGCCGGCCGGGCTGGCGAGCGAGACCGCCACGTCGGTCGCCAGGGCCTTGGCCCCTCCATGCTGCAGATGCCGCGCCTGGGCCGGGTCGAGCAGGGCGAAATGATGCCGCTGAAAAACGCGCTGCGCCTGTTCGAATGTCTGCCCCGAATTCTCCGCGTGCAGGCCTGCCGCAAGCATCGTATGGCGTGCCGCCTCGGCGGCCTCGCGCGTGTCGGTGGCGTTGGTGCCGCTGACCAGCGCCAGGAGTTCATGGATGAAGGCGTTGCGGCTGCGGTCAGTAGCCTGGGCGAGCGCGGCGGAGTCGTTGTGCGCCGGCAGCAGCGTGAGGATGTTGGTGTTGATCGGCTGCGCAAGATCCAGCCGCGACCACGCGAACCCGCACAGCAGCCCGAGCGATACGACCCACACGAGCCATCTCGCCGCTTTCGGCCAACTCACGGTTGGACGGCAACGGGCGTAAAGCGAATATCCATGCGTGCCCCCGACTTCTCCGTGATTTGCAGCCGCTCCGGATGCCCCGGCGCCGACTCGGTTACTTCAATCCGCTCGATCACCTTCGCCAGTGCGCCCGGCTTGGGCGTCAGCGTGACGTGCTGACCGTTCTGGACCGGCTGCGCGCTGACCTTGAAGTAGCGCTGCAACTGCGAGCGATCGCCCGACAGCGCGCTGACGAAAATGTGCTCGATCGCCGCGAGCCACGGCTTCTGGTCCGGATCGAGTTGCCGCTTCGTGCCGTCCGGCAGTTCCTCGCGTACCTGCCCGTCCTGCATCGCGAACACGTAATGATAGGGCGAGTTGATTTCCCAGTAAAAACCGTGCAGGTCGACGCGCATCAGGCCATGGCTGACGATCGGCGTGTCGAAGCCGGGCAGCGTGCGCGTCTGCACGAAGGTGGCGGTGAAATTGGCGGCGGGGGCTGCCGCGGCCGCGGGAAGCGCAATCCAAAGCAGCAGAAAAGCGATGCCGATGGTTTGACCGCCGAAATAACGTCCCCTCATCAGGAATTCCTTTGCAGCGCCGGATCGCGGCGGCGTCGTCGCCGCGCCGTCTGCGGTCGCGATGCCGGCGTACCATCACGCCAGATGTCATGGAAGTTGTACCACTGCAGCGGGTAGCGCCGGGCGTAATCGGCCAGCCGCCGCGCGTAGCGTTCGGCCCAGCCGGCGGCTCCGGCGCTGCGGCCGTCGCGCGGCAGCCGGATGCGCTCGGCGAACGGCTCCAGGTGGACCTTGTAGCCGCGGCCTTCGCGCAGGCACAGGAACAGGTAAACGGGGCATTCCAGCACGTGCGCAAGCACGTAGGGGCCGATCGCGAACGGCGCCGGGTGGCCAAGAAAGTCGACCTGCGCGACGGCGCCGTCGCCACCGACCGGCGTGCGGTCGCCGACAATCACCACGGTTTCGCCGCGGGCGACTTTCTCGCGCAGCAGCAGCACGGTGTCGGGGCCGAAGTCAGTGACTTCAAGAAGGTCGAGCGGGTAGTCGCCGCTGGCTTCGGTCAGCAGCGCATCGATCTTGCGCGCGTTGCGGGTGTGCACGAGCGCGTTGATGCGCAACCCGGGCACGCGGCCCGCCAGCGCGCGCGCCACTTCGGCGTTGCCCATATGCGCGGTCAGGAGCAGCAGCCCGCGGCCTTCGGCGGCGGCGTCGAGCAGCGGGCCGCATTCGCTCGCGTCGATGGTGATGCGGCCCGGCGCATACCAGGCGCGAAATTTGTCGCGGATCGCGCGAGAGTACTGCATGAAATGCCGAAACCGGTTCGCCAGCGTCGGCGTCACGCCCGCCGCGGCGAGAAACTGGCGCGACGCACGGCGTGCGCGACTGCTGGTGGCGAAGTACCACGCGGTGATCGGGTAGAGGAGTACCTGCACGACGGCATCGCCGAGCGTGCGGTCGAGCAGGGCGACCAGGCGCAGCCCCGTCAACGTGCCCCCTTCGGCGATGCGCGCCCAGTGTCGCGCCCGCGTCACGTTGCGATACAGCAGCCGGGGTGCGCGCAGCGGCAAGCTGAACAGCAGGCGGACGATCAGCCAGGTCATGCGCGTGTTGTCGGCGAACATCCGGTAATGCGAGATGCCGTCGGCCGGATAGCGGACCCGCGTGGGGATGAACAGCGTTTCGGTGCCGGCGAAGTACAGGCGCGCCATGATCTCGGTGTCGAAATCCATGTAGCGGCCGATGCGCACACGGCGCGCGAGCGCGAGGCTGGACGCGAGCGGATAGACACGGAAACCGCACATCGAATCGTGCAGCCGGAACGATAGCGTCGCGAGCCAGATGAAGCCGTGCGTCAGGTAGCGACAGTAAAACCGTACCGGCGGCACCGATTTGTCGTAGCGCGGTTCGCCGGAAATCAGGTAATCCGGATGCGCGGCGGCGAGCGCGAGCAGCTTGGCCACGTCGTCAAGATCGTGCTGGCCGTCCGCATCGACTTGCAGTGCGTGGGTAAAGCCGCGCTCGGCCGCGTGCGCCATGCCGGCCAGACACGCGGCGCCCTTGCCCTGGTTGTGCGGCAGCGTCAGGTATTCGACGTTTGGATCGGCCGCGGCGAGTTCGGCCAGCGTCCGCTTGGTTGCCGCGTCGCTGCCGTCATCGACGAAAATCACCGGCAGCGCGTGCGCCGCCATCGCCGCCGCGATGCGTCCGAGGCAGGCGTGATGGTTGAAAACCGGAATGACGGCGCAGGGATTGAAGGTCATGCCGTGGCCATCCATTTGCGCCGCAGGTGCGTGCGGACGAGGTATTCGCCGACGAACACGCCGCCGAACGCGACGTATACGATCGCGCCGTTATACAGCGACCATGCCGCGAGCGGCAGCGCGACGGCGGTGTAGAAGGAAATCAGCGCGTTTGCCAGCAGCACGCCACTCCAGAACCAGGTGACACGGCGGACGTAGCGCACACCCTCGGCTGGCAGGTCGGGGTGGAACGCGCGCGCGAAGCGCTCCACCAACGGCATGTCGGTAAACAGCGAGCCGAAGAAAACTGCGAAGGCGGCGAGGCTGAACAGCATCGGGTAGAAGCGCAGCCACTCGATGCGCAGGCCCGGCAGCCACACCAGCACCAGCGCTGCGCCGGCGATCAGCACGGCCGCCGCGCCGATGTACACGGCTCTGCGGGCCGGGCGAATCCAGGCTGCTGCCAGCGTGCGTGCCGCGAGTAGCAGCATCAGCCCGGTCAGCAGCTCGCTGGGGCTCAGATGGCCATCGGCGAACCAGATCGCGAGCGGATATACCAGCAGCGCGCCGGCGACGATGAACTTGACCGTTTTCGGCGTCACCCGACCCTCCCCGGCGGTCGATGCGATATGATCCGGTTGGAGCATCTTGTCAATTATACAGGCGAACTTCCAATGTGATGGGCGCCGCGCTGAAAGCAGGTGATGGACGATGTTGAACGCGGGACAGGCGTTAATGCTTGTGCGCTGCAACCTGCAGCACCTCGGCCTGGCGTATATTGTCATCGCCGGGTTCGGCATCGCCGCCTTCGCTTGGCCGCCGGTCGCGCTGGGGGCGGTTGCTATGGCGCTCGCCGTGCTGGTTGCCGATGGCATTGCCCGTCCCGGCTCAAGCCTCTTCTATCCCACTATCCGCCACGGTTCGCGCGGCGACCGACGCGTCGCGCTGACATTCGACGACGGGCCCGACCCGGATACGACGCCCGCGGTGCTGGCTGCGCTGGCGGAAACCGAGGCGAAGGCCACGTTTTTCGTTATTGGCAAGGCGCTGGCCGCGCAGCCGGACCTCGCGCGGCGGATCGTCGCCGCCGGGCATGCGCTCGGCAACCATTCATGGCGGCATTCGCGGTGGCAGAATCTGCGCGGCACGCGGTCGCATCTGCAGGAAATCGACCGCTGCGACCAGGCAGTGGAGAAGATCGCGGGTGCTGAGCGGCCGATTCTCTACCGCCCGCCGGTCGGACTGAAATGCGGCGGTCTCGCGCGCGCCGCCTGGCGGCGCAACGTGAAGATCGTCGCCTGGTCGCTGCACAGCCGCGACACGCGCCTCGCCGATCCGCAAAGCATCGCTCGGCGGGTGCTCTCGCGCGTGCGCGGCGGCGACATCATCCTGCTGCACGATGGCCACGACCTGCCGGGCCGGCGCCGGCCCCACTGCGCCGAGGCCGTGCGCCTGATCGCGCGCGGATTGCGGGAACGGGGATTTGAGTGCGTGACGGTGCCGGAGTTGCTGGCCGGCGGGCGCTAGCGGTGCAACTCGCCGGCGCGTTCCGGCTGGTACAGAATTTCGTCCACGCGCACGTGCGTCATTCCGCCGCCGGGCCGCGGCCATTCCAGCTCGTCGCCGACCGACAATCCGAGCAGGGCGCTGCCGACCGGCGCGAGCACCGAAATCTTGTCGGCCTTGCCGTCGATGTCTTTTGGATACGCCAGCGTCAGGCGGAATTCGTTGCCGCTATCCGGAATCGAAAACCGCACCGTCGAGTTCATCGTGACCACGGTCGACGGCACCTCGCCGGGCTCGACCACATCCGCGCGATCGAGTTCTTCCTGTAACGCCGCCTTGCCGGGAAACGCATTATCGGGCAGCGAATCGAGCAGCTTTTCGAGCCGTTCCAGGTCGCGCGACGTGAGTGTAATATTTGGTCGGTTGTTCATGGCCAAAGCATGGCCAAATCGGCCCAGGTCCGCAATATGGGGTAAATCAGGAATAATTCCATTCTTGTCATTTCCGCGAAAGCGGGGATGACGGGTAATCAGAGGCTCCTCGGCTAGCTGACGATCAGATCGCAGAAGTTGAAGCGCGCATCGCGCAGCACGTGCTCGCCGGTCGCGACGGCAAGCGGCGCGCGCAACAGCGGTCCATCGTAGACGAATGTGTGAAACTCGCCGTTCTCGCCGCACGGGTCGCAGCCCGGCGGCAGGTCGTCGAGCAGTTGCCGGTCGTAAGTTCGGCCGGCGAAGTCGCTGCTGATCGCGTCGGTATCGACGCAGGTCAGGATCGCGTGAAAGCCGCGAGCGATGAACGTCTGCGCCAGGACTGCAGTCGGTTGGCCCCATAGCGGAAACAGCGCGCGCATGTTGGCCGTCGCCATCTGCGCTTCGCGGTACGCGCGAATGTCGGCGAGAAAGATATCGCCGAAGGCGACGCAGTCGATGCCGTCGCCGCGGATCGCTGCGAGTGCGGTGCCCATCGCCGCGGCATAGTCCTCGTTGCTGGCTTTTTCGGGCAGATACACCTTGCGCAGCGGCAGGCCGAGCGCGCCGGCCTGCGCATCGAGCAGCGCCTCGCGCACGCCATGCATGCTGATGCGCCCGTGGGCGCGGTTGAGGGTCGTCAGCAGCCCGGTGACTTTATATTCACCTTCCGCCAGCAGTACATCCAGCGCCAGCATGCTGTCCTTGCCGCCGCTCCACGACAGAATCAGCGGCGTCATGGCGCGTGCTGTTTTCCCAGATAATCGTTGAGCACGTTCTGCCAGCCCGGGCTCTGGATGACCTTGACCAGTTGCTCGTTAATCGGTTTTCGCAACTGGCTGCCGAGCGGCATGATGAATGCGTAATCCTGGCGCTCGAACGTGTGCGGCAGCACGCTTAACTGGCCGGAAAACTTGCGATGCACATAGAAGCTCAAAATCGGCGCGTCGTAAACGGCGGCGTCGACGCGGCCGGCGGCAACCGCAGCGAGCGTCTGCGGCACGTCGGCAAAGCCTTGCGCGTTTATCCGGTTCGCTTTGAGATATGCGGCCGCGGTCGAGTCGGGCACCACGGCGACCGTGTGTGACTGCAAATCCTGTGGCCCCTGGATCGATCCGGACAAGTGGCCGACCGTCAACGAGGTCGCGATCGACGCCGTGAAGCTCGAAATCACGATCACGCCGGTGAACATCCAGATCAGCCCGACGATGCGCCCGCCCAGCGTGCGCGGCGCGACATCGCCGTAGCCCACCGTCGTCATCGTCACCGCCGCCCACCAGAAGCTCGTGCCGATGCCCTGGTGCGCACGGCCGCCGAACATCTCCGGGTTGCGCTTGCGCTCGAACAGCCAGACCAGAAAGCCGGCGATCAGGAGCAGCAGCGCAAGGATGCCGATCACCGACAGGAACGCCAGCGAAAAGAAGTTCTGCAGCACGTTGAGCCAGCCCATGCCGTGATGCTGTGTCACGGCGATGCCGAGCCCGGAGGTGTAAAACGGGTGCGAGAAGTCCAGGTGCTGCTCGCGCTCGGCGGTTACTGTGACCGCGCCGATCCCGACGACGTAGCGGCCGCCTTCTGTGCCCTGGAGCAGGCCATCAAGATCGGTCTGCCTGAACTGGTACTGCCAGCCGAGGTTTTTTGCAATGCGCTTCCACAGTTCGACGCTGATGCCGCTGTAAGTGCCGTCGGTGTTCTTGATTACGAACGGCGGCGCGACCTTAATGCCGACGATCAGCGGCGGCTGGGTCGAGGTGGGTTGAGAACCGCTTTGCCCGGGCGCCGCCTGTGCAAGCGCCGTCAGCGTCCCCAACAGAGTCAGTCCAATAGCGATCCGGCCGAAGAGGCGCATCGCCGGCTCCTTGTTGTTTGGAATCTTGCCTTACCGTAGCGAGCCTGCCGCCGTTGCGCAACAGGCTCAGGAGCGCAAATACGACGCACCGTTCACGTCGATGATCGCGCCGGTGACCGACGGCATATCCCGGTCGGCCAGAAACAGCACGGCCTTGGCGATTTCGTCCGCGCCGGCGACCCGGTTCAGCGGGCTCTGCGCGCGAATCGCATCGCCCTGCGGACCGCGCAAATGCGGCTCGGTCATGTCGGTTTCGACAAAACCCGGCGCGACCACGCCCACGAAAACGTTGTGCGGCGCAAGCGCCACCGCGAGCGACTGGCTGAGCGCGTTCAGCCCGGCCTTGCTCGCGCCGTAAGCGGGCGCGACCGGTTCGCCGCGGAAGGCGCCGCGCGAGGAAATATTGACGATCCGGCCGCCGTCGTGCGCCCCCATGTAATGCGCGGCGAGGAAGCACAGGTTCGCCGGCCCGTCCAGATTGGTCGCCAATGTCTTGGACCAAGCGATTTGCCATTCCGCGTAAGTCTGCTCCAGCACCGGCCGCGTGGCGTAAACACCGGCGTTATTGACCAGCACGTCGAGCCCGCCCAGCCGCTCAGCGGTCTCCCGCACCAGCCGATCGCATTCCGCCGGATCGGATACATCGGCGGCAATGTTGATATGGCCGCCGCCCGGCAGCGCCGCAAGCGTGTCGTCAGCGGCTTTCGAGTTGGCGCGGTAATGCGCCGCTACCCGTGCGCCTTCGGCGGCGAACGCCATCGCGATCGCCCGGCCGATGCCGCGCGACGCGCCGGTGACGAGAACGCGCTGGCCCGTGAATTTCATCAAACAGCCTTCATACAATAGCCGCTTCTTTGCCGGCCATGAGAAATATCGCTTTCAGAATCGCTGGTTCTCATATCATACATTTTCCAATAGACCTTCTTTCCTTGCTACGGATGCGTGCCGACTACGCATCGCATTGGGGAGATCCCGTTTATGCGAGGCTACATTGATACACTTTCCGGATGAATACCAATACTGACAATTTGAATGCCGTAGAGGTTGACCCGGCGGGTGAGGCGCGCTTTACCATCATATGGCTTCACGGGCTGGGCGCGGATGGACACGATTTTGAGCCGCTGGTGCCGGAGCTGAAACTGCCGGACGAACTGGCGGTGCGGTTCATATTTCCGCACGCGCCGGTGCGGCCGGTGACGCTGAACGGTGGCATGCCGATGCGGGCGTGGTTCGACTTGACGGCGCTTGATCGGACGACGCGGATCGATCTCGATGCTTTGCGCGAGTCTGAGCGGCGGGTACACGAACTGATCGGGCGCGAAAACGCCCGCGGGGTGCCAACGGAACGGATCGTGCTGGCGGGCTTTTCGCAGGGCGGGGCGGTGGCGTTGCATAGCGCGCCGCGTTTTCCGGAGCGGCTGGCGGCGCTGGTGGCGCTGTCGACGTTCAGTCTGACGGGCGCGACGTTAGCGGTTGAAGCGGCGCCTGCGAACCGTAATCTGCCGGTGTTCATGGCGCACGGCACGCTCGATCCGGTGGTTGCGCCCGATCTCGGTCATGACAGCCGCGACGCGCTCATCGGCGCCGGCTTCAAGGTGGACTGGCACGAGTACCCGATGCAGCACACCGTGTGTGCGGAGGAAATCGCCGATCTGCGCGGCTGGCTGCTGGAGGTGTTGCGGTGAGTGCCGACGACGTTCGTGTTTACGTCGGCGCATCGGTCGCCGCGTACGGCTTCAGCGATCCGCATCCCTTCGGGCGCGATCGTCATGATGCGTTCTGGAACGAAGCGGTGCACCGAGGGCTGGATGCGAAGGTTTCGCGCGGCGACTTGCGGGTGGCGACGCGCGCGGAGCTGGAGCGGTTTCATACGCCGGCGTTTCTCGATTTCGCCGCCGATTGCTGCCGCGCCGGTAGTGGCTTTCTCGATGAGGGCGACACGCCCGCCGAGCCCGGCGTATTCGAAGCCGCCTGCCAGGTGGCCGGCGCGAGCATCAACGCCAGCGCCGACGTCGCCGATGGGCGCTGTCGGCGGGCGTTCGTGCCCATCGGCGGCCTGCATCATGCCGGCCGCGACCATGCCGCCGGCTTTTGCGCGGTGAACGACATCGGCGTCGCAATCGAGTCGCTGCGCGCCCAACACGGCATTCGCCGTATCGCCTATGTCGATATCGACGCCCACCACGGCGACGGCGTCTTTTATGCCTACGAAGCCGATCCGGATCTGGTCTTCGCCGACCTGCACGAGGACGGCCGCACGCTGTATCCCGGCACCGGCGGCGCCGACGAGGCCGGCAAGGGCGATGCCGCCGGCACGAAGCTGAACATTCCGATGCCGGCCGGCGCCGATGACGATGCATTCTTGCAGGCATGGCCCCGGGTTGAGGCGCATCTCGCGCAGCATCGTCCGGAGTTCATCCTGTTGCAATGCGGCGCCGACAGTCTCGCCGGCGATCCGATTACCCACATGCGCTACACGCCGGCCGCGCATGCGTATGCTGCACGACGATTGCGGGCACTCGCCGAGGAATGGTGCGACGGGCGGTTGGTGGCGATGGGCGGCGGCGGGTATCACCGGCCGAATATCGCGGCGGCTTGGTCCGCGGTGCTGGAAGAACTGCTTTAAGGCGTCTGCGTCTCCAGCGTATAGATCAGATCTCCACCGCTGGCGAGGCTGCTCGACTCGGTCGCAAGCTTCCATTTGCTGCTGAGCGTGTATTCGAGGCGCACCGTGTTGACCGGCTCGAACAGGCCGATGCCGTAGCTGATGTAGAGCCTGGGCGAGAGGTATTTGCCTATTACCAGCGCCGCCTGATAAACGTCCTGTGCCGAACCCGCTTCGCTCGAGCCGGTCTGGATACTGAACGTGTCCAGTCCCAGCCCCTTGCCGAGATTCTTCGCGATCTTGTTGCTTTGCGTGATGCCGAGGCCCAGCGCAAGACGGCTGAGCGCCGAGCCCTGCTGATCGGAGGTGCCTTCGAGCGGGCGGCCGAGCACCAGCCATGACAGCGTTTCCGCCTGCGTCATCGGCGGGTCGGAGAAAAGCTCGAAGTTCGGTTGCTTGAGCGTGCCGCTGATCGAAACGCCGACGGTAATGTCCTTGGCCGGATGACGCACTGCGCGCATGTCGATGGCCGGTTCCGTGATCGGCCCGGCGAACAGCAGCGTGCCCTGTTCGATCACGAGGCCCTGGCCGTAGGCCCGATATTCGCCATTAACCAGGCTCAGCTCGCCGCTGGCGCGCGTCGGCTTGTCGCCCTGCTCGAAGATTTCGAGCGCCCCCTTGATCCGGCTTTTCAGGCCAAATCCCTTAAAGTGAACTTTGTCGCCGAGCACCAGGCGGATATCGGCATTGAAGTTGTGCGCGAAGCTCGACGGTGCCTTCTTGCCCGGCTGGATGATGATCTGGTCCCGCGACACCTTGACCGCCGACTGGGGAATTTCCTCCGGCGTCAGCCGCGCTTTTGGCACCTTGACGGTGCCGGTCAGCTTCAGCGCCCTGCCGCGCAACGTCAGCGTCAGGTCCGGCGAGATAAACACGGTGCCGAGCGTATTGCCGAGCGCCTGGAACTGGTCGCCGCGAATCGTGATATCGGCGTGGCGAGGCCGCGCGACCAGGTTGGCAGTACCGTCGATCGCGATTGCGCCACCGCCCGAGTGCGCGCCGCCATTGATCGATATGCCGCCATCCGGCAGCCCGGCGAGCACGAGGCCGACGTCGGTCAGCTTGAGGCCGACTTGCGAGACCTGCGCGCTGCCGTCTTTGAGTGCGATGCGGCCCTGTAATACCGGCGCGGCGAGCGTGCCGCGAATGTGCATCGTGCCGGCGAGCCGGCCGCTGATCTGGCCGGCACCCGGCTTGAAGCGCGAGACGAAACTGATGTCGGGGATGTCGGTGGTCAGTTTCGCCGTCAGCGGGCGCTTGAGCAGTTTGGCCTTGCCGCCCGGAACGCGGGCAGTGAAGAACAGGCCGCCGTTCTGGCGCAACAGCTTCAGCGCCGCATCGATCTGCAGGCCGGAATCGTCGAGATCGAGCTTGATGGTGCTGGGCGCGAACGCGACCACGCGTTGCGGCGGCGCAGCGGTATTCGGTTGCGCGCCGGGAGACGGCGGCACTTGGGCCAGCAGGGCGGTCTTTGTCGTGCTGGCGGTGACATGCACGGTCGGCAGGCCTTTCCTGCCGCTGCGCGCAAATGTCCCTTGGGCGCTCAGGCTGCCGGTCTCGCCGACGGTCGGTGGCGTCAGCGGCGCGAAATAGGCGAACGCGAGATCGTTCAGGTTGAAGCCGCCGGCGAGTTTCGTGCCGGTGCGCGTTGCGTGGACGCAGGCCTTCGCCTTACCGGTGGTCTGCCAGCAGGTTTTCGACAGCGCGAAAGCGGTGCGGGTGAGGTAGCCGCTGCTCGGCTGCGCGAGCTGCCACGGCGCGAGCTGCGGGTAGGCCAGCGTCGCCTGGTCCAGGGTGAAATTCCAGCGCTGGTTCTTAAGGCTGCCGGCGACCGCCAGTCGTGCCGAGCCGCGGCTGGTATCGGCGACCAGCGTCAGGTGATGCTCGACCGGCGTGCCCTGGCCGGTGAGGCGGATCGACTTGATCGCGATGTTGGCCGCGCTGCCGTTGGCAACCGCGACCTGCAGGTGCGAGCGCTGCTTGCCGCGCAGATCGACATTGGCGTTGACCGCCAGCTTCTTGAAGGCATACGCCTTGCCGCGCAGCGCGACTTCGATTTGCGAGCCGTTCAGTACCGCGATCACGTCCGGCTTTTTGCGCGGACCATCGACGCGGCCGTGGCCGGTGAGCGAGCCCTGCGCGCCCGGATAGAGCGAGGCGAGTTTGGGGCTGTCGATGCGCCATTGCAGATCCAGCGTCTGACCGATACTGCCCTGCGCACTCAGATGGGTGGGACCGGAGGTGAGCGCGAACTGCTTGAGATGCAGCACCTTCTCGCCGTAGTTCGCCTGGGCGTTGAGTGCGACCGGGTAGCCGCGCAGTTTGCCGTCCACGCTCAGCGTCTTGACGCTGGCCGTCAGCACGCCATTCTTGCGCGCCGCCTGCGCGTCGAGCTTCAAACCGAGGCTGCCCGGCCAGCCGCTGACCAGCAGGCCCGGGTTGATCCCCTGGCCGCGCAGGTGGATCTGGCCATCGAGCGTCGGCTTCCATTGCGCCTGCGCGACCCCCACCAGTTCGCCCTGCAGCGCCTTTAAGTTGATCTCGCTGATTTGGATCGAGTTTTTGTCGCCCGTGCCGCGCACGATCAGGTGCCCCTGCATCTGGCCCGGCGCGCTCATGCGCGCATCGACTGCCAGCTGATAATTCGACAGCGTGCCGCCGAAGGTCAGCGTGCCGCTGGGGCTCGACACGCGACCGCCACCGCCCGGCCAGCGCAGTTGCCGCCATTTGGCGTTCACCGCGAACTGCGGGCCGTTACGCCGCGCGGTGCCCTGCAGGTGGCCCTGCTTGCCGAGCGCCGTCTGCCACGTCGCCTGCAACTGCTTCAGGCTGCCATTGACGGTTGCCTTGCCGCTCGGCAGCGTGACCTTCGGCGGCCCGGTGAACGGATAGCCGAGCGCGTGCCAGTCGAGGTGCAGCGCAAGCGCCGGTGCTTTGCCGGCGGTGTCGACCTTGCCCGTCGCGTGCAGCCGCATGCGGCTGTCGGGCCGGGTGATGGCGAGGTTCTTGATCGTCGCGATCTTGTTGGCGAAGCCGCCGTCGAGCGCGATATCGAGCGTGCCGATTTTGGTGCCGCCGAGCTGGGTCTTCAGTTGATATTGCAGATTCGTCGGCGCGCCGTGCGCCTTCGCGGTGGCATTGAGGGCGATCTTCGGCCACGCCGCGTGCACCTGGTGCAGCGGCATATCTGCCAGCGTGACCTGCGCCTGCATCGTGATCGGCTGGTCGAGCGCATCGGCGATCAGCGCCGCCTGCATATGGTACGGCGGCGCGACCGCCAGCGTGACGCGCAGGTTGGCGAGGCTCCCGGCGATGATCGTGGTGCCGCTCGCCGGCGCGTAGCCGGGCAGATGCAGCTTGAAATCAAGCTGCCCCGCGGTCGGGTAATCGTTGTTCGGCACGATGCTCGCGTGGCCGCTCACGTCGAACAGCGGCCCGTGCGCGTCGATGTGATTGATCGCGAGCTTCTTCTTGGTGAGCTTGCCGGACAGCTCGACCGTCTTGATCACGAATGGCTTTTTGCCCGCCGCGCTGTGCACGACTACGTTCTGCACGATGACGTGTTCGAGGTTGACCGACAGCGGCGGCTTGAGCTTGGGCGGACCGGTTTTCTGCGCGCCCGGCGCGGCGGCGGTTTTCGGTTGCAGGTAGACGTCGACGCCGACGAGCTTGAGGCTGGTGACATCGATGGTCGCATGGAACAGCGCCCCGGCCGACCAGTCGGCGGTGATTTGATCGACATGGATCCTTGCGCGCGAGGTGTGGATCGTGACGCCCTTCAGCGTCAGCGGCCCGAGCAGCGAGCCTTCGATCTTCTGCACGGTCATGTTTTTTGGAATCGCGTGCTTGAGGATGAACGACGTGACCGAGGCCTCGGCGGGGCCGGCCAGCCAGAAGCTGCCGAGCAGGATGGCGGTGAGGGTCAGGCTGGTTGTAATTCGTTTGCGCATAGGCAATTAAAAATACGGCCCGATACTCAGTTGCAGATGCCAATGATTGCCGGTCGGGTCGTTCAGCGTGCGTGCGACGTCGAGACGCACCATGCCGATCGGCGTACGGTAGCGAAAGCCGACGCCGGCATCGCGGCGGAGTTCCGGCAGAAAATGATTGGCGACGTTACCGGCGTCGAGAAATACTGCGCCGCCGAAATTGCCAATGAACAGGTGGTCGATCTCAACGCTGCCGACGGCGAGATACCGCCCGCCGACGATGTTGCCGGCGGCGTCGCGCGGGCCGAGTTCCTCGTAGCCGTAGCCGCGCACGGTGCGCGCGCCGCCGGTAAAGAATCGCTGGTCGGGCGGCAGCACGCGGAAATCCGACGCCTTGATCGCGCCCAGCTCCCCGTACAACAGCAGGCGCGTACTCTTGCCGATCGGATAAGCGAGGCGCACATTCGCGTCCAGCGACAGGTACGACGTATCGGACAGCACCGGGTCGGCTGCGCCGTGCGCATCCAGCGACAGCCGGTAACCGCGGCGCGGGAACAGCGGGTTGTCGGCGATCTTGCGCGTCCAGGTAATGCCCGGGATCAACAGCGTCGTCGTGTGGTGCGGCTCCTTGCCGAAATAGAAATGCTCGTGGTCGTAGTCGATGTACAGACGCCGCAGCCCGCCAAGCCAGTTCTGGTCGAGTTCGACGCCGAGATCCTGGCGGCGCGTGTGGGCGTCGTTGATGTCGATGTTCTGCGCGGTCGCGTTGGTCGCCAGATATTCTGTGCGTACGTCGCCGATCGGAACCTTGTATTGCGCGCTTAAGGTCGACTTGATTGCCGACAGCCGGCCGTTGGCGCTGAATTGATGGCCCTCGCGATTGAGGTGGCGGAACAGCACGCCGACACCGATGCGCGGGCCGGTATCGGTGCCGTAGCCGATGCTCGCCATGTAGCGCGCCCATGGCGACGGCCTGGCGTGCAGGATGACCGGAATGCGGTGGTTGATGGCGTCCTTCTTGCGCACGTCGGCGGTGACGCGGCTGAAGTATTCGCTGTCGCGCAGATCCAGTTCCAGCCGCAGCAGCCGGTCGGTGGAAAACGCATCGCCCGGCTCGATCGGGTTGAAGCGCTGCACGAAGTCCGGGGCGAGAATGTCCTGTCGGATTTTGATCGGGCCGAAGTAGTAGCGGGGCCCGGTAGCGAACACCAGATCGATGTTGGCCGACCGCTTTGCCGGACGCACGACGATTTTGTGGACGACATAGTTCGCGTCGAGGTAACCGCTCGACTGGGCCGAGTTGAGCAGCGCCTTCTTGAGGTCTTCGTATTGCGGCTGGATCAGGCGCTGGTCTACGGCGAGCTTCGAAGTCGAGAGCGCCTGCTGCACGGCCTTGTTGCGCTTGCCGGGGCCGATCAGCCGCAGCGTCAGTTTGCGCACGATCGTCGGTGGACCCGGGTCGATATGAAACGTCGCCTGCCATTTGTCGCCAGTCTTGGTGAGGCTCGACTGGATGATCGGGTCGTAGTAGCCGAATGGCTGTAGCGCGGTTTTGATTTCGTCCGGCGCGCGCGCGTACAAGCGGCGAACGGCTGCGTCCGGTGGCTGCTTCTTCTGGTAGTCCTTGATCAGGCTGAGTAGCGCCTCGACGTTGTCGGTCAGCTGGTCGTTGAGGCCCGTAATCGTGACGTTGACGCCTTCGACGGCCTGCGCGGCCAAGGGCGCGAGCAGCAGGGCGCCGAGCAGCGCGATGATGATGTAAGGCTTCCATGCCGTCATGTTCTAGCGTATTAGCTTGTCCGCGTTGCGAATCTCCACTTCGGGCAGCGCATCGGCTGGCTTGAAGCCAAACACGCGCCCGTAAAAATACAACTCGGCTTCGAGCGTCGTGCGGATCGACGCGGCCGCGCGAAAACCATGCGACTCATCTGCAAATGCGATTGCCGCGACGGGCACGCCGCGCTTGGCGAGCGACTCGACCATCCGCTCCATCTGGCTGGGCGGCACGACGCGATCCTTCAACCCCTGGAAAAAGATCATCGGGCAGTTGAGCCGCGCGGCGTGGCGCGCCGGCGAGCGGCGGTGATAGGTATCCAGCGCGTCCGGCCACGGCCCGATCAGCCGGTCGCCATAGCGCGACTCGAATTTGTGCGTGTCCGTCATCGCGGTTTCCAGGTCGCTGATGCCGTAGTAGCTGGCGCCGGCCGTGAACAGGTCATGAAAAGTCAGCGCGGCGAGTACGGTATAGCCGCCGGCGCTCGAGCCGCGAATGGCGAGGCGCGCCGGATCCGCGCAATCCGTTTCCACGAGGTGGCGGGCGCCGTCAAGGCAGTCCGTCACATCCACGATACCCCATTGCCCTTCAAGTTGTCGCCGGTAGGGACGACCATAGCCGGTGCTGCCCCGATAGTTGACGTCGAGGACCGCGAACCCGCGGCTGGTCCAATACTGGATGCCGAGATCGAGGCTGGAATCGGCCGCCGCGGTGGGCCCGCCGTGGCACTTGACCAGCAACGGCGGGCGCTCGTCGCGCGGCGCCGCGTGACCGGGATTGTGCGGCGGGTAATACAGTGCATGGGCCGTCTTGCCGTCACGCGTCGGATAACTCAAGGGGCGCGCGACCGACAGCCAGTTGTCGAGGCTGATCGATTTGGCTGCGGCACGCGCCGGCGTCGCAATGCCGGTGGCGCAGTCGAGCGTCAACACGGTTGCCGCCGCGCGCGGCGAAGCCGCCAGCAGGACCGCGCGACCACCAGTGGCATCGAGATGGTCGATGGTCGTGTACGGCAGTTTCAGCACCCGGAACCGGCTGTCGGCATCGATATCCGCAACATGCCAGACGCCGTCCTGCGTATAACAGGCGATGACCGTGTCGGCATCGCTGAAGCCATAAGTGCGCATGTTGAACTGCCACTGCGGCCGGCCGAATTCAGCGTCTTTGGGCGCGAGTGGTGTCGCCGTCCCTTCGTCGAGGCGGTACAGGTTCCACCAGCCGGTGCGGTCGGAGACGAAATGCAGCACGCCGCGCGGCGAGAATTCAGGCTGAAAAATCGACTCGTCCTCGCCGCCCGCAACCCGGCGCGGCGCGCTCGGCAGGCCATGATCATCGACGCCGGCCAGCCACAGTTCGGTGCCGTCCCAGGGCATGTCGGGATGATCCCAGGATAACCAAGCAAGCTGGCTTCCGTCGGGGCTGATGCGTGGCGTGCTGTAAAAATCGGCGCCCGACGCGAGCGTGGCGACACCGCCGGTGGCGCAGTCGACGGCGACCAGTCGGTTCTCCGGCGACTGGTCGCCCTTGCCGTGATCTTCCAGAACGGCCAGCAGCCGATGATGGCTCGGATCGTATTGCAGATCGGCATAGCGGCACGCGCTCGCCTCCGTCAGCGGCTGCGGGACGTCGCCCGCCTGATGGGCGTAGATGCGCTGGTCGTCGTTGTTGACGAAATAGAGGGTGCCGCTGCCGATGGCGACCGCGCCGCCACCATACTCATGCACACGGCTGCGAACGCTGAAAGGCGCCGGCGTCAGGTCGACGACCGAACCGTCGGCGTTGCGGCGCACCAGGACGCCGCGGCCGCCCTCAGCCGGGCGGCCCTCGATCCAGTAGAGCGCCCCGTCCGCAAAGCGCGGTTCGGCGAGGCGGTCGCCGCGCTCGCAAATAAGGCCGGGCGTTATGGGGGATGGCCAACTGCCAAAGGGTATCGTTTTCGCCATAAATCTTCCTCTTAGCCGGCCACGACGGCCGGCTTCTTTATCTTGCGACATCGAGCGCAGCCGAAGATCTGACGAAAAATGGGAAAAAAGAACATTGTCCGAAGCCTTGGACGGCTGAGTTCTGTTCCGGCCCCCATTTTTCGTCCGATCTTCGGGCAGTCCAAAGTGCAGGATGCACTTTGGACCAAGCGACAGGAGCAGTGGCTTTGGTTACTTTCCCGTAAGGAAAGTGACTCGCCGTAGGGGGTCGACACCCCCGCCCAATCAATCCGCCGCCGCAGGCGGCACAAAAAATACAAACTTGCGCGTTTCGAACGCAACACCCGCAGGATCGAATCCACGTTCAACAAAAACAGTTTTTCCACTATCAGCCATCAACAGCACGCTGGATGCACGCGTCCCATAGGTCGGGCTGACGACGAATGGTGCCGACACCAGCCGTTCGCGCTCGGGCTCGAGGCCCGTCGTCGGCAACTCGGCTTGGGGAGCTGGCTCACGATCGTCGAGCAGCGTCAGCAGCGCTTCGGGATCCGGGTCCGGCCGTGCGTCGAGCTCATTCGTAAACGCGACGCGCATCCGTTCGACTTTCGGCCACGGCGTGTCGAGTGTGGCGTTGCTGAGCGCGTAGCGGCCCGGTGGGAGCGCCCGCGGCAGGCCGTCGCGGTTGGAGTAGTACATCAGCGTGTCACGGTCGCCGACGAACAGGTTAAAGCCGGCGTAGCGATCCGCCTCGGCCGCAACTTCGGCCATGAACGCTTCAGGCGTCTCCCGCCCGCGCAGGAAGTCGCCGACCAGGTGGCCGCGCGAGCGCGCATCGGTGGGCGGATCGAGCCGCTCGCGGTAGTTGGTGACGGCGGCGAAGCGGCCGGCGGCGCTGACGCCGAACCAGGAGCCACCGGCGGTCAGGTCGCGGCCGCCGATCACGTCGAGGGCGTCGCGCCAGAAGCCTGCCGGGTCGGTCGGCCGGGCGTGAAATTCGTCGCGGTTCCCGACGAGGATCAGCGGCCACCGTGCGTCGGTTTCCCAGGCTATGGCAATCAGGCACATCGTTGCGGATCGTTTCCTTGCGCGGCGGGGCGGATTGAGATTAACATTCGTTCACCTTCAAGATTACGGCTTGTCCACTTCGGGCAGGTATCCCGATTATGTGGCAAAAGCAGTACTCTTCCTCGAACGACTCCGCCGATGCGACCGATCCGCAGCTCGATGAGTTGCGCGAGCTGATCGACGCAACCGACCAGGCTTTGCTCGACGTGCTGACCCAGCGTGCGCAACTGGTCGATCAGGTGGCTGAATTGAAGCGCGCCAAGGGTTTGCCGATCGTGATGCCGGCGCGCGAGCGCGCGATTATCGAATCGGTGCGCAACCGCGCTGAAGCTGCCGGGTTGTCGGCGGATATGGTCGAGGACATCTTTCGCTGCGTCCTGGCCGAGTCGCACCGCCGGATGCGTGGCGATTAAACCCTGACACTTCTTCGTCCGTTCGCCCTGAGCCCGTCAAAGGGGTTCTTCAAGCCGCTGATTCCGCAAGAGTTTCCTTACCGCCGGCCCAGCAGGCCTTTCTTTTTCATCACCCACGCGACGATATAGGCACCGGCCAGCACCACCAGGCTCGCCCACAGCGGCGTCAGGTTGGCCGCAACCGCCTGCCACCCCGGCGCCGACGCACGCTCGTAAATCAGTACCAGCACCGCGGCTGTGAGCCACGTCCACGCCGTGTTGTAGTCGGCGCCGATCACGCGCGGCCAGTCGAACCGCTCACCGCGGGTAACGGCGACCAGGCGACGTGGGTCGGGCAGCCAGCGGTTTACCGTCGCGCAGTAGTCGGCATAGGCCTGGCCGAATTTGCCGGCAAGGAAATGCTCTTCCGCCGCGACGATCGCCTCGTAGGCGAACAGCGCGACCGGGATCGCAACGATGTAGACGATCGCGTCGTTGAAGATCACCGTGAGGCCGATCAGCAGTAGCACGTTGCCGACATAAAGCGGGTTGCGCGAGCAGGAAAACACGCCACCGGTCACCAGTCCCTCGGCGTAGACTTGATTATTCTCGCCGCCGCGCTTGATGTACTGCAGGCCGATCACCCAGCCGCGCAGCGCGAGCCCGGCGATGATGATTGCGAGTCCGGCGGTATCGAGCCAGATGTCGGCCGCCGCGCTGCCGGCCAGCGCGTTCGGCTGGCGCCAGATCATCAGGATCAGCAGCATCAGCGGAAAGATGATATTGCGGTAGCGGAACAGCACCTGTCCGCAGCGGACCAGCGACGCGGGGTGGCGCGGCGCTCTGTTACATGCCGGATTTGAATTCACTTGACCGCCAGCATCCCGCAGAAGTTGTACCAGCGGAAAAACGTTTCGACATGGCGAAAGCCTGCGCCCAGCAAGAGGTCGCGATTTTCCTCGCTGCGATATGGAATCAGCACGTTTTCGAGCGCCTCGCGCTTTTGGGAAATTTCCATTTCGGAGTAGTGGCGACGGCGCTTCAAGTCATAGTAATGACGGATGAACAACCGGTTGATCATGCTGTCGCCGACCGTCAGCTTTTCGATCAGGATCAGCGCGCTGTTTTCCAGCATGCCGTCGAAGATGCGTTTCATCACGCGCTCGCGGTACAGCGGCCGCATGAATTGCAGCGACAGCAACATGATTACGACCGACGCATTGTCGACCACCGTGTCATGGTGCAGGTCGGCGTGGACCAGTTCGTAGGGTCGCTCGACCTTCTGCGCCTCGAGCTTCTCACGCGCGCGGTCGAGCATTTCCTGCGAATTGTCGACGCCGACAAAGCGCACGCTCGGGTCGAGCGCCTGGTCGAGGTGCAGCATCGTGGTCGCGGTGGAGCAGCCGAGGTCGAATAGATTCGTGCCCGTCACCGCGAAATCGACTGCGAGTTCGGTCGTCATGCGCTGCATTTCTTCGTAGAACGGCACCGAGCGGCTGACCATGTCGTCGAAGACGGCAGCGGTGCGGTTGTCGAACGCGAAATCGCTGGCGTTCTGCTCTTCGGCGAAGACGCGATCGACCGGCGCGTCGGCCGGTGTGAATGGATCGGCGGGTTTGGACGATTCAGCCATGTTTCTGCCCGGAAACTTAAAGGCGGGGAGTATAACTCGCGATCAAGTCTGCCAGAAAGGCCACATGGTCGGCGCGCGCGTTAAGCGCAGGGATGTAGCGCAGCGCCTCGCCGCCCGCCTCGCGGAAGTATTCGTCGTTGCGAATGGCGATTTCTTCCAGCGTTTCCAGACAGTCGGCGGCAAAGCCGGGGCAGATTACGTCGATGGCCCTGACGCCCGAGCGGCCCCACTCGCGCACGGTCTCGTCAGTATACGGTTTGAGCCACGCCGCCGCGCCGAGGCGCGACTGGAACGACACCTGCCAGTCGTCATCGCGCAGATCGAGCGCCACGGCGAGCTTCGTGGCGGTTTCGCGGCACTGACGCTCGTATGGATCGCCGAGATCGACGTTGCGTTGCGGCAGGCCGTGAAACGACAGCAGCAGTTTCTCGCCGCTGCCGTTGGCCGCGCGGAATTCGCGCACGCTTGCGGCGAGCGCGTCGATGAAACCCGGGCGGTCGTGATAGCCGTTAATGAAGCCGAGCGCCGGCAGTTCGCGCCACCGTTGCAGGCGACCGGTCACGGCGTCGAACGTTGCGCCGGTGGTGGTGGCCGAATACTGCGGATACAGCGGCAGCACGACAATTTGCCGACAGCCTTGCTCGCGCAGTTCATCGAGGGCCGCGGGAACGGACGGGTGGCCGTAGCGCATGCCGAGCGACACCACTGCCGGCACGTCGAGGCGCTCGTCAAGTGCGGCCTGCAGCGCTTCGCGCTGCGCGCGCGAATAGACCAGCAGTGGTGAGCCCGCCGTTTGCCATATCTTCTGGTAGGCGGCGGCCGAGCGACGCGGGCGCAGCGGCAGGATGAAGCCGTACAGCACCGGCCACCATGCCGCACGCGGCAGTTCGACCACGCGTGGATCGCTCAGGAATTCGCGCAGGTATCGCCGCACCGCACGTGGCGTCGGCGCCTCCGGCGTCCCGAGGTTCGCAAGTAATACACCTAACGGCAAAATTTACGGCCGCTCGAGGATCGCACTGACGCCCATGCCACCGGCGGTGCAGATCGAGATCAGCCCGCGGCCGGCACCTTTTTCGGCGAGCAGCTTGGCGAGCGTCGCGACGATGCGCGCGCCAGTGGCGGCAAACGGATGGCCGATCGCGACGCTGCCGCCTTTGACGTTCAACTTGTCGCGGTCGATCGTCCCGAGCGGAGCGCGGCCGAGGCGCTCGCGACAGAATTCCTCCGATTCCCACGCCTTGAACAGGCACAACACCTGTGCGGCGAAGGCTTCGTGAATTTCGTAGAAATCGAAATCCTGCAGCGTGAGTCCCGCGCGATCGAGCAGCCGGGGCACCGCGTAGGCGGGCGCCATCAGCAGGCCCTCGTGGCCATCGACGTAATCGACCGCGGCGACTTCGCCGAAGCTTAAATAGGCTAGCGGCGTGTGACCGTGCTCACGCGCCCAGTCCTCGGAGGCCAGCAGCACGGTCGCAGCGCCGTCGGTCAGCGGTGTGCTGTTGCCGGCGGTGAGCGTGCCGGCCGGGCTGCGGTCGAACACCGGCCTCAACCCGGCGAGCTTTTCCATACTGGTATTGGCGCGGATGTTGTTGTCGCGCGTAGCGCCGTTGAACGGCACGACCAGGTCGTTGTAAAAACCTTCATCCCAGGCCGCCGCGGCTTTTTTATGACTGGCGAGCGCGAGTTCGTCCTGCTCTTGCTGGTTGATGTGCCAGCGCTTGGCCATCAATTCACAATGCTCGCCCATCGACAGTCCGGTGCGCGGCTCGACCACGCCCGGAAACGACGGTTTGAGGTCGCCCGGCTTGAGGCTGAGCCACGGCTTGATGCGGTCGCCGAAAGTTTTGGCGCGGGCGCTCCGCAGCATGATCTTGCGCATCTTGTCGCCGTAGACGATGGGCACGTCGCTGATCGTGTCGGTGCCGCCGCCGATACCGGCGTCAATCTGGCCCAGCGCAATCTTGTGGCCGACCTGGATGATTGCCGACAGGCTGGTGCCGCAGGCGCGCTGCAAATCGTAGCCGGGGGTGTCGGGCGTGAGGCTCGAGCCGAGTACCGCCTCGCGCGCGAGATTCCAGTCCTTGGCCTTTTTCATCACCGCGCCGAGCGCGACTTCGCCCAGATGCTGACCCTTGAGATGGTATTTATCGACCACCGCTTCGAGCGCGGCGGTGACCATGTCCTGGTTGCTGCACTCGGCGTAGGCGGTGCGGGCCCGGGAAAAAGGAATACGCAAGCCGCCGAGGATGGCGACGCGGCGCGGCAGGTTATCGGCCATATCAGCCTCCGGCGTGTATGATGGCGTGCTTTCTTGAAATGATGCCATAGCGCTGCCTGTCTGGCCATGGACGCCCAAATCAACACCCCTGCCGCCACCCGGCCACCGCTGCGCACGGAAGCACGCGCGCTGCTGGCGCTCGCCGCGCCGCTGATCGTGCAGAACCTCGCCAACGAGGGCATGCAACTCGTCGATACGCTGATGGCGGGGCGGCTGTCGACCGCCACGCTCGCCGGCGTCGCGGTTGGCGGCACGATCTGGATGCCGGTGCTGCTGTTCGCGCTCGGCCTGCTGATGGCGTTAAGCCCAACTGTGGCGCACTTGTACGGCGGCGGCGAAGCGCGCGTGGTCGGTACCGAGTTCCGACAGAGCCTGTGGCTGAGTCAGGCCGTCGGCTGGGGCGGTTTCTTCGTATTGCGCCACGCCGCGCCGATATTCGGCTGGATCGGCATCGCGGCGCCGGCCGTGCCGGCCGCGCAGGCCTATCTGAATGGCATCGCCTGGGGCCTGCCGGGCATGTGTCTCTTCCTGGTGCTGCGCTTCACCAGCGAAGGCATCGCGCACACCCGGCCGCTGTTGTTCGTCGCGCTGGCCGGCTTTGTCGTCAACATATTCGCCGACTACGCGCTCATTTACGGCGCCTGGGGCCTGCCGAGGCTGGGCGCCTACGGTTGTGGGCTCGCCACCGCGATCGTGTTGTGGCTGATGTTTGCGGCGCTGCTTGCCTATATCGTGCGCTCGCGCCGCTATCGGCCGCTGGCGCTTTTCGCCCGGTTCGAATGGCCGCGGCGCGCGCCGCTCACGGCGATGCTGCGCCTGGGGCTGCCGATCGCCGTCAGCCTGTTCACCGAAGTCAGCCTGTTTGCCGCCGTCGCGCTGATTATGGGCACGCTGGGAACAAAAATCGTCGCCGCACACCAGATCGCGGTGAACTTCGCCGGCACGATGTTCATGGTGCCGATGGGCGTCGCGATGGCGATTACCGTCCGCGTCGGCCAGGCCCGTGGCCGCGGCGATGCGGCCGGCGCGCGCCGCATCGGCCTGATCGGCATCGGCCTGTGCATGAGCTTCATGGCGGCGTCGGCCATCACGCTGACGCTGATCCCCGGCATCATCGCCGGCTGGTACACCGACAACGCGCAGGTGCGCGATATCGCCGTCGCGCTGCTGGGCATGGCGGCAATCTTCCAGATTTCCGATGGCCTGCAGGTCGCCGGCCAGGGGGTGCTGCGCGGCTACAAGGACACCCACGTGCCGATGTGGATCACGATCCTCGCCTACTGGTGCATCGGCTTCCCCCTCGCGTGGCTGCTCGGCGTCTACTGGCAGCTCGGCCCGCGCGCCGTCTGGGGCGGCTTCATCGGCGGCTTGAGCGTCGCGGCGGTGTTGCTGAATTTGCGGTTCCTGAGGATCAGCCGCCGGATTTAGCGATTGACTCCGGCATTCTCGGCGCGGGTCGGTTCCGGTGCTTCTTCCCGCTGCACGCGGCTGTGGCGGATGCCGAAGCTGAAGTAGATCACGAAGCCGATCAGCATCCAGACGATGAAGCGGGCGATGGTGACGAACGGCAGGCCGCCGATCAGACGCCAGCCGTACTGATCGGCCCACGGCCAGCCGATAATCAGGAACAGCGAGAAGATGATGCCGAGCGGCGCCAGCAGCCACAGCACCGGGGTGCGGAAGCGCCGTTCGAGGTCCGGGCGGCGGATGCGCAGGATCAGCACGGAGGCGCAGATCAGGATGAAAGCGCTCAGGGTACCGATGTTGACCAGTTCCGCAATCTCCCGAATCGGCAGCACGCCGGCAACGAACGCGGTGAAGAAGCCGAGCACCCACGTGGGGCGGTGCGGCGTGCCGTGCTTCGGATGCGGCTTGGCGAACCAGCCCGGCAGCAAGCCGTCGCGCGCGAGGGCGAACCAGATGCGCGCGGCGCCGAGCATGAAGGCGAACACGACGCTGATAATGCCGCAGACTGCGGCAACGTTGATCACGCCGCTGACCCAGTTGAGCCCGCGCGCCTGGAATACCGCGCTGACCGGCGCGGGAGCGCTCAGGATCATGCTCTGGCAATGGCCCGGTACGCCGCTGCCGACGCACGCGTTGTACGGTACCATGCCAGTCAGCACCAGCGAAATCGCGAGATACATGCCCATTGCGACGGCCAGCGACGCGATGACCGCGAGTGGCAGGTCGCGTTGCGGATTTTTCGATTCCTCGGCAGCGGTAGTCAGCGTGTCATAACCGAATACGGCGAAGAACACGATACTGGAGGCCGCCAGCACGCCGCTCCAGCCGTAGCTCGTCGCGCCGCCGGCGTGGTTGATCGTGGACGGCACGAACGGGATCCAGTTGGCCGGGTCGACGTAAAACGCGCCGACGCAAACGACGGCGATGACGCCGATGACCTTGGCCGTAACCACGACTGTATTGAAGCGCGCGCCCATCTGCGTACGTCGCGTCTGCAGCCAAGCAATCGCCAGCGCAATCACTGCCGCGATCAGGTTGAAGACATGCGCGCCATGCGGATTGGCCGGATCGTACGCCCCCTGCAACGCGACCGGCAGATGCCAGCCGGTGATCTGGGTGATCAACGCCTGCAGGTAATTGGATGAGCCGGCGGCGACGACGCCCACGATCAGGGCATACTCGATCAGCAAATCCCAGCCGATAATCCAGGCCGGCAGCTCACCGAGGACTGCGTACCCGTAGGTGTAGGCACTGCCGGTGACGGGAATCATGCCGGCGAATTCGGCATACGAAAGCGCCGCGCAGGCGCTGCCCACCCCGGCGATCAGAAAGCTGATGACGATGGCGGGGCCGGCGTTCAACGCGGCCTGATGCGGCGCCAGCACGAAAACGCCCACGCCGACAATCGCGCCGATACCGATGGCGGTGAGTTGCCACACGCCCATGGTGCGGCGGAAATCGTGACTTTGGTCCGCCTCGGCCTGAAGTTGCTCGACGGATTTGCGACGAATCAACCTGGCCGCGAAATTCATACAGTACCTGTCGGTTACCCTATAAAACGGTGGAGCATAACGTCGCGGCGGGCCAAACTCCAGCCCGAACGCCGGTGCGAACTGTGGTGGCCGGCACTGTCTGCCCGAGCGGACTGCGAGTATGATGCCCGTGCTTGCTCCGGGCTTCTTTCGTTCCGAAGTCTCCAACTCGTAACCGCAGTCATCCATGGATATACATCGCGCCGCTCCTGAAGCAGGCGCTGCACCGCCTGTCGCGGCCCACAGTTCGTCCGCGATGCGTCGGCCTACGCTTTACAGCGTGATCGGCGCGGTCAGCTTTTCACATGTCCTCAACGACATGATGCAGTCGGTCATCGTCGCGATCTATCCGATGCTGAAGGGCGGATTTCATCTCAACTTCATGCAAGTCGGCGCGATCACGCTGACGTTCCAGTTGACCGCCTCGCTATTGCAGCCGGTAGTCGGGATGGTCACGGACAAGCATCCGCTGCCGTTCTCGCTGCCGGCCGGGATGTGTTTCACTCTGGCCGGGCTACTGCTTCTTTCGGTGGCGCCGACTTACCCGATCCTGCTGCTGGCTGTCGCCCTGATAGGCTGCGGTTCCTCGATCTTCCATCCGGAATCCTCGCGCGTGGCGCGCATGGCATCGGGCGGGCGTTACGGGCTCGCACAGTCGTTGTTCCAAATCGGCGGTAACCTTGGTCAGGCGCTGGGGCCGGTACTGGCTGCGGTGGTCGTGCTGAAGCTGGGACGCTCGCACGTGGGCTGGTTCGGCCTGGCGGCGCTGCTGGCAATCGTGATCCTGCTGCAGGTCGGCCGTTGGTACAGCCGGCACATCGAAGAACGGGTGCGCAAGCGGCGGGCTGACGACCGGCCGCTGTTCGCCGCCGCCGTGGTGCGCCACACGATCGCCGTACTGTTGGTGCTGATGTTCTCGAAGTTCTTCTACCTGGCCAGCATCAGCAGCTACTATGAGTTCTACCTGATCCACCGCTTCGGCCTGTCGGCGCACAGCGCCGCGAACCTGCTGAGCGTGTTCCTGTTCGCGGTGGCCGTGGGTACGATGATTGGCGGTCCGCTGGGCGACCGCATCGGCCGCCGCCGGGTGATCTGGTTTTCGATTCTCGGCTGCGCGCCGTTCACGCTGGCGCTGCCGTACGTGGGGCTGGGGTGGACCGTCGGTCTGAGCGTAATGATCGGTCTGATTCTCGCGTCGGCGTTCCCCGCCATCATCGTTTATGCGCAGGACATGCTGAGTCACCGCATCGGCATGGTGTCCGGCCTGTTCTATGGTTTCAGCTTCGGCTTGGGCGGCATCGGTGCCGCGGTGCTGGGCGTGATCGCCGACCATTTCGGCATCGTGTTCGTCTATCAAGTGTGTGCGTTCCTGCCGCTGCTGGGACTGCTGGCAATGTTTCTTCCGGACGTGCGGCCGCTGGAATAAGGCATAATCGCCCTGCTTGCCATCACTGCGAGCCTTGAATTCAGATGCCGACGGGGCTTGAATAATGAAATTTGCTGTTGCCGTCCTGTTCCTGTCTGTCACTGTTGGCGCCTATGCCAAGACGCCACCGACACAAACGCCGATCAAGCACGTGGTGGTGATTTTCCAGGAAAATGTTTCGTTCGATCACTATTTCGCGACTTATCCGCACGCGACCAATCCGCCCGGCGAGCCGCCGTTTCACGCGCTGCCGGGCACGCCGACCGTCAACGGCCTCACGCCGGCGCTGATCAAGCACAACCCCAATGCCGTTGCACCGTTCAGGCTCGACCGCGACCGGGCGGTGACCTGCGACCAGGATCATCGTTACACCCCGGAGCAGTACGCTTATCACGGCGGCCTGGTCGATCGCTTTCTGGCGGTAGCGCGCAAGCATGCCGCGCCCGGCTGCAATCCCCGGGTGGTCATGGGCTATTACGACGGCAATACCGTGACTGCGCTTTGGAACTACGCGCAGCACTTCGCGATGAGCGACAACTTCTTCGGCTCGACGTTCGGCCCGTCGACACCCGGCGCGATCAACCTGATTTCCGGCCAGACGCACGGTGCGGCGCCGGAGATCGAAGAGCATGTCGTCAACGGCACGATGATCGCTGATCCCGATCCGGCGTTCGACGATTGCGGGCATTACAAGAGCGCCGCCTTCGGCGGCCGCAATGTCGGCAATCTGTTGGATGCGAAAGGTATTACCTGGGGCTGGTTCGAAGGCGGCTTCCGGCCCACGGCGAGAAAGTTGGGCGGCACGCCGGTGTGCGGCACGAGGCACAAGAACGCCGCCGGCGTCAGCGTGCATGACTACATCGCTCACCACGAGCCGTTCCAGTATTACAAATCGACTTCCAACCCGCGCCATCTACCGCCGACATCCATTACGCGCATCGGTCATGATGGCCCGGCGAATCATCAATACGGCCTCAAGGATTTCTGGGACGCGCTCGACCACGGCAATCTGCCGGCGGTGAGTTATCTGAAGGCACGCGGCTACCAGGACGGTCACGCCGGCTATTCCGGGCCCATCGACGCGCAGCATTTCCTGGTGAAGACGATCAACCGGCTGGAGCAGTCGAAGTACTGGCCGTCAATGGCGATCATCATCGCCTGGGACGACTCCGATGGCTGGTATGACCACGTCATGCCGCCGATCGTCAACCATTCCGCCGACCCGAAGCACGACGTGCTGCTGGGCAAGGCGATGTGCGGCGAGCCACTGGACGGGGCGTACCCCGACCGCTGCGGCTACGGCCCTAGGTTGCCGCTGCTGGTAATCTCGCCGTGGGCGAAGCAGAACTTCGTCGATCACTCGCTGACCGACCAGACGTCGATCCTGCGCTTCATCGAGGATAATTGGTTGCTCGGACGCATCGGCGATCAATCGTTTGATGCGAAAGCCGGAACGCTCATCAACCTGTTCGATTTCAGCAGTATCAACATGCGCCGGCTGCTTCTGAATCCGCAGACGGGTGAACCGGCAGCGCACCCGTAGGACAACCGTGGCCAGAAACTACTGGCGCGGCTCGATGATGTCGCTCAGGTAGTCCGGCTCGCCGTCGACGCGCGCGAGATGCGGATACTGCAGGCCGCCGTGATAATCCACCTGCAGGGTGCGATAACCGCCCTGGAACTTGAGCAGCAATTCGATCGGTGCCTTGTTGTCGCCCGCCGCCTCGATGATCGCCTGCTGCATGGCGTCCTTGCTGTAGGACTGGCCGTTCACCGCCTTGACCGTGGCGCCGGTACTGGCGCCCGCCCGGAACGCGGGACCGTCCCAGCGCACGTCGTGGATCCGGCCGTGCCGCGTCAGTGTGAGTCCGATCGACCAGGCGAAGTTGAACACGTGGCGCGGTGACTTGCGCCGCTTCTCGTGCTGCTTCTGGTACTCGCCCTGCTCGGCGGTATAAACCAGTTTCCAGCCCGACGCGGCGAGGCCCGCCAGCAGCGGCGGATTGCATTCATCGACGAACGGCTGCAGGAAGCTTGGCCAGTCGTACTCCGCCACATCGTTCAACGTCGCGATGACGTCATTCCGCGTATAGGTTTTGGGGATAAAACTGCCGTTGTCCATGCCGCAGAAAGCCCGGGCGAAATCATCCAGCGATTTGGCGCCCTGCGTGAGCGCGCGAATCTTCGCATCGACGGCCAGCCACAGCATCTGGCCGCCGCTGTAATATTCCTCGCTCATCTGCCAGCTTCGGTACGGCAGCGGCGAACGGTGTGCCGTGGTCGGATCGTTGGTGGTATCCACGAGCGGACGCCAGCCGAGACCCGGGCGGTTGCGGTCGTAATTCCCCGCCACCAGCGCAAGCGCCTCGCGGAACTGCTCTGGCGTCCACAGGCCGGCGCGCGCCGTAATCACGAAACCCCAGTACTGCGTCATGCCTTCGTACACCCACAACAGCGAATCGCCCATCGGCACGTTGAAGTTGGGCGTCCACAAGTCCGCCGGGCGACGGAACTTGCCGTTCCACGAATGCTCGAACTCATGCGCCAGCAGATCGCGGCTGGGTGCATTGTCGTCCCACGCCTTGAAGTAATCGGCATGCAGGCCATTCTCGCTGGACCGGTGGTGTTCGAGGCCGTTGCCCGCCAGGTGATCGGAGAGCGAAAACAGAAAATCGTAGTGGTCGAAATGATGCGAGTCGAACAGCTTGAGCATCTGCGCGACCAGGGCGCGATGCATGTTCAATTGCTCCGGCGTCATCTCCAGGTATTTCGGCGCATCGGCGACGACGTTCAACTGTACCGGGGCGTCGCCATCCGGGTTGAGATCGACACGATTGAAGTAGCGGCCTGCATAGATCGGCGAATCCACCAGCGTGTCGTGGCTCACGGGCTTGAATGTGGTCGTGTTGTTCGACTGCGAGACCGGTTCGAGCGCCGTGCCGAACTGCCAGTCCGGCGACAGGGAGATGCTGGCTTCGAAAGCAATGCCGCGTGAATAATAGCCGGCCGGATACAGGGACATCTTGTCCCATTCCAGCATCAACATGCGATCGGTCATCTCGAAGTCGCCGCGTCGGGGCGACAAATACTGGAAATCGACCTCGACTGCGGTCACGCCGTCAGGCACCTCCACGTGAAAGGCGTACACGTCATACTTGTCGCGCGTCCACGTGAGCGTATCGCCGTCGGCGCTTACATTGAGTCCGGCCAGCATGGCGATAGGCCCGCTGGGCGCATGGTCGCCAGGGATCCACTTCGGATACAGCAGTGTCAGCCGCCCGGGCTCGACCGGAATCGTCTCGTGCACGCGGAAAATGCCCTGTGTTGTATCGGAGGCATCCACATGGATAGCGATGGTGCCGGGGTAGGCAACGTCCTCAGGCGGTGGTATCTCGGCGCGACAGGTTTCGACGGTAGATGTGGCAGTCACACGCAGTGTCCGATTCGATTAACTCGACAACTATAACAGGCGTCGGAAGATTTCCGGCCGCAACCTGGGCGCCGGCCAGCCGGCGTATACCTGCGCGAAGCTCTGAAAATTTGTTCGTGCCGAGTCCCGTCGAAGTGTGGGCGAAAGAGCCCTTCGACAAGGCTCTCCTGAGCACCGCCGAAGGGCTCAGGGCGAACGACCTCATGAATCTGAGCTTTGCCCGGATGTAGTTGCTCCGATAGACTTCGGATGATACGTTTTGCGGCGTTTTCTTCCTCCCGGACAATCAATCATGCACGCGAACCGGCGTTCCTGTCTCCGTCTGTACATCTTCCTGTTGCTGGCGCTGGCAAGCGCGCCAGCTTTCGCCGTTTCTTCACTGCCTGACAGTCTTTCGTCAAAGATCGACCGAATTGCGACCGGGGCACTGAAGACTACCGGCGTTCCCAGCGCCTCGATCGCGATCGTCAGGCATGGCCGCCTCGCTTACGCCAAGGCCTACGGCAATGCTCGCCTCAACCCGAAGACACCGGCTACGCCGGCGATGCGCTACAGCATCGGCTCTATCAGCAAGCAGTTCACGGTGACGGCCATGCTGATGCTGGCCCAGAAGGACAAGCTGAGCCTGGACGACACGGTCTCGCGCTTCTTCCCGGACCTGACTCGCGCCGGCGAGATCACGATTCGCGAACTGCTGTCGCACACATCCGGCATCACCGACCTGTGGCCCCAGGACTATGTGATGCCCTTCATGCATTCGTCCACCACGCTGAAGGACATCCTGAACACCTGGGGAAAGAAACCGCTCGATTTCGCGCCCGGAAGCCAATGGCAGTACAGCAACACCGGCTATGTGGTCGCCGGCGCCATCATCAAGAAGGTATCCGGCAAGTCGCCCTTTGATTTCCTGCAAAAGCACGTCTTCAAACCACTGGGCATGACTAGCGCATATGACGTCAACCTGCACGCCCTGCCGGCCACCGACGCGCGGGGCTATCGGCGCTACGCGCTCGGGCCGCTGCGCCCCGCAGCAAAGGTGGGGGTGAACTGGGTGTACGGCGGCGGCTATCTGGCGATGACCGCAAGCGACCTTGCCAAGTGGGACATCTCGATGCTCGACCAGAGCCTGCTCAAACCGGCCTCGTACCGGCAAATGCAAACGGAAGTCCGGTTGAACAACGGCATGGGCTCCGGCTACGGGTTGGGACTATTCATCAGATCCATGGACGGCCATCGCGTGTTGATGCACGACGGCGAGGTTGCCGGCTTCACTGCCGAGAATCTTGTTTTCCCCGACGACGGCATCGCGGTAGTAGTGCTGACCAATCAGGTTGCGGTGACCACCTCGAGCCTGATAGGCCGCCGCATCGCCGATGCGCTGTTTGCCGCCCACGATCCGGCCACCATACGGGCTCTGACCCAGGCTCGCGAGATCTTCTCCGGACTGCAGCACGGCAAGCTTGACCGCAGCCTGTTCACCGCCGATGCCAACAGCTACTTCAACGCCATGGCGCGCAAGGATTACCAGTCGAGCCTCGGGCCGCTCGGCAAGCCGGCCGATTTCGTACAGCGCTCGGCGCACGAGCGCGGCGGCATGATGATTCGCCACTTTCAGGTTACGTTCCCCCACGTCACCCTGAATGTCACCACCGACACGTTGCCGAACGGGAAGCTCGAGCAGTACATCGTCTCCCCGGCCGGCTGATTAACCATGAAAACCATTGGTCTGATCGGCGGCATGAGCTGGGAATCGACGGCGCATTACTACCGCCGGCTGAATGAGCTGGTCGTCGAGCGGCTAGGGGGGCTGCACTCGGCGCAACTGTTGCTGTGGAACGTGGATTTTGAAGAAATCGCGCGCCTGCAGCACACCGACGACTGGGAAGCCGCCGGGGCGATTCTTGCCCAAGCTGCACGAGAGCTTGAAGGGGCGGGCGCGGAAGCGCTGTTGATTTGCGCCAACACGATGCACCGTGTCGCGCCGGCGGTGGAGTCGGTAATATCGATTCCGCTCATTCATCTGGCCGATGTCACCGCCGCGGCGCTGCTCGCGCAGAATTTCAGGAGCGTGGCCTTGCTCGGTACGCGCTTTACCATGACGCAGCCGTTCTATCGCGATCGCCTGGAGGACCACGGACTTGAAATCACCGTGCCAAGCGTGGCGGAGCAAGACGATATTCACCGGATCATTTTCGAACAACTGGTGAAAGGGCGGGCGGAGGCCGCTTCGCGCGAGCGTTTCGTTTCGATCATGCGCCGCATGTACGAAGCGGGTTCGCAGGCGATGATTCTCGGCTGCACGGAATTCGGCTTGTTGATTCGGTCGCAGGATGCGCCGGAGATTCCACGTTTCGATACCACCGAGCTGCATTGCCGCGCGGGGGTCGACTGGATGCTGGCCAACTAATCGCTAAAGCAGTGTCGTCAGGTCCAGCAGCCATTGCGGCCACTGGTGTCCGCTGACGCCCATCCAGATCATCAGGGCGACGATGACGATGCCGATAAGGAACGAGGTGATGCCGACTTGGCCGAGAGTGATGCGCATGGGCGGGATTATACCGCGCCAGCTCAATCAGTCGGCGATTTCGCTGCGAAAGTTCACCGGATCGAGCCGATGCCGGTGCAGCAGCTTGTAGAACTCGGTGCGGTTGCGCTGCGCGATGCGAGCGGCCTGGCTGACGTTGCCTTCCGTGATCTGCAGCAGTTGCACCAGGTAGTCGTGCTCGAACTGGTCGCGGGCATCGGCGAGAGAGGTGAAGGCGCCGGATTTTCCGTGCAGCGCGCGCCGGATCGAGCTGTCCGGAATCAGCGGCGTATCGGCCAGCGCGACCGCGCGCTCGATCACATTCTGCAGTTCGCGCACATTGCCCGGCCAGGCCGCGCCGATCAGCAATTCCATCGCCTGCGGCGAAAAGCCGGTGACCGGCTTGCCGGCACGGCCGGCGGCAGCTTTGAGAAAATGCGCCGCGAGCGGCGGGATGTCTTCGCGGCGCTCCGCAAGCGGCGGGATCGCCAGCGACACCACATTGATGGAGTAATAAAGGTCCTGGCTGAAGCGGCGCTGCTCGACGGCGCGGGCCGGATCGCGGTGGGTGGCCGAGATCAGCCGCACGTCGGCCGGCAGTGCGTCGTTGGCGGCCAACGGCCAGACCTGCCGCTCCTTGAGCGCGCGCAGGAGCTTGGCCTGGAACACCGGCGGCAACGCGTCGATTTCGTCGATGAACAACGTGCCGCCGTGGGCCGCGCTGAAGCGACCTTCGCGGATGCGGCGCTGGCCGCCGACATTACCCATGTCATAGCCGAAGAATTCGGCTTCAAGCAACGTCTCGGGAATGACGGCGGCATCGACATGCACGAACGGGCGCGCGCGGCGCGGGCCGGCGCCGTGAATGGCGCGCGCGAGCAACTGCTTGCCGGTGCCGGTCTCGCCCCGGATCAGGATGGGCGCTTCGCCGCCGGCGGCCAGCGCCGCCTGGCGCAATAATGTTTCCATGGTGGCGTTGCGGGTGATGATGTCCGCACGCCAGCTGCGATCGATCGGCGAATCCGCATCGGCGTCCGGTCCGGCCGCGAGGCGCAGTGCATCGCCGACCGCGCTGAGTAGCTGGTGACTGTCGAACGGTTTGGTGAGGTAGCCGGACACACCGCGGCGAGTTGCCTCGACGGCATCCGGAATCGTGCCGTGCGCGGTGAGAATGATGACCGGCAGGCCGGGGTGGTGATCGCGGATTTCGCTGAAGAGGGCCATGCCGTCCATGCCTGGCATGCGCAGGTCGGTCAGCACCAGGTCGGGGCGGAACGGCGCAATCATCGCCAGCGCATCCTTGCCGTCGCCGGCCGACTCGACGGCATACCCGGCGTCGGTCAGCCTGATGGCCAACAGCCGCCTGAGCGACGGGTCATCGTCGGCGATTAAAATGCGTGTCTTCCGTTCCATCGCTAATGTCCATCGCCGCCGCGGCGGCGTTCGCCGAGCGACTTTTCAATTGCCTTCAACGCGTCGAGTTGGTTCTGCAGGTGCGCGCTCTGCTGTTGCGCGTCGGTGAGTTTCGTGCGCGTGCGTGCGAGCTGGTGGTCGGATTCGCGCTGCGCGTCGAGGACATGCAACGTCACCTTGGCGAGGCCGGCGTAGCCGGGCTCGGTGGTTTTCCAGCTGTAGCCCGTGAGCAGCGACTTGGCACGCGCGGCATCGTGCATGGGTTCCGGCAGCAGGGCGGCGAGCAGTGCGAGACGCAGACGGTCGGCCGCGCTGCGGCCATTTTCGTAGTGCTTGTGCGCGCTCTCGTAGGCCTGCTTCTGTTTGGCCTGCGGCAGCGCCAGCACGCCACCGGTGAAATAGAGGATGCCGGCGACGCTGTCGGGCGGCATTGCCGGCTCGGAGTTTGAAGTCTGGCCGCCGCGCATCCACGCCGGCCAATGCCAGTGCCAGGTCGCGCAGCCGGCCAGTGCGCCCGTCAACAGCAAGGCGACCGGCAGTTTATATAGCGTCCGCATATATTTCGCGTCCCTTCCCTTGGAATAATGTTTCAGGCCACCGGCAGCGTCACCCGAAAGTGCGCGCCGGCGGCGGCATCGATAATTTCTATCGTGCCCTGGCAGGCCCGGAGGTACTCGCGCGCAATCGCGAGGCCGAGGCCCGTCCCTTTCACATGGCCGGCGTTTTCCGGCGGCCGGCCCTGATAGAACGCTTCGAAGACCTTTTCCCGTTCCGCGAGTGCGACCCCCGGCCCCTGATCTTCGACGTCGAGCACGATCATGTTCTCCCGGCGGCGCAGGTGGAAACGGATCGTGCCGCGTTCGGGCGAGTATTTGACCGCATTCATGAACAGGTTTTCAACCACCAAACGAATGCGCTCGGGATCTCCAACCACGGTGGCCGGTTCCAGGTCCGGCACAACTGCGAGCTGGCGCGCCTTGATTGCGACGCGCTGTTCGCCGACGACGCGCGCGACCACGTGGTCGAGCTGAACGGGTTGCGGCGTGCCGCTTCCGGCGTCTTCGAGGCTGCTGAAATTGAGCAGATCCTCGATGCGCTTTTGCAGTTGCAGGCCACTCGCGTGCAGGATGTCAGCCACTTCGCGCTGCTCGGGGTTGAGTGGGCCGGTGACTTCGTCGGTCATTAATTGCGTGCCTTCGCGGATTGCGGTCAGCGGCGTCTTGAGCTCGTGGGAAATGTGCTGCAGGAATTTCACGCGATGCTGTTCCAGCTCGTTCAGCCGATTTCGCAGCCAGTCCAGCCGCCGCCCCAGCTCAACCAGGTCGCGCGGGCCGCGGATCGCGACCGGTCGGTCGAGGCCGCCGTCGCCAAGCCGCTTGATAGCGTCGTCAATGGCATGGATCGGCCGGCTGATCAGCACAACGGCGAGGGCCGCGACCAGCAGCACCAGCGGAATCAGGATGATCACGAACCAGTCGAGCTTGTGGTCGAGCCGGTTCGCCGCCGTCTGCATCTTGTGGACTTCGGTGCCGACCGAGTGGGTGCCGGCGGCGAGGATTTGGCGTGCCAGCCGGTGTAGCGGGACGAATTGCGCCAGTGCGGTGCGCGACGTGGCCGATGTCGGTGCGGTGGCATTGAAGTTGTAGTAGATCGATAGCTCGCCGAGAGCCAGCTTGTCGAGCTGGTGGCGCATGTCCGGGTTGAGATTGAGGCGGCCGAAGTCAGCGCGGATCTTCAGGAAAGCCCGGTGGCGGCGCAGATATATCTGGTATAGCGTCGGGTCGCGCAGCACGCTGAACTGGCGCGCACTACGTTCCATGCCGGTCAGATCCTCGACCATCAACTGGCTGTAGCGCACTGTATCGGCCGCCGTATGGACAGCCTGTTGGCCCTGGTCGGCGAGCTGCCGCACCGATGTCGTCGCCACGATCAGGCCGATCGCGAGCGGCAGCGTCACCAGGATGAACGCCGCCAGCGTCAGCTGCAGAATCGAATTGGAGTGCGGCAACTTCATGGTCGGGCGCGAACCTCCCTGTTCAGGTGAGGGCAGTATAAACCCTAAGATAGAAGCCTGGGCAGCCGCTCTTTTACTGTGTCGCGCAGTGCATTCAGATTGCCGTGGAAGAAATGGCCCACGCCGGGAAAGGTGGCGATATCCGGCGGCGGGTCGAGCGCGCGCGCCCACGCGAGCACCGCCTCGGCGCCGACCACGTCGTCGTCCTCGCCCTGCAGCAGGAGCCACGGGCAGGGCGGGCGTGCCGGCTTGTCCACCCGATCGACCGGCGGCGCAACCGTGACCAGTGCCGCCGGTTCGAGCCGCGGCGCCGCGCGCAGCGCGACCATCGCGCCGAAGGAGAAGCCGCCCAGCCACAACGGCAGGCCGGGATGCCGTTCGCGCTGCCATTGAGCGACGGCAAGGGTATCGTCGGTTTCGCCGTGGCCGCTATCGTGGGTACCGGCGCTTGTGCCCACGCCGCGAAAGTTGAAGCGCAGCGCCAGCGCGCCGAGATCAGTCAGCGCGCGCGCCAGCATGTGCGCGACCTTGTTGTGCATCGTGCCCTGGAACAGCGGGTGCGGATGGCAGACGACCGCCACTGCTGTCGGCTCGCCGGCGGGTTCGTCGAGCAGCGCTTCGATGTCGCCTGCGCCGCCGTGCAATGTCAGTTTTTCGCTCATGCTCTTCAGGACACTATCGCTTGTTTTGAATCGCGTTCGCGGCCGGCGGCCGCGGATGGCGGAACGAATGAAATGACGGTATCGCCGGCCTTCGGCGTCACCGGCGATTGCGGCGACTGCACGGCGACTTCGCCGTCCGCGGCGGCGACCAGCAGCACGATGCTGTCGGGGTCGGCTTCCCCCTTGTACGCTTCGAAATCGTACGCCTCGGTCAGCCGCGTCTTCTGGAATTTCCAGCCCTTGGCATAATCGCGCCACAGGTCCTCGTACAGCGCCTCCTCGTGGAACGCGACGCGGCCGCGCAGTGTGCGCGTCACACCTTTTGGGTCGTTTTCGTCGGCAGCGTACATAGGCAGTTGAAAAATCTGGCTGCGGCCGAGTTCGGCCGCGAACGCCGTGCAGACCAGCGCATTGTAGGCGTCGTTGCTGGTTGCGGCCAGCAGCGTGCCGATGTCGTTGAGCTGTAGCGACGACTCGGCGATCTCGGAGAGGATTTCGCCGTAAAACACTGGCACGCCCGCGAGGCGCGCGGGCTTGAGGCGGTGCCACGCGCTGTCGGTCAGTAGCAGCGGCACGTTGGCGCCCTGCAGCGTTTCGGCCAGTGCGATCGTCCACGGCGAAGCGCCGACGATCAGCATCCGGTTGCGCTTCGCGGCCGCGAGGCCCAGAAAGCGTGCCAGCGGCCCGATGCTGAAGCCGTGCAGGATCACCGTCGCGAAAATCAGCGTGAAGATCAGCGGCGTGAGCGCGTAGCCATCGCCGTAGCCCGCGCGCGCAAGCGCGGGCGCGAACACGCCGGCGGTTGCCGCGGCCACGATGCCGCGCGGCGCGATCCAGCCGATCAGCAGGCGGTCCTTGAACGGCACACCCGCACCGAGCGTCGCCAGCCAGACCGCCACCGGACGTATCAGGAAAATTACCACCGCGAGCAGCCCGGCGGCCTGCCAGCCGATCCAGTCGAGGCTGCGCGTGTGCAGGCCCGCGGTGAGTAGGATGAACACCACCGCAATCAGCAGCAGGCTGATGTACTCCTTGAAGCGCCGCATCTCCTGAATGCTGGTCAGGCCCATGTTGCCCATGACGATGCCCATCACCGTCACCGTCAGCAGGCCGGCCGAATTCTGCGCGGCGTCGGCCGCGGCATAGGCGGCCAAAACCAGCACCAGCAAGATCGGCGATTTGAGGTATTCCGGAATCCAGCCGCGCTCGTAAACACGGCCGGTGGCGTAGCCGAGTCCGGCGCCCAGCACCAGCGCCGTGCCGATCGCGATGCCGACGCTCGCCGCGGCGTGGCCGATGCCTTCGATGTTGCCGCCGTAGGAGACGAAGAACTCGACCAGCAGCACGCCCAGGAGTGCGCCGATGGGGTCGTTAACGCTGCCTTCCCAGCGCAGGTACGACGCGGTGCGCGGGTTCAGCATTGCGTGGCGCAACAGCGGATTGACCACGGTCGGGCCGGTGACGACGATGATCGCGCCGAACACGATTGCGACCGGCCACGACAGCGATCCGATAAAGTGCGCGGCCAGCAGACCGAAGACGAAGCTGCCCGGAATACCGAAATAAATCAACCGCCGCACGCCGCTCGCAGCTTCGCGCAGCTTGTGCAGTTCGAGGTTGAGGCCGCCTTCAAACAGGATGATCGCGACGCACAGGCCGATAATCGATTCAACCGCGGCGTCGCCGAACTGCTCGTGCGGGCGCAGCCAGCCGAGCACCGGACCGGCAATCGCACCCGCAATCAGCAGAAACAGGATCGCGGGTACCTTAAGGCGCCACGCCAGCCACTGGGCCAGCATGCCCGCGCCCAGAACCGCGACGATGGCGACGGTCAGATCCATAAATGACTTTTATACCGGCATAGGCCGGTCGTCGAGGAGACAGAGCAGGCCGCGGACATGGCGGTAAATGAACCACAGCCAGGCGACGCCCGCGATCGCGATGCCGACGAGGAAAATCCAGGTCAGCGCGCCGATGATCCACCACAGCACGGCCCACCAGAACGTGCGGATCATCCACGCATGATGGCTGTCCGCGATCGGCGCGCCGTCGTGACGCTTGATGTAGTTGATAACGAGCGCAATGATGCTCGGCAACGCCGTGATCGTGCCGACCAGGTGCAGCACGTACGCCACCAGCGCGGCGGTGTTGTCGCCTGTGCGAACCCGGCGGGTTCGTTCGTATTCGGGGTAATCCATCGTTCGTTCGCCCAGAGCCTGTCAATGGGCAGTCGAGTGTACTAAAACGATTCGACCGCGGGGCGTAAATCGAGCTCCAACGTCCACGCCGTCCGGTCTTGCCGGTGCAGAGTGAGATACGTTTCGGCGATCGCCTCGGGCGCCAGCAGCGTATGCGTCTCGCGCTCCGGCTGGCGCTCGCGGATCGTCGGCGTGTCGATCTGGCCGTCGATGATTGCATGCGCGACGTGAATCCCCTGCGGCCCGACCTCCCGGGCCAGCGACTGCGCAAGCGCCCGCAATCCGAATTTGCCCACTGCCAGGTTCGCGAACCCCTTGCCGCCGCGCAGCGACGCCGTCGCGCCGGTGAAAATAACCGTCCCGCGGCCGGCATCGAGCATCGGGCCCATGGCCGCCTTGGCGGCGAGAAAACCGCCCATGCAGTTGATTCGCCAGCAGCGCTCAAAATCGGCCGGCGCTATGTCGGCAACGTGTCCCGTCGCGTAGGTGCCGGCGTTGTAGACCAGCACGGCGGGCGGCGCGCCGAAATGTTCGGTAACTTCGGCGAAGGCGCGCTCGACAGAATCAGGCGCCGTTGCATCTATCTCGAACGCTGCGGCGTCATGCTCCGCAGCACGAAGTTCCTGCGCCAATGGCTCGGTAGTCGATGCACTCCGCGCCATCAGCGCAACAGCGAAACCCGCCTCGGCAAAGCGTCGCGCTATGGCACTGCCAAGCGCGGGACCGACGCCGACGACGGCGATGACATCCTTGTTCATAACGTGGCCTTTCAAGGTGATATTGCCCCTGTTCAGCGAGACTGCCCGCGTTCGTGGCAAGGCGCGACGCGCAGGTAATGGTGGTTCCATTGACAAGCGGCGCAACGCAGTCCACGGGCGCGGGCAGTCTCGCCCATCAATGCCATGACTATATATCGGGAACGCCTGTGCGCTCCAATCACCGCGTTGCGCTCCCTTGCCAGAGCTACGGCTATGCCGCGGTCGCGCGCCTTGTGCTTGAAGCGCACAGGCGTTCTGAACAGGGCAATATCGCCTTGAAAGGCCACTGGGCCCTTCGCTTTAAGCGCATTTAGCGGCCCATGCCGATAGAGCTACATTACGGGGATTTGCGCAAAAGGACA
>DASSJY010000021.1:0-51248 GCA_035690945.1 Gammaproteobacteria bacterium
GATGGATTTCGAGCACAAAGGCCCGCCGGGCACGCAGCCGGCGCCGCTGATGCCGTGGTTTGTGGTGCCGGATCGAGAAAGCGCTCATGAGCGAATCGTTTGTGGCCACTGGTCGGCGCTGGGTGCAACCAGCAGCCATAACGTCTTTGCGCTCGACAGTGGCTGCGTGTGGGGTGGCGCGTTGACGGCCCTGCGCCTCGATGACGATGGCGGCTGGTTCAGCGTGAGCTGTAACGAAGAATCGGCAATCGGGTAGCAACTCTACAAGCTTTCACGCCGTTCGCCCTGAGCCTGTCGAAGAGCTCTTCAAAGAATGCTTCGACAGGCTCAGCACGAACGGGAGGCCCGGATAAACCATGAATACATTCAAAAATTACATCGGCGGCCAACAGCAGCCACCGGCCGGCGATCACTGGCTGGACGTGTTCGAACCCGCGACCGGCGCCGCCTACGCCCGCCTCGCGGATTCCGGCGAAGCCGATCTCGCCGCGGCAGTCGCTGCCGCTGAAGATGCCTTCCCCAACTGGTCGGCGCTGCCCGCCGCCGAGCGCGCGCACTGGCTGAACCGGCTGGCCGATGCAGTTGAGGCGCAGCACGACGCGCTAGTGCGGGCGGAAAGCATCGATAACGGCAAGCCGCTGGCGCTTGCCGCGCGAGTCGATATTCCGCGCGCCGCCGCGAATCTGCGTTTCTATGCCGGGGCGGCGACCCAATTTGCCAGCGAAAGCCACGCGATGGGGTTGGGCGGAAAAGGCGGCGCAATTAACTACACGCTGCGCCAGCCGCACGGGGTCGTCGGCTGCATCTCGCCGTGGAACCTGCCGCTGTATCTGTTCACGTGGAAAATCGCGCCCGCGCTCGCGGCCGGCAACTGCGTGGTCGCGAAGCCCTCCGAGGTGACGCCGGCCACTGCCGCACTGTTCGGCCAAATCTGCGAAGACGTGGGCCTGCCGCCCGGCGTGCTGAACATCGTCCACGGCCGCGGCGCCGGCATCGGCCAGGCGCTGGTCGAGCACCCGGCGATCGGCGCGATTTCATTTACCGGCGGCACCGCGACCGGCGCCAACATCGCCCGCACGGCGGCGCCGATGTTCAAGAAGCTGTCGCTCGAGCTCGGTGGCAAAAATCCAACGCTGATTTTCGCCGACTGTGACTTCGACGCCGCGCTCGACGGCGCCGTCAAAGCAGCTTTCACGAACCAGGGCGAAATCTGCCTGTGCGGCTCGCGCATCCTCGTCGAAGACAGCCTGTACGAGCGCTTCCGCGATGCGTTTGTAGAACACGCACGGGCACTAAAGGTCGGTGATCCGCTGGAATCGGATGTCGATCTCGGCGCCGTCGTATCCGAGCCGCACATGAACAAGATTCTGGCGGCCATCCAGACCGCAGGCGAGGAAGGCGGCCGCATTCTCACCGGCGGCAACCGCAAACGCATAGACGGGCGCTGCATCGACGGCTGGTTCATCGAACCGACTGTCATCGAAGGTCTCGGCCCCGACTGCCGCACCAATCAGGACGAAATCTTCGGACCGGTGGTAACGCTCGCGCCGTTCAGCAGCGAGGACGAAGCTGTCGCGTGCGCCAACGGCGTCCGTTACGGCCTCGCGGCCTCCGTGTGGAGCCGCGACGTGTCGCGTTGCCATCGCATTGCAGACAAACTCGAGGCCGGCCTGATCTGGATCAACTGCTGGATGCTGCGCGACCTGCGCGTGCCGATGGGCGGCATGAAGCAATCCGGCGCCGGCCGCGAAGGCGGCTTTGAAGCCATGCGGTTCTTTACCGAACCGAAGAACGTGTGTATTCAATATGACCGATAGATTGGACTCACAAAAAGCCCCCGAACCCGTAGGCCTTTATCCGCATGCCCGCCGCGTCGGCACCCTGTTGTTCTTATCGGGTGTCGGGCCACGTCAACGCGGCAGCAAAGTCATTCCCGGCGTGACGCTGGACGCCGACGGCAACGTGGTCGATTACGACATTGCCGCGCAATGTCGCTCGGTATTCGACAACGTGCGAGCGATACTTGAAGATGCCGGTTCAAGCTGGGACAAGCTGGTCGATGTCACCGTGTTTCTGACCGACATCAAGCGCGATTTCAAAGTCTACAACGACTTGTACGCCGAATATTTCAGAGACAACCAGCCGTGCCGGACGACGGTGGAAATCAACCGCCTGCCCACGCCGATTGCAATCGAGCTAAAGTGTATAGCCACCGTTGAATAAGAAGGATGTGCCGATGTGGGACCTGACGCCAATCAACTTCAAGCAGTGGATCGACGATCACCGCGACCTGCTGAAGCCGCCGGTCGGCAACAAGCGCATCTATACCGACACCGGCTTCGTGGTGCAGGTTGTCGGCGGTCCGAACTCGCGCACGGATTTTCATGACGACCCCGGCGAAGAGTTCTTCTACCAGATCGAAGGCGAGATGGAACTCAAAACCATGCAGGACGGCAAGCCGGTCGACATCCCGATCCGCGCCGGCGAGATTCTGCTGATTCCGCCGCACCTGCCGCACTCGCCGCAGCGCTTCGAGAATAGCATCGGCCTTGTCATCGAGCGGCCGCGCACGCCGGATGAGCAGGATGGTCTGCTGTGGTTTTGCGAGAATTGCCACGGCAAACTGTACGAAGAATACTTCCACCTCGAAAACATCGAGACACAGTTCCCGCCGGTGTTCGAACGATTCTTTGGCAGCAAAAAAAACCGCACCTGTAATCACTGCGGCGCTATAACGGAAGTGCCGGCCGGTTAGTTACGGCGTCGCAGGAAACAAGCCCACGAAAGATATAGCAGCCAAAGTGAACCAAGTGCGCCGCCGCCACCGGTTGAGTCAGGTGATTCGGCGATGATACGTACGTCGGTGGCACCGGATTCATTTGACCCGTTTTGATCGGCCTCAAAGGCTTCCACGAGAATATCCGTATCGGAATCTCCCGCAAATGGGCTACGTGGAACAGACCGTATTTTGAAAGTGAAGGATGCCTCCCGGCTCAAGCCGGGGCCCAGCGTGCCCAAGTCGCAGTCGAGAACATATTCCCCATCGCAGTCGACCGAGGAAGACAAGACATCAACGCCCACGGGATTTAAAGGCAAAAGCGTTACATGGTGGGCTGTCAAAGTCGGGTCATGGTTGACTACCATAGCGTTAACGGTAAACTGGCTGCCGACACGAGCGCTCACGTGATCGGGTTGCACATCCAGGGATAGATCAATCTCGGTTTCAATAACGAACGCGAACCCGGAGCCGCCTGTATAGTGAGCGCTGCCTTCCCTTTGCCTTCGCTTTGATCCAAGAGCACCCGCCGCCGCCACGTCGCCATCAATGGCTACGCTTGAGCCGAAGTGTTCTTCCAGACCTGAGAACGTCCTGACCGGCTTTGGGGCCCCGCCCTCCAATACGCCATAGTAGATGTATGCATTGCCAATGCCGGGCGCGCCGATAATCGCCCTGCCGCCATCCATTGCGACACTCGCACCGAACGCAGCGCCATCCGCCGAGGCCGCATGAAGAACCGCGGAACGGGCGAAACCATCCTGGTCTTGCACATACACATACACCGCCCCCGAAGCCTCAGTGTCCGGCGCCCCAACCAGGATCACGCCATCTGCGATGGTGACTGCCGCTCCGAATTGAGCGGCACCGGCCGGCGCCGTCAGCTCGCCGCTTTGAGCAAAAGTGCCATTGACGTCGGCCATGAAGATGTACACGTTGCCACCCTCCGCGGTTGGGGCACCGACGACGATGGTATCGCCATCCAGCGCCACCGCCGTCCCGAAGGCGTCGCTGGGGGCACCGCTGTTCGGCACGAGCTTCTGAACCCGCTGGCTGCTGAACGTGCCGCCACCGACGCGTGGATAGACATAGACGCCACCGGAGGCACCGGCGACAAGCCTGTTTTCGCCCAGCGCCAGCGTCCGACCAAGGTGCTCACCACCTGCAGCATATTGGACGACCAGCTTTGTGTCCGCTTCCTCGTATGAGTTCGGATCCTGTGAGTCTGCGATGGAGTCGTAGATCGGAAAGTGGAAGACGTAAATGCCGCCGGCGGCGCTTGCGTCGCCAACATCCAGCAACGGCGCTCCGACAGCCAACTCGTCGCCGCTCAATGCGACTGCGCTACCGAAATGCCCCCCAGGCCCATAGATACGGCCTCCTGGTGGCATGATCGACCATTCGCCCAAAAGTGGTTCATCCGGGCCGCGCCAGAATGCAGCTACTGAGCCTGCTTCGTCTTCCATATCATGTGGAATATAAGTAGGAGCACCCAACGCTATTTTATTGTCGTCCAGGGCAATCGACACCCCGAGCCCCGCGCCGACATCGCCCTCCCTCAGCCGCTCTACCGCAGAAAACAGCGGGTCGATGGTGAGGGGGTATGCGGCTGCGCGATCGGCGACTAGAAGAATCAAGTCACCGCCCGTCAGGCGCATGCGCGCCGGCAGGCTACGGCCTGAGGCATCAACCACGTGAAGCTTGCCGTAACGCAGCACGCGACGGCCGGCTTCATCGACTAGGTCGACTCCACCCCGCTGATTCTGCAGCGCGCTCATATTGCCGCTCAACGCAAACCGCAGCTTCAGCGGCTCGTCGTTCCCCGCCCCCGGCGGCGGTGCCGTCAGCGTAAAACCCTGTTCAATTCCGGCGGGGCTGGAACGGTACCACTCTGTCAGGTTGCCGCGATCGATCGCCACCCGATGCCCGGTTACCGTCGTTGAACCTGCTTCTACGGATTGCATGTGGCCGCGATAGCCGTACCTGACCAACTGCATGCTGAATCGGCGACCGTTGACGCCGCGAATAAAGATGCCGGTGTTATTTACCCAGGATCGAAATGAGCGCCCCAATGGACTGGCAGTCAGGTCAGCGCGTGCAGAACCTGCTCCGGAAGGCATTGAAAAGCTAATCGGTGTCAGCGCAACAATGAACAGAATTGCAATCGACCCGGCGCGTATTCTCATGGCTGCCTCCCCCATTTCTCGCCATGCGACCCGGAGCTTCTTGCTCGGCTCCTCGTGCGATCCTATCATCCATGTTTCGGGAATCGCAAACCGAATTTCGGCTCAGGGGGATGCTGTATAGTTGTATGTAATAGAGATGGCGACCCAACATTATCAATGCTAAAGATCGACATCCACAGCCACATCCTGCCGGAGAACTGGCCCGATCTGAAGGAGCGCTACGGCTACGGCGGCTTCGTTCAACTGGAGCACGAGGGCCCCGGCTGCGCACGGATGATGAAGGACGGCCGTCACTTCCGCGATATCCGGGCGAACTGCTGGGACCCGGCGGTGCGCATTGAGGATTGCGATCGCGACAACGTCGGCGTGCAGGTGCTGTCCACCGTGCCGGTGATGTTCAGCTACTGGGCGAAGCCGGAACATACCGCCGACCTCTGCAAAATACTCAACGACCATATCGCCGGCGTCGTCGCCGACAACCCGCGCCGCTTTGCCGGCCTCGGCACGCTGCCAATGCAGGACCCGGAACTGGCCGTGCGCGAAATGGAACGCTGCAAGCGCTCGTTGAATCTTTCCGGCGTTGAAATAGGCACCCATATCAACGACTGGAACCTCGACGACGAGCGGCTGAACGAATTTTTCGCCGCCGCCGAAGACCTCGACCTCGCCGTCTTCATCCACCCGTGGGACATGCTCGGCCGCGAGCGCATGGACAAATACTGGCTGCCGTGGCTGGTCGGCATGCCGGCGGAAACCTGCCTCGCGATCTGCTCGATGATCTTCGGCGGTGTGTTCGAACGCCACCCGAAACTGCGCGTCGCCTTCGCCCACGGTGGGGGCTCGTTTCCCGCCACCATCGGCCGCATCGACCACGGCTTCAAGGTCCGCCCCGACCTGTGCGCGCGCGACACCGACATCAACCCGCGTCGCTGGCTCGGCCACTTCTACGTCGACTCGCTGGTGCACGACCCGGACGTTCTGCGCTACATGATCAAACTCATCGGCGCTAACCGCATTGCGCTCGGCAGCGACTATCCGTTCGTACTGGGCGAACACCATCCGGGCACGCTGATCGAATCCATGGACATGAACGACACCGACCGTGGATCGCTACTGCACGGCGCGGCGCTCGACTGGCTGAGCCTAGACATCGCCCGTTTCCAGTGACAGCCATTACCTTCGAAGTCGGCGGCCGCCGCTACCGATGCGACACGGCCGCCGGCCGCAGCCTCGCCATCCGTCTCGACTTCAGCGGCGATCAACCCAATTTCTTCGGCGCCCCGCCGGCACAGAAGGAAACCTTCGCCGCCGGCGGCTTCGTCGGCGACACTGAAGCCGGCGGAAGCTGCAACGTCGGCGTCTACCGGCTGAACCCGCACTGCAACGGCTCGCATACCGAATGCATCGGGCACGTCGTCAATGATGACATCACGATGGCCGATATGCACTTACCGGCCATAATCCCGGCAACTTTAATTACCATCGACACTGGGAGCGCGCCTGCAATAAGCTTGGATCACATAGAAGACGCGCTACAACAATGGCGCGAACAAGATTTTTATCGCGCGCTGATCATCCGCACGCTACCAAACGAAATCGGCAAACAATCGCAACATTACGACTCCAGCAAGCCGCCGCCTTACCTCGACGCTGCGGCGGCGCGCCTGATTCGCGACGCAGACGTAGAACATTTACTCATCGACTTACCGTCACTCGATGCAATGGACGACAACGCCCTCACCGCACATCGCATCTTCTGGGGCCTGCCATCAGGCTCGCGTTCCTATGCAAAGGCAACGCATCCGCAGGCAACGGTAACGGAAATGATTTATGCTCCCAATGAAATCAACGATGGCTACTACCTGCTGAATCTCCAGCTACCGGCGTTCGCAACCGACGCCGCGCCAAGCCGTCCAATACTTCTTCCGATAGAAGCCGTAGCCATCTGAAACAAGAACGTATTGAGGCGGTGGGGTAGCTTCTTCCGAGGGTCTCTGGGAACAGGGATGTCGGAGGGAAGCCCCCATGGATGGGTTCACGGCGTCCCTCGGAAGGAGCTACCCCACCGCCCCTGCAACAACCCAACAGACACATCTAATGAATTACCGCACCGATAAACAATTCGCCATAGAACAGGACCGCGACGACCCGCTCGCCGAATACCGCCACCGGTTCCACCTGCCGCAAACCGTCGGCACCGAACCCGACATCTACCTGTGCGGCAACTCTCTCGGCCTGCAACCCAAAACGGCCACCGCCTGGGTCGAACAAGAACTGGCCGACTGGGCCAAACTCGGCGTGAAAGGTCACCTCGAGGCGCGCCACCCATGGCTGCCCTACCACGAACGCGTAACCGACAAGCTTGCCGACATCGTCGGCGCCAAACCCGACGAAGTCGTCGCCATGAACACCCTGTCGGTCAACCTGCACCTGATGATGGTCAGCTTCTACCGGCCGACGCAAAGCCGCTACAAAATCCTCATCGAACGCGGCGCGTTTCCATCGGATCGCTACGCCGTTGAATCACAACTTCGCTTTCACGGCTTCGACCCGAAGGACGCCCTGCTCCTAGTCGGCAACGACGACGGCACCATCGAGCTTGATGATATCGAAGCCATCATCAGCCGCAACGCAGCGAGCCTGGCACTCATACTGCTCCCCGGCGTCCAGTATCTCAGCGGCCAATGCCTGCCGATGGCTAAAATCGCCAGACTCGGCCACGAAGTCGACGCGCAGGTCGGCCTCGACCTCGCCCACGCCGCGGGCAACGTCCCGCTCGCGCTGCACGACTGGGACGTCGACTTCGCCGTCTGGTGCCACTACAAGTACATGAACTCAGGCCCCGGCGCTGTCGGCGGATGCTTCGTTCACAACCGCCACGCAGACGGAAAGCTGCCTCGCTTTGCCGGCTGGTGGGGACACGACAAAAAAAGCCGCTTCGAAATGGGCGACGAATTTCATCCGATTCCCGGCGCCGAAGGCTGGCAACTCAGCAACCCTCCGATTTTGTCACTCGCACCGCTGGCCGCGTCGCTCGAGTTGTTCGCCGCCGCCGGCATGCCCGCATTGCGAAAAAAATCGATACGCCTCACCGGCTACCTTGAATACCTGCTGGGTGAAACGCTTGGCGGCCGCATCGGCATCACCACACCGGCCGATCCGGATGCGCGCGGCTGCCAACTGTCGCTGCGTCTGGCGCTGACGCGCGAAGCGGCACGCGATACGTTCGAAAAGATCGGCGCGGCAGGCGTCACCTGCGACTGGCGCGAGCCCAACATCGTCCGCGTCGCCCCGGCGCCGCTCTACAATCATTATCAGGATGTATTTGAGTTCGTCGAGATTCTGAAGAAAGCGGTGGATGATGAGTAGTCGACCCGCCATCATCGGCGGAGGCCTCGCCGGGTCGCTCGCCGCAATCTACCTCGCGCGCCGCGGCCATAACGTCGCGCTGTACGAGCGCCGCCCCGACATCCGCAGCCATGACCTGCCCGCCGGCCGATCGATCAACCTGGCGCTAGCCGAACGCGGCATCGTTGCACTCGAACAAGCCGGCGTCTACGACTCGATCCGGGAACTCGCGCTGCCGATGCGCGGCCGTATGATCCATGACCGCGCCGGCGAAACCAGCCTGCAACCCTACAGCCGGAACCCGGGCGAAGTCATTCACTCGATCTCGCGCACCGAACTCAATCGCCGCCTGCTTGACGCCGCTGAAGCCGCCGGCGTCGCGCTGCATTTCGACCACTGTTGCACCGGTATCGACTGTGACAGCGGCACGCTGCAATTCGAACACGAACCGGAGAGCCGGGTGTTCGATCGGACACACCAGCCTATCATCGCTGCCGACGGCGCCGGCTCGATTATCCGCCGCGCGTTGATGAAAACGACCGACGTGGAAACCAACGAAGACATTCTGGATCACGCCTACAAGGAACTGACCATCGCGCCCGGCCCCGACGGCCGGCACCGTATGGACCCGGCGGCTCTCCACATCTGGCCGCGCGGCGGCTACATGCTGATTGCGCTGCCCAATCTCGACGGCAGCTTTACGGTAACGCTGTTTCTGGCAAAAGAAGGCGAGCCGAGCTTTACGACGTTAACGGACGCAGATGCGGTCGAAAGCTTTTTCAAAGATGAATTCCCCGACGCGGCCGCCTTGATGCCGGATCTCGCCGAACTGTACTTCGACAACCCGACCGGCATGCTCGGCACCGTCTGGTGCCCGCGCTGGCATCACGACGGGCGCGTCCTGCTGATCGGCGACGCGGCGCACGCCATCGTGCCGTTTCACGGCCAAGGGATGAACTGCGCGTTTGAGGACTGCCTGCTGCTGGATCGGGTGCTTGAACAACTAGGCGACGACTGGCCGAAAGCCTTCACAGCATTTGCCGAAGCGCGCAAGCCGGACACCGACGCACTCGCCGAAATGGCGCTGGAAAATTACATCGAAATGCGCGACGCGGTGCGCGACGAAGGCTTCAAGTTGCGCAAGGAAATCGGCTGGCGGCTCGAAGCGCAGCACCCGGACCGCTTCGTGCCGCGCTACTCGATGGTCATGTTTCGCAGCCTGCCGTACGCGGAAGCGTACGAGCGCGGCCGCATTCAGCAGGAGATGCTGATGCGATTAAGCGCGAATATCACATCCGCGGATCAAGTCGATCTGGAACTGGCGGATAAATTGATCGAGGAGCGGCTCGCGCCGCTCGCTCCGACTCAGGATTTCGGCACGAAGGCGACGCAGTAACCGTTGGGATGGATTTTGCCCTGCACGACTTTGCAGGTGCCCATCGCGCCCTTCTTGGGGCCCGGAATGAACTGGATGCATTCGCTGCACTGCTTGCCGTCCTTGGGGTGATCCTGGTACTGGACGGCTGATTTGGGCAGCTTGCTCGCGGCACGTGCGCCGCCGCCGAACATCATGGCGGGAACGGCCGCTGCGCCGGCTGCCAAAGCCGCGCTCTTGATGAAGGTGCGCCGCGAGAATTTTTTATCCAGAGGGTTGTCCATAGCTTCGCCTCGCTTTGTCCCTTACCATGGGACGTGTTGTTGCCGAAGGCGCCATTATACAAGATAGAAGGATCGCGTGATGAAAGTCTCAGTTCTGGTCATTGCACTGGTTTTCGTCGCCTATGCCCGGCCGGTCGCGGCTGCGCAGGCCGGCGGCAGCGCCGTCTCCCAACTCCACACGCTATTCAAAAGTCAATGGCAGCGGCACTTGCGGGAACACCCGATCGAAGCGTCGCTGGACGGCTTTCACGCCTATGACGACCAATGGCCGGATGTCACTCTCGCCGCAATGGCGCGCGAGCATCACGAAGATGAACAGGCATTGGCAGCACTTGAAAAAATCGACCGTTCATCGCTGCCGACGGACGAGCAACTCAACTACGACCTGTTCGCCTACAAGCTCAGAGATCGCATCGCCGGCTACAAATTCCATGGCTACCTGCTCGCGCTGAACCAGCTCGGCGGCATCCAGACTACGGCCACACTGACGCACCAGTTGCGCTTCAACAATGCGAAAGACTACGCCAACTGGGTCACGCGATTGCGGACCTTCGCACCGTACGTGGACCAGACCATCGCGCTGCTGCGCGAAGGTATCAAGGAAGGCATGACCGAGCCCCGGGTGGTCATGAAGCGCATACCGCACCAGATCGCGGCGCAGATTGTGAGCGATCCTCTAAAGAGTGCGTTCTACCGGCCATTCAAACAAATGCCGTCGACCGTTCCAGCCGCGACGCAGGCCGCGCTCAAGGCCGCTGCCAAAAAGGCCATCGCCAACGTCATCGTGCCGAGCTACAAGAAATTCCAGACGTTTTTCAACGACGTCTATCTGCCGGCCACACGAACCACGATCGGCGCCTCAGCGCTACCCAACGGCAAGGCCTATTACGCTTACGTGGTGCGTCATTACACGACGACCAACATGACGCCGAAGCAGATTCACCAGCTCGGATTGAAAAAGGTGGCCGCGATTCATGCGGAAATGAAAAAGATCTTCGACCAGATAGGCTTCAAGGGCAGCTACAAGGACTTCCTCCACCACCTTCGCACCGACCCGCGCTTTTATTACAAGGATCCGCAAAAGCTGCTCGAAGCCTACCGCGCCGCCGCCAAGCGTGTCGATCCGCACCTTGTTGAACTCTTTCCGGTCGAACTGCTGCCGCACGTACCCTACGGCGTGCGGCCGATCCCGATGAGCCTCGCGCCCGACACCTACCCGGCTTACTCCGTTCCACCGGCCGGCGACGGCAGCGTCGCGGGCTACATGGCCGTCAATCTCTACAAGCCGGAATCGCGACCGAAGTACGACATTCAGGTGCTGACCTGCCACGAGGCGCGGCCGGGCCACCAATTGCAGATGCCGATCGCGATGGAACTGCACAACCTGCCGAACTTCCGCCGCTTCAGCTACTTCAATTCGTTCGGGGAGGGATGGGCGCTGTACGCGGAAACGCTGTGCGACGAAATGGGCCTGTACGACACCCCGTACAAGCGCTTCGGCTATCTCGACTACCAGATGTGGCGCGCAGTACGCCTGGTCGTCGATACCGGCATGCATGAATTCGGCTGGAGCCGCGCGCGCGCCATCCAGTATTTCAAGGACAACACCGCGCTAAGCGTCGAGAACATCACCAACGAAGTCGACCGCTACATCGCGTGGCCCGGCCAGGCGCTGTCGTACATGATCGGCGAAATGACGATTCAGAATCTGCGGCAAAAAGCGGCGAAGGAACTCGGCGAAAACTTTAACGTCCGCGCATTCCACGCGGCGGTGCTGAGTCATGGCAGCCTGCCGATGAGTATTTTGAAGGAAGTCGTCGATCGCTGGATTGTGAAGCAGAAAAACTGAGACAGAGCAACTTCAGGCAGTACGACTTCGTTACCGTACCTGCCTTGACGTAGATTAGACCACTCGTTTTACAGCTAGCCGGCGGCAGCCGCAGAAGCGTCCCGGTAAAACCGATAACCGTTGCGGCCTGCGGCCTTCACTGTATACATCGCCGCATCGGCCGCCCGGATCAGTTCATCGGCGCTGGCACCGTCCTGCGGGTACAGCGCTATGCCGATGCTGGCGCTGACCTGTACCGGCTCGGGCGCATCGCTGGCGCCGCGAAAGCTCAACGGCCGGATCACCGCCTCGAGAATCTTTTCCGCCACCGCGGCGACGTCATCCGGTTGCGGCACATCCTCGATCAGCATCAGGAATTCGTCGCCGCCGATGCGCGCGACCAGGTCCTCGCGGCGCAGACACGACTTGAGGCGCGACGCCAGCACGCTCAGCATACGGTCGCCGGCATGGTGGCCGAAGGAATCGTTGATCGGCTTGAAGTGATCGATGTCGAGAAACAGCACTGCCAGGCGGTCGCCGCGTCGTTCACGGTGCAGCAGCGATTCCCTTAGCCGCTGCTGGAACAACAGGCGGTTGGGCAGCCCCGTCAGTTGATCGAACAGCGCGAGTTGCTGATGGCTTTCGCGTTCGCGGTCGATCAGCCGATTCTGGTCGAACAGTACGCGTCGCTGCCACTCGATGAGGTAGCCGGCGAACCCGGTGATCATCGCGGCTGAGACGCAGTTGGACAGGTCCGTCGCCAGCCAGCGCGTCGGCGGCTCGTTCCAGGCGCCGAACACGACGCCGTACGCGGTAATCAGCACGACGTTCGCGAGCAGCGCCGGGTAAAACCGCAGGCCGGAAAAATTGAATGCCCAAACGATGACCAGCGTGACGCCGAAAAAATAGGAGTTGGCGGTTTCGAGACCGGCGTGCGAGATCATGAAGACGACACCGGCACCGGCGACCAGCGTCTGCACCAGCACCCACGGCTGCTGGATGCGGACGAACTGCGGGTGAAAGGTCGCCGCAACCGAAACCAGCAGCGTCGCCGATACACACAAGCGGACCAGCAGAATCAGGCCGGCGTCGAGCGGAAAGAACCACGGGTCCTGAAAGCCGAGCGCGAGGTAGATGACGAGTCCGAGCGCCAGCGAGACACGCGTCTGCATACGGGTGCGAACGGCATAATCGCTGCGAAATGCGCGCTCGAGTTCGCCGTCGACGAAGCGGAGCCGAAACCAGTCCAGGCGGCTCGCGGCCACGCTTGATGGGCTGCCGTTCATCCCGGCGGCCGGCGTTGTGGCATCATCCCGGCCCCTTATTTGACATTACCACCGGGGCATTATGCCACAATGGCCGATCGAAATGATTCGCCCGCAGGCAAAGCTGATAAACTGGTCAGTCGAGGTGATTGATTATGGGTAAAGGCACCACTTACCAAGCGAAAATTCCCGACGCGAACGGCATCATTCCGTACACGGACGAGGAAAATGCGATCTGGCACGACCTGATCACGCGCCAGCGGCCGATCGTCGAGCGGTATGCGGCCCCCGAATACCTCGAGGCGCTCGAACGGATGGATTTCCCGACGGATCACATTCCGCAACCGGAAGAGACCTCGGCGGTAATCCGCAAATACACCGGCTGGGAAGTCGCGCCGGTGCCGGCGTTGATCCCGTTCGGCGAATTTTTCCGGCTGCTCGCCGCCAAGAAATTCCCCGCCGCCTCGTTCATCCGCACCCGCGAAGAATTCGACTACCTGCAGGAACCGGACATTTTCCACGAGGTGTTCGGCCACACGCCTCTGCTGACCGACCCGCGCTTCGCAGAATTCACTCATGCCTATGGCAAGGCCGGCCTGACCGCGAGCAAGGAAGACCGCGTGATGCTCGCACGGCTGTACTGGTTCACAGTCGAATTCGGGCTGATGAACACATCTGCGGGACTCAAGACCTACGGCGCCGGAATCGTCTCCTCGGTCGGCGAAACACCGTACTCGATCGACAGCGACAAGCCGATTCGCAAGCCGTTCGACCCGCTGGAAGTGTTGCGCACGCCATACCGGATCGACATCTACCAGACGCTCTATTTCGTGATCGACAGCCTCGATCAGCTGTTCGAAACCGCCAAGCTCGACCTGTTCGGGCTGATCGCCGAAGCACGCCGGCTGGGCATGCGCAAGCCCACGTATCCGCCGGTCGAAAAAGCCGCAAGCTGATAGAATTGACGCTTTCCATCGCTATTGCGGAGCAACAACAATGACCGAACTCGCCGAAAAGCACTGTCTGCCCTGTGAAGGCGGCGTGAAACCCCTGACGCACGACGAGGCGGAGGCCTATCTCAAGAGAATCGCGCCGGAGTGGACGCTGAGCGGCGACGACAAGATCATCAGCCGCGATTTCAAGTTCAAGGGCTTCAACAAGACGATGGGCTTCGTCAATGCGATCGCATGGATTGCCAACGCCGAAGGCCATCACCCCGACCTCGAAGTCGGCTACGACCACTGCAACGTCAACTTCACGACTCACGCGGTCGGCGGGCTGTCCGAAAACGACTTCATCTGCGCGGCTAAGGTTGACAAGTTGCTGGACAATTAACTCGTTCCTCTTACCCCCTCTCCCTTCGGGAGAGGGTTGGGGTGAGGGTGCCCAGTAGCAAGAACGGCGGAATCTATCCCCGGTTATCATGGCTCCGAACCCAGGAGCGCGAAATACTTGGGTCCAGCCCCGCGCTCCAGTATCATTACGGTTTTTGGCCGGGCCGCTCTGCAGCGGCCTTCTTTATCGCTCATTAAGGGCAGTTGATGGCTAACCGAACGCCTCTTTACGCACGCCACCTCGATTTGGGCGCAAAAACCATCGATTTCGGCGGCTGGGATATGCCAATCCACTACGGATCGCAAATCGAGGAGCACCATCACGTGCGCCGTGATGCAGGCATGTTCGACGTCTCCCACATGACCATCGTCGACATCAGCGGCGACGGCGCGCGCGACTTCCTGCGCCGGCTGCTCGCCAACGACATCGACAAGCTCAAGGCGCCCGGCAAGGCGCTTTACGGCTGCATGCTGAACCAGCGCGGCGGCGTTATCGACGACCTGATCACCTATTACGTGGCCCCTTCCCGCTACCGGGTGATCGTCAACGCGGCAACACACGACAAGGATCTCGCCTGGATGCGCAAGCAGGCCACGGCGTTCGATGTCGAGCTCACCGAACGCGCCGACGCCGCGCTGATCGCGGTCCAGGGGCCGGACGCGCGCGACAAGGTCGCCGGCACACTCGAGGCCGATGCGCACGAGGCGGCGCTGGCACTCAGCCCGTTCAGCGCCGCGCAAATCGGCGATCTCTTCATTGCCCGCACCGGCTACACCGGCGAGGACGGCTTCGAGATCATGCTGCCGGCCGGCCAGGCGGTCGCCTGGTGGGACAAGTTCCTCGCCGCCGGCGCGGCACCCTGCGGCCTAGGCGCGCGCGATACGCTGCGCCTGGAAGCCGGCCTCAACCTCTACGGCCAGGACATGGACGAGGATGTCTCGCCGCTCGCCGCCGGGCTCGGCTGGACGATCGCGTGGGAACCCCAAGATCGCGATTTCATCGGCCGCGAGGCGCTGGAAAAGCAGCGCGCGGCCGGCGTCGCCGAACAGTTCGTCGGCCTGCTGCTGGAAGACCGCGGCGTGCTACGCGGCCACCAGCGGATCGAAACTGATGCCGGCGACGGCCTCGTCACCAGCGGCGGCTTCTCGCCGACGCTCGAGCGCTCCATCGGCCTCGCCCGCATTCCAGCCGGCGACATCGAGCGCTGCCGGGTGGATATTCGCGGCCGGCTCGCCGGCGCGCGCGTCGTCAAGCCGCCGTTCGTCCGCAAAGGCAAGATTCTCGTTGATGTCTCAGAAGGGGTAACGCAGTGAGCACGATTCCAGACGATTTGAAGTACACCCAGAGCCACGAGTGGCTGCGCGACCGCGGCGACGGCGTTATCGAAATCGGCATTACCGATCATGCCCAGGACGCGCTCGGCGAACTCGTTTACGTCGAGACGCCCGAAACCGGCCGCGACATCGACGCCGGTGAAACCTGCGCGACGGTCGAATCGGTGAAATCCGCCTCCGACGTTTACTCGCCGGTGGCCGGCGAAATCGTCGACGCCAACGATTCGCTCGCCGATGAACCCGACAAGGTCAACAATGATCCGTACGGCGAGGGCTGGCTGGTCCGCATCCGTACGGCCGACGACACTGCGCTGGACCGCTTCATGGACGCGGCGGCCTATCGCGATTACTGCGAAGAGGCGAGCTGACAGGCAATGGCCTTCATTCCGCACACCGAAGACGATGTCCGCGCAATGCTTGCGGAAATCGGCGTCGACAGCATCGAGCAATTGTTCGACGAAATCCCGCGCGAACTGCGCGTTGAACAGCTGACGGGCGTTCCATCGGCGGCTACCGAACGGGAAATCACGCGGCTGATGCATGCGCGCGCCGCGGCCGACGGCATGCCGCTGTCGTTCCTCGGCGCCGGCGCCTATGAGCACCACATCCCGGCGGCCGTCTGGGAAATCACCACGCGCGGCGAGTTCTACAGCGCCTATACGCCCTACCAGGCCGAAGCCAGCCAGGGCACGCTGCAGGTGCTGTACGAGTACCAGACAATGATGGCCAACCTGATGGCGATGGACGTCTCCAACGCATCGCTGTACGACGGCGCGTCGGGCCTCGCCGAAGCCTGCCTGATGGCGGTACGCGCGCAGCGCAAATCCGCGCATCGCATCCTCGTCGCCGGCACGCTGCATCCGCTGTACCGCGAGACGATCGAAACCATCGCCGGCATGCAGAACATCGAATTCGTCGATCTGCCGTACTGCACACAGGCCGGCCAGACGCTGCCCGAATCGCTCGCGCGGTTCGAAGGCCAGGCGTTCGACGCGCTGGTGATTCCGCAGCCCAATTTCTTCGGTGTGCTCGAAAATGTCGATGCGCTGACCGACTGGGCGCATGCCCAAGATGCGCTGGCGATAGGTGTCGTCAACCCGACCGCGATGGCTCTGCTCAAGCCGCCGGGCCGCTGGGGCGAAACCGGCGCCGACATCGTTTGCGGCGAAGGCCAGCCGCTGGGCGTGCCGCTGTCGTCGGGCGGACCTTACTTCGGTTTCCTGTGCTGTCGGCAATCGCTGGTGCGCCAGATGCCGGGCCGGCTTGCCGGCCGCACTGTCGATCTCGACGGCAAGGAAGGTTTTACGCTCACGCTGCAGGCGCGCGAGCAGCACATCCGCCGCTCCAAGGCCAAGTCGAATATCTGCACCAATCAGGGCCTGCTGGTCACGGCCGCGACGATTTACATGGCATTGCTGGGTGCCGAGGGTCTCAAGCGGGTCGCCGCAGTGAGCCACGCCAATACGCGGAAGCTCGTCGACACGCTCACGGCTATCGACGGTGTAGAGTGCGCATTCAACGCGCCGTACTTCCACGAAGCGGTCCTCACGCTCGATCGACCGGCCGCGGACGTGCTGGCGCAACTGTCGGATGCCGGCATCCTCGGCGGCCTCGACCTCGCGTCCTGGTTCCCGGAACTCGACAACGCGCTGCTCGTTTGCGCGACCGAAACCAAAACCGACGCCGACATTGATCTTTATGCGAGTGCGCTCGGCAACATCCTGACGGTGGCGGCCGAAGTGGCCTGAAAAAAGGAGTAACAGCCATGACCCAAATCACCCTGCGCGGCAACGCAATCAACACCAACGGCGAACTACCCCGCGTCGGCAGCACCGCGCCGGATTTTTCGCTGGTCAACAAGGACCTCAAGGACGTGTCGCTGGCGGAGTGGGAAGGCCGCAAGAAGCTGCTCAACATCGTGCCGAGCCTGGATACTCCGGTGTGCGCGCTGTCGACGAAGAAATTCAACGAGTACGCGAAGGACCATCCGGACACGATGATCCTGATTATTTCCGCCGACCTGCCGTTCGCGATGAGCCGCTTCTGCGGCAACGAAGGGCTGGAGAACGTCATCACGCTGTCGCTGATGCGCGGGCGCGATTTTGCGCGCGACTACGGTGTAATGATCGACGACGGCCCCATGGCGGGGCTGACCGCGCGCGCCGTGGTCGTGATCGACGAAAACGACACGGTGGTCTACAACGAACTGGTGCCGGAAATCGGTAACGAACCGGATTACGAGGCTGCCTTAAAGGCATTAGGCTAGCATGCTTATCTTCGAACATTCCCGCCCCGGCCGGCGCGCCACCGCGCAGGCTCCGTTTACCTGCCCGCCGCCGGACGATCTGCCGGCCGACCAGCTGCGCGACGAGGCGCCCGAACTGCCGGAAGTGTCCGAAATGCAGGTCGTGCGTCATTACACGCGGCTGTCGCAGGAAAACTTCTCGATCGACACGCACTTCTATCCGCTCGGCTCGTGCACGATGAAGTACAACCCGCGTGCGTGCAACACGCTCGCAATGCTGCCGGAACTGCTCGCCCGCCACCCGCTGGCACCGGAAGATCACGGCCAGGGCTTTCTCGCCTGCCTGTACGAACTGCAGGAAATCCTCAAGAACGTCACCGGCATGAAGGGCGTGTCACTGACGCCGATGGCCGGCGCCCAGGGCGAACTGGCCGGCGTTGCAATGATCCGCGCCTACCACCGTGCGCGCGGTGATACCGAGCGCACCGAAATCATCGTCCCGGACGCGGCCCATGGCACCAACCCGGCCACCGCCGTCATGTGCGGCTGCACCGTGCGCGAAATCAAGACCGGGCCGGACGGCGATGTCGACCTCGACGATTTGAAGGCCGCGGTCGGCCCGAAAACCGCCGGCATCATGCTGACCAACCCGTCGACGCTGGGTGTGTTCGAGCGGCGCATTTCCGCAATTGCCGGCATCGTCCATGAGGCCGGCGGCCTGCTCTACTACGACGGCGCCAACCTGAACGCCATCCTCGGCAAGGTTCGCCCCGGTGACATGGGCTTCGACGTCATTCACATGAACCTGCACAAGACGTTCTCGACGCCGCACGGCGGCGGCGGCCCGGGCTCGGGCGCGATCGGCGTCAGCCAGCGTCTGCTGCCTTACATGCCGACGCCGATCGTCGGTCGCGACGGCGACGAATATCGCTGGCTGACGCGCAAGGATCTGCCGGAAAGCATCGGCCGTCTGTCCGCGTTCATGGGCAATGCCGGCGTACTGCTGCGCGCCTACATTTACGCGCGCCTGCTGGGCCGCGAAGGCATGCATGACGTCGCCGACTACGCGACGCTCAATGCCAACTACCTGATGAAGCGGCTGGAGAAGGCCGGCTTCGAGGCGGCCTATCCGAATCGCCGCGCGAGCCACGAGTTCATCATCACCCTCAAGCGTCAGGCCAGGGAACTCGGCGTTACCGCGATGGACTTCGCCAAGCGGCTGCTCGACTACGGCTTCCACGCGCCGACTACCTATTTCCCGCTGCTGGTGCCGGAATGCCTGCTGATCGAACCGACCGAAACCGAAGCGCCGGAAATCATCGACGCGTTCGTCGACGCGATGGCCGCGATTCAGAAGGAAGCGGAAACCGACGCCGAAAAACTCAAGCAGGCGCCATACACAATGCCGGTCAGGCGGCTCGATGACGTCCGTGCCGCGAGACAACTCGATCTTGTCTGGAAACGTTCAGCCTGAAATACGCAAGGCGCGTGTCGGGCCGCTGACGCATCTGGTCCGCGCGACCGGCAACTCGTTTAAGGGGTTTCGCGGTGCGCTTGCGAGCGAAATGGCATTTCGGCTCGACCTGGTTTTGTTTGTTGTGCTTGCGCCGGTTGGGATTTGGTTCGGCAGGACCGGCGTCGAGCGAGCCTTACTGGTTGGTAGCCTGTTTATTGTTTTGATTACCGAGCTGCTCAATAGCGGGATTGAGAAAGCTATTGATCGGATCAGTTATGAGCACCATCCGCTGTCCGGGTTGGCCAAGGATTTTGGTTCTGCTGCGGTGTTTTGTTCGCTTGCCAATCTTGTAGCTGTTTGGTTGCTGGTGTTTTTTGGATAGAGATCGATTTAGCCGCCTGCGGCGGCGGGCTGATTGGGTGCCGGTATCCGGCCCGGCAGCCGGGTTACTTTCCTTACCTCCAGGGACGGATTCACGGCGTCCCGGAAAATAAGCTGCCGCGGCGGGCGCCGAAAACGAGGCCTACCAACTTAGAAGGATCGCTGAAAAATGGACGCACTTATCACCGGCTCAATCGCCTACGACACCATCATGGTCTATCCTGGCCGCTTTAAGGACGACATCCTGCCGGACAAGGTTCACATGTTGAATGTGTCGTTCCTGGTGCCAGAGATGCGCCGCAACTTCGGCGGCTGCGCCGGGAATATCGCCTACAGCCTCGCCCTGCTGGGGGCCAATGCGGCACCGATGGCGACCGTGGGCCTCGACTTCGGGCCATACCAGGACTGGCTGAATCGGAACCGGATTTCTTCCGAATACATTCGCAAGCTGCCGGAGCACTACACCGCGCAGGCCTATATCACCACCGACGTCGACGACAACCAGATTACTGCGTTTCACCCGGGTGCCATGAACGAGTCGCACCAGAACCGTGTGCCGACCGGCGACGGCCTGCGCCTCGGCACTGTCTCGCCGGACGGTCGCGACGGCATGTTGCAGCACGCGCGGCAGTTCGCAGAGGCCGGCATTCCGTTCATGTTCGACCCCGGCCAGGGCATGCCGATGTTCGACGGCGACGATCTGCTTGCCTTTACCGACCAGGCCGAATGGCTGACGCTGAACAGCTACGAGGCCGAGCTGATGCAGAGCAAGACCGGCCTGTCGCTCGACAAGCTCGCCAAGCGGGTCGCGGCGCTGGTCGTGACGCACGGCGGCGAAGGCTCGGTCATTCACGCCGGCGGCAAACAGATCGAGATCGACGTGGTGAAGCCGGAGGCGGTGCGCGACCCGACCGGCTGCGGCGACGCCTATCGCGCCGGCCTGATCTACGGCCTGCTGAACGACATGGACTGGGAGACCACCGGCCGTATCGCGGCACTGCTCGGCGCAATCAAGGTTGCGCGGACGGGCACGCAAAATCACGAATTTACGCGGGAGCAATTCGCCGAACAGTTTGTCGAAATGTTCGGATACAGCTTGTCGTGATCTTGATGCCGAAGTTCCACAAATCGCTTTCGTTTATCCTGCTGCTGGCGCTTGCTCCGGCTGCCCATGCCGCGACCAAGGCCGACTGGGCGCCCGTTATTCAGCGCGTCGAGCCGGCCGTCGTCAGCATCAAAATCGATGCACCGCGCGCGTTCGATACCGAGTGGAACTTTACCGGCGAGGCAACCGGCTTCATTGTCGATGCCAAACGCGGCATCATCCTGACCAACCGCCACGTGGTGCAGCCGGGGCCGGTGGTGGCGACGGCCGTCTTCAAGGACCACGAAGAAATCCCGTTGACGCCGATCTACCGCGACCCGGTGCACGACTTCGGGTTCTTTCACTACGATCCGTCAAAGCTCAAGTACATCCACCCGAAGGCGCTCAAGCTCGCGCCTGCCGAGGCGCGGATCGGCGAAGAAATCCGCATTATCGGCAACGACGCCGGCGAGCAGATGTCGATTCTGGCCGGCACGCTCGCGCGCACCGATCGCAACGCGCCGTACTACGGTGCATCGCGCTACAACGACTTCAACACGTTCTATTTCCAGGCCGACTCGGGCACGTCCGGCGGCTCGTCCGGCTCGCCGGTTATCGATATCGCCGGACACGTCATCGCCCTCAACGCCGGCGGCGGCACCGACAGTTCGTCGAGCTATTTCCTGCCGCTCGACCGTGTGGTCGTGGCGCTGAAGTACATCCTGGAACACAAACCCGTTCCGCGCGGCACGCTCGAGACTGTCTTCCTGCACCAGCCGTACAACCAGCTCGATCGCCTCGGCGTTCGCGCCAAGGTCGTGCAGCACGCGCGCAAAAAGGCGCCGGATTCGAGTGGCCTGCTGGTCGTCAATGACGTCGTTCCCGGCGGCCCTGCCGATGACAAGCTACAACCCGGCGACGTGCTCGTCGCGGTCGACAACAAGCTCGTTACCGGCTTCGACCGCCTCGCCGATATCCTCGATCAACGCGTCGGGCAGACGGTATCGCTCGACATCGAGCGCGGCGGCAATCCGCTACGGTTCAAAATGCCGGTCGCGGACCTGCATGCCATCAGCCCGGCAAGCTATCTCGAATACGGCGGCGCGGTGCTGAACAATCTGTCGTACGAACTCGCGCGCAGCTTTGGCAAACCGATCAGCGGCGTATATGTGGCCGATCCCGGCTTCGTGTTCAGCAACGCCGGCATCGGCCGCGGCGCGGTCATCACGCAGTTCGGGCATGTTGCCGTGCCCAATCTCGATGCCTTCCAGCAGCAGTTGGAACACCATCCGAATGGTTCGCGGGTGAGCATGCGCTACTACACCTCGGACAACCCCGACCAGCCGCACACCGCGCTCGTCCAGCTCGGCAGCCGCTGGTTTCCGCCGCGTCGCTGCCATCGTGGCCGTGGCCTGTGGCCGTGCAAGAAGCTTCCACCGGCACAGTCGGCGCAGCCGGTCGAGTCGACTACGGTGCAGTATCCGGACTACAGCGACGCGCGCAGAGATGCACTGGCGCCGTCGCTGGTATACGTCCAGTTCAACATGCCCTACCAGATCGAGGGCGTGCAGGAGACGCATTACGTCGGCACCGGCCTGATCATCGACGCAAAAAGAGGCCTCGTAATCGTCGACCGCAACACCGTGCCGGTATCGATGGGCCAGTTGCAACTGACCTTCGCGGGTTCCGTATCGATTCCGGCCAAGGTCGCTTACATCGATCCGATTCACAACCTCGCCGTCCTGCACTACGACCCGAAGCTGCTGGGCGATACGCCGGTCGGAAGTGCGCGCTTCGGTAACGGCAATCTGAATCCCGGCGACCCGGTCTGGGTAGTCGGTTTCAATGACCGCCAATCGTTGGTCAGCCAGGCCAGTGTGGTCGCCGACATTCAGCCGCTGGCACTGCCGATATCGGCGACGCTGCGGTTCCGCGACAGCAACCTCGACGTAATCCGCGTCGTCAACGCACCGGCCGGCATCGAAGGTGTACTGGCCGATGCGCAGGGCCGCGTGGTCGCGCTGTGGTCGAGCTTTGCCTGGCAGAGCGGCCAGAAGCTGCACCAGGCGCTGATGGGCATTCCGCTGTGGCTCGTGCAGTCGCTGATTCAGCACGTCGAAAATTCGCATCACCCGGCGGTGCGTACTCTCGGCGCCGAATTCTGGCCGCTGTCGCTCGCCGACGCGCGCGAACGCGGACTGCCGGGGCGATGGGCCAGGGTGTTTGGAGCGGGACCGGATACAGGCCGCCAGGTGCTGATGGTAACTCGCCTGACTGCAGGCGGCCCCGCCGAGGGCAAGCTGCGCGTCGGCGATTTGCTACTGGCGATCGACAGCCAGCCACTGCACAACTTCGAACAGCTCGCACATCTGAGCCAGAAGCCGTCGGTGGCTCTGACCGTGCTGCGCGACAGCAAGGTCATGAATATCGCGATGCCCACGGAGCTGCTCGATACGGACGCGCTCGACCGCGTGCTGGTCTGGGGCGGAGCCATCCTGCAACGCCCGCCGCGCACGCTGGCGACCCAACGTGGCCAGCCGCGCACCGGCGTCTGGGTCGCCTACTTCAATTATGGGTCACCTGCAAGCCGCTACGGCCTGTCGCCGGGATTGCGTATCGTGTCCGTGAACGGCAATTCGACCCCCGACATCAAGACGTTCCTGGCCGCAGTCCGTGCTGCGCCCGGACATTCGGCGCTGCGCCTGCGCGTCATCGACCCCGACGGCCGCCCCGGCCTCGTCGCGATGAAACTGGAACCGCATTACTGGCCGACGTACGAACTGGTCCGCACGGGCGGCCACTGGGTCCGGCGCGCACCCGGGGATAGTCGCTAGTGCTGAGCGCCGAGAGCACGTTCTCTTCCTTCACTTAGCCCCAGGGACTTGGCACTAGCTACCTTCTTTGGTGAGTTCCTTCAGCGGAATCGAATAAACGTTGCCGTCCTGGCAACCGACGTAAAGATTCTGGTCGATCACCACCGGTCCCGCCGGCGCAAGCGCATCGGGAAAGTGTCGCTTCCGAATCAGTTTTCCGGTCGTCGCGTTCAGTACATACAAGGTCCCGCGCGTGTCCCCGAAGAATACGAAGCCGTCGACAATCGCCGGCGGCCCTTTGATTTTGACGCCGGTGAAATACTTCCACAGCAACTTGCCGGAACTGACGTCGTAGGCGAACAATGCCTCCGCGTACGGGCTGCCGACGTAGACGCGGCCATGGGCAATCGCCGGTGCGCCGGAGGTGTTGTTTTCCTGCTGCGAGCCCGGCCCCATCAGATGCTTCCAGCGCAGGCTGCCGTTCGGGTTGATCGCATAGATAAAATGGTAGTCCTCGCGTACCGCACCGTACTTGCGGATTTCCGCGTAGCTCAACTGCACCGGCACCTTGACGCCGGTGGTGACGATAACGCCCCGCTTCGAGATCGCCACCGGCACGTCGGTAAACGACGCCAGCCGTGAAAACTTCCACTTGACCTTGTGCGTCGCGAGGTCAATCGCGAACACCGTATCGAGGCCACCGACGTAGAGCACCCCGTCCTTGATGTGCGGCGAGGACATGCTGACAAAGGACGGCAGCCCCGCGGACAAGTGCAGCCCGGTATCGACAGTGATGCGATCGGTTCTGAGCGGCAACTGCCAACGGACCGCACCGGTTTCTGCATCCAGCGCGTACAACTCGCCCGCGCCGGTGGTGACGTAAACGATGCCGTTACGGTAAGCCGGCGTCGGCATGACTTCGCCCACCGTTTCGAATTGCCAGACAATCTTGCCGGTGTCCGGGTTGAGCGCCAGCACGCCGCTCGGCCCTTCACCGCGCAGCCAGGGCGTGACGAACACACGGTCGCCGTAGCCGACGTATAGCAGCCCGCCGGCGTCGGTCATTTCCGAATGCACCCAGTTGGGCGCCTTGTTATGCCACAGCATCCGGCCGCTTAGGAGATCGAAGGCCTGCAGCCCGCCGGTCTTGTGATTGCCGATGTACAGCCGGCCGTTGACGATTACCGGCGTCGCGCGCAACGGCGCCTTGGTGTGGTAGACGTGGCTCGGCAATGCCTTGTCGCCAGTCGCGCCGGGATCGCGATACACGGCATTGCTGGTCGGACCCATGCGGTACTGGGTCCAGCGCGGCGGACCGATGGCAGTGGCAGCCAGCGCCGCCTGCCCGACGGATGCCATGACCAGAACCGCGATTATTTTTTTCATCCGAATTCCCTGATATTTGCCTGTCAACTCAATCTTTCCAGCACCGCCTCGACCGACGTCAGCGGCGGCGAACATTCCGTCCCTTCGCAGAAATACGCTACGCCTTCCGGACGAGGTTCGCATACGCCGAGCAACCCCGGCAGCTCGCCCGCATCGTGTGGAACAGCGTACACGCGCCGGTGCATATCGAACGTCGACTCGATCCGCCACCGCCATTGCGCGAGTACGGCCGGCTCGCCGCGCAAAATAATCTGCGCCGGCAGATCGAGTTCGTCGCGCAATGCGACCAGCAGGCTGCACATCGCATCCGGATAGTCGGGGAGCGCTGCTGTGCCCGCGCGCATCGTGCGCGCGGCGGCATCCAGATAGCGGATTTCGCCAAGCAAATGGCCGAGCCGGACGAGCGCCTGCGCGGCGACGCCATTGCCGGCCGCCATGGATTCATCGACGAAGCTCTTCGGCCGGTCGAGCGGCGTGTCGTGATCATTGGCCGTGAAAAAGAATCCGCCGCCGTCGTGATCCTCGAAGTGCGCGAGTATCGCCTCGCACAACGTGCGCGCAAGCTCGAGGTCGGCGGAGCGCCAGCGCGCCTGCAACATCTCAAGGCAAGCGGCGGCGACAAATGCATAATCATCCAGGTAGCCGTCGAAGCGCGCACGGCCGCCCTGGTACGTCGCAAACAGACAGCCATCGCGCCACAGCTCGGCGCGAATGAAATCGAGCGCCCGCGCGGCGGAGTCGCGCCAGCGCGGCTCATCGAGCAAACGCCCGGCCGTCGCCATTCCGCCGATCATCAGGCCGTTCCAGGCGGTGAGAATCTTGTCGTCACGAGCCGGCGGCGTGCGCGCCGCCCGCGCCGTCAGCAGCTTGTTTCGAATGGCCTCGAGCCGCGCCGCAACCGCCTCTTCGGATGTCTGCTGCTCCTCGGCCAACAAGGCCGTATCTGCCGCGACGTTCAGGTGCCAGCGCCCTTCGAAATTGGGGGCGCCGTCGAGGCCGAAGCGCCGGACAGCCAGGGAGTATTCATCGTCATCAAGCAGGCTCCGCAATTCATCGCGGTCCCAGACGTAGTATTTGCCCTCCTCGCCTTCCGAATCGGCGTCCAGGCTCGAGTAGTAGCCGCCCGCCTCCGACTGCATGACGTCGATCGCCCAGTCCGCGGTGAGTGCCGCAGCTTTCCGGAAGCGTGCGCTGCCGGTCTGCCGCGCCGCCAGCGCGTACAGCCTGAGCAACGCGCCGTTGTCGTACAGCATCTTCTCGAAATGGGGAATGGTCCACGCCGCGTCCACCGAATAGCGGGAGAAGCCGCCGCCGACCTGGTCGAACAGGCCGCCGTCGGCCATGCGCGCGAGCGTGTGCAGCGCCTTGCCGCACATGGCATCATCCGGCGCGCCCAGTAGCAGCTCGAGCGCGCCGGGCCGTGGAAATTTCGGTGCCGGCCCGAAGCCGCCGTGGCGGGCGTCGTAGCTCTGCGCCAAAGTTGAGAGCGCGGCATCGATAACTACCAGATCCGGCTCCACGCCGGCCGCTGAATGGTGCATTTTGATTTGGGCGAAGGTGTCGGTCAGCGCGGCGGCGTGCTTGCGAATCTCGTCACGATGTACCTGGTAATAATCCGCGACCTGGTTCAGCACGGTTTTGAAATCGGCGAGCCCATGGCGCGGCTCGCGGGGGAAATAGGTGCCGGCGAAAAACGGCGCAAGGTCGTCCGGTGCGAGGAATACCGTCAGGGGCCAGCCGCCGCCGCGGCGATTCAGAAGCTGGTGCGCAGTCTGGTAGACCTTGTCGAGATCCGGCCGCTCCTCGCGATCGACCTTGATGTTGACGAAGCGCGCGTTCATTACCGCCGCCGTCGCCGCATCCTCGAACGACTCGTGCGCCATCACGTGGCACCAGTGGCAGGCGGAATAGCCGATCGACAGCAGGATCGGCTTGTCCTCGGTGCGGGCGTGCGCCAAGGCCGCGTCGTCCCATGGCTGCCACGCTACGGGATTATGCGCGTGCTGTTGTAGATAAGGGCTGGTTTCGCCGCCGAGACGGTTGAAAAGGGAAGGCTCGTCCATGATGCGCCCCACTATAACGCAAGCTGCTAGAATAACCCTCATGCTGACTTACCCCGAAATCGATCCGATCGCCTTCAGCATCGGGCCGCTGGCCGTGCACTGGTACGGCATCATGTATCTGGTCGGCTTTGCCGGCGGCTACGGCGTCAACTGGCTGCGCATCAAGCGCAAGCCGGGCTATCACTGGACCGCGGAGCAACTCGGCGACCTGCTGTTTTATGTCGTGCTCGGCATCGTCATCGGCGGGCGGCTCGGCTACGTGCTGTTCTACAACTTGCAGTTCTATTTCGCCCACCCGGAGCATATTTTATTCGTCTGGGACGGCGGCATGTCGTTTCACGGCGGCCTGATCGGCGTGCTGGTCGCGATGGGCGTGTACGCGCGCCGCTTTCGTCGCTCGTTCTGGGACATCATGGATTTCATTGCGCCGGCGGTGCCGATCGGCCTGGGCACCGGCCGTATCGGCAACTTCATCAACGGCGAATTGTGGGGCAAGGTCTCGCACGTGCCCTGGGCGATGCGACTGCCGTGCTATGACGGCCGCTTCATGGATCGCTACTGCCACGGCGTGCCGACCGGCTACAGCGCGCCGCACATTCCGAACCAGTTGTACGAGGCCTTCCTCGAAGGCCTGGTCATGTTCGTGGTGCTGTGGTGGTTTTCGGCCAGGCCGCGGCCGCGGATGGCGGTGTCAGGGCTGTTCGCCCTGCTCTACGGCGTGTTCCGCTTCAGCATCGGGTTCGAGCGCCTGCCCGATCCGCAGGTCGGCTACCTCGCCTTCGGCTGGCTGACGATGGGCCAGGCGCTGTCGCTGCCGCTGATCGTCGTTGGCATCGTGCTGATCGGCCTCGCCTACCATCGCAAGCGCTTTGCGGTGGCGCCACCGGAGCGTGTATGAGGCAATACCTCGATCTGCTCGCGCGGGTACGGCAGGAAGGCGCGCGCAAGGCAGACCGCACCGGCACCGGCACGTTAAGCGTCTTCGGTCACCAGATGCGCTTCGATCTCGCTGCCGGCTTCCCGGCGGTGACCACGAAGAAGCTGCACTTCCGCTCGATCATCCACGAGCTGCTCTGGTTCCTGCGCGGCGACACCAACATCGCCTACCTCAAAGAGCATGGCGTCAGCATCTGGGACGAATGGGCGGATGCGAACGGCGATCTCGGCCCGATTTACGGCTACCAGTGGCGCAGCTGGCCGGCGCCGAACGGCGAGCACATCGACCAAATCGCCAATGTCATGCACCAGTTGCGCAAGACCCCCCATTCGCGCCGCATCATCGTCTCGAGCTGGAACGTCGGCCAGCTCGACGATATGGCGCTCGCACCGTGCCACTGCCTGTTCCAGTTCTACGTCGCCGACGGCAAGCTGTCGTGCCAGTTATACCAGCGCAGCGCGGACATCTTCCTCGGTGTGCCGTTCAACATCGCGTCCTACGCACTGCTCACCCACATGGTCGCGCAGCAGCTTGACTTCGCGCCCGGCGAGTTCATCTGGACCGGCGGCGACTGCCATCTCTACTTGAACCATGTCGAGCAGGCCGACGAGCAACTCCGGCGCAAGCCGTATCCGCTGCCCGAACTGCGCCTGCGCCGCCGGTCGCCGTCGATCATCGACTACGAATACGAAGACTTCGAGATCGTCGGCTACCGCAGCCATCCCGCCATCAAGGCCCCGGTCGCAGTGTAGGGAAAGCGCGACAAGGGCATGCCCCGATGGCAGCATTCGACATGGACAGACATACTGTGATCGAAGTCGTTTGAATTTCACAGGCACGCGTTTAGCATAATTTCGTCTTGACACACCCTGAAACCACGGAGGGTTCCAATGCACGCCAAATCCATTCTCACATCTGTCTCGGCAGCAGCGCTCATGGCGAGCGTGGGCATCGCCTACGCCGCGCCACAACAAACATCGCAGCAAACGCCGCAGCAGAACCAGCAGAGCTGGAATCAGCAACAGAGCAGTACGACCAGCATGCAGACCCAGCCTCAGCAGGTCGCATCCGAGGCCGCGATGGTGCTGCGCCACAACGCCCAGGGCAATATGCAGTCCGGCCAGATGCAAAGCGGGAGCATGTCACAGTCACAGCAAATCCCGCAGCAGGTTATTGCCGCCGCGCGCTGCGTTGCCGTATTTCCGAGTAACGCCGCGATGACGACCGGTGGCACTACCGGTGCCACATATCCGGGCAACTCCACCGGCGCGACCACGACACGCTCGTCCAGCATGAATTCGGACAATGCGAATACGAGCAGTTCCGGCATGGCGAATACGCACATGGCATCGAATTCCGAACGCGTCGGCGTTGCGAGTTGCCGCAACGACAATGGCCAGTGGACCTCGTCGTCGCCTGTCTTCGTGCGCATCTCCAAGCTGCATCTGATGAACACGTCGATGGAAATGCAGGGCAACGGCGCCATGTCGGGCCAGACCCGCATGAACTCCGGAGCCGAAACAGGCCAGACCGGCACGAATAGCTCATATGCGCAGCCCGGCACGAACAACGCGTATGCCAGTACCGGTACGCAGACCGGCACCCATACTGCTGAAACCGGTCAAAGCGGCATGAATGCCTATGGTACCGCCGGCGCGTCCAGCGAGACCGGCAATGCCCTGGTTCTGGTTTTCGTGAATGACGATGCCGCCAATACCCTGCAAAGCGGCGATTTCACACTTGGCGACGACGTCGACGTTACCGCCGGACCGACCGACTTGCAGAGCGGCGGCACGGTTTCCGCACCGGTTCTTGCGTACACCTCCAACTCCCAGGGCGGGTTCACGGGTGCCACGGTCAAGGGCGCACAGGTGCAGTTCGACAAGCAGGCGAACCAGCAGATCTACGGCAATGACGCCGATCCGGAAGACCTGCTGCAGGGCGAAGGCAACAACGAGCAGGCACAGGGTCATCTGACTGCCTTCAACCAGGCACTGAGCCAGTTCGCCCCGTCATCACAGTACAACTCCAACACCAGCATTGTGAAGTAAGCTGCGATACGCTCAGGCGTAACGAAAAAAGCCCTTGCGCAAGCAAGGGCTTTTTTTTGTCGGCTGCGCCGCTACAGAGACCGCAAAAACATCACCAGATCGTGCTTTTGCTGCGCGGTGATACCGATATTGAAGCGCTGGTTGTAAAAGTCGATGACGTTCCCGAGCGTTGCCGCGGAACCATTGTGAAAGTACGGCGCGCGCGCCGCCAGGCCCCGCAGGATAGGCCCCTTGAACTTGCCGATATCGGCCCACTTGCCCGTAATCAGAGCGAGGCCGGGGTCGGTTGTCTGAACGCTTTCACCCGTGGTGATATTGGTCAGCGTGTACAGCGGCAGGTCGGGCGTGCGACGGCCGGCGGCGCTAATGCCGATATTGAGCGGTGCGCCGGTCGAATGGTTGCCGACATTGGGTGCGTTGTGGCATGTGCTGCAATGGCCGTGGATTACCGCCTTGCCGGTCACGTCGTTCAGCCCCGCAACGCCGGTGATGGCGATCGGCAGCGTGTTGAACAACGTCTGCCCGCGCAGAATTGCCGCGCGTGCCCATTTATGGCTGCTGTCGCGGGAGCGTGAAATCCAGGCATCGAACAAGCGGATCGCTTCCGGCGTGAATGCCGCGCCGGTTGGGTTGCCGCCAAGCGGATCGTTAATGCCGACGTAAAACTGCTCGTTAGCCAGCGAGCGCGGGCCACCCATCGCGCCTGCCGTGTCGAGATAGCCGGCTTCGATGTCATACAACTGCGCCGTCGTCAGGCTCAATTCGAAATGCACCATCTGCGCGAGCTGTTCGGCGGTCGGCTCGGCGCCTTGCTCATGGGTCAGCACCGCGTCGCGCGCCTGCGATGAAAGGCTGGCGACCAGCACGCCATGATCGATACCGGCATCCATCGGCGGCTTGAACGGCGCAACCGTCTCGCGCGCATCCCACTGCACGCCGGTCAGGAACCGCAGGTTGGTCGCCGGCAGCGGCCGCCGGAACAAAGACAACTGTGCCGCGCTGGCGTAGCCGTATGGATCGTCAACCGCCGTCAGAATGAACTCGGCATTGGCCGGAATCGGCAATCCCACCCTTATGTCGCCGTACTTCAGCAACATGCTGTAGGCGCTGCGCCGTGCGTCTACCGTCGAGACGTCGGCCAGCGGCGAGTTCGCGCCATCGACTAGCCGGAATATGGGATCGGTGCCATTGGTTGCGTTGAAACGCGCGCGGACATCCGCCGCGCTGATCGACCAGCCGTCGGCCGCGGCATGACAACTGCTGCAGGACCGGCCATTCGTGCCGAGCGCCTGAAAGAATGGATTACTCCGGTCAATCGGGCCGTTCGGTGTCAGGGTGGCCAATTGGCCAGTGGGATCCTGAGTTATCTTGATTGTCGGTCCCTGATCCGACGCCGCAGCGAAGGCGGGACCGATGGCCGGAATGGGCACGAGCACCGCGAGTAGCGGCAGTAGAACCTTCCTTGTTCTCATGATCACTCCCTGTGATCGCAGATCCCGTTAAGCTATGCCTGCACTACGGCGTGCATCGGCTTCGCCGGCCGCTCGTACAGCTTCCAGAATTCCGCGACTTTCTCCACGTTCTTCCAGGCATTGCTCTGGAACACCGCGTCATCGAAGACATACGGCCAGGCGGGCGGTTGCGACTGAACCTGCTGACGGATGACGTGCAAGTCCTTGAAGCCGTAGACGAAGTCGTCTTCGACCGTGATTTGCTCGACGTTCCGGAAGTCATGCTCGCAAGGGGTTTCGCCAAGGAACTGGTAGATGCCGGCCAGCGTCTCTTTTGGATTGCCCGTCAGCCGGTTGTACTCGATGAAGTGCATTTGTGGTTTCCAGCCGCGCGTGACGGCATCGCGGATCGCGTTGTAGGCACGTCCGACCGGCTGGCCGTCATCGATGAAACATTCGAAGCGGCCGAGCGCCGTTTTGCACTTCAGCGCCTGCTGCCCTTCCAGCGGCGGCATGCCGAGCGCGGCCGTCTTGCGATACAGCTTCTCGAACGACGCGCAGACGTCGCGCAAATCGCGCACAGTCACCAGCACCTTGACGTTCTCGCGCCCCCCAACCAGCACCGCCGCCATTTCCAGGAACTCTGCCCAATAACGGTTCTTGTCGATGCACACTGGCTTATCAACGTGCGAGAAGTAGGCCTGCGCCATCGCCTTGAGGACCCGCTCCTTGACTTGCGCACTGTCTTGACGGTCCATTGCCTGGAACGCGTCGTTCTTGTCCCAGTGGTTGCGGACCGTGACCAGCATGTCGAGAATGCCTGAAGTCGGCGTCACATGCAGGCGCGGGTGCTGCAGGAGAATGTTGGCGAGCAGCGTCGAGCCGCTGCGTGGCAGGCCGGCGAGGAAATAAATCGTCTTGTTATCCGGCATCTTGCGACTCCTGTTCACGCTACCAGCGAAGGGTTGCACCCAAACGCTACACCTGCGGGCGGCTCTTCCGCTTCCGCCAGCCGAACCCGCCGCCGACCAGCGCGAGACCCAACCCCATGACGCCAAGCGAGTCTGGTTCCGGCACGGCAGCGCCGCCTCCGCCGGTCGACGGGCCGCTGAGCGTAAGGTACAAACCGTTGCCGGCGGCGTTCTTGAAAACATCGCAAGTGAAACCGGACATCAGGCCGCTACAGGCAAAGTCCATGTCGTCGAAGTTGTCAAAAGACAGCGCGTTGAAGAAGTTGAACGTATCGCCATCCATCTGGCTGCCGTCACTGCCCAGCATGAAATTGATGAAGCTGCCGGTGTCAAAGGTGACCCCGCCGGAAGTGTCGGAGACCATGTCGAACATTGAGGTGCCGTCGATATCGACGTCGAGATTGCCGAACATGTCGAGCGGACCGGCGATCGTTAAAGTCGCCACGTCGCCGGCATTGTCACCCGGGCTGACAGTGGCGCCATTTGCGATCGTGATAGCGTTGGCAGATGCCACCAAGCCGGTACCGGCCAGCTTGCCGCCATTGATGGTAATGCTGCCTTGGAAAAGGCTACCGTCCACGGTCGTGGTGCCGCCGCTTTGGGTGAAGCTGCCGGTGCCGGTGATCGTGCCGGCTGCAGTAACAGTGAAGTCACCTGAGTTTTTGATGCCGCCATCGTTGGCAATCGTGCCTTCGTTGGTAAGTTTGCCTGCGTTCGTCAAGGTGCCGCCCAGCTGATTATTCAACTGGCCGTAGTTGTTGAACTTGCTGTCCTGTTCGTTGGTTAAGGTGCCGCCACAACCGTAGGTGTAATCTCCGTTGCGACGGCAGCTGAGGCCACCGTTGTTCAGGACTGCGCTGTCATGGTCCGCCGCACTGCCGTTATCGAAGATGCCGTAGTTTTTGATCGTGCCGCCGTACGTGTTGGTCAGTGTAGCGTAATTCTTGAAAACTGTTTTAGACGAGTAATGGCTCGGGCCGTATCCGTTGCTATACGATCCATTCGTCAGGTGGCCGTAGTTGTCAAGGGTGCCTGTATTGGTTATAAGGCCCTCGGGAAATATCCCACTCGACCCGAAGCTATTGCGCAGACCGCCGCTGTTTTTCAGCGTGCCGGAGTTTATTAACGTGCCGTAATAGTTGTTCAGCAATGAATAATTGGAATTGACCAACGTACCGGAGTTGTCCAACGTGCCGTCAGCGTCAACGTCTATAAACGAGCTGAACAAGCCGCCGGCCGCTATTTGGCTCCTGTCTCCATAACTACGCAGGTACGACTCGTTGTTCAACGTGGCCCCGGACCCGGCGATTTTCAGAATCGCTACGATGCCGTTGTAGATCTTCGCGCCGGCTTCATTGTTCAATGTACCGCTATTCAAAATTTCCCCGGAATTCTCGAATTCGCCGCCGGACTGGTTGTTCAACGTGCCGGAGTTCGACAAAAACGTATTGCCCGCGCCGTGGTTCGTCAAATGACCCGCATTGTTCAAGGTGCCGTAATTCTTCAGATCTGCGCCGGCCTCATCCTGTTCGTTGGTGAGATAGGCATCGGCTTTATTGGTTAGCGTGGCGCCCGCTTCATTGGTGAATTGAGCGTAGTTGTATAGCGTGCCGTAATTCATCAGGGCGGTGCTCGACTTATTGTCGAAGATTCCGGAGTTGTACAGCCAGCCGGCATAGAGATTATTGAACGTGCCATCGTTCGTTATCTTGCCGGTTGCCGCGTTTGTCAGCGTGCCGCTGGAATTCAGTGTACCTGTGTTGGTTAGCGTGGCGCCGCCGTTATTGGTGCCGGTGTCTATCGTGATGTTGCCGGCATTGTTCAGCGTGCCGCTGCTGGCGTTATCGAGTCCGGCTCGGCTGATGATCGTGCCGCCGTTATCGTTGGTAAGGCCGCCGGTGTTGGTCAGCTTGCCGCTTGGCTGCTCGATTGTAATCGAGCCCGTCGAAGTTACGTGGCAGTCGGCATTGCTGTTGGTCGTGTCGGTGGTAATCGACTGATCGGTCGACACATTACATTCCAATGTGTCCGCCGCGTGCGCCGGCAGCCATGGCAGCGTTACTCCGGCCGTGCCGACCGCTATTGCCAATCGAATGGCGCGCCGAAGTGCCAGGTTGCCATTACGGCTGGAACTATTGATTCTTCCACTCGTCTTCATGACTACAACTCCATTTGCGCTTGCCACACGAGAGGCGAAGCAATCTTGTCGAATTCACTTATGTAGCGCGAGGCGCTAGCCGGTATTAAAGGGTCAGACTCGCCAGTCGAGCCTGACCCTTTGGCGCGCCGGCTTTGCCGCGCAACCGCAGCGCGCTGCCCAGCACCAGCAAGCCGAGGCCGAACAAGCCGAACTCATCCGGTTCCGGGACGGCGACGGCATCGCCTGTCGCTGCTTGGAAGCTGAGCACTGTACCTGCGCCCTTTGCCAAGACCATATTCCCGAGGCTAGTGCCGGCGAAGGGGACGTTGAGAAAAAACGGACCCATGCTCGAGGTAATTGGGCCGAATGGAGAAGCCAAATCATAAGTTTTTAGCCCGTCAACTGTATCAACCAGGTCCAACAGATCGTGCGTGAGCGTTCCGAATCCGATTACTTGCTCCCATTGGTTATTGAACACATACAGCGGATCACTGAAGCTGCCCGAAAAGCTGCCGAGTGTGAACATGCCGCTGAGCGTTCCGGTTTGAAGCCCCGATGCGGTGCACTTGCCGTAGCCGATAATGTAGGCTTCTCCGCATGGCGCGTTTACCACGTCGGCAATATCCGCAGTCGTCGTGACGACGAGCGTCTGTTGGCTGATCGTATGGCTGCCGAGCGTGCCACTGACGTCGGTTGCCGAGAACGTGAAAGTGAGCGGCGTTGCCTGCGCCTGACTTGCACAGAAGCCGATCGAAATCGCCGCCACCGCCAACAAAAGGGCGAAACTGTTTTTTTTACGTCTTTTCATGATGAATCCTCTGCTAGTAAGCCAGACCACGTTCGACCAGCGCTGCGACGACTGCCTCCGTTAGCACGGGCCAACGGGGCAGACGCCATTGGTCCCAGATGAGGATGCCCTTGCGAAAGCAAGGGCATCCTCTTTTTTGCCCTCAAAAGAAGGCATTACTAATCACCCCTCAGCCGCGGCGCCTACGGAGACGGAAAGTCATACCCAAACCGAGCAAACCGAGGCCGAATAGCGCCAGGGAGCCGGGCTCCGGCACTGCGAAGCCGTGAAGGTCTCCGGAGCCGCACAACGGTTCGCCGTTGTCTGGGCACCCGACGTTGCTGAAAGAGCTGTTGAAGTAAAAATCGGCGAAACCTCCCGTGCCATCAGCGACCGTATTGGTATCGAAATATTGCATTGCATCGCCGCCGGTTACATTCAACTGCCCAATGCCGGTACCGCTAATCTGGTCGCCGGTGGAGCTACTGAAGTTACCGAGCAGTGTGCCTGAACGACCGGTATTAAGACTGGTGAAGTCATGGCCGCTCGTGGATAGAAAAAGGTCGCCATCGCCGGTGTAGAAGTTCACTGTACCGCCATCAAAATCGACGGTGCTCGATGTGATATCGGTAACCGTGTAACCCGAGAAATTAAAGGTTAACGAACAGTTGCCGGGACCTGCGGCACAACTTAGCCCCGTGCTCGAATCGAAGGAAATGTTCCCGTAGCCGCTCAACTCATCACCTGGCGCGGAAACAGTATTCTCGTAGATGTTGCTAATGTAGAAGGTGGAACCTGTGGTGAAGTTAATTCCATCAACTGTGACCGTCGTCGGCGTTGCAAATGCCTGGACGGATAGGAGCATTGCAGATGCGAGGGCTGCCAAAATGACTAGCTTCAACTTTTTCATTTTATAAATCTCCGAATTTTCCCTAAAGGGAGAGTGAATGAACCCTGCGGACGGGTCCCGTGCAAAAAGCGGCTGGACAATCCATTCCTTCTAAACCGCCAGATCTTCATCGAGATCGCTGGTGAATAACCGCGCGTCGTCACCGCGCGTCCAGGATTTTTTTCTGGACGCGTAACCGAAGGCAGCGAGCAACAGCAGACCCGTGGCGAATATCAGCAGGCCGTCGGGACCGGGAACCGGCTGGACCGGAACGCCCGGAACGTTGGCTTCACTGAAGCCTGTGCCGTACTGGAAGCTGACGTTAGAGATGTCGAGGTCGTCGAGCCCGTCGACGCCGCTGAAATAAAACGTCACGTGATCCTGTACCAGCGGCTCGGATGACAACCCGCCGTTGGGGTTGCCGTAGTTGCTCGACACAATTCCGAAGTTGATGCCATCGAGCGACTCCGGGCTATCGAGGTCGGAACCGGCGGCGCCATTATTGAAATTGCCTATGCCGTGCGGCAGACCCGTATCAAGGTAGCCGGCACTGGCGATGCCCTCGCCCGCATCATTGGGAAATCCACTGCCGGAGGCGTGTTGATAGCCGAACTCACCACCGACATCCACCCCGGTGCCGGAGCAATCGCCGGTGTCGCAGGTGTCTTCCTGAACGATATCGCTGGCTGTGGCGGAAATCGGCGTGAGCGTCGGGTTTCCGGTGAGATCGAAAAAGAGGCCAGTCAATGTCGAGCCAGGTACATCCATGGTGGCTGTGGGCGACGTATTCGTAAGCACGACCGTCATGTAGTTGCCGGAAATGCTGAATTGCGCCGAAGCTGTTACGAGATTGCCCGCGGCTGTTCCACTGCTTGTAAATGTGGTGGGTGTTGCGACGGCAGCTGACGCGGTAAAGAAAATGGCGGCGGCGCCTAGCGCGGATAAAGACAAACGTTTCATGATCGAATTCCCTTTGCTTTGAATGTGACTAGTAAGAAGGCGCGGGCGGGCGCTATATCGCCCGCCCTTTCGCCTTGGAATTGCACGTTGGACTGAGCCGAAAGGAGAATGAGGGTGCAAGGACTCATGGCTCTGCCTGTGACTTCCATTTCCGTGCAGATATCTAACATTTAGCGATGTTCAATGGTTCGACCGCCGCCGCAGGGCGAAGGCCAATCCCAGCAGACCGAGGCCGAACATCGCCAACACGCCTGGTTCGGGGACTGCCGTGATGCTTTCGATGGAGTAATCGCTCTGGTTGGTGCAAGGAGAGACACCGCAACCAGTAGCTTCAAGAGCAGTGAAGTCGAGATCCGACAGCCAACCGTTACCGAAGATCGGGCCGAGGGTGACTTCGCCAGCTGTAGTATCAGTTGCTTCTGTAGCGCTCAGAATGAGGCTGTTGTTCAAGGTGCCGTCGATGTACAGATTCAGGTCGTTATCCGTCGGATTGGTGTAGATATTTACGACGTGGGCGCTACTGGAACCACCGGACTTGAAATAGCCAGTCAAGCTCGCGACCTCTTCGTAATCGTTGTATTCCGGCCCGTCGAACAAAAACGCGAGGGTTACGGAACGAAGGGTGAATCCCGATGACGACGAGGCGGTGATGCTTTGCCCGAGGTCGATTTCGTTGCCCGATGCGCCGCCGGTCACGCCTACACCCGTGACACCCGCGAGCGTTTTCAGGCCCAACGCGCCGCCGGTTGCGGTGAATGTAATAGCGCCGGTATTGCCGTCGTAGATGTCCTGCGCGGTGATCGGCGTCGGGTCTGCAAATGCCACTGCGGCGACTCCAACCGTTAACGCGGCGGCTACTAACCCATGCATGATCTTCCTGTTCATTTCCCTACTCCTGTTGAGAACGCTTTTTGCTTACTGACCCGCCGGGTCATCGCGCAGATAATTCCTAAGCAATTTTCGTGCCAACTAGGTTTAAGTCTTACAAAATCAATGGCTTGCCCCAGCCACTTAAGTCCCTTATGAAGTTTCCCGAGGATGCAATGTAAATTTATTCGACGGTCGCAGCATGGGTCGACGTGTAGGTATTTTCTATTAACAGGCTGATTTAATTGACTTTTATTGCATAAGCGGCTGATTGATCAGGTGTAAAAAAAACCGGCGCCGGAACGGCTGCCGTTTTGCCGAAGCGATTCGGAGTGCCAGTGGCGCCAGGATCTGTGGCAGGAGCGTCGGGAAGGCGCGACATGGATAACGGCCAAGCGTGGCTTGGTTGAACCTGCGTCGCGACGGTGCAAGGTACGGCTTAACCTAATCCGTTCCATTAGCTGCCACCTAGCCTATAGAGGTCCCGAGGGGTGTTACAGGTGTTCCCGAGCAAGTACCGTGCCACATTCAACTTATCATTAATATTCAAATGGTTATGCCCGGATCGGCACGTCGTCAGGCGGTGACATGTAAGTTTTTTCGACAGCGGGTTTTCCCGTTCGCGGGCCTCTGTGGCTTAAACTGTCGACTGGTTTCTCGATTTGTGGAGATTGCCGTGGCTAAAAAAACGTTAATTCGCGGTCTTGCAGGTCTCGCTGCCGCTCTGATGCTATCGCCGCTCGCCTTGGCCGCCGGACATGCCGCCGAAGCACAGGGCACCGTGCTCCTCAAGCCGGCGCGGGTATTTACGGCTACCGACTCGGAAACTCATCCGGGTTGGGTGGTGCTGGTCGAAGGCAATAAAATTGCCGCAGTCGGACCGGCCTCGCGCATCCATGCACCGGCTGGCACGCGAACAATCGCGCTGCCGGGCATGACGCTGCTGCCGGGTCTGATCGATGCGCACTCGCACATCTTTCTGCATCCGTACAACGAAACGCTTTGGAACGACCAGGTGCTGAAGGAGCCCGTGCCCTATCGCACGATTGAAGCAGTCAACCACGTCAGGGCGACGTTAATGGCGGGCTTTACAGTGCTGCGGGATCTCGGCACTGAGGGCGCGGGTTTTGCCGACGTGTCGGTGCAGCAGGCGATTAACAAGGGCCTGATCCCGGGGCCGCGGATGTTTGTCGCGACGCGCGCGACGGTTGCGTCCTATTGCTACGGTCCCGGCCCCTACGGTTTTCGCAACGATCTCGATCTGCCACAGGGCGGCATCCCGGTCAGCGGGCGGGCGCAAATGCTCGCCGCGGTGCGCAAGCAGGTCGGCCACGGCGCGGACTGGGTCAAGGTCTATGCCGACTATCACTGCGGCAAGAATCATCAGGCGGTGCCGACATTCACCGAGGAGGAGTTGAAGGCGGCGGTGGAAGCCGCGCATTCGCTCGGCCATCCGGTGTCGGCACATTCGACCACGCCCGAGGGCATGCGTCGCGCGATCCTCGCCGGCGTCGATACCATCGAGCACGGCTTCGGCGGCACCCGCAAAGTCTTCGAACTAATGAAGCAGCACCACGTCGCCTACCTGCCGACGCTCGAAGCGGTAACCGCCTACGCGCAGTACTTCAGCGGGTGGAAGCCCGGCGATCCGCCCACCGCCGAAATGAAGCAGGCCAGGCATGCATTTCAGACGGCAATGGCCGTCGGCGTGACGATCGGCTGCGGCAGCGATGTCGGCGTGTACAAGCACGGCACCAACTACAAGGAACTCGAGTGGATGGTGCGCGACGGCATGAAGCCCACGCAGGCGCTGCTCGCAGCGACGCGTGTCGATGCGAAGATCCTGCGCCACGCAGACAAGTTCGGTCAGCTCAAGAAAGGGTTGTATGCAGACATCATCGCGGTGAAGGGCGATCCGACGAAGGACATCAGCGCGATTGAGAATGTGCCGTTCGTGATGAAAGGCGGCGTCATTTACAAGCTGGACGGGCGTCCGACTTATCCGCTGGGACCCGCCGTCAATCGCGATCATTAAGTCGCGTCTGTCGGCGCTCGCTGCTACGGTTGCGGCTCGTAGGGAATCGCTTGTTTTGCAAATGTCGCGAGGTCGATGTTCGTGCCGCAGAGGATCACGCCGACGCGCTTGCCGGCGAGCCGCTCGCGCAGCGGACCGCATAAGGCTGCGGTCGCCGCTGCGCAAGCCGGCTCGACGGCGAGCTTCATGTCGGCGGCGAGCAGGCCCATGGCGCGCTGTATCGCGTTGTCGCTGACCTTGACCAGGTTGTCAACGAAGCGCTGGCACAATTCGAAACTGTAGGGCGCCGCGTGTGGCGCCGCGAGGCTGTCGGCGATCGTGTTGATCCGGTCTGCCGTTTGCGGCGAACCCGCTGCGAAGCTCTTGTGCATCGTGTCGGCGCCTTCGGGCTCGACGCCGAATACCTGACATTGCGGCTGCATCTGCTTGACGGCGGTTGCAATGCCCGCACACAGCCCGCCACCACCGATCGGCACGATGACCGCGTCCAGATTCTCCACCTGGCGGCACCATTCGTAGCCCACCGAGGCGGTGCCGAGTACCGTCAACTCACCCTCGAACGGGTGGATGAACGTGCGGCCCTCTTCCGCCTCGATGCGCTTCACTTCATTGAACGCATGCTGCACATCGTCCACCAGGACAATGTCGGCCGCGTAAGCACGGCAAAGTGCAATGCGCGCCGGGTTCGCCGTTTTCGGCATCACGACCTTGGCGCTCGTTCCCAATGCCCGCGCCGCAAACGCCGTCGCAATCGCATGATTCCCCGCACTGACGGCGGTGACGCCGCGCCGCTTGGCCTCGTCCGACAGGGCCAGCGCGTTCAACAAGGCGCCGCGCGGCTTGAACGTGCCGCCGAACTGGAACAATTCCATCTTCAGGAAGACCTGCGTCCCAGCTCCGGCTGCGCCTTCGATCGCGCGGCCGCGCCATTCCCAGATGGGCGTTTCGCGGACGCGCGGGCCGAGGCGCTCGCGGGCGGCATGAATATCGGCGACTGAAGGAATTTTCATGCGGTTATCATAACAGCCGTATGGCCAGCGCGATTTTCCGTTTCTACGCCGAACTCAACGACTTCCTGCCACCCGAGCGACGGCAGCGCGCGTTTGAGTACGCGTTTGACCGGCGCGCGGCGATCAAGGACGTGGTTGAAGCGCTGGGTGTCCCGCATACCGAAATCGATCTGATTACGATCGACGGCGAGCCGGCGGGTTTCGACCATATTCTCCGCAATGGCGAGCGCGTCGGCGTTTATCCGATGTTCGAGGCCTTCGACATCGCCCCGCTCGCGCGCCTGCGTCCACGCCCTTTACGCACGCCGCGCTTCGTGCTCGACGCCCATCTCGGCACACTCGCGCGCTACCTGCGTCTGCTCGGATTCGACACGCTGTATCGCAACGATTACGACGATGCGGAACTCGCAGCGATCTCGGCCGAGGAGCACCGCATCCTGCTGACGCGAGACCGCGGTCTGTTGAAGCGCCGAATCGTCACACACGGGGCGTTCGTCCGCGACGACAGGCCACGCGCGCAACTCAAGGATATCGTTACGCGACTCGATCTTGCCGGCCTGGTGCAGCCGTTCAGCCGCTGCGCGGGCTGCAATGGTGTGTTGGAGCCGGTGGAAAAAAGAGAAATCGAGCACCGGCTGGAGCCGAAGACACGCCTTTATTATGACCGGTTTTTGCGCTGCGCAAATTGCGGGCATATTTACTGGAAAGGGAGCCACTTCGCCCGCATGGAGAAGTTGGTCGAGGAGCTGGTAACTACTTCCGAAGCCCCTCTGCCGAAGGGCTAGGGAGCAAGAATTAAAGATACGGCGAAAACAACCGCATCACCCCGTCGCGCAGCTTGACCGGCAGCGGCCGGTTGCGCACGTCTTCGCACAACAGTCGGCGCGCGCTCGCGATCTTGGCGTCGATGTGGCGCTCCATGTCGGCTGCAAAAGCCGAGTCATAGCATTCAACGTCGAACTCGAAATTCAGCGAAAAGCTGCGCGGGTCCCAGTTGCTGGAACCGAGCAACGTCCAGCCACCGTCGACGACCATCAGCTTGGTGTGGTCGAACGGGGGCGGCGTCAGCCAGACGCGGCAGCCCCATTCAAGCAACGGCTCAAGCTGCGCCATGCAGGCCCAGTGCACGAACAACAGATTGTTGTGCGCCGGCAGCACGATATCGACCCGAATCCCGCTCATCGCCGCGGTTGTCAACGCGCTGATCAGCGCATCGCCCGGCAGGAAATACGGCGTGACGATAGCGACCGAGCGCCGCGCGCTGGTGATCGCGCCGAACACGATGCGGCGAATTCGGTCGAACGTCTGGTCCGGGCCGTCGTCGATGCCGCGCGCCAGTGTGTCGCCCGCCGGCGCAAGCGTCGGAAACCATAGCTCGCTGTCGAGCGCTTCCTGCGTGGTGAACGCCCAGTCCTCGACAAAGACTTCCTGCAGATGCCGCACCAGCGGTCCTTCGACCCGGAAATGCAGATCCTGGGTGGCACCATGCGGTCGCGCCGCCGTCCGGTTCTTCACCGAAAGGTTCATGCCGCCGGTAAAGCCGATGCGGCCGTCGGCGACCACCACCTTGCGGTGGCTGCGCAGGTTCGTGTACGGCATCCGCCACGGCAGCCATGTCGGCATGAAACGCGCTGCCGGCACGCCCGCGCGCCGCAGCACGCGCATGATCGACGGAAACGAATAGCGGGTGCCGGCGGCATCGACCAGCACGCGCACTTCGACGCCGCGCCGCACCGCGAGCGCCAATGCATCGACGAATTCGCGGCCGACCGCGTCGTCGTTGAAAATGTAGGTGGTCAGGGTAACGGAGTATTCGGCCGCCCGGATCGCGGCGATCATTTCCGGATAGGCAGCGTCGCCGTTGGCGAGCGGGGTGAGGCGGTTGCCGAGCAGCAGGCGGCGGCGGGTAATTCTGTCGGCCAGTTGGACCAGCGGGATAAAGTCGCGTGACGCGACGCGCTCGAGTTCATGCGCGATCTGGTCCGGGCTGTCTTCGACCGCGGTGAAGCGCCACATCGCCTGGCGGCGGGCGACCGCGCGCCGATTGATGCGGTTGATGCCGAGCAGCACGTACGCGGTCGGGCCGAGCACCGGCGCGATCCAGATCACGCCGACCCAAGCGACAGCGGCGCCGGTATCGCGCTTGGTCAGAATCGCATGAACAGTGGCGGCGACCGCCATCGCGAACGAGCAGAAGGCGGCCAGCGCCGGCCAGATGTCAGCCAGAATATTCATGGCCTCCCTTCATAAAGAAGCCCTTTATTGGTTGTAGGTTGCGCCGGAGCGCATGCCCGCCGAGTCGGGCGTTGACTCAGAGCCCTTCGAGTTGCCACTCCAGCATACGGACGCGGGCGCGCAGACGCCGTACCTCGTCCATCAATTCAAGCGCCAGTGCAGCGCCCGACAGATTTACATCCAGGTCGTGTCGCAGCCGCAGCGTCGACTGGATGCGTGCGAGCGCGTACGACGGAAAGCGCCATTCGATCGGGTCGCGGCCCTGCGGCTCCAGCAGGCCGATCTCAACCATCTCGACGATCACTTCCGCATGCACTCCACTCGAACGGCACAGTTCGTGCAGCGTATAAAGCGTATCCCGGTCGATAAGGGTGCCTTCAATGATATCCATTTCTCAACTCCATGCGCCGGCGCGCGGATCGAACACCAGGGTTTCGGCCATTTGCCTGTATAACTGCCGCGCAGCATCCGTGTCGGCGCGCGGCGTCACGATCTTGAGAATCAGATATTGATCGCCGGCGGGCTTGCCGGGCAGGCCCCGGCCCTTGAGGCGCAGCCGCTGGCCGGACTGGGCACCGGCGGGTATGCTCGCGTTGACCTCGCCGCCCAGCGTCGGCACGGCCACTTTCGTTCCCAGCGCGGCTTCCCAGGGCGCAATCGGCACCGTCAGCAATATGTCGCGGCCATCGAGCCGGAACCAGCGGTGCGGCTGGATGTTGGCTTCCAGGTACAGATCGCCGCCCATCGCGCCCTGCCCGGCGAGGCGGATCTGCTGGCCCTGTTTCATCCCCGGCGGAATGCGCATATTCAGCGAATGACGTTTGACCTGAACCTGGCCCTGCGGATCGACCTCCGGGTTTTCCAGCGTGATTTGGCGGGTTGCGCCACGGTAGGCATCCTCGAGTGAAATATCGATGCGGGCGAACTGGTCCTGGGCGCGTGGCTGACGAAAACCGCCTGCGCCACGGGCGGTGCGAAAGTCGCCACCAAACAGCGATTCGAAGAAGTCGCTGAACGCACCTGCATCGCCGCCGGTGAAGCCGCCACCGCGAAAGTCGAAGCCGCCCTGGTCCCATTCGGGCGGCTGCCGGAACTGCTGACCTTCGCGCCAGTTCTGGCCGAGCTGATCGTAGGCCTTGCGCTTTTCGGGATCCTTCAGGACTTCATAGGCTTCCTGCACTTCCTTGAACTGTTCCTCGGCATTCTCTTCCTTGCTGACGTCGGGATGGTACTTGCGCGCCAGCTTGCGGTAGGCGCGCTTGATCTCGTCCTGGTTGGCATCGCGGGAGACCCCGAGGCGTTTGTAGTAGTCTTTGTATTCCATACAAACAGGATAATGGAGCGCGCGACGGTTGAACACCGACGCGCCGGGGAATAGTGGCCTCCCCAAGTGGTAATGCCCTGTTCAGAACGCCTATGCGTTTCAAGCACAAGGCGCGCGATCGCGACATAGCCGTTCTATGGCAAGGGAGCGCAACGCAGTGATTGGAACGCATAGGCGTTCCCGCGATATATTCATGGCTTTGTTGGGCGAGGCTGCCCACGCCCGTGGGCTGCGTTGCGCCACTTAGCAAGGGAACAACCCTTGCCTGCGCGGCGCGTCTTGCCACGAACGCGGGCAGACTCGCTGAACAGGGCATTACCACTTGGGGAGACCACTGGATGATCACCACCGCCCGAATCTTTTTGACACTCGGCTGCGCCGGCCTGTTTACCGGCGTCATCCTCGGCGCGTTCGGCGCCCATGCGCTGCGCGCGCAATTGGCGACGCAGATGGCCGCCGTCTGGCGCACCGCCGAGTTGTACCAGTTCGTCCATGCGCTTGGGCTGCTGGCAGTCGGCCTGCTGGTGCTGCACTTCGGCGCGCCGCCTTTACTGCGCGCGGCCGGGTGGCTGATGGTCGCCGGTATCGTGTTGTTCAGCGGCAGCCTGTATATGCTCGCGATCACCGGCACGCGCTGGCTGGGCGCGATCACGCCGATCGGCGGGCTGGCGTTTATCGTCGCCTGGTTGCTGCTCGCGCTGGCAATCTGGCGGATAGCGGTTTAGGTTGCTTCGCAGCGATCGTACACTGCGAACGACTGCTCGAAATCGCCACCTGTATCGAAGCACAGCGAACGCAGCTTGAAATCCGCCGGCGGATTGAGCTGGCGGCCCTTGAGCAGCGTATCGAAGGACAGGCCGCCGAGGATACGATGCGCCTGCGTCAGGTACAGGCGGTCGAAAACGTTGTTGGTCAACAGCGTATTCAGCATCTCGGCCCCGCCGACCATCGCGATATTGGCGAAGCCTTCGCTCGCCAGCGTCGACACCAGCCGGTAGCCTTCGACCCGCAGTCCGTCGCCGCCGATGAGCACACGCGCGCCCTGTGCTTCAAGCAACTCCATCTTCTCCCGCCCGGCAGCCGCGCCGGTCACCACGTACACCGGCCGCTCGTCGGGGAGTCCTGCCGGGATCGAGAGGTTGAGACTCGCACTGACAACCGCCACCGCCGGCTGCGGCGCACGGCCCTGCGACACGCGCCATTCAATTAAATCGGCAAATGCCGGCTGCACGCTGACCGGCAGGCCGGACTGCGCGACGCCGCCGACAAGATCGCGCATATAGCGCCCGGTGGTTACCAGCACGTCCGCGGAGGCCGCCAACTCCTGGAACAGCCGCCAGTCGCGCGGGTTGGCCGTGGCGCCAGGCACCTTGCGGGTCTGGTTGTCGGGGTCGGGCAGTGAAATCCGGCCGTCGAGACTGGCAATGAAATTCGCATAAACGAAGGGCCGGGCCGAGGAGCCGGTCGGCCGCAACGTTTCATTCAGATAGAGCCCGCGCAACGGAACCATGCGCGCCGGGGCGGGAAAGACTTGCAGCAATTCGTCCGACATAAGCTGTCATCCTAACTCAGGACTGAACGCTTAGAACGGCCCAAGCAGTCAAAGCACCTCCATGTCGATCCGCCTTTCCCGGCCGATCAGGTCGTAAATCAGCCCGTCAGTTCCGCCATGCCATGCCTGTCTTCCTGCAAAACCTGCCTTGCCAGCTGTTGGCCGGCGGGCGCGCAAAGCGCGCCACCAGCACGCCCAGCACCAGGCAGCCGAACAGCACCAGCAGCGCGCTCATGCCGAAACTGTTTCCTTTCCCAGGATGAACCGCATGATGGACCCGTGACTGAAGCCCACCGCCAGGTTGAACCCCGTGTATAAGGAGCGAATATCAAGCCGGCATAACCTTGCTGCTCTCGTGAGGCGGGTTAAACTTCCTGCAACCCACCCGGCGCCTGTACGCCCGCCAATTCATCGGCGAAGTCATGATTGACGTCACGGTGCAGCACCTCGTCGGCGCGAATCGCGATAATCACGTCCCGCAGCCGCGCGTTCGGAGCGAGGTTCCAGTAGTCTATCGCGACCTTTGGCGCGAGGACGTTCTCGTCCAGGCCGGCATCGATGTGTACGAGGTAGTGATTGTAGCTGATAACCGCCTCTTCCTCGAAGTAGCCGACCACGCGATGCGCGGTGCGTGGGGAGACGAGGTACAGCAGGAAGAACGCATTGTAGAAAATGCCCTGCACGATCAGCACCACCGCGCGCTCATACCAGGTCGGCTGGATCAGTTCCATGAACGTCATCAGGTGCATGCGCTCGTTTTCCGCCTCGTCGAGCAGCGTGAAGATCCAGCCGTGATCGCCCTGCATGCGGCGCAAGCACTTCAGATGCTGCAACGTCGCGCCAACCATGCCCGGGACGGCGGCGACCGTTTCCAGCACCACGGCGCGATGGCCGTAACGCTTGGCGAAAAACGTGTCGGCGATGAAACGCAGCAACTTGACGAAACCATAGGCGAACCGCTCGGAAAAGCCTCGCGGCTCGTGATGCCGGGCGAGGTCGATACCGTCATGATCGACCGGATTGCGGACCGGGCTGATGCGGGTTCTGTGGGCATTCATTTCGCTGTCTCCGTAGAAAATCAATTCGCTTTCAACGCGAGACAAATGGTAGGCGCGAGCGGTGTTCGGCGCCTTGACTGAGGTCAAGACTGGCGGCGGATCAACCGAGACCGTGGCTGCCGGCCGTTGCGCCGGCGATGACGATCAGGCCGACGATCAGCAGCACGACGTGCAGGTAGTGCAGCCGGACCAGACGCTTTGGCAGATTCGTTTCCAGCGGCCCCGACACGACGCGGCGTAACACGCCCATTGGGCCGAGCACGAACAGCATCAGGAAGAACAGCGCCCAGAATACGAGCATCGCGTCGATCCACCAGAACTGCGCGACGCCGAGCAGATGCCAGTAGCCGAGCCGGTAGAGCATCCAGCCGCCGGTGGCGCCGACCAGCAAAACCGCACCGCGCGCCTGTGGCGCGAAGCGACTTTCGATCGCGCGAAAGCGCTCGATCGCGCCCGCAGGGTTGCGGCGCAGTTCCGGCAACAGCACGGCAGCTACAAATGCGAGGCCGCCGATCCACCAGACCACGCCGACGACGTGCAACGCAACTGCAATCGCGATATCAGCCATCCGCCGGCGGTTTTTTTACTGGCGCGTCCTTGTGCTCGTGTTCATGGTCGTCGCGATAGCCGCCGGTCCAACCCGGCGGATCGCTGGCCGGAAAAGACTCGTCGCCTGCCTCGTCCACCTTGTCCCGCGGATCGTCCGGTGCGGGATCGTCAGTCCGTGTATTCATCGCTCGTCTCCTTACTCAACCCGGCCGCCCGTCGATGCGCGGCCGCAGGTACATCATGCCGAACCGCAGGCTCCAGGGAATGAATGCGATCAGCCAGACGGCCGCGGCGATCAAAACGAGCCACAGCCCGCTGCGGTGATTCTGAAACGGCGGAATTTCCGCAAGCACGCGCGCAATCGCCGCGAGCTGCACAATCAGGAACGCCCACAGCGTTGCCCAGCCGGCGATCAGCGGCCGACCCGAATGGCCCAGGCTCACGCGCGAAGCCATCGCCACCACCATACCCGTGATATAGCCGATGCCGAGCGCGTGCAAGGGCGCGAGTTCCAGATCGAATGACGCGCCCGTCAGCCGCAGCACGCTTTGCGCAGCGAAGAAGCCCATCGCGATCGCGAGCCACGCGAAGCTGACGTGCAACATGCCGAGCAGCGGTACGCGCAGGCTGCGAAAGAACTGCCAACGCCACGCATGCCAGGCCGCGAGCAGCGCCAGCGGCAAATCGGGGAATACCGTCCATTCGGCCCAGCCGCCGACGGTCAGCGCGAAATGCGCCGCCACGCAGACGAGCGTCGCCGGCAGCGTCCAGCCCGGCTTGACGACAGCGTAGTCGTCCAGCACACGGCTGCTGAAAAACGGGATCATCCGGTAGCTGACCGCGACAATCAGCGGCACGAGATACAGCCAGAAGCCCGCGGCGGTGGCGATCGTCAGCAGCTCCGACTGCTGCGTGCCGAGCCACCAGGCGTACACGATTGCGCCGGCACAGCCGGCACTGACGCAGCCGAACGGAAACAGCACGTAACGCTTGTCGGCCTTGTCGGATCGGCGCCAGACCTGCAGCAGCGTCGCGAGGCCGCCGATCCAGCCGGCGACATAGATAGCCACACCGGCGACGGCCAGTTGCCGGCCGACGAACACGCCGCCGTAATAGCAGGCCATGCCGAGCACCATCACGAGCGCGATCGACACGTAGCGCGGCCGCTCTATTGGCTGAACGCCGAGCCAGCGCGGGAAAGTCGTCATCAGGAAGCCGAACACGAAGAACGTAAACAGGCCGTAGAGCATCAGGAAAATATGCGCCGCTGCACCGAATATGGCCAGCCGAACCACCAGCGCTCCCGGTAGATACCAGCCGGTCAGCACCGCCAGCCAGAACAGCAGCGCGACGACCAACTGCGCTGCGCCGGCCAGGAAAAATACCCGGTGCGGCGCCGCCGTCACAACCGGGCGCACCGCCGCCTTGTCTTGCACCATGCTTTCCACTCTGACCGTCATCGTTACCGTTTGATTGAGAGTATCCGACCTCCATCTTGCCAGCAACGGCAAGCCTCACCTTGATGGAAATCAAGGGGTACCAGGCGCAATCGGTATACTGTTCCGAAAGCAAAGCGGAGTTAAAGATGGGCGCGGACGCCAAGGTCCTGAAAGACCTGGATCACCATTACCTGTTTGCGGCGTTGAACGATGCCCAGCGGGACGGCCTGCTCGCGCATACCCACCTGCGCGCGTTCAAGGCCGGCCAGTTGCTGTTCAGTCAGAACGACGCCGCGCAGGCGTTTTTCCTGCTGCAGCGCGGCGAAGTGAAACTCTACCGCGTCTCCGCCGAAGGACAGGAAAAAATCATGCGGCTGGTGCGCCCCGGCATGAGCTTCGCCGAAAGCGTGATGTTCATGGACGAGCCGCGCTACCCGGTGCATGCGCAAGGAGTGCGGGCCGGCGCTTTGTTGGCGATCGAATCGGCAGCCTACCTCAAGATCCTGCAGGCGTCGTTCGATACCTGCCGCACCGTGATGGCGCAGATGACCCGGCGCATCCAGGCGCACTGGGACGAAATCGAAGCATTGACGCTGCAAAACAGCCGCTACCGGATCGTGCACTACCTGCTCGCTCTGGTACCGGATGGCGCCACCGGCACGGTCGAGATCACGCTGCCGTCGCGCAAGTCCCTGATCGCGGCGCAACTCGCGGTCACGCCCGAAACGCTGTCACGCACGCTGCACGCGCTGAGCGAGGACGATCTGATCGCGGTGCACGATTACGCGGTAAAGATTCCGGATGTCGGCGCGCTGCGCCGGCGGATGTCACCCTGAAGAGCCCCTGTTACCACTGTGATTTACACTTCAGTCAAGCTGATCCACATGACCTGTGTCGGCATCAGCGTCAGCCTGTTTGCTGCCCGCGGCGTCTGGGTTCTCGCCTCCGGCCGCCGCCTGTGGCGCTGGCTGCGCGTCGTGCCGCACTTCATCGACACGCTGCTGCTCGCCAGCGGCCTGACGCTCGCGTTCCTGATCCGCCAGTTCCCGTTCGTCAACAGCGACTGGCTGACCGCCAAGATCATCGGCCTGATCGCCTACATCATCCTCGGTATGCTGGTATTTCGCGGCAGCCGGTCGCGCGCCACGCGCTGGACGATCTGGGCGATGGCGCTGATCGTGTTCGGCTACATCGTCAGCGTTGCAATTACGAAGGAGCCGACCGGATTTCTGACCGGCGTCGTCTAATAAAATTCGTATTCCATCCGCACCACAAACGTCCAGTTCGGCGAACCCACGTCGGTAATGCCGTATAACGCCGCCGCGCTGTACTTGATCTTCTGACCGCCGTTCCCGACGTATGCCTGGCCATAGAAGCCCGGCCCAATCTGGTGGCGCTGCTCGCCCTTGGGCAGAAAATCGCCGAATTCCCCCGGTGAACCGTACATTTCGATCGCCGGTTCAAATTGCGGATTCAATCGGTAGCGGACCCGCGCGGCGTAGCCGAACTCGGTGCCGCTGTCGGCGTAGGCACCCACCTTGCGTTCCAGGTACAGGTTAACAGTCGCGACGGTGCGGCCGAAGGATTTTTCGATCAGCGGACCGATCTTCACCTCGTTCGGATGCCTGCCTTCGGTCGCAAATTCGAATTCCGCGAGCAGGCCGAAATCGGCCCAGTACTTGCCTTGCGGCGTCAGCTGAAAGCGGTTCTCCCACTCCACCGATTCGAGATGCGTGTTGCCGCTCGCCTCGCGTTCGAACTCGCCGAGATAGATTTCGCTCGCCCAGAAGTTTGTGAAGCTGTGGCCGACCGCGAATTTGAATGACCCTGTGCC
>DASSJY010000022.1:0-15417 GCA_035690945.1 Gammaproteobacteria bacterium
CTTCCGGCGTGCCGATATCCGCAAGGGTCAGACCGTCGCGGTCATCGGCGCCGGGTTTCTGGGCTCGCTGGTCACGCGGCTGGTGGCCAATGCCGGCGCGCGCGTCATCGCGATTTCGCGTTCGCCGTTCTCGCTTGAGCAGGCGGGTGCGATGGGCGCCGCCGAAACCATTCCGATGGAAGACCATTACGCCATCATCGCGGCGGTGGAACGACTGACCGAAGGGCGCTGGTGCGAGCGGGTGATCGAGGCGACCGGCAAGCAGTGGCCGCTCGATCTGAGCGGCGAGCTGACCGGCTTCGGCGGCCGGCTGGTGATCGCAGGCTTTCATCAGGACGGGCCGCGCAGCGTTAATATGCAGTTGTGGAACTGGCGCGGCATCGACGTCATCAATGCCCATGAACGCGATCCGGCTGTAGCGATCGAGGGCATGCGCGCGGCCGCGGCAGCCGCCGCGACCGCCGATTTCGACCCGCGCCAAGTCATAACGCACCAGTTTCCGCTGGCCGCGCTAGCCGAAGCGCTCGAGGCCGCACGCACGCGGCCGGACGGCTTTACCAAGGCCGTCGTGCTGACGGGAGCACAATAATGGGCGGTGACGCGGGCCTCGCCGCGCCCACCGACGAGTTGGTGTCGACAGGGACTGCGGTGCCGCGTCTTGGGTTCCTCGGTCTCGGCTGGATCGGCCGGCACCGAATGCGGGCGCTGGCCGCCAGCGGCGCCGGGGAAGTCGTCGCGCTCGCCGATAACGCGCCGGAATGCCTCGATGAGGCGCGCGTTATCGCACCGGCGGCGGCCGCATGTCAGGATTTCGAGGCGCTGCTCTGCCGGGATCTAGACGGCATCGTCATCGCGACGCCGAGCGCCCTGCATGCGGCGCAGACGATCAAGGCGCTCGACCGCGGCATGGCGGTATTCTGCCAAAAGCCGCTGGCGCGCTCGGGCGCGGAAACGCGGGAGGTGATCGCGAGCGCCAGCGCCAATGATCGGCTGCTGGGCGTGGATTTTTCGTATCGCTATGTACGCGGCATCCAGCAGATGCGCGAACGCATCCGCAACGGCGACCTGGGCGACATCTACGCGCTGTCGCTGGTGTTTCACAATGCCTACGGACCGGACAAGCCGTGGTTTTACCGTCGCGAGTCGGCTGGCGGCGGTTGCGTCACCGACCTCGGCATTCATCTGGTCGATCTGGCGCGCTGGCTGCTGGATTTTCCGGCGGTCGACGCCGTTACCAGCCGCTGCTTCGTGGGCGGCCGCGAATTGCGACCCGATACGGACGAGGTCGAGGATTACGCGACCGCGCGACTGGATCTCGTCGGCGGGATCGGGGTCGATCTCGCCTGCTCATGGCGGCTGCCGATCGGCCGCGACGCCGCCATCGAGATCGCCGTCTACGGCACGAAGGCTGGCATAGCGCTCAAGAACGTTAGTGGCTCGTTCTACGATTTCCGCACCGAGCTTTACCGGGGCACGGCGGTCGATGTGCTGTGCGAACCGGCCGACGAGGGCGATTGGGGCGGCCGGGCGATCGTCGACTGGGCGCGGCGATTGCGGCAGGATGCGACTTTCGATCCGGCGATCGAAGAGGTTATCGCCGTCGCCGATACCATCGACGCGATTTACAGGCAATAAAAAAGCCGGGCAGAGCCCGGCTTTTTCAACTAGTCTTCCGACCTATTCAGCCGCCGCAGCCTGCTCGGGGCGATCCACCAGTTCGACCAGCGCCATCGGCGCATTGTCGCCGGCACGAAAGCCGCATTTCAGGATGCGCAGGTAGCCGCCGGGCCGGTTCTTGAAACGCGGGCCGAGGTCGGCGAACAACTTCGCCACGCTGGCATCGTCGCGCAGCCGCGAGAACGCGAGGCGGCGCTTCGCAACCGCGTCTTCCTTCGCCAGCGTAATCAGCGGCTCGACCACCCGGCGCAACTCCTTGGCTTTGGGCAGGGTCGTCCTAATCACCTCGTGGCGAATCAACGAACCGGCCATATTGCGGAACATGGCGGCGCGATGTGAGCTGTTGCGGTTCAGTTGCCGCCCGGATTGTCTGTGGCGCATGACTATTAATCCCGAATCTTGATGTTTCCGCTGTTACGCGGAGGCCTTGTCCTCGACACGCGGCAGGCCGGCCGGCGGCCAGCCTTCGAGCTTCATGCCCAGCGCGAGTTCGTGCTGCGCCAGAACGTCCTTGATCTCGGTCAGGGACTTCTTGCCGAGGTTCGGCGTCTTCAGCAGCTCGACTTCGGTCTTCTGGACCAGGTCGCCGATGTAATGGATGTTTTCCTGCTTCAGGCAGTTCGCCGAGCGAACCGTCAGTTCGAGATCGTCCACCGACTGCAGCAGAATCGGGTCGACATTGGTCTCGCGCTTCTGGTGCGAGGCGGCTTCGCCACCCTGCAGGTCGACGAACACCGACAACTGACTTTGCAGAATGCCGGCCGCGCGACGAATCGCTTCTTCCGGATCGATCGTGCCGTTGGTCTCGATGTCGATGACCAGCTTGTCCAGGTTGGTGCGCTGCTCGACGCGCGCGGCCTCGACCGCGTACGACACGCGCCGCACCGGGCTGAACGAGGCGTCGAGCTGCAGACGACCGATCGGCCGACTGCTTTCCTCGTCCTCGTAGCGCTGCGTCGCCGGCTCATAGCCGCGACCGCGCTGCACGTGCAGCGTCATGCTCAGCGAGCCACCCTTGTTGACGTGGGCGATGACCATGTCCGGATTCTTGATCTCGACGTCGTGCTCGAGCTGAATGTCGCCCGCCAGCACGGGGCCGGCATCTTTCTTGGACACAGTCAGCGTGACTTCGTCGCGGCCGTGCATCGTGATGGCGAGATTCTTGAGGTTGAGCAGGATGTCGACGACATCTTCCTGCACGCCCTCGATCGACGTGTACTCGTGCAGCACGCCCTCGATCTCGACCTCGACAACCGCGCAGCCGGGCATCGACGAAAGCAGAATGCGCCGCAGTGCATTGCCGAGCGTATGGCCGAACCCGCGCTCCAGCGGTTCGAGCACGACCTTCGCGCGCCGCTCCGACTGCGTTTGCACGTCGACGACGCGGGGCTTGAGAAATTCCGTTACCGAAGCCTGCATGAGGATGGTCCTCTCTCCGCGGCCAGTGCCGCGATTAATCGATTACTTACTGTAAAGCTCAACGACCAGATTTTCGTTGATATCCGGGAGCAGATCGGTGCGCTCCGGCACCGTCTTGAACGTGCCGGAAAACTGCTTTTCGTCGACTTCGACCCACTCCGGCAGGCCGACCTGCCGGGCGATCTCCATCGCCGATTGAATACGCAGCTGCTTGCGCTTGCTCTCGCGAATTGCGATCACGTCGTCCGCCTGAACCTGGTACGACGGAATATTGACGATCTTGCCGTTGACCGTAATCGCCTTGTGACTCACCAACTGGCGGCCTTCGGCGCGGGTCGAGGCAAAGCCCATCCGGTAGACGACGTTGTCCAGCCGGCATTCCAGCAGCTGCAGCAGGTTTTCGCCGGTCGCGCCGCGGCGCCGTGCAGCTTCCTTGTAGTAGCCGCGGAACTGGCGCTCCAGCACGCCGTACATGCGGCGCAGCTTCTGCTTTTCGCGCAGCTGCAGACCGTAGTCCGACAGCCGCGTGCGGCGCTGGCCGTGCTGCCCCGGCACCGAGTCGATGCGGCACTTGGAATCGAGCGGCCTGACGCCACTCTTCAGGAACAGGTCGGTGCCCTCGCGGCGCGAGAGCTTGCACTTGGGTCCGGTGTACTTTGCCATCTTAAACTCTGCGTTTCTTCGGCGGGCGGCAGCCGTTATGCGGAATCGGCGTCACGTCGGTGATGTTGCTGATCTTGAAGCCGACATTGTGCAGTGCGCGCACGGCCGATTCGCGGCCGGGGCCCGGGCCCTTGACCCGCACTTCAAGGTTTTTCAGTCCGTAGTCCTGCGCCGCCGTGCCGGCCCGCTCCGCCGCGACCTGGGCCGCAAAGGGCGTGCTCTTGCGCGAACCGCGGAAGCCGGAGCCGCCCGAGGTCGCCCAGCACAGCGCGTTGCCCTGCCGGTCGGTGATCATCACGATCGTGTTGTTGAACGACGCGTGAATATGCGCGATACCGTCGACGACGGTTTTCCTGACCCGCTTGCGCGGCGTCCGGGATGAGGCTTGTGCCATGAAACGTTCCTGTATCTACAATCTGGACGTTATCGAACCGGGCGCAACCGGCCCTTGCGGGTGCGCGCGTTGGTGCGCGTACGCTGGCCGCGCAGCGGCAGCCCGCGACGATGGCGCTGGCCGCGGTAGCAGCCGAGGTCCATCAGGCGCTTGATGTTCATCGACACCTCGCGGCGCAGGTCGCCTTCGACCGGGAAGCGACCGACTTCGGTACGCAGCGCCTCGACTTCGGCATCGGTCAGGTCGCGCACTCGCGTCGACGGGCTGATGCCGGCCGCTTCGCAGATCTGCTGCGCGCGGGTGCGGCCGATGCCATAGATCGACGTCAACGCGATGACCGCGTGTTGGTTGACCGGTATATTGATCCCAGCGATACGGGCCATGGGGCCGAACTCCTCAATACGATTGCGTGCAGCCGCCGAAGCGAAACACGCAAATATAACTAACTGACGCCTTCAATTCAACCTTGGCGCTGCTTGTGGCGTGAGTCCGAGCAGATCACCCGGACCACACCGCCGCGGCGGATGATCTTGCAATGGCGGCACATTTTTTTGACCGATGCACGTACTTTCATCTCTCTAGTCCTATCTAAGCGAACCGGCGCTGCCGTAGCCTTTCAGGTTCGCCTTCTTCATCAAGCCTTCATACTGGTGCGACATCATCAGCGCTTGCATTTGCGCCATGAAGTCCATGACCACCACGACGATGATCAGTAGCGACGTGCCGCCGAAATAGAACGGCACATTGGCGTAAATCTGCAAAAAATTCGGCAGCAGGCAGACCGCGGTCACGTACAGCGCGCCCCACAGGGTCAGCTTCGACAGCACGTTGTCGATGTAGTTGGCCGTCTGCTTGCCGGGGCGGATACCGGGAATGAATGCGCCCGACTTCTTCAGGTTGTCCGCCGTCTCCTGCGAATTGAACACCAGGGCGGTATAGAAAAAGCAGAAAAAGATAATCAGCGCCGAATACACGACGACCCACACCGGCTGGCCCGGCGACAACACCGCGGAAAACGTCTGCAGCCACTCGAGCCCGCTGTTGGTGCCGACCCATTGGCCGATCGTCGACGGGAACATCAGAATGCTGATCGCGAAGATCGGCGGTATGACGCCCGACATGTTGAGCTTCAGCGGCAGGTGCGAACTCTGAGCGGCGTACATCCGCCGGCCCTGCTGGCGCTTGGCGTAGTTGACGGTTATCCGTCGCTGGCCGCGCTCGACGAAAACCACGAACGCGGTCACACCGATCGCCATGATGAATATCACCAATGCGAGCAGCGGCGACAGGGTGCCGTTGCGCACCAGCTCAAGGCTGCCGCTGACCGCGGCAGGCAAGCCGGCGACAATGCCAACCAGGATCAGCATCGATATGCCGTTGCCGATTGCACGCTCGGTCATCTGCTCGCCGAGCCACATCAGGAACATCGTGCCGGTCGTAAGGGCAATGGTGGCGACAAATATGAACCCGGGACCCGGACTGATGGCTATGCCCTGGTTCTGCAGCGCAATCGCCGCACCGGCCGACTGGAACAGCCCGAGCGCCAGGGTCGAATAGCGGGTGTAAGCCGTGATCTTGCGCTGGCCGGCCTGGCCTTCCTTCTTCAACTGCTCGAGGCTCGGCATGACCGCCGTCAGCAGCTGGATGATGATCGACGCGGAAATGTACGGCATGATGCCGAGCGCGAAGATGCTCATCCGCTTCAGCGCACCGCCCGAGAACATGTTGAACATGTCGAGCAGCGTGCCCGAGTGCTGATTGAACAGGCGCGCGAGCGCCGCCGGGTCGACGCCCGGCACCGGAATGTGAGTGCCCAGACGGTAAACGACCAGTGCGCCGGCCAGGTACAGCAGACGCTGGCGCAGATCTTTCAGCTTGCCGATATCGGCAAGCGAGCCCATGGTTGAGGCTGATTTGGCCACTAGCCCTCCACGCTGACGCTGCCGCCAGCGGCTTCAATTGCCTTGCGAGCGCCGGCTGTCGCGCCGACGCCGACGAGCTTGACGGCCTTGTCGAGCTTGCCCGACAGGATCACCTTGGCGCGCTCGGTCTGCGCCGGCACCACGCCGGCGGCCTTGAGCGCGGCCAGATCGACCGTCTCCGCCTCGATACCCTGCAGTTCGTTCAGGCGCACTTCCGCAACCCGCGCGCTCACGCGCGAGCGGAAGCCGAACTTTGGCAGACGCCGCTGAATCGGCATCTGGCCGCCTTCGAAACCGACCTTGTGGTAGCCGCCCGCGCGCGCCTTCTGGCCCTTGTGGCCCTTGCCGGAGGTCTTGCCCCAGCCGGAGCCGAGGCCGCGGCCGATGCGCTTCGCGTCGGTTTTGGAACCGGCGGCCGGCGACAGTTCGTTCAGTTTCATCAAACTTCCTCCACCTTCAGCATGTAGTCGATCTTCGCGATCATGCCACGATGCTCCGGGGTATCGTTGACGACAACGCTGTGATGCATCCGCCTCAGGCCCAGGCCGCGCACGCAGGCGCGGTGCTTTTCGAGCCGGCCGTGGAAGCTTTTAACCAGCGTCAGTTTCAGTTGTTTGGCTTTGGCCTTCGCCATGATCAGGCCCTCAATTCTTCGACCGACTTGCCGCGCTTGGCCGCGATCGACTCCGGCGACTGGCCATCGGTCAGCGCGCGCATCGTCGCGCGCACAATGTTGATCGGGTTGCGCGAGCCGTAGCTCTTGGCGAGCACGTTATGCACACCGGCGACTTCGAGCACCGCGCGCATCGCACCGCCGGCGATGACGCCGGTACCTTCCGACGCGGGCTGCAGGTACACACGAGTCGCGCCGTGGCGCGCCTTGCGGGCGTAGTGCAACGTGCCATCGAGCAGGTGCACCTTCTGCATGTTCTTGCGCGCGGCTTCCATGCCCTTCTGAATCGCGGCGGGCACTTCGCGCGCCTTGCCGTAGCCGAAGCCGACACGGCCGTCGCCATCGCCTACCACCGTCAGCGCGGTAAAGCCGAACTGCCGGCCGCCCTTGACGACCTTGGCCACGCGATTGACGGTGACGAGCTTTTCGTTCAGATCGTCGGTCGCCCGGGAATTGTCGGATCTCGCCATACGTCTCTACCTTAAAATTGAAGACCGTTTTCGCGCGCCGCGTCCGCCAGCGCCTTGATGCGACCGTGATAGCGGAAGCCGGAACGATCGAACGCGACGCGCTCGATGCCGGCGGCTTTCGCCTTGTCGGCAATCGCCTTGCCCACCGCCTGCGCGGCGGCGACATTGCCGGTGCCCTTCAGGCTCGAGCGGATATCCGCCTCCAGCGTCGAAGCCGCCGCCATGACGCGATCGCCCTCCGGCGCAATCACCTGGGCGTAAATGTGCATCGGCGTGCGATGGACCGTCAGACGCGCCGCCTCGAGCTGCCGGATACGAGCACGGGCGCGCTGCGCACGGCGCAACCGGGATGTCTTTTTGTCGATGTTCGTTGCCATAACTACTTCTTCTTCGCCTCTTTGCGCACCACGCGCTCATCGGCATAACGCACGCCCTTGCCCTTGTACGGCTCGGGCGGCCGAAAAGCGCGAATCTCGGCCGCGACCTGGCCGACCTGCTGCTTGTCCACGCCCCGAACGACGACTTCCGTCTGGCTCGGCGTTTCGATCGTGATGCCTTCCGGGACCGGGTAAACGACCGGGTGCGAAAAGCCCAGCGTCAGGTTCAGGTTCTTGCCCTGCGCCTGCGCTCGGTAGCCGACACCGACAAGTTCAAGCTTGCGCTCAAAACCTTCAGTGACGCCCTTGACAATGTTCGCCAACAGCGCGCGCGTGGTACCGGCCATCGCCACCTGGTCGCCGGCCGGGCTCGCGTCACTGACCTGCAGCGCGCCGTTTTCGCCCGCCGCCACCTTGATCGCGGGGTGCACGGTGAAGTCGAAGGCGCCCTTGGGGCCCTTGACGTTCAGCTGCTGGCCATTCTGTTTGACCTCGACCCCTTTCGGCAGCACGACGGGTCGTTTTGCTACTCTCGACATAATGATGTTCCTATGACACCACGCACAGCACTTCGCCGCCGTGACCGGCAGCGCGCGCGGCGCGGTCCGTCATGACGCCGCTCGAGGTGGAAATGATCGCCACGCCGAGGCCGCCGAGCACTTTCGGCAGCGCATCCTTGCCGCGATAAATCCGCAGGCCGGACTTGCTGACCCGCTGCAAATTACTGATCACCGGCTTGCCGTCGTAATACTTGAGCGTCACCGTCAGCGTCGGCTTGCCGTCGACTTCGCTGCGTGCGTAGTCGGCGATGTAGCCTTCTTCCTTCAGCACTCGCGCAATCTCGGCTTTCGCCTTCGACGCCGGCATCGACACTTCGGCCTTCCGCGCGGTCTGGCCGTTGCGGATGCGCGTCAACATATCGGCGATGGGATCATTCATGCTCATATAACGTTCCTACCAGCTCGCCTTGCGCAGGCCCGGCACGTCGCCGCGCAGCGCCGCCTCGCGCAGCTTGTTGCGCGCCAGGCCGAATTTGCGATACACACCACGCACGCGGCCGGTCAACTGGCAGCGTTCGTTCAGGCGCACCGGGCTGCCGTCGCGCGGCAGCTTGGCCAGGCGCGCAACCGCCTCATGCCGCTCTTCCATCGGCGTATCGGGGCTCTTGATGATCCGCTTCAACTCCGCGCGCCGAGCGGCGTATTTCGCCACCGTCTTCTGGCGCTTGAGCTCGCGGTTGATCATGGATGTCTTCGCCATGTCTCGTCCTCAGGTTCTGAACGGGAAGCTGAACGCCTTGAGCAGCGCGCGGCCTTCCTCGTCGGTCTTCGCCGTGGTGGTGATGGTGATGTCCATGCCACGCACGGCGTCGATCTTGTCGTACTCGATTTCCGGAAAAATGATCTGCTCGCGCACGCCCAGCGTGTAATTGCCGCGGCCGTCGAAAGCCCGGGCGTTCAGGCCGCGAAAGTCACGCACGCGCGGCAGCGCGATGTTGATCAGCCGGTCCAGGAACTCGTACATCCGCTGGCGGCGTAAGGTCACCTTGCAGCCGATCGGCCAGCCTTCGCGAATCTTGAAGCCGGCGACCGACTTGCGGGCGTGCGTCACGATCGGCTTCTGGCCGCAGATCCGCGCCATGTCGCCAACCGCGTTGTCGACGATTTTCTTGTCGCCGACCGCCTCGCCGAGACCCATGTTCAACGTGATCTTGGTGATGCGTGGAATTTCCATGACGTTTTTGTAACCGAACTCGCCGGCCAGCTGCTTCGTCACGTTGTCCTGATAATGTTGCTGCAATCTTGCCATCTTAGACGTCCACGACTTCGTTGTCGGACTTGAAATAACGGACCTTGCGGCCATCCTCAAGCAGGCGGAAACCGACTCGATCGCCTTTCTTCGCCATCGGGTTGTAGATCATCACGTTGGAGACGTGGATCGACATTTCGCGATCGACGATGCCGCCGGTCACCCCAGCGTTCGGGTTCGGCCGCACGTGCTTCTTGGCGACGTTGACGCCTTCGATCACCACGCGCTCGCCGTCCACCTTGAGCACCGGGCCGCGACGGCCCTTGTCCTTGCCGGCGATGACGATAACTTCGTCGCCTTTCTTGATCCTGAGCATCGTAAAGTCTCCGTTACAGCACTTCCGGCGCCAGCGAAATGATTCGCATAAAGCGCTCGGTGCGCAGCTCACGCGTTACGGGCCCAAAAATACGGGTACCGATCGGCTCGAGCTTGTTGTTCAGCAGTACGGCGGCGTTGCCGTCGAAGCGGATCAGCGAGCCGTCGGGGCGGCGCACACCTTTCCTCGTACGCACGACCACCGCGTTGTAAACCTCGCCCTTTTTGACGCGACCGCGCGGAATAGCATCGTTGACACTGACCTTGATCACGTCGCCAATGCCCGCGTAGCGGCGCTTCGACCCGCCGAGCACCTTGATACAGCGGATATGGCGCGCGCCGCTGTTGTCGGCGGCATCCAGCACTGTCTGCATCTGAATCATGAATCGATCCCGTTACTGCGTTGAATATCCGCGGGTCGTCAGGCGACCGTCGCGCGCTCCACAATCTCGACCAGCGTCCACGCCTTGCGCTTCGACAGCGGCCGGCATGGCGTGATGGTCACGATATCGCCTTCCTGGCACTGGTTGTCCGCGTCGTGCGCCACCAGCTTGGTCCGGCGACGGATGTACTTGCCGTACAGCGGGTGCTTGACCAGCCGCTCGACGACGACCGTGATGGTCTTGTCCATCTTGTTGCTGGCGACCTTGCCGGTCATCGTCCGGATCGGCTTTTCGTTCGTCTCGCTCATGCTTCGGTTCTCTGCTCGTTAAGCACCGTCTTGACCCGCGCGATGTCGCGCTTGACCTTGCTGAGCTGGTCGGTGCGCGCCAATTGGCCGGTGCCCGCCTGCATGCGCAGATTGAACAGCTCGCGCTTCAGCGCCAGCAATTCCTCGCCCAGTTCCTTCGCGCTCTTCGCGCGCAATTCGTTCGCTCTCATCACATCACCGTCCGGCTGACAAACGCCGTGGTCACCGGCAATTTCGCCGCCGCGAGCCGGAACGCCTCCCGGGCGACCTCCTCGCTCACGCCTTCCATTTCATACAGCATGCGGCCCGGCTGAATCTTCGCGACCCAGTACTCGACATTGCCCTTGCCGTTGCCCATGCGCACTTCCAGCGGCTTTTTGGTCACCGGCACGTCGGGAAAAATCCGGATCCAGATCTTGCCGCCGCGCTTGACGTGACGGGTCATCGCACGCCGCGCCGCCTCGATCTGGCGCGCGGTAATACGCCCACGCATGGTTGCCTTCAGACCGAACTCGCCGAAATCGACGCTATTGCCGACCTGGGCCAAGCCGCGGTTCTTGCCTTTCTGCTGCTTGCGGAAGCGCGTCCGTTTCGGTTGCAACATGGTTTATACCTTCGCCGTCTTCTCAGCCGCGCCGCTTTCGCCAAGGTTCGCGGTATCCAGAATTTCGCCCTTGAAAATCCACACCTTGACGCCGATGACGCCGTAGGTGGTGCGGGCCTCGGTAAACCCGTAGTCGATGTCCGCGCGCAATGTGTGCAACGGGACGCGGCCCTCGCGGTACCACTCGCTACGGGCGATTTCGGCGCCGTTCAGCCGGCCGGATACCCGCACCTTGATGCCGAGCGCGCCGAGGCGCATCGTGTTGGTGACCGCACGGCGCATCGCCCGACGGAACATGATGCGGCGCTCAAGCTGCTGCGCCACGCTTTCGGCAACCAGTTGCGCGTCCAGCTCCGGCTTGCGAATCTCCTCGATGTTGACATGCACGGGCACGTCCAGCATGCCGGTCAATTCTTTGCGCAGCGCCTCGATGTCCTCGCCCTTCTTGCCGATCACCATGCCGGGGCGGGCAGTATGGATCGTGATCAGCGCGGCCTTCGCCGGGCGCTCGATCTGAATCCGGCTCACCGACGCCTGCTTCAGGCGCTGCTTCAGGAAATCGCGAATCTTGATGTCGGTCAGCAGCGTCTTGCCGTAGCTCTTGCTGTCCGCATACCACTTCGAATTCCAGTCGGCCGACACGCCGAGGCGAAACCCGATCGGATGAACTTTATGACCCATACGGTCCTACTCCGCTAGTCCGCCACCGTCACGGTAATGTGACTGGTGCGTTTCAGAATCTGGTTGCCGCGCCCCTTGGCGCGGGCGCGAAACCGCTTCATCGTTGGTCCTTCGTCGACCTGGATGCCCGCGACCTTGAGTTCGTCGATGTCCGCGCCCTCGTTGTGCTCGGCGTTGGCGATCGCTGACTCCAGCACCTTGCGCACCAGCACTGCCGCCGCCTTGGGGCTGAACGTCAGCGTCTGCAGCGCCTGCTCGACGGGCTTGCCGCGCACCTGGTCCGCGACCAGGCGGGCCTTCTGCGCCGAAATGCGCGCGAACCGATGTTTTGCCGCCACTTGCATGACCCGCTCCTTACTTCGTCTTCCGGTCGCCGGAATGGCCTTTGAACGTGCGCGTCACGGCGAATTCGCCGAGCTTGTGCCCGACCATGTTTTCGCTGACCAGCACCGGCACGTGCTGGCGGCCGTTGTGGATTGCCAGAGTCAGGCCGACCATTTCCGGCGTGATCATGGAACGGCGCGACCAGGTCTTGACCGGCCGTCGGCTGTTGGCCGCCACCGCCGCCTCGACCTTTTTGGCCAGATGCGGATCGACGAACGGTCCTTTTTTGATCGAACGTGGCACGTTAAGTAACCTCTACTACTTCGCCTTTTTGGCCTTGCGGCGGCGGACAATCATGTTGTCGGTGCGCTTGTTGCTGCGCGTCTTGAAGCCCTTGGTCGGCACGCCCCACGGCGACACCGGATGACGACCGCCCGAGGTGCGGCCTTCGCCACCACCGTGCGGATGATCGACCGGGTTCATGACCACGCCGCGCACTGTCGGGCGCACACCGCGCCAGCGGCTGGCGCCGGCCTTGCCGAGCGAGCGCAGGCTGTGTTCGGAATTGCCGACCTCACCCACCGTCGCGCGGCATTCCGACAATACCCGGCGCATTTCGCCGGAGCGCATCCGCAGCGTCGCGTAGGCGCCCTCGCGGGCAACGATTTGCGCCATGGCGCCCGCACTGCGCGCCATTTGCGCGCCCTTGCCGGGCTTGAGTTCGATGCAGTGCACCGTAGAGCCGACCGGGATGTTGCGCAGCGGCAGCGCGTTGCCAGGCTTGATCGGTGCGTGCGCGCCGGAAATCACGTTGTCACCCGCGGTCAGATCCTTCGGAGCGATCACGTAACGGCGCTCACCGTCGGCATACACCAGCAGGGCCAGGTGCGCGCTGCGGTTCGGGTCGTACTCGATGCGCTCGACGCGTGCCGGCACGCCGTCCTTGTCGCGCTTGAAATCGACCAGCCGGTAGCGCTGCTTGTGCCCGCCGCCCTGGTGGCGCTGCGTCAGGCGGCCCTGATTGTTGCGGCCGCCGGTGCGCGTCTTTTTCGCGATCAGCGAAGCAACCGGCTCACCCTTGTGCAGGTCCGGCGTCTTTACCGCCACATGGAAGCGGCGGCCCGCGGAAGTCGGTTTGGACTTTTTCAGTGCCATATCGGTTCCTTACTCGCCCGCCAAGTGGATTTCGCTGCCCGGCGCGAGCGTCACGTAGGCCTTTTTCCAGTCGCCCTGGCGACCGCGACGACCGCCGAAGCGCTTCTGCTTGCCATGCACGCTGACTGTAGACACCGACTGCACCTTGACGTCGAACATCAATTCGACGGCGCGCGAAATGTCGATCTTGGTCGCGTCGCGGCGGACCTTGAATACGTTCTGGTTGTGCGCTTCGCCGACCAGCGTGGCCTTTTCAGACACGTGCGGGGCAATCAGCACGTCCATGAGTTTTTCCTGGTTCATGCGAGCCATTCCTCCAGACGCCGCAGTGCCGGCACGGTGATCAGCACTTTCTCGTAGCCGATCAGGCTGACCGGATCGACCAGGTTCACGTCGCGCACGTCGACCTGGGCCAGGTTGCGCGCGGCAAGATACAGTTTTTCGTCGACGCCCGCGGTGACGATCAGCACGTTGTCGAGATTGAGTTCCTTGAGCTTGCCGGCAAGCTGCTTGGTCTTCGGCGCGTCGACGCCGAAATCCTCCAGCACCACCAGACGCTCCTGGCGCACCAGTTCGGACATGATCGCCGCCAGCGCGCCGCGGTACATCTTGCGGTTGACCTTCTGACTGAAGTCGCGCGGCTTCGCGGCGAATACCTTGCCGCCGCCCCGCCACAGCGGGCTGCGAATGGTGCCGGCACGGGCCCGACCGGTACCTTTCTGGCGCCACGGTTTCTTGCCGCCGCCGCGCACTTCGGTGCGGGTCTTCTGCGCCTTGGTACCGGCACGGCCGCCGGCAAGCCATGCGGTCACGACCTGGTGGACCAGCGGCTCATTGAATTCGCGGCCGAACGCAGCATCCGAAACGGTCAGCGAGGAAGAAGCGTTATGCAGTTGCAGTTCCATGGACGTCTCCTCAGCTCGCCGCTTTTGCCTTGGCAGATGGGCGGACCATCACATCGCCGCCGGCCGAGCCCGGCACCGCGCCGCGGATCAGCAGCAGGTTGCGATCGACATCGACGCGCACGACTTCGAGATTCTGCGCGGTGCGGCGTTTGGCGCCCAGGTGGCCGGCCATCTTCTTGCCCTTGAACACGCGACCCGGGGTCTGGTTCTGACCGATAGAACCCGGCGCGCGGTGTGACAGCGAGTTGCCGTGGGTGGCGTCCTGCATGTGGAAATGATGCCGCTTGACGCCGCCCGCGAAGCCCTTGCCGATGGTTACGCCGGTGACGTCGACCTTCTGGCCCGCGGCAAACACGTCGCTCTTGATCTCGCCGCCGACCGTCAGGTCGTCGCCTTCGCTGTCGTTCAGGCGGAATTCCCACAGACCGCGGCCGGCGCCGACGTCGGCGCGCTTGAAATGGCCCGCTGCAGCGCGGTTAACACGATTTGCGCGGCGCGTGCCGGTCGTGACCTGCACGGCGCGATAGCCGTCGGCATCGGTGGATTTGATCTGGCTGATCCGGTTCGGTTCGACCTCGATCACCGTCACCGGGATCGACGCGCCGTCCTCGGTGAAAACGCGCGTCATGCCGCGCTTGCGGCCGATTACGCCAATAGTCATCTTCTAGTCCTCGTCGCGGGCAAGCCGCAAGCGATTTAATAAACACACACGCCGATTTCGATTGACCGGCGGCGGACGCGGTACATGCCGCGTGTAAATCGTATAAAGTCTGTGGCCCGTGCGAGGTTTCCCGCAACGGGCCACAGCGAGCCGAAAATTATAACCACCCGCTTTCCGCCAAACAAGCCCTTAGCGACTTATTCAGCAGATTTTCCGGGATTTATTGCAGCTTGATCTGAACGTCGACGCCGGCGGCCAGATCGAGCTTCATCAGCGCGTCGACAGTCTTGTCGGTCGGATCGACAATATCCATCAGGCGCTTGTGCGTACGGATTTCGTACTGGTCGCGCGCATCCTTGTTGACATGCGGCGAAGTCAGCACCGTGTAGCGTTCACACTTGACCGGCAGCGGCACCGGACCCCTGACCTGGGCACCGGTACGTTTCGCCGTATCGACAATTTCCTTCGCCGACTTGTCGATCAGGCGATAGTCGAAGGCTTTCAGCCGGATGCGAATGTTTTGGTTAGCCATAATTTACTCGATCACCTTCGATACGACGCCGGCGCCGACGGTGCGGCCGCCTTCGCGGATGGCGAAGCGCAGGCCTTCTTCCATCGCGATCGGGGCGATCAGCGACACGGTCATCTTGATGTTGTCGCCCGGCATGACCATTTCG